>NZ_CABPSC010000007.1 GCF_902459585.1 Pandoraea nosoerga
CCCGGCCCCCGCCTCGGGCGCCGACGCCGGCAGTGCCGCGGCCGCCGCCGCCGCCATGGCGTCGCTCAAGACGGCCGCACCGGCCGCAGCGGGCGCGGGCAGCAACCTCGAAGCCGGCAAGAAACTCTACGACACTGTCTGCATGGCCTGCCACGCCGCCGGCGTCATGAACGCGCCGAAGTTCGGCGACAAGGCCGCATGGGCGCCGCGCATCAAGACCGGCATCGACACGCTGCACAACGCCGCGCTCAAGGGTCTGAACGCCATGCCGCCCAAGGGGGGCGCCGCGAATGCCTCGGACGACGACGTCAAGGCCGCCGTCGATTACATGGTGAACGCCGCGAAGTAATACCGGCGCGCGCAACGGCAGCGTTTCGCAATCGCCACCCTGAAAATCCCCGCCTCGGCGGGGCTTTTCTTTTTGGCGTCCCGGGGGGCGGCGTCGCGCAGGCTCGCACGCGCGGCGTCAGCCCTCAGCGCTCATACTCGCACGCACAGCTGCGGATCGAAGCTGGCGTTCTCCACGCGTGCCTCGAAGCAATAGCCGCGCGGATTGCACAGCACGCGCGTGCGCCCGACCTTGTAGTCGAACGAATCGTGCGTGTGGCCGTGGATCCACAAGGCGGCCTCCGACTGCTCGACGACCGAGGTCAAATCCGAAATGAACGCCGGATTGACCAGCGAGCCCTCAAAGCGCGGATGGATGCTTCTCGGCGTGGGGGCGTGATGCGTGACGACCACCGTCGGCCCCTCATGGGGCGTGGCGAACACGCGCGCGAGCCACGCGACGTTCTCGCGACACAGCGCTGCCGAATCCTCCGGCGAGAAGAACGGCAGATCCGACCATGGCGCTGCCGGGTCGCCTACGCGAATGCGCGTGAAGTCGCGCACGAACTTGCGCGATTCCTCGATCACTTCGTTGTGCTTGCCCAGCGCGTCGTACAGCGCGAAGTCCGTCCACAACGTCGTGCCCACGAAGCGCACGCCGTCGATCACCACGGCCGCGCGCTCAAGCAGATGCACCTGGGTGCCCGCGACGAGGCGGCGCAGCTCGGCGAGCGTGCCGGCAAGCGTCGCGCCATAGAACTCGTGATTTCCGGGAACGTAGATGACGGGACGAGGCAACTGCTTCGCCCACTCGATCGCTTGCGCCGGACGGCTGATGTCGCCGGCGAGAATGGTGACGTCGGCGTCGACGTCGGGTACGGCCATCGGGGCTACGGACAAATGCAGGTCTGACAGGATATGCAGTCTCACGCACACGCTCCACTAGGCTTGAGGATCGGTGCCGCACACGTGCCGCGCGCCTGCGTGCCGGACGCATCGCCGTGCGTCGGACGTGTGGGCATTGGATCGAAATCAACGCAATTTGCGCATTGTTTCGCCCGTTTTTTACCGACTATCACCTGCGCGGCGCCGATGGTCAAGATGTCTTTGTCATCGATAGAACGCGCTTCTATAGTGAAACTTCACCTGACGAGTGGAGGAGAGCCTATGCGCAAACTGTGGGTCGCCGTCCTGCTTTGTTTGGCCGGTCTGACGGGCGTTGTCGCAGTATCGAGTCCGGCGGCCGCATGTGACCAGACGTCTTCGGGCGGCGGCAAATAGCAGCAAGCATTGCGTACACGGCGTGCCTGCCGCCGCCGACAGCCCCGGTACGGACATCGCCGCACCTCAAGCCAGCCCCCCGCTCGCGGGGGGCGACTCGTTTACGACGTCAAGGCGCTGGGGTCACGCGCCCGACGTCGACGGCGCCTTGCCGCCGCCCGCGAGCATCGCCTTGAGGCTGGCGAGCCGGTCCTTGGGCGACATGGGCGCTTCTTCCGGCGGCGGGGGCGGCGCGTCGTCCAGTTGCATCTCGGCGACGAACCGCGATACTTCGCACGAATACGTCTCGCGGGCCCGTTTGCGCTTCTTGCACCACGACAACTGCAGCGAGCGCTGCGCGCGCGTGATGCCCACGTACATCAAGCGCCGCTCCTCCTCGATCTTCTCGGCGGTGACCTCTTCGTCCTCGCGGATGTGCGGCAGGATGCCTTCCTCGACGCCCACGAGAAAGACGTGCGGGTACTCGAGTCCCTTCGACGCGTGCAACGTGGACAGACGCACGGCGTCCGGATCGTCGCCGTCGCGGCCCTCGAGCATCGACATCAGCGCGATGGTCTGCGTGAGCTCCAGCAGGCTCTTGCCGTCGTCGTCGGTCGCGTCGGCGTCGTCGAGAGGGTCGAGCCCGGTGGCGGCGTCCGTTGTGCTGCGCGTGCCCTTGCGCTTCATCCATTCGAGGAATTCGAGCACCGTCGTCCAGCGCGCCTGCGCCTGACGTTCGTCGAACGTGTCGTACAGATACGCCTCGTAGTGAATGCCTTCCATGAGGTCGTCGATCACTTCGTTGGCCGGATCGCGGGCCGCGCGCGCCGCGATGCGCTGGATGAAGTCGCAGAACGCGCGCAGCGGCTCGAGCTGCCGCGGCTGCAGCCGCGCCTCGACCGCGCCCATGTAGACGGCCTCGAACAGCGACACCTTGGCCTGCCCCGCGAAGCCGCCGAGCACTTCGAGCGTGGTGCTGCCCACGCCGCGCCGCGGCGTGGTCACGGCGCGGATGAATGCGGGGTCGTCATCCGGATTGGCGAGCAGGCGCAGATAGGCGCACAGATCCTTGATTTCCGCCTTGTCGAAGAATGACTGGCCACCCGAGAGCACGTAGGGAATGCGCTCGCGGCGCAATACCTGTTCGAAGATGCGGGCCTGATGGTTGCCGCGATAGAGAATCGCGTAATCGCGAAACTCGGCGCGACGCTCGAACTTGTGGGCCGACAGCCGGAAGACGACCGACTCGGCCTCGTGTTCCTCGTCGTTCATCGCGGTCACGGTGATCGGATCGCCCAGACCGTGCTCGCTCCACAGCTTCTTCTCGAAGAGTTTCGGATTCTTCGCGATGACGTTGTTCGCCGCCGTCAGAATGCGCGACGTCGAGCGGTAGTTCTGTTCGAGCTTGATGACCTTGAGCGTCGGGAAGTCCACCTGCAGCTGCTTGAGGTTCTCGAGCGTGGCGCCGCGCCAGCCGTAGATGGCCTGGTCGTCGTCGCCCACCGCGGTGAAGGCCGCGCGCTTGCCTGCGAGCAGCTTGAGCAGCAGGTACTGGCAGGTGTTGGTGTCCTGATACTCGTCGATGAGCAGGTAGCGCAGCTTGTTCTGCCAGCGCTCGCGCACTTGCTCGTCGCGCTCGAAGAGTTCCGCGGGCAGGCGGATCAGGTCGTCGAAGTCGACCGCCTGATAGGCCTGCAGTGTCGCCATGTAGTTGCGGTAGACGAGCGCGGCCTGGTGCTCCTCGGCCGTCTCGGCCGCGGCGAGCGCCGTCTCGGGCGTGATCAGCCCGTTCTTCCACAGCGAGATGGCCGTCTGCACGCCGCGAATCATCGCCTTGTCGGTGGTGCCGAGCTGCTCCTGGATCAGACCGAAGCAGTCGTCCGCATCGAGAATCGAGAACTGCGGCTTGAGGCCGACGTTCTCCGCTTCGCGTCGCAGAATCTGCACGCCCAGCGAGTGGAACGTACAGATCGTGAGCTGATTGACAGGGACCTTGCGACCTTCCTTGCCGGGTGTGGTGAGCGTCTTGCCTTCGAGCTGCTTGGCCACGCGCTCGCGCATTTCGGCCGCGGCCTTGTTGGTGAAGGTCACCGCGGCGATGTGCTTCGGCTCGAAACCCTTCGCCTCGATGAGCCACGCGATTTTCTGCGTGATCACGCGCGTCTTGCCGCTGCCCGCGCCGGCCAGCACGAGGCAGGGGCCGTCGAAGTAATGCGTGGCTTCGTTCTGAGCAGGGTTGAGCGGGAAGGACGACATGGCGTGAAGCGATGGGGACGGGAGTGGCAGCCGGCGGGTGCGCGCACGGCGCGGTGCGCATGTACCGGCGGCGTCGGCGTGGCGAGCGTCGGCCTGCCGGATAGCGGGCAAGTCTATCACGCGGCATGCACGTCGCCGTGACACGCAGGGTGCGCGACGCGCACGCACACTTGTCCCCATGCGCCACTGTGGGGCGGACGCGACGCGTGCGCTGGCGTCGACGCGCGGGCGGTGCCTATAATGAAAAACGTTGCCATCGTGGTGAGGTCGCCGTGCAATGTCCAACCTGTGGGACGAACAATGCGCCGCGTGCTCTGCACTGTGAGAAGTGCGGCGCGACACTCGGGGACGCCGAACCGGGATTCCGGGACGGCGAGCTGGCGGCGGCGGGCGCCCCCGCGGCGCCGCGGGGCCGGTTCCAGCGCGGCAGGCGCGACGGCGAGCCGGCCTGGCTCAACGGTGCGCTCGTCATCGGTACCGCCGTCTTTGCCGCCATCGCGCTGATCGGCATCTGGTGGAACCTGCGGGCGCCTTACGTCGACCCCGTTCCCAAACCTCCCGGCGGACTCGCCGTCACCCCGTTCAACAGCGGCAACAGCCTGCCCGCCCCGGCAGGCGCCTCGGCCGCAAGCGCGGCGGCGCCCGCACCCCCCGTCGACGAAGCCTCGGCGGCGCTGGCCCGGGCACAGGCGCTGGCCGCGGCCGATGCTGCGGCGTCGGGCGCTGCATCGGAGGCTGTATCGGAGGCTGTATCGGCCTCGAGCGCGCCGCTTACGGCCTCGGCGGCGACCGCCGCGCTCACCGCGCGCGCCACCGCGATGCCACCGGCGTCGCCGGCCCTCACCGCCCCCACCGGCAGCGACGCGCCGGACGCCATGATGCAGATGCTGAGCCGCCGCAACGCGCTTGACGCCGGCAACGTGGCGCGTCCGGGCGCCAACGCCGACCTGCCGGCCCACTACGACAACGAAGACTTCGGCCCGGCCGCCCCGGCGTCCACGCAGCATGCCGCCGCGGCGCCGGCGGCTTCCCGGCCCGGCGCCGCGAGCGCCATCGCGGCCGCCCTCGCGCAATGCGAGCGTTATCGCTGGTACGAAGTGATTCCGAAGCAGCGCTGCATCTGGGCCGTGTGCAACGGGCATTGGGGCAAGGACGGCTGTCCCGCCGGCGCCAATCCGGGAGACACGCACTGACGCGCAGCGACATGCACCGACCGGCGGCGGCTTCGCCGCACCGCATTGCAACGGTCAGAATGGCCGGCGTGTGGGCGCGTGGGCGTGTGGGCGCGTTGCGGGTGTGTAGGCGCGGGAGCGGAGTGCCGGAAACCGGCGCCACGCGGCGCGACGCTCGAGCCGGGCGCGTCAAATTGACAGTCCCCGGCTTTCCCCGTAAAGTGCGCGAGCGTGGTCGGGAGAGCGCACCGGGAAGCACATGCCGGGGCCGCCGAAGGGGTAATACCCACAAACTCTCAGGCATCAAGGACCGTCCGCGCCGAAGGCATCGCCTTCGATCTCTGGAGAGCGGTTGCAGCAAGCGGGAGCGCGCTGGCAACCCACCGAAGGGGCCGGTACCGGTGGCAGACGCGGGCGCGTCGCACGGACCGGGCAATCTCTCAGGTACCAAGGACAGAGGGGTCATCTCGCCAACTGGCATTGCGTCGGGCAAGTGCGTCAGCACGGTCCGCACGCGCTAAGTGCCGGTCGTCGAGATGACCCCTTTTTGCGTTTTCGGACGCGGCTTATCCGAAATTCCCGAATCCTTGATGCCTGACGCCCCGATGACCGAACTCAAACGCACCCCGCTCAACGATACGCACCGCGCTGCCGGTGCCCGCATGGTCGACTTCGGCGGCTGGGACATGCCGGTGAACTATGGCTCCCAGATCGAAGAGCACAACGCCGTTCGCACCGATGCCGGCATGTTCGACGTCTCGCACATGTGCGTGGTGGACCTGCATGGCCCGAGCTGCCGCGAGTTCCTGCGCTACGCGCTCGCCAACAACGTCGACAAGCTGCAGAGCCCGGGCAAGGCCCTCTACACCTGCATGCTCAACCCGAGCGGCGGCGTGATCGACGATCTCATCGTCTATTTCATTGCCGAAGACTGGTTCCGTCTGGTCGTGAACGCCGGCACCGCCGACAAGGACCTCGCCTGGCTCGGCCAGCTCAACGCGCACGGCGACTACAGCCTGACGATCGTGCCGCGCCGCGATCTGTCCATCGTGGCCGTGCAGGGCCCGAACGCGCGCGCCAGGGTGTGGCAGGCCGTGCCGGGCAGCCAGGCCGTGAGCGAAGTGCTCAAGCCGTTCAATGCCGCCTTTGCGAAGGACACCCCGTTCGGCGAGCTGATGATCGCGCGCACCGGCTACACCGGTGAGGACGGCTTCGAAGTCATCGTGCCGGCCGATCACGTCGTGGCCCTGTGGCGGGCGCTCGTCGACGCGGGCGTGCGCCCGGCCGGGCTCGGCGCGCGCGACACGCTGCGTCTGGAGGCCGGCATGAACCTGTATGGCCAGGACATGGACGACAACGTCTCGCCGCTCGACGCCGGCTTGGGCTGGACGGTCGAGAAGGACAGCGAGCGCACGTTCGTCGGCAAGGACTCGCTGCTCTCGCGCGGCCAGACGTGGCGCTTCGCCGGTCTCGTCCTCGACGGCAAGGGCGGCGTGCTGCGCGCGCATCAGGTCGTGGTGACCGATGCCGGCGCAGGCGAAATCACCAGCGGCACGTTCAGCCCGAGCCTGCAGCAGTCCATCGGCTTTGCCCGCCTGCCCAAGGGCGTGCCCGACGGCGCGATCGTTCATGTGCAAATTCGTGACAAGCAATTGCCCGCACGTGTGGTCAAATTACCGTTCGTGCGTCACGGCAAGGCCGTGGTGGCGTGAGCGGACAGGCTCACCCCGCGCGGCAGACGGCACGACAGACTCTCAATACGACACCCCATACTGAAACCGGAGCGTCACAAATGGCGAACACCCCCGATAACCTGAAGTACGCCGAGTCCCACGAGTGGGCTCGCCTCGAAGCCGACGGCACCGTGACCATCGGCATTACCGACCACGCGCAGGAAGCGCTGGGCGACGTGGTATTCGTCGAGCTGCCGGACACCGGCCGCACGGTGACTGCCAAGGAATCCGTGGCCGTGGTCGAGTCGGTCAAGGCCGCCTCGGACATCTACGCCCCGATCGGTGGCGAGATTCTCGAGACGAACAGCGAAGTGCAGGGCGCGCCGGAGCTGGTCAACAGCGACCCGTATGCCAACTGGCTGTTCCGCATCAAGCCGTCGAACGTGAAGGAACTCGACGCACTGCTCACCGCCGAGCAATACAACGCCGGCCCGGGCGCCTGAGTCCGTCCGCGTCCGGCGACCAGCCGGGCGGCTCGGCGGTTCGGTGAATCGATGAATCGCGATCTTCGCGAGTCTCCCGGTTCCCCACCCGCCGATGCGCCTGCAGACTTGCCCGCAGACCCGCACCGAAGCAATCCATTGCCGTTGTCACTTGCCGTGACCGCCCGAGAGATCCGACCATGAACGCCCCGTCCGACCTGCATCAGCCGCGCCGCTCGCTCGCCGAGCTCGAGCAGCGCGATAATTTCTCCGCCCGCCATATCGGCCCGGACACCCCCGAACAGCAGGCGATGCTCGCCGAGCTCGGCTACGCGTCGCGCGCCGCGCTGATCGACGCCGTCGTGCCCGCGTCGATCCGCCGCGACGGCAGGCAGTTCGCCGCGGCGCTGGGCCAGTTCGCCGCGCCGAAGACCGAATCGGAAGCGCTCGCGCAACTGCGCGCGCTCGCCGACCGGAACCAGGTCTTCAAGTCGTTTATCGGTCAGGGCTACTACAACACGTTCACGCCGGGCGTGATCCTGCGCAACGTGCTCGAGAATCCCGCCTGGTACACCGCCTACACGCCGTATCAGCCGGAAATCTCGCAAGGTCGCCTCGAAGCGCTGCTCAACTACCAGCAGATGATCATCGACATGACCGGGCTGGCGATCGCCAACGCGTCGATGCTCGACGAGGCGACGGCCGCCGCCGAAGCGATGACGCTGGTCAAGCGCACGGGCAAGTCGAAGTCGAACACGTTCTTCGTGGCCGACGACGTGCTGCCCCAAACCATCGAAGTGGTGCACACGCGCGCCAGGCCGCTCGGCATCGAAGTGCAGGTCGGGCCGGTCGCGGCAGCCTCCGGCGTCGATGCGTTCGGCGTGCTGGTGCAGTACCCGGGCGTGGGCGGCGACGTGCGCGACTACCGCGCGCTGGCCGACGCGGTCCACGCCAAGGGCGGCATGCTGATTGCCGCGGCCGACCTGCTCTCGCTTACGCTGCTCACGCCCCCGGGCGAATGGGGCGCGGACGTGGCCGTGGGCAACAGCCAGCGCTTTGGCGTGCCGATGGGCTTCGGCGGCCCGCACGCCGCCTACCTGGCCACGCGCGACGAGCTCAAGCGCTCCATGCCGGGCCGTCTGGTCGGCGTGTCGATCGACTCGCAAGGCAAGCCGGCGCTGCGCCTCGCGCTGCAAACGCGCGAGCAGCACATCCGTCGCGAGAAGGCGACTTCGAACATCTGTACGGCGCAGGCGCTGCTTGCCATCATGGCCAGCATGTACGCCGCATATCACGGCCCTCAAGGGCTGCGCGTGATCGCCGAGCGCGTGCATCGCCTGACGGCGGTGCTCGCCGCGGGCCTCGCGAAGCTGGGCGCCGCGCCGCGCAACGCCACGTTCTTCGACACGCTCACGGTGCCCGTCGCCGGTCGCGCCGACGCCGTGCATACGGCCGCCGCCGCACGTCGCTTCAACCTGCGTCGCGAAGACGCCGACACCGTTGGCATCTCGCTCGACGAGACGAGCACGCGCGATGACGTGATCGCGCTGTGGGAGGTGATCGCCGAGGGGCTGGGCAAGAGCGCCCAATCGTCGGGCGGGCTGGACTTCGACGCGATCGAGGCGGGCGTGGCGAACGGCTTCCCGGCGGCGCTGGCGCGCCAGAGCGCGTACCTCACGCACCCGGTATTCAACCGTTATCACTCCGAGCACGAGATGCTGCGCTATCTGCGCAGCCTGGCGGACAAGGATCTGGCGCTCGACCGCACGATGATCCCGCTGGGCTCGTGCACGATGAAGCTCAACGCCACGTCGGAGATGCTGCCGGTGACGTGGCCCGAGTTCGGCCAGATTCACCCGTTCGCGCCGGCCGAGCAGACCGTCGGCTATCGCACGATGATCGATCAGCTCGAGCAGATGCTGGTGGCCGCCACCGGCTACGCCGCCGTGTCGCTGCAGCCGAACGCCGGCTCGCAGGGCGAATACGCGGGTTTGCTGATCATCCAGGCGTATCACGCCTCGCGCGGCGAGGCGCATCGCGACATCTGCCTGATTCCGGCGTCCGCGCACGGCACCAACCCCGCGTCGGCGCAGATGGCGGGCATGCAGGTCGTGGTCGTGGCATGCGACGCGAACGGCAACGTCGACCTGGCCGACCTGAAGGCGAAAGCCGAGCAGCACCGCGACCGGCTGGCCGCGATCATGATGACGTACCCGTCCACGCACGGCGTGTTCGAGGCGGGCGCGCGTCAGATCTGCGAAATCGTGCACGCCAACGGCGGTCAGGTGTATGTCGACGGCGCGAACATGAATGCCATGGTCGGCCTGTGCGCGCCGGGTGAGTTCGGCGGCGACGTCTCGCACCTGAATCTGCACAAGACGTTCTGCATTCCGCACGGCGGCGGCGGCCCGGGCGTGGGCCCGGTGGCCGTTGGCGCGCATCTGGCGCAGTTCCTGCCCAATCAGCGCTCGACCGGTGGCTCGCGCCATCCGAATGGCATCGGCGCGGTGTCGGCCGCGCCGTATGGCTCGGCGTCGATTCTGCCGATTTCGTGGATGTACGTTGCCATGATGGGCGCGTCCGGCCTCGCCGCGGCGACCGAAACCGCGATTCTCAACGCGAACTACCTCGCCAAGAAGCTCGCGCCGCACTATCCGGTGCTCTATACGGGGCCGGGCGGTCTGGTGGCGCACGAGTGCATTCTGGATCTGCGTCCGCTCAAGGAAACGAGCGGCATCACGGTGGACGACGTGGCCAAGCGCCTGATGGACTTCGGCTTCCACGCGCCGACCATGAGCTTCCCGGTGCCGGGCACGCTCATGGTGGAGCCGACCGAGTCGGAGTCGAAGCACGAGCTCGATCGCTTCATCGAGGCGATGGTCGCGATCCGTGAAGAAATCCGCGCGGTGGAAGAAGGTCGTGCCGACCGGGAAGACAACCCGCTCAAGCATGCGCCGCACACGGCGGATGTCGTGACCGCCGACGAATGGCCGCACGCCTACGCGCGCAGCCAGGCGGCGTATCCGGTGGCCGGTCTGCGCGAGCGCAAGTACTGGCCGCCGGTAGGCCGCGCCGACAACGTGTACGGCGACCGGAACCTGTTCTGCGCGTGCGTGCCGATGAGCGACTACGAGTAAGCGCCGCGAAATTCGACGAACCGGGGCCGGCAGAAACATTGCTGGCCCTTTTTTGTCTCTATGGATGTCACGCGAATGCGTCAGCGTGAAGGCGCTCGCCGGGTATCACAACGTTTCAGCTAAATCAGGAAAGCCTCATGGCCGTTTCAGTTTTCGATTTGTTCAAGATCGGTATCGGACCGTCGAGTTCGCATACCGTGGGGCCGATGCGCGCAGCACTGATGTTCGTACAGGGACTGGAGCGCGACGCTTTGCTGCCGAAGGTGGCATCACTGCGTGCGGAGCTCTACGGCTCGCTCGGCGCCACGGGCAAGGGCCACGGCACCGACAAGGGCGTGCTGCTCGGCTTCATGGGCGAAGCGCCGGACACGGTCGATCCGTCGACGATCGCCGGGCGGCTCGCCACGCTGCGCCGCGAGAAGGTGCTGTCGATTCTCGGCAAGCACGAAGTGCCCTTTGTCGAGAAGGAGCACATGGTGTTCTTCCGCCGGGAGGCGATGGCCGAGCATCCGAACGGCATGAAGTTCCATGCCTTCGACAGCGACGGCAACAAGCTGCGCGAAGGGCGCTACCTGTCGGTGGGCGGCGGCTTCGTGGTGACGGCGGGCGCGTCGAACACGCAGGTGCTCGCCGCGCACGACCAGTTGCCGTACCCGTTTCGCACCGGCAAGGAACTGCTCGAGATGTGTCGCGCGAGCGGCAAGAGCATCGCCGGGCTGATGTGGGAGAACGAGAAGGTCTGGCACAAGAGCGACACTGCGGAGGAGGACATCCGCCGCGGCCTGCTCAACATCTGGGCGGTGATGCAGTCGTGCGTCACGCGCGGGTGCGGCATCGGCAACGACGAAGCCGACGGCGAACTGCCCGGGCCGCTGCATGTGCGTCGCCGCGCGCCGGAGTTGTATCGCCAGCTCACGCAACGCGCCGAGCGCACGCTGTCGGACCCGCTCTCGGTGATGGACTGGGTGAACCTGTACGCCATTGCCGTCAACGAGGAGAACGCCGCGGGCGGGCGCGTGGTGACCGCGCCGACGAACGGCGCGGCGGGCATTATCCCGTCGGTGCTGCACTACTACGACCGCTTCGTGCACGGCGCGAACGAGCAGGGCGTGATCGACTTTCTGCTCACGGCAGGAGCCATCGGCATTCTGTACAAGCTCAATGCGTCGATTTCGGGCGCGGAAGTGGGCTGCCAGGGCGAGGTCGGCGTGGCGTGCTCGATGGCCGCGGGTGCGCTGGCAGCGGTGCTGGGCGGGACGGTGGAGCAAGTCGAGAACGCCGCGGAAATCGGCATGGAGCACAACCTGGGGCTCACCTGCGACCCGGTGGGCGGTCTTGTGCAGATTCCCTGCATCGAGCGCAACGCGATGGCGTCGGTCAAGGCCGTGAACGCCGCGCGCATGGCGCTGCGCGGTGATGGCGCCCACTACGTCTCGCTCGACTCCGTCATCAAGACGATGCGCGAGACCGGCGCCGACATGAAGACGAAGTACAAGGAGACGGCGCGCGGCGGCCTGGCGGTGAATATCGTGGAGTGCTGATGGCGCGGTGGGCCATGGCGGCACGGCGGGACTGTCACGCGGCCGACACATGCCGCGATTAACCTGCTCCCCGATGTCTCCTTGCCTTGTCTTTACGCCGCCCGGCAACTGCCGGGCGGCTTTTTTATTGGACGAACAAAAAGGGGCCGGCGAGACTGTCTCGTCGGCCCCTCGTACCGCGGATCGCGGGTAACGCCGACGGCTTACTTGCCGCCGACGGTCTCCAGCACGGTCCACTTGCCATCCACGACCTTGTAGACGGTGATCGAGCCGTACTTCAGATCGCCCACGTTGTCGTAGGCCAGCTCGCGCGTGGTCACGCCCGGCATGCTCGTCTTGGCCAGCACCGGCAGGTACTTCGCCGGGTCGGTCGAGTTGGCCTTCTTCATGGCCGACATCATGGCCATGGCGCCGTCGTATGCGTATGGCGAATACGTTTCCGGCGCCGCGCCGAACTTGGCCTTGTAGCGCTGCTCGTAGGCGGCGCCGCCCGGCATCTTGTCGAGCGGCAGGCCCGCGAGCGACACGACCGAGCCGTTGGCGGCGTCGCCGGCGATCTTCAGGAACGCGTCGGACTTGACCATCTCGCCGGCCATCAGCGTGCTCTTCATGCCCAGTTCGCGCATCTGCTTGGCGAGCGGGCCGGCTTGCGCGTCGGCACCGCCGTAGAAGATCACGTCCGGATTGGCGCGCTTGAGGTTGGTGAGAATGGCGCGGAAGTCCACGGCTTTGTCGTTGGCGAATTCGCGGCGCACGATCTTGCCGCCGGCGGCCTTGGCGGCTTTCTCGAATTCGTCCGCCAGACCCTGGCCGTAGGCAGTGCGGTCGTCGACGATGGCGATGTTCTTGAAGCCCAGCTTCTTCACGGCGAAGTTACCGACGACCGAGCCTTGCTGAATGTCCGAGGTCATCATGCGGAACGTCGTCTTGAAACCTTGCTTCGTATATTCCGGGGCCGTCGCCATGGCGATTTCCGGAATGCCCGCCTGCGCGTAGATGCGCGACGCCGGAATGGTGGTGCCCGAGTTGAAGTGGCCCAGCATGCCCTTGATGCCCGAGTCGACGAGCTTTTGTGCGACCAGCGAGCCTTGACGCGGATCCGCCTGATCGTCTTCCGACTGCAGCACGAACTTCACCGGCTTGCCCTCGATGGTCGGCTTCGTCGCGTTGTATTCGTCCACGGCGAGCTGAATGCCGTTCTGCATGTCCTTGCCGTAGTGCGCCTGGGCGCCCGTGAGCGGTGCGGCAAAGCCCAGCTTCACTTCCTGCGCCTGTTGGGCGTGCGCGGCGCCGCCGAATGCGAGCAGTCCCGCAACTGCCAGTGCGCCAGCCGTAAGCTTCGATTGCATCAACCCTCTCCTTGCATGTGTATGTCGTTGAGTGGCGCGCCTGCGGGATCGCCGCGACGCGCTTTCTTGGAACGCTGTCTGCCCAAAGCCGGTTGACTCTGGGACGGCATCGACCGAAATCAAACGCACTATGCGTCCGACGCGGCAGTATTGGATGGCTGCGCGCGCCGGTCAAGAGGGACATATTCCGATAGAAGGTGCTACCGGCTTATGGCGAAGGTTGCGCCGTTGGCGCGTCGGTGGCACCCGGCTCGGCCGGCGTGCCCTGACGGATTTGCGCCAGGGTCTTTTCAGCGGCTGCATAACGATCCAGCACCTCGGCGCCGGGTGGCTGGCCGAGCCGGCTTACCGCGACCAGGGCCAGACCGCCCAGCACGAAGCCCGGCACGATTTCGTACAGGTCCAGCCAGCCGAACTGCTTCCAGACGAGCACCGTCGCCGCGCCGACCACGATGCCCGCGAGCGCCCCGTTGCGGGTGACGCGCGGCCACAACAGCGTGGCGAGCACCAGCGGACCGAAGGCGGCCCCGAAGCCGGCCCACGCGTAGCTCACCATGCCCAGCACCCGACTCTCGGGATCGAGGGCCAGCAACACGGCGACCACGGCCACGGCGAGCACCATCGTGCGGCCGATCCACACCAGGCGGCGCTGGCTTACCGGCCCGCGCGCGAAGATCTTGTAGAGGTCTTCCGTCAACGCGCTGGCGCACACGAGCAACTGGCACGACAGCGTGCTCATGACCGCGGCCAGAATCGCCGCGAGCAGGACGCCGGCGAGCCACGGCGCAAAGAGACGCGTCGTGAGCGACATGAAGATGGTCTCGGGGTTGGCCGCGACGTCCGCACCGAGGTCCGGACGCGCGCTGTAGAACGCCAGCCCGAAGAAGCCGACGGCCACCGCGCCGCTCAGGCACAGCACCATCCATGTCATGCAAATGCGGCGCGCCTGCGGAATTGCCGCGGCCGAGCGCGCGGCCATGAAACGCACCAGAATGTGCGGCTGCCCGAAGTAGCCCAGGCCCCAGGCCAGCATCGAGATCACGCCGATGGGCGCCAGATCGCCGAACCAGTCGGTATGCGACGGGTGGACGGCCGTTACGGCGTCCACGGCCGCGGCCGGACTGCCGTCGAGCGCGACCACGGCGATCGGCGTGACGACCAGCGCCGCGAACATCAGCGAGGCCTGCACCGTGTCCGTCCAGCTCACCGCCAGGAAGCCGCCGATGAAGACATACGCGATGGTCGCCACGGCGCCGATCCACAGCGCGGTGTGGTATTCAAGGCCGAACATCGTCTCGAACAGGCGCGCGCCCGCCACGACGCCCGACGCGCAATAGATCGTGAAGAAGATGAGAATCACCAGCGCCGTGACGATGCGCAGCACGTGGCTGCGATCGTCGAAGCGCTGTGTGAGGTATTCGGGCAGCGTGAGCGCGTTGCCGCAGACTTCCGTATGCACGCGCAGGCGCGCGGCGACCAGATGCCAGTTCGCCCATGCGCCGACGGCCAGGCCGACGGCGATCCACACGCCGGACAGGCCGCCCGCGTAGATTGCGCCCGGCAGTCCGAGCAGCAGCCAGCCGCTCATGTCGGACGCGCCGGCGGAGAGCGCCGTGACGAAGCTGCCAAGCCGCCGTCCGCCCAGAATGTAGTCGGAGAGATTGCGGGTCGAACGGTAGCCCAGCCAGCCGATCGCCAGCATCAGCAGCAGGTAGACGGTAAACGACACCGCGGTGGGATTCCAAAGGGACATGTTGCCTCCTTGTGCGACACCGCCACGCACGCTGCGCGTCTGCCCCGGCATGACGAGGGAGGCGGCGGCGCAGGGCGGCGATCGCGGCGGCCGGCGATACGCGTCGCCGGCACGGGTTGACCGCGCGAAGGCGGTGAGACGCGTGATATGTCGGGGGCGGGCGCGACGATACCGCGAATGGGCCGGCGGTGCTGGGCTACGGGGTTTGCGTGTGAACGCAAAGGGCGGACGCCGTTGCCGGCAAGGAGGCAAGGGGGGCGGAACGGCAGAACGACGACGGCCACCCGGCCCCGCAGACGCGGGACACGGGTGGCCGCGGGCGGCACGGCGTGATCAGCCGATGGTCATGAGGTTGGCGTTACCCCCGGCGGCGGCCGTATTGACCGACACCGAGCGCTCGCACAGCAGACGCTCGAGCGCGTAGTCGTCACCGGCGGCCAGCGCCTCCGGGGAGAGCCCCTGCGTCGACAGGATCGGGCCGCTGCGCGCGGCGATGCGGCGATTGAGCGCACGCAGTTCGTCGCTGTCGCCCTCGAACAGGACGGCGGCAAGCGAGGGTTCGCCGGCAACGTCCGCCCCGGCGGGCAACACCGACGCGCGGTCCTTGAGCGAGGCCGGCAGCGCATCGATCAACTCGCGCGCCGCGGCGCCGTCGGCAAAGCGCGCGTGGTTGCCGGTGGCCAGCACGGCGGCCAACTGCGTGCGCGCGCCGAGCGGCGTGGCGGCCACGCAAAGCACCGGGCCGCGCGGCTCCAGGCCGTAGGTGTTGCGCTCGCCGGTCGGGCCCGGCAGCACGGCGGTCGCATCGAGCGCCGAGGTCGCCAGATAGCGGTCGACGCGATCGATCGCGGCAGCGGTGTGCGCGCCATTGCCCTGCTGGCGCAGCCAGTCGCGATACACCACGAGCGGCGCGAGCGCGGCCTCGTTGCGATTGAGCTCCGGCGCAAGCGAGGCCGGGCGCGTGGCGAGCAGGCGCGGCAGATACATTGGGCCGCCCGCTTTCGGACCCGTCCCAGACAGACCCTCGCCGCCGAACGGCTGCACGCCGACCACGGCGCCGATGACGTTACGGTTCACGTAGATGTTGCCCACATGCGCGCGTTCGGTCACATAGGCGATGGTCTCGTCGATGCGCGTATGCACGCCGAACGTCAGTCCGTAACCCGTGGCGTTGATCTGCTCGAGCAGCTTGTCGAGCTGGGCGCGCTTGAAGCGGATCACGTGCAGCACCGGGCCGAAGACTTCGCGCTGCAGCGCCTTGAGGTCGGTGAGCTCGATGAGCGTCGGGGCGACGAACGTGCCGTGGCGCGTTGCTTCGGGCAGCGGCAACTGCTCGACCGGGAAGCCCTTGCCGCGCATCTGTTCGATGTGGCGATTGATGTTGCCCTGCGCCTCGGCGTCGATCACGGGGCCGACGTCGATGGCCAGGCGGTCCGGGTTGCCGATGGCCAGTTCCTGCATCGCGCCCTTGAGCATGTGCAGCGTCTTGTCGGCAATGTCGTCCTGCAGGCACAGCACGCGCAGGGCCGAGCAGCGCTGGCCGGCCGAGTCGAAGGCCGAGGCGAGCACGTCGTACACGACTTGCTCGGGCAGGGCCGACGAGTCGACGATCATGGCGTTCTGCCCGCCGGTCTCGGCGATCAGCGGGATCGGGCGGCCGTTGGCGTCCAGCCGCTCGGCCAGCGTGCGCGCGATGATGCGCGCCACTTCGGTCGAGCCCGTAAACATCACGGCCTTGGTGCGTGCGTCGGCCACGAGCGCGGCGCCGACCGTCTCGCCGGTGCCGGGCAGCAGTTGCAGCGCACCCGCCGGAATGCCGGCGGTGTGCATCAGTCGCACGGCTTCGGCGGCGATGAGCGGTGTTTGCTCGGCCGGCTTGGCGATGACCGGATTGCCGGCGGCCAGCGCGGCCGCGACCTGGCCCACGAAGATCGCGAGCGGGAAGTTCCACGGGCTGATGCACAGCACGGGGCCCAGCGGGCGGTGCGTGTCGTTCGAGAAGCCCTGGCGGATCTGCGCGGCGTAGTAGCGCAGGAAGTCGACGGCCTCGCGCACTTCGGCCACGGCGTTGGGTAGCGACTTGCCCGCTTCGCGCACGCAAAGGCCCATGAGCGTGGGCATGTGCGCTTCGAGCAGGTCGGCCGCGCGCATCAGGCAGTCGGCGCGCTCCTCGACCGGCGTGGCCTGCCAGATCGGCGCGGCGGCCACGGCGTGCGCGAGTGCGGCTTGCACGTCGGCCGACGTGGCTTCGATGACCTGACCCACGGTGTCGCGCAGGTCGGCCGGGTTGCGCACGGGGCGCGGCGTGCCGTCGGTGCGCTCGCCATCGGCGAGCATGGGCGCGGCGCGCCAGGGCGTGCCCGCGCTCGCGAGCAGCGCCGAGGACAGCGAGGCCAGGCGGTGCTCGTTCGACAGATCGAAGCCCGACGAATTGGCGCGCGCAGGTCCGTACAGGTCGCGCGGCAGCGGAATCTTGGCATGCGGCGCGCCGAGCGGCTGCACCTTCTCGGCCTCGGTGACGGGGTCGGCGATCAGCTCGTCGACGCTGATGGTGTCGTCTGCAATGCGGTTCACGAACGACGTGTTCGCGCCGTTCTCGAGCAGGCGTCGCACCAGATAGGCGAGCAGGGTCTCGTGCGTGCCGACCGGGGCGTACACGCGGCATGGTCGTGCGAGCTTGCCCGCCGCGATGGGGCCCACGACTTCCTCATAGAGCGGCTCGCCCATGCCGTGCAGGCACTGGAATTCGTACTGGCCGGGGTAGTAGTTGTTGCCGGCGAGGTGGTAGATCGCCGAGAGCGTGTAGGCGTTGTGCGTGGCGAACTGCGGATAGATCGCGTCCGGCACGGCGAGCAGCTTCTTGGCGCAGGCGAGGTACGACACGTCCGTATAGATCTTGCGGGTGTAGACCGGGTAGCCTTCGAGCCCGTCGACCTGCGCGCGCTTGATTTCCGTGTCCCAGTACGCGCCCTTCACCAGACGCACCATGATGCGATGGCGGCTGCGGCGCGCCAGATCGATGATGAAGTCGATCACGAAAGGGCAACGCTTCTGATACGCCTGCACCACGAAGCCGATGCCGTTCCAGCCGGCCAGATCGGGGTCGAAGCACAGTGCCTCGAGCAGATCGAGCGAGATCTCGAGGCGGTCGGCTTCCTCGGCGTCGATGTTCAGGCCGATGTCATACGAACGCGCCAGCTTGGCGAGCGCCTGCACGCGCGGCAGCAGCTCGTTCATCGTGCGCTCGTGCTGGCTGCGCGAATAGCGCGGGTGCAGCGCGGAGAGCTTGATCGAGATGCCCGGGCCTTCATAGATGCCGCGTCCGGCCGACGCCTTGCCGATTGCGTGGATCGCCTGCTCGTAGCTCGCGTAGTAGCGTTGCGCGTCCTCCTCGGTGGTCGCCGCTTCGCCGAGCATGTCGTATGAGTAGCGAAAGCCCTGGGCCTCATACTTGCGGCTGTTGGCGAGCGCTTCGGAGATGGTCTCGCCCGTCACGAACTGCTCGCCCATGAGGCGCATGGCGATATCGACGCCCTTGCGGATGAGCGGCTCGCCGCCACGGCCGATCAGGCGCGTGAGCGCCTTGGTGAGACCGGCTTCACTGGTGGTGGTGACGAGCTTGCCGGTGATCATCAGGCCCCAGGTGGCCGCGTTGACGAACATCGACGGCGAATTGCCCACGTGAGCGTGCCAGTCGCCCTTGCTGATCTTGTCGCGAATGAGCGCGTCGCGCGTGGCCTTGTCGGGAATACGCAGCAGCGCTTCAGCAAGGCACATGAGCGCCACGCCTTCCTGGCTGGAAAGCGAAAACTCGTGAATGAGGCCCTCCACGCCGCCGCCGGTGCTCTTGCCGCGCAGGGCGACGACGAGCTTGCGGGCCAGGGCGGAGGCCGAGGCGGCCGTGGCCGGCGCAAGCTTGGCCTGCCCGATGAGCACTGGCACGCATTCCGGTTCCGGACGGCGGTAGGCGGCCGTGATGGCCGCGCGCAGCACCGACTGCGGTTGCACGTTCTGCGCGAACTCCAGGAACGGGTGCGGCACGGTGTCGTCGCCGGTGTGGCCGTCGATCACCTCGGTGCCCGACTGGGTTGCACCGCTGAGTTCGGGCGGCAGCACGCCGCTCTCCACGCGCTCCAGATAGGCGAAAATTGCCTGCTTGATCAGCCAATGGGGGGTGCGCTCGATTTGCTGGGCGGCGGTCTTGAGCCGGGTGCGCAGGACGTCGTCGACTTTGACGCCGAGAGTGGTGTTAGCCATGGAAGGGTTACCTGATGACGCAAGAGAGCAAAAAAGCGTGACACCCATAGCGGGTGAATTGCGGCATCGTAACCGGCTTTCCGGGCAGGTGCAACCAGAGTCAATATTGGGGTTGCACCCTATGAAGGGTCAGATTCTGGTGCGCCAGCAGATGGCTCGTCCGTCGCGTTTCTTGACGCGGAACAGCCATTCGGTGTTCTCGTAGTACGTCTGCGGCGGGTAGAGGTCCAACTCCCAGCCGGGCCAACTGTTTCCATATGATCCGTCGACGATGCAGTGGTCCCAGTCACCGAGCTTGTAATGATAGCCAGCGTCGCCCGACAGGAACCGGAAGCGGTCGTAGGTAAAGGACCGGTATTCGGTGGTGGGGGGATTGGCCTGTACGAAGCTGCGCGCGGCGGCGCCGTCGAAACTGCCGCTCGCGATGGGCTGCAGGTAAGTCTTGTACCCGCCGTAGCGCGCCGCGTAAGCCGCCGACGGCGTATCGGTATAGAGGCAGGCGACCGTCATGCGCGGCAGCGCCGCGCGTACTTCGTGCGGTACGTCGACGATGTACTCCCTGCCGTCGAACCGCAGGTATCGCGGGGAGATGCTGGGGTGCTGGGAGGCCGGGTTGAAGTGCTGGTTCGACAACAGCCGGCACACCTTCGCGTTGCCGAATCGATGGTTCCGAACGCCTGAGTCGTTGGTGCCCGACAGGTCCCACTCGCGATAGCTCCATTTCACGGGGCGATCGACGTAGTACGTCTCGGTCTTGAGACTGATTTGCCAGCGCCCCGACTGGCACGAGACGACGCGGCCGGCGCGGTTTACCGCAATGCCGCCCTCCATGCCGGAACATGATGTGTTGGCCTCGGCGCGGAAGTCCTTGAGTTGCAGCGCGCCTCCCTGGGAAATCAGGTTTCCCGACGCCGTGACCGTGCCTCTCGAGTGCAGCGTGCCGCCGGTGACGCTGCCGTCCGCGATCACGTTGCCAGTGTTGTTGCCGGCTCGCCTGCGCTCGGCACGGATGTTCCCGCCTTCGCTCTGGATGTCCCCTTTGGCCCGAAGGTCGCCGTAAGACCAGACGCCTTTGGAGCCCGCCACGATCCCGTCGCCTTGTCGCCTGACGTCCGCGAGCATTTGCGCGTCGGTTCCCGCGACCACCTGGCCCGATGCGATGCCCTTGCCGGCAATGACCCAGCCGGGCGCATCGCCGCCATTGACCGCATTCGCCCGCCGTCGGGCCGCCTCTCCGCCCACGAGTGCATTGCGACGGGCCGCCACGTCCTCCTGAGCGTCCAGGGTTTTCGCCTTGAGCGTGCCGGTGGGCGACTCGAGGTTGCCGTCAAGCCGGATATTGCCGGCGCCGACGATGTCCTTGCCGCCCATCCTCAGAGGCCCGGTCATTGCGTCCGTACCGTCGCGTCTGAGATAGCGATTGAGCGGGCTGAGCGAATATCCGGCCCGAACCGCCAGCAGACCGGGCGTGTCGCTCGTGCTCGGGAGCGTGTTCTGGAGCGTCGTGTCGCCGGGCGGCGTCAGCGGGAAGGTGAAGCGTCCACTGTCGTCGCGCGACAGGCCGCCGTTCGGGCCGATCTTGCGAACGGCGGTGCCGAGCATGTCCCAGTCCGGATCAGGCCCGTAAGTGGTGCGCAGCGTCCTGTCGAGATGGACGACGGCGCGGATGTTCGGATTGTTCACATCCCGGAAGATCCGCACGACGTAATTTGCGCCCGGTAACGGCGGCCGGTCTCCGACCCCAGGCAGACGCGTCATCCGAATGATTGCCGCGGCGCTCGGTGGTCCGGTGTGGCCGTCGATGCGCATCTGGAGCACGTGGCCGAAGCGAACGTCCGTCGTGCGCGAGAGCGGGACGTTGGTCAGCTCGCCCGCGCGGGCGAGCGTGACGCCCGGCACGCCGTTCAGCGCCTTGTCGATGTTGTCGTGATGCTCGACGATGAAGGACTCGACGCCATTGCCAATGATCCTGAGCGCGCTGCCGATGTTCTCGGCGCGTTGAATACGGGTTTCGTGGACTTGCTGCCTCATGTAGAGGGTCAGCAAGATCCCTGCGATGGCGACGGCAATGGTCGCGCCGATCAGGAAGAAGCCGGATTGTCGGTTCCGCATGGGTGTCCCCGGTCAAGGAAAAGACCGGGAAACGCGCGTGTCGATGGTCCCCGGGCCAGCGAACGATTTTATTGGCGACCGCTTGGGAATAGGCGCCGGGAGAAGTCTTATATGGCGGTCGGCGTGATCGGAATCGAAAGGATTTGCACGAAAGAAAAGTCCGGTCGGCGAAAAGGCGGTGAGCCGGCCATCGCCCACCCGTGCCGATCCTCACCGACTCTCACCGACCCTCGCTGGCCATCCCCCGGGGGCTTCCCCGGGGGATGCGCCTTACTTCGCGTCGTTGCCGTATGTCTTGCCGAGATATTCGGAAATCAGCTTGACCTGGTCTTCCGGAATCGGCGCGCCGTAGACCTTCACCATCTTCGTGACTTCCGCGCTCCAGAACGACGCCGGCATGGGCGGCTGGCTATTGATGTAGTCGATGGAATGGCACATGACGCACCACGCGCTGGCGGCCTGATGGCCGGCGAGCGTGGAGGCCTTGAGCTGCGCGCTCTCCTGCGGCAGCTTGATCTCGAGAGCGTGGGCCGGGGTGAAGGCAGCGGCGCCGAGCAGGCCCGTCAGGCCGAGCACGGCCGCCGCGCGCGTTGCGAATTTTCTGGCGTTCATGATCGTCCCCCGTCTCAAGCCGCGAGCACGCGCACGGTTTCCACCCCGTTGCGCAGATAGCCAGCCGGATTCCACAGCGATTGCAGCGGTTGCGTAACGCCTGCCCGATTCGTGGCACGAACCTTCAGCGCGTATTCGCCGGGCTGCGCTGGCGTGAACGACGCCGTCCACTCGCGAAACGAGTACTTCGAGAGTTCTTCGCCGAGCTGTGCGACCTGCCACGTCTGCCCGCCATCGGAGGAGAACTGGACGTCGCGAATGCCTTCGCCGCCGTCGAACGCAATGCCGCGCACACGCACCGCCTTGCCCGCCGCCACGCGCTGGCCGTCGGTGTGGCTGGTCACGAACGAGCGCACCGTGAAGCGGCCGATCGGCTTCGTTTTCTGCGGCGCGGCGCCTGGGGCCACGCAATTGCAGTCGTTGTCGGGAATGCGATACGCGCTGGCCATCCAGAAGCCGTCGAATACCTTGTCGATGACGTTGATGTCGACCAGATGCTTGACCCAGTACGTGCCGTAATAGCCCGGCACGACCAGACGCACGGGAAAGCCGTTGAGCATGGGCAGGTCCTGGCCGTTCATCGCGAACGCGATCATCACTTCGCCGTCCATCGCGTGCTCGATGTCGAGCGCTTTCACGAACTCCGGCGTGGCCGGCACGATCGGGCGGTCGAGCCCTTCGAACGTGACCTGCTTCGCGCCGGGCGAGACGCCGGCGCGCTCCAGGATCCGCTTGAGCGGGATGCCGCGCCAGCGCGCGTTGCCCATCGCCCCATTGGCGATCTGCCCGCCGCCCACGCGCGGCTCGAAGAAGCCCCGGCTGTTGCCGGAGCACTGGTGTACGGCCACGAGTTCCACCGGCGCGCCGTAATCCTTCTTGAGCGAGTCGAGCGAGATTTCCAGCGGCCTGGCGACGCTGCCGCCCACGCGAATGCGGTGCTTCGCCGGGTCGATGTCGGTCGGAATACCCGCGAGGTGGTAACGGACGAAAAAGGCGTCGTTTGGCGTGATGAGGCCATCGTTGAACACTTCGAACGGCGTCTCGAGCTGCGGCGGGCGTGCCGTGAGCCGGATCAGCGGCCGCTTCTGGGGGTACGCGACCAGCTCGCGCTCGCCGTTGGCGAACGGCAGCGTGACCGTCTGCGGCGCGGCGGCCGCGGCGATCACGTCGAGCGCGCGGCCCGCAAGGCTGGCGCCTACGCCGAGCGCACCGGCGCGTCGCAGAAAACGGCGGCGCGAGGCAGCAGCGAGCGGTGATTCGAGGGGCGGGGCGGCCAGCAGGGCGTCGCCGGGCGGCGCGGCGGACAGCGAGGTGGACAGTGGGGCGGCATGCGGCGCCGTGGGGGCGGCGCTCTGATCGTGCGACTTCATCGGATCGTCTCCTGTAGGACTTCTCATGGCGCGAACGACGTGTGAGCGCGTGCGCACCGGCAACCTCAGCGTGCAACGAATGCCTGCATGGTCGGAGATTCTGCCGACGTTGTCAAATTTCCGGAACGTTATATACCGTTTAATACTTCGCTCTAGATCTCGAGCGGGTCCACTTCGAGATGCCAGTGCACAGGCGTCTTGAGCGCGCGCAGCTCGCCCATCCAGTGCGAGAGGAAGCGCTGCAATGCGCCGCGATGCGGGCTTTCCACGACGAGTTGCGCACGCTCGGTGCCCGCGATGCGCACCATCGTCATCGGCACCGGGTCCCACAGGGAGATGCGCGGGTCGTGCAGCGACGGATCGGCGGCGATGTCGCGGGCCTGCCGCAGAAACGCCATGGCGTCGTCGAGCTTGCGGGCTTGCGCGCGCAGCAGCGCCTGATGCGTGAACGGCGGGAGCAGGGCGACGCGGCGCTCCTCCAGTTGCTGGGCCGCGAAGCCCGCGTAGTCGTGGCGCATGAGCGAGGCGAACAGCGGATGCGAGGCGTAGCGGGTCTGGATGAGCACGTCGCCGGGTCCATCGGCCCTGGCCGCGCGGCCGGCGCGCCCCGCAACCTGCATCAGTTGCGCGAAGAGGCGTTCGGCGGCCCGGAAGTCATGCGAGAAAAGCGCGCTGTCCGCGTTGACCACGCCCACGAGCGTGACGTTGCGGAAATCGTGCCCCTTGGCGACCATCTGCGTGCCGATCAGGATATCGACCTCGCCCGCGTGCACCTGCGCGAAGAGGGCTTGCGCGCTGCCCTTGCGACGCGTGCTGTCGGCGTCGATGCGCGCCAGACGCGCGTGGGGGAAATGCTCGGCCAGCGTTTCCTCGATGCGCTGCGTGCCGCGCCCGAGCGGGGCGAGATCGAGGTTGCCGCAATCGGGGCAGGCGTGCGGAATGCGCGACTCGGCGCCGCAGTGATGACAGCGCAGCCGCCGCTCGGGCTTGTGCAGCACCATGTGCGCGCTGCACCGGCGGCAGTCGCTGACCCAGCCGCAGGCGTCGCAGTTGAGTACCGGCGCGTAGCCGCGGCGATTCAGGAACAGCAGGCTCTGCTCGCCCGCTTCGAGGCGCGCACGAACCGCGGCCAGCAGCGCTTGCGACAGCCCCTCGTGCACGACACGCTGGCGCTTGCGCTCGATTTCCATGTCGATGAGCGACACGCGCGGCAGCACGGCGTCGGGCGTGGCGCGCTCGGGCATCGACAGGCGCACGTAGCGGCCTTGCTCCGCGCGACGCCAACTGTCGAGCGAGGGTGTGGCCGAGCCCAGCACGACGGGAATGCGCAGCCGGTTCGCGCGCCAGATGGCCAGATCGCGCGCCGAGTAGCGCAGCCCTTCCTGCTGCTTGTAGGACGGATCGTGCTCCTCGTCGACGACGATCAGCCGCAGGTGCGGCAGCGACGCCATGACCGCCAGCCGCGTGCCCAGCACGACGCGCGCTTCGCCGCGATGCGCCGCGAGCCAGTGCCGGGCGCGCTCGCCTTCGGCCAGCCCGCTGTGCAGCGTGACCAGCGTCTCGCCCGGGAAGCGGCTGCGAAAGACGCCTTCGAGCTGCGGCGTCAGGTTGATTTCGGGCACCAGCACGAGCACCTGTGCATCGCGCTCGCGCAGCGCCTCGGCCACCGCGCGCAGATAGACCTCGGTCTTGCCGCTGCCGGTCACGCCATACAGCAAAAACGGCGGACAGGCGGCAGGTTCCGCCGTAGTGCTCGCGGAGTCGGCGCACACGCCGGACGGGGACGATGGCGGGGGGGGGGCCGATGCTGTGGACTGCGGTGGGTTCGACGCGATCGAGCCGAGGCGCCGCGCACCGGCCGCGACAAGTGCATCGTGAATCGCAGCGACGGCGTGGGCCTGCCCGGCGGTGAGCGTCTTCGCGGTGTGCGAAGCCGGCGTCTCGTCGTCTGCGGCGTCGCGGGCTTCGTGATCGATGCGGCTATCGATCTCGTCACGGGTCTCGTGCATGGCTTCGTGCAACGGCACGGTTTCGACGGCTACCCAGCCGGCCGCCGCCCACTGCTTGAGGACATCGGCAGCCTTGGCGCACAGGGCGCGGGCTTCGTCGGCGTCGAGCGTACCGGCCTGCGCCAGCCCTTGGGCGAGCCGGCGCTGCGCGCGAAGCCGGGCGGGAACGTTCTCCATCAGCGCCCCGAGCGCCCCGTCGGCAATCCGGTAGCGCTGCACGCCGCGCCGGGCCAGCAGTCTTGGCCAGCGCATCGGGGTACGAAGGTGTCCGGGCACGGCAGGCAGCGCGACTTCGCCGATGCCGCGTTGGTAGTAGCGCGAAGCGAACTGCATGAGGGCGCGCCACTCGTCGCCCAGCGCGGGCAACTCATGCCAGACGGCCGTTACTTCGCGCAGCTTGCCGGGGTCGACTTCGCTGCGCTGCGTCAATTCCCACACGATGCCCACGACCTGCCGTCTGCCGAACGGCACCTGCACCAGTTGGCCGGGGCTCGCGGCTTGATCCAGACGGTAGTCGAACAGCGTGAGCAGCGGGGTGTCGAGCGCCACGCGGGCGATAGCCGGCGCGCCGGTGCGGGATTTTTCCGCCGGAGAAGCGACATCGTCCGCCGATGTCGCCGAGGGTGCTGGAAGGTCGTCGGCGCGGGTCAAACTTAAAGTGAATCCTGAGAAGTTTCGCTAAACCCCGGATTTGAGTCGCCTTTCCGGTGGGCTCGAAATGCTTGTGGATAACTATGTTGAGAACTGTGGGGACTATCGTCCGTCAGCCTCGCCGCACGGCCTTCGCGCCGTATGGCGCTGCCGTGCAGGCAGAATCAAAATTGCTTTTTGATCAATAGCTTATGAACAAGCCCCAAAGTATCCCCAACGCATTCCCCGGTTGCGGCGGCGCAGCGAGAATTTGTGCATAAGTCTTTGGGACAACGCACCAAATTGGAGGACTTCCTCGACTGTTTTTTCCTTGACATTCCATCGCTGGAACGGCGGTCGGGCTTGCGCGGCAGAAATGCGTTGCGAACCCGCACCGTTACTTGCGTGCATCGCGTCTTACGGCCTCTGGCGCACCTTCCGGCTATAGGAATGCACTTCGTCGACCAGTGCCGCGACGTGTTCGGGGTCGGTGAACTGCGAAATGCCGTGGCCGAGGTTGAACACATGTCCTGGTGCATTGCCGTAGGCGTCGAGCAGGCGACGGACCTCGCCGCGAATGGCATCGGGCGACGCGAACAGGGCGGTCGGATCGAAATTGCCTTGCAGTGCACAACGGTCTCCCACGCGGCGGCGCGCGCCCGCCAGATCGACCGTCCAGTCCAGGCCAATGGCGTCGGGGCCGGTGTCGGCGATCGCTTCGAGCCACTGTCCGCCGCCCTTGGTAAAGACGATGTGCGGAACGCGCGCGCCGTTCCATTCGCGATGCACGCCCGCCAGCGCCTGTCGCATATAGGCGAGCGAGAACTGCTGATAACGCCCGTCGGCGAGCGCGCCGCCCCAGGTGTCGAACACCATGACGGCCTGCGCGCCGGCTTCGATCTGCGCGTTGAGATAGTCGCCGACGGCGCGCGCATTGGTCTCGAGGATGTGCGTCATGAGGTCGGGACGCTCGTACATCATCGTCTTGACGGTGCGAAAGTCGGACGAGCCCCCGCCTTCGACCATGTAGCACGCGAGTGTCCACGGACTGCCGGAGAAGCCGATGAGCGGCACGCGGCCGTTCAGCGCGCGGCGAATCTCGCTCACGGCGTCGAACACGTAGCGCAGGCTGTCGAGATCCGGCGAGCGCAGGCGGCGCACGTCGTCTTCGGTGCGAAGCGGATGCGCGAAGCGCGGGCCTTCACCGGCTTCGAACGACAGGCCGAGGCCCATGGCGTCGGGAATGGTAAGGATGTCCGAGAACAGGATGGCGGCGTCCAGCGCGAAGCGCTCGAGCGGCTGCAGCGTGACTTCGGTCGCGTAGGCGGGGTTCTTGGCCAGCGCCAGGAAGCTGCCGGCCCTGGCGCGTGTGGCGTTGTACTCGGGCAGGTACCGGCCTGCCTGGCGCATCAGCCAGATCGGCGTGTACTCGGTCGGCTGGCGCAGCAGTGCGCGCAGGAAAGTATCGTTTTGCAGGGCTTGGGACACGTCGAAGCGGTGGTGGAATGGTGTTGGGCAAGCGGCCATTTTACTCGGGTATCCGGGGGCCAGCCCTCGGCCGGCCGTTATGTCGCGGATTCATGTTCCGCGGTTTATGCCGCGGACTGATAAAGACTCGTTGGCGCGAGCGCGCGCTGTCATTACCATGAGGGGCTCGCTTCACCGCTTCACGGCCCCCGCATCCCGGCTGGGCGCGCGAGATTGGCGGGCCGCCCCGAACGGTCCGCCAGACAGGCAACTGCGTCACAACGACAACAATCAGGAGATACGTATGAAAGTCATGATGGCGGCCGCTTGCGCGGCTCACGCGGCGCTCGTGGCGGGCGTGGCATTCGCCGCGACCGCGGCTCAGGCACAACCGGCCGCACCGCTCGCACCGCCCGCCCCGGCCACCGTACATTCGCGCCTCGACGATGTTCAGAAGGCCGGGACGCTGCGCGCCTGCGCGACGGGCGACTACAAGCCGTATTCGTATCGCCGTCCCGACGGGCAATTCGAAGGCATCGACGTCGATCTGGTCGCTTCGCTCGCCAAGTCGCTCGGGGTGAAGCCGGTGATCGTCCCGACCACGTGGAAGGGGCTGATGGACGACTTTACCGCCGGCAAGTGCGACATCGCCGTGGGCGGCATCTCCGTCACGCTCGATCGGGCCGCCCGCGCTTATTACAGCAGCGTCGTCATGGTCGACGGCAAGTCGCCGATCGTGCGCTGCGCCGACGTGGCGAAGTACCAGACGCTCGCCGATCTGAACAAGCCGAGCACGCGCGCGATCGCGAATCCCGGCGGCACCAACGAACGCTTCGCGCGTCAGTACCTGCCCAATGCAACGCTCACGATCTACCCGGACAACGTGACAATCTTCAGGCAGATCGCCGATGGCAAGGCCGACGTCATGGTCACGGACGCCTCGGAGACGCTGCTCCAGCACAAGCTCAACCCCTCGCTCTGCCCGGTGAACCCGGACAAGCCGCTCCAGTTCGGCGAGAAGGCCTACCTGCTGCCGCGCGGCGACGACATCTTCAAGCACTATGTCGACCAGTGGCTCAACCTCGCGCAAAAGACCGGCGAGTATCAGGCGGTGGTCGACAAGTGGCTTAAATAAGGGACATGTCGGTTCGCGCCGGTCAGCAGGTGAGGCGATTCACCCGCTGACCGAAGGCTCCAGGCCGGGCTGGAGCCTTCCAAGCGTCAGCCGAGCCAATCGCGCAGGCGTTGCGCCGCGTCGTGCATCACCAGCCTCGCCTGCGGCACGAACGGCTGCAATCTCGCGAAGCTGTGCGTCAGTCCCGACGCTTCTATTACCTCGGCGCGCCCCCCCGACTGCGCGACGAACTGCGCATACGCCAGCGCCTCGTCGTGCAGCGGATCGTATTGCGCCGCGATGACCAGCGTATTGGGCAACGGGTGCCGTGGCGCCTGCGCCGTCAGGTTCACCCGCACGTCGTCCGCCGCCGGCTCCACGTCGCTCAGATAGTGCTTCCAGTACCAGCGCATTTCGTCGCGCGTGAGACCCGTGCCGCTGGCCAGGCGCTCGTAGCTCGGCGTGTCGAACCGGTATTGCACGACGGGGTAGATCAACAACTGGGCGCCCACCATGCCCGGATGCCTGTCGTTGAACCATGCCGCCGCCTGCGCCGCCAGATGGCCGCCAGCGCTGTCGCCGGCCACCGCGAGGCGGTCCAGGCTCAGTCCCAGACGCGCCCGCTGCTCGGCCGCCCACGCCAGCGCCTCGCGTGCATCGTCGGCTGCCGCGGGGAACGGGTGCTCCGGGGCGAGCCGGTAATCGACGCTCAACACCGCCACGTCGCCATCCTGCGCAAGAAAGGCGGTGAGGGTGCCGTGCGTGTCGACATCTCCCACGACCCACCCGCCGCCATGGAAGTACACGACGAGCGGCACCTGTCGGCCGACCGGGCGGTACAGCCGGGCGCGCAGATGGCGTCCCGGCAGCGGAATCTCGAACGTCTCGCTGCGCAGGCCCGCCGGCAACGGACGCAAGGCTTCGGTGGCAACGGTCGCGAACCTGGCGCGCACCGCCTGCGGGCTCGGCGGGGCAGCGTCGGCGGGCTCGGGATACTTGCGAGCCATCTGGTCGTAGTAGGCGAGAAGGTCAGCGTCGATGGTCATGTCGGCAGTGCTCGGTGCTCAGCGCTTGGTGGTTAGAGAATTCGTCGTTATTTCCGGAAACGGGAGTGCTTCGGTTCTGCGAGCGATCGATGCGCGGCGGCGCGCGGCGCATTCCCCCCGAGGGCGGCGCAGGCCGCTCACGCCGGGGCTTCACCGTGGGTTCGCATGCTGCCGGGCGTGGCCGCCCTGCATCAGCCAGCGCTGATGCTCGATCTTGACGCAGCGGTCCATCACGACATCGAGCCCGGCGGCCAGCGCGAGTGCGGCCGCCTCGTCGTTTTCGATGCCGAGTTGCATCCACAAACTGTTCGCGCCGATGGCCACAGCCTCCTGGGCGATCGGCGGAATGCCGCCGCTGCGCCGGAAGCAATCGACCATCTGGATCTTTACCCCCTCGGCCCGCAGCGCATCGGCCGCTTCGGTGAGGCTCGCGTACACGGTCTCGCCGAGAATCGTCGCGTCGGAATCCGCCGCCTGCGGATTGACCGGCACGATCCGGTAGCCATGCTGCTGCATGTAGCGCGACGTGGTGAAACTCGGCCGGTCCGGCCGCGGCGACAGGCCGACGACCGCGATCACGCGGTCGCGCGCCAGAATCTGTCCCAGACGTTCGATGGTGTCCATGCGAATTCGGCCCTGCCAGGCCGTGGCTGTAGGGAGAAAAAGCGTGCGCTTCTTGCGCGGCGTTCGTCGTCTGCCGGTCATCTCCGAGCAATTCCCGGGATTTCCGGGATTTCCGGGCGGCTGGACACTTTGTTGCCACGCACAAAGAATGACGTTAGCACATTGACGAAGTTCGCGTGAAATGGCCGCCGTAGGGGGCTGTTGACGCAGCGGGGGGCGCGCTCGGGTGAGCGGCCGATGCCTGTTTCCGCAAGTTATTCAGGAATGCGAACAAAATTGCGCGGACCGGCGTGCGTGCCAGGTCCTTGTCCGGCAAGGCGTTGGGGACGGCGTGAGCAAAGGTGAAACGCCCGAGGTGTTACAACCTGAAACACTTTGTTACCCCTCACGCCATACGTTTCCACCACAATGCATCTCAACGCTGATGTGCTTATCCCCCGGTAACGCAGCAGCGCGACTGTATCGGCAAAAGGCGTCCCCCGGCGCGGTTTGCAAGGTGGTTCGATGCAGTGCTCCGAATCTGGTCTCCTCGCGCTAACCCCGTAGCGTGTGGTTTTGGCGGGCCCGTGTGTCCCGCCATTTTTTTGCCTGCGGCCTCCTACATCTTTCCTAACCCTTTCTCCGACAAGTGCGAAAAATCGTTCGCTGTCCGAGAAATTCGGAAATGAATTCACTCCTGCGTAATTTGAGAAGCGCATCGGAAGCGCACGAGGGGCGCATGAGAGGTGCGCGCGCAATGAAATCGAGCCGGCGCCGCCTTGCGCCTGCACAATACCGGCTCCGAGTCGGCATTGCGTGCGCCGGGGTGCCGCCGCGGCGTGGCTATCGCGTGGCCCGGAGCCACGGTTTGAGCCAGCCGAGTCCGGCGCGCGTCTCGCCCTGCGGGCGATACTCGCACCCCACCCAACCGCTGTAGCCGAGTTCGTCGAGCAAACGGAAGATGAACGGATAGTTCACCTCGCCCGTGTCAGGCTCGTGACGCGCCGGTACGCCCGCCGCCTGTACATGCGCGATGTCGGCGATGTGTTGGCGCAGCTTCATGGCGAGATCGCCCTCGGCGATCTGACAGTGGTACGCATCGAACTGCACCTTGAGATTGCTCGCGCCCACTTCCTGGCGAATGGCGTGCGCCTGGTCCTGGCGCGTGAGGAAATAGCGCGGAAAATCGCGCACGTTGATCGGCTCGATCAGGAGGGTGACGCCGTGCGCGGCCGCCTGCTCGCTCGCATAGGCGAGGTTTTCCAGATACACCGCGCGGCATTGCGCCGGCGATTGCGAGGCGTCGGGGCACCCGGCCATCACGTGCAACTGGCGGCAGCCGAGCGCGTCGGCGTAGTCGAGGGCGAGCTCGACGCCGTCGCGAAACTGCGCTTCGCGGCCCGGTAGTGCAGCGAGTCCCCGCTCGCCGCTCGCCCAGTCGCCCGCCGGTGTGTTGAACAGCACCTGCGTGAGCCCGGCATCGTCCAGGCGTGCCCGAATGTCGCGCGCGCAATGCTCGTAGGGAAACAGGCATTCCACGCCGCGGAAGCCATCGCTGGCCGCTTCGCGGAAACGTTCCAGAAACGGGACTTCCTGATACAGCAGGGTCAGGTTCGCGGCAAATCGCGGCATGAGAAATCTCCGAAGCCCAGGGCGGCCCGACGCGCGCGGGGCCATGCCCGTCACAATATCATTGCCCGTCGATCTGAGGCGCCGCCACGCTGCGCAGTTGGAAGCGACCGTCGTTGTTGAAGAGCCAGGTCTCGACGGCGCGCACTCGTCCGCTGCTGTCCACGAGCGCCCGGCTTGGCGCGGGCAGCGGACTGGCCCGCCGCAGGCTCGCCACGGCTATGCGTTCCGCTTCGTGATCGCCGTTGCTGCGGTAGAGCGCCACGCTCGTCACGTTGCCGTTGCGGTCCACCCAGTACTCGAGCGAGACGACCGAGCGCAGCATCGGTTGGGGATTGCCCGGCGTAATCTCGCGCGCATTGACTTCGGTGACGCGCTGCGCGGCCGCAACCTTGTATTGATCGAGCGCGGAGAGCGGCGCCGGGCCGGGTGTCAGATTCAGGACGAGCGGCTTCTTGGGCTCGAAGTCCGGATTGGCACAGCCCGCCCAGAGGAACGTTTGCGCCGCGAGCGCCCACCACGCGAATGCACGCGCTACCCACCGCCTTTGAGAAAGTTGCGTATTCATGCGCTGTCTCCCGCAACGTCCGCGACACTTTGCTTCTTTTCACGTCCCCGCCGCACGCGCCTTGCGCGGCGCGCCCGATGCGCATACGTACTATGCGTGCTGTACGTGTGCGCGCCGGGCCGTCGTTTCCTGCCGGGCGGTTTGACTACTGCGCGCGAGTGCCGAACGACCAGTTCGGCATGAGCGTGTTGGACGGCAGGTTCTCGTCCTGCAACTTGCGCGCCGTCTCGATGCCGGCCACCGGCAGCCCGGTCGGATCGAGCAGGCCGATCTGCACGAGCACGCTCGCCTGATCCCAGTAGATGTGTTCGTGCTCGAGCTTGTCGCCACGGAAACGAACGATGGCGACCAGCGGGATCTCCACGCGGCGTCCGGTGGGCGCCACGCCCGGCAGCATCCAGTCGACGGGCGTCGTATGGGTGAAGCAGAACAGCAGTTCGTCGACGAGCTGCGTCGCCCCGATGGTGCGCGAGATCGGAATCAGGCGCGTATCCGGCGGATTGCTGTCGACGAAGTGGTTCCGGTAGAAATGCGCCAGTTGCTGATGGCCGACACCGCCCGTCATCGTGGGAATGTGGTTGACGTAGGGCTCGGCCACCATGGTCTTCATCAGCGGATCGATCTCGCGGGTGGCGAATTCGTAGGCGCAGTGCGTCTCCCAAAGCGACGCGAAGTCGTAGTGTGGGCCGAGCACGCGGCGCAACGCGCCCACGGTGCGCTGATGCGCGAGTTGCGTTGCCGCCCGGTTGAAGTGGTCGCCGGGACGCGCGAACGCATGGTCGGCCTCCGGATAGTGGTACAGCGTGACGTTGGCGTGTTCGCCCAGGCGCTCGGCCAGCGTCGCGCGCACTTCCGGCGGCGCGTACTTGTCGAGTTCGGCGATGTGCAGCACAAGCGGCGGGTGCTCGCCGGCGAGTTCGTCGATATGCTGCTCCAGGCCCACGCCGTAGTAGCCGACGGCCACGTCCGCGCTCGTGCGCGTGACGGACAGCGCGGCGAGCTTGCCGCCGAGGCAGTACCCCACCACGCCCACCCCGCCGACGCATTCGGGCAGCGCGCGCAGCGCGTCCACGGTGGCGCCGACGTCTTCCATGCCGAGATCCACGTCGAAGCTCTGGAACAACGCGAAGGCCCGCTGCCAGTCGCCGGGCGAGTAGCCGAGCTCGATGCCCGGCTCGATGCGCCAGAACAGATCCGGCGCAAGCACGACATAGCCTTCCTCGGCATAGCGGTCGGCGAGTTCTCGGATGTAAGCGTTCACACCGAAGATCTCCTGGCATAGCACCAGACCGGGGCCCTTGTGGGCGCCGCCTTCAGGGACTGCCAGGTAGGCCTGAAAGGTCTTGCCGTCTCGCGACTTGATGCTGATGAAGCGTCCTGCCATGTCACTGCCTCCTCAAAAAAAGCCACCGTGCGACGCAGACGCTCCTTGCCTATCTTAGGCGTCGCCCGCGCGATGCGCAGCGCGGTTAACACCGAGATAGACCGAGATGGACCGAGATGGACCGAGACGGACCGAGATGGACCGGGACGGCACGAAGCTGCCGGGCGAGCGCCGCGGCGGCGCCTGCGTCGGGCGATGCATGAAGTGAACGGGGTGAAGCCGACAAAGAAGCGGGTCGTGCCGTCACGGACGCGCCGTGAGTAGCGACATCCGACGATACCATGCATACTCGGAGCGCACGTTCGCGGCGTGACCGACGACGTCACGCCGGACGCACTTTTCGACGCATTGGAGTCACCATGATCACCGTGTATCACAACCCGCGCTGCTCGAAGTCGCGCGAGGCGCTGGCCCTCGTGGAAGGGTCGCCCTCCGTTGCCGGCGGCGATCTGCAAATCATCGAATATCTGAAAACGCCGCCCACGCTCGCCGAACTCAAACGCCTGTACAAGCTGCTCGGCGTGCCCGTGCGGGACATGATTCGCAGCAACGAAACCGAGTACACCGAGCTGGGGCTCAACGATGCCTCGCTTACCGACAGCGAACTGCTCGCGGCGATCGCCAGGCATCCGAAGCTGTTGCAGCGCCCGATCGTCGTCAACGGCGACAAGGCGGTGATTGCGCGTCCGCCGGCGTTGGCAAACGAGGTGCTGTAGCCGACCGCGGCGGCCGGCGCCGGTCCTGCGGCCTGGACAGCGGGTCGCCCGGTCGCCCCGCCGCCCCGGTCGGCGCGTGTGGGCGCGTGTGGGCTGCGTGTGGGCTGCGTGTGGGCCGCGTCAGCCGTGCGCCGCGCTGTCCTTGCCGGGGCCGGTCTCCGGCGATTCGGCGTCGGTGGCTTCGGCCTGCGCCGCCGCCCCGGACACGGGCGCGTCGGCGTTCGCGGTGAGGTCCACGCCTTGCCAGCCCGGCAGGGCGGCGAGTGTCCTTTGCTGCTCACGCAGCTCGGCCAGCATGTTGCAGAAGAGGGCGCCTTGCTCGAGCGCGTCGTCGAGCGCCACGTGGGTGTGAGGCAGCGGGTCCAGCCAGGCTTGCGGCAGCCGCGGCTTGATGCACTTGCGATACGGCATGCCGGTCATCGCAAACGCCAGCGTCTTGATGTCGAGTGCTGACCACGAGAACGGGCATCGGCCAACGAAACGCATCATGTACCAGAACATGAACGTGAAGTCGAAGCCGGCCGGGTAGGCGACGAACACCGGCTTGCCCGGCAGCTTCTCCACCCACTTCACATACGCCTTGAGCGCCGTGGCCGGATCTTCCGGATCGACGCGGCAGGCGGCCCACGCGTGCGGCTCGGTTTTCCACCATTTCATCGTGAGCGGATGCCCCTTGGCGTCGGGCAGCAGCTCGAGGTTGGCGCTGAACGTGCCGATCAACTCCTTGTCGGCCGTGTACGCTGCCGACGCGAAACTCAGCATGGAATGCGGACCCGGGATCGGACCGTCGGCTTCGACGTCGGTACTGACGAAAACTTCCTCGTCGACGGGAATGATCCGCGACGGCGTGCGCGACATCGCTTCGCTCATACGGCGCTCCGGGCAAGCACCGCGTCGGCGACGTAAGGATTGGTCTGGCGTTCCTGGCCGAACGTGGACACGGGCCCATGCCCCGGGATGAACGTGACGTCCTCGCCCAGCGGCCAAAGCTTGTCGCGGATGGACGCGATCAGGTCGGCATGATTGCCGCGCGGAAAGTCCGTGCGGCCGATGGAGCCGGCGAACAGCACGTCGCCCACGCTGGCGAGCCGTTCGTCGGCCGAGAAGAAAACGACGTGGCCGGGCGTGTGGCCGGGGCAATGCAGCACGTCGAGGGTGATGTCGCCGAACTTGACGGTGTCGCCGTCGCCGAGCCAGCGATCGGGCGTGAATGGCTGCGGTTCGGGGAAGCCGAAGCGCGCGCTCTGCGTCTGGAGCTGGTCGATCCAGAAGGCGTCGTCCGGGTGCGGACCTTCGATCGGCACACCGTACTTCTCGGCCAGCGCGCCCGCGCCGCCGCAGTGATCGAGGTGGCCGTGCGTGAGGAAGATCTTTTCGAGCGTCACCCCCTGGCGCTCGATTTCGCCCACGATCCGGTCGATGTCGCCGCCGGGGTCGACCACGGCGGCGCGTTGCGTTGCATCGCAGACGAGCAGGGTGCAGTTTTGCTGGAAAGGTGTGACGGGTATCAGGGTGACGTTCATGAGGTATTGGGGACGCGGTTTTCGTCTATTGTAATTCGGGCCGCCGCCGCACCGCCCGGCGTGCCGACGCCCCGGTCGCCACCCGGGGGCGCGCCCTGGTCCGAGAGCGGCAGGAGAGCGGCAGGAGAGCGGCACGAGAGCGGCCCGCAAACGGTGCGCCGAGGCGCCCGGAGACCCGTTGCGAAAGGCGCTGCCATGCGCGAGCGGCGCGGCGGCGCCCGTCACGTTTGTAGCGCCTGTAACGCCCGGCAGTGATGTTCGGCAGTAACGCTTGGTAACAAGACTTACGAAGTAAGTGAACGCTCGCTGATAGGTTGACTTCGGTGGCATGTTAAACTCCGGCCCTATGCGAACACGCGACATGCTCACACGGTTCGCGGTCGGCTGCGCCCTCGCCCTGACGTTGACAGCCTGCACAACGCCGCTCGAACCCCCCAGCCAGTCGGCTGCCGCCCCTTCGGCGACAGGCGCAGGCACGCGTGCGCGCGAAGCCAACGCACCGGTCGGCTCGAGCTTCGACCTGCACTGGCCGGGACGGGTGTACCACAACGGGGGGCTCAATCCCGGCGACCCCGACGCCCCGGAGCGCGACGGCGAAGCCCGTCTGCGGGCGGACGCGGGCACGTTCTTCCAGACCGGCACCGCCTCGTGGTACGGCAAGAAGTTCCACGGGCGCCGCACCGCTACCGGCGAGACGTTCGACATGAACGAACTGACTGCCGCACATCCCACACTGCCGCTCGCGAGCTTCGTGCTGGTGCGCAACGTCGCCAACAACAAGGCGGTCGTGGTGAAGATCAACGATCGCGGACCCTATACGCGCAAGCGCATCATCGATCTGTCCTACGGCGCGGCCAAAAAGCTGGACTTCGTCAACGCCGGTCATGCCAAGGTCGAGATCCGGCGCCTGTCGCGCAGCGAAATCGCGGCGCTCGGCCTCGAGGACGGCGGCAACAGGAACAGTAGCGGCAACGGCGCTGCGCGCGCATCGTCGTCGCCCACCGAGGCGTCGGCGCCCTCAGCCGATGCGATTGCGCCGCGACCGACGCCGGAAGCGTCTTAAAAATCGGGACGCGCACGACCGGTTTATTGTGCAATTCACGCACATTGCGGGAAAAATCACCTCAATTATTTCGCTTTCCGCGCCAACCTTGCGGCGGAGTGCGTCGCATGAATGTGCGCACTTCAAATCGCCCGCGACCAAATCCACTATTTTTTTTCCGATCCTCGCATCAATCTGCCAGCCTTTGGCCGCAATGCGACGCATGACGGGCTTTCCAGGAGGTTGCGTTGGCAACCGTTGTTCGCCGCAGACGATGTGGGTAGACTGTGCCCCACGCGCAGATGCACGCTTTGTGTGCATCCGATTGAGGCCTGCCGAGACCCGGGCCCGGCGCACCTTTCAAAAAAACGCATTCCTGGAGGAGTTTTAATGTCGACGATGGGTAAATACGCCAAGCGCACCCTGCTGTGCGCGGTGGCCGCTACGTTGTTGGGGACGACCGGCGCGGCATTCGCGCAGGACACGAAGTCGGTGTCGGTGCTGGCGATCGTGGAGCACCCGGCGCTCGATGCCATCCGCGACGGCGCGCGCGACGAACTCAAGGCAGAAGGCTATGAGGTTGGCAAGAACCTCAAGTGGGAATACCAGAGCGCGCAGGGCAACGTCGGCACCGCGGCGCAGATTGCTCGCAAGTTCGTGGGTGACAAGCCCGACGCGATCATCGGCATTGCCACGCCGACCGCGCAGGCCGTGGCCGCCGCGACCAAGAGTGTGCCGTTGGTGTACTCCGGCGTGACCGATCCGGTGGCCGCACAACTCGTGAAGAGCTGGGAGCCGTCGGGCACCAACGTGACGGGCGTGTCGGACAAGCTGCCGCTGGACAAGCAGGTTGCGCTCATCAAGCGCGTCGTGCCGAACGCCAAGCGCGTGGGCATGGTGTACAACCCGGGCGAAGCGAACTCGGTCGTGGTCGTCAACGAGCTCAAGAAGCTGTTGCCGGCCGCCGGCATGACGCTGGTCGAAGCCGCGGCGCCTCGCACCGTCGACATCAGTTCGGCGGCGAGCAGCCTGGTCGGCAAGGTCGACGTGATCTACACGAACACGGACAACAACGTCGTGTCGGCCTACGAGTCGCTGGTGAAGGTCGCCAACGACCGCAAGATCCCGCTCGTCGCCTCGGACACCGACAGCGTGAAGCGTGGCGCCATCGCGGCACTGGGCATCAACTACTACGACCTTGGCCGCCAGACGGGCAAGGTCGTGGGTCGCATCCTCAAGGGCGAGAAGCCGGGTTCGATCGCGTCGCAGACCAGCTCGAATCTGGAACTGTTCGTGAACACTGCGGCGGCCGCGCGCCAGGGCGCCACGCTGTCCGACGACCTGGTGAAGGAAGCCAAGACGGTCATCAAACAGTAAAGCGTGCGTGACACCGGTGCGGCGGGCCGCCTGCCCGCGGCGCCGGCGAGCGACAGGGCGGCGCCCGGACACGATCTGTCCCCGCCGCTCTTTTCCTATCGAATGGGCGGGACGGCTCCCCCCGAACGCGGTCGCAAAACGACCGGCTATGACCCGATTGGCCGACGTCGGCCGTGCGAGCGCTGATGCCGTGACCCGGCAAGGGCCGTCTTGCGCAGTGGAATTACGAAAATGTCCCTTTTTTCTATGATGGGCGCGCTGGAGATCGGTCTGATCTTCAGTCTCGTGGCGCTCGGGGTGCTGATTTCCTTTCGCATCCTCAATTTTCCTGATCTGACCGTTGACGGCAGCTTCGCGCTTGGCGGCGCGGTGGCCGCCACGCTGATCGCCGGCGGCACCAATCCGTTCGCGGCGACGTTGGCCGCCATGGCGGCCGGCGCGGTGGCCGGCTTCATCACGGGCTGGCTCAATGTGCGTCTGAAGATCATGGACCTGCTCGCCAGTATCCTGATGATGATCGCGCTCTACTCGGTGAATCTGCGCGTGATGGGCGCGCCGAACGTGCCGCTGATCACGTCGCCGACCGTCTTCACGATGCTGCTGCCCGAGAACGGCCCGAGCTGGCTGCCCGACTACGTGCTGCGTCCGGCCATGCTGCTGGTGGTGGTCGTGGTCGTGAAGCTGGGCCTCGATTACTTCTTCTCGTCGCAGCAGGGGCTTGCGATGCGCTCGACGGGCGCCAACCCCCGCATGGCGCGGGCGCAGGGCGTGAACACCGGTCGCGAGATTCTCGCGGGCATGGCGCTGTCGAACGCGCTCGTGGCGCTGGCGGGCGCGCTGTTCGCGCAGTCGCAGGGCGGCGCGGACATCTCGATGGGGATCGGGACCATCGTGATCGGTCTGGCGGCGGTGATCATCGGCGAGACCATCCTGCCGGCACGCCGGCTTATCCTCACCACGCTCGCCGTGGTGATCGGCGCCGTGCTGTATCGTTTCTTCATCGCGCTGGCGCTCAACAGCGACTTCATCGGACTGAAGGCGCAGGATCTCAACCTGGTGACGGCCTTGCTCGTGGCGGTGGCGCTGGTGCTGCCGGCAACGCGCCGCAAGCTGTTCGCACGCAAGAACGGAGGCGCCTGATCATGTTGAGCGCAAAAGACCTCAAGATCACTTTCAATCCGGGCACGCCGATCGAAAACCGCGCGTTGCGCGGCATGTCGCTCGATATTCCGACGGGCCAGTTCGTGACGGTGATCGGCTCCAATGGCGCCGGCAAGTCGACGTTCCTCAATGCCATCAGCGGCGACCTGACGGTCGACTCGGGCACCATCTCGATCGACGGCAACGACGTCACGAAAAAGACGGCATGGCAGCGCGCGAGCCAGGTGGCGCGTGTGTTCCAGGACCCGATGGCCGGCACATGCGAGGCGCTGACCATCGAAGAGAACATGGCGCTGGCCGTCAAGCGCGGCGAAGGCCGCGGCTTCCGGTTTGCGTTGAACAGGGAACTGCGCGAGCGCTTTCGCGAGAAGCTGAGCCTGCTCAACCTGGGGCTGGAAAACCGTCTTTCGGACCGCATCGGTTTGCTCTCGGGCGGCCAACGTCAGGCCGTGAGTTTGCTGATGGCCTCATTGCAACCATCGCGAATCCTCTTGCTAGACGAACACACGGCGGCGCTCGATCCGAAGACGGCGGCGTTCGTGCTGGAGCTGACGGCGCGCATCGTCGAGCAGAGCAAGCTGACGGCCATGATGGTCACGCACAGCATGCGCCAGGCGCTCGACTACGGCGATCGCACGGTGATGCTGCACCAGGGCAAGGTCGTGCTCGACGTCTCGGGCGACGCGCGCAAGGGCCTCGACGTGCCCGACCTGCTCCAGATGTTCGAGCGCACGCGCGGCGAACAGCTCGACGACGACGCACTGCTGCTGAGCTGAGCGCGCGTTGCCGCCACGGAAAAAAGCCCGCTTCGGCGGGCTTTTCCTTGCGTGCCACGGGGACTGGCAGACCAATCGCCGGCGGGAAAGTGTGGGGGAATGCCGGAAATGCCCGCGGAAATATCCGATGTCGTTCTCCCGGGCCGCCCTGATGGCGCCGCTAGCCGTTCTTGAGCGCCAGCGCCCGCTCGTACAGCGTATTCCGAGGGGCGCCGGTGATGGCGGCGGCCAGCTTGGCGGCGCTCTTCGTTGGCAATTCGGCCACGAGCAGTGCGAGCACGCGCTGCGCTTCGGCGTCCACGCCGTCCTCGGCGGCGTTCGCGGCCGCGCCCGACACCGCCAGGACGAACTCGCCGCGCTGGCGATTCGCATCCGCTTTGAGCCACGCCACGCCGTCGCCGAGCGCGCACTCGTGAATGTCCTCGAAGCGCTTCGTCAATTCGCGTCCGATCAGTAGCCTGCGCCCGGCGCCCAGTCCTGCCGCGAGCGCGTCGACCGTCTCGACGATCCGGTGCGGCGCTTCGTAGAACACCTGCGCGCACGGCGACGCCGCCAACGCCGCGATGGCCTGTGCGCGCTGCTGCGCCTTCGGCGGCAGAAAGCCGACGAACGTGAACGACTCCACCCACGCGCCCGCCGCCGACAGCAACGTGATTACCGCGCTGGCGCCCGGTATCGGCACCACGCCGAGCCCGGCTGCGCGCACCGCATCGACGAGCCGTGCGCCCGGATCCGAGATGCCGGGCGTGCCAGCGTCCGAAATATACGCGATGCGCTCGCCGGCTCGCAGACGCTCCACCAGCCGCGCCGCGGCGGCATTCTCGTTGTGTTCGTGGGCCGCGATCAACGGACGATCGATGCCATAGCGTTGCAGCAGCTGTGCGCTGTTGCGCGTATCTTCACAGGCAATGGCGTCCACCATGCCCAGGATGTGCAGGGCGCGCACGGTGATGTCGGCGGTGTTGCCCAGCGGTGTGGCCACGACATACAGCGTGCCCGTCGGGTAATGCTGGCCCTCGGCCAGCGACAACAGACGGTCGCTCATGCGCGGGGCCTCCGGTAAAGCGAAGTCGTCGCCTCACGCACCCCGCAGGACGCAGCGACACCGGCATTGCCGGAAACGGTAAACATTGGAACAACCATGTCGAATCAGCTAGGAGTTTCGTTCGAGAGCCGCGCGCAGACCCTGCTCGAGCGACGCGGCTGGCAGCTCGTCGCGCGCAACTATCGGTGCCGCGGCGGTGAAATTGACCTCATTATGCGCGATCGCGCGGGCGTGCTCGTGTTCGTCGAAGTCCGCGCACGGGCGCGCAGCGATTTTGGCGGCGCGGCCGAGAGCATCACCCGCGCCAAGCGAAGGCGCCTCGCGCTGGCCGCGCGACACTACCTGTTGCGGCGCCCGGCCGCGCGCTGCCGCTTCGACGTCGTGGCCTTCGACGGGCGCCCGCCCGTCGCACACTGGCTGCCGAACGCCTTCAGTGCCGACGATCTCTGACGAAACCCGCCCCGTCGGCCCTGTTACACTTGCGAAAGTGCCGTTTCATGATATACGGCCCCGGATTGCCGGCCGACGCCGGGCATTGCCCTCGCGAGGCCGGCTGCTTTTGCGACACCCTGGCAAACGACCATGTCGATCGAACGAATTCAGCAACACTTCACGGATAGCGTCGAAACCAAACTGGCCGCGCGCGACGCCCTGGCGGACCCCATTGCCGCCGCCGCCGAGGTCATGTTCAACGCGCTGTCCAACGGCAACAAGATCCTCGCCTGCGGCAACGGCGGGTCGGCTGCCGACTGCCAGCATTTCGCGGCCGAACTCGTCGGCCGCTTCGAGCGCGAGCGTCCCGAACTGCCGGCCATCGCGCTCACCACGGACTCGTCGATCCTCACGGCCGTCGGCAACGACTACAACTTCGACGCCATCTTTGCCAAGCAGGTGCGCGCGCTTGGCCAGCCGGGCGACATCCTGCTGGCCATCACCACGTCGGGCAACTCGGCCAACGTGCTCGCCGCCATCGAAGCCGCGCACGAGCGCGAAATGCACGTGATCGCCCTCACGGGCAAGGGCGGTGGCAAGGTCAACGACGCGCTGGGCGAGCTGGACGTGCACATCTGCGTGCCGGCCGATCGCACCGCGCGGATTCAGGAAGTGCATCTGCTGACGATTCACTGCCTCTGCGATCTGGTTGACGCGATGCTTTTCGGCGACGCGTGAACCTATTGTCATCCTGAGGCGTCAAGATCATGACGGGCATCGGGTCGCGGGGGCGGACGGTGCCGGCCGGGCGCGGCGGGGGCCGCCCCGTTCGATCATCCAACAAGGAGAATGACCGATGAGTTTCCAACGCGCGCAAGGCGTTGTTAAGCCGCTCGTAGCGGCAGCGTTGATTGCCGCGACCCTGGCCGGTTGCGCCCCCATCATCCTCGGCGGCGCGGCCACCGGCGCGCTCGTGGCCACCGATCGCCGCTCCGTCGGCGCCCAGACGGAAGATCGCGAAATCCAGATCAAGGCGGAAGCGAATATCGCCAACACGCTGCCTGAAGCGGCGCACGTCAACGTCACGGTCTTCAACCGCCGCGTGCTGCTCACCGGCGAAGTGCCGGACGAGGCCAGCAAGCAGCGCGCCGTCGAGATCGTCAGGCAGATCAGCAATGTGCGTGGCATCGTCGATGAGCTGGCCATCGGGCCGGCAAGCTCCTTCGGCGCGCGCTCGAACGACGCGTGGATCACCAGCAAGGTCAAGGCGAACCTGATCAACACGAAGGAGATTTCGGCCAACGTGTTCAAGGTCGTCACCGAACGCGGCGACGTCTATCTGATGGGCCTCGTCTCGGAAGAGGAAGGCCGCATTGCCGCAAACGTCGCCAGCCGCGTCGGCGGCGTGGAAAAAGTCGTCAAGCTCTATGAATACGTGAAGCCGGAAGAGGCGCAGCGTCTGTCGACCGAAGCCGCGAAGAACCCCGCCCCGGCGCAGCCTGACGACGCGAACGCGGCGACCGTCACGACCACCCCGATCGGCAACGACACCGTCACGGCCAAGCCGCTGTCGACGCCCGCACCGATCACCGAGGGACCGGTCAAGCCCGGGCCGTCGAACAAGACGGGTAATTGACGCGCGCCGGCGGCGCGTGCCGACGCGTCCCGAAGTGCTCCCACACGCGTTGCGAATGCGCGCCATTCCTCCCATGCCGAACCGCCGGTATCGCACCCGCCAAGGGTGGGCGACGCCGGCGGCTCTCGTTCTGGGCGCCGCGATGCTCGTAGCGTCGGCGGGCCATGCCGCTTTCGCCGAAGGCGCGCCCGCGGCGGCACCATCGCCGGAGCAATCGCTGGCGCCATCGCCAGCGCAACCGGTCCCGCAACCATCCACGGCACGCGCCGCGTCGCCCGACTGGCAAGCCCGCGACTGGGCGCTTGCCTGCATGAGCTGCCATCACGCGTCGGCGCCGGTGAGCGCCGGCAACGCAACGCTCCCCACACTACCGACGCTCGAGGGCCGCCCGGGCGCCGAACTCGTTGCCGCGCTGCAGGCCATGCGCGACGGCCGGCAGCCCGCCACGCTCATGCCGCAACTTCTTCGGGGCTACCGCGACGACGAACTGCGGCGCATCGCCGAGTACTTCGCCGCACAGCCCCGACTCCCGGGGCGGCCCGCCCGGCCAGGGCCGCGTGCGGCTTCGCGTACATCACGATAGGCACGCCCGCATGCAACGTCGCGATTTCCTTTTGCACCTGGGGACGATGGCCGCGCTGGCAGGCATGGCGGGCGCGCCATGCGCCGCGAGCGCACAAACGCGCCTCGCGCCGCTCTGGCCCACGCCAGTGAAGGCGCGCGCTCGCGTGGTCGTGGTCGGCGGCGGCTTTGGCGGGGCGACGGCGGCCAAAGCACTGCGGACGCTCTCCGGCAATACGGTCGAGGTCACGCTGATCGAGCCGAACGCCGCTTTCGTCTCCGCCCCGTTGTCGAATCTGGTCGTCGGCGGCAACTTGCGCGTGACCGATCTCACGGTGCCCTACGACGCACTCGTCGCACGCCACGGCGTGGCCTGGCGGCGCACGCGCGTGAGCCGCATCGACGCCGGGCGCAAACAGGTGCAATTGGCCGACGGCAGCCGCCTGCCATACGACAGGCTGATCGTGTCGCCCGGCGTGGCGCTGCACCGCGAGGCGATCGGCGGACTATCGGAGCCCGCCACCGCCGAGGCTCTGCCGGTCGGGTGGACCGACGCGCGCGAGAGCGCCATGTTGCACGCCCGGCTTCGCGCGATGCCCGACGGCGGGGTGTTTGCCATCACGATTCCCGAAGCGCCGTTCCGGTGCCCGCCTGCGCCGTATGAGCGCGCGTGCCAGGCGGCGGCCTGGCTCAAGCAGCACAAGCCGCGTGCCAAGGTGCTCGTGTTCGATGCCAACGACGAGGTGCTGGCCGAAGCCGAGCAGTTCCACGACGTCTGGCGCACGCAATTCGGCGGCATGCTCGAGTATCACCCACAATTCAACTGCACCGAGGTTGCGCTCGATGGCGCCAGGCAGCTCGCGCGTTTCGAGCTTGGCGAGGAGATCCGCGCGGACGTGCTGAACGTGATCCCGCCGATGCGTGCGGGCGAGATCGCCACGTCGAGTGGCCTGGCGACGGCCAACGGCCGCTGGTGCGACGTGGACTTTCTGACCTTCGCCTCGACAGTGCAACCCGATATCCACGTTCTGGGCGATGCCGTCCAGATCGCGCCCCAGATGCCCAAGTCCGGCCACATGGCGAACCAGCACGGCAAGGTGTGCGCGGCGGCGATCGTCGCGATGCTGGCCGGCCGCCCGGTCAACCCCGAACCGCTCTACAGCAACACCTGCTACACGTTCGTCTCGGGGACCGAGGCCATGCACGTCGCGAGCGTGCACCGATACGACGCCTCGCAGCGCACCATGATGCCGGTCCAGGGCACCGGCGGCGCGTCGCCGCGGGCCACGCGCGAGGAATTCGCGCTGGGACTCGCATGGGCGCAGGGCATCTGGGCCGACATGCTGGCCTGACGCGGATTTCGACGGCATTCCCGGTCGCGGCAAGTGCGTTTGGAGGACTTTCTCTAAGTGCCGCAATGTGCGTGTGGCCACGAGCGACTCCGGCAATGTTGTGTGAGTGCCGCATTTGCGGCAGCCGGCCTCGTTGACGGGGGCTCGGACCTCTCGGTTACACTGCCCCAACGAAAAAATAATCGTTGGGGGGCATAGGGATGGCGCATCGCCAGGGAGAGTCCCGTCTCGCGTCGCGCGTTGCGCGTGCGGACACCATCGAATCACATCGTGCGTTTCATCGCGGGTTGCGCCGACACCGTCGCGCCGTTCGGTTCGTGGCCGCCGCGACGGCGGTCATCGGCCTGCTCGGCGCGCAGCAGGCGCGCGCCGACGCCAGTCCGGTGCGCGGCGACCCGATGCAGAGTCTTCCCAAGATCGAGGCACCCAAGGCCCCGGCCGCGACCATCCGCATTCAGCCGCCGACCCAGGAAGACGCCCTCAAGGCACTGCTCGCGCGCAAGATCACGCCGCAGCGTTTCGGGATCGAAGGCGTGAAATCGCTGCCGTTCGATCAGATCGCGGCGCTGTTCGCGCCCATGGCGGGCAAGGAAGTGACCATCGGCGATCTCGTCGAGACGGCCAACCAGGTCACGAAGATGTACCAGGACGCCGGCTACCTGCTGTCGTTCGCCTTCGTGCCCGCGCAAGACTTTGCCGGCGGCTTCGTGCGCGTGACCGTCGTCGAGGGCTACATCTCCGGCACGAAGATCTCCGGCACGCCCGGCCCGTCGGAGCAGCGCCTGCGCGACATCGCGGCGCACATCGAGGCCGAACGCCCGCTCAAGCGGGCCACGTTCGAGCGCTACCTGAATCTGCTCACGCTCGTGCCGGGCATGAAGATCAAGGCGGACGTGCAACCGCCCACGCAGACCGATGGCGCGACCGAGTTGTCGCTCGACGTCTCGCGACAGCCGGTGGCGCTCGGCACCTCGCTCTCATACAACAACCCTGGCATTCGCGGCGTGTTTACCGTGACGAGCAACGCGCTCACCCCGCTGGGCGAACAGATCCAGCTCACGGCCATCGCGCCCAAGGGGCACAACGACGAGGAATTCTACGCGGCGTCCTACATCCAGCCGCTGGGCTCGAACGGCCTGCAGGCGCGCGTGGATGCGTCGCACTATCGCGGCCAGCCTGACGACCAGGGCCTCCCGGGCCTCACGCGCCACCTCGACACCAAGCGTCTGGCGGTGGGCGTGTCGTACCCGCTGCTGCTCAACAACCAGCGCAGCCTGACGATCAGCGGCGGCATGTACGGGGTGAATTCCCGCGATCGCTATGAAGTGCCGGATAGCCCGAATTTCATCAATTCGCAGACCAACGTGCGCGCCGCGCAGGCGCAGCTCGCCTACAACGAAGTGACCGAGAAGCAGACGCGCAGCGCCACGCTGGGCGTCTTCAAGGGCTTCAACGGGATGGGCGCGAGCCAGTCGTACACCACGCAGCCGGCCGGCGTGGTGCAGATACTCGGCCCGTACGATCTCGCTTTCTGGCGCTTCACTCTCGACGCGAAGCAGGGCGTGGTGCTGCCGTGGGACTTCGGCATCGTCGTCTCGGCCGGCGCGCAGTACAGCAGCAACACGCTGCCGACCTCGGAGCAGGCCACGTTCGGCGGCCAGCGCTACGGCCTCGGCTATCCCGCCGGGGAGATTGCCGGCGACAAGGGTTGGGGGGCGTCCATCGAGGTCAACCGCATGTTCCGCATGGACTTCCGCTATCTCAAGACGGTACAGCCCTATCTGTTGTTCGATACCGCCAAGGTCTACATGAACTACGGGCAGTTGTTCCACAACCAGCTCGCGTCGCTCGGGCTGGGGGTGCGCATCTCCGACAGCAAGTACTATTCGCTCGATCTGTCGCTCGCCAAGCCGATGGCCGACGCGCCGACCAACGCGCCGCGGCGGCCGCTGCGCTTTAACGCCAACTGGTCCTATCAGTTCGAGTGATGCGCGGCGGCGACAGCGACGACGTGGATGATGACGAGGATGAGGAGCAAGGGCGCGCGCCGCCACGGCGTCCGCCTTTGTCGTTTTCGGCTGCCGTCGCACGGGTGAGTGTCGCGCTGCCCTCGCCCTCGTTCGACGATGCCAGCAACACGGATCACCGCTGTTGCGACGTTCCCCACCCATTTTTCTTATCAGGTTTTTCCCTGATGCCGCGCCATCCGCATTGCTTACACCGCTCGGCTGCCCCATCAAGGCGCGTCGCGCCGAACGGCCCGCTAATGCCCGAGAAGAAGGCCGCTATATCTCGTCGTATACATGGAAACGGCAAGAGCGAGCCGGCTTTCGCGCGCGATATGTCCGATACGTCGGCTTCCGATATGTTGCAGTGCAGCTTGCGTCCGTCGCCCGTTATTTTGATTATCCGTATATGCGTATGTAGGCATATACGAAATTTCCTGTGCCTTCACACGAACCCAAAGAAAGACCGTCATGGAAGAACTCGATCGCGTATTCGAAAAGGTATCGCACTACTTCAGCCTGCTCTCCGAGCCGACGCGGTTGCGAATTCTGCACGCGCTGTGCGGGGGCGAGCGTTCCGTGAACGAGGTGGTGACGGAGGTGGGGTCGTCGCAGACGAACGTATCGCGGCATCTCGGCGCGATGTACCAGGCGGGGGTGCTGGCGCGCCGTCGCGAGGGCAATCAGGTGTATTACGCGATCGCGGACACCGGGGTGGTCGAGATCTGCCGCGCCGTATGCGTGCAGGTCGCCGGCCGAATCGAGGAGGAGGCTCTGCCGGAGCAGGCCGTCGACGGCTTCATGCCGCGAGGGCGCTGACACACGCCGCAGGCCGATGGGAAAGCCGGGGGCGCGTCGCTTTGGCGTTGCGCACCCGATGTGGCGCTCCAGTGACGCCGCAATACCGCAAGACCCGCAGGACAGCGCGGCAACGAGACTGCGCGCAAGTGCCTTAAGCCCGTCAGTGTCCTCGCGGACGCCGACGGGTGCCACAAAACGCGAGGAGACAGGGTGAGCGACAAACCATCGCGGGCCGGCCGTTTGCGCCGAGCACCGGAGAATTTCATCGACGGCGCACTCGCCGCCGATATCGCACGCGAGGGGCTGAACCCCACGCGGCGCGGTTTTCTGCAGCGCAGCTTCCTGGCGGCGGGCGCCGCGCTCGCAGGCGGCGCGGCCTTTGCCGCCGACGCCCCGAAGACGGCCGGCGCAGGCGACCCCATGATTCTCGAGCCGCGCGCCTGGGCCACCTCGCTGGGCCAGCCGGTCGCCGCGCGTGCTTACGGCGTGCCGTCCCGGTTCGAGGCGAACCTGCAGCGCCGTCAGTCGCCGGGCCTCACCCAGACGGCACAGGCCTCCGTGGCGTTCACCCCACTGCAGGGCCTGTTCGGCATCATCACGCCCAGCGGCCTGCACTTCGAGCGCCACCATCAGGGCTGGCAAGAAATCGACCCGACACAGCATCGCCTGATGGTGCATGGGCTCGTGCGCGAGGCCAAGGTCTACACGATGGACGACATCATGCGTCTGCCGTCCGTCTCGCGCATGCATTTCATCGAATGCGGCGCGAATACCGGCATGGAATGGGGGAACGCCGCCGTGCCGACCGTGCAGTACACGCACGGCATGCTCTCGTGCTGCGAATTCACCGGCGTGCCGCTGTCGGTATTGCTCGACGACGTGGGCGCCGACACCCGGCGCGGCCAGTTCGTGCTCGCCGAAGGCGGCGACGGCTCGGGCATGACGCGCACGATCTCGATGGAGGCGGCGCTCTCGGACGTGCTGGTCGCCTGGGGCATGAACGGCGAAATGCTGCGCCCCGAGAACGGCTATCCGCTGCGGCTCGTCGTGCCCGGCGTGCAGGGCGTTTCGTGGGTGAAGTGGCTGCGTCGCATCAAGGTGGGCGATGCCCCGTGGAACACCAAGGACGAGACGAGCCACTACGTCGATCTGATGCCCGACGGCCAGCATCGTCAATACACCTCGATCCAGGAGTGCAAATCGGTGATCACGTCGCCCTCGGGCGGCCAGGCATTGCTCGATCGCGGCTATTTCAACGTGACGGGGCTGGCCTGGTCGGGGCGAGGGCGCATCAAGCGCGTGGACGTGTCGACCGACGGCGGCAAGTCGTGGCGGCAGGCGCGCCTGGAGTCGCCCGTGCTGCCCAAATGCCTCACGCGTTTCAACTTCGACTGGCATTGGGACGGTTCGCCGGCGCTGCTGCAAAGCCGCGCGGTGGACGAAACCGGCTTCGTACAGCCGCGCTATCGCCAACTGCGCGAGGTGCGCGGCACCAAATCGATCTATCACAACAACGCGATCCAGACGTGGCAAGTGGCAACGAGCGGGGAGGTGACCAATGTCCACGTCGATTGAACGCGAGTCGCTGCCCGCCGTGAGCCGCCATGTCGGCCTGTTCCTGCTGGGCGCGCTGTGGGCGAGTGCGCTGGTGGTGGTGGTCGGGCTGACGCTTGCCGCGTGGACGTCCAGGGCCGCCGCAGCGGCGCCTGCCGGGACGCCGCCGGCCATCAAGGCGCCGTCAGGCATCGGACGCCACGCCACGCCGGCCGAGCTGAGCGCGTGGGACATCGACGTGCGCCCCGACTTCAAGGGCCTGCCGAAAGGGCAGGGTTCGGTGGCCGACGGTCAGAAGCTCTTCGACGCGCGCTGCGCGTCGTGTCATGGCACGTTCGGCGAGAGCAACGAGGTCTTCAATCCGCTCGTGGGCGGCACCACCCCCGAGGACATCAAGACGGGGCACGTGGCGTCGCTGCGCGCGAACAATCAGCCGGTGCGCACCACGCTCATGAAGGTCGACACCGTCTCGACGCTCTGGGATTACATCCGCCGCGCCATGCCGTGGAATGCGCCGCGCTCGCTCACACCCGACGAGGTGTACGCGGTGACGGCCTACATTCTCAACCTCGGCGAAATCGTGCCGTCGGACTTCGTGCTCTCGGACAAGAACATTGCCGACGTCCAGAAACGCATGCCGAATCGCAACGGCATGACGCGCGCGCACGGCATGTGGCGCGTGGGCGACAAACCGGATACTCATAACAAGGCGTGTATGCAGGATTGTCCCGAGGCTGGTATCGTGACGTCCGCACTCCCTGCGTACGCCCGCGACGCGCATGGAGATCTGGCCGCGCAAAACCGTGTCATCGGACCGGTGCGCGGTGTCGATACGAAGCTGCCTCCGCTGTCGGGCACTGCCGCGCAAAATGCGTCGGTGCGCAAGACGGCGGCTCTCGCCACGCTCGGCATGGCGAGTCCGGACGCGCCGGCCCAAACCGCCGCTGCGACGTCATCGGCAGCAACGCTTGCGGACAAGAACGGTTGTCTGGCCTGTCACGGCGTGACCGACAAGAAGATCGGGCCCGCCTTCTCGGAGGTCGCCGCCAAGTATCATGGGCAGTCGGATGCGACTGAAAAACTGGTGGCGAAGATACGTGCCGGCGGCGCCGGCAACTGGGGCAGCATGCCGATGCCGCCGCAGTCGCAGGTCGCCGAAGCCGACGTCCACACGATGGTCGACTGGATTCTCCGTGGTGCACATTGAGCGGGCAGGGCGTCCGACGGCCGGGCCAAACCACACAGGTCGCCGCAGGACGCCATCCCCTACCCAAATCGAAGGAGATACGATGAAGAAGATTCTGATCGCTGCGGCCATGCTGGCCGGCGCCTCGCTGGCCCATGCCGGTGTCGATGTTGCAGCAGCGACCAAGCTCGCCGCCGCCAACGCCTGTATGGGTTGCCATGCGGTCGACAAGAAGCTCGTGGGCCCGTCCTATCAGGATGTCGCCGCCAAGTACAAGGGCGACAAGGATGCCGTGGCCAAGCTGGTGAAGAAAGTGAAGGGCGGCGGCTCGGGCGTGTGGGGTCCGATCCCGATGCCGGCGCACCCGAACATGTCGGATGCCGACGCCAAGATCCTGGTGGACTGGGTTCTGGCCGGCGCCCCGGCGAAGTAAGCCCGGGGCAGGGGGCTCGCCGGTCGGCCGCGCGGCAATGCGGCACGGCCGGGCGAGCGAACGGCGGCCGGTGCGGCATACGAAAATCGCGCCGGCGGCCCTCAGAGAAGGAAACACACAGAGATGAACCAACAGCGACGCGACATGCTGCGGTTTTCCGCGGTAATGGGGCTGGCGGTGGCCGCCGGGCTGATCAAGCCCGAAGAGGCACGCGCGGCACAGGTGGAGTGGAACAAGGCGGCGTTTGCCACCAAGAGCGTGGCCGACACGGTCAAGGCGCTCGGCGGCACGAGCGCGAGCCCGAGCGACCTGGTCGTGCTGAACGCGCCCGACATTGCCGAAAACGGTGCGGTCGTGCCGGTGGCGGTGACCAGCAAGGCGCCGAATACGCAATCGATCGCGATCCTGATCGAGAAGAATCCGAACACGCTCGCCGCGTCGTTCGACATTCCCGACGGCACGGAGCCGTCGGTGACCACGCGCGTGAAGATGGGCCAGACCTCGAAGGTCTACGCGCTCGTCAAGGCGGACAACAAATTCCTCGTGGCCGAAAAGGAAATCAAGGTCACGCTGGGCGGCTGCGGCGGTTGAGCGGCGCATCGTAGAACAAGAGGAGCCAAAACATGGGTAATCCGATGCGCATTCGCGCAACCGAGGCCGGCGGCGTTGTCGAGGTCAAGGTGCTGATGAGCCACATCATGGAAACCGGCCAGCGCAAGGACGCTTCCGGTAATATCGTGCCGGCACACTTCATCCAGAACGTCACGGTCGCCTGCAACGGCAAGACGGTGCTGTCGGCCGAATGGGGGCCGGCGGTGTCGAAGGATCCGTTCCTGTCGTTCAAGTTCAAGGGCGCCAAGAAAGGCGACAAGGTCACGGTGACGTGGACCGACAACAAGGGCGACTCGCGTACGGACGAGACGACTGTCGCCTGACGGCGAATGCCGGCCCCGGCCGAGTAGGACGCGCGGCTCGCACGCGCGTCGTGCGCGTCGCGTTGTGTGCACGGGGGTGTTCCGCCCCTGTCGTCGTGCCAACCAACCCACAAGAGGAGAGCCAGATGAAAGAGGCGCGGAAGAGCGCACGAGCGAGCAGCGCACGGGCCGTTGCGCGAGCCGGCACCGCAGGCGGCCAGTGGCTGCGACGCGGCGTGCTCGGCGGCATGCTCGCCATCGGGGGCATCAGCGGCCCCGCATTCGCAGCCGACAGTTCGACGGCCGACGCCATCGCGCAATACCGCGAGATGCTCGCCGACGGCAACCCGGCGGAACTCATCGAAATGCGTGGCGAGGAGCTCTGGAAGACGCCGCGCGGCCCGAACAACGTGTCGCTCGCGCAATGCGACCTCGGCCTTGGCGCGGGCGTGGTGAAGGACGCTTACGCGCAACTGCCGCGCTACTTCCCCGACTCGAAGCGCGTGCTCGACGCCGAGTCGCGCATCGTCGAGTGCATGGTGAACCTGCAGGGCTTCAAGCGCGCGGACGTCATCAAGCAGCCGTTCTCCAAGGAAGGCCAGGACCCGACCGACCTTGAATCGTTGACGGCTTACGTCGCGGGCCAGTCGCGCGGGGCGCTCATTCGCGTGCCGCAATCGCACAAGGAAGAGAAGGAAGCCTACGCGCGCGGGCAGAAGATTTTCTATTACCGAGCCGGGCCCTACGACTTCTCGTGTGCGTCGTGCCACGGAGCGGACGACAAGCGCATCCGTCTGCAGGATCTGCCGAATCTGACCAAGCCGGCGGCCGCGCGTCAGGCGTTCGCGACGTGGCCGGGCTACCGTGTCTCGCAAGGCGCGCTGCGCACCATCCAGTGGCGGATGTACGACTGCTTCCGCCAGCAGCGCATGCCGGAGCTCAACTACGGCTCGCAGGCGTCGATCGACCTCATTACTTTCCTCGGTGTGATGGCCAACGGCGGCAAGATGGACGCCCCGGGCCTGAAGCGCTGACCGACCGCGAGGCATACCCATGAAAACATTCGCATTGCGCGCGACGGGGCTCGCGCTGGCAGCGGCCGGGGCTCTCGTCGTCGGCATGGCCTTCGCTCAGGGCGAAGGTGTGAAACTCGTCACCGGGACGTCCGACGCGGCCGTGGTTCAGGAATTGCGCGATTCGTTCCGTGGCTCGGGCATTGCGCAGCTCGACCGCATCGATCAGAGCGAATTGCAGAAGCTGTGTACGCAGTACGCTACCAAGCCGATGCCCGCGAAGATCGCCGAGCGCCTGCAAAAGGCCGAGCTGGCGAACGTGAAGGCGCCCGCCGACGGGAAGTATCTCGGCGACTGGAAGGAGGGCGAGAAGGTCGCGCAGAACGGGCGCGGCATGCAGTTCTCCGACAAGGCCGACACCGTCAACGGCGGCAACTGCTATGCGTGCCATCAACTGACCAAGAGCGAGATCTCGTTCGGCAACATCGGCCCGTCGCTCTACAACTACGGCAAGCTGCGCGGCGACTCGCCCGAGGTTCTCAAGTACACGTGGGCGAAGGTCTACGACTCGCACAGCTACATGGCGTGCTCGAACATGCCGCGCTTCGGCGCGGCGGGCATCCTCACGGAGAAGCAGTTGAAGGACGTCATGGCGCTGCTGCTCGATCCGGCCTCGCCGGTCAATCAATAAGGCGGCGAGGCGGACGCCGTTCCGCCGACATGGACGAGGTCCGCGGCCGGTGCGCGTGATCGTGAGATCGTGCGCATCGGCGTCTACCACGGTGCCACTGCGTGGCGGGCGATCTGTCCGGACGGCGCCCACGCGAGCCTCGCGGCCGCCCGTTGCCGTCATTCGTCGTTGAATTCACCGTTGAATTCACCGTTTAGTGAGATTTCGTTCGCCGTCGACTTCCGGAGTACCGCATGAAACCCGAGACCGGTTGGATTCGCCACGCGAGAACGCCTGCATGGCCGCTCCGGGGTGCCAGGCGCGCGCTCGGTGCCGCGCTGAGCGCGCTGGCCATGCTCGCCGGGGCGCCGGCGCACGCCGTGGAAGTCGGCGATACGGTAACGCTGCCGTCGCTCACCCTGCTCGACGGGAAGACCTTGCCGGCCAGCGCGTTCAGGGACCGCACGGTCATCGTCGAATACTGGGCGTCGTGGTGTCCGTTCTGCGCGCAGCAGAACCCGCACGTCCAAAGGCTCTACGAAGCCACGCGCGGCAAGCCGATCCAGATCGTCACGCTGTCCATCGACAAGACGCCGAAGGAAGCGGCCGATTACATCCGGACACATGGCTACACGTTCCCCGCCGGGATGGAAAACGACGCATGGCGCGCGGCGCTCGGCAAGCGCCGCGGCTTGCCTGAGCTGTATGTGATCGGCCGAAACGGGCGTGTGCTGCGCAAGGAAGTCGGTGAGATGTTCGGCGAGGATGTGGCGGCGCTTGCCGACTATGCCGGCAAGTGAGGTGGTGGCTGCACGCGAAAACCGGCCGCGCGCCGATGCGGTGCGCAGAGGGTTATGGTCCGGCAGCGAATGCCGGACGGATGTCGCGCGACGCCATCGTCGCGTAATGGATAACGACAAGGGCGGTGCGTCGCCGGATGCGCTTGCCACGGAGACGAAATGAATCGACGCGAATTCATGCAGGTGTTGGCGGTGGCGGCAGCCGGGGGAATGGCGCTCTCGCATCGCGAGACGGCGGCTGCCACGGCGGCCGCTGCGTTCTACGATCTGCCGAAGTTCGGCAATGTGCACCTGCTCCACTTCACCGACTGTCACGCGCAACTGCTGCCGATTTACTTCCGTGAGCCGAGCGTCAATCTCGGGATCGGCGAGCAGGCGAACAAACCGCCTCATTTGGTGGGCGAGGCGTTCCTCAAGGCGTATGGGCTGCGCGCGGGAACGCCCGAAGCCCATGCGTTCACATATCTGGACTTCGCGTCGGCGGCGCGCACGTATGGCAAGGTTGGCGGCTTCGCGCATCTGGCCACGCTGGTCAAGCGTATGAAGGCGTCGCGTCCCGGCGCGCTGCTGCTCGATGGCGGTGATACCTGGCAGGGTTCCGGCACGGCCATGTGGACCAAGGGCCAGGACATGGTCGACGCCACGTTGGCGCTTGGCGTTGACGTCATGACGGCACACTGGGAATTCACGTATGGCGCCGAGCGCGTGAAGTCGGTGGTCGAGGAGCAGCTCAAGGGCAAGATCGACTTCGTTGCGCAGAACGTGCAGACGAACGACTTCGGCGATCCCGTCTTCGCGCCGTATACGATCAAGACGATGAACGGCGTGCTGGTGGCGATCATCGGGCAGGCGTTCCCGTACACGCCGATTGCCAATCCGCGCTACTTCGTGCCGGACTGGACGTTCGGCATTCAGGAGGAGCGGTTGCAGTCGATGGTCGACGAAGTGCGCGGCAAGGGCGCGCAGGTCGTTGTCGTGCTCTCGCACAACGGCATGGACGTGGATCTGAAGCTGGCGTCGCGCGTGCGCGGCATCGACGCGATCATGGGCGGGCACACGCACGACGGCGTGCCCAGGCCCGTGATCGTCGAGAACGCCGGCGGCAAGACGCTCGTCACCAATGCCGGCTCGAACGGCAAGTTCCTGGCGGTGCTGGACTTCGACGTGAAAGGCGGCAAGCCGGTGGACTTCCGTTACAAGTTGCTGCCGGTGTTCGCCAATTTGCTGCCGGCCGACGCCCAGATGCAGGCGCTCATCGAACGCGTGCGTGCGCCGTTCGCGGCGAAGCTCGCGGAGCCGCTGGCGGTGACCGAAGGTGTGCTATATCGCCGCGGCAACTTCAACGGCACGTTCGACCAGTTGCTGCTCGACGCCGTGATGGCGGAAAAGGATGCCGAGATCGGCTTCTCGCCGGGCTTCCGTTGGGGGACGTCGCTGCTGCCGGGGCAGGCGATCACGATGGAGCAGTTGCTCGACCAGACGGCCATCACCTATCCGTATACAACGCTCACGCCCATGACCGGCGAGACGATCAAGACGGTGCTCGAAGATGTGGCCGACAACCTGTTCAACCCGGACCCGTACTACCAGCAGGGCGGGGACATGGTGCGCGTGGGCGGCATGGACTATGCGATCGACCCGATGGCCCCGATGGGGCAGCGCATCACGGAGATGCGCCTGAACGGCAAGCCGATCGAGGCGGGCAAGACGTACAAGGTGGCCGGGTGGGCGCCGGTGGCCGAAGGGGCGCAGGGCGAGCCGGTATGGGATGTGGTGGCGCGTTATCTCCGTGCGCAGAAGACAGTGGTGGCGAAAGCGCCGAAGGTGCCCGTCATCAAGGGGATGAAGGGCAATCTCGGGGCGGCTTGAAGGCCGCTCGGCCGCTCCGCCTGACGGACGCGGGCAGGCATGGGCGGGCGTGAGCGGGGTGAGGGCAGGTGAGGACCGGGCAACGGAGCGGCGTTGAGGTCGCTGTCCCGGCACGGGAAGCGTCGTTCGTTGCGGGATTTCGGGCCGTCCAGGGGCCAAAACCCGACCATTTTGGTCGGGTGCTCGCCGCGTCCAAAAAAGTCGCTATAATCGTTGCTTCGTGTGGGGCGGTAGCTCAGCTGGGAGAGCGTCGCGTTCGCAATGCGAAGGTCGGGAGTTCGATCCTCCTCCGCTCCACCAAGATTTCGTTTAAAAACAACGCACTACGTCTTGCGATGTAGTGCGTTGTTTTGCTTTCGGAAGCAGGTTTTGGCACATCGTGTGTGCCAAATTTGTGCCAATCGGCAACGCTCGCGCCACGACCCTGCGTCTTCCGGGCTGCGATCAAGTGCGCACGTATGCTCAGCATCCTTTCGATTCGTTGTATGATTTAGCCGCGAGCCGATTACATCGGCAGCAGACGGCTGGCACCGTCTTTCATCAATCGCGCGCGGAGAGAGTATCCGGCCGGGTTTCTTGTCGACCCGCCGTGGGATCTCTTTGATGAAAGAACTGATCACGGTCGAGCAGCTGTCCGCCTATCTGCACAAGTCCGTTGCGAGCATCCGAAGCGATGCGACCCGCAATCCACAATCTCTTCCTCCGATCTGTCGTCTTCCGAGCACCAAGCGCCTACTCTGGCGTGTTGAGGACGTTGAACACTGGCTAGCCGCGCATGTCGAGGGCATCTCTCGACCCGTGGCCTCGGTGGTCGCGGAAGATTCGCGACCGCGCCGAGGCCGGCCTACCAAGGCTGAGCAGATTGCACGACAGCGAAGCCAACGTCATAAGCAATCCGGCATCCGATCCTCGTCCACCGAAGCCGCGGCCGAGGTGTAAGCCATGCAAGCATTCATCGTCGAGGCGACGCCGCTGGCGTCGCCTGGCGGTGCTTGCGATGCGTCCGCATCGACGCACTCGCGCCTTGCACCGCACAGGCATCAGCAACGAGATTTCTTCGTCGCTGACATTCTCGATGCTTCACCGAAGGACGACGTGGCAAGCATGGAGCACCCCTTATTCGCTTTACGCGCCGGTGACCGGCGTGTACGTGTGTACGAGCGAAACGGGACTACGGTATCAGTAAAACCTGGGATCGACGGCTGCGCGACGATTCATGACAAAGACCTATGGATCTACTGCATCAGCCAGTTGGTTGAGGCGAAGAACCGTGGCCGCGAGATTGCACGCACGGTACGTTTCACTGCCTACGACTTTCTGCACACGACAAATCGCGACGCCAGCGGCCGTGCCTATATCCGCATGGGAGAGATGCTCGCACGACTCACCGGCACGCGCATCGAAACCAACATCGAGACGGCGGGTAAGCGCGAACGCGGGTTCTTCGGATTGATCGATTCGGCCAAGGTCGTTGAACGCGACGGCGATAACCGCATGGTGGCCGTGGAAGTGACCTTGCCAGACTGGCTGTTTCGCAGCGTGGACGCTATGCACGTGCTAACCCTGTCACCAGACTACTTCCGCCTGCGTAAGCCTCTTGACCGGCGCATATACGAACTTGCCCGCAAGCACTGTGGCAGGCAACCGACCTGGAAGCCTAGTATCGCCACGCTGCATGAGAAGAGCGGCAGTGCCGACAAGCTATTCAAATTTCGGGCGGCTATCAAGGCGCTGGCCGCCTCCGGCGAGCTACCTGACTACCGCATGGCCTATGACCCTAAGGCCGACGCGGTAGCGTTCTACGCTAACGGCCCGAAAGGCTACCGAGCTGAAATCGCGGCTATCGTGAAGGGTCTGCCTCCCACCTCGGCCAAGGCTCGTGAGAATGCATGTGTTCGCAAGCGAGGTGGGCCCAGATGTCCGTGAAACTACGTGCGTACCGTTGTGGATAACTCAATCTGACCTGTGAATTATCACGTGCCTTTAGGGATGCAGTGCTGTGGCTTGCCACGTGCTTTTGGGGATGCGCCTCCTCGTGCTTTTAAGGATGAGCACGTCCCGAATCGCCTTGTACTGCAAGGGTTTCAAAAAGCGTAACGCGCGCGCGCGATATAACTCTATATAAAACCTTTAACGTTCCGCCGACGCTCTTCGCGCGGTAGCACAAGCAAGTAGTCGTTGCGTTGTGCTACTGCGCTCAACCCTCAACTTGTCCCTCATCTGTCAATAAGCTTCGTTCCGGCAACCGAAGTTTTCGTTCATCCGCCTTTCGCGCGGGCCCCGCCGCTACATCGAAGAGTCGTCGCCGAATGCATTTCATTGACACTTGAGGGACGCGAGCAGCCGAATTTTAGCCGCTAAATTTCTCGGCACGTTCAATGGACCCAATCCAGCCGAAAAGCGAGGACATTCCATCGCGCTTCGGCCGGTGCCCACGCTATCTCCATATCGGGCCGGGAGACGATCCAGTTCGTTAGTTCCGCATCAACAGCTTGTTTGACGCCAAGATGGGCGAGTTCCTGCTGTACGTGGTCGTTATCCAGGCAGAGCCGCAGGCATCGGCAAATTCCCTCGCCATCGAGACCAACGGGAACGATGGCCTCGACCTCTTGGTGCAGCCGGTATAAGGCAACTGCCTTCGCCAAATATGCAAGGGGAACGGGCGCACGATCACGCTCGGCCAGTAGCATATCGGCCTCGAATTCTGCGAGCACCATATCAAGCGTTCGCCATTCTTTCAGCTCGCCGGATAGTATCGACTGCAACTCGTCCAGCCGTCCCCACATCGCTTTCCACAGATCTGCCGGGCCGTTCTCATGCAGGACATCCGCGTCGGCGTCGAGACGCGTCAGCAGCGCTCTTTGTTGTGCGGACAGAGGCTTTTCTCCGCTGAAGTTCGGCCGCCACTTTCCGGACTGTTGGGTCAGCATGCCAACCTTATCGTCAAAGCGCGCTGCGAATTGGTGTGGGTTCTCCGCCCCCACGCGAGCAGCGAGTATGTGCAGGAGCGCAGCCGCGCGCATGCCGCCTTGCCGTTTTTCTGAATCGCTTCGCGCAGGTCGTGCCATAGGTCTTTAAACCCTAGTAAGAAAACGCCTGATTATTCGCACTGCAATTCTATTCCTGTTTGCCCAAGAATTCATGCAACAACGTCAATCAACCGGAATCAAGCCCAGTGTGTGAGTTCAATGTTCGACATCTTGAAAGAGCGGTACGGCGCTGTCATGACTCTCGAGCAATTGGCCGCGACATTAAGCCGGAAACCAGAAGGCTTGCGGATGGCCCTGCTGAAGTCGAAGAGCGAATGGGCGCGATCTCTCAATGCCCAGAAGGTTTACATCGGCCGCCGCATGTACTTTCCCACCGAGGCAGTCGCGCGCCTGTTCGATGCAGGAATTGCAACGGAAGGGGAGCGACGTGATGAAGCGAATGTCGATCGAAATATCCGAGGAGACGGCGGCAAATCTTCGTGAGCTGGCTATTCGCTGTACGCGGTCGAACAAGTTGCGAGAAGGATTCACAAGTCACGGCGATCTGACGCCTTCAACGTTGCTGGCGATGCTTGCGGAAGATGCCGGCATGGTGATCAGCCGCCCGGGAAGTTGGGAAGGTGCCAACTTGGCTCAGGTGCTGTCGTCGCACGGCTACGAGGTTTGAAGCTATGAAATCGCTGTCGGAACGAATTGCGGAGCGCGCCTTGAGGCAGTCCATTGGACGAAATGCAAGAAACCGAGCGGCATTTCTGCTCGTGCGGACGGAAGTTCAAGCAGCTATCGACGACGGGCATTCGCTAATGAGCATTTGGGAGGCGCTGGCGGAAGAGGGGCATATCTGCTACGGCTACCAAGCTTTCCGAAGATATGCCAACGAGCTGACGCGCAAGCCGCAAGTGTTTCCATAACGATCAGCGATCTCACCGCATTCAGTCGTTACCTTCTTGGAGTCGAACAGAATATGTCTTTCTTCGACCAATGCAGCATTCGAGCGTTGTTCTTTCGATTGATCGAAAGAACAACGGTAAATCAACAACGATGTCTCGATCGCGGAAAGGTCCAGTTTCCTTTCGGAAGCGGTGGCATGCCGGGCAGGATATGTGAAGTAGGCCCACCGGCAAGCCGGTGTTCCTTCTTCACTCTCCCTTATTCGCGTCTTCGGCGCTCAACGGGAATCCTGCTCTGCGAGGCCAGCGGCTACCGCCGCTTAATGCCGGCGTAGGCCGGATTGGATGAGTAATGGACGCCGAGACAAAGACGATGACGCGCAAGCATGGCCGCCACCTTCGTGCGCCCGTCTTGCCGGACGAAGAAGCGGCAATAAAGCGCAATGCGGCGGCGGCCGGCTTGAGTGTCGCTGCCTACTTGCGGAACGTGGGAGTGGGCTAGGAGATCCGAGGCATTCTCGATCTCGCCCGCGTTCAAGACTTGGCCCGAGTCAATGGCGACCTGGGGCGCCTCGGTGGCCTGCTGAAGCTCTGGCTGACGAACGATGCGCGGACGGCCGGGTTTACGCCGGCAACCATCCGCGTCCTGCTGACGAAGATTGAGGCCACACAGGACGAATTGCGGGCGGTCATGACGCGGATAGTGCGTGCGTGAGCTTTTTAGCCGCTAAAGCGGGCTGACTCGTGGCCCCCTATGTTCAGCTTATGAGGTGGCCTCTAATTAATCGAAGGAGAAGCAAGATGCGTAGAGAAAAAGGTTCCGTCAAGATGGTATTGATTGTCGCAATCGCAGCGGCACTCAACGTCCCGGCGCACGCCGGCATCCCCGTGATCGATGCTACGAACGTTGTGCAAACAACGGTCAGTGCGATGCAGAACGTCGCGGCTGTCGAAAAGCAGATTCAGCAGTATCAGACGCAGTTGCAGCAATATCAAAACATGCTGCAAAACACGCTCGCGCCCGCCGCCTGGGTGTGGGACCAGGCGAATCAGACGATCAACAAGCTGCTGCAAGCGCAGGACACGTTGAGCTACTACAAGAATCAGGCCGGTAGTCTCGACGCCTACCTGTCAAGATATCAGGACGTGAGTTACTACCGCACGTCGCCGTGTTTCACGTCGAGTGGTTGCTCAAACTCGCAACGACAGGCGCTGCTCGATGCGCAGGCTAACGGTTCGACCGCGCAAAAGAGCGCCAACGATGCCGTCCTGAAGGCCGTCGATCAGCAACAACAAACGCTGACCACGGACGCAGCGCATCTTCGGTCGCTGCAATCGCAGGCGACAAGTGCGCAAGGGCAAATGGAAGCGTTGTCGGCGGCAAACCAGCTCGCGAGCGCGCAGACGAACCAGCTCCTGCAAATCCGGGGCATGTTGGCCGCCCAAGCAGCAGCGCAAGCGACGCGTGCCGAGAACGTGGCTGACAAGGAAGCCTTGCAAGCAGCAGCGGCTCAGCAGCTTCGTGACGGCAGCAACATCACCAGTTCGACGCCGAAAAACTGGACCTTCGAATAAGGGAGACTGGCGATGAAATTCACCATCTTGCTCATCCTTATCACAGTTCTTACAGGTTGCGAGGACAAGAGCGCTCGGATCGAGGCACAGCAGGCGGCAGCCGCGAAGCAACTGCGCGACGGCAGCAACATCGTCAGTTCCTCTCCGAAAAACTGGACGTGGGGCGATACGCCATCACAACCGCAAAAGAAAGACCAATGAGGAGGAGCCGCGCTATGAAAACGATGCTTTCCGAAGGCTTCAAGCGCCTTGCCGTTGCCTCGACGGCCATCGCCTATACGGCAACCGTTGCAGCCGCACCGCTGAATTCCAACGTAGTCGATTCGGTGATGGGGAAATACCAGGCCGCTGCCAGCGCGTGGGGCAGCGTCATGGTGAGCTACGCATCGTGGTTGTTTTGGGGCCTCGCGCTGATCAGCATGGTGTGGACGTTCGGGATGCTGGCGTTGAAAAACGGCGGCATTCAGGAGGCACTGGCTGAAATCGTTCGCTTTTTCACTGTGCTCGGCTTCTTCTGGTGGATTCTCTCCAACGGGCCTGCGATTGCCGATTCCATCGTCAAGTCGATGTGGATGATCGGCGCGAAGGCCATCGGCCAGTCAACCGATTTTACGCCAGGAGGCATCGTGCAAATCGGCTATGACATTTTTACCAAGGCGCTCGATCAGTCGTCGGTCTGGTCGCCGACGGACAGCGTGGTAGGTCTCCTCATGGCGTTGGTTGTGATGATCGTTCTTGCGATTGTCGGCGTGAACCTGCTCCTGGTCTTTGTGTCGGCCTGGATCATGATCTACGGCGGGGTGTTTTTTCTTGGCTTTGGTGGGGCGCGCTGGACGTCAGATATCGCGATCAGCTACTACAAGCATGTCTTGGCGATCGGAGCCGAGATGATGGTAATGCTGCTGCTCATCGGGATCGGCAAGACGTTCATCAACGAGTACTACGCCAGCATGAGAGCCGGAATCGACCTCAAGGAAATGGCGATCATGCTTATAGCGGCATTCGTGTTGATGTATCTCACGAACAAGATACCGCCGAGGATCGCAGGCATTGTTGGTGTTGGTGGCGCTGGTTCGATTGGTGGTGTTGGGGTTGGCTCGGTGATGGCTGCTGCCGCCATGACCGCGAGCGCGGCGGCGTCTGTCGGTTCTACTGCGATGGCCGGCGCGACGAGCTCGGCCGGTGGAGCATCGGCTCTCAAGGCGGCGTTCCAGTCAGCGCAGCAGAACATGGCCGATGGCAGCGGTATGTTCTCGAACAGTGGCGACAGTTCGTCGGGCAGTGGCTCGTCGAGTGGCAGCGGCTTGGGCGGCTTTGGCAGCGGTAGCACGTCCGGCGGCAGCGGCGGCTTCATGTCTGCCATGAGCACAGCCGGCCGCTTCGCGGCGGACATGGGCGCGAATCTCGCCAAGGGCGCGAGCGCAGTCGCCAAGGACAAGGCCGCGAACATGATGGACGCCGCGAAGGAACAAATGGCGCAGACGACGGGCAGCAAGATTGCGTCGGCGATTTCGAGCAGGAGCGGTGCCAGCACGGACACTGAATCGAATTTCGCCGGCGACAGTCTCGGTGCGGGTCGGCAAAGCGCGATGGCCGGGGGCAATATGAACGACGAGGTAGCTGCGTTCGTAAACAAACATCGTCCAACTGAGGACGAGGCTTAGACAGCACAAGCGCACCGGCCGGCGGCAACCGGCCGGCACTTCCACGTAACAACACCTGCTTGAGAGGTGAAGCATGGCAATCACGCATGATACCGAAGCACGGCAAGTTATCCATCACGCGGCAATGCAACTCGCGGCCTTGGACTTCATGGACCAGAGCACCGCTCGGGAGCTATCGACACTGGCGGAGGCCGTTGCGAACCTGTTCATGGTCGTCTTCTACCAGGCCGAAACAGGGCGGGCGACGCACCGAGATTTCAGTGAGGCAATGGCCGTTGTACGCCAAACGTTGCAGCACCATTGAGCTGCGAGCAGCATGCTATCGGCGCAGGGAGCTTCCATGAACCACACAGACTTTTATATCGGCCTGACCTTCATGGATTGCACGGGGTGGTGGCGTTGTACCGATGTCGGTGCCCGAACCATCTTGGCGATCCGATTGGACCACGACGATCCGCACTGGTATGAAGGCCCGCCCTATATCGTCAAAGAAGAGGTATTCGATGAAGACGATATTTCACGTTGTCACCTTACAGTCGAGGAATCGATTCGTGCGGCGGTCCACGCCGCAGATAACTCCGAGCATCCGGGCTTTCCCCACGAGGTTGTCGAACGGATGATGGCGACTCGGCGCGCACACCCGTACCCGCACGAAGGAGTTCTGCGATTTGATCGCAAGCGTCCGGATGGCGAAGTTCTTCACCCTTATGCTGGGCGAAAAGAAGGTGAATCATGGGTTGTGGATCTCTACCTACCCTTTCGAGGCACCTACGAGACAATGGCCGAGCGTGACTTTATATCGTTACAGAGAGCCACGCCGGATGACCTTCGAGCCAGGGCAAGCCGTTTGACCAGCACGTAGCGCATAACGCTGGTAAGAATAATAAGAATATTATTCTTCTTCCCGACTACCGCGACACGGCGCATCGTATTCGAACTGAGCCGGAGCGCTCCGATGCTTCAATATCAACCCGTTACCGTCCACGAAGCCGTCTCCTTTACCCGTGATCGTTGTAGCCGCCGCCTAGCGTCCACCGATATGGAGTGGCACGAAAAATTGTCGCTCTCGTTCACGGGTGGTTACATGTCCGTTTTCGGGGATGGCAGCCAAATCAGTATCGACCTCTGTCAGCAGAGCCTGAAGGACGTTCTTGGGCCGTGGCTGCGTATCACGCACCCATGAACGTCGATCTTCAACTGAGCCAAGACACCCATGACCATGAGCAGCGACGAAAAACAATCGAACCTCAATGCCACCACCCAACCAAGCGACAAAGCGGGGAACGCGACCGGTGCGTTCAAGGAGAATGCCTTGAGCGAGCAAGATGCCATCGCAAGCGGTAACGTCCTGGCCAACTTGGCTGATGCGCCAGAGCCGACCTTCCTGGACGACGAAGGCCCTACCCTTGACGTTCCTCTGTTCATCACCAGGAACAATGCCCGCGAACTATTCGGCCTATGTCCCGGCGAGACGGTAGCCCAAGCGTTAGCGCGCAAGGCCAAAGAAGGTTAGGCGTGGGCTCGCGTGCGATAAGGGAGGTCGAATTTGCGGCTTGGCTCCCCGAGCTTTCAACCAGGAGCAGAAGCGTAGCGCGTGAGCACGGTCGATCAGTAATGCCGCGATTTCCGCTCGTTAAACGAGCATCCCGTGAATCCTTTTAAGCCAGCCCGATACCTCGCCGGCCGCGTCGATCTCCGCAAGTCTCGCGGGGGTCATTTTTGCAGCAGCGTCGCGGTTGAGCCGCTTTTTGGCCCGATTGACCTTATCACCCAATTCCTTGGCGTCAGCCAAGACATCGGCCCATGGCTTCGTGCTACCAGACGATTCGTGAACGGATTTGGCAACGATTAGCGGAACGTCACAGGTGTCCGTGTAGGTGACCACGATACCGTTCATACCTTCCGCGATGGCGTCCGCGTGCAAATAGTTCTCGAGCTCGCGCTTCGTCGTTATGACCGCCCAAGATCCGTCGGTACGGGCGTTTACCGTATCGCACTCCGCTTGGTACTTCGGCGGCACGGCATCGTCACGATCATAGATATGAACTTCCGGAAGATTCAGGTTTCGCAGATAGTGCTTGGCAACCCATTGCTTGAGCGAGCCTCCACCGAGAGGGACAAGCGCCACTCGGTTGTCGCCGGTGAAATCGACGACATCAGCCATGCTTGGTTTCAGCATGGAACTGATGCGCTCAAGGAATTCGATATCGTTGGTCCCTTCGACGAAGACCAGCGCTTGGACCCGCCGATCAGGCAATACGCCGAGTTCGTTTGCAATCGTGGCCAAATCGTCGTCGGTGCAATGAACGACGGTAGCCGTACCGTCGGCCTGTTTGCGCACGCACCGCAGGCTATCGCTCGGCAAAAGCCCGGCTAGCCCGGGCGTGTGAGACGTGACCAGAACTTGCGTGTTCTCATCTACGGCAAGTTCCTTAAGTGCTTGAACGAGCAAGCGCTGGTTGTCGGGGTGTTGCGACGTCTCCGGCTCCTCGATGGCGTAGATGACGCTCAATGCGCCCTTCTCGGTACGTCGCCTCTCCGCTTCGGCCCGGAAAAAGTTCAGGAGGATAAGACGGCGAACGCCGCTCCCGCGCTTGTTGATGGGAATGTCGTTGTCCCCCACAAGGCCAAACTTGAAGACATCCCATTTGGGATCGGCCTTGAAAAATGGCTTAAGCTCACTCGCTAGGCGACTGTCCATCTCGTTCAATTTTTCGAGTGTTCGCTTCGCGACATCTTCCGCCCTAAGTCTCACCGCATCCTCGATCTTCTTCAGATCGTCCGCCATTTCCTTAAGCGCTTGCGTGATCGCAAATTTGAGCGGGCTTTGAACCTCTTCGTCACCGTCCTGGCTTGGTCGGTCAGAGCGGAACAGCGCGTACATCGGAAGCTGCGGCTTGAGCTGATCCCAGACCTTCTTGGCATCCTCCTTGTCGAGCGGGAGCAGCCGGCGTTCTAGCGTTAACGGTTGACAAGCAGCACGGATCGCTTGGCGCATATTCCCATTTATCGCCAAGTTCACGGTCGACTCGTCGATACCGAGCTTTTTGATTCTGGACTTGAGGTCGCTGTTTTTGAGCGTGAGCAGATCGGCGGCGTCGGCATTGACCGGATGTAGCGCTGTCGCGAAAACCGCTTCTTTCGGCGTTTTACCCGAACAGTCCCATTCCTTAGTGATCTCCAGCTCGCCTTTTTCGTTCAGCAGATGCTCAGCAGCGAGGGATGTCGGGGCAGCAGCGTCGAGAACAATCTTGATAGGCAGGTTCGTGAAGGCACAGCCGATGCGGATCGTTGTCCCATTGGCGTACACACACGCATCGCCGCGTTCGGGCTTGCCGTCATTGAAGAAGATTTCGAGTGCTTCGAGGATCGTTGACTTGCCAGCGTCGTTTTTACCAACGAAAGCTGTCAGGTCGTCGATCTCGATTCGGACGCTTTGAGCGTACCCACGGAAATTTTCAAGAATTACAGCGGCGAGTTTCACAACCCCTCCCCCCGACGAATGTGGTCCACTGAACTGGTAGTCTATTAACGGCTTCCGCTTGAAAAAAGTGTCCGTCCGCGCTACGCCGACATATCGGAACTAGTCAGACAGCGACCTGTTACGCAAGGACTGCGGCCGCAACCTATGTACGGTAAGCAACGATTTCGTTGTGATCGAGTTCGCCCGCAGGCACGAGCTTGTAATGTCGTTCTTCGACGACTTTGAGCTCGTCATCCTCTATTTTCAACTCGAATAATGCAATTTGATCGCTACTCACGAATTGGGCAGAGATCGGTCGGCATCGCAACGCCGGATATTTTTGCGCGCACCAAGCGGTGTCCTGCGCGGTCTGTACCGTCGAAATTTGGTCGCTGCCACCCTTGGCTTGTACAGGGATGACATAGTGACAACCGTACTTGTCGAGACCGACATAAAGCTCGTCGATCTCGATTTGCCCCATGTCCTTGACGCTCGTGCGCAAATGGTTCTGTAGCGAGAACGTGGTGAGACCAAGAAAGATGTCGATGAGCCGGTTGTAGCGCACCTTCGCGAGTAGAGCTTGTTCATCGTCGAGGGCGTAGGCCGCGATGATTTCCGGCGTGTTGTCGGGAATGCGGATAACAGCGAGATTCGGGTTAGGCAAGATCCGATTGGCGGACGCTAGCCGGAAGCGGTACTTCGAACGTCCTACCAACTCGATAATCCATTCGCGTCCTTTGGGCTGTGTGGCGATGACTTTCGCCGGCATGGGGACTCGAAACCGCATCGCATAGATCACGTCTCCCAAATTGTCGGGCAGGGCGATTCCAAGCTGGTTCGCGGCTTCTTTCAGTGCCTTACGCTCAAAAGGAATCTCCGTAGTACCTTCGACGTATCCATCGAAGAAAATTTTCTCGATGAGCTGGTGATAACGAGTCGGAGCCTTGGCTTTATCGTTCATGCGGCAACCGCTTCCGTTTCGTCTTCGTGGCGTACAACAGGACGCTGGCGCCGGGCGATTACGGTGCTAGATACGCCGAACATCGCGGCCGCATCGCTCATCGAAATTCCGATCAGGCTTTCATCGCCGAGTGCCAGGATTTCGGTAGGCTTTTCGGGCTTCTTTTTCAACGCCTTCATGACCTGCGCGCCGACAGCACGTGCCAACATTGGAGGCACACTGTTACCGATCTGCCTGAAGCCGTGCCACTTGGTCGCATGGAAGCGAAACCAATCGGGATAGGAGTGCAAGCGCGCTGCTTCGCGCACCGTGATGACACGGGGCGCAGTCGGATGGATCGGACGCGGCGATGTGAACGCGCCGCGATCACTGGCGGTACCTGCACGCAGCGTGTTGCAAATACCGTCGAGAGCTAGTTTCTTAAAACGACTGATCGGTTCGACGTCGCCGGGGGCCGTAGCTGCAAAGCGGCTTCTCGACAGATCGGTATGCTCCGTCAGCAAGGATCCGGTCAACAGGGATGCATCGAATTGCCGTCGATAACTAAAGTCGGTGGGGTCGTCCTTTTTTCCGCGCAAGTACGCTGCATAGGTCGACGGTTTGCCGTACTTCGCCTTTGTCCAATCGCGCTCCCACAGCTCGGGAAACGTCTCGGCATCCGGGATGTCGCCAATCGCTTCGGCAACGGTCGTGTGGCCCGTCGGTTGCGGATAAGTCGGTAAGGGCAAGCCCTTGCGCGCCCCCATGAGAATCAGTCTCCGCCTATCTTGAGGTACCCCGAAGTCAGCGGCGTTGAGAACCTTGTAGTCCGTTTCGACATCGTAGCCGCCCTCTTGGAAAGCTTCGATGATCTCTTGCAGAAACTTTCGGTGTTTTCCGACAGTCAGTCCTTTGACGTTTTCGAAGATGAAGTATTTGGGCTTCAGTTCCAGCACGACTCGGACATAGTGATGTACGAGCTGGTTGCGTGCGTCGTCGAGCGCTCGCTTGCCAATGAGCGAAAAGCCCTGGCACGGTGCTCCCCCGACCACAACGTCGATATCGCGTTTGCCGATACCAGCGCGTTGTCGCAGCTCGTCGCCGGTTACATCAACGACACTCTTGCAAATCGTGGCGCAGGTAGGGAAGTTGAACTTGTGGGCGGCGGAGTGAATGGGGTCTATGTCCACCGCAGCCACGATGTCGAAACCGGCTTGTTCGAAGCCGAGGCTCAGCCCCCCGGCTCCTGCGAAAAGGTCGATCCCGATTGGGCGAGTCATAAGTGAAGTCCCTGTTTTTGGTTGCAAATCGTTGGCTGGGAGTTTACGCGAAAACGATCGCTTTGTCGATCGTAGTTTTCACTTCGTGTCGAGCAGGTCCTTCAGGCGCGTTGCCAGCCCTTCGAGATCGGTCAGCTCACATTGCCAGACGACGGCCACACGCCAGCCGGTCGCCTCAAGTGCAGCCTCCTTTCGAGCATCCCGGTCGCGATTGGTGGCAATTTTCGGTTGCCAGTAGTCGAGGCGCGACTTCGGTAGTTGACCGATGCGGCAACCATGGCCGTGCCAGAAGCAGCCGTGCACAAACAGCGCGACGCGCCGGCTCGGGAAGACCACATCGGGCGTTCCTGGCAGGTCTTTCCGATGGAGTCGAAAGCGATAGCCGAGGCGATGCAGCAGCGAGCGAACAATCATCTCTGGCCGCGTATTCTTGCCTTTCACCTGTTGCATGAGGTGTCGGCGTTGATCGGAATTCAGACGGTCTGTCAATGTCGATCTCTACAGGAGGCGCTTCGCCAAATCTTCTGCGCGAGGATGGTAATACCGCATTAGCATCCGCGGGTCTTTATGGCCGGTAATCTTCGTCAGCTCGTGCATCGGAAAGATCGATGCCAGCCTCGAAGTGGCTTCGTGTCGCAGGTCGTGAAACCGTAGGTCCGTCAGAAACTTCGCATCGGGTCTTCGGCCGGTCTCGTTGCACTCTTCCTGGTAGAGCTTACGCGCCCGCGCCACAGCACGTTCGAAAGCCCTGGTAACAGCGTCGCCCCGAATTTTGAATACGCTCGTTCCATCGCCGCCAAGCCTTTCGCAACTGGGGGCATCTTTAGCGTCGTCGCAGTTGTCTTTCAGAGCTTGAAGTACGGCAATGGCCCGGGGCGACAACGGTACATCGCGCGCCTCACCGTTTTTCGTCGCTGGCAGATGTGCGACTCGGCGTTTGAGGTCCACGTTCTCCCATTGCAGTGACACAATTTCTCCCCGGCGCATGGCCGTTTCGACAGCTAGCCAGATGATGGCGGGCAGCAGCGCCGAGTTGCTGGCCGCTATAACCCGTTCAAGTTCACCATCCTGCGCGCCCCGCCCTGATTCAAGATCGCCATCGTCAGGGAAGTCTGTGGGAGGTTCGCCGCTGGCGGCGATGCGCCGCGTCCGCGCGTTATTCGGTTGCGGCTTCCGCACTAGCTCAACCGGGTTCGACAGGCTTTCCATGCCCCATTCCTTGCGGGCGACATTGAACACATGTGACAGAACAGCGAGCCGGCGCAGCACCGTGGCAGGCTTATAGTCCTTCAGCCACACGTCGCGAAGCTTCGCCACGTCAGCGCTCCGAATCGTGGCTAGCGGCCGCTTCGCCAAGTCAATCGCCTTGCAGGTCTTGATGACGGATGATTCCTGCGCTGATCCCTTCTTTGCGAGGGATATTTCTTCTTCATACCGGTTCAGCGCCTCGTAAAGCGTCGTTGCTTCGGCTTCGCAGCGGCTGACCCATATGCCGCGTGCCATTTCGGATTCGATCATCTTGGCCCAAGCTTCCGCCTCGGCCTTTGTATTGAAGGTCTTACTCTGCGCAGGGTAGCCGTGTCGTCGCACCTGCGCGCGCCACTGGTAGGGGCCTCGTTTGGTGATGGCGGCCATCGTGGGAAAAGGTCATCTTGGGTTCAGTGTGCCAAAATTGTGCCATAAAAGCGGGGGAACTTTTAGAAACTATTGATTTTGCAAGATGTATTTTTACATTCGCAATGCGAAGGTCGGGAGTTCGATCCTCCTCCGCTCCACCACTATTCAGCGCCCAACCGTTCTCGGTTGGGCGTTTTCATTTCTGCTTCCCGCAAACCACGCGGGGTTCCGGGCCGTTCTGCGTGTGCCGACGGTCGGCGGACAAGGGCCCGCGACGCGCGCGGTTCGCCCCTGTTCCGCCCTCTCTTCTCTCGAAACCTGCGCCAACTTCTTCGCCGTGGCACACGCACGCGGCCTTGTGCGCCGGAAACTTGCGCGCATGCCATTGCCATCGGTTGTCCAGCGAACGTGGAGCAGCAGTCCATCACGCCAACGCGCCCGCCGCGCAGGGCATCGAGTACAACCCTGCGCGTTGCTGCGTGACCACGAGGGCAACGTAGGCGGCGTGCTGCGCCGCAGGTTCCGGCTTGCCCTTGTCCTTCGACTTGATCTTGAACAGGTCGCTCGGCTTGGCACTGTCCAGACCCGCGCGCTGCATGATGCGTTCCGCCGTCGTGGCCTCGCCCTTGAACGACCATAGCGCCTCGAACACCTTGGCCTGACCGTCGGTGAATCGGATCGGTGTGCTGCTGATGTCAGGCAGCGTCGCCCATTTGAAGTCCGCCGAGAACGGCCCGTTCACCGGCGTGGCCGGATCGGCGACCGTCGGTTGCGTGGACGGTAATGATGTGCCGATGAGTGCGATCCCGCCGCCGTAGAACGTGAAGCGTTCCTCCAGCGCCAGCCATTCCACGCCCGGGCCGAAGGGCGACCCGCGCGTTGTGCGTGGCCTCGGCGTGACCACCCGGATGTCGCCGCCCGCCACGCGCACCCGATCCAACAGCGCGGGTTCTTGCTGCACCCGCGCCAGATCGCGGGCGAGCAGCACCGGCGAGCGTCGAGCATCGCCGAGCCGCCACACGCCGTCGCCCAGATCATCGATGCCGTCCCGGCTTTCGATGTCGAGCGCGAGGCGCAGCTTCTGGCGCAACCATTCCTCGTCCAAGGCCACGGCCGCACCATCGTTCGCTTCGACGGCGACTGGCCCGCACTCCGGGCAACGGCACATGCGCCCGCCGCGACCATCGCCCCAGACCTGCGCCCGATGCTGCTGACAGTGCGGGCAGAGCACGAAGGACTGATCCACGACCGTCGGCTTGACCGCCTTGCCGAGGACGGTCAGCGCCGTGGCCTCGCGCGGCGACAGCGTGGTGCGCAGCACGGGCGTGCCGCCCGCGAACAGCCGGCAGACCAAGGCCCAGGCATCATGAGCCGCCATCGATCAGTCCTCGAACGCCGACGAGGAACTGATCGCGTCGGCTTCCGGCGGAAGCTCCTGCGCGCTCAGGGTCTGGCCCTTCTGCAAGATGCCCACCGCGACCAGATAGCCTTCCAACTGCGCCTGCATCTTGGCGTCGAACTTGTGCAGGTTCAGCCGCCCCTTGCTGGTCACTTCGATGGTGACCACCTTGGCACGCGTGCGGCCCGGCTCGGGCGGATAGTAGAGATTGACTTGTGCCGCCGTCACCGCCCACTGGCCTTCCAGCGGGCCGGGCAGTTTCTCCTTCAGCAGCTCATGCACCGAGCGTTGCTGGCTGGACTGCATCGCGGTGCATTCGATCTTCAGCGCGGCGTCCGGACTGAGTAGCGTGAGCGCCTTCAGTTGCACCATCGAGAAACCGTCCTCGAACGCTTCCGGCACGTCGAAGCCGGTGCGCAGCATCGACAAATTCAGCGTCGGCGACTTGATCCGGTGCGCGTTCGCCTTGACGCCCAGCACATGCTCGGCGAAGGCCTCGACCAGCATCTGCTGGTATTTCTGGCCGCCGCGCACCAGCGTGCGCACCACGCCCGTGGACTTGGCGTACTCCAGCACCATGTGGATGTTGGGATTGCCGACGCGGCGCTTCAGGGTCGAACCCTCGAACTCCAGCCTCAGCATGGCCATGTCCTTGACGTGGACGGTCAGCAGGAACACGCCGGGGCTACGCTCGACCAAGTGCGCCACGCTGCTGTCGCCGCACTGCATCTCGCGCTTGTAGAACGCCGAGATGGCGTGGCGCAGTGCGGCCAGGTTGGTGTCCGAACCGTTCGGCTGGCGCTTGACGCCCAGATCGTATTGCTGGGTCTGCGGCCCGTGATGCTCCCAGAAGCTGAAGTCGTAGGCGCGCTCGAACAGCGTCGGGTGGTTGACGTACAGCCAGAACGAGCGATGGACGTCGCTGCGGCACAGCGTCAGGCCGGCCAGTGCGGCACCGTCCGCCACCACGGCCTCGAACATCGCCTGCTTGCCCGCGGCGTCGCCCAACTGGACACTGGCATTGAGGTTGGCGGCCATCCGGTCGCGGGCGTCCGTGTCCGGCCAGACTTTGACCGCCTCCACCAGGAACTGGCTGGTCTCCGGTGTGTCGTCCCACGCGAACCCGTCCGGCACCGGCAGGCCATGCGAGGTCAGGAAGTCGCGCAGCGTGGCGTCCACCGGCAGCTCGAGCATCACGTCGACAAAGGTTTTCTTCATCTTGTTCGTCCTTTCTGGATCGGCGTCGGAGGTCTGCGACCGATGTTCGGGCTGCACGGGCCAGCGACAGGGTTACTGAACACGCATCTCGTACAAGTAAAGCTACGAGATACTGGTGCGATTCTGAACCGTGGATTTCCGCTTGTCAATCAACGGGGCACATCTAGACCTTTTGTGTATCTCATGGCTATACTGTGAGTCTCGTTTTTATTGACTGACCACAGGAGCATCGCCATGGCTTCGGCGTTTGGAGCACGCCTGCGGCGCTTGCGCGAGGCGAAGAAGTTGACCCTGCAACAGGTCGCCGACGCGGTCGGCTGCACCAAGGCCTACATCTGGGAGCTGGAAATGAAGGAGGGGCAGCGCCCCACCGCCGAGCGGATTCAGAAGATCGCTCAGGTGCTCGGCGTGACGATGGAGGACGTGATGGGTACGCCCATGCAGCAGGCACCCGAAGCCAGTCCCGAGGACGTGGCTTTCTTCCGTGAGTACGCCGGGATGACGGACGAGGAGAAGGATCGCTACCGGCAGGCCCTCAAGATCATGTTCCCCGACAAGGGCCAAGGCGGGGACTGAGGATTGAGCGCAGCGCAGACCCTCACTGGCTCCATTGCCGCCAACACCGTCCAGAAGTGGTTGCGGGCGTGGTACAGCACGGGCATGCCCGACGCCATCGATTTGGAGATCGTCCGGCAGATGCTGCCGAGCACGCCCTACGGCACGGGCGTGCGGGAGATCAAGGCGCCGATGGTGCTCGATGTCGACAGCTGCGAAGGCATGCTGGTGCGCAACCCGAAGGACGCGGCCGAGTGGGGCATCTTCTACAACGGCAAGGCCAGCTCTGAACGCCGACGCTTCACCATCGCCCATGAGTTGGGCCACTTCATCCTCCATCGCGGTCAGCAGCAGAGCTTCAACTGCGACAAGGAAAGCGTCTACTCCGGCGTCGACACCATCCGCGCCATCGAACGCGAAGCCGACGACTTTGCCAGCAACCTGCTGATGCCCGGCGATCTGCTGCGCGACTGGATTTCGAGCCAGCGCATCGACCTGCACGTCCTCAGCGCCATCGCCAAGCGGTTTCAGGTTTCGTTCGAGGCGCTGTGCATCCGCTTCATCAAGTTCACCACGCAGCGCGCGATCCTGGTCTACTGGGACAACGGCTACGTGAAGTACGAATGGCGCAGCAGCAGCGCCATCAGGACGCGGGCGCGCATCCGTCGCAACGCCGATCCGCAGGAACCACTACCGGGCACGCTGGCCGCCGACGCCAGCGTCGATCAAGAGTGGAACGGCACGGAGATTTCCGCCGCGATCTGGTGTCCGGAGGAGGCGCAGCATATGAAGCTGCGCGAGTTCAAGCACAGCTACGGTGCCCGTGATCGCGTCCTCACCTTGCTGCTGCTCGAAAGCGCCGAGCCGCGCCCTTGGGATCGGTCTTGGCGGGACGGCGAGAGTTTTGACAGCCTTGATCAGTTCGTCTCGAACGGGCAATTGCCGGTACGGTAGCGGGCCGGGTTTATTCGGCCCGCTACCGGTAAATCACAAACTCGCATAGTCGACCTCCCCCGCTTCAATAGGAAGCACTACGTACGAAACCAAAAGTGACTCAGCCGGACAATTTGGATCTGCGGTGCTGTGGTGCCGTTGATATCGGGAAGACTATCGCTTAAAAGCCAACAGTAAAACTCCGCCAGCAACCATCGCGATACCGGACCACTCGCGGAGCGACGGGCGTTCACCCAGAAATGTGAAAGCAAACACCGCCACCAGGACAAGACTGAGTTTATCCACTGGTGCAACCTTAGATGCATCGCCGATCTTAAGCGCGCGGAAATAGCAGACCCACGATGCCCCTGTTGCCAAGCCCGAAAGCCCGAGGAAAAGCCATGTCTTGGGTGGCAGCTCCAACGGGTTGGCCCATTTTCCCGTGTAGGCGACAAACGCCGACAGCACGACGATAATGATGGCCGTTCGGATCAAGGTGGCCAGATCGGAATCAACTCCCTGAATACCCACCTTGGCAAAAATAGCCGTCAGCGCGGCAAACACAGCCGATAGCAGCGCCCAATAGAACCAGCCAGTTGAAGTAACCATTTCGCTCCTCTCCATGTTTCTCAAGTCGTTACCTCATGGGAACGATAACGGCAACACTTAAGCCGGTCTGAGTTTCGTCCACGAAGTCGAGGCGGATTTCTGCACCAATGCGATGGGCAATTGCTTGGACGATGGATAGCCCCAGGCCCGAACCGATCTGCTCGCTGCCCAGCGTGCGGTAGAAGGGATCAAAAACCCGGTGCCGTTCAGCCAACGGAATGCCTGGCCCAGTGTCCTGGATACGCAGCACGGCACACCCCTCTGCAACACCGGCCGAGAGATCAACTCGGCCACCCTCCGGCGTGTAGCGAATGGCGTTATCGACCAGATTCTTGACCAGGGCGATCATGTCCAGCTCGCTCGCCCACACTTCGGCGTCTTGCGTGCCTTCGACCCCGATGTCGATGTGCCTGGCCTCGGCCAACGGCATGAGGTCTTCCAGCACACGGCGGTAGATGCCTTGAACGGATACCGGCGACTCCGGCGTATCAGTGGCCGACTGCGCCTTGGCCAAGGTCAGGAGTTGATCCAACAGGCTTCGGCCGCGCTCGATTCCTTGGCGCAAGACCGTCAGTCGTTCGCGCGCCAGGCCGGACATTTCCGCCTCCGCCAGTCGTTCCGCTTGCAGCGAAAGGGCGGTCAACGGCGAGCGCAGCTCGTGCGCGGCATCCGCCACAAAGCGGCGCTGAGAGTCCATCGACTGGCCGACGCGGGCGAGCAACCGGTTGATCGCCACGGCGAATGGGCGCACCTCGACCGGAAGGTGGCGGTCTTCGACGGGGTGCAGTTCCTGCTCTGCCCGCTGGTCGATTTCCTTGGAAAGTGCCGCAATGGGCCGGAACATCTTGCGCACCAGGTCGGCGACGATCAGCAGCAGCACTGGCACGAGGATCAGGAAGGGCATCACTGAGCGCAGCGCTCCATCGCGGGCGATTTCATTGCGGAAGCCCGCTTCCTGCGCCACGGCGATGCGTTCACCGGCAGCCGTGGTCTTGACCAGTACACGGAATGTCTCGCCGCCGACCTCCAGCGTATGCAGCCCATCAGCCAGTGTCGTCGGCAGAGAAAGCGTGCCGCCTGCATCCACGCTGGCCTCAGATGGATTGGCCTCGCCTAAGCGCTGGACGATCACGCGCGATTCTTCATCGACATCTTTGGGGTGGACATCGGTCGTCGGCGGGGCCGGTGACAAGCGCTGCCGATCCATGAGTTGCGCCACCTGGCGCAGCACATCGTCCTGTAGCTCGTGGGCCTCGTCGAAGGCGGACAGGAACGAGAAGACACCTGCCACGATGGCCACCACGAGGATGGCCAGCGACAGGGTGAAGGACAGCTTGAGCTGAACCGATTCGTTCAAGCGCCTTTTGAAACCATCCATCCCACCCCCCTGACGTTCTTGATGACCTCGCTGCCCAGCTTGCGTCGCAGCGCATGGATCAGAAATTCGACGGCATTGCTTTCGACCTCTTCCCCCCAGCCGTAGATGCGATCCTCCAGTTCACTGCGCGAGAGGATGGCTCCGGGCCGAACCAGCAAGGCTTGCAGCAGCGAGAATTCCCGGTTGGATAGTTGCACCGAGGAACCACCATTGACGCTGGCCTCTTTCGTAGCTGGATCAAGCGACACCACGCCATTGCTGAGAACGGGCGCTGCGGTGCCGCCCTTGCGCCGCAGAACGGCACGCATCCGGGCCAACAGCTCCGCCATCTGAAAGGGCTTGGACACGTAGTCGTCGGCCCCGCCGTCCAAGCCGCGCAGACGATCATCCAGGCCATCACGCGCCGTGATGATGAGCAGGGGAATCGGGTTGTCCTTGGCGCGGATGCTGGCCAGCACCTCCAGCCCATCCTTGCCGGGCAGGCCCAAGTCAAGCAGCACCAGGTCATAGTGCTGGCAGCCCAGTGTCGTGAGGGCGGTTGGTCCATCCTTCACCCAGTCGGTGGCATAGGAGGCATCCCTCAATGCACCCTGGATCGCGTCACCGATCATGGGATCGTCTTCGACCAGCAATACCCGCATTCCCCCTCCTTTCAATCCTTGTTCAATGCGCCGTCCGGGCTGCCCGCTGTTTGAATAGCAGGATCGCGGTCAGCATGAAGGCCAGCAACGCGGCCGACGCCGAATAGCGGCTCAGCGCCAAACCGCCCGCGCTCAACGGCTTGTCCAGAAAGTCACCGACCACGGCACCCAACGGGCGGGTCAGGATGAACGCCGCCCAGAACAGCAGCGTACGGGACACGCTAGTCCAGTAGTAGGCCGCCACGACCAAAGCGAGCAACCCGCTGAACACGACCGCCGCGCCCGTGTAGCCCAGGCCCGCCGTATCCGCCGTCCAGTCACCCAACGCCGTGCCCAGCGTCTGCGAGAACATGATCGTCAGCCAGTAGAACGCTTCCGCCTTGGGTGAGCTGACGGTGCTCACCGACACGGAGCCGAGGGTGCGATGCCAGACGAAGAGCGAGCCGAGCAGCAAGGCCAGCAGCAAGGTCGAACCGCCAGCGTACCCGATTCCGAGCGAACGATCCGCAAAATCGGCCAGCGTCGTACCGACCGTGGTGGTGGCGATGATGGTGGTCCAGTACAGGAATGGATGGAAACCTTTGGCCTTGATCTGCGCGACGACGGCTATCAGGAAGATCGCCGCGAAGATGCCAGTGCCGACCAGATAGCCCAGGTTCATGGACATCGAGACGGCATCGCCGCCGGTTTCGCCGAGTGTGGTAGCGGCAATCTTGATCAGCCAGAAACCGAGCGTGACCTCGGGTACTTTGGTCAATGCATCCTGGAGGTTGGTCGTCGATTCATTGGTGTTCATTTTTGCTCCAAATATCGTGTTCTGCTGAGGCGTGTGTCAGATCGGTATGGGCACCCTTTCCACCCGATGGCCCTCGTGGGCTGTGTCGCGCAATCAGCCAGGTGATGCAAATCGCCACGGCCAGCAACGCCAGCCCCCAGAGCTCATCGGCATCGACGCTTTGCAGTGCGTACGCCAGTGCATGCCCCGTGCTGTAGCCGAGACCGCCAATCAGCACAGCCCAGCACACGGCGCCAACGAAGTTGAGCGCCAGAAAGCGTGACCAGGGCACGCGGCTCATGCCGATCGCGATCGGCCCGGCGACGCGCAGGCCGTAGAGGAAGCGAATCGACAGAATCAGCGGCAGGTGATGACACTCTAGCAACACGGTTACCCGCTGGGCGCGTGGCTGCAACGCAGGAAAGCGCATCAGCAGGGCGGTGCCGTAGCGCCGACCGATCAGAAAGAACAACTGGTCCCCGATGAAGCTGGCCACGGCCGCTACGGCCATCACCGCCTGGATCGAAAGATGGCCGCGCGCGGCGGCGGCGCCAGCGACCAGCAGTACGGACTCGCCTTCGAGAAAGCTGCCGACGCCCACGGCAGGCAGGCCCCAGCTTTGGACCCATCTGGCAATGTCCATCTTCAGCTCCTGCCTTCGAGCGTGTCGAAGGTTTTCAGCAGGGCACCCATCGCAGCCTTGCAGTCGGCTTGGTTCGGCGTATCGGCGCGCAGTGCTGCCAACGCCTTGTCGATGGCCTTGTCGAGCACGTGCCAGTCATCGGCGGCTCGCGGTTTCAGCCCGGCCTCGGCTGCGTCCCATGCCACCTCCAAATCCTTGATGCGAGTCTTGGCTGCGGGCAAATCGCCTTTATCTACAATGGCGGCCACGTCGGCGGCGATGGTGCGAAATGCGGTCAGGTCGCCCAGCTTGGAGACGGCCTTGCCTGCGATACCTGTGCTGGCGTTGGTAGACGGTGCCGATGCGGTGCTCGCGCCGCTTTGGTCGGCAGGTTTGGAGCAGCCGGACGCCAGAGCCAAGAGCAAGGCGGCCGAGACGGCGGCAACAGGACGAGCGATTGAGTGCTGCATGGGCATGATTTCTCCTTGAGAAGTGGAACTGGGGTTATTCGGTGGCTTGCGCGGAACGGCCTGCGTTCATGCCGAATTGCGCAACGCCGACCAGCATGACGATGACTGAGAGGAACAGGGCGCTCGTCCACATGGCACCCATACCCAGGCCCCCGTAGGTTTTGGCCTGCGTCAGCAGGTCGCCGAGCGCAGCGCCGAAGGGACGAGTCAGGATGTAGCCGATCCAGAAGGTCAGCACGGCGTTGCCACCCATGCGCCAGGCGGCATAGGTGATGCCGATCAGCGCACCGAAGGCGACCGCGCCCCAGGTAAAGCCTAGGCCCAACGCCTCAGTCGCCAGATCGCCAGCAGCAGTGCCCAGCGCAAACGTGCAGAGGATGGCGGACCAATAGAACAGCTCCCGGCTGCGCGTCACGATGTCGTGGATGGACAAGGTACGTTCAACCCGATACCAGACGAAGAAGATCGCAGCGAGTGCCACGGCGAACACCGAGGTGCTGATATAGAGGCTGACGCCCAGGCCATCGGTCAACAGGTCAGTGATCTGGGTACCGACCACGCTGACCAACACGACTGTTAGCCAGTAAATCCAAGGGGTGTAGCGGCGGGTACGCAGCTGCATGAACAGGGCGACTGCCAGCAAGGCGGCCATGACGGTGCGCGTCAAGCCCTGGCCAAAGCCCGCGTTGACCGCCAGGAAGTCGGCCCCTGTCTCGCCCACCGTCGTGGACATGATCTTGATGATCCAGAACGACAGCGTTACTTCAGGGACTTTGTTGAGCCAGTCGCTTGCTCTGACCGTGGGCAAATTGTTCATGGTGTTCTCCTGCCGGGGTGAAAGGGATTGCCGCCAGTCTGACCAGGCAGACTTAGCCCATCCATAGGCTCACTCGCGCACCCATCCCAACGTGATCAGCCTACCGAACAACAAGCAATGGATACGGGTCGCCAATCGGTAGATTGGCCCCAGATACCAGCGTGCTTCGTGCAACGTCAGCACGGCACTGAACGCTGCGACCGCAATGGCACCAAGCATGTCGAGCGGGAAGTGAACCCTCAGGTAGATGCGCGACCAGGCGATGGGGAGGCCAAACAGCGCCAAAGCGACGCCAGCCCTTCGCAGTCCTCGCTGTAGCAGAAAGCTGAAGGCAACCGACCACCACAGCGTCAGGTGATCGCTGGGGAATGACGAGTCGGCAACATGGGGAATCAGCGTATGCCCCAGACCGATCATGAAAGGCCGGGGATGCGACCAAGCCAGGCCGATGACCTGGTTGGTCAGCAGCCCAAGCAGGCCGGACGCGGTAGCGACCAACAGCGCTTTGCGGGTGTTCTCATTGCCGCGCAGCCAGCCGATGCCGATCAGGATCGGGACAGCCCAGATGAGCCATTCCGCAAAGAAGGTGGCCAGCGTCACGAGCAGAGCGTTCGGGTGTTCGGGTGCGTTGAGCCACAGGAAGAATGTTTGGTTGAGGTGTTCCATGACGTCTCCGGGCCGGATCACGGCGTCACGCGCGATCCGGCCACACTGGCAGGCGGTCAGTCTTGCTTGTCGTGGTCGTCATCGTGATCCGCCTTGTCCTCGGCAGACGAGATGACGGTGCCCTTGTCGGCATCGACCCGGACATCGAAGACCTTGGCCCCGCTGACGACTTCCACGTCATAGACCCAGCCTTGCTTCGAGTTTTCGTACTCGGCGCGCGACGCCTTGCCGTTGGCGTGCTGCTCGGCAACGGTGACGGCCTGGGTGAGCGGAATTTTGGCCTGGGTGATCGCCAGGGCGTCGTTTTCCATCCTGCCCTTGGCGGCATAGGCGACCGCACCGGTCGTGGCAATGGCGATGGCCAGAAGGGAAAGTTTGGTGTAGCGGTACATGATGCTTCTCCAGAAAAGTGCAGGAATTTGCACGATGGAGAAGATGCGGCCCCAGACTTAGCTGGCACTGAGCCGGGTCACTTCCGGAATTAAGCTGGTAGGTAGAGGCCTTCGATCTGACTGATGGGATGACAGCCGCAGCATCCTGCTCTGCATTCATCCCTCATTTCCCCCAAAACACGTTACGCGAAGTACCCTTGGTTTCTAGCATGAGCAGCGTTTTCCATCGGAACGCTTGCCATGACAGAAATTGAACCTATCTCCATTTGCACATCACCTGACCGGCCACGGCACGGGCATCAGGAAATCGCCGACCTGCTGGCCGCCGCGTTACTGCGCCTGCGCGCGCGTCCGTCACGCGACACCACCGAAAACAGCGAGTGCGTTCGCCTTGGCTTCCCCGGCCAACAGCGCGTGAATGCGAACCCCGATCACCACCACGGAGTTCGCCCATGACAGCACACGCACCATCCACCACCACCTCCGTCGCCGCCCAAGTCGCCGGTCTTCCCCATCTCTCGATGGATGATCTCTGGAAACTGTGGGACGAGCATTTTGACGAACGGCCCAGTCACCACCATCGCGGCTGGCTGGAGAGCCGACTGGCCTACCGGATTCAGGAGCGCGCCTTCGGCGGCCTGAAGCCGTCGCTGCGCAAGAAGCTCGAGGAAGTCGGCGAAACCGGCATCCTGCCCAAGCAACTGCGCGGCGACAGCCAGCGCTTGCTGCCTGGAACCATCCTCACGCGCATCTACGACGACGTCGAGCATCGCGTGCTGGTGCGCGGCTCGAACGACTTCGAATATCAGGGGCGACGCTTCAAGAGCCTGTCCGCGATTGCGGGCCACATCACCGGCAGCCACTGGTCCGGCCCGGTGTTCTTCGGCCTCAAATCGCCCGCATCGAAAAAGGTGACGGCATGAGTTCGCCGCGCGCCAACTCGCTGCCGCCGGTCACGCCGAAGAAGCGTTGCGCCGTCTACACCCGCAAATCCACCGACGAAGGGCTGGATCAGGAATACAACAGTCTCGAAGCGCAGCGCGACGCCGGCCTCGCCTTCATCGCCAGTCAACGACACGAAGGCTGGATCGCCGTCGGCGACGGCTATGACGACGGCGGCTACTCCGGCGGCAACATGGATCGTCCCGCCTTGCGCCGCCTGATGGCCGACATCGAGGCCGGCAAGATCGACACCGTCGTCGTCTACAAGATCGACCGGCTCACCCGCAGCCTGCCGGACTTCGCCAAGCTGGTCGAGGTGTTCGACCGCAACGGCGTGTCCTTCGTCTCGGTCACCCAGCAGTTCAACACTACGACCTCGATGGGGCGGCTGACGCTCAACATCCTGCTGTCCTTCGCGCAATTCGAGCGCGAGGTGACCGGCGAGCGCATCCGCGACAAGATCGCCGCCAGCAAGGCCAAGGGCATGTGGATGGGCGGGGTGCCACCCCTGGGCTACGACGTGGTCAAGCGCATGCTCGTCGTCAACGAACGCGAAGCGGCGCTGGTGCGCGACATCTTCCGGCGCTACGCCGAGCATGGCTCGGCGGCGCGGCTGGTGCGCGAATTGGACATCGAAGGCCATACCACCAAGGCCTGGGTGACGCAGGCCGGGCGCGAACGCTCGGGCCGAACCATCGACCAGCAGTACCTCTTCGCGATGCTGCGCAACCGCATCTACCTGGGGGAAATCCGCGATCACGGCACCTGGTATCCCGCCCAGCACGAAGCCATCGTGTCGCAAGGTCTGTGGGACGCGGCGCATGCCTTCATCGAACGGCGCAAGCAAGCGCCGCGCGAGCACGCCGCCAAGCATCCGGCGCTGCTGGCGGGCCTGCTGTTCGCGCCCGACGGGCAGCGCATGCTGCACTCCTTCGTCAAGAAGAAGAACGGACGGCAGTACCGCTACTACGTCCCGTACCTGCACAAGCGGCGCAATGCGGGCGCGAGTCTGTCGCCCGGTGCGTCGGACGTGGGTCATCTGCCCGCCGCCGAAATCGAGAACGCGGTGCTGGCGCAAATCCACGCGGCACTGTCGGCTCCGCAGATGCTGATCGCGGTCTGGCGCGCCTGCCAGCAGCATCCCGCAGGGAGCACGCTGGATGAAGCGCAGGTCGTGGTGGCGATGCAGCGCATCGGCGACGTGTGGGCGCAGTTGTTCCCCGCCGAGCAGCAGCGCATCACGCGGCTGCTGATCGAGCGGGTGCAACTGCACGGGCACGGGCTGGACATCGTCTGGCGCGAGGACGGCTGGATCGGCTTCGGTGCCGACATCGGCGCGCATCCGCTGGTCGAGGAATCCAGCGCACAGGCCGAGGAAACACTGGCATGAGCACCACGACGAACCCGCGCAAGCGCGCCATCCGCGTCGAGGTCGGAACCGATGCCCGCAGCTACGTCAGCGATGGCCAGCGCGTCACGTTGGTGCCGCTAACGATCAAGCGCCGCCAGAACCGCAAGCTGCTGATCCCGCCCGCGCCCGATGCCGCCACTGCGACGGGTGGCTTCGACGTGCCGATGATCAAGACGCTCGGCAAGGCGTTCTACTGGAAGCGGCTGATCGACGAAGGCGTCTATCCGACGACCGCCGACCTGGCGCGCGCGCTGAAACTGGAGCCAGGTTGGGCGGCCGAGGTGCTGCGCATGACCATGCTGGCCCCGGACATCGTCGAGGCGATCTTCGAGGGCCGCCAGCCCCGGCATCTGAATCTGCACACGCTGCGCGGCCGCCAGGCCCTGCTGCCCCGCGACTGGGCGGAGCAGCGCAAGGTTCTGGGGTTCTCGGCTCCCGAAAGCTGACGTTCAGCCGGCGCAACAGCCCGCCTTGCCACGCTCTTGAACGGGCGGGCAAGGCACGGTGCCATAGGAGCAATAGACGCAGCAATCGCCGTGCTTGGGCTTGAGCACGGTGTGGCAGTCCTCGCACTCATAGAACCACTGGCAGGCGTCGGTGGGCATGACCTCGGTCTTCGCGTGCCCGCACGCCGGACAGCGCAATGTCGATTCCAGCACGAGGGCGTTCACTCCGCGCTCCCGACCACCGTCGAGGGGTAGCCCGCGTCCTGGGTGGCCCGCATCAGCGCCTCGACGTTGGCCCTCGCGTCGTCGAAGGTCACCGTCGCCTCGCGCTTGTTGAGGTTCACCTCCGTCTTCGCCACGCCCGGCACCTTGCTCAACGCCTTCTTGACCGTGATGGGACAGGCGGCGCAGTTCATGCCCGGCACCGACAGCGTGACGGTCTTGGGGGCCGCCATCGCTGGCCCGCTCAGTGCGAGCGCGAGCGCGAGGCAGGCCCATGCCAGCAGTTTCTTCATGACGACCTCCGTTCCTCAATAGAACCAGGGCGCGACCAGCGGAAAGCCGAGCGCCACGATCACCAGGGCGACCACGATCCCGAACAGCAGCTTGTAGCCGCACCGCACCGACGGCACCGCGCAGGCCTGTCCGGGTTCGCAAACCGGGGCTCTCGCCCAGATGCGCCGCCCGGCGAGGAACAACGCGACGAGGGCCGCGCCGATGAAGATCGGGCGGTAGGGTTCGAGCGCCGTCAAGTTGCCGATCCATGCCCCCGAGAAGCCCAGCGTGATCAGCACCAGCGGCCCGAGGCAACAGGTCGAGGCCAGGATCGCGGAGACGAACCCGGTCGCCAGCGCCATTCGACCGCTACCTGTGTCGGCACGCGTGGTTGGGGAATCTGGTTTCATGGCGTAAGCTTACTTCCGTACTTAAGTACGGAGTCAAGACCATGAACGATATTTCTGATCGCGAGCCGATGACGATCGGCGCCCTGGCGCGCGCGGCCGGCGTCAATGTCGAAACCATCCGCTTCTACCAGCGCAAGGGGTTGATGCCCGAACCGGATCGTCCCCTGGGCAGCATCCGCCGCTACAGCGCCGATGAGCTTGGCCGCATCCGCTTTATCAAGTCGGCGCAGCGACTGGGCTTCAGTCTCGACGAAGTGGCCGCTCTGCTCGAGCTCGAGGACGGCACACAGTGCCAACAAGCACGCGAGCAGGGGCGCAAGAAACTCGACGACGTCCGCGCCCGAATCGCCGACCTCAAACGCATCGAAGCCGCGCTCACGGACTTGGTCGCGCGGTGCTCGGCGACACGCGGCCGTGTGCGCTGCCCGCTCATCGACTCGCTCCACGAAGCGTAGCCCGCCGCGCGCATTTGATCTGATTCCCTTCCTTGAGGCGAGCCACCGGCTCGCCTTTTTTGTGCCCTGTGGGCAGGGATTGGCGAACCCGAAGTTCCCGCCTGGTTCGCCATTGCGTCCCTTAAAGGTTCGCCACCCGAAGTTTGGAATGACACCTGTTCCTCAACAACGTCACAGGAGCATTCCATGCAGACACCAACCAGCACTATCCCCCGGTCGCCACAGCAGGCGATCAACAGCCTCTCGCCCGGCGACCGCCGGGTGCTCAACGAAAACGAACTGGCCCAGCGGTGGGGCGTCAGCCCCAAGACCCTGCAACGCTGGCGCAGCGAAGGTCGCGGCCCGCGCTACCTGAAGTTGTCCAAGCGCGTCGGCTATCCCGTGGACGCGGTCATCGAGTTCGAGCGCCAGGCGCTGCACGACTCGACGTCCGAGCGCGCGGCGGTCTGAGGAGCGATGCCATGAAGGACATCACCCTCTTTCCCGCCGACATCGCCGCAATGTCCGTCGGCCAACTGGCCGCGTTGCCCGCCGTGCAGAAGGCCGAGATCGACAAGAACCTCGACGCGGCCCTCGACTGGCTCAAGAAGGCCCGCACCAAGTTCGACGCGGCGCTCGATGCCGCCTACGGCGAACAGGCCCGCACGGCACTGCGCGAATCCGGCCGCGACTTCGGCACCGTGCACCTCGACGACGGCCAGCTGCGCATCAAGTTCGATCTGCCCAAGAAGGTCAGTTGGGATCAGAAGCAACTGGCAGAAATCGCCGAGCGCATCGTCGCCTCAGGCGAGAAGGTCGAGGGCTACCTCGACATCAAGTTGTCCGTCTCCGAATCCCGCTACACGAACTGGCCTCCCGCGCTGCAGCAGCAGTTTGCAGCCGCGCGCACCGTGGATTCCGGCAAGCCGGCTTTCACCCTTTCCCTCGATTCGGAGCACTGATCATGAGCGCGATCATTCCCTTCCAGTTCGAAGCGCACGCCGTGCGCGTCCAGGTCGACGATGCTGGCCTGCCGTGGTTCAACGCCAACGACGTCTGCGATGCGTTGGAGATGGGCAATCCGTCTCAGGCGATCAAGTCGCACGTCGATGTCGATGACCTCCAGAAATTGGAGGTCATCGACAACCTCGGGCGCATGCAGCGCGCCAACCACGTCAACGAATCGGGCCTCTACGCCCTGATCCTCGGCAGCACCAAGGACGCCGCGAAACGCTTCAAACGCTGGGTGACCGGCGAGGTGCTGCCCGCGATCCGCAAGACCGGCGCGTACTCCGCCCCCGGCGCCCTGGCTTCCTTGCCCGCGCCGACCCACGACCGCGTGAGCGCGATCCTGCTGATCGGAGAGGCAGTCGCCAAGGTGCCGGGTGTCAAGACCGGCATCGCGATGGCGGCTACGCTGACCTGCATTCAGGAGAACACGGGCCTCACCACCGAGGTGCTGCGCCGCGCCCTTCCAGCCAAAAGCGCTGCCGCCAACGAACCGATCTGCTCGCTCAATGCCACCCAGCTTGGCAAGCTGCTCAACCGTTCGGCCAAGGCCACGAACCAGTTGCTGGCATCGCGCGGCTTCCAGTTCCGCAACGACCGCGACGAATGGGAACTGACCGAAGCCGGTGAAGCGTGGGCCGAGGCCATGCCGTACTCACGCAACGGCCATAGCGGCTACCAGATCCTCTGGAATCCGGCGGTCGCCGAGCAGTTGAAGGAGGTGGCGTGATGTCCCTCCCGATCATTTCGGCGCAACAGCGCATGGCCGAGCGCAAGGGCGTGAAGCTATTGATACTGGGCAAGTCCGGCATCGGCAAGACTACCCGGCTCAAAGACCTCGATCCGGCTACCACCTTGTTCCTCGACATCGAGGCGGGCGATCTTGCCGTGGCCGACTGGCCGGGCGACACCATCCGCCCGGCATCGTGGCCGGAGTCTCGTGACTTCTTCGTGTTCCTCGCGGGCCCGGACAAGTCGCTGCCGCCGGAGAGTGCGTTCTCGCAGGCGCACTACGACCACGTCGTCGAGAAGTTCGGCGATCCGACGCAGCTCGACCGTTACCAGACCTTCTTCCTCGACTCGATCACGCAGCTGTCCCGCCAGTGCTTCGCGTGGTGCAAGACCCAGCCGGGCGCGGTCAGCGACCGCTCCGGCAAGCCCGATCTGCGTGCGGCCTACGGGCTGCTCGGCCAGGAGATGGTCAGCGCCTTGACCCACCTGCAGCACGCCCGGGGCAAGAACGTGGTGTTCGTGGCCATCCTCGACGAGCGGCTCGACGACTACAACCGCAAGGTGTTCGTGCCGCAGATCGAAGGCAGCAAGACCAGTCTGGAACTGCCCGGCATCGTCGATGAGGTCGTGACGCTGGCCGAGATCAAGGCCGACGACGGCAGTGCCTACCGCGCCTTCGTCACGCATACCGTCAATCCCTACGGCTTCCCGGCCAAAGACCGCAGCGGTCGCCTCGACCTGCTGGAGCCGCCGCATCTCGGCGCGCTGATCGCCAAGTGCGCGGGCGCATCGCCCGTCAGCGCCGCCACCCCCGCACACATCGAATCTCAGGAGTAATCGCAATGACCGCATGGAATGACTTCAACGACGCCGACGCCCAGCAATCCGGCTTCGACCTGATCCCCAAGGGCACCGTCGTCCCGGTGCGCATGACCATCAAGCCCGGTGGCTACGACGATCCCGATCAAGGCTGGGGCGGCGGCTACGCCACCGAGTCTTTCGAGACCGGCTCCATCTATCTCGCTGCTGAATTCGTGGTCACCGCTGGCGACCATGCCAAGCGCAAGATGTGGAGCAACATCGGCCTGCACTCCAAGAAGGGGCCGACCTGGGGCCAGATGGGGCGCAGCTTCATCCGTGCCGCGCTCAACAGCGCCCGCAACGTCCATCCGCAGGACAACAGCCCGCAGGCCGCCTCCGCGCGCCGCATCCAGGGCTTCCACGAACTGGATGGCCTCGAATTCCTCGCCCGCGTGGACATCGAGAAGGACGCCAAGGGCCAAGACCGCAACGTCATTAAGCTCGCGGTCGAACCCGACCATCCCGAGTACGCCAAGCTCATGGGCGTGCCGTCCAAGACCAAGACCGGCGGTGGCACCTCGGGCGCCCCGGCCACCGTGAGCGCATCGGCACCGTATGCCGCACCCGCCGCGCCGCAGCGCGCGCCGGTGACCGGCAAGCCCGCCTGGGCGCAGTGAGGGAGGCCGATGAAATGCTGGATCTGCAAACGACAGGCGCGCGGCTACGGCCATTTCGATGGCCGATTCAAGACCGCCGATCCGCGCCGCTACCCCATCGACTGGGTGTTCTGCTCGCGCCGCTGCCAGGACGCCTTTCACATGCTCTACGGCAACTGGACGCGCGTGAAGGAAGGACGCATCGACAAATCGGAGGTCGCCATGATCGATCCGTCTGATGTCGAACTGGCCGCAATGAAGAAGTGCCTGAAGGCCTTCGGCGAGGCGGCGGGTGAGATCGGTTTCAAGAAACCGCTTGGCGAGTATGCCGAAGCCGAGGCGATGCGCGTCATCGACGCCATCGTCACCTGCTACACGGAAGCGATGGTCGAGCACCACGAGGCAACCAAGTTCCCGCCCGTGCGCGGCATGGCCCCGACATCCGATCCGCTGGCGAATCCGTTCGCCGATCTGGAGGACGACCTTCCCTGGGAAGAACCGAAAGGGAGGAAGCCATGATGGACTTCAACTCTTCGTCCAGCCTCTCGGGCCAGGTCACGGCACTGGTCGATGCCGGAATGCAGCGCGTCCGCGCGCAGCAGCCCGCCCGCGACTACCTCGGCGCGTCGCGTCTGGGCGCGGCGTGCGAGCGCGCCGTGCAGTTCGAGTACGCTAAGGCTCCGGTCGATCATGGGCGCGCGACCTGCGGCCGGATGCTGCGCATCTTCGAGCGTGGCCACGTCATGGAGGACTGCATGGTGGCGTGGCTGCGCGACGCGGGTTTCGACCTGCGCACGCGCAAGCCCGACGGTGGGCAGTTCGGCTTCTCCGACGCGCACGGTCGGCTGCGCGGACACGTCGATGGCGTGATCGTCGGCGGGCCGGAGGGCTTCCGCTACCCCGCGCTGTGGGAGAACAAAGCCTTAAGCGCGAAGTCGTGGCGCGAGCTGGAGGCGAAAGGCCTCGTGGTCGCCAAGCCGGTGTACGCGGCGCAGGTCGCGCTGTATCAGGCTCACCTGCAACTGCATGAACACCCGGCGCTGTTCACCGCGATCAACGCCGACTCGATGGAGATCTACGTCGAGTTGGCGCCCTTCGACGCCGCGCTCGCACAGCGCATGACCGACCGTGCGGTCAAGGTCATCACCGCGACCGAGGCCGGCGAACTGCTGCCACGCGGTTTCAACGATCCCACCCATTTCGAATGCCATATGTGCGCGTGGCAAGACCGCTGCTGGAGGACGCCGACATGAACCACACATCTTTGAGCCAATTGCTCGGCGAACAACTGATCGACGTGCGTCAGGCGGCGCTGATCTTCAATCTGCCGTCGTACTGGCTCTCCCAAGCCAAGGAACGCCAGCGGCGGCGCATTCCGCACTACCGCGTCGGCAAGCTCGTGCGCTTCAAGCCCAACGAACTGGAAGCGTGGATGGTCGCGCAGCAGGTGCCCGGCGAGGAGGCAGAGGATGCTTGATTTCAACGACGCGCCCGAGCCCACCGCTCGGCCCGCTCCTCGTGACCTCGACACCGAGCGCGAAGCGATCCGCGCCGAACTGCGCGCGCGGCTGGATTCAGTGCTGGCCGCGCTGTTCCCCGCGGGCAAGAAGCGCGGTGGCAAGTTCCTCGTCGGCGACGTCCTCGGCAGCCCGGGCGACAGCCTGGAGATCGTGCTCGACGGCGACAAGGCGGGCCTGTGGACGGATCGCGCCACCGGTGACGGCGGCGACATCTTCACGCTGATCGCCGCGCACTTGCGTCTCGATGCCCACGCCGATTTCCCGCGCGTGCTCGACGCGGCGACCGAACTGCTCGGGCGCGCTCCGGCGGCACCAACGCGCAAGAGCAAGAAGGAAGCACCCGTCGACGACCTCGGCCCGGCCACTGCGAAGTGGGACTACCTCGATGCCTCCGGCAAGCTGATCGCGGTCGTCTACCGCTACGACCCGCCCGGCCGCAAGAAGGAGTTCCGCCCGTGGGACGCGCGCCGTCGCAAGATGGCTCCGCCCGATCCGCGCCCGCTCTACAACCAGCCGGGAATGATCAGCGCATCGCTGGTGGTGCTGGTCGAGGGCGAGAAATGCGCGCAGGCGCTGATCAACGCAGGCATCGTCGCGACCACGGCGATGCACGGGGCCAACGCGCCGGTCGAGAAAACCGACTGGTCACCGCTGGCGGGCAAGGCCGTGCTGATCTGGCCCGACCGTGACAAACCGGGCTGGGAGTACGCGACGCAGGCGGCGCAGGCCATCCTGTCGGCCGGCGCGAAGACCTGCCACATCCTGTACCCGCCCGAGGAAGCGGCGGACGGCTGGGACGCGGCGGACGCCGTGATCGAGGGCTTCGACGTCACGGCCTTCCTCACCCACGGCCCGCGTCTCCAGATGCACGACGTCGCCGACGACGCCGAGCCGGTGGTTAGCAGCGACGAATCGGTGTGGGGCACGGAGGATGCGCTGGCGCTGGCCTTCACCCGGCGCTACCACCGCGACTGGCGCTACGTCGCCGCGTGGGGCCGCTGGCTGGTGTGGGATGGGCATCGCTGGCGCACCGAGGACACGCTGGCAGCCACCGACCTGATCCGCAGCGTCTGCCGTCACGCCGCCGTCCATGCGGACAACCCCAAGATCGCCGCCAAGCTGGCCAGCTCGGGCACGGTCGGCGGCGTGGAACGGCTGGCGCGTGCGGATCGCAGGCACGCGGCCACCACCTCCGAATGGGACGCCGATCCGTGGCTGCTCAACACGCCCGGCGGCGTGGTCGATCTCAAGACCGGTAGGCAGCGTCCGCACGACCGCGCTGACCGGATGACCAAGATCACCACGGCCACGCCGGGTGGCGACTGCCCGATCTGGCGGCAGTTCCTCGTCGAGATCACCGGCGGCGATGCCGATCTGCAAGCCTACCTGCAACGGATGGTCGGCTACTGCCTGACGGGCGTGACCAGCGCCCACGCACTGTTCTTCCTCTATGGCACCGGTGCCAACGGCAAGAGCGTGTTCGCCAACGTGGTCAGCACCATCCTCGGCGACTACGCCTCGACCGCGTCGATGGACACCTTCGTCGAAGCGCGCGGCGACCGCCATCCGACCGATCTGGCCGGACTTCGCGGCGCACGCTTCGTGACGGCCATCGAAACGGAACAGGGGCGGCGCTTGAACGAATCGAAGGTCAAGGCCATCACCGGCGGCGACAAGATCTCCGCGCGCTTCATGCGGCAGGACTTTTTCGAGTACACGCCGCAGTTCAAGCCAGTGATCGTCGGCAACCACAAGCCCGCCATTCGCAACATCGACGAGGCGATGAAGCGGCGGATGCACCTGATCCCTTTCACCGTGACGATCCCGCCCGAACGGCGCGATGGCAACTTGACCGACAAGTTGCTCGCCGAGCGCGACGGGATTCTGGCGTGGGCAGTGGCCGGATGCCTCGTGTGGCAACGCGAAGGATTGAAACCACCTGCGAGCGTGGTGTCGGCGACCGAGGAGTATTTCGAATCCGAGGACGCGCTGGGCCGCTGGCTCGACGAACGCTGCGTGCGCGAGGCCAACGCGAAGTCGCTGACCGCCGAACTGTTCGGCGACTGGAAGCAATGGGCCGATTCCGCTGGCGAGTTCATCGGCTCGCAGCGCCGTTTCTCCGATCTGCTCATCACCCGTGGCGTCGAGAAGTGGCGCAACACGGCGGGCGTTCGCGGCTTCCGTGGCATTGGCCTCAAGCACCCGCCCAAGCCCGCCTACACCCCATACGCCGACGACTGACCGCCATGCCGACACACCGACTGACGCTTTTGACGCATCACAACGTAAGTCTCTTACGCGCGCGTGCGCGCGCACGCCTCATGGAAAGTTTCGTTGTGCTGCGCCGGATGCGTCAGTCCAAACCGAAACAAGGACTGCAACCATGACCACGACTATCCTCTCCCTCGACTTGGGCACCACCACCGGCTGGGCGCTGCGCGGCAGCGACGGCAACATCACCAGCGGCAGCGAGAGCTTTCGGCCGCAACGCTTCGAAGGCGGCGGCATGCGCTTCCTGCGCTTCAAGCGTTGGCTCACGGAACTAAAGGCCGTGGCCGACGGCATCGACACGCTGCACTTCGAGGAGGTGCGCCGCCACGTCTCGACCGACGCGGCGCACGCCTACGGTGGCTTCCTCGCCACGCTCACCGCGTGGTGCGAGCACCACCAGATCCCATACCAGGGCGTGCCGGTCGGCACGATCAAGAAGCACGCCACCGGCAAAGGCAACGCGGGCAAAGACGAGGTGATTGCCTCCGTCACCGCTCGCGGCCACGCGCCGGGCGACGACAACGAAGCCGACGCACTGGCGCTGCTGCACTGGGCCATCGCACAGCACGATCTCGAACAGGAGGCGTGAGATGAAGATTCCGACGCCCACCTATCGCTGCCCCTTGGGCCGCCTCCAGCCCGAGACCACCGACCTCGAAGCGATGAAGCAACGCGGCTGGCGCGACCAGCACGTCCTCGTCGTCAGCGCCGCCGACGAACGCTTGGACTTCGTCGAGCGCGAGTTCGTCCGGCGCATCGGCGAACGTCTCTACGGACAGGGAGGCGCACGCCATGACTGACCGTTATGCTGCTTGGACAATCGAAGACGTGGCCGCGCGCTTCGAGGAGGCGGCCAGCACCGGACGACGCCTGCCGCCCGTGCGTGTGCAGGGCTACTTCAACACCTGGCCGATCATCGTGCGCAAGGAGTGGGAAGCCTTCGCGGCCGACGAGACGGTCTATCGACCGTTCCCTCCGACGCCGGACGCCATCGAGCGGATGCTGGAGACGATGAAGTGGGTGCAGTGGCTGGAGGTCGAGCAGCGCCACCTCGTGTGGATGCGCGCCAAGCGATACGGCTGGCGCGACATCACCATCCGCTTCGCCTGCGACCGCACGACGGCCTGGCGGCGCTGGCAGCGCGCCTTGCAGACGGTCGCCGACCAGCTCAATGGCGTCGTCACTGCGTAGGGATTTGGCGTGATTTGGCGCGCCCGGTCGGCAATGCGCGGGCATCGGCGGTAGTGAGCGGTTTTTGACCCTGCAACAGATTCGGCGATCCGGGGGTAGTATTTCAGCTATCTTCTGGACAGCGGTGACGGCGCGGCGAGCGGCCCGAGGCAAAAGGGGTCCTTCCTTCCCGAATCGCAATGCGGGGGGCGCGAGCGCGGCATTCGCCTAGCGTCCGACTGCAAACCAAGGTTTGCAGGGTTTGCAGTTTGCACCCGCACCAGTCCGCACCCATCACGAGCCCGCCCGCGGTTTTCCGTCGGCGGGTTTTCCTTTTTCGAGGAACCGATTCTGAACACGCTCAACGTCGAGTACCGCAAGGTCGAGGCGCTGATTCCCTACGCCCGCAACCCGCGCACGCACACCGACGAGCAGGTGGCCAAGATCGCGGCCAGCATTGTCGAGTACGGCTGGACGAACCCGGTGCTGGTGGACGGCGACAACGGCATCATCGCGGGCCACGGCCGTTTGGCTGCCGCGCGCAAGCTGGGACTGGATCAGGTGCCGGTCATCGAACTGGCGCACTTGTCGCCGACGCAGAAGCGCGCCTACGTCATCTCCGACAACCGGCTGGCGCTCGATGCGGGATGGAACGGGGAACTACTGGCGCTGGAACTGGCCGAGCTGTCCGAGGCCGGGTACGACCTTGGGCTGACCGGTTTCGAGGATGCCGAGATCGAGGCACTGCTCGCCGACGACGTGGTCTCCGATGAGGCCGACCAGGAGCAGCAGGACGCAACGGACGGCGACGAACCGGACGCCGCTGACGACGTGCCGGATGCACCCGTGGTGCCGGTGTCGCGCACCGGCGATGTCTGGGCCATCGGCCAGCATCGCCTGATCTGCGGCGACGCGACCGACCGTGCCGTGGTCGGCACGCTGATGCAAGGCGACATGGCTCGCCTGTGCTTCACCTCACCGCCTTACGGCAATCAGCGTGACTACACCTCGGGCGGCATCGCCGACTGGGATGGCCTGATGCGCGGCGTGTTCGCCCATCTGCCGATGGCTCAGGATGGCCAGGTGCTGGTCAACCTCGGGCTGATCCACCGCGACAACGAGGTCATCCCGTATTGGGATGCGTGGCTCGGTTGGATGCGCCAGCAGGGCTGGCGGCGTTTCGCGTGGTACGTCTGGGATCAGGGCCCGGGCATGCCCGGCGACTGGGCGGGCCGCTTCGCGCCAAGCTTCGAATTCGTTTTTCACTTCAACCGCCAGAGCCGCAAGCCGAACAAGATCGTGCCGTGCAAGCATGCTGGCCAGGAATCGCACCTGCGTGCTGACGGGTCGTCCACGGCAATGCGCGGCAAGGATGGCGAGGTGGGCGGCTGGACGCACAAGGGCCAGCCGACACAGGACACCCGCATTCCCGACTCGGTGATCCGCGTGATGCGCCACAAGGGCAAGATCGGGCAGGACATCGACCACCCGGCCGTGTTCCCGGTCGCGCTGCCGGAGTTCGTCATCGAGGCCTACACCGATTCGGGCGACATCGTGTTCGAGCCCTTCGGTGGCAGCGGCACGACGATGCTGGCTGCAGAGCGCACCGGTCGGATCTGTCGCACGGTCGAAATCGCGCCGGAGTACGTGGATGTTGCGATCAAGCGCTTCCAGCAGAACCACCCTGGCGTGCCCGTCACACTGCTGGCCACAGGCCAGTCCTTCGACCACGTCGCCAACGAGCGTCTGGCCACCACGGAGGCCGAGCAATGAACGCCTCCTGGTTGGCCGACAAGATCGAGCAGTGGCCCACAGGCAAGCTGCTGCCCTACGCCCGCAACGCGCGCACCCACTCGGATGAACAGGTGGCGCAAATCGCTGCGTCGATTGCCGAGTTCGGGTTCACCAATCCGATCCTGGCGGGTAGCGACGGCGTGATCGTCGCCGGGCACGGTCGGCTCGCCGCCGCGCAGAAACTCGGGTTGGAGGTGGTGCCGGTGGTCGTGCTCGACCATCTGAGCCCGACCCAGCGCCGGGCGCTGGTCATCGCGGACAACCGCATCGCCGAGAACGCCGGGTGGGATGACGCGATGCTGCGCATCGAGATCGCGGCCCTGCAGGACGATGACTTTGACCTGTCGCTCACCGGCTTCGATGCCGACGCGCTGGCCGAGTTGATGGCGGGCGACGAGCCGGATACTGAGGGCGAAGCCGATGACGATGCGGTGCCCGAGGTCAGCGAGACGCCGGTCTCGCGTCCGGGCGACGTCTGGCTGCTCGGTGGTCACCGCCTGCTGTGCGGCGACTCCACTCTGGCCGAAAGCTACGAGCGACTACTGGAAGGCGAGCAGGTGGACATGGTCTTCACCGATCCGCCGTACAACGTGAACTACGCCAACAGTGCCAAGGACAAGATGCGCGGCAAGGATCGCGCGATCCTGAACGACAACCTGGGCGACGGCTTCTGCGACTTCCTGCTGGCGGCGCTGACGCCCACCGTCGCGCATTGCCGGGGCGGCATCTACGTGGCGATGTCCTCCAGCGAACTCGACGTGCTGCAGGCGGCGTTCCGCGCCGCCGGTGGCCACTGGTCGACGTTCATCATCTGGGCGAAGAACACCTTCACGCTGGGTCGCGCCGACTACCAGCGCCAGTACGAGCCGATTCTGTACGGATGGCCCGAAGGGGTGCAACGCCACTGGTGCGGCGACCGTGATCAGGGCGACGTGTGGCAAATCAAGAAGCCGCAGAAGAACGACCTGCACCCGACGATGAAACCGGTGGAGCTGGTCGAGCGGGCGATCCGCAATTCGAGCCGCCCCGGCAACGTGGTGCTGGACCCGTTCGGCGGCTCTGGCACGACGCTGATCGCCGCCGAGAAATCGGGGCGGCTGGCGCGGCTGATCGAACTCGACCCGAAGTACGTCGACGTGATTGTGCGCCGCTGGCAGGACTGGACTGGGAAACGTGCCACCCGCGAGGCGGATGGCATGGCGTTCGATCAGGCGGCCCGCGACTCGTCGGTGATCTCGCAGTGAATCACGAAGCCCGTCAGGTAGGGCAGACCGCGCGGGATGCCGTATTGCTTGCTGGTCTGGCGTCCAATCGTCCAGCCCATCCACTGTCGGGTGGCGGCGTTGATCGCGTCCGTCAAGGTCTGGCCCCGGTACAGCCCGTTCTGAACCTCGTCGGCAAAGTGGCGGCCGTGTCGGCTGTCGAGGAAGATCCGCACCGATTCGAGGGGCTGGCCGGTGGCGTCCGAAATGGCGTTCATCGCCAAGGGCCACGCAGCGCTGGCGTGCTCGTTCATCGTGCCCCAAAAGCCCCAGGCTTCGTTCTGGGTGGCAGGGATCTGGTTGGTGGTCATCTCGGGCTCCTTCGGGTTGATCGTTGCGACGTCCGTAGTAACGCGCTGCTCGATTGAGAAGCCAAGCGCCGCTTGGCCTCTTTCTCGATCTTTCTGATCAGGCGATGCGGTAGACCCGCTCGCCGCCCTGAGCCTTGTCCGAGACGATGGTCAGGCCGAGCTTCTTCTTGAAGGCTCCGGCGAAGGTGCCGCGCACCGTGTGCGCCTGCCAGCCCGTGGCGTCGCAGATCTGGCGCACCGTCGCGCCCTCTGCGCGCTGCAGCATCCGGATGACTTCGGCCTGCTTGCTGTTTTCGCGGGTGCGCGGCTTGGCCTGCGTGGTCTTGTCCTGGGCCCACTCGGCCTCGGCGGCCGTCACGGCGGCCTCGATCTCCGGGTCGGCGTCCAGGGGCGCGGGACGGGCGCGACCCATCGCGTCGTAGCCCTCGGCGGCGACGAACCAGTCGTTGCCGTCGGTGGTGATCAGGGCGCGGTTGAACAGGCCGTCTAGCACTTTCTTGCGTGCGCCGCCTTTGATGTTGTCAGGGAACCAGTCGATCTTGCCGCCGGTGTGTTCGAGGGCGTAGGCCAGGATCGCGTGCTGGGCCGGGGTCAGTTGGCTGGTGGTCATTTGCTGCTCCTTCGGGGTGGTTGATGGGTGACGTGATGAACGCGCTGTTCCAGAGAGAAGCCAAGCTGATTCCGGGGGAATGACGAACAAATGAATGAAGGGGCCGCTGGTTCTCAAAATGGGCATCTCGATACGCGCTTACGCCCGCCACCGGGGCGTAACCGACACCGCTGTTCACAAGGCCATCCGGGCTGGGCGCATCACGCCGGAAGCTGACGGCACCATCGACGCCGACCGCGCGGATCGGGAGTGGGCACGCAACTCGGATGCTCCCAAGGCGGGGACGCGCGCCAAGGCCACGAAGGTCGCCGTACCGGAAGGCGGTGGCGACGGTCCCGCCGCCCTTCCTGCTGGCGGTGCGTCGCTGCTTCAGGCGCGCACGGTCAACGAGGTGGTCAAGGCGCAGACGAACAAGGTGCGGCTGGCCCGGCTCAAGGGCGAGCTGGTGGATCGGCCGCAGGCCATCGCCCATGTCTTCAAGCTGGCGCGCTCCGAGCGCGATGCGTGGCTGAACTGGCCCGCTCGCATCTCCGCGCAGATGGCGGCCAAGCTCGGGGTCGCCCCGCACACGATGCATGTCGCGCTCGAGGCCGCCGTGCGCGAGCACTTGCAGGAACTTGGCGATCTGCGCCCGCGCGTGGACTGAACAGGAACAAATGGACGTCGATTACGAAGGCGCAGCCGAAATCGAACGCGCGTGGCGCGAGGGCTTGACGCCCGATCCGCTGCTCACGGTGTCCGAATGGTCGGATCGGCATCGGATGCTCTCCAGCAAGGCATCCGCCGAACCGGGCCGCTGGCGCACCAGCCGCACGCCGTACCTGAAGGCCATCATGGATTGCCTGTCCCCGACCTCGCCGGTCGAGCGCGTGGTGTTCATGAAGGCTGCCCAGCTCGGCGCGACCGAGATGGGATCGAACTGGATCGGCTACGTCATCCACCATGCGCCGGGCCCGATGATGGCGGTCTGGCCGACGGTCGAGATGGCCAAGCGCAACTCCAAGCAGCGCATCGACCCGCTGATCGAGGAATCGGGCGTGCTGGCCGAGTTGATCGCTCCGGCTCGCTCGCGCGATTCGGGCAACACGATTCTGGCCAAGGAGTTTCGCGGCGGCGTGCTGGTGATGACCGGCGCGAACAGCGCGGTCGGCCTGCGCTCGATGCCGGTGCGCTACCTGTTCCTCGACGAGGTGGACGGCTACCCGCTGGACGTCGAGGGCGAAGGCGACGCGATCTCGCTGGCGGAGGCGCGCACGCGCACCTTCGCGCGCCGGAAGATCTTCATCGTTTCCACGCCGACGATCTCGGGCGCATCGGCCATCGAGCGCGAGTACGAGGCCAGCGACCAGCGCCGCTACTTCGTGCCGTGCCCGCATTGCTCGCACCGGCAGTGGCTGCGCTTCGAGCAGTTGCGCTGGGACAAGGGCGCGCCGGAGACGGCGGCCTATGTCTGCGAATCCTGCGACACCGCGATTGCGGAGCACCACAAGACGTGGATGCTCGAACACGGCGAGTGGCGCGCGATGGTCGAGGACGGTGCGCCGCGCACGGCGGGCTTTCACCTGTCCTCGCTATACAGCCCGGTCGGCTGGCGCGCGTGGCGCGACATCGCCGCCGCGTGGGAAGCGGCGGTCAGCAAGGAATCCGGTTCCGCCGCCGCGATCAAGACCTTCAAGAACACCGAACTCGGCGAAACGTGGGTCGAGGAAGGTGAAGCGCCCGACTGGCAGCGGCTGGTCGAACGCCGCGAGGATTACCGCATCGGCACGGTGCCGCAAGGCGGTCTGCTGCTGGTGGGCGGCGCGGACGTGCAGAAGGATCGCATCGAAGTCTCGGTCTGGGCCTTCGGACGCGGTAAGGAAGCATGGCTCGTCGAGCACCGCGTGCTGATGGGCGACACCGCGCGTGAGCAGGTGTGGAAGCGTCTGGCCGAGATGCTCGACGAAACCTGGACGCACGCCACGGGCGCGGCGATGCCGCTGGCACGCTTCGCGCTCGACACCGGCTTTGCCACGCAGGAAGCCTACGCCTTCGTGCGCGCCTGCCGCGATGCGCGCGTGATGGCCGTCAAGGGCGCATCGCGCGGCGCGGCGCTGATCGGCACGCCGACGGCGGTCGATGTCTCGCGCGACGGGAAGAAGCTGCGCCGTGGCATCAAGGTATTCACCGTCGCGGTCGGCATCGCCAAGCTGGAGCTTTACAACAACCTGCGCAAGGCGGCCAACGTCGGCGAGGACGGCGTCACCACGACGTTCCCCGCAGGCTTCGTCCACCTGCCCAAGATCGACGCGGAGTTCACCCAGCAGCTCTGTGCCGAACAACTGATCACCCGCCGCGACCGCAACGGTTTCCCCGTGCGCGAATGGCAAAAGATGCGCGAGCGCAACGAGGCGCTCGACTGCTACGTCTATGCCCGCGCCGCCGCAGCGGCGGCGGGCCTGGATCGCTTCGAGGAGCGTCACTGGCGCGAACTGGAGCGACAACTCGGCATGGAGCGTCCACCGGACGATTCGCCGCCGCTCGAACCGACACATCCCAACGAGGCCACCCACAGCGGTGGCCTTTCTGCTTCTGGCACCCGCAATGGCGGCCGGCGCGTGATCAAGAGCCGCTGGCTGACCCGATGAGAGAAGACCTTTGACCTACACCACCACCCAACTCGATGCGCTCAAGCGCGCGCTGGCCACTGGCGAGCGCCGCGTGAGCTTCGGCGACAAGACGGTCGAGTACCGCTCGGTCGAGGAACTGCAGGTCGCTATTCGCATCGTCGAAGCGGAACTTGCGCGCAGCGTCGGTCGGAGCACCAAGCGTCAGATCCGTGTCACCACGGGCAAGGGCTTCTGACATGGCGTGGTTCTCCCAAACCGTGCGCCGCCTGTTCGGCCAATCGCCCGTCCATGAAGCCGCCGGCCGTGGCCGCCGCGCGCTGGCGTGGATGCCCGGCAATCCCGGCGCGGTCGCCGCGATGCTGGCCACCCACACCGACCTGCGCGTCAAGAGCCGCGACCTCGTGCGCCGCAATGCGTGGGCGCAGGCCGCGCTCGACGCCTTCGTCGCCAACGCGGTCGGCACCGGCATCAAGCCGCAGAGCCTGTCGGACGACGAAGACTTCAAGGCCGACGTGCAGGCGCTGTGGCGCGACTGGACCGAGGAAGCCGACGCGGCGGGCCAAACCGATTTCTACGGCCTGCAAGCCTTGGCCTGCCGTTCGATGCTCGAAGGCGGCGAATGCCTGATCCGGCTACGGCCGCGCCGTGTCGAGGATGGCTTGGTCGTGCCCTTGCAGCTTCAACTGCTGGAGTCGGAGCACCTGCCGATCCACCTCACCACCGATCTGCCCTCCGGCAACGTGGTGCGCTCGGGCATCGAGTTCGACGCGCTGGGCCGCCGTGTGGCCTACCACCTGTACCGCTCGCACCCCGAGGACGGACGGCTCGCGCCGATGTCGGGCCAGGGCGGGATGGAGACCGTGCGCGTGGACGCGCGCGAGGTCATCCACCTCTACCGCGTGCTGCGTCCCGGCCAGATCCGCGGCGAGCCGTGGCTGTCGCGCGCGCTGGTCAAGCTCAACGAACTCGACCAGTACGACGACGCCGAACTGGTGCGCAAGAAGACCGCCGCGATGTTCGCGGGCTTCGTCACGCGCCAGAACCCCGAGGACAACCTGATGGGCGAAGGCCCGGCCGATGGCGACGGCATCGCGCTCGCCGGGCTGGAGCCGGGCACGCTGCAGATTCTGGAGCCGGGCGAGGACATCAAGTTCTCCGATCCGGCGGACGTGGGCGGCTCGTATTCGGAGTTCCTGCGCACGCAGTTCCGCGCGGTCGCCGCCGCCATCGGCATCACCTACGAGCAACTGACCGGCGACCTGACGGGCGTGAACTACTCGTCCATCCGCGCCGGACTGCTTGAGTTCCGCCGCCGCTGCGAGATGGTGCAGCACTCGGTGCTGGTCCATCAGATGTGTCGCCCGGTGTGGGCGACGTGGATGAAGCAGGCCGTGCTCGCCGGCTCGCTCGATGCGCCGGGTTTCGCGCGCGGTGGGCCGGCGCGCCGCCGCCAGTACCTGCAAGCCAAGTGGATTCCGCAGGGCTGGCAGTGGGTCGATCCCGAGAAGGAATACAAGGCCATGCTGCTGGCGATCCGTGCGGGCCTGATGAGCCGCTCGGAAGCCATCTCGGCCAACGGTTACGACGCCGAAGACGTCGACCGCGAGATCGCCGCAGACAACAAGCGCGCCGACGACCTCGGCCTGATCTTCGATTCCGACCCTCGCTACACGTCGAAGGACGGCGCGAATGTGCGTGATGGGGCGGAACCCAACCGCAACGCCATCGCGCCCGACGCCACCGGCGGCGACTCCTCCGCCTGACCGCTTTCCCCGAAGGATTCCCATGACCGTGCTGCCTCATCTGGCGGCTCGCCTGTTCGGCGTGCCGCTGGCGATCCATCGCCCGAAACTCGACGTCATCCTCTCCGTGCTCGGCGCACGCATCGGCCTCGCCGATCTCGCCGCGCCCGTGGGTTACACGCCAACGGCGCGCGCGCCCACGCCGGTCAGCGGCAAGGTCGCTGTCATCCCGATCCACGGCACGCTGGTGCGCCGCACCTCTGGCCTCGAAGCCGAGTCGGGCCTCGCCAGCTACGCCGGCATCGCCGCGCAACTGGACGCCGCGCTCGCCAGCCCCGAGGTCGCGGCCATCCTGCTCGACATCGATTCACCGGGCGGCGAGTCGGGCGGCGTGTTCGATCTGGCCGACCGCATCCGGGCGGCGTCGCAGCTGAAGCCGGTCTGGGCCGTGGCCAACGACATGGCATTCTCGGCCGCCTATGCGCTGGCGTCCGCCGCCACCCGCGTGTTCGTCGCGCGCACCGGTGGTGTCGGTTCGATTGGCGTCATTGCGATGCACGTCGATCAGTCCGCCAAGGACGCCAAAGACGGCGTTCGCTACACCGCCGTGTTCGCGGGCGAGCGCAAGAACGACCTCAACCCGCACGAGCCGATTTCCGACGCCGCGCACGCGGTGCTCAAGGCCGAGGTGGATCGCGTCTACGAGCTGTTCGTCGAGACCGTCGCGCGCCATCGCGGCCTCGACGCGGGTGCCGTGCGCGCCACCGAAGCCGGCCTGTTCTTCGGCCCGAATGCCGTCGCCACCGGACTGGCCGATGCCGTCGGAGGTTTCGACGACGCGCTCGCCCAGCTCACGCAATCGCTTTCCCCACTCCCGACTCTGGTGACTCCGGCCAGCCAAGCGGGCTTACGCGCCGCCGGGCCGTCCCAAGGCAAGCGCGCCCCCTCGGGGGGCAGCGAGCCGCAGGCGCAGCTTGGGGGCCATTTTCGCAACCACCCGATGGAGTCTTCCATGAATGAACGATCCGACCCCACTGCTCTTGATCGGCCTCTTGCTGATCCTGCTGGCAGTCCTCCTCAACCGTCCGCCGGCACCACGTTGAGTGTGCTTGAGGCCATCGAGATCGCACAGACCTGCACGCTCGCCGGTCGCGCCGACCTGATCGCAGGCTTCCTCGAAACCAACACCGCGCCCGCCCAGGTGCGCAGCCGACTGCTCGCGGCGCAGGCCGAGGCCAGTCCCGAAATCGTCAGCCGCATCGCGCCCGATGCCGCGCGTCCTGCGGCCAGCAATCCGCTGATCGACGCGGCCAAGCAGCTCGCGGCGCAATCCACCAAGAAGGAGATCTGAAATGTCCGTTCTCGCCGAACCGCTGAATCTGGGCGACCTGCTCAAGTTTGAGGCGCCCAACCTCTACTCGCGCGACCGCGTCACGGTCGCCTCCGGCCAGAACCTGCCGCTGGGCGCGGTCATCGGCATCGTCACCGCCACCGGAAAAGTCACACGGATCGACCCGTCCGCCACCGACGGCACGCAGGTCGCCGCCGGCGTGCTGCTGCAAGCTTGCGACGCGACGCTCGCCGACCGCGACGACGGCCTGATCGTCGCGCGCCACGCCATTGTCGCCGACCACGCGCTCGTGTGGCCCGCGGCCATCACCAACGCCGAAAAACTCAGCGTCGTGGCGCAGCTCAAGGCGCTGGGCGTGCTCGTCCGTCAAGGAGCCTGACCATGAATAACCCCTTCAGCAATCCCGCATTCTCGATGGCCGCGCTGACCGCCGCCATCAACATCCTGCCCAACCGCTACGGGCGCCTGGAAGAACTGAACCTGATGCCACCCAAGCCGGTGCGCCAGCGCCAGATCGTCGTCGAGGAAATGAACGGCGTGCTCAACCTGCTGCCCACGCTGCCGCCGGGTTCGCCCGGCACGGTCGGCGTGCGCGGCAAGCGCAAGCTGCGCTCCTTCGTCGTGCCGCACATCCCGCACGACGACGTGGTGCTGCCCGAGGAGGTGCAAGGCATCCGCGCCTTCGGTTCGGAAACCGAAACCGAGACGGTCGCGGGCGTGGTCGCGCGCCATCTGGAGACGATGCGCAACAAGCACGCGATCACGCTGGAGCACCTGCGTGTCGGCGCGCTCAAGGGCGTGATCCTCGACGCGGACGGCTCGGTGCTCTACGACCTGTTCGATGCCTTCGAGATCGCGCAGCAGACGGTGTCCTTCGAGCTAGGCACGGCGGGCACCAACGTCAAAGCCAAGTGCGGCACGGTGCTGGCGACCATCGAGGAAAACCTCAAGGGCGAGTTCATGAACGGCGTCCACTGCCTGTGCTCGCCGGAGTTCTTCGCCGCGCTCACCGGCCACGCCAAGGTCGAGAAGGCGTTCGAGAACTGGCAGAACGGAGCCATCCTCATCAACGACATCCGTCGCGGCTTCACCTACGGCGGCATCACCTTCGAGGAGTACCGGGGCCAGGCTACGGACGCCAGCGGCACCGCGCGCCGCTTCATCGCCGCCGGTGAGGCGCACGCCTTTCCGCTGGGCACCATCGACACCTTCGGCACCTACTTCGCGCCGGCGGACTTCAACGAGACCGTCAACACGGTCGGCCAGCCACTGTATGCCAAGCAGGAGCCGCGCAAGTTCGACCGGGGCACGGACCTGCACACCCAGTCGAACCCGCTGCCCATGTGCCACCGCCCGGGCGTGCTGGTGAAGCTGACCGTCTAATGGTGCGCGTCGAGGAGCTGTACGCGGCGGCCGCGGACGCGGGGCTGCTGGTGGATGCAGAGGTCGGCGGGCAGATCGTCATGGTGGACTTCCTTGCCCCGGACGAGACCGTGCTCGATGGCCTCGCGCTCTCCACCGACTACACGATGCGCTTCCTCGCCTCGGCTCTGCCCGATCTGGCCGTGGGCCAGGTCGTGAGCATCGGTGGCACGAGCTACCGCGTGCGCGACGTGCGGGCCATCGGTGATGGCAGCGAGCGGCGTGCCGATCTCACCCGCATTTGAGGACTCTGCCTATGAACTCCATCCGTGAGCGCATCTTGCGGGAGGTCGTGGCCCGTCTGTCGGCCGCTGTCGCACCCGTTCCAGTGCTGCGACAACCGGCCGTGCCGGTCACCCGCGACGCGAGCCCCGCGCTGCTGCTCTTCGCCGAGAGCGACCGCATCACCGGCTACGCCAACCACCTCGTCGACCGGGTGCTGACGCTGCGCCTCACCGTGGTGGCGCGCGGCGATGACGCGTTCGACCAGGCCGACCGGGCGATGGTAGACGCCCACTCGGCGCTGATGCCTGACGCGACCCTCGGCGGCCTCGCGCTCCTGCTGCACGAGGTCGATGCCGAGTGGGATGCCGAGGATGCCGACGCTGGCGCCGTCGCGCTGCCGGCCCGCTACGAGATCCGCTACCGCACCCATGCCATGGACCTGACCCAGAAAGGATGACTTGCCATGACCGTTGAACTCATCAAACCCCACACCCATGCCGGCGTGCAGTGCGTCCCCGGCACGCGCCTCGACGTCGACGAGGCCACCGCACGCTGGCTGATCGAACGCGGCGTCGCCAAACCTACCGAGGCGCCCGATGAGCCGGGCGTCAAACCGCAATTCACCGCACGCAAGGGAGACTGACCATGCCGTATTTCTCTGGACAAGGCCGTGTCTACATCGGCGCCCGCGACGCTGCCGGCAACCCGCAAGGGCTGAGTTTTGTCGGCAACGTGCCCGAGCTCAAGGTCTCGCTGTCGGTGGAAACGCTGGAACATCAGGAATCGACCAGCGGACAACGCCTGACCGACCTGCAGCTGATCAAGACCAAGAAGGGCGAATTCGCCTGCACGCTGGAAGAGCTGATCGCGGTGAATCTGGGCCTGGCGCTCTACGGCACGACCATCGAACAGGTCAGCGGCACGGTGACGGCCGAGGCACTGCCCAACCCGGTCACGGCAGGAAGCCTGTACCTGCTCGCCAAGCAGAACGTCTCCTCTGTGGTGGTCAAGGACGCCTCGGGCACGCCCAAGACGCTGCCCGCCGCCCAGTACAGCCTCAATGCGAAGCACGGATCGCTGGTCATCAACGACAAGACGACGGGCGGCCCCTACGTGGAGCCGTTCAAGGTCGACTACGCCTATGGAACCGCGCAATCCACCGCGTTGTTCACGCAGCCGCTGCCGGAGCGCTGGGTGCGTTTCGAAGGCCTGAACATCGCCGACAGCAACCGCGAGGTGGTGATCGACCTGTACCGCGTGGCGATCAACCCGGCCAAGGAACTGTCGGTGATCACCGACGAACTGCTGAAGTTCGAGCTTTCCGGACAGGTGCTGGCGGACACGCTCAAGCCCGCTGCCGGCGACCTCGGTCAGTTCGGCCGCATCGTGCTGCTGTGAGGAGTACACGATGACCACCTCTGACCTGGATGTTCTCGTCCCGCAAACCCAATCCCTGGAGATCGCCGGGCAGCGCCTGACGATCAGCCCGCTGGTAATCGGCGAGCTGCCCGCGATGCTCAAGGCCGTGCGGCCCTTTGCCGAGCAGCTGACCGGCGAGCCGGACTGGCTGGCTTTGCTCTGTGAACACGGCGATTCCTTGCTCACCGCTCTGGCGTTGGCCAGCCGACGCCCGCGTGAATGGGTGGACGCGCTGGCGCTCGACGACGCGATCACGCTCGCCGCCACGGTGTTCGAGGTGAACGCGGATTTTTTCGTGCACCGGGTCGCGCCGAAGGTCAGCACGCTCGCGCAGTCTCTGAGCGGACGGTTGGCTGGAGCGACGCCATCGCCCGCCTGATCCGCAGTGGCCACCGCTACCCGGACATCCTCGGCTACACGCTGGGCCAGCTGAACGCGTTTCTGGCCGCCGACAGCCGTCTCGAGCGCGAACGGCTCTCCACCCAGCTCGCGGTCATGACCACCGCCGCCCAGGGCAACCGCGAAGGCATCCGTCAGCTCCAGGCCGAACTCCAACAGGGAATGCGCGATGAAGATCGATCTGGTCGCTGAGGGCTTGCTGGATCGTCGTCGCTTCAACGCCTGGCAAACCGATACCCACAAAACGATCCACACCGCCGTCGCCCGCGCGATGCGGGATTCCGGCAAAGAGATGGCCGAGCGGGTGCGGGGCGAAATGCGCGCCAGCTTCAAGGTTGCAAGTCCCAAGTTCCTCCGGTCGATGCACGCCAAGGTGTTCGACCGTAAAGCCACGGAATTTCCGGCGCTCTACATCGGCTCGAAGGTGTCCTGGCTGGGCCTGCACGAACAGGGAGGAACGATTCGGGGGCGGATGCTGATCCCGCTGCTGCCGCAACACCGGCGTATCGGACGCAAGGCGTTTGCCCGGGTGATCGATGCGCTGATGCGATCCGGCAATGCCTGGTTCGTCGAAAAGAACGGCCAGCAGATCCTAATGGCCGAGAACATCGGCGAGAACGCCCGGCCGCTGGCGCGCTTCCGCAGCGCCGAGCGGGAGCGCACCGGCGCCAAGCGCATCAAGCGTGGCCAGGAGATTCCTGTCGCCATGCTGGTGCGGCGCGTGACCCTCAAGAAACGTTTCGACCTTACCCGTTCGGTGCGGGTCGATCTTCCCCGCCTGACGGCGGCCATCAGCAAGGCAATGTCGAAGGTTTGAGCAATGGCGAATAATCGCGCGCAGATCCTCATCACCGCCGTCGATGAGACGCGACGCGCCTTCCAGTCCGTCCAGGGCAGCCTCTCGCGCCTGCGCAGCGAAGCAGGCCAGGTGGGAGAAGTCCTGTCCCGCATCGGCGGTGCCATCGGTGTGGGACTGGGTGTGCGCGAACTGGTCGAGGTCGCCGACCAGTACAAGAACCTGCAGGCGCGCCTGCGGCTCGCGGTCACCTCCCAGGAGGAGTTCAACCGCGCCGACGCGGCGTTGTTCGAGATCGCGCAGCGCAACCGCGCACCGCTCGCCGAAACCGTCACGCTCTACGCGCGGCTGGCGCCCTCGGTGCAGGCGCTGGGGCGTTCGCAGGCGGACGTGCTGGCGGCGACCGATGCCATCGGACAGGCCGTATCGCTCTCCGGCGCCTCCAGCGAGGCCGCGGCCGGGGCGCTGTTGCAGTTGGGCCAGGCCTTCGCCTCGGGACAACTGCGCGGCGAGGAATTCAATTCGGTCATCGAGCAGACACCGCGTCTGGCGCAGGCCATCGCCGATGGCATGGGCGTGCCGCTCGGCTCGCTGCGGGCCCTGGCGCAGGAAGGAAAGATCACGTCCAAGGCCGTGCTCGACGCCTTGCTCAAGCAGCGTGGCCGGCTCGCCGAGGAGTACGGCAGCCTGCCCGATACGGTGTCGGGTGCGCTCACCCGTCTCAAGAACGCCTTTCTGCGCGCCTTCGGCGAGCGCGACGCGAGCTCCGGCCTGACCGCAGGTCTGGCGCAGGCGATCCAACTCGTCGCCCAGCATCTCGAACTGCTGATCGATCTGGCGGGGGTCGTTCTGGTTACCGCCTTCGGCCGGATGGCGGGCGCCTTTGCCACCAGCATCGCCGCCGCCCGAGCGGAAGCGGCGGCGCGGCGTGCCAACCTGCGCACGCTGGAAGCCGAGGCGCTGGCACGGGTCCGCCTCGCCGATGCGGCCTTGGCCCAGGCGCGGGCGCAAGGCCTCGCCACCAGCGCACTGGTCGTCGATGCGGCAAAGGCCCGGCTGCAAGCCACCGCCGCCACCGGTGCCGTGACTCAGGCGGTGGCCTCCACGTCGCTGCTCGGTCGCGCGGCGGGTTTGTTGCGCGGGGTGCTGGCACTCCTGGGCGGCCCCATCGGCGTGATCGTGACCACGGTGACGCTTTTGGCCGGGGCCCTCTATTCGGCGCGCAACGCCGTGGTCGAGTTCGGCGGCAAGACCGCTTCGATCAAACAGATCATCAGCGCCACCTGGGACCTGGTGGTCGAGAAGGTCGGCGACGTCGTCAGCGCCCTGGGGCGGCTGGTCGGCGCCAACAATCTGAGCTGGGCGCGCGTCCGCGAGGTGATGGTCGATGCGCTCCGAGCCATCGGATCTGCCATTCGAACGATGGTCAATGTCGTCATCGGCGCCTTCAACGCGGTCGGCAGCGTCGTCGGCGTCACGGCTGCCTTCATGGTCGAGCGCTTTCGCAATGCCTTCTCCGACATCGGGGAACTGGCTAAGGCCTTGGGCCAGGACGTGGCAGCGGCCTTCAGCGGCGACTTCTCGATGCAGTCGCTGCGCGCCGCGCTCGGCCGCCAGCTCGGCGAGGTACGAGATTTCGGGCAGGAACTGGCGGGGGCCGTGCGCGATGCCGTGACGCGCGACTACGTCGGGGAGGTCGCACAGGCCATTGCCGGCCGCATCCGCTCCTCCGATAAGAACCAGCCTGGCGTATTCGGCCGTCCACAACCACCCGCCAAGCCGACACCCGACAAGGGGGTCGAGGCGGCCAAGCTCGAACTCGTGCAGGCGCAGGCCGAGGCCGAATTCAAGATCCTCAAGGATGCGCTGGATCGCCAGGCGCGCGAACTGGACGCGGCGCTCGAAGACCGGCTGATTTCGCTGAAAGACTACTACGCGGCCAAGACCCGGATCGAGCAGCAGGAGATCGATGCGGAAATCCGGCGCGTGCAGGTGTCGCTCTCGCAGCAGCAGCGGCTGGAAAAGACGGGCAAGGACGAGCCCGCACGCATCAAAGCGAAAGGAGAAGTCGCAAAGCTCGAGAGCGAGTTGACCGTCCTCAACCACAAGCGCGCGGACGTCGAGGTCGCCAATGCCCGCAAAGCCGTCCAGGCCGAGCGCGAGTTGCGCGAGGAGCTCGCCAAGGTGCGCGACGAACTGCTCGATCTCACGGGTGCGGCGACCAGCCAGGACCGGCGCGCAGCCATCGAGCGGCAGTACCAGCCCCTGATCGAGCGGCTCCGTGCCGAGGGCGACACCGAAGGGGCGGCCACCGTCGGTCGGCTGATCGACGTCAAAGCATCGGCCGCCGACCTCGCCGAGTACGAGCGCCAGTTCAACGACACGCTCGCGCGGATGCGTGCGTCTGAAGAGTCGATCAATCTGCAGCGTCAGTCCGGGCTCCTCACGGAATCCCAGGCCCGCCAGCAGATCCTTGCGCTGCACCGGCAGACCGGCCAATCGCTCGATGCTCTGCTGCCGCAGTTGGAGGCTACCGCCACAGCCATTGGCCCGGACGCCGTCGCCCGGGTGCAAGCGTGGAAGAACGAGATCGCGCAGGTGAAGTTGGTCGTCGACGACGTGGCGGTGGCCATCGACGGCGCGGTGCAGGATGGTTTCGCGCAACTGTTCCAGGACATCGGCAGCGGCGCCAAGTCGGCCAAGGACGCATTCGCGGATTTCGGGCGATCCGTGCTGCAGACGATCAACCGCATCGCCTCGCAGAAACTGGCCGAAGCCTTGTTCGGCAGCCTGATGGGCGGTGGCACGGCAGGCAGTGCCGGAGGCTTGGGCGCGTTGATCTCGTCGTTCTTCGGCTTTGCCTCCGGGGGCTACGTGACCGGTCCTGGCACATCGACCAGCGACTCCATCCCGGCGCGCCTCTCCCACGGCGAGTACGTGGTCAATGCCCACGCGGTGAGCCGGCTCGGGTTGTCGTTCCTGGATGCCATCAACGGCTTGTCTGCCGGGCCCCGTGTGGCTGGTGGTCGTCTGGCCTTTGCCGCTGGCGGCCTCGTGCCGGAAGCCCCCGCGCAGCCAGCCCCGGGTCAGAACATCCGCATCGTCAATGTCATCGACCCGGCGATGGCGGCCGACTACCTCAACAGCAGCGCCGGCGAGCGCGTGGTGATGAACCTCATCCAGCGCAATGCCGCCTCCGTTCGCAACATCCTTGGAAGATAAGAATGGCCTGGACTTCTGGCACCGCAACCAATGCCGCCGACCTGTTCAACAAGCTGATCACGTTTCTGACCTCCGACGCGACCCTGGTCGCCGGGGGCGAAGCCTGGACGCTGTTACGCCGTGACACCTTCACGCTTGACGCGAAGCGGGATCTGGCCGAACTGCGGGGCCCAGGTTCCTCGGCGGGCGATGCGATCTACGTGCAGGTTTGCCTGTTCGCCGACGGTGCGGCACCCGCGTATTCGATCCGGGTGCTCGGGTCACAGTCCTGGCAAAGCATCGTTTCGATCAACACACCCGAGGGCCAGCCGGGCAGCCTGCTCTCGGGCGCCGGTTCGCTGGGCATCGTGCCGAGGATGCCGCTCTTCAACAGCGCGATCAGCTACTGGTTCGTCGCCAACGGCCGGCGCTTCATCGTGGTGGCGAAGTCCTCGGCGTATTGGGGCGCGCTCTACGCGGGCTTCATCCTGCCTTACGGCACCCCGGCCCAATATCCGTACCCGCTATTCATCGGGGCCAACACGTCGCGCGGCGACAACTACCAGAGTTCGGATCTCGACATCGCGGGCAGCGCCTTCTGGCGCAACGATGGTGAATACGGCAGCTACAGCGCGGCGCTCCTGCAACCGAGCGGCGGCTGGGTCGGCACCAACCGCTTCGATACGACCTACACCGGTCGCGCCTGGCCCTGGGCGATGTCGTTGGAGACCAGGAAAAACAGCGCCGGGCGCTACGACCTGGGCAATCTCACGCAGTTGCCGAGCGGCGCGAGCCCGCTGCTGCCGGCGATCCTCTATGACTGCGCGACGACTCGTCCGTTCTCGATATGGGGCGAGCTGCAAGGCGTGTTTGCCGTGCCGGGCTTCGGAGTGGCCGCTGGCGACACCGTGACCGTGGCCGGCAAATCCCATCTGGTCGTGCAGGCGGCGACTTCCACCAACGCGGCGCGCTTTGCCGCCATCCAACTCGCTTGAGGCGATCATGGCTTACATCACCGGTGCGTCGGCCGACATCAACACGCTGCTGACTGCCATCAAGAATTTCGCGGTCGCCAACGGCTGGACGGCCAATGCAACCGACACCTTTACGCTGACCTTTCCGACCTATGGATCGAATGGTGGCGCCACTCACGCCGGCACGACGTCGATGATTTCCTCGGTCAGTGGCTCCGATGCGTACAAGAACCAGTCGGAAACGAGCCTCGTCGCGAACCGGGTCGTGCTGACCAAGAACGGCTTGTCCTACCAGCTGTTCGCGGTCAACAAGAAGCTCTACAAGAACGGCGTCAATGGCACCTACGCCTGCCTGGAGGCCTGGGTGTGCGACGGCTTCGCTGCCGGCACGGCCGCCAACCTGCAGACCAACAACCGAAAGTTCGTGATGGTAGGTCCCTTGGCCACCTCACTCTATGCCTACCACCTGTTTTCCAACGGCGACTTCGTGCACGTGGTGATCGAGGAAACGCCGGGCCGATTCCGCCACCTGTCGTTCGGCTTCATCAACAAATACGGCGCCTTTGCCGGGGGCCAGTATCTGACCGCAGGATGCCCCATCGAATCGTTCACGACCACGGCCTACGCCTTCAACAGCTCGAATCAGATGGTCCCGTTCGGATCGAACGGCCAAGGGCTGTCGCGATCGGCGCTCGCGTCGAACGGTTATCCCGGTACCTACGTCCGAGCCGACATCGACGGCTGGACGGTCGGCTGGCGCCTGCTTTCGACCGGTGTCTGGGATACGGCCAACCTGGATGCCTACGGCTGCACGACCTATTCCAACTCGGTGAACAACCGCGCAGGCTATATCTCGGGGGGACCCCAGGTTTCCTTCCACACCCTGGCACACGATCTGGCCTACCACTGCTCCCCGCAGAGCTACAACGGCCTGGCACCGATGATGCCCTGCTACGTGGGCGTCAATCGCACGCCCTACGTCGGCACCTGGACGCTGCTCGGTGAATTCCCCGATGTGCGCTTCCTGAACATCTCCAATTTCAACCCGGGCGACGAACTGACCCTCGGCACCGACGTATGGAAGATCTTCCCGCTGTGGAACAAGGCCTACACGCTCGGGGCAGAACCGATCAGCTACGACTACGGCTTGGCTTACCGCAAGGTGGTGTGAATGCCTGACTTTGTCGGAGCCTTCACGTCAGGCATTCTGGGCGGTGCAGCGGCCGCAGGAATGAACGCCCTGTGGGACAACGGTCGGCCCGGGTATTACGAGCCGGCCACCGCCGTTGCCGCCATCGTCGGTGCGATGGGTGCCATCGCGAGCGGCCAGCCATCGCCCGAGGCCCTGATCGAGCGGGCCGGCGCACACTGCGGTTCGTTCTCGGACGACTACTACCACCGGATCTACCTGTCGCCGTCCCGGATCGAGTTCGGCAACCTCGTCATCCCCACGACCCGTACCGTCGAAATCTGGAACGCGTTCCTGGACCCGGTCACGATCTTCCTGCTCGATGGCGATACCGAGGGGCTGTCCCTGGGCTTCTTCCCGCCAGCGAGGATGCGAGCACTGGAGGACATCTTCTACGAGGTCACGGCCACCCTCGACGGCCCGAGCTTTGTCGACACGCTGCTGACGCTGCATTTTTCCGCCGGCGGCACCCGCGACCTGGCGATCAGCTACGGCCGGGTGCTGGTCATGGGCCTGCTGCACGATTGGCAAGGCGGCTTCACCGAGCGCCTGGAATGGCTCACCGACGTGCTGACGATGCGCGATGGCGGCGAGCAGCGGGTGCGGCTGCGAGCCGATCCCCGGCGCTCGTTCGAGTTCGACGTGCTGGAGTACGGCAACGGCGGGCAGCTGGACCTCTTGATGAACGTCTGGCAGTCGCGCGTCTATGCCGTGCCGGTGTGGACCGACAAGGCCTGGCTTGCGGCCGCCATCCATCCCGGCGACACGGTGCTGGCCGTGAATACCACTGACATGGACTATCACCCCGGTGGGCTCGCCATCGTCGGCTCAAGCGCTGGCGCCAGCGAGGCCCTCGAAGTTCTGTCCCTGACCGCCGGAACGATCACGCTCAAGCGCCCGACGTTGGGGAACTGGCCCGCAGGCTCCTGGATCGCCCCGGCCCGGCTGGGACGGTTACCCGCCCAGCAGACCGTCACCCGGCCAACGGCGGCAATCTCCCAGGCCAAACTGCGCTTCGAGCTGGAGGACCTGGCCTCGCCGGTGACGGCGATCAGTTCGCCGATCCAGTACCGAGGCTACGACACGCTGCTGCAGCACCCGAACCGGGTCGAGGACGTCAGCATCGACTATCAGCGACTCGCCGATGTGTTCGACGTTGAGACCGGCACGCCTGCGGTGATCGACATCCCGAATCGTCCCCTCATCGTGCGCCGCCACCAGTACCTGCTACCGGATCGCGCCCGGCTCACTGCGATGCGGGGCTGGCTCGCCGCCCGCGCCGGCCGGCAGGTGCCTTTCTGGGTGCCGACCTGGGAGCGTGGCCTCGAAGTCGCCCAGCCCTTCGCCCTGGATGCCACGGAAATTCTGGTCCAGGGCCGGGGCTTCGCCACCTACTACCAGGCCATGCCCGGCCGGCGGGACGTGGCCTTCCTGCACAACGACGGCACCTGGTTCTTGCGCAGCATCACCGGGTTCGAGTTCGTGGACGGGGTGGTGGAACGGATGCGGATCGACGCCGCGCTGGGACGGGCCTGCGTGCCGTCCGATTTCCGGATCGTCTGCTTCCTGGAACTGGCACGACTGGAGAGCGATGCCGTGGAATTTTTCTTCGAAACGGATCGTGTGGTTCGGGTGACTTTGCCTATTCGGAGCATCAACGGATGACCTATCAGAACATTGAGGCGAGCGTCCATTCCGGGCAGCCGGTCGAGTTGTACCGGTTCACGCTGGGCACGACCGTCTGGCGCTACACGTCGGCGCGGGATGCCGTGACCTACAATGGCGAGCCGTACATCCCGGCGCCGATCCGGCGCTCGGAGATCGAGCAGACGCAGGAATTCGGCCGCGCGATGCTCAATCTCGAAGCAGCGCTCGACATCGGCGTGGTGCAGTCCTTCATCGTGACCCCGCCCGATGGCGTGCTGTCACTCACCATCTTTCGCCAGCACCTGTCCGACCCGGGGACGGAATTCATCACTTGGTGGAAAGGGCGCGTCGTGTCGGTGGTGTTCGGCGGCATCACGGTGCAGATGCGCTGCGAACCGATTTTCACGACGCTCAAGCGTTCGGGGCGGCGGGCGAACTACCAGATCAACTGCCGTCATCCGCTCTACCACGGCGGCTGCAAGGTCAACGCGGCCGATTACAAAACGGCCGGCATCGTCGAGAGCGTGGCGGGGCTGGAGGTGACTGCGTCCGTCTTTCTGCCCAAGCCGATTGCCTGGTTTGTCGGCGGACGCCTCATGGCCGCCGGGGCGCAACGGATGATCGTCGCCAGCTCCGGCGGCGCGGTGACCCTCTCGGCGCCGATCCCCGGCCTGAAAGCCGGCGACGCCTTCGAGGCGTATCCGGGCTGCGACCACACGCTCGCGACCTGCGCCGCCAAGTTTGGCAACCAGCTGAACTACGGCGGTTTCCCCTACATCCCGGTGAAGAACCCCTTCACCGGCGACGCCATCGTTTGAGGCTTTTCCATGTGGCAATACCTGATCGTGTGGGTGATCACGACGGTCCTGTCGTCGCTGCTCGCCCCCAAGCCCAAGACCACCACGCCGCAGCCCGGCGATGTCGATGCGCCGGTCGCCGCGACCGACAGCCCGATCCCGGTGTTGTTCGGCACGCGGACGATCAAGCAGCCGAACTGCGTCTGGTTCGGCGACGTGCGCACGGCGCCGATCAAGACCAAGGGAGGCGGCAAGAAATGAGCGAACCCCGCATTGCTACCCATCTCGATGCCAAGGCGCTCGGCTACTGCAACGCTGGTCTGCGCCGATGGTTTCCGCGTGACGGCGTGACTTTCGATGATTTTCGCCGGCAAGGCGTGAGCACCGACTGGCTGCGCGCCACCGGGGACGCGATGGCGATCCGGCTGGCCGAGCACGTGGAGCGGGCCGAAACGGGAGCCAAGGCATGAGCGGCGGCAAAGGCAGCAAGAGCGTCACGGTCGGCTACCGCTACTACGCGGGGATGCATCTGACGCTGTGCCACGGTCCGGTCGATTCGCTCAACAAGATTGTCGTCGGCGAGCGCACGGCGTGGTCGGGGTCGATGACGTCTAGCGGCCAGATCACCATCAATCAGCCCGACCTGTTCGGCGGTGACGACCGTGAGGGCGGTATCGTCGGCGCCGTGGACCTGGTGATGGGCAATGCGGCGGACGGCCAGAACGACTATCTCGTGGCCAAGCTGGGAACCAATGTGCCAGCTTTCCGGGGCGTGGTGTCGCTGGTGCTACGTCAGCCGCAACTGTCGGCGATGAACCCCTACATCAAGCCCTGGAGCGCGGAACTCACGCGGATCATCCGCCGATCCGACGGCTCGCCGCAGTGGTACTCGGACAAGGCCGCCATCGCGGGCGACATGAATCCGGCGCACATCATTTATGAGTGCCTGACCGACCGCACCTGGGGCCGGGGCTACAGCTCGGCAGAGATCGACGACGCCTCCTTCCGTGCCGCTGCCGACACGCTCTATGCCGAGAATTTCGGGCTGTCGATCCTGTGGGATCAGCAACAGGACATCGAGGCCTTCATCGAACGCATCCTGCAGCACATCGACGGTTCGATCTACGTGAGCCCCCGCACCGGCCTGTTCACCTTGAAGCTGACCCGCGACGACTACGATCCGGCGACGCTGCTGGAGCTGAACCAGACCAACGTGATCCGGCTGGAGTCTTTCGAGCGCACCTTGCCGGAGGAGCTGATCAATCAGGTCACACTGTCCTACCACGACCGCACGACCGACAAGAGCGTGTCGATCTCGGTGCAGGACATCGCCGGCATCGAGCGATCCCTGGGGGAAATCAAGGACGCCAAGGTCAGCTACGAGGGCGTGGCCAACGGCGCCTTAGCCGCACGCCTCGCGATGCGGGATCTGCGCCAGCTTTCGTCCACTCTGGCGAAGATCACGCTGGTGGCCAACCGCACGGCCGCCAGCCTCAACATCGGCGACGTGTTCAGACTCTCCTGGCCCGAGCTGCGGATCGAGCAACTGATCCTTCGGGTCGCGCAGATCAGCTACGGGACGCTGGCCGACGGCCGGGTGCGGATCACCTGCGTCGAGGACGTGTTCGGCCTGCCCGATGCCGTCTATCTCGCACCCGCCGAGAGCGGCTGGGTCGATCCCCGGCAAGCGCCTATCGCCGCGAATTTCGTGTCAGTGAGCGAACTGCCGTACTGGACGATTGTTCACGAGCTGACCGGCGAGTCGGCCGCCGCCCAGGCCGAGATTGATCCGAATGGCGGGTTCCTGTCCGTCTCCGTCGTGCGACCCTCGGATGCGGCGATCAACTATGCAGTGCTGACCCGACAGGGCTCGGCGGCCTTTGAGAAGATCGGCGTCGGTGACTTCGTCCCCTCCTGCGTGCTGGCAAACGATATCGGGCAAACCGAGACAGTACTGAACGTGCTGTACGGGGTGGACTTGGATTTGGTCACGCTGGGCACCTACGCGCTGCTCGATGGCGAGCTGGTCGCGGTGAAGGCGGTGAATGTCGCCGCCGGCACGGTAACGGTGGATCGGGGCGTGCTGGACACGGTGCCTGTCACGCATTTGGCCGGCGCCCGGATGTACTTCGTCGACGGTGGACAGTTCTACAACGCGACCCAATACCTGAGCGGCGAGACGGTGCAAACCAAGGTGCTGCCAGCTACCGGGATGGGCGTTCTGGCCGAGGCGTCGGCACCGGCGATCAACTACACCTTCGCCAAACGGCAGACCCGCCCCTATCCACCCGGCAAGTTCCGCGTAAACAACCTCGACTATAGCCTCAGCTACATCACCGGGGAGGTGACGGTCAGCTGGGCGCACCGCAGCCGGGTGCTGCAGACCGCCTATCTGGTGACGCAAGGCGAAGCGAATATCGGTCCGGAGACCGGCACGACCTACACCGTGCGCATCTACGGCGAGGCCGGCACGCTCAAGCACACCGAGACGGGACTGACCGGCACGAGTTGGACCTATCCGATGGCCACTGAGATTGCCGACAGCGGCCTGAATCGTCCGAACGAGAAACTGACCGTCAAGGTGGAGACGGTACGCGACGGCCACAGCAGCTGGCAGGCCCAACAAATCGACATCCCCGAGTGCCGGGGCTACGGGATGTTCTATGGGGCAAGTTATGGGGAATGACCCCACCACAATCCATTGGAGAGAATGACATGGCAGCTCTGCAAGGCCCGAACTTGGGCGTGAACTACGGCTGGGCCGCCCGCGAGTCGGGCTGGAACACGGGGATGGACGCCAACCTGAAGCTGCTCGATGCGGTGCTGCAGCTGTCGGTGAAGTCGCGCGCGCAAGCCACGCCGCCGGCCTCGCCCGCCAACGGCGACCGCTACATCGTGGCGGCCAATCCCACCGGTGCCTGGGCCGGAAAAGCCGGCCAGATTGCCGTCCGCATCGATGCGGGGTGGTCGTTCTATGCTCCGAAGATCGGCTGGACCTGCTTCATCGAGGACGAGGGCGTGCTCTCAGTCTACAAGGCCTCCGGCTGGAGCCCTGGCCTCGCCTTCTGATCATTACTTTCGCCCACCTGAAACCCGCCCTCGAGGCGGGTTTCGCATTTCTGGAGACCACCCATGACTGAACCTGACAGCAAACCAGCGCTCGTCGAGAACATGCTCCTGCTGCGCAAGGAGGACTTCGACGAACTGCTCGACCGTGCCGCCGAACGCGGAGCCGAGCGTTGCCTCGCCCATCTCGGCCTGGAAAACGGCCACGCGGCGCGCGACATCCGCGAGCTGCGTGATCTGCTGGATGCGTGGCGCGATGCCCGGCGCACCGCGTGGCAAACCTTCATCAAAGTGGTCACCACCGGCATCCTGGCCGCGCTGCTGGTCGGTGCCGCCATCAAACTCAAACTGATGGGAGGCCCCCAATGATCGAGACTCTGCTTGGCGGCCTCCTCGGCGGCGCCTTCCGTCTCGCGCCGGAAATCCTGAAATGGCTCGACCGCAAGGGCGAGCGCGGCCACGAACTGGCGATGCAGGACAAGGCACTGGAGTTCGAGAAGCTGCGCGGCGCGCAGCGGATGGCCGAGATCGGCGCGAGCGCGGATGCGGCGTGGAACGTCGGTGCCATCGAGACGCTGCGCGAAGCCGTGCGCACGCAGGGAGAGAAAACCGGCGTGCGTTGGGCCGACGCGCTGTCGTGCAGCGTGCGGCCCGTGATCACCTACTGGTTCATGGCGTTGTACTGCGCGGCCAAGACGGCGGCGTTCGCGGCCGCCGTGACTGCCGGCACGGGATGGGGCTTGGCCGTCCTGCACGCGTGGACAGAGGCCGACCAGGCGCTGTGGGCCGGGGTGCTGAACTTCTGGTTTTTGGGTCGCGTGTTCGACCGGGTGCGGCCGTGATCGAGGTGCCGCAATCGGCCATCGATCTGGCCAAGCGCTTCGAGGGCTTCCACCGCGTTCCGAAAGCCGATCCGGGCCGCGCGTATCCGTACATCTGCCCGGCGGGGTATTGGACGATTGGCTTCGGCCACCTCTGCGATGCCCAGCACCCGCCGATCACCGAGGACGAAGCGGAAGCGTATCTCGCCCTCGACCTGAACACGGCGCTGGCCGCCACGCTGCGCTATTGCCCGGTATTGGCCTCCGAACCCGAAGGGCGGTTGGCGGCCATCGTGGATTTCACATTCAACCTCGGTGGTGGGCGCTTGCAGACCTCGACGCTGCGGCGGCGGATCAACCAGCGGGACTGGCCCGCCGCCGCGACGGAGCTGCGGCGCTGGATCTATGGCGGCGGCAAGGTGCTCCCCGGCCTTGTATCGCGTCGGGAAGCTGAGGCCGTTTGGCTCCTTTGCAATGCCTGAAAACGAGCAGTTCGCAAGCGCTTGGCTTCACGCCGAAACAGCGCGTTCATGTCATCTCCTTGATTTCTGGAGTGCGCTGTGAACCCACGATTCAAGAAGGCCATCATCGACGACGTCACCGCCGCGAATGTCGACGAATCCTTGCAAGCCCATCTTCTCGATCTCTTCGAGTACGCCATGAAGTCCGTCGCTCCAACGCTGATCCGAGAGGCGCGGTTTGACACCAGCGATTTCGGCACGGCCTGCCAGCACGGCGGCGACGGCTTCGCCATGCTGCTCAGCCGGGCCCATGCCAATTCCCGCGATGCATGGTTTGGCGCGTTCCAGCGCGGCGACCAACGACTTGATGTGGTCGGGCACCTTGAGTGAACAGATTCACGCGCTGCCCTGCGGCGGCGCGGGCGGTGTTGCACCGGGGCGATAGGTCGAATCGAACACCATGTCCGCCAGCCAGCGTTTGAAGTTCGGGTTGTCGCTGAACTGCTTGAAGAGTTCCGTGTGGTCGTCCAGCAGCTCCAACACCACGCGATTGAGCGCCTTGTCGTGCTCCAGCCGCGCGTTCTGTTTGCCCGAGTTGGCCTGCGCGTTCTGGTAGGCCTTGTCCTGCGCGACGCGCGCCGGAATCTCTTCGGTGACGACCTTGCGAATGTTGTCGGCGTCATGCCACTCGATGTTGCCGAACAGGTCGTTGAACTGCTTGATGATGTTCGACAAACGATCCAGTTCCGGCTCGCCGCCACCTCCGCCACCACCGGGCGGTGGAGGTTCGACCAAGGCATCGGTGTCGTCCATGGCCATGCGCATCGAGGCCTGCGCCTGCGCGCGGTAGCTGTCCATGTCGATGGCCTCCAGCACACCCTTGGACAGGTCTTCCTCTTTGGGCGCGGGCAGCTTCGGAATCAGGAAGTTCAGGAAGATCGACAGCTTCTCCCAGGCCGGGTGACCGTAGGGCAGGATGGCCGAAAGGAACGAATAGCTGCGGACGAAGGCCTTCGCCTTGCCCTTGAACTTCACTTGGTCGTCCTCCGAGAGCTTTTCGACGTACTCGGCGACGCACGCATCTAGGATCGGGTCGAGCCGGTCGCGCTCGGCGCCGCCCAGGTACTGCGCAACGAGGTCTTCGACCTGCTGCCAGCTGTAGACCTGCTGTGCGTCCAGGTCGCTCTTCAGGTCGTGGAGCTTGTTCGGGTCAGTCTCCCCCTCCTGGATCGTGGCGCGGTAGTACTCCTGAAACGCCGCCTTCACGGCCTCCGCGTTGTCGGCGAAGTCGAGCACGAAGGTGTCGGCCTTCTGCGGGTGCGCCCGGTTCAAGCGCGAGAGCGTCTGCACCGCCAGCACGCCGGCCAGCGGCTTGTCCACGTACATCGTGTGCAGCAGCGGCTCGTCGAAACCGGTGACAAACTTGTTGGCGACGATCAGGAAACGATACGGCTCCTGCCTGAGCTTGGCCGGAATGTCCTTGCTCGGAAACCCGTTGAGATCGGCCTCGGTCTTCTTCGAGCCGCCCACCTCGAACTCGCCAGAATACGCCACGATGGCCTTGTACGGACTCTTGATCTCGGTGAGGTAGTCCGACACCTCGCGGAAGTAGTCGATGGCCCGGGCGATGCCGTTGCAGACGATCATCGCGCGGGCTTTGCCGCCGATCTTCTTGGCGCCGATCACCTGTTCGGCAAAGTGATCGACCATGATCTCGGCCTTGCGGCGGATGGCCTTGTCGTGGGACTCCACGTAGCGCCGGATCTTCTTCAGCGCCTTGGCCTTGTCCACCTCCGGGTCGTGCTCGACGGTCTTGGCGACGTGGTAGAAGCTCGACACCGGCGTGTAGTTGGCGATCACGTCGAGGATGAAGCCCTCCTGGATCGCCTGCTTGGTGGTGTAGGTGAGCTCCTCGGGCGAACGGAATTGCACCGTGTCGCCCACCACCTGGCGCTCGCCGAAAAGCTCCAGGGTCTTCGTCTTGGGCGTGGCCGTGAAGGCGTAATAGCTGGCGTTGCCCAGCATCCTTCGGGATTCGATCAAGGCGTTGACCTTGTCCTCGACCGACTCCTCTTCTTCCTCGGCGCCCTCTGCCGCCTGGCTGGAGAGCGCCAGATGCATCTTGGCCGTGGTCTTGCCGCCCTGGCTGGAATGCGCCTCGTCGATTAGCAGCGCGAACTTCTTGTCACCAAGGTCCCCCAGTTCGTCCAGGATGAACGGGAACTTCTGCACCGTGGTGACGATGATCTTCTTGCCCCGGCGCAGGAAGGTGCGCAGCTCGTCGGCGCTTTCCGAATGACCGTAGATCGAAGCCACGTGGTCGTAGGCCTTGATGGTGCGGGCGATCTGCGCATCCAGCGCGCGGCGGTCGGTGATGACGATGACCGAGTCGAACTGCGCCTGTGTGTTGTCCGCCGCCGTCTTCAGCTCCACCAGCTGGTGTGCCAGCCAGGCAATCGTGTTGCTCTTGCCGCTGCCGGCCGAGTGCTGGATCAGGTAGCGCTTGCCCACGCCGTCGGCGCGCGAACGGCGCAGCAGCGCGCGCACGGTGCGCAACTGGTGGAAGCGGGGAAAAATCTGCTTGCGCGTCCTGCGTTTGCGGCCATTGGTGTCTTCCTCTTCCTCCTCGATGACCTGCGCGTAGTTCTCGATGATGTTGGCCAGCGACTCCTTGGCCAGCACCTGCTTCCACAGGTAGTCGGTCCTCAGGCCATTCGGGTTCGGCGGGTTGCCCGCGCCGCTGTTCCAACCCTGGTTGAAGGGCAGAAACCAGGAGGTCTTGCCGGTCAGGTGGGTGCAGAAGCGCACCTCGGCATCGTCCACCGCCACGTGGGCGATGCAGCGGCCCAGCTGGAACAGCAGTTCGGCCGGGTTGCGGTCGGTCTGGTACTGCACCACGGCGTCCGCCACGGTCTGCTTGGTCAGTGAGTTCTTCAACTCGAAGGTGAGCACCGGCAGGCCGTTGATAAACACCACCATGTCCAGCGCACGCTGAGACTCGTCGTTGCTGTACCGCACCTGGCGGGTGACGCTGAAGAGGTTCTTGCCGAAGGCCTCGGTGGCGGCCGCATTGCCCGGCGTGGGCAGCAGCTTGTAGAGATCGACGTGTACCGGCCCGTGGCCCACACCTTTGCGCAGCACGTCCACCACCCCGCGCTTGGCGATCTCGCCTTGCAGCCGGTGCAGAAACTGGGTGCGCTGGATGCCATCGGCGTCCAGGTTCAGCGTTTCGACGGCCTTCGGCTGCGTGGCCCGCAAGAAGGCGAGCAACTGGGTCAGGTCCAGCGCCACGTCGCGGTGGTAGTCCGCGGCATGGCCCTGCACGTAGCCGCAGGCGACCAGATCGCGCACGATCAGGGCTTCGAGACCTTTTTCGCTGGTGTCAGTTGTCGCCATCGGCTTCCTCCTCGTCGCTGTTGCCAGCCTCGTCGTCGCCCAAGGCAGCCAGTTCCTCGTCGCTCGCCACATCGTCCGGGCCGGGCTGCCATCCGCGCACATCGATTTGGCCGGTGACCACGTCGGCAATGAGACGGTCGCGGTATTCGCGGATCAGCTTGATTTCCTGCTCGGCGCGGGCGATGGCTTCGTCCAGCGGCGCACTCTCGGTCTTGATGTGCGCAACGATGTCCTGCTGCTCATTCACGGTTGGCGGCAACGCCACAGGGAAGCGCCCCAGCACAGTTTCTGCGATGGCGGGATATGCGATGCCGATGGAATTGGCCGTCACCCGGTTCACGAAGGCGTTGCTCTGGATGACGTAACCGAGGTACTCCGGCTCCACACTGTTGCTGGGTGTGAGCACCGCGAAACCGGTGGATGCGATCAGGTCTTCTGCGTCCTCACTGACATACCAGATGGCCTTCAGGTAAGTCCGCACAGTCGAGATAATGGTGTCGCCTCGGCGCAGGACGCGACGCGCTCGGGACGGCGCAGCCTCGAAGCGGATGCGCTCAAGTTCCTTCGCCAAGCGCCCGGTTCCTACCGAGCCGATGTCCACGTAGCGGAACTCGAAGTCGGGGTCTGTTTTCTCGCCGAGCGTTCTGGCGTTAAGGCGTGCCCACCGTTTCAGTGGCTTCACCTCCCAATGCGCTGGCACCTCGCCCAGCCATGCGATGCCGGAGGGTTTGAGCGGCGCGGCGGGGTTCAGGCCGCGCGTGACGGCGCGGTCGATGATGGCGAGCTTCTGTTCGGTGAGCAGCTCGATGAGCTTGCGCTTGGCGCGGATGAAGCGGGCGATGTGCGCGTCCTGCGCGCGCAGGTAGGCGACGATCTGGTCTTGCTCGGGGCGCGGAGGCACAAGCGAGGGCATCTGTTTGAAGGACTCCCAATACAGCCGGTTGCGGTCAGCCACGATGCCACGCGAGAACTTGTTGACCTCCTGCATGTAGGCTGCTGTGCGGAACAGGTAGCTGCAGTAGTGGCTGTTCGCCTCGTCGTAGGGCCTCACCACGACATAGGCCGGGCTGACCAAGCCGTCGGCAGGAGCGGGGCCGACCGCGCCTTGCCACATGCGCATCATGTTGTAGGCAATGTCGCCCTTGCACGCGCGCTTGTATTTCTCCTTCTGGCTCATCATCTGCTTGCGCTTCAGGTTGTCCATGTCCCGGACGCGAACGCCTGTGCGCAGCGACACCTCCAGAATCGGCAACTCAGGAAAACCCGTTTCCACACGGTGGCTGAACAGCCGACCATTGCGCAGCACTTGCCAGTCAGCGGGCACCCTGGGAGCCCATGGCAGGCCAGAGTCGCGGTAGCACGGATACGCGCTGCCCGCCGCCATCACACCGCCCCCACGATCTTCTTCAGCAAACCCTCGCTCTGCTGCTCCAGCGCGAGGATGTCGGCGCGGATTTCGGCCAGTGTGCGCAGCGGCGCGGGCTTGTAGAAGTAGCGGGCGAAGGAAATTTCGTAGCCGATCTGGGTCTTGCTCCGGTCGATCCAGGCATCCGGGGCGTGGGGCAGCACCTCGCGCTCGAAAAACGCCTCGATGCCGCCGGGCTCCTTGAGCGGCACCTGCTCGGTGTCGCGCAGCTCCGGGTCGGGCTCGTACTCGACCAGGAAGCGATCCTTGCCAACGACCTCCAAATACCTGCCGTCAAAGCCCTGCTCGAAGTGCCCGTCCATTTTCAGCTTGGTGCGCTTGGCAATCACCGGCGGCGCCGATTCGTCGCGCCAGCTCACGGCCTTGAAGATCGCCTTCTTTTCGGCGGCGGTCGGTTTCTTGTCGTGTGCGGCCATGGCGGCGTCGAAGCGCTTGCGGAACACGTTGTGGTCGTCGAAGACGCCGTCGCCCAGCTCCTGCCGAGCCAGTAGCGCCAGTTCCAGCAGCGCCTTGTCGCGTTGCCACGTCGTGGCATCGAGCAGCTTCTTGCGGCGCTTCTCGGGCACTGCCTTCTTTGCGGGCGTGCCCTCGTCCTCATCGCCCTCCAATTCGTCTTCTTCTTCCCCAGTATCGCCCTTCAGCCAGGCTTCGATTTCGGGCTTGAGCTTGGCGAACCGGGTGTAGAGCGCATCGCCATACCGGGCCCAAAGCTCGGCGCGCAGCGCCTCATCGCCGCTGGCAAAGCGCAGGCTCTCGATGGCGCTGCGCTTGAGCTGGCTCTTCAAGCGCAGCGGGCGTTCGACGGTGATCTTCCAGTAGCCGAAGTCGGCGTTGTCGAACCATTTGCATTCGGGTGTGTCTTGCGGCTGCCCGAGGTAGAGGTCCAGAATGCGCTGGATGTCGGCCTCGGCGAGCTCGCAATTCTTCTTGCCCAGGTTGCGGCGCAGCGGCGCAAACCATTTGCTGGCGTCGATCAACTGCACGCGGCCCTTGCGGTGCTCGGCCTTGCGGTTGGCGAGCACCCAGATGTAGGTGGCGATGCCGGTGTTATAGAAGATGTTGAGCGGCAGCGCGATGATGGCTTCGAGCCAGTCGTTCTCGATCACCCAACGGCGGATGTTGCTTTCGCCCTGGCCGGCGTCGCCAGTGAACAGGGCCGAGCCGTTGTGGACGATGGCGATGCGGCTGCCCAGGGGTGAGTTCTTCTTCATCTTCTGCAGCTTGTTCACGAGGAACATGAGCTGCCCGTCGCTGGTGCGGGTGATGAGCCGGAACTCGGGGGCGCCGCCGTGGCTCACGATGAAGCGCGGGTCGGAAAAGCCCTGCTTGCCGCCCATGCGCTCCAGATCGGTCTTCCAGCTCTTGCCGTAGGGCGGGTTGGAGATCATGAAGTCGAACTCGCGGGCGCGGAACTGGTCGGCCGAGAGGGTGGACTTGTCCGCGCCGCCGACGATGTGCTCGGCCTCGTCGCCCTCGCCCTTCAAGAGCAGATCGGCCTTGCAGATGGCGTAGGTTTCGGGATTGATCTCCTGCCCGAAGAGATGGATGGAAACTTCCTTGCCGTGCTCCTCGGCCAACTCCTGAAGCGTCTCCTCCGCGACGGTCAACATGCCCCCGGTGCCGCAGGCGCCGTCATAGAGCAGGTAGGTGCCGGACTGGATTTGGTCGGCGACGGGCAGGAACAGCAGCTTGGCCATGAGCTTGACCACGTCGCGCGGTGTGAAGTGCTCGCCAGCCTCCTCGTTGTTTTCTTCGTTGAAGCGACGGATGAGTTCCTCGAACACGGTGCCCATGCCGTGGTTGTCCAGCGCGGGCAGCTTGATGCGGCCGTCGGCGTCCTTGACCGGCAACGGCGACAGGTTGATGTCCGGGTCGAGAAAGTCCTCGATCAGATAGCCCAGCACATGGGCATCGACCAGGGTCTGGATCTGGTCGCGAAACTTGAACTTGGTGAGGATCTCCTGGACGTTGGGCGAAAAGCCGTCGAGGTAGGCGATGAAGTCTTCGCGCAGGCGCTGGCCCTGGCTTGCGGCCTTGAGCTTGGCCAGCGTGAATTCGGACGTGTTGTAGAAGGCCTGGCCGGCGGCCATGCGCAAGGCCCCGTCCTGCTCGGCGACCTTGTTCGTGTCGAGGAAGCGTTTGCGCTCCAGCACCTTCTGCTTGGTCGGCTCCAGCACCGCATCTAGCCGCCGCAATACCGTGAAGGGCAGGATGACGTCGCGGTACTTGCCGCGCACGTACACGTCGCGCAGGCGGTCATCCGCGATGTTCCAGATGAAGTCGGAGATCCATTTGATCTGGCTTTGGTCTTGTACTTTTCCGCTGTTCATATCGTCATGTTCTGTTCGCGCGGCACGGGCTGGGCTTGGGCATGTCAATCCTTATGGCCTTGCCGCCCCCCTTCGGTCTGCTCCGTGATCCACAGGTCGATTTCCTGGCGCCGGAAGCGCCAGGTGCCCCCGACTTTGAATGCCGGGATCTTCTTGGCCGCTGCCAGGCGGTACACCGTGCGCTTGCCCACCTTGAGGTAGGCCGCCACTTCATCGAGCGTGAATATCTCTGCCGCGTCGTCTGTCATCGCTGTTTCACCCGGTGCCGAAAGTAGGCCGGCATGGTGGTAATCTTGGCTAGGATACGGCAAAATCGTGCAATCTTGAACAGCTAACCGATTTACTTGGCAGGAGGGGGGATGATCGACCCGGCAAGCCAGGCCCAACTGAAGGAGGCCATCGCGGACTGCATCGGCACCGACCAAGGGGTGCTGGATGCGCTGCGGGAAGAGATTCGCCCGCTGAAAAGCGCCACACGCCGCATTCAGCCGCGCGCGACGACGTCCATCTCGCTGGTCGGCACCGATGGCGGAAACAACCAGCTCCAGTTCGACCCCTTTCTGATCCAGCTGGTCCGGGTGGTGGACAGCAGTAACAACGAGTACTGCTTGGAGGCCGTCTCGCCCACCACACCGGTTCAGAAGCTCAATGAGCGTCAGTTCGGGTCGGACGGGTCGGCGCGCACAGCCTTGGGCGAGATGATGGCTTTTTTGGGCGTCGACAACCTGCCGGCGCTCTCTCACATGATTCGACCGACCGACAAGGGCAAGCCGGTCTCTCCCAGCTGGGTGCAGGTCTACCGGGAGCTGGTCGAGTGGGCCATCTTGTTCGCGATCCTGAAGAAGGACTTTGGCACCGATACCTTGATCGTTTGCGACGGCCTGCTGCGCAGCAAGGTCTTCGCCAAGGATCGGTTCCAGCGGCTGCTCCAAGGCATGAAGGAGCGTATCGACGCGCAGTGGAACAAGAGCCGTCGTCGGGTGTACCTCGCTGGTGTGGCCAAGCACAGCAAGGTGCTTTCGCGGTATCGGCTCGCCATGGCCCTGGAAGGCGTGCTTCAAACTGACTACCCGGCCTACGTGGAAGTGCCGCGTGAAGTGGAGGAGAAGGCCTACGTCTGGTCGGAGTTCGCGCGAGGAGATGACCGCGCTGATGATGGCGGGGAGACCAACAAGTTTGTCGGCGGCAAGATGTTCTTGGTGAAATTCGGGTCGCACCGGCGTGACCCGGTGTGGCCGGTTGACGTCTTTGTTCCGCAAGTTGGCGATGCTCAGACCATCCTCGGCTCGATGCTGGCTGACGCGATCAACGGCTTTCCGGTGCCGCACTATCCGCGTTGCCTGCAGAAGGCCCATGAAAACGCAGCCCTGGTCGATTTCGATTTCGACATCCTGCAGGACTTCATTTACGAAGGTGTGCGATCGAGTCTTGGCGGTGACGCCGGGACCCTGGACGCGTTTCAGCTACAGGACGCTGACCCAGCCCAACGCCGGTACGGATAAGGAAGCACAACATGGCAGAAATTCAACTCTTTCCCAGGGAGCAGGTCGTCGGCATCTTCCGGGGCTTCCAGCAAGGCGGCATGGAGTTCCACGCCGACCTGGTATTGCCGTACCGGAACGAGTTCCAGAACATCCCGATGCACGGGCAGTTCCTCCTTGTCCAATTGGAGACGCCCGATGAGGCCGTGCTGGGACGCATCGCCTCCTTCTCCTCGGAGGGCAAACTGTCTTTCGGCTCCGGCGAGGAATTCAATATCCGCGCAGTCCGCGAGGAGCGGCCGATCCCCGAGGATCTGCGCGAGCAATACCTCAAGTACCGGGTCAACATTCGCGTGCTGGGCGTGCTGCGAAAGAATGGCAAGGGGCTGACGTTCGTCCCCTCGCATCGCCGGCTTCCCCATGTAGGCAGCAAGGTGGCCTTCCCGAGCGATGAGGTGCTGCGCGAGATCGCCGGCCACAACATCGACGGAGCTCCCATCGGCCATCTCGCCTTCGGCGAGTACATCTACGCCGCGGGCAGCAAGTCCTTCCAATCGCAGGAATGGATGCAGGTCGTAGACCCGGAGGTGCTGGTCCGCTTCCCCATCGAGTCGCTTGTGTCTCGCCGCAGCTTCATCTTTGCCCGCGCGGGCTTCGGCAAGTCCAATCTCAACAAGCTGCTTTTCTCGAAGCTCTACGAGACGACACCCTTCGTCACCAAGCGTGCCGGCAAGCAAGTTCCCGTAGGCACGGTGATCTTCGATCCGGATGGCGAGTATTTCTGGCCCGATGACAAAGGCCGCCCAGGTCTCTGCGATGTCCCGGCGCTGGAGGACAAGGTCGTCGTCTTTACGGACAGGAGGAATCCAAGTCCCTTCTACCAGTCGTTCGTGGCGGGCGGCATCAAACTGGACATCCGGCGCTTGCGCCCAGGCGATGTGATCTCGATCGCGCTCGGACCCGAGCGCCAGGAGCAGCAGAACGTTCGCAAGCTACGCGGTCTTCCGCAAGACCGGTGGGAGTCGCTGGTCAACCTGATCGACACCAACGGGAATACCACGCCGCTGGACGACATTTGTGGGCTGCTCGACCTTGACCCCCAGCGGCAAGAGGCCGAGGCCTTGGCGGCCCGAGGCAACATGACAGCGATCGTGAAGATGCTGCATGACAAGAGCAGCCAGCTCATGGACATGCTGGTTCACGCGTTGTCCGAGGGGAAGCTGTGCGTCATCGACGTGTCCCAGATGCGTGGCGGTCAGTCATTGGTGCTATCGGGGTTGATTCTTCGCCGGATCTTCGACCGCAACCAACAGGAATTCACCGCAGCCGACCCGAAGACGATTCCGACGATTGCCGTCGTCGAAGAAGCGCAGTCGGTGCTGAACGAGAACGCCCCGGCTGCCGAGCCCTACGTCGCTTGGGTAAAGGAGGGCCGCAAATACGACCTCGGCGCGCTGTTGATTACCCAGCAGCCGGGCAGCATCCCTGTCGAGATTCTCAGCCAGGGCGACAACTGGTTCATCTTCCATCTGCTGTCGGCAGCGGATCTCACCTCACTGAAACGGGCCAATGCCCATTTCAGCGACGACTTGCTGAGCTCGCTGCTCAATGAGCCCATCCCGGGCCAGGGTGTGTTTTGGAGCTCAGTGGGAGGCAAGCCTTACCCGGTCAGCCTTCGCGCCTTGTCCTTCGAGAAGATGTTCTCGATGCGCGATCATGACTACAACCAGCCTGCGGGCAATACCTATGCGCAAACCCTGCGCAGCACTTTCTCCGGGATGAGGCAGATGGCGGCCCGTGTCCCGGAAGCCGAGGGCACCGGCGGCTTGTTTCCAGCGGAGACGGAGCATGAAGAAGCCGACTCCGTGGATGTCATGGCAGCCATTGAGCGGCGCGCTATCGAAGCTCTGCAGGGAAACGACGACCTTCGCCAGAAACTCGAATCCCAAAATGGCATGCCATGGTATGGGGTTCAACAGTTCCTGATCGACCACTTGCCGGAGCACTTGGAGGACCGCCGTCAGTTTGCGTACAACTTGGTCTCGAAGGCCATGAACGCAGTGTTTGGACCACAACCCACAGCGTGGGAGACCTTCAAGAACCCAGGCACAGGAAAGACGTGGATAAGAGTCAGAAAATGACCGTTAACTTTCAGCGTGGCGATACCGCCCTGAATGGAATTTGTCCGTACTTCACGATGTTCCCGCTCGATTTTCCGCTGAACATACTGCAGCGGAAAGCGCGCCCGGGTGATGTCGTGCTTGATCCATTCTGTGGCCGGGGCACCACCAATTTCGCGGCGCGTCTGGTCGGCCTCCGTTCCCTTGGGGTGGATTCCAGTCCGGTTGCCGCAGCCATTACGGCTTCCAAGCTCGCGACAGCCACCGTCGAAGACATCCTTGCCGAAGCGCGCAAGATTCTGACCGAACGTGAGGCGCACCGCATCCCGACCGGTGAGTTTTGGCAATGGGCATTTCACTCCACCGTGCTGGATTCGCTGTGTCGGTTCCGGGAGGCATTTCTGGAGGACTGCGCCACGGACGCGCGCATCGCGCTGCGCGGCATTGTGCTGGGTGCCCTGCATGGCCCGAAGCAGAAGACCTTCCCGAGCTACTTCTCCAACCAATGCCCCCGCACCTACGCTCCCAAGCCTGCCTATGCGACACGCTTCTGGCAAGGGCGGGGACTTGTGCCCGAGCCTATCGACGTGTTGGCCGTGATCGAACGCCGGGCGAAGCGCTACTTCGGAACGTCTTCCGACATCACGGGCGCCGTGCGATTGGCAGACAGCCGCGAGGCGGGAGCGCTCCACCCGAACACTGCGGGCACTCGGTTCGACTGGGTGATCACCTCGCCGCCGTACTACGGGATGCGGACCTACATTCCCGACCAGTGGCTGCGCAACTGGTTCGTCGGCGGTCCCGACGCTGTTGACTACAGCAATCGCGATCAGGTCGTACATTCCAGTCCCGAGGACTTCGCAGCTGATCTGCGCCGGGTGTGGCGGAACGCGGAAGAGGTGTGCGCCGAAGATGCAAGAATGGTCATTCGATTCGGCGGCATCACGGACAGGCGCGCCGACCCGCTGGACCTCATCAAGAGCTCTCTCGGTGACAGCGGCTGGCGCATCACCACGATCAGGGAGGCAGGCTCCGCCACCGAAGGCAAGCGCCAGGCAGATGCCTTCCTTCGCACCAAGTCCAAACCGATGGTCGAGTACGACGTTTGGGCGACCAGACAGTAGCCTGTGGCCCGGGTTGCCTTGAGCTTCCCAGCTTTCACTTTTCTGCCCGCCCGGGTCGAAGAGCGAAAGTGGGCCGCGAAATGAGCGAAATCAACGAAATGAGAGTCCCGACAAGGACTTGCGGGCGTTTTGGTGAGGCGAAGCGAGCGAAATGAGCTTCGCGCCACTACGCGAGTCGGTACACCCGCGTTGGCGTACCCGGCGTGTCGGCAGGCCGCTCGACCCACTGCACGCTGATCCTGGGCGGCGTGCTGGCCAACAGGTGCTCCAGGCTGGCGTCGATCCGCGCCTTGGTCACCTTGCCCCGGAAGCACTCCGCGCTGATCTGGCTGCGCGTGGCCTGGCCACGCTCGTGGAGGAAAGCCAGCACGCGGTTCGACATTTCCAGCACCTGCGCCAGCTTCGCCTCCTCGGCGGCGCTGACGAACACGAAGCGCACGGACGCCGTGGCGTGGCGAATCCATGCCGTCGCCGCGTCGATGTGCTTGGCATCGATGCGGGTTTGCAGATCGGTCAGCGCCATCAGCATCGCCAGCCGTAGCAGCATCGGGGCACGGCGCTCCAACAACGCGCCGACGACGCCGTCGCCGAGATCGTCGTTCAGTTCGCCCCGGTAGAGCTGGGCATAGCGCCATTGCGCCTGCGGCGATAGCTCCATCCGCAGGTGGTCGCGACGGTCGTGCCGATTGGCATGAACGAAGGCCAACACCTCGAGCGTCCTGCACGCCAGATGCTCCACCACCGCCTGCGGCGTCTCCTTCGGGAAGGGCAGCATCCGCGTGCGCTCGGCCCAGATCAACAGGAAGCGATTGGCGAAGCCGTTGGTGAGATCGCGGGCGCTCATCAGGCCCGTCAGTTCGCTGGGCGAGATCGCGCCGCTCAGGCAGACGTGTGGTTGGCTGGCGTAAAGCCGGTTCGACTTGGTGGCGGGCTTCAGATCGACGCCATCCCAACAATCGCGCAGCGCCGCCGACAGCGTGTTGCCGTCGCGCCGTCCCTGATGCAGCACGTTGGCGAATTCGGATTCGACCACCCACAGCCGCTTGTCCTCGATGGCGGGCACCTCTAGTCGGCCTTGCCGATAACCATCGTGCATCAGCGCCACCAACCCCTCGCGGCTGGACAGGCCGCCGCGATGAATCTGCGGCGCGAAGCCTTCGTCCATCGCGCGCAGCGCCTGATCGATGCGCAGCACCAGCGACACCGCGTCGCCCTTGCGGCCACGGCCCGAGCGCCCGACATGCAAGCAGAACAGCCGCGCGTGGTGGCGGGTGTTGCCGACAGGCAGGTACACGCCGCGCCCGACCGCGCAGGACAGATAGGCCATGAAGTTGGCGGCGATGGCGACTGCATTGGTTTCCGTGCCTTCGCTGCCGGCATGGGCCACGTCGCCGATCAGGCCATACAGGCACGCCGGATCGGCCACGGGCGCATTGCGATGCGCGACCATCGCCGCCTCTCCGCCGTCATCGGCATCGTCCGGCGGTGATGTGGCGTGCGGTCGGTGAATAGCATCGCCGATCCGTCGCATTCACTTTCCGTCCAGCGCCACGGTCTGGATGATGTTCTCGAACTCGGCCAGCACGTCAGGCTGGCGCTGCGACAGAAAACGGAACACCGCCTTGTTGTCGATCAGCTTGCCGAGGTAGCCGCGTGCCAGGACCAGGAGTAGCACGTCCTGACCGTAGGACTTTTCGACCAGCTTCAGTTGCCCTTGGATGTTTCCCATCTCGCGCTCCATCTTCACCATCTGTTCCGCCGTGACGCCGGGCAGCTTCCGAGGCCGCTTCTCGCTGACCAGCAGGTGCGGCGGCGTGGCCGCAAGCAGGGCTTCGGCGTAGGCGACCGTCATGTTGTTGGCAGTGAGCATCAGCTCCACGCACTCGACCTGCCGGGTGGGTTTGAGTTTGCGCAGCACCGAACCGAGGTTGGCAGAGAAGTGCTGATCCTTCAGCATCTCGACCGCCTCCGGGCAGATGCCTTCGAGCAGGCTCACCTTCTTGTGGATCTGGCTGATGTCCACGTTCAGCGCCTTGGCCAGCCGCTCGGGCGAAACGCCACGCTCGACTGCTCGCCGAAGCATGTGGTGCTCCTGAATGGACGAGATGCGGTTGATCCGGTTGTTGTAGGTGTAGCTTTCGTCGTCGGTAGCGACCAGGCACGGTGCGTCGACGTAGCCGAGCTGCCGCAGCGCCAGCAGGCGCATGTGCCCGTCGAGCAGGATGTGCTGGCCGGTGGCCTTATCGGCCTTGCCCACGCTCAAGGGTTCGATCAGTCCGACTGCTTCCATCGAGGCCATGATCTGCTTGAACTTTCGCGACGTATTCAAGCCCTCCGGCGTCTTGCGCGACGGCAGAATCCGATCCAGCGCAAGCGTGATCGGTTCTGGGATGAACCCCAGCGGCGGGCGGCTCATGCCGCGTGACCTCCAGCCCAGACGCGCTCGGCCAGTTGCTTGGGCAAGGTGTCCAGTCCTTCGGCGCGCAGCAGGTTGGAGAAATGCTCGTCGGCCAGCAACTGGCGCAGCGCCTCGATCACGAACAGCAGGCGCTGCTGGGTGAATTCGGCCTTCTTGACCATCAGCTTCTGCCGCTCGACCTCGTGCTGGTAGTTGCGCACCAGGCTGGAGGTGGTGACGGACGCTCCCTTGCGCGTGGGCCGGTGGGCCAGCGTTTTGCCCAAGCTGCTGCGCCGCTGAAGCACGCGACGCGCCTGCATCAGTTGCCCGCCGCGCAGTTGGCCGCTTTCGTAGGCGTCCTGCAACGCGGCCTGCACCGCTTCTTCGTCGCTTGCGCCCGCGATGGTGATGGCGACGCTGAGCGGAACCCTTCCGGCCTCGACGGCGGCCAGCAGGCGTTCCTCGCTCTTTTCGAAGAGGAGCAGGATGCCTTTGATGTAGTCGAGACTCAGGCCGGTCTTCTGGGCGATGACGCGCTTGTCGTAGCCCTGTTGGCTCAACTGCTCGATGCTCATCAGCAGTTCCAGCGCACTGTATTTCCTGCGGGCGATGTTCTCGGTCAGGCTCATGATGAAGGCGTCTTCGTCATTGACCCGCACCACCAGTGCCGGAATCTCTCTCTCGCCGAGCGACTTGAAAGCCTTGAGCCGTCCCTCACCGCAGATCAGCAGGTAGCGTTTGCCGTCTTCGAGATCGTCGCGCGGCGTGACCGTGACCGGCTTCTTCAGACCGACGTTCTTGATGTTGCCGACGATCTCCTCGAACACGCGGCCGTTGCGGTCGCGTGGGTTGAGCACCGCGATCTGATCGACCGGGATCATCTGCAGCTCGGTGGCGTGGTGCATTTTGCTCATGCGACTCTCCTCAGACGGCTGCGCTCGGCCATGCCGTAGAGGTAGTCCAGGCTGTCGAAGCGGTAGCTCTCGAATTCGAGGCCGTTGTGATCGGCCAGGTGAATGCGCGGCTGGCCGAAGTCCAAACGCGGCAGCAAGTAGTAGTCCAACGCAGCCTGATTGCTGTCATCCAGACGCACGGCGACCGTGATGTCGGGCGTCAGGCTGGTATCGAAGCGCACCTTCCAGCGGCGGCGGTCGTTGTCCAGCAACTGGCAGCGCGAGAGCACCAGCGAGACGGTGAACTCGCGGTTGACCGTGAGCAGGTCGGTCGCCGGATCGCGCGCGACCGCGCCGCCGACATCGGCGATCATCCGCTCGGTTTGGCCGACGATCTCCGGGTGGAGGCGGCGCAGGAACTGGTTGACCTCCAGATACTGGTAGTCCCGATCCGGCGTGAAGCCCACCGTCTGGTAGGCGCGGATCAGGCTGCCGAAGCGGTGCGCGTAGGCCGCCGCCGACGGCATCCCCTCGGACTCGTCGATGATCAGGCCGGACAGGTAGCCGTGCTGCTGGAAGAGCCGCCGCAGCTTCTCGATCAGCTCCTCGTTGCTGAAGCGGTGGGCGCGTTCGCGCAGGATGCCTTGCGCCGTGTAGAACAGCTCGGGCGGCACGATGCCCTCGAACGCGCCTTCCTTCTTGATCCACATCTCCGGGCGGTTCACCACGCGCACCTTCTTGAGCTTGAAGGAGCGCCTGTTGTAGACGTTGTTGCCGATGTATTTCTCGTTGGACAACACCTCGCGCACCGTGGCCCGCGTCCAGTCGCGCCCGAGGTCGGTCCGAATGCCGCGGGTGTTGAGCCGGTCGGCGATCTCGGATTCGAACAGGCCGTCCTCGACGAACCAGCGGTAGATCTGGTTCACGACCGCCACTTCCTCGTCCGGGCCGGGCTGCAGGATCACGCGGTCGGTTTGCAGGCTCTTGTGCTCACCACGCGAAAGCTGCCCCTTCACCGCACCGGACTGGTCGATCAGCACGCGTCGCAGACCGTAGCCCGCTGGCCCGCCTTGGCGGAATCCGAGTTCGATCAGGCGGCACTGTCCGGCGAACACCTTCGCCGACAGCTCGCGGCTGTATTCGCCCGCCATTGCACGTTTGACGCCTTTGACGATGGTGGACACCGGCGAGCCGTCGTTCTCGAACTGCTCGGCGCAGTAGGCGACCTGAATTCCGGCGCGGCGGCAGATGTATTCGTAGTAGGCGCTTTCGTCGGCGTCCTGGAACCGGCCCCAGCGGCTCACGTCGTAGACGAGGATGATCTGGAAGTCGGCCTTGCCTGCCTGGACGTCGCCGATCAGTTGCTGGAGCGCCTGCCGACCGTCGATGCGCAGACCGCTCTTGCCCTCGTCGGCGTAGGTGCGGACGATCTCGATGTTGCGCCGGGCGGCGTACTCGCGAATTTTGTCGGCCTGGTTCTCCGTCGAGTATTGCTGGTGCTCGGTGGACATGCGCACGTACTGCGCGGCGCGGAACACCGGCCCCGGCGGACTTATAGGCGATTCGTTCGATTGCATAGACCCGGTCACTCCGTGATTGGCGATCTCGGGTCTGCCGCCCCTTCAATGGACACGCCGCCGCCGCACGGCGGCAACGCACACGGTTGGAATCGTTGCCATGCAGGATGTTCGAGAGAACCCGTTTTGGAAGCAAAGTTACGGGCGAATCGACGAGGCGTCGATCACGTCCTCTCTTGACACGTCCATCTTGCACGGACACGTCACGCAGACCGGCGTGATCTCGACGACCCACGAGTCGCCGTTTTCCCTCGGCAATGCCGGATGCAGCGTGATGCGGTACAGGCCGCTCGGCAGGTCGCACGCGTCCATCTTTGCAAGATCGCCGTTTCGGCCCTGGTCCCGCGACCGCGGCTGCTCGCGGTTGCGCTGTGCGTACTCGGGCCGGGCGTCGCGGTAGTTTCGCCAGTAGTCCTGATTGCGCTGCGACCACGCCTGCTGGGCGGCGCGCTGGTTGATCCGGTAGTCCGGATCGGATTGGAGCTTGGCTCGCTGCCACTGGCGCTTGCGGGCGCGCTGGCAGTCGGGCGCGGAACAGAAGGCTTGGTCGGGAACTTGCGGGCGGGGTTCGAAGGGCTCGCCGCAGCAGGTGCAGTGTCGGGTCATCGTCGGGGTCTCCATGCAAATCCGCACGGAAGCCGCGACCGATCACCGTCGCCGGATGATCACGGGGGCGATCAGGCGCTCATGGGAGCGAGGCCGCGCGATTACTCATGGGCGACCACTTCCATGTAGGGCCGCATCACGTTGGCGACCCGGCACACCTTGGCGTACCGCCACAGATCCTCCGCCGAGGCCTTGCGCGCCCTCCAGGCATCTTTCAGCGCCTCCATCGCCACATCCAGACCGATCTTGTTGCGGTGCTTGAAGCAGTCCACGACCGTCTTGGCCGCGCTGTAGACCCGCAGCGTCACGCCGTCGCCCCGGTGTTCCTCGATGCCTGCTGCGTGGGCATCACCCGTCATCTGCACCATCCTGATCGGCGGCCAATCGATGCGCGGCGCGTGGCAGCCGCGCGGCATGGCGATCCAGACCTGGGGTGGCAGTTGGGTGGTCAGTCCGTGGAATTGCAGCGCGGACAGCAGGCAGAACACGGCCTGCGGCGCTCTGGCCGCCACCACCACGAGGCTTTCGTGTTCCGAGACCGGATGGCCGGGTAGGCGGTAGAGGCCGCGCCCGACCCGGTCCAGCAGGCCGGCGGCGATCAGGCGCGTCAGGACGACCCGTGGCGCGTCGATGGCGTCCAGATCGCTGGCGCGCAGCAAACCTTTCTGGCTGGCCAGATCGAGCACGCGCTGGCTGTGGGTGTCGGCGGGCATGGCTGGAGCATGTTCCATATATTCTCTCAATGTAGCATTTTGGAGAAACATAGGAACATCGTGCTGCTGGATGCGGTGATTAGCTGCCACATTCGCCGCACATCATGCGGAGAATGACTTGCCCTTGCGGCGAATAAGGTGTTTAATCTCCGCATGGATAGCGGAGAAAAACTCTACATCTGGCAGGCCAACGACTGGCCGAAATGGCGCTACGACCTGTCGGCGCTCACTGGCCCGTTGACCGAGGTCAGCCGCGCCCAAGGCGTGCTGCTGGGCCGTCTGGCCGACGTGGGCATGGCGCTGCGCGATCAGGCCAGCCTCGCCGCCTTGACCGAGGACGTGGTCAAAACCAGCGAAATCGAAGGTGAAGTGCTGAACGTGGAATCCGTGCGCTCGTCCATCGCCCGGCGCTTGGGCGTGGACATCGGCGCAGTGGCTCCGGTGGATCGGCACGTCGAAGGCGTCGTGGAGATGGTGCTCGACGCCACCTCGCGCAGCGCCGAACCACTGACCGCCGAGCGCCTGTTCGGCTGGCACGCCGCCCTGTTCCCGACCGGGTACTCGGGCATGAATAGGCTCACCGTGGGCCAGTGGCGCGACGATGCCGCCGGGCCGATGCAGGTGGTTTCCGGCCCGGTGGGGCGACGCAAGGTTCACTTCCAGGCACCGCCCGCCGACGTGCTGCCCGTGGAGACGGCGCGCTTCCTCGCATGGGCCAATGAGGAAACCGGCGAGCCCATGCTCATCAAGGCCGGGCTGGCGCATCTGTGGTTCGTCACGCTGCACCCCTTCGACGACGGCAACGGCCGCATCGCCCGCGCCGTGGGCGACCTGTTCCTCGCGCGCGCCGATGGTAGCCCGCAACGCTTCTACAGCCTGTCGGCGCAAATCCAGCGCGAGCGCAAGGACTACTACGACGTGCTGGAGCGCACGCAGAAGGGCACGCTCGACGCCACCGGCTGGCTGTCGTGGTTCCTCGACACACTCGGGCGCGCCGTCACCAGCGCACAGTCCACGCTGGATGCCGTGCTGGTCAAAGCACGCTTCTGGCAACGCTGGGCGGGCATGTCGTTGAACGAGCGGCAGGTGAAACTGCTCAACCGCCTGCTCGACGGCTTCGAGGGCAAGCTCACGAGCAGCAAGTGGGCCGCCATCGCCAAGTGCTCGCCCGACACCGCGTTGCGCGACATCACGCAGTTGCTGGAATTGGGCGTGCTGAAAAAATCGCCCGGCGGCGGGCGCAGCACCGGCTACGAGCTCGCGGACTGAAGTGCATCGACGGGCATGCCCGCACCGCTGCGGCACGGACGCAGGTGATGCACCTCCCAGCGGAAGACTTCTTCGATGCTGAAACGGATGACGTCACCGTTCGCCATCCTGTAGAAAGGAATGCCGAGCCGCTGGCGTTCCTGATTCTGGTGAAGCCAGTGAGCGGGCAATCCAGTGATGTCGGCCACCTCCTTGGCGGAGTAGAAAATCTGATCGCGCCGACCGGGTCGCTGCTGCATCATCTGCTCGATGGCGTCTTCGCGCGCGGTGGGCGAGGATTCGGACAAGGCGCGTCCGGCGCTGGATCTCCACGTCACCTGCGCCTTGCGCTCGAAGGCCTCGACCTCCATCAGGAGGTAGCGGACAGACCTGCCGATGTGCCATGCGGGCGGGCCGATGCCCTCCGAACGCCAGCGTTGGAGCGTCTTGGGCGAGAGGTTCCACCTCGAGCACAGCTGCGTTTCGTTGAGAACCGGATACTTGATTGGCGGTTCATCCGGGCCGGTGTCGGCGCGGCGGGTAGTGGAGTCAGCCTTGGGTTTCATCATGCGCCTCCGTCAGGGCGGCCTCGGCCGCCGCAAGGCTGCCGTACTGCGCGATGAGCGCGAAGGCCTCGTTGAGGTAGTACCGCTTCGGCTCGGGCGCGGCTGGCACCTGAGGTTCGACGACGGGCGTCGCCGCCGTCAATGGCGGCAAGGCAGCGTCGTTGGGCATCCCCTGGCGGTTTGCCTGCTCATAGGCCACGATTTCAGCCACCGCGTAGCGGACGGCCTTGGAGAGCTTGAAGTACGGTGGGCCGCGCTCTTCGCTGCGCCAGCGTTGCAAGGTCTTGATGCTGATGTTCCAGCGCAAGGCAAGTTCGGTTTCGGTGAAGGCGGGTTCGGTCAACATGGCGCTCCTTTCGTCGTTCGTGCTGGGCATTACGGCGGCGAACGCGACGAAAGCCAAGTTGCAGGCCCAGAAGCGCCCGGCATTGGCGACGGCTGCGAGTGCCAATCGGCCTCTCTGAACTTCCGGTCGTGGGCATGCGCGGGGGCGCGGAATCCTTCCTCGGAATCGCGCACATATGGCGGGGTTTCCGACCCGTGGCGAGGCACAGCGGAGAAGCGGGTTTCGTTTCTTGTTAAACTACGCCACCAGAAATTCTGTGCCCCGGACGTATATCGCGTCTCGGGGCGTTATTGTTGCTTCTGCCGGTAGTCGAGCGCTGTAACGTTCGGCAGTGCCGCTTATGTCAACAAACTTCGGTACAGGTCGAGATAGCTGCCGATCATCCGATTGCTAGTAAAAAGGTCAAGAAAGCGTTCGCGCGCGGCGTGCCCCATTCTCTCGCGTTCCGCGGGAGCTTGCCAAAGCCTCACAAGTGCAGCTCGCAACGCATTGACGTTCGCTGGCGGCACGACGATACCTGTTTGTTCTGCGACGTTGATAAACGTCGTTCCGGTGCCGATCTCCGCTGAGATCATCGGCTTACCATGCATCGCAGCTTCGAGTAGCGAGATGCCGAATGCTTCGGACCTGATGTGCGAGGGAAAGACGAACCCGGAGCACAGACGTAGCAAGGCGTTCTTATCGCTTTCCGATAGAGCCCCCAAGAACTTGATGTTCGCGAGACCGCGCGCGGACGCCTCGAGCGATGGGCGCAGTGGGCCATCGCCGACAATGACAATTTGGCAATCGGTTCCTCGCGCGGCCTCGATCAGATACTCCACACCCTTGTAGTATCTCAGGACGCCGACAAACAGGAAGAAGCGAGGGCCAAGACACGCCAACCAGCGTGCGAGCGTGGCGTCGTCCGGTGGTTGATATGTCGATTCGTCCAGGCCGAAAGGAATGATCGCTACTTTGTCTTTGAACCGCTGCAGTCCCGGGCTCGTAAGAGCGTAATTTGGCGACGTGGCGACAATCTTGTCGACACTGCCCAAAAACCAGTGCTGCAGCGGACGATATAGTTGAAGCAGTGCTTTTTGGCGGACGATATCCGAGTGATATGTTACGACGGTAGGCTTGCGGTGTCGCGCCAGTGCATGAGCGACGTCCATGAACGGCCACGGGAAATGGTAATGCACAATGTCGGCCGACTTAGCCAATTCGTGTAAATCACCTATCGCGGAAACAGAAACGGTATTCGACGCAATCTCAAAATTGCGGCGGGCACGATACAGCGTGTATCCGGCTACTGTATCAGAGCCCACCGGTGCCCCCGGAGGGGCAATCGTAAGCACGTTGTTGCGAGTGCCGACCCGGGTGCACCCTATCGCAATCTGATGAATGACCTGCTCAACACCACCGAAGGTGTCTGGATAGGCGGTTTTGTAAAACTGAAGAATATTCATCGGGAACAGTGGCTCTTGATTATGCAGTTACGGCTTTGGTAGCCACGCCCATCGAACAATACTAGGACGTATATCGCGCAACTATCTCGTCCGGGGTGCCGTCTGCCACGATCTGTCCCTGTTCCATCAATATCGCACGGTCACAATACGATTTGACAGCGCCCAGATCGTGAGAGGAGAGCACGACGATACGCGAGCTGGTAATTAATTTGTCCAGTCGAGCTTTTGCTTTTGCTCGGAACGATTCATCGCCAGCACCAATGACCTCGTCCAAAATCAAGATGTCCGGTGTGAAATGAGTAGAGATTGCGAACGCTAGGCGGAGGAACATCCCTGTCGAGTACGTTCGTACAGGAAGGTTGATGAAATCTCCGAGCTCGGAAAATTCGACGATTTCGTCAACGGCCTTATTGGCTTCACGGAATGAAAAACCCATGAAAACTAGACGGAAAACGATATTTTTCAGTCCGGTCGCGTTTGGCTCCATCCCGAGTGTGAAATCCGTCAGCGCGCTGATTTTGCCACGTAACGTCACTTCACCACTGGTGGGAGGATAAACGCCAGACAAAACGCGGAGCAAAGTGGTCTTGCCTGCCCCGTTATGGCCCACAATCCCCAGTCGACAACCATCGTCGATGCGCAGCGAAATATCGCGAAGCGCATGTACATAGTTCACCAGTTCAGTTTTCCTGCTGCCGCCGAGCACGCCGCCCACTTTTTGGGAGAGCAGTGACTGGAGAGAGTGAGAGTAGTGGCCCATCAACGGGTATCGCAGATGTACCGATTTCAGTTCAATCATCTCAAACTCAGACCCAGTAAATAATTTCGCGATTCATCCGCGAATATACGATCAGCGAAAGCAGGATAGTCAGTGCGGTCCATGCGCAGAGGGACAAGAGTGCCCACTCATTGACCGCTATACCGATGAGCGGATTTCGAATCAATTCAAGCAACGATGCAAACGGGTTTATATACACGTACTTCCGATATTGCTCCGGCAGAAATGTGACCTTCCACATAATGGGCGTGACCAGAAAGATCAGCTGGAACAAAAGACCAACGAGCTGGATCAGGTCCCTGAACCGAGTGCACATTGCTGCGACGAAATAGGTCGCAAAGAAAATAAAAACGAACGCTAAGAGCAGCCCTGCGAGAAACTCCCAGTTCAGGTTCGGATGAACATCACTCGACCACAAAAGCAGCACGATAATCGTGGGAGCGTTATGCAGCAACGTGAGCACGTTTCTATAGATATGTGCACCGATGGACAGCATGAACGGCTGCTTATCGTTTAAGTAAAGCCGTGCGTCTGCGATGAACGCACCAGAGCTATCATTGATCGTTTGGGAAATGAACAGATAGACGATATGACCCACGCCGACGTATGGCAAATATTCCGAAATTTGCATTCGCCAGATAAGCGACCACACGAGGCCCGTGCACAGAATTTGCACCAGCGTGGTAATGCTCAACCACGTCTGGCCAAACTTGGAACGGGCGTACCGCGTACGCAACGTAGTAATACCCATCAAGTGAACCAGACGCCAATTTCTCAGCGTATACAGAAAGTCATTCAACATTTGCCAGCCTGTCGAACATGTTAGCGTACTGCTGTGACGACTCGCTCCACTCCACAACCAAATCGCGCGTTTCGCGCAGATTAGCTTCGCGGAGTGCCTCGGAAGCCATCAGTGCTTCAATCTTTTTCGCGGTCGCCCGGACATCGGTAAATACCGCGCTGGTATGCGGTGGCGGAGTCTGATCGGAGGTCTGCTCGAGTACATGCCGACCAATGTTGACTAACGTGGGCGTGCCGACACTGGCGGCCTCGAATTGTGGGTACACACCCAAGCCACCCTCCACGAAGCTGGGGTGCAGTACGAGATCTGCTATGTAATACAGTGCGGCGTGCTGAAACGCCGGTACACGAATGATCTCGTGAATGCGCTCATACAAAATCGGGTATTGCTCTTTGGCTTCTACCGGTACTTCGGCGGTGAAAACAAAGTGATATTGGTACTCGGCTTCGTTAGAAACCAGGTAGTTCATCAGCTCGAGCAACGCGCCGAAGCCTTTGTACGGTCGCAACTGCGTCGATACCATCAAAATCTTGTCTCGCGGTCGCTGGACTTTCTGCAACAAACGCCAAAGGACCGATTTGTTAACCAAATCCTTGGCGAGCTGTAGGCGTGCCGCGCTGCGCGACTCGCCCGAATATTTTTCGGGACTCCACGCATCTAGAAGCCCTGCGGCATTCCTTTTTCCGATGGCTTGCAGCTTGGGAAGGAATTGAGCATAGCTTGGACTTCCGTTATGCAGCACTGTGATCTTGGCGGGGTTCATTTTCAGAACGCGCGTAAGATAGTCTTGGTTGGCTTCCGACTGGGTGGAGATCCACGTGGCGTCCTCGAAATGAGAACGAAACTTGCGCAGCAGAATCGGCGCAATACCGGCAAATTCGCGGTATTCGAAAACGAAAGGATCCCAGAACGAGCAGACTTTTTTCGCCTTGATGCGTTCGGTTCCCGGAATGATCGGGGTCGGGAACCAATAGACCGTGCGGCCTGGCAGGAACCATCCTCTGCGTTGAAGAAAATAGTGCCAGTAAAGCGAGAGCGAGTACTTGGCGAGTTCCCACCGCACGGAGAAACTATGGAAACGGGGCAACCGAAATTTGGTTGCTGCGATCTCGATCAGACTCGGTGAGTCTTGCGAAGACAGCGTAATCTCGACGCTCCTCTTACGTTTGCCGAAACCGATGGGATGAACGCGTACGTTCGGGTGCTTTTCGAGCACCTTCCGCAGATCCGGTGCGTGATCTTTAGATACGACCACACAAAATCGGCTGTCGGCCGGCGCGTGGGTCAAAATGTTCTCTACAGTTTGCGCGATACCTTCTCCGCGCCACGAAGAGCCAGGGCGCAACGGCAGCCAAACGACATGTTCCTGCGGATCAGACAATTAGCTCGCTCCATGACTTGAACTGACGGCCGCGATCATCGATAAAGAAATTGACGATCGGTTTTCCCATGATCAGCTGATCGTAGACGAAGCCGTGCTGGTCGAGCCAATGCTTGGTCACACGGTATTGTTCCCACCCACGCGCCGTCCAGAGGATGATCGTGTTGTCATGCTCCTTTAGCATGCGCAGCGCCTCTACCGCGCCTTCCAGGGGCGTCGCGAGCGGTCGCTCGAAGGTCTTCTCTTCCGTGCAAATGGTGCCGTCGATGTCGATACACAGCGTTTTGCCGCGAACGTTAAGCAATGAATCGGTAAAAGTCACGTCGTGCTCTCTTCATTTCTAAGGGGCGGAACTCCCGGCGGGGGAGCGAAATACCGAACGACTCTTCGACAAATAACTCGATGACAGGAAAACCGGCGGCGATCGAAGCTGTTACGCCACCACCGAGCCGAGCGTTGATTTCAATGAGTACAGTTTCGCCCGAATCGCTCTGGAACGTCTGAACCGTCAATGGACCCCAGAACAGCCCCGAACGGGCAATTTTATCGAATACGGCCATCTCGCTTTCGCGAGGTTGTCGAACAACGCAGTGATCGACTTCCCCGTCGATCACTGCGAGTCGATCTCGCGAACTCGCGTGAACATTACCTTTTTCGTCGATGTACAAATCGTGCGTGGTTTCTGCGCCTCTGATGAGTTCCTGAATAATGTGCGTGGACTCGAGCCCGGAAAGCAGATGATGTTGATCTGGACCGAGGATGTGGATGCCTTTGCCGCCAAATCCCTCAATGGGTTTCGCGATAACGGTGATCTTTTCTTTCAGATTGCTGAAATAGCGCCGAGGATGGCGAATGCTCACCTGTTCGCAAAACTCCGACGTAAGCGCTTTGTTCAGAGATATCTCCGCGCCTTGCAGCGAGGGGCCGACAATGCGGCCACCGCCAAAATCCTTGCCCGCGAGGCGGGCGATGGACGGAATTGCTGCGTCCATGCAGCCCAGTACGCTGGCCCGGCGCATTTTCAAAAACTCACTCAGATAGATGTCGAAGTCGGCATCCTTGAACTTGGGGGCTGCGACGACTTCGGCGACAGCGGAGATCGGGTAAAAATCTTCCGAGCGTTCAAGCGAATAGAACCGCGCACCGCCTTGCGGCTGCAACAGACTATCGATTTGCTCTGCCAGCGTAACGCGTCGGGCGCCGCCAAGGAGGGCGATGTTGGGCACTTGGGGCCTCGCTTACTAGTGTCGTTTGGGGAGTGGCAGGCCGGGGCAGAATGGTCTGCGGCCCCGGCCCGAACTCCATGTCGGCAGGTATTTACCGCGTTGGAGTCTTACTACTGAAATGTGTGCAGCTAGCGCCAAAAGGCAGATAGACTCTCACACACAAAATGAACATTGTCGCGTGTCAAACCGGGCCAGCTCGGGAGGTTCAGGCCCGTCGCAGAGACCTGTTCGGCACCCGGGAAGTGACCTTCCGATGAGCAATGGGGAAGCGTATGAGCCGGATAGAATACCGGCCGTGTTTCGATGCCCTTCGCTTTTAGGTGGTCGCGCACCGGTTGACGTTGAGCCGGGTCATCGACGGAGACCGAGCACATCCAGAACGAATGCCTTGTGCCAGGCTGTTCGTCATGCGTTTTGAGCGGGAGATTCGAGAGACCCTCGCGATACCACGAAGCTATCTCGCGCTTCTTTGCGATGATTTCTTCCGCCTGTTCGAGTTGAGCGAGACCAATGGCCGCCGCGATGTTCGTCATGCGATAGTTGTACGCAAGAGTGTCATGCCAGTATTCTCGCGTGGGAGAAACGCCTTGGTTTTTGAGGTGGTATGCGCGTTCCGCGACGGCTTTTTCGCGGAAGACAACCATGCCACCTTCGCCCGTCGTGATTGTCTTGTTTCCGAAAAAACTGAAGGTAGCCACGTCTCCGAACGTGCCGACGTGTTGCCCCTTATATAACGTGCCGAATGCTTCGGCGGCATCCTCAACCAATAGCAGTTTATTCTCGCGGCAAATGGTCGAGATGGCGTCCATGTCGCAGGGCAGGCCGTATAGATGGACTACCATCACTGCTTTGGTGCGCGGTGTGATTTTCCGCCGAACATCGTCCGGATCGATTTGCCATGTCGATGCCAGAGAGTCCACATAAACTGGTGTGGCACCCGTTTGCAAGATAGTATTGATCGAAGCCACATAAGTCAGCGTGGGGACGATGACTTCGTCACCGGGACCGACGCCGAGCGCTTCCAACGCCAAGTGAATGGCAACCGTACCATTAGACACAGTGGTGACGTGGCCGGCACCGATGAACTTGGCGAAACCTTGCTCAAAGCGGCTAATGAATTCGCCTTTGGATGAAATCCACGTCGAATCCAGGCACTCGTTGACGTATGCCTTTTCGCGGCCCGTCAAATAGGGTTTGTAGACAGGGATCATGACAGACGGATATACCGCTTACTCGTTGTAGTTAAAGTACTTGAAGCCATGCTGCTTGACCAGTTCGTCGCGCTGCGCACCCTTCATGTCTTCCCTCATCATCTCCGATACCAGTTCCTGGAACGACGTCGCGGGAACCCAGCCCAGTTTTTCACGCGCTTTGGTCGGATCACCGAGAAGCGTTTCGACTTCCGACGGACGGAAATACCGCGGATCGACGGCCACGATGCATTTGCCAGTCGCTACGTCGTAACCCTTCTCGTCAATATCTTTGCCTTCCCAGCGAATTGCGATACCGATTTCGCGGGCGGCGACTTCGACGAACTCGCGAACCGAATGTTGCTCACCGGTGGCGATAACGAAATCCTCGGGTTCGCTTTGCTGCAGCATCAGCCACTGCATTTCGACATAGTCACGAGCGTGGCCCCAATCACGCAGCGCGTTCATGTTGCCGAGGTACAAGCAGTCCTGCAGACCGAGTTTGATACGAGCAAGGGCACGAGTGATTTTGCGCGTTACAAACGTTTCGCCGCGAATGGGAGACTCATGGTTGAAGAGAATCCCATTACAAGCGTAGATTCCGTACGCTTCGCGGTAGTTAACCGTGATCCAGTAGGCGTACATTTTTGCGACCGCGTACGGTGAGCGCGGATAAAATGGCGTGGTTTCCTTCTGTGGAATTTCTTGCACCAGACCATACAGCTCCGACGTTGACGCTTGGTAGAATTTGGTCTTTTCCTCAAGCCCCGCAATTCGAATCGCCTCTAGAATGCGAAGTGCACCCAATGCGTCGGAATTCGCGGTGTATTCCGGTTCCTGGAACGAGACAGCCACGTGGCTTTGTGCGGCCAGATTATAAATTTCGTCCGGCCGGACTTCGTTGACAATCCGGATCAGGCTCGACGAATCCGTCAGGTCGCCGTAGTGGAGCGTCAGGTCATAACCTTTATCGTGCGGATCATGATAGAGATGATCGATACGATCGGTATTGAACAGCGACGCTCGGCGACGGACGCCGTGCACCTCGTAGCCTTTTGTCAACAAGAACTCCGCGAGATATGCGCCATCCTGCCCGGTAATGCCAGTAATTAGTGCTCGCTTCTTAGTCAAAATATTCCTCAACTCTTATTGACGACCGTACACATCGTCGAATCGCTTGATATCGTCTTCGCCCAGATACCCCCCGCTTTGTACTTCGATAATCACAAGCGGGAGGCGACCTGGGTTGGCCAGTCGATGCTTGTGACCTGCGGGAATGTATGTTGACTCGTTTGTATTTACGAGAAATTCACGATCTCCATTGACGACCTGAGCCATGCCGGAGACCACGATCCAGTGTTCGCTGCGATGGTAATGCATCTGCAAGCTGAGACTGGCGCCAGGCTTCACTTCAATACGTTTGATCTTGAAGCCGTTGCCTTCTTCCAAAACGGTATACGTGCCCCAGGGGCGATGTACCGTTCGATGAAGTTTGTGGGCTTCGTGGCCGGAACGCTTCAACTCGGCGTAGATATGCTTTACGTCCTGGGAGCGGGATTTGTCGGCCACCAGCACGGCGTCAGGTGTGTCGACAATCACGAGATTCTCCACGCCGACGGTGCTCACCAAGCGGCCATCACTATGAATCGTGCAATTCCGTGTGTCGTGGGCGAGGACTTCGCCTTGGAGGCGATTGCCGTTGGCGTCGGCAGGCGACAGTTCGCCAAGCGCTGTCCATGATCCGATATCACTCCATCCGATGTCGCAGGGAATGACCGCCACGGCACTGGACTTCTCCATAATTGCGTAATCGAGAGATTCGTCGCGCACTGCCGGGAACTTGTCACCATCAAGGGCGACTCGTAGCGAGCCAGCTGTCGTCATGCTGTTGCTCTGCTCGCTGATACACAGGGCCGTGGCGTCGAGAATATCCGCGCAATGCTCGCGCATTTGTGCGAGCATTGCGCCGGCTGTGAAGCAGAACATACCGGAGTTCCAGAGAAAACGTCCCGATTCTACATAATGGCGGGCCTTTTCTTCGGACGGCTTCTCGACGAATCGCACGACTGAACGCTGATTCGCCTCGATATAGCCATAACCTGTTTCGGGCGACGTCGGGGCAATTCCGAACGTCACCAGTTTTCCCTGGGCGGCCAGATTGGACGCTTCAGCGACGGCAGCAGTAAACGCCGCCTGATTTTGAATGATGTGGTCTGCCGCAAGCACCAAAATCTGAGCGTCCTCCCCATAGCGCTGAGCAACCTGAAGGGCAGCAGCAGCAATGGCAGGAGCAGTGTTACGCCCACACGGCTCAAGAATGAACGAGGTGCACACGCCATCGATATCCAACTCACGAAACTCGTCTTCCATCTTGAAGAGCAGGTTTCCGTTGGTGACGACGAGAATGTCGCTAACGCCAGGTAGAGATGCGCCACGCAGAAAAGCCTTTTGAATCAAACTCTGGCCATCCGCGAGTCGGATAAACGGTTTCGGGTGGAGCTCGCGCGAAACTGGCCACAAGCGTGAACCCGCGCCGCCACAAAGAATGACGGGAATCAACCTGCCAGGCTGCCCGTTTGTCGTCGGCGTTGGATTTTTCGTCATATTCTCATTTCCCATCGCTCGCCCTTTTTGGGCTTCTTAAAAACCATCGATCTATTGAACTGGATGAAGTTAATCCAATTTAACAAATCGATATGCCATTCGAAATAATTGCAAAAAAATTCCAACTGAACCCCGAGTTACGCACGTATTGTGAACGGCGAATTCAGAGTCCCCAACCCTAGACGCCAACGACGCGATGGGCAGTCATCTTGACAGGCGCAGAAGTATAGCATCTACCGCGAGGGTCGGAGCCGATCCCGCTGTTGGAGATTGGCTACTGCGGCGCTTTTGCGGTAGCGCGTCGCGGCGGCGCAATCGGGATGGGTTGCACTGCGTACGATCTCCAGAGGACCGTGCCCTGAGCCGCGGGCAGACTTACGATACACCCGTCCGTAGCCGGCAATCAGCGTTTCTACATTTGGTTGCATCTTTTACGGAACATCGAATTTGACCGAAAAACCTTGATTGCCTGTGGTATCGCCACAACGCTGAGCTGCCCGTCGTTTGGGTTTCCCGCGCTCTATAGAGAAATGGACTGATGCTGCGCATGTCAATTCTTCCTGAGATTCCGATAGTGTTTGCATGAACAGCGCCCTCCGAAGGGGTGAGCGTATTAGTTGCGCCGACATGGACTGCTTGTGTGATGAAGCCGATTACAGTTGCGGTTGGCATGCGGTCAGGAGACGCCGCTTGTGGCCAGACAGCACAATCGCACCTTGACACTTTCGCACCGACGTCTAGCCTAGGTGTAGGGTATTCATGTCCAGAACTGCCTTCTAAGTTTGGCCGTAGGAGGCGACACATCAGGGCGGGCATTGTTATGTCCATCCCCATTGTCCTAACGCTGGTCGTCGCCGCCGCGCTCGCCTTCCATTTCTGGAGCCCGTGGTGGCTCACGCCGCTGGCGTCGAACTGGCGGCAGATGGACGATACGCTCACCATCACGCTGGTGATCACCGGCGTGGCCTTCGTTGTCGTCAATCTCTTCGTCGCCTGGGCGATTTTTCGCTATCGGCATCGCGACGGCCATAGGGCCGCTTACGAGCCTCACAATCGCCGCCTCGAGGGGTGGCTGATCGGTATCACCACCGTCGGCATTGCCGCGATGCTCGCCCCCGGCCTGTTCGTTTACGCCAAGCTCATCGACCCGCCGCACGACGCCCGTGCCGTCGAGGTCGTCGGCCAGCAGTGGCAGTGGCGCTTCCGCCTGCCCGGCCCCGACGGGCGGCTCGGCAGTTCCGATCCGAGCTACGTCACCGCCGACAACCCGCTCGGCCTGAATCCGAAAGATCCCGCCAATCAGGACAACCGCATCGTCGACGCCCCCGAACTGCATCTTCTCGTCGGTCAGCCGGTGAAATTGCTGCTGCGCGCCAAAGACGTGCTGCACGACTTCTACGTCCCGCCGTTTCGCACCCGCATGAACATGGTGCCCGGCATGGTCACGCAGATGTGGCTCACACCCACGCGCACCGGGCGCTTCGACATTCTCTGCGCCCAGTTGTGCGGCGTCGGCCACGCGAACATGCGCGGCGTCGTGGTCGTCGACGACAAGCCCGCCTACGACGCCTGGGTCGCCAAGCTGCCCACCTTCGCCTCGCTGCAGGCGCGGCACGCCGGCGCGGCTGCCGCCGACCCGCTCGCCGCCAAGGGCAAGCTGCTCGCGCAAACGAAGGGGTGCGCCGGGTGCCATACGGTCGACGGCAGCGCCGGCGTCGGGCCTACGTGGCACGGGCTCTTCGGCAAGACGGAGACGTTCCAAGACGGCAGCACGGCGCACGTGGACGAGGCCTATCTCGCCGCGTTCATTCGCAACCCGACCGCGCGCGTCCCGAAAGGCTTCGCGCCGCTCATGCCAAAAGTCGACCTGACGAACGACGAACTGAAGGCCCTGATTGCCTACATCCGGACACTGGGCGCGAACGCCGCGCCCACGCCGACGCCGGCCGGCCTGCCCGGGACAACGCCTGCCGCCGCGCCGATTCCGCCAGCGCCCGCGACTCCCTCCGCCGCCGCCCCGCGCGTGGACGTACAACTGGCGCAGAACTCGCTGCAGACGCCGCGCCCACCGGCGCAGTACGGGCCACTGACGCCGTCGGCCCCGGCAAATCAGGGAACGCAACCGTCACCGCCATCGCAGCCGGCCCGCCGGCCGGGCCAGCAGACACCGGGACTTCCGCTGCAGAACGATTCGCGCACGAATATGCCGCCGCTGGGTGTGCCGCCGGCGCCGTCGACGAACCCGCCGCCGTCGGGCTCCGCACAGCCGAGTGTGCCGATGATCCGGCCGGCACCGTAGGTCGATACGGAGCGTGAGCGCGGGATAGGGCCGGCAGGAGGCGTGAGACAGCAACACCGGCAGACGTAACGTCGCGGTACCGCAGCATGGCAGGGACGAGCCGTGCACAGGCGCGTGAATGCAACGGCCCACCGATGCAAAACCCGCTTCGCAAGGACGAGCGGCGCAACGACACGCAACGACACGCAACGATACGCAAACGCAGCGACGAGACACCGAGCAGCACGACGACGCATCCACCAAACAACACGGCACCGAGCAACGCAACCACGAAACGACACCGTCGCCACGCCGAAAGCGTCACGACAGTTCAGGAGACAGCTCATGACTGGCGGTTCCGACAGCCCGGCCCACGCCGGCGTGTACCACGGGGGCCCGCAGAGCTTCTGGACGAAGTACGTCTGGAGCCAGGACCACAAAGTGATCGCGGTGCAGTACGCCCTGACCGCCATCGCAGTCGGTCTGGTCGGGCTCGTGCTCTCGAACCTGATGCGGCTGCAGCTCGGCTTTCCAGGCAAGTTCTCGTTCATCGACGCGAACCACTACTACCAGTACGTCACCATGCACGGCATGATCATGGTGATCTATCTCCTCACGGCGCTCTTTCTCGGCGGCTTTGGCAACTACCTGATTCCGCTGATGGTCGGCGCGCGCGACATGGTCTTCCCGTTTCTGAACATGCTCAGCTACTGGGTCTACCTGCTCGCCGTCGTTGTCCTGATGATCAGTTTCTTCGTGCCGGGCGGCCCCACCGGGGCGGGCTGGACGCTCTATCCCCCGCAGGCGATCCTGCCCGGCACGCCAGGCACCGAGTGGGGCATCGTGCTGATGCTCGTCTCGTTGCTGATCTTCATCGTCGCGGCGACGATGGGCGGTCTGAACTACGTCACCACGGTGCTGCAAGCACGCACCGAGGGCATGACGCTGCTGCGCCTGCCGCTCACCGTATGGGGCATTGTGATGGCGACGGTGCTCGCCTTGCTCGCGTTCCCCGCGCTGTTCGTCTCGGGGGTGATGATGCTGCTCGACAAGACGCTGCACACGAGCTTCTTCATGCCCGCACTCGTCTCGCTCGGGCAGCCGCTCGACTATCGCGGCGGCAGCCCGCTGCTGTTCCAGCACCTGTTCTGGTTCTTCGGACACCCCGAGGTCTATATCGTCGCGCTGCCGGCCTTCGGCATCGTCTCGGACCTCATCAGCGTGCACGCGCGCAAGAACATCTTCGGCTACCGCATGATGGTTTGGGCGATCCTCGCCATCGGCGTGCTGTCGGTCGTCGTGTGGGCCCACCACATGTTCATCAGCGGCATGAATCCGTACTTCGGGTTCTTCTTCGCGACGACCACGCTGGTCATCGCGATTCCCACCGCGATCAAGGTCTACAACTGGGTGCTCACGCTCTGGCGTGGCGACATTCATCTCACCGTGCCGATGCTCTTCGCCATCGGCTTCATCAGCACGTTCGTGATCGGCGGTCTCACGGGGCTTTTCCTCGGCAACGTGAGCGTCGACATGCCGCTTTCCAATACGTATTTCGTGGTGGCCCACTTTCATATGGTGATGGGCGTGTCGCCGCTGCTCGTGATCTTCGGCGGCATCTATCACTGGTATCCGCTCATCACCGGCCGACGCCTGGACGACCGCCTCGGCCACTGGCATTTCTGGATTACGTTCCTCGGCACCTACGCGATCTTCTTCCCGATGCACTACCTCGGCGTGCTCGGCATGCCGCGCCGCTACTACGAGTTTCAGAACTACAGCTTCATCCCCGATTCGGCACACGCCATGAACGCCTACATCTCGGTGGCCGCGTTCGTCGTGGCCGCCGGCCAGCTGCTGTTTCTGTTCAACCTCGCGTGGAGCCTGCGGCACGGCAAGGCGGCGACACACAATCCGTGGCGCGCCGCATCGCTCGAATGGCAGACGCCCGACGTGCCGCCCGTGCATGGCAACTGGGGGCCGGTGCTGCCCGTGGTCTATCGCTGGCCGTATGAGTACAGCGTGCCGGGCGACAGCGACGACTTCGTGCCCCAGAACATGGCGCCCGACCCGCGCCGTCCGGCCACGCTCGTGCATGGCGACACGACGGCGCTGCATCGTCGCGATGCGCCGCCGCCGTCGTCCGGGGCGCCGCCCGCGCCGGATTCTCACGATTCACCTCGTTCACCCGACTCGCCGAGAGGAGCCACATCATGAGACCTGTCCCGTCGTGGCCGTCCATGCCGGGCGGCGTACCGGTTGCGCAACCGCATCGCCGTGCGGCCTCGCAGATCGCACTGTGGTGGTTCATGGGCGTGGTGGGCAGTCTGTTCGCGCTGATGCTCGCCGCGTACGTGATGCGCATGAGCCTGGGCGACTGGCGTCCGCTGCCACCGGTCAATGCGCTGTGGATCAACACCGGCATGCTGGTAGCGGCCTGCATCGTGATGCAGTCCGCCGCCTCGCAGGCGCGCCGCGGCGAGTTGCGCCGCTCGCGCCGCGACTGGCGCGCGGCGGGCGTGCTCGCGCTGGCCTTCGTCGGCGGACAAATCTGGGTCTGGCACGACCTGGTCGCCCGTCACTACGGCGTGAGCGGCAATCCGGCCAACAGCTTCTTCTTCCTGCTCACCGGGCTGCATGCGCTGCATCTGCTGGGCGGGCTGGTGGCGTGGGCGTGCCTGGCGCCGCGTCGGATCACCCACGCCGTGCGTGCGCGCCGGTTGTCGCTGAGCGCGCAGTACTGGCACTTTCTGCTCGCGCTCTGGATCGTGCTCTTTGCCGCCATCGTCAACCTCACGCCGGAGATCGCGCAGCGTCTGTGCGGCACCGGCGGTGCCGGCGGCTGAGCGCAACGGGAAGAGCGGGGCGTCGCCAGAGACGGCCGGAAATGCCGGGAGGCAATGTGAGAGATAGTGCGAGAGAGTGAGAGGTGATGCGAGATAGCGCGAGATAGTGTGAGAGATCGCGTGACATGTCGCAAGACTATGTGAGGAGCCACATCGTGAACCCGTCATCGTCCCTGCCGCCTGCGTCCCCCACCGCTTCGGCTGCCGCGCCGCCCGGCGGATGGCGCGGCGTGGTGGCGGACTGGTCAGGCGATCGCGCGGCGTTTCGCGTGCCCTGGGGCAAGGCCATGATGTGGATCTTCCTGCTCTCCGACACGTTCGTCTTCAGCAGCTTCCTGATCGGCTACATGACGGTGCGCATGTCCACGACCGCGCCGTGGCCCAATCCGGCCGAGATTTTCGCGCTCGACGTGAATGGGCATCCGGTGCCGTTGCTGCTCATCGCCATCATGACATTCGTGCTCATCAGCAGCAGCGGCAGCATGGCGATGGCGGTGAACTACGCCTATCGACGCGATCGCGACAAGACGGCCGCCTGTATTCTCGCCACGGCCTATCTCGGCATGGCGTTCGTCGGCATGCAGGCGTTCGAATGGACCAACCTGATCGTGCACGAGGGCATCCGCCCGTGGGGCAACACGATGGGCGCGGCGCAGTTCGGCGCGTGCTTTTTCATGATCACGGGCTTTCACGGGCTGCACGTGAGCGCGGGCGTGGTTTATCTGCTCACCGTCATGCGCCGCGTGCTCGACGGCACACTCGAGCGGCGCGGCAACTATCAGCTCGTCGAGATCGCCGGGCTCTACTGGCACTTCGTCGATCTCGTGTGGGTGTTCATCTTCGCGTTGTTCTATCTCTGGTAGGAGGAGCGATGAATTCCACGGCAACCCCGGCCTCGGCCGCCGCCTCCCCGCCGGGAGCGGCCGGCGGCGAGCATTCGGGACAACAACACTCGGTGCGCCTCTACCTGAAGGTATGGGGGCTGCTGTTCGTGCTCTCCACACTGTCTTATCTCGTCGATTACGCCAACCTGCAGGGCTATTTGCGCTGGACGCTGATACTCGTGCTGATGGTGGCGAAGGCGGGACTCATCGTGGCGGTCTTCATGCACATGCGCTGGGAGCGCCTCGCGCTGGTCTACGCGATTCTGATCCCGCCGCTGGCGCTGCTCGTGCTCATGGCGCTCATGGCGGCAGAAGCGGACTACACGTTCCTCACGCGCGTTGCGCACTTCCGTTGAGGGTGGCGTTAGCAGGGAGGGGGCGGCGTCAGAGCAATTCCACCAGACGCCGATCGCTTTTGCGGCAGTATTCGGCGCACGCCGTGCGCGCGGCCGTAGCGGCCCCATGGACGAAGAGCGGCGCGTCCGCCCGCCGCGACATCGACACCACGATCGAGGGCGGCGCGGGCTGCAACGGCAACTCCACCACTTCGCCGTTTGCAATCAGGTCGTCGACGAACAGGCGCGGTATTGCCGCCACGCCGAAGCCGTCGCGCACGAGCTGCACGATCACGGCGATCGACGGCGAGCCGGTAATGCGCGTCTCGGACAGTGGCACGCCATGCACACCGGCGAGTTTCGCCACGATGTCCTCGAGCGCGCGGTGCGGCGCAGTGCCGCGCCCGTAAGTCAGGATCGGGTGCTGCAGCACCTGCTTCGCAAGCCCGCTGCGCGTGTTGGGGAACATGCCCGTGCGCGCGACCCAGTGCACGGGATAGTTCGCGAGTGCATCGCACACCACGCTGCTGTCGTCGCTGCCCTCCACGCGAATGATGAGATCGAGCTCGTCGGCGACGAGGCGGCGTTGCAACTGCACCGACACGTCGACCGTCAACTCCACTTCCAGCGTCGGGTAGTCCGACGCGAGACGGCGCAGGTAGTGTGGCAGCCAACTGTGCACGACGGTCTCGATCACGCCCAGACGCAGTCGCCCGCGCAACAGGCTCTCGCCCGAGGCGGCCGTCTGGAGCCGTCGCGCCGCTTCGACCACGGCCTTTGCATACCCGAGCAGATATTCCCCGTTCGGCGTGAGGCGGAATTCGCGGCTGTCGCGATCGACCAGCGCCGTATTCAACTCCTCCTCCAGCGCCTTGAGCCGCTGCGAGATGGCCGCCGGCGTGGCGTGCAGCGCGGCGGCCGTTGCCCGGAAACTGCGCAGCTTGGCCAGCGTGACGAAGGTTTCGAGAAAGCGCGTGTTCATGGGGGAGTGTCGTGGGAACGAAGGCCGGGAGCGTGCCCAAAACCGGCGTCGGGCGATGAAAATAAATGCAACGAACTTGGGGAAAACCCGCGATGTTGTTAAGAAATTCTATACGGCTCTGCGTAGAAAAAGTCGTTAGCGACAACTTTTTTTTCTTTCTATGCTTCACCCATCCGATGCCGCCGAGGTATCGCCCCCCATGCCGGAGCCACCATGAACCATCCTGCCATGCCGCACGATTTCACTTCGCAGCGCGCCACGATCACGCCCTTCGAATTTCGTCAGGCTGTCCGCAGCGGCCAGTTCCGCGGACCGACGGCCGGCTACTGCGGCAACTTCGCGCAGGCCAATCTCGCTATCCTGCCGGCGACGCACGCGCATGACTTCCTGCGCTTTTGCCAGAGCAATCCCAAGGCCTGCCCGCTGCTGGGCGTGGGCGAGCCGGGCCAGTGGCACGTGCCGGCGCTGGGGCGCGAGGTGGACATTCGCTCCGACGTGCCGGGCTACAACATTTACCGCGACGGCAAGCTCGCCGAGCAGGTCGACAACCTGGCCGAGTTCTGGCAGAGCGATTTCGTCGTCTTCGCCATCGGCTGCTCGTTCTCGTTCGAGGACATGCTCGCCAAGGCCGGTATCCCGCTGCGCCACGTGGAAGAGGGGCGCAACGTGCCGATGTACCGCACGAAGATCGCGAACCAGCGCGCGGGCAAGTTCGGCGGCGAACTGGTCGTGTCGATGCGTCCGATGAAGGGCGCCGACGCCATTCGCGCCGTGCAGATCACGAGCCGCTTTCCCGGCGTACACGGCGCGCCGATTCACATCGGCGACCCGGCCGAGCTGGGCATCGCCGATCTGTCCCGGCCGGAATTTGGCGACGCCGTCACGATTCGCGACGGCGAGCTGCCCGTGTATTGGGCCTGCGGCGTCACGCCGCAAACGGCGCTCATGGACGCGAAACTGCCGCTGGCGATCGCACATCGCCCGGGGTACATGCTCATGACGGATATCCCGAACGCATCGCTCGCCGTCTTCTGAGCCGTGCGACGCGTCGCCCGGGCGCTCCATCGCGCCCGCCGGATGTACGCACCATTGCACTAACGCACTACGGCATCACCGAGCAACACGCATCACACAAGCACCGCGCCATGACGGGAGGCGGCGGGCGAGCCATCGCCCGCCGGTGACCGCACACGCCCATCGAGGAGCGCGGCCTCGAGGGCACCACACGGCAAGTCAGGACATCACCGGAGCCTTTTTCTCATGGAAAGCAAAACCCCTCTCGCGAGCCCGTCTGCGGCCCCCGCCGCAAGCGGAGACACCGGCGGCAGCCTCATCGGCTGGTACGGCGACGCCACGCCGCGCGAAAAGCGCGCCTTCTGGAGCTGCAAGGTCGGCTACATGCTCGACGGCATGGACACGCAGATGTTGAGCTTCGTCATCCCCACGCTCGTTGCCACCTGGGGCATTAGCCTTGCGGACGCGGGCTTCATCGGCACGCTCACGCTGCTCGCATCCGCGCTGGGCGGCTGGGTCGCCGGCATTCTGTCGGACCGCATCGGCCGCGTGCGCACACTGCAACTGACGGTGCTGTGGTTCGCGGTTTTCACCGGACTGTGCGGCCTCGCGCAGAACTATCACCAACTGCTCGCCGCCCGTGCGCTCATGGGCTTTGGCTTCGGCGGCGAATGGACCGCGGGGGCCGTGCTCATCGGCGAAGTGATTCGCGCGCGCGATCGCGGCAAGGCGGTCGGGCTGGTGCAATCGGGCTGGGCCATCGGCTGGGGGCTGACCGCGATTCTCTACTCGGTGCTGTTCTCGCTCATGCCCGCCGACATGGCATGGCGCGCGCTCTTCCTCATCGGCCTGCTGCCCGCGCTGCTGGTGCTCTTCATCCGCCGCTACGTGCAGGAACCGGAGGTCTACCAGAAGGAGAAGGCCAAGCAGGCGAAGGCAGAGGATGCGCCTGGCCTGGCCGCCATCTTCAGTCCCGCCCTGATCTCGACGACGATCCGTGCGGCGCTGCTCACGACCGGCGCGCAAGGCGGCTACTACGCCATTACGACGTGGCTGCCCACGTTCCTCAAGACGGAGCGTCACCTCACGGTCATGGGCACGGGCGGCTATCTCGCGATGATCATCTTCGGCTCGTGGGTGGGCTATCTGGCCAGTTCGTACCTGACCGACCGGCTCGGCCGCAAGCCGAACTTCATCCTGTTCGCCGTGGGCTCGATGGTGATCGCGTTCTCCTACACGTCGCTGCCGCTCACCGACAACGCGATGTTCTGGCTCGGCTTTCCGCTCGGCTTCTTCGCGTCGGGCATCTTCAGCGGCATGGGCGCGTTTCTCACCGAGCTGTTTCCGACAAGCGTGCGCGGCTCGGGACAGGGCTTCTGCTACAACGTCGGCCGGGCCATCGGCGCGCTGTTTCCGTTTCTCATCGGCATGCTCTCGAAGCAGTACGGCCTGGGCGCCACGATTGGCATCTTCGCCGGCGTGGCCTACGGCGTGCTGATCGTCGCGGCGCTCACGCTGCCCGAGACGCGCGGACGCGAACTCGAGTCGCTCGAATCCCTTAAAGCGCGAACGAACTGACGAAACACCGCGGCGGCCCGGCTGCCGCGTCCACCTTTCGGTTTCACCGTTTCAGCCCCCCGGCAACGCATCGGTGTGCGCGGCCCCGCCTGGCAGCGGGCCCTCGCCGGGACACGTGCGTCCTGCGCCAGCGTGCGCAGTCGCCGCCACCGTTATCTCGAACGACGACGGCGCCGCCCTGTCACCGTTCGATCCCGTTTGACCCTTGTTTCGCGAGTGACCTCATGACGAACGCTCTCACGCCCTCCGCCCAGAACCGCGCCCCGGCGCATCAGACTGCCTCGCGCTGGCAGTTCTGGATCGATCGCGGCGGCACCTTCACCGACATCGTGGCGCGTCGCCCGGACGGCTCGCTCGTCACGCACAAGCTGCTCTCGGAGAACCCCGAGCAATACCGCGACGCCGCCGTTGCGGGCATCCGCCATCTGCTTGGGCTGGACGCCGCCACCCCGATCACACCGGCGCTCGTCGACATGGTGAAGATGGGAACGACGGTTGCCACCAACGCGTTGCTCGAACGCAAGGGCGAGCCGCTGGCGCTGGTGACGACGCAGGGCTTTCGCGACGCGCTGCGCATCGCGTACCAGAACCGTCCGCGCCTGTTCGACCTCGACATCGCCCTGCCCGAAGCGCTGTATGCCGAAGTGGTGGAGATCGACGAGCGCGTGGGCGCGCACGGTGACGTCGTGCGCGAGCTCGACGTCGACGCCGCCCGCGAGGCGCTGGCCGCCGTGTACGCGCGCGGCATCCGGGCGTTGGCCATCGTATTGATGCACGGCTACCGCTACCACACGCACGAGAAGGCGCTCGCCGCCATCGCACGCGAGCTCGGCTTTACGCAGATTTCCGTGTCGCACGAAGTGTCGCCGCTCATGAAGCTGGTCTCGCGCGGCGACACGACGGTCGTGGATGCCTATCTCTCGCCGATCCTGCGTCGCTACGTCGAGCAGGTCGCGCGCGAGATGCCGGGCGTGAACCTTCAGTTCATGCAAAGCAGCGGCGGTCTCACGCGCGCCGACAACTTCCAGGGCAAGGACGCGATCCTCTCCGGCCCGGCAGGCGGCATCGTCGGTATGGTGCGCGCGTCGAGCGCGGCGGGCTTCGACCGCGTGATCGGCTTCGACATGGGCGGCACGTCGACGGACGTCTCGCATTACAACGGCGAGTTCGAGCGCGTATTCGAGACGCAGGTCGCCGGCGTGCGCATGCGCGCGCCGATGATGAGCATTCACACCGTGGCCGCGGGCGGTGGATCCGTGCTGTCGTTCGACGGCACTCGCCTGCGCGTGGGTCCGGACTCGGCCGGCGCGAACCCGGGGCCGGCGGCGTACCGACGGGGCGGTCCGCTCACCGTCACCGACTGCAACGTCATGCTCGGCAAGATCCAGCCCGCGCACTTTCCGAAGGTCTTCGGCCCGCACGCCGACGCGCCGCTCGATCGCGACGTCGTGGTGGAGAAATTCACGGCGCTGGCCGCGGAAATCGAACGCGCGACCGGGCGGCGGCAAACGCCCGAAGCGCTCGCGGAGGGCTTTCTCGAGATCGCGATCGGCAGCATGGCGAACGCCATCAAGAAGATTTCCGTGCAGCGCGGCCACGACGTGAGCCGCTACGTGCTCACGACGTTCGGCGGCGCCGGCGGCCAGCACGCGTGCGGTGTGGCCGATGCGCTCGGCATGACGAAAGTGTTCGCGCACCCGCTCGCCGGGGTGCTTTCGGCATACGGCATGGGTCTGGCCGACCAGACCGCGATGCGCGAGCGCATGATCGAGGCACCCCTGTCCGAAGATGGCATGGGAGCGCTGGAAGATGCGCTCGGAGCGCTCGCCGACGAAGCCGTGAACGCGCTGCTCGCGCAAGGCGTGCCGCCGTCGCGCATCGAGACGGTGCGTCGCGTTCACGTGCGCTACGCGGGCACCGATTCCGCCCTTGCCGTGCCGTTTGGCGACGTGGCGCAAATGCGCGCCGCGTTCGAGGCGGCCTACCGTCAGCGCTATTCGTTCCTCATGGACGGCGCGGCGCTGATCGTGGAAGTGGCGTCGGTCGAGGCGGTCGGGCGCTCGGACGCGCCGGTCGACATCGCACCGCTGCCCGCGCGCGGCGCAGGCGCCCCGCAGGCCATCGATCGCGTGAAACTCTACGCAGGCGGCGCGTGGCATGAGGCGGCGCTGTTCCCGCGCGACACGCTGCTCGCCGGCGACACCCTCGACGGCCCGGCCATCGTGGCCGAGAAGAGCGGCACGACGGTCGTGGAGCCGGGCTGGCAGGCGCAGATGACCGGGCAGGGCAACCTCGTGCTCACGCGCGTGGTGCCGCGCGCCACGCAGCGCGGGCTCGGCACGCAGGCCGATCCGGTGCGTCTCGAGATCTTCAACAACCTGTTCATGTCGATCGCCGAGCAGATGGGCCTGCGTCTGCAGAACACGGCGTATTCGGTCAACATCAAGGAGCGGCTCGATTTTTCGTGCGCGCTGTTCGACCGCGAAGGCAACCTGATCGCCAACGCGCCGCACATGCCGGTGCATCTCGGTTCGATGGGCGAGAGCATCCGCACCGTGATCGAGCGCAATCGCGGCAAGATGCGCGAGGGCGACGTCTTCATGCTCAACGATCCGTATCATGGCGGCACGCACTTGCCGGACGTCACCGTCATTACGCCGGTGTTCGTGCACGGCGACGGCGAAGACAGCCGCGAGCCGCTGTTCTACGTCGGCTCGCGCGGGCACCACGCGGACATCGGCGGCATCACGCCGGGCTCGATGCCGCCCGACTCCACGCACGTCGAGCAGGAGGGCGTGCTCATCGACAACTGGCAACTGGTCGCCGCGGGCGAGCTGCGCGATCGGCAGACCCGCGAACTGCTGGCCGGCGCGCGCTATCCGGCGCGCAACATCGATCAGAACATGGCGGACCTGCGCGCGCAGGTCGCCGCGAACCAGAAGGGCGTGGACGAGTTGCGCCGCATGGTGCGCGAGTTCGGGCGCGACGTCGTGCTCGCCTACATGGGCCACGTGCAGGACAACGCCGAAGCGGCGGTGCGGCGCGTGATCGGCGCACTCGCCGACGGGCATTACCGCTACGCGCTCGACAATGGTGCGCTCATCGAGGTGGCGATTCGCGTCGACAGCCAAACGCGCTCGGCGACGATTGACTTCACGGGCACGTCGGCGCAACTGCCGAACAATTTCAACGCGCCGCGCGCGGTTTGCATGGCCGCCGTGCTGTACGTCTTCCGCACGCTCGTGGACGACGACATTCCGCTCAACGCCGGGTGCCTCAAGCCGCTCACCGTTATCGTGCCGCACGGCTCGATGCTCAACCCGGCCTATCCGGCCGCGGTCGTCTCGGGCAACGTGGAGACATCCTCGGCAATTACCAATGCGCTGTACGGCGCGCTGGGCCGGGTGGCATCGAGCCAGGGCACGATGAACAACTTCACGTTCGGCAACGAAACGTACCAGTACTACGAGACGATCGCGGGCGGCAGCGGGGCTGGCAAAGGGTTTCATGGCGCGCACGCGGTGCAGACGCACATGACGAACTCGCGGCTGACCGACCCCGAAGTGCTGGAGTGGCGCTATCCGGTGCGGCTCGAAAGTCACCGAATCCGGACCGGCTCGGGCGGCGCGGGTCGCTGGCGCGGCGGCAACGGCGCGGTGCGGCGAATCCGTTTCCTCGCACCGATGACGGCGTCGATTCTGTCGAACAATCGCGTGCATGCCCCGTTCGGGGCGCAGGGCGGTGCACCTGGCGCGCTGGGCGCAAACTACGTGGAGCGTGCGGATGGCACGCGCGAAGCGATGGGCCACATTGGCAGTACGCGGATGCAACCGGGGGACGTCTTCGTCGTCGAGACGCCCGGAGGCGGGGGATTCGGCGCGGCATGACGCGCCGCACGATGCCGTAGTGCCCGGCGCGCCGGCGTGTCTCGCGCCGGGCGCATGATGCAATGCAAGGGGGTGACTGGCTGCGTACTAGGAGAAACCTGAAGTGCGGCCGGTTCCCGGAAGGGATGACTGGCTTTGCAAAGGCCGGCGTGCGAGACCTCCGTAGGATGCCTTGGTCGTAGATGACCACGCTCACGTATGGAGGTGTCCACATGTCCGATTCGCCGCAACCATCCTCGCCCGACTCCCTGCTCGACTCCCTGCTCGACTCCCCGCTCGAGTCTCCGCCCGATTCTCCACTCGATTCTCCGCTCGATTCCTCACCCGATCGGCGCGACCCCCCTGGGCGCGCCGACGCGGCGCCCCGGCCGGCGCACGCGCAAGCGTTGCCGGCGGCCGGCGACGATCTCTTCGTCCAGTACGAGCGCGCCTGCGGCGAGGTGCAGTTGGCGGGACACCGGCTGCAGCGGCAGATGCAGGAGTACGAGGCACTGATGGCCGACATCCGGCAGCTCGAGGCGTGCGCGACGCCTGAGGCGCGCGAAAAGCTGTCGCGCCTCCAGACACTCGTGGAGAGCGCAGCGTTTCAACGCGAAGAGCGCGAGATCGCGCGCATGGCGACGGCGCTCGTGAGCGCCATCGAGCGATTCAAGTCCGATGCGCCGGCTTCGGCGACAGTGACGACAGCGGCGACAGCGGCGACGGCCCCGTCATCACCGCTCTCGCCGCCGTCAGCGCCATCCGCGGCCGCGACCTGGCCTTCGTCCGTGCCGCAGGAGCGCACCGCGGGGCGTTCTCTCGCGGTGCGCTCGCCGAGGGCATGACGGAGCGCCACATGATGACGGGCTTCCCACCCCCTGGCGCCGACGTGTCGTCGACATCGTTCTCCAGCCGATACGCGACATCCGGTAGATCGCCCGGCGCGTCCCGAACGATCCGAGCATCCGCAATGTCCGGAACTACGGCCTTCGCCGCGTCGGACAATCCCCTGCTCGCAGCCCTCTCGCACGCCAGCGACCGGATGGACGACCTGCATCGGCGCGCGACCGACTGGGTCGCGTCGGCCCGTCAGCGCGCGGCCGACGGCGAGACCACGTCCAGCACGCTCGAGCAGATCGAGATCAAGCAGTTCCTTTCCGCCTACGAGAACGCGCTCACGCTGAGCAACGCGGTGATCGCCAAGCTGCGCGAGCTCATGAGCCGGATCACGAACAACCTCTGACTTTTCCTGCCCACGGCTTTGCCCATGATCATGCTCGACACGCCCCGCGCCGGCTACGGCGCCACCCCCCTCGCTTCGCCGCCCACGCACAGCACGCTCACCAGCGCACGCACCATCGACATGCACTCGCTGCTTCTGGCGCATGCCGCCACGCTGATGCAAGCCGCGGGCAACGACGCGAAGGAGAAGATCGACTCGATGCGCCGGCGTCAATCGCACGGCCGCGAAGCGCGCGACGTCGCCAACCAGATCGAGACGCTGATCAACCAGCTCGGCACGGACACCTCGAAGACCGTCAAGGTCGGCAACGGCATCCGGCAATTCTTCGACAAATACGATGTGGAGATCACCATCGACGACTCGGGAACGAAGCGCACCCTGCAGCAGTGGGAGAACCGGCCGCGCAAGCTCGGCGAGCGCAATTACGTCGAACCCTCGCGCGAATTCCGTGCCGATCATTTGCGCGCGCTCAAGGCCGCCGCCGAGAGCCGCAGCGAGGCCGCCACCGACAGCCGCACCATCGAGCAGATCGAAATCAACAAGTTCCTGCAGGAGTACAACGGCGTGTCGACGCTCGCTAACACGATCATCAGCTCGCGTGGGCAGCAACTCAACCAGATCAACGGGTCGATGCGCTCGTGAGGCCGCAAGCACAGGAGCCCTGCGTCGGCGAGGTCGAGGCCATCGAGTCCATCGAGTCCATCTTTTCGCGTTTCTTCGCGCAGGGCGGTGCGCTTCGCATGCTCGCCTCGCTCGACGAAGCCGACCTCGCCCGTGTGCGCGCCTATGCGCAGCGGCGCTTTTCACAGGGCGAGATTGCCGCCGCGCAGCGCGTCTATTTCGTGCTGGCAACGCTGGATCAGTGGTCGTTCGACGATTGGTTCGGTCTCGGCCTTTGCTACCAGCGGCTTGGGCAGCACGGCGAGGCGCTGCCGTGCTTCGCCAAGGCGGGCGTGATTCGCGCGGACGACCCGCGAGCGCCGTATCTCGCCGGCATGAGCTACCAGGGTATCGGCAATGACGAATACGCCGTCAAGGCCTACGACGCCACGCTGCGGCTTTGCGCGGGGCAGTCGCAGCACAGCGAGCTGGAACGATCCGCGCGCGCGCGGCGCGACGCTCTGACAACTTCTCCGACACGAGGAAACACATGAACCCGATAGGTGCAGTGGGAGTGGGCTACCGCCCGCCATGGACGGGTGACGCGGTGCCGGCGACGGCCGCCGGGGCCGGGCGCGTGCAACATGCGAGCGCGCAGACATTGGCGCCGGCCGGCGAGCGCGTTGCGTGGCTCACGCCGGAGGACTTTCTCCCTGACCCGCCGGCCGACGCTGATTGGGAAGGCGCCGAGGGCGCGTTCGCCCGGCTGCTGCAGCGGCTTTACGCGGCGGGCGAAAGGCTGGGCGCCGAGGCGCTGCGTCCGCCGTCTCAGTTCGGCGTGACGGATTTGGCCAGTCTCGAGAAGCTCGACCCGTCGACGCTGGTGATGGTCGCATCGATGATCTCGATGCAGGCCATGGGCGACACCGCGAAATCCACGCAGCGCGCGCTGGCGTTGCTCGCCGAGCGTCAGGACCGGCTGCGCCAGGAAGACATCCAGAAGTTTCGCGAGCAGATGGAGGCCATGACCCGCGACGCCGACAAGGCCCGCAAGGGCGGCGTGTTCGGCGTCATCTTCGACTGGATCACGGCAGCCGTGGATCTGGTGGTAGGTGCGCTCAAGGTGGTGACCGGCGTACTTACCATGAATCCGCTGATGATCGCGGGCGGCGTGGCGGATCTGGGCGCGGGTATCGCCGGCGTCGGTGCGGCGATCATGAAGACGATGGCGCTGGCCGATCCGAAGAACGCCGAGCACTACGAACGCGAAGCCGCGAAGTGGGGCCACGCGCAGATGGCGTTCCAGGCGTTGGGCATGGTCGTGAGCTTCGGCATTTCGGTGCGCGGGTTCATGGCGTCGCGCTCGGTCGCGAAGACGGCGACGCGCGTGTTCCGGGGCGGTGCGGGCGACGCGCTCGCGTCTGCCGTCAAGGCGGGAGACGACGCCGCCATCAACGCGATCAGGACGCGGGTGGTCTCCGAGGTGTCGTATCAGATCGGCGCGGAGGTGGGCCGACAGGTGGGGCGCTCGCTCGCGCAGTCGGGCACGCGCACTGCGCGCTCGCTCGCGGCGCGCGGCTTCAACCGCATGGCCGAGCTGTTCACGCAGCAGATGATGGAGCAGATGGTGACGCGCGCGTTCGACAACGTCGTCAAGTCCACGAGCCGGCAACTGGCCAGGGGCGTGCCGGTGAGCGCGGCGGAAGTCACGAAGTCGCTCGGCAAGCAGTTGGCCTCGCAGGGGCGGCACGCCGTCGCGCGCGGCATGTGGTCGCTCTCGTCGGTGCTGCGCGGCGCATTGGTGGCCGGGCGCGAAATCACCGCGAGTGCGATCGGCATGCAGCGCGCAAGGCTGCAGCTCGATGCCCGCGATCTCGCCACCGAGATGTCGTGGCTGCAATTTCTCATGGCGTTGAACGGCGACGACAAGAAGCGTATCGCCAAACGCATGGAGGCATTGGCCGGCCAGCAGGGCGACGTGGCCGAAGCGGCGAGCGAAGCCGTGACGAGGACGGGCGCGGTGCGCATTCGCATCGCGGCGTCGATGGCCTGATCAACCGGCGCGGTGCGAGCCGCGTCTTCATCACACGGAGTCGGAGATGAACCACATGGCAATTTCGAGCGCGCCGACGTTGACGTCGACGCCGTATGGCGAGACGGCGAGGCCGGGAACGGCGGCGCCTGGCATGTCGCGTGTCGCGACGGCAATGGACAGCCTCGTCATGCTGATGCTGCTCGCGAAGCTGATGATCGAGATCCGCACCGGCGAGCGCAACACGGACCAGGCCTATCGCACGCGGCACGAGGTGATGCTGTTCGCGCGCGGCGTGGCGGCGCGCGACGAAAAATACCGCGCGAACCGCAAGCATTATGACGCTGCGATGACGCAGGCGGGGGGCGCACTGTTCACGGGCGTGCTCTCGCTTGGCGGCAGCGTGGTCGGCGCGCGCTACGGCCTGCGCGACAGGATCGAGATCGGCCAGGCGATCGGCGGCGTCGTGAGCGGCGTGGGGCAGTTCGGCAAGCCGGCGTTCGAATTCGCGGCGGCTGACCTGTCGAACCGCGGGCGCGACAACGACGTCGTCGGCGAATTCGCCACCTCGCTCACCGACGAGACGCGCCGCACCAACGAGCGCCTGCGTCAGCGCATCGACACGGCGAGCGCCGAGATGCGCGACGTCTCGCGGCAGTTGTACGGCATGGCCGGCCAGCATCTCGCCAAGCTCTACGAGGCCATCCGCTAGCTTTCCCCGGATCTTCTGCCGAGCTTGCCCTGATATTTCCTTTGCGCTGTTCCTGATCCTCCCCTCATTCGCCATCAGCCATGACCGTTTGCGAGCGCGCCGTTGCAGCCTTCTTCCGGAGTCAGCGTTTCACGGCGCGCGCCGAGGTCTGCGAGCGCACCCACGTCGCGCTGGGACAGCGCGTGGAGAGCACCGAGTTGTCGCTCTGTCACCGGCTGGACAAGGGCGCCTCGGGCATCGTGCTCACGATCACCGACTTCCGGCCGGGCGCCGGGGCGAAGACGAGCGAGCACGCCGTGCGACGCTTCTGCCAACTCATCCGGCTTTTGCTGCGCACGGTGCCCCATGTAGGGTACGTGCGCGGCATGATTCTGCCCGGCGTGAGCGACATTCGGCTGCGCGAGGCGCGCCTGCGCCTCATCTCGATCCTCGAGCGCGAAGGTGCGTACCTGCGCGAGGAGGACGGCGACCGCTGGCTCGTCTTTTGCCGCGAGAGCACGGGCCGGCGGCTGGGCTCAAGGAAGCACCCCTAGCGCACGCCACCACAGGTAATCGAGCGGGAACAGCAGCACGAGCGTGATGATCGTCATGACGACGGTGAGCCGTGTGCCGTCGCGCATGCCCACGCCGCCCAGATGCATTGCGATCATCATCGGCGGACTCTGATACGGCAGCAGCACCGTGGAGAACACGGGCACCTGGAGCATCAGCACGGTGTAGAGCGGCAGGCCGCTCGCGCCCGAGAGCTGTCCGGCCAGCGGCGTGAGCACCGCAGGCAGCCCGGGCAGCGTGGCGACGAGGCCGATCGCCGCGCCAATGGCGATCAGCCACGCGGCGTTCACCACAGGCGCACCCGGCGCCATGCCTACCGCATCCAGACACCATCGCGCCACCTTCTCGCCGAGCCCGGTGTCGGCCACCACGGCGCCGACGCCCAGAAAGCCCGCCACGTACACGAGCGGCGTGATGTGCATCTGCTCGGTAAAGGTCTTCGGCGAGACGATCTGAATGGCGGGCAGCAGGCACACGATGGCCGCCGCGACCGAGATCCACGCCGGCGAAATGCCGTGCCATGCGTCGGTCGCGAAGCCGGCCAGTGCGAGCGCGAGCAGTACCGACAAACGCCGAGCGTCGGGCGTGAAGGGCGGCGGCGCGGCACCTCTGGCGTGAGTGAGCGGCCCATCGTCCGGGAACAGACGACAGATGACCCATACGAGAATCGCTGCCTTGAGCGCGCCCAGCACCGGGAAGTGCAACAGCAGATACGGCGCGTAGTGCAGCTTCACGCCATAGAACGAGTCGGCGGCCCCCATCAATACGCTGTTCGGGATGTTGGCCGGCAAGATCGTGGTGGGCGGCATATAGCTGGCCGCGGCGACGGTCATGACGAGACCGGTGCGCCCACGCCTTCCCTGCGTGAGCCCCACGCGGTCGGCGAGCGCAAGCACGATCGGGATGAGCAGCAAAATGCGCCCGGTCGTCGATGGCATCACGAACGCGAGCCCCACGCAGGCGACCATGACCGACGCGACATAGCGCGCGTAAGTCGGCCGCCTCAGATCGAACAGCGTGGCGGCCAGACGCGAGCCCAGGCCAGTCGTGCGCACGGCGATGCCCGTGACGGCGCCGCCGAACACCAGCCACCACGCCGCCGAATGGAAGCCCGCGAAGATGACTTCCGGTTTCGCCACGCGGAGCAGTGTGGCAAGGAGGAAGAACGTGAGCGTGGTGATCGGTTCGGGGAACAGTCCGAAAGCCCACGCGCCGATCGTGAACATCACCAGCACGGCCGCTTGCGCCGCGGCCGGCCCGAGCCCGAGGGTCTCGCTGCCGTGGTGTGCGGCCCACAACGCCAGGGCGAGCAGCACATAGACGGCGTAGCCGCCGAGCGCGCGCGAGCGGGCGCCGGCGCGAGCCTGCGTGGATTCGCGGCGAAGCCGGTCGGTGGCGGGCGAGGGCGGCGCGCAAGGAGACGCCGGCGGCGGCGTTTCGCGGGAGGGGGGTGACGTCATGGCGCTTGTCGTTGTCGTGATGGGCCAGCGAGGGTGTCCAGGCGAGCGGGGCTGCGGCGCGCCGGCGGAACCGGCGGCTTGCATCGCGCCGGGCATATCGTATGCTAGCGGCTCGTTCCGGTGCACGACACCCCCCGATCAGGACAAATACCATCGAGAACATGCCACGCTCCGTATCCTGGCACGCCGGGCAGGCTGGGCGCACCGAGCGCCCCAGCTACGTTCCCATGCCGCGCACGGCACCCAGCGTCGAGCGGCCCGTCGTTGCGCACCTGCGCACGCCGCCGCCCGACGCGCGCATCGAACCGCATCGCCACGAATGGGGGCAGCTCATTTGCCCGCAGCGCGGTGGTCTGCGCATCGTGGCGGGGGAAGCGAGCCTCGTCGCCCCCGTGTTTCGCGCCGCATGGATTCCGGCGGGCACGTGGCACGAGGTGGCCGTGCTGGGCGAGGCGCAGTTCTATGCCGTCTACATGCTGCCCGAAGTCTCGCCCTTGCCGGAGAATCGCTGCCTCGTGCTCGAAGTCTCGCCGCTGTTGCGCGACCTCACGGCGGCGCTGGCGAGCGGAATGCCCGTGTCGGACCCCCGCCACGAACTGGCCACGTCGCTGTTGCTCGAGGAGTTGCGTGTCGCGCCGCCGGCGTCGCTCGACCTGAAACGGCCCGACGACCGGCGCCTGCGGCATTTGTGCGATCGGTTGATGGAGCGTCCCGACGACGATCGCTCGCTCGCGCAATGGGCGGACGAAGTGGGTGCGTCCGAGCGCACGCTCGCGCGGCTCTTCAATACGGAGTTGGGAACGAGCTTCGGTGCGTGGCGCCAACAGGTGCGGCTCGCACGCGCTGTCGAGTGGATGGTGCGCGGCGTGCCCGTGGCGACGGTGGCCGAACGCCTCGGCTATGCGACGCCGGCGGCGTTCGCGGCGATGTTCCGCCGCGCGCTCGGCGTTTCGCCGCGCGAATTCACGCGCGAGGAAAGGGCGAAGTTATGACGGCACCGTCCCGTCCCTGGTTTCTCTACCTGCTGGAGTGCGCCGGCGGGCGCATTTACACCGGCATCACGGTCGACGTCGCGGCGCGCTACGCCGCTCACGCGGCGGGCAAGGGCGCGCGCTTCACACGCGCTCATCCGCCGTCGCGCCTCCTGCTCTCGCTCGCCTTCGCGGACCGCGCGGCGGCCTCGCGGGCCGAATATCGCGTCAAACGACTGACGGCCGCGCAAAAGCGCGGGCTCATCGCGGGCACGTTCGTGTGCGACTTTGGCGAGGACGGCACTGCCGACGCCGGCGGCGCCAGCGCCGGCAAGCCCGCCGGGTCGACCAAGTCCAGCGAGTCCTCCGAGAGCGCAGCCGCGCCCGCCGTGGAAAATGCCGCGGCCGGCTGATCCGGCACAGCAGAGAAAGCGCAACGGCGCGGCGGAGCATGGCGATGATGCCGTCGCCATCGCGACGGTTACGGTATCAGACGCGCCTGCCGGATCATCTTGCGCACGTCGCGCTGGATCGCGCCGAACTGCCCGCGAGACGGAATCGGCGACACCACGAGCGCCCAGCTGTCGCCGGGCACGGTCTTCTCCACCACGGTGTAATAGGTCGACTGCGTTCGGAAAAAGTCGGCGATGCCGTCGTGGCTGATCCGGTAGCTGCGCTCGCCGGCGCCGGCGAGCAGGAACACCCCGAGCGTGTAGTACACGTCGCGATCGGCGTTGATCGGCCCTGACTGCCTGTCGAGCAGCAGCGTGCGCAGCGTCTTCTCGGTGAGCAGCGTCGGGCGCCGCACGTCGAACACGCGCCATACCTTGAGCAGCGCGCCTGTCGACATCTGCCATCCCGCGAAGGGCGCCAGCAGCCGCCAGTTGTCGGGCAGCTTTGCGTCGGCCACGCCGAGCGGCGCGAAGATCTGCGTCTCGCAGAAGGTCTTGTAATCCTGCCCGGAGACGGCCTCGATCACCATGCCGAGCAGCAGATACGAGACGTTGGAGTAGACGAAATCGGATTTGCCTGTCGAGTGACCGGCGTCGCCTGCATCGAGATAGTTGAAGAAGTCGGCACCGCCGCCGACGCGCCGGATTGCCAGACCGCTGAACAAGCCGTTGACCGGATCGTTGAAGCCGTTGGTGGCAAGGCCCGCGCGGTGGGCGAGCAGCCGCCGCACGGTCAGGTCGCGCAGACTCGGGTCCAGCGGTTTGCCGTGCTGATTCGCGTAGGCCTCGAGCAGGTCGCCGAGCCGGGCGTCGAGCGAGAGCTGGCCGCGCTGCACGAGCAGGGCGATGCCGATGGCGGTGACCGACTTCGACAGGCTCGCCACCGGCAGCAACTGCTGCGCTTCGTCGCCTGCGGTGGCCGCTTCCAGCGCCGCGCCGCTGTCCGACTCGGTGCGCAGCCATACATGCGAGAGGTTGTAGCGCTCCTTGAGCTGCGCCACGCCTTGCGCGAGCGTGGCCTGACCGATCGGCACGGCGGGCGTGATCGGCGTGGCCGGGCCTGACGGCGGCATGGCGACGACGACGTTGGCCGTGCTGCTCACGGCGTTGGCCGAGGACGCCGGCGATGCGGCGGTCTGGGCGATCGAGCGGTTTGCTCCGGTCAGGGCGGCGATGCCGAGCAGGAGTGTCAGAACGCCACGCCGCAGCGGCGCGCCGGCGTTACCCAAAGCGCGCGCAACGGCATGCGAATTGCGTCGCAATGCGAACTGCGTGGTCAAACGTGCCCCTGCCGAACGGCTGTGCCGTGCGACGTTCATTATCAACTCCCCCCGCGCACATCGTTCGAGCCGCCAATCGACTCTCTTCGGAGTCAGAACGGTTCGGTGTGCGCACGTGCCGCTTCGCGGCAATCTCAAAACGATTCGAAGTTTAGGAAAACTTCAGCTAAGTGACAGTTAAAATCCCCGCATTTTACATTAAGTTGCATATATCGAAGCTCGTGGGCGATGCCCCGCCGTATGGTCGCCGAAGCGCCCATACGGCGGGGCCGGGCGGGCAGCGCCCTGCCGGAATGGCTCGTTTCGCGAGAAATCGCACCAAGACGCCGGCGGGATGCAGACGGCGTGCAGGCGGCTTGCGGAGTTGTCCGGTCAACCAGACGCGCGTCTGGCGCGTGAGATGGATTCCAGTGTGGGGTTCCCCTGCGGGGCTGCAGTGTGGGTCCCGCACCGACAAGACCTGTTACCTGTCGCGGTGTAAGCTATCTCACGAACAGGCTCCGACTCGCCCATAGGCCATGAGGCGGCGTCCCGAAGGTGGCGTCGTGCCGGCCGAAGGATCGACCGATACATGACTGAACCCTCTCGCGCGCGCCCGAGCCGGCCCGCCGACATTGCTTCTGCCGCGGCGCCGCCCGCCGGCGCCGCGCATCACGATGCCACGCGCACGGCGCAGCCCGACGCCCGGCCGCCGCTGCCGGCCGCCGTGCGCTGGCTGCGGCGCATCCCTTGGGGCGCGGCGCGGCCCTGGCTGATCGTTGCAGGCGTCGCCCTCCTTGGCCTCCTGGTCTTCGACGCGCTCCACCATATGCTGCGGCACGTGCACTACGACGATGTCGTCGGCGCGATCCACGGCACGCCCCTGAGTCGCCTCGTCCTTGCCATGCTGGCAACGCTTGCGAGCTACGCGGCGCTCACCGGTTACGACATCTCCGGGCTGCGCTTCGCCGGGGCGACGGTCAAACGCTCCACGGTCGTGCTGACGTCGTTCATCGCCTACGCCCTGGGCAATTCCGTCGGCCTTGGCGTGCTCACCGGCGGCACCGTGCGCATGCGCATGTACGCGGCCGCCGGCGTCGATGCGCCGAAGGTGGCACAGGCGGTCGCGTTCAACGCCGGCGCGTTCGGCCTGGGCATGATGGTTTTCGGCTCGCTGGGCATGTTATGGGGGGCGTCGCGCGTCTCGGCGCTGGTGCCGATACCGGGCTGGCTGCTGCAGACGTTCGCCGCGCTGCTGCTCGCGGGCGCCGCGGCGTTTCTCGCCTTGTGCGCGCGCAAGCGCAGCGTGACGCTGTTTGGCCGCTGGGCGATGCCGTTGCCGCCGCTGCGGCTGGCCGTGCGCCAGTTGTTCATCTCGGCGGCGGATCTGGGCATGGCGGCCGCGGCGCTGTGGTGCCTGTTGCCGGGCGGCGTGGTGGATCTGCCCACCTTCGTCGTGTTCTACGCGATCGCCATGGCGCTCGGCGTGCTGAGCCACGTGCCGGGCGGCGTTGGCGTGTTCGAGGCGGTGATCCTGCTCGCGACGAACGGCCACGCGCCCGTGAGCGAGGTGGCCGGGGCGCTGGTGCTCTATCGCGGCATCTATTACCTGCTGCCGCTGATGCTCGCGGCCTGTCTGCTGGCCGGCTTCGAGCTGCGCCAGGGGCCGGCCGCGCCGATCGGCCGCGCGGCGGTGCGGCTTTTCCCGGGCGTGCTGGCGGCGCTCACGCTCGTGGCGGGCGTGATGCTGCTGATCTCCGGCGTGACGCCCGCCACGCGCGACGCCGAAGATTTTCTGCGCCGCCACGTCCCGCTGTTTCTGGTGGAAGTCTCGCACCTGCTCGGCAGCGTGGCGGGCCTGGCGATGCTGTTCCTCGCGCGCGGCCTGCTGCACCGGCTCGATGCCGCGTGGTGGGGCTCGCTCGGCCTGACCGTGGTGGCGGCGGTGCTCGCGATCCCGAAGGGCATCGCGCTCTCCGAGTGCTTCGTGCTCGCCGTGCTGGCCACGCTGCTGCTGGTCTCGCGCAAGCAGTTCGACCGGCGCTCGTCACTCTTTACGCAGACGTTCGAGCCCGGCTGGATCATCGCGGTGCTCTCGGTGCTCGGCGCCTGTACGTGGCTGATGTTCATGTCGTACCGGCGCGTGGGCTACGCCAATCAGCTCTGGTGGCAGTTCACGTTCGACGGCGACGCGCCGCGTTCGATGCGCGCGCTGATGGTGGTTGCGGTGATCGGGCTCGGTCTGTCGCTGTGGCAGTTGCTGCGGCAGTCCGCCGGAGCGATGGTGCCGGTGAGCGAGGCGGACCTGGCGCGCGCGCACGAGGTCGTTCGCAAACAGCCTGCCGCCGACGCCTGTCTGGCGCTCATGGGCGACAAGAGCTTCCTGTTCTCGCCGTCGGGCAATGCTTTCATCATGTACGCGAAGCATCGCCGCTCGTGGGTGTCGCTGTCCGATCCCGTGGGCGACCAGAAGGAATGGCCCGAGTTGATCTGGCGCTTCATCGAACTGGCCGATGCGCACGGGGGGCGCGCCGCGTTCTACAAGACGCGCCCGCAGGCGTTGCCGCTCTATATCGACGCGGGCCTGCGCGCGTTCAAGCTCGGCGAAGAGGCATTCGTGAGCCTGCCGGACTTCAGCCTGCAAGGCGCGCGCCGTGCGAATCTGCGCCACGGCGTGGCGCGCGGCGAGCGCGAGGGGCTCACGCTCGAGATCGTGCCGGCGGCCCAGGTCGCGCCGCATCTGGCGGAAATGCGGCGGGTCTCCGACGCGTGGCTCGCACGCCAGCACACGCGGGAGAAGGGCTTCTCGCTCGGTGCGTTCACCGACGCCTACGTAACGCGTCAGCCCGTCGCGCTCGTGCGGCGCGAGGCGCGGCTCGTCGCGTTTGCCACACTGATGTGCCCCGAGGTGCAGCGCATCGAGGCGAGCGTCGATCTGATGCGTCAGGTGCCCGACGCGCCGCCCGGCACGATGGACTTTCTGTTCGCGAAGCTGATGCTGCACTTCCAGGAACAGGGCTACCAGCGCTTTGGCCTGGGCATGGCGCCGATGTCCGGCATGCAGACGCATCAGCTCGCGCCGCGCTGGCACCGCTTCGGCCGCATGATGTTCGCGCATGGCGCGCGCTTCTATAATTTCCGCGGCTTGCGCAGCTTCAAGGACAAATTCGATCCGCAATGGGAAACGCGTTACCTGATGACACCCGGCGGACTCGCGCCGATGCTCACGCTCGCCGACGTGGCGGCGCTCGTGGGCGGCGGCTGGAAAGGGATGATCACGAAATGACGGCACGCACGATGGCAACGGGCGGCGGGACAACGAGTTCGCATCACGCCGGCGCCGGGCGCGGCAGGCGGGCCTGGCGCCATGGGTGGCATTCGCAAGCGCGGGCGGGGCTCGCCGCGGCGGCGATCATGACGTTCGCGATGACGACGCCGGCCGCCACCGCGCAGACGGCCTCGCCGGCCGAGCAGCGCGCTTATGCACGCCAACCCGCACCCCAACCCGCACGCCAACCCGCACCCCAATCCGCGTCCCAACCCGCGCCCCAACCCGCGCCCCAACCCGCGCCCCAACCCGCGCCCCAACCCGCGCCCAAGCCCGTGCCCAAGTTCGCGCTCAAGCCCGCGCCCCAGGCGGGGCCCGCCGCGCAGCCGCCGGTCGCGGCCTCGAGTGTGCCGTCGCCCGTCATGCCGCAGGCGGCGGCCGCAGCAGCGGGCGCGGTGGCGTTTCGCGGCGCGGGCAATCGCGCGCCGGAAGTCATGACGCACGGCCGCTTCGAGAACGTCCCGATCTTCCGTCCGGAGGGCGAACCGAACGCGACGGTGCTCTTCTTCTCCGACGACACGGGCTGGACGCCCCGCGCCGAACGCATGGCGCGCGCATTGGCCGACACGGGGGCGCTCGTGGCGGGCATCGACACGGCGCGTCTGATGGCGAATTACACGAAGGACGACGTGGGCTGCGTGTACGCGGCCGGCGACCTCGACAACTTCGGCCGCTGGGTCGAGGCGGCCGTCAAGCTGCCGGGCTACACGCCGCCGATTCTCGTGGGCGACGGTGTAGGCGGCACGTTCGCCTACGCGATGCTCGCGCAGGCCGGCAACGAAACGTTCTCCGGCGCGCTGTCGGTGGACTTCTGCCCGGTGCTGCCGATGAGCAAGCCGCTGTGTCAGGGCGAGGGCGTGCATTTCGCACGCGGCATCACGCATACGGCGGGCGGCGCGCCGATGCGCCTGCTGCCCGCGCCCGTGATGAGCGCGCCGTGGCTCGCGATGGGCGGCCCGGTAGGCGGGCCAACGGGATCGACGGCGCGCGCGCCGCGTTGCCCGGACCACGTCGCGCAAGCGTTTGCCGCCCGCACGCCGAATTCGACGTGGCTTGTCGGCGGGCTCGCGGGAAGCCTTGGCGCGATGGACGCCTCGGGCATTGGCCCCGGGCCGACGCCGTCGGATGCGACGGCGCCGTCAGCCCCGTCAGCCCTGTCTGCCGCATCCGCCCCGCCTGCGGCGTCCGCCACCTCGACCGGCGCCCCGGCGTCGCCGGTGCTCGCCGACTGGCTCACGCAGTACAAGAACGCCTTTCGCCGCCTGAACGCGCACCACGTGGCGGGCACGGCGCGTCCGCCGGCGGCGGTGGCCGATCTGCCCGTCATCGAGGTGCCGGCCACCGGCAAGCCCACTGCGAAGATGGCCGACACGTTCGCGATCCTGTTCTCGGGCGACGGCGGCTGGGCGGGACTCGACCGTGATGTCGCCGGCGCACTCTCGGCGCATGGCATTCCGGTGGTCGGCGTCGATTCGCTGCGCTACTTCTGGTCGGCGCGCACACCGGCGTCCGGCGCCCTCGACGTCGAGCGTCTCATGCGTTTCTACCAGGCGCGCTGGAACCGCAAGCGCGTGATTCTGATCGGCTATTCGCAGGGCGCCGACGTGCTGCCGTTCATGGTCAACCGCCTGCCGCCGGTGGCGCGCGAACGTGTGGCGCTGCTCGTGCTCATGGGACTGGGGCAGAAGGCGGATTTCGAGTTCCGCATGACCAACTGGGTGATGTCGAGCCAGAACGGCTTGCCGATCCGCCCCGAGCTCGAGCGCCTGCCCGACGGGCTGGCGATGTGCGTCTACGGCGCCGACGAGGACGACAGCAACTGCCCGGGGCTCGATCCCAGGCGCGTGCAGCTCGTGAAGATGGCCGGCGGTCATCACTTCGACGGCAACTACGCCGGGCTTGCCGACGCCATTCTCCAGGCCGCCGCCAGACGCTGACACGGGCCGCCCCGCCGCCCCGCACCGCCCAAGCCGATGCCGGCCGCGCGCGGGCTTCGGCGCCTTTCCCGCAGCGTGTCCCGGCGCAGGTTCCGCCTTGTTTTCTTGCCTTGCCTTCCTTACGCACGCTCCGTACACTGCCGCGAGTTTTCCCAACGACCCGCCGCGCCCGAAGTGGCACAGCACGACACAACAAGGCGCAGCACGACGCAGCACGACGTAGCAACGACACACCTACAGGAGAAGATCGATATGGCAGAGGGTTATTTCCCGCAGTGGCGGCAGCAGGACACGGGGTCCGGCCGCGTGATCGCGCCCGATGAGCGCCTGCCCTGGCCGCAGACCATCGCCATGGGCGTGCAGCACGTGGTGGCCATGTTCGGCTCGACCGTGCTCGCCCCGCTGCTCATGGGCTTCGACCCGAACCTCGCGATCTTCATGTCGGGCATCGGCACGCTGCTCTTTTTCGTGCTCGTGGGCGGCCGGGTGCCGAGCTATCTCGGTTCGAGCTTCGCTTTCATCGGGCTCGTGATCTCGGTCACGGGGTACGCCGGCAGCGGTCCGAATATGAACATTCCGGTGGCGCTGGGCGGCATCATCGCCTGCGGTGTTGCCTACGCGATCATCGGCCTCATCGTGATGATGGTCGGCACGCGCTGGATCGAAGCGCTCATGCCGCCCGTGGTGACGGGCGCCGTGGTCGCCGTCATCGGCCTGAATCTCGCGCCGGTGGCGGTCAAGGGTGTCTCGGCCAGCAGCTTCGACACGTGGATGGCGCTCGCGACGGTGCTATGCGTGGGGCTCGTGGCGGTGTTCGCGCGCGGCATGGTGCAGCGTCTGCTGATTCTCGTGGGGCTGCTGCTCGCCTACGTACTGTACGCGGTGCTGACCAACGGCATGGGACTGGGCAAGCCCATCGACTTCTCGATCGTGGCCAATGCCGCATGGTTCGGCCTGCCGCATTTCGCGGCGCCGGTGTTCAAGGCCGAGGCGATGGTGCTGCTCGCGCCGATCGCCATCATCCTGGTGGCGGAGAACCTCGGTCACATCAAGGCCGTGAGCGCCATGACGGGCCAGAACCTCGACCGTTACATGGGCCGCGCTTTCCTCGGCGACGGGCTCGCGACCATCGTGTCGGGCGGCGTCGGCGGCACGGGCGTGACCACGTATGCCGAGAACATCGGCGTGATGGCCGTCACGAAAATCTATTCGACGCTGGTATTCGCCGTGGCTGCCGTCATCGCGCTGGTGCTCGGCTTCTCGCCCAAGTTCGGCGCGCTCATCCAGACGATCCCGGGCCCGGTGCTGGGCGGCGTGTCGATCGTCGTCTTCGGTCTGATCACGGTGGCCGGTGCGCGCATCTGGGTGCAGAACAAGGTGGACTTCTCGGATAACCGCAACCTGATCGTGGCGGCCGTCACGCTGGTGCTCGGCGCTGGCGACTTCACGCTGAAGTTCGGCAGCTTCTCGCTTGGCGGTATCGGCTGCGCCACCTTCGGCGCGATCATCCTGTACGCGCTGCTGCGCGGCCGCGAAAAGTCGACGCCCGCGGCGATGTAACGTCGCGCGTGCGACGTCTGTCCAGCCGGTACGGTCCGGCGCCCGGCGCGGCGATTACGCCGTGCCGTTTTTTTCGGTGGCGCCGCTGGCTTCTCCCGCGGCAAGATGTTCGAGCAGTTGGCGCGCATAGGCGGGCAGGGCGTCGCGCTCGCGCACGCAGAGGATGAGATTGCGCAGCGCCCAGGCGTCGGTGAGCGGCACCACGCCCAGGCCGAGCGCGCCGGCCGAGCGCCGGGCGGCGCTCAATGGCACGATGCCCGGCGCAGCGCCGGCCGCCACCGCCCGGCACAGGCTGTCGAAGTCGCGCAGCCGCAGCCGATAGCGCAGCGAGCGCCCGGCGCGTCGGGCGTGGCCGTCGAGATGCTCGGCGATCGCACTGTGCTCGGGCAGGCCGATGAACTCGCTGTCGAGCACATCGATGAACGCGACCTGCGCGCGTTCGGCCAGCGCATGACCGGGCGGCGTGACGATCACCAGCCGGTCCTGGCGAAACGGCACCGTCTCCAGCCCCGTCAATTCGATCCAGTCGGACACGACGCCGATATCCGCCGCGCCTTCGAGCACGGCCTGGACGACGGCCGGACTCGTCTGCTCGCGCAGCGCGATTTCCACGTTGGGGTGCTGGGCGAGGAAAGCGCCCAGCAGATCAGGCAGGAATTCCGACATGGCCACCGTATTGGACGCGATGCGCACGTTGCCCTTGAGGCCCGCGGCGTACTCGCCGAGTTCGCCGCGCATCTGGTCGACCTGCGCGAGCACGCGGCGCGCGTGGGCGAGCAGAGCCCGGCCGGCGGGCGTCGGCATGACGCCCTGGCGGTGCCGCATGAAGAGTGCGACGCCCAGCGTCTCCTCGAGTCCGCGAATGCGCGCGCTGGCCGAGGCCAGCGTCAGATGGGCGCGCTCGGCGCCGCCGGTGATGCTGCCGGCGTCGGCGACGAGCAGGCAAAGACGCAGATCGGTAAGGTCGAATCGCACGGGAAATGCCGCAGGCGGGCGTAGCGCGCAGAACGCAATGGCGCCAGTGTAGCGCGCGGACTGCGCACGCACTGTGTGCCGATTGCACGGCATGTGCGGCGATGCCCACTGACTTGGGAAAGGGCGCATGGTAAACTACGCGCTTTCAAGACACGGCCGTACCCGCGACGGCCTCGCCCGCCAAGCCGCTTGAATCGTTATTCGCCGGCGGGTCGTCTTGCCGGCGTCTTCCGGCGCGTCGCCCGCATGAGCGCGACGCCTGTCGCACGCCCGACGCGGGCATTCCATCAAGAACAAACAACATCTAACGCGCGGGGACACACATCGTGGAGTCCGCGCATTGGTCTTTATATGTCTTTTGAAACGCTCGGCCTGTCGGCCGACATCCTGCGGGCAGTCACTGAGCTTGGCTACACCCGTCCGACCCCGATTCAACGCCAAGCGATTCCGGCCGTCCTGCAAGGCGGCGATCTCCTCGCCGGCGCCCAGACCGGCACCGGCAAGACGGCGGGCTTCACGCTGCCGATCCTGCAAATGCTCTCCTCGCGTGCGCGCCCAGCAGCCGCCAACGGCAAGCGCGCCGTGCGCGCACTCGTGCTCACGCCCACGCGCGAGCTCGCCGCGCAGGTCGAGGAGAGCGTCACGCAGTACGGCAAGTACCTGCGCCTGAGTTCCATGACCGTGTTCGGCGGTGTGTCGATGGTGCCGCAGGTCAAGCAACTGGCGCGCGGCGTGGACATCCTCGTTGCCACGCCGGGTCGCCTGCTCGACCACATGCAGCAGAAGACCGTCGACCTGTCCCACGTCGAGATTCTCGTGCTCGACGAGGCGGACCGCATGCTCGACATGGGCTTCATTCGCGACATCCGCCGCGTGCTGGCGGCGCTGCCGGCGCAGCGTCAGAACCTGCTCTTCTCCGCCACGTTCTCCGACGAGATCAAGCAGCTCGCCGACAGCCTGCTCAAGTCGCCCGCGCTCATCGAAGTGGCGCGCCGCAATACCACCGCGGAGACGGTGGCGCAGAAGATCCACCCGGTCGATCGCGAGCGCAAGCGCGAACTGCTCGAACATCTCGTGCGCGAGCACAACTGGTTCCAGGTGCTCGTTTTCACGCGCACCAAGCACGGCGCGAACCGTCTGGCCGAGCAACTCACCAAGGGCGGCATTCCGGCACTCGCCATTCACGGCAACAAGAGCCAGGGAGCGCGCACGCGTGCGCTGGCCGAGTTCAAGAGCGGTACGCTGCAGGTGCTCGTGGCGACCGATATTGCCGCACGCGGCATCGATATCGACCAACTGCCCCATGTGGTCAACTTCGATCTGCCGGAAGTGGCCGAGGATTACGTGCACCGCATTGGCCGTACCGGCCGCGCGGGCGCCAACGGCGAGGCGGTGTCGCTCGTGTGCGTGGACGAGCATCAATTGCTCGCGCAGATCGAACGCTTGATCAAGCGCAGCATCGAGCGCGAAGTGATCCCGGGCTTCGAGCCGGATCCGAACGCCGTGCCGCAACCGATTCGCAAGAATCAGAACGGTGGGCGAGGCGCCGGCGGCGGCCGTGGCGCGCGCGCCGAAGCGCAGCCGCGCGCCCCGCGTGAAGGCGCTCGCGGCGGGCGTCAGGGCGCCGAACCCGGCGGGGTGCGGCGCGAGGGGGAGCGTGGCGGAGAACGGGGTGACCATCGCGAACGGCAGGACCCGAATGGCCGGAACGCACGGCGCGGCGGCAATGCCGGCAGCGGCGGGAACGCCACGATCAACGTCGGTAACGTCGGTAACGTCGGTAACATCGGTAACGTCGGTCACGTCGGCATCGGTGGACAGGGTGTCCGTCAGCAAGCGCCGAAGCGTGCGGGCGACGCACAGCGCACCGCGGCACGGGCCACGCCGGGCAACGGTGTCCCGCGCCAGGGCCGCGACGCACACAACGCATCACGCGGCCAGGGCGCCGGCGGGGGCGGTGAGCGCAGCGACTTCGGCCAGCGCGGTCCGCGCCCGGCACGTCGCGACGGCGCCGGTGGCGCCCTGCTGATGGGCAAGCCCAAGCGCGACTGAGCCTTCCCAGCGCCTGCGACGATGCGCGCCGGCGGCGTCTCGCGCATCGCGTTGCGCGCATGGCCAACCCGGCGAAGGGTGACGGGCCGACATCCCCCGTGGGCGAGCGGCGCAAAGTAAGTAAAATATTAAGCTTTCGCGCCCGGCGGTCCGGGCGCCGCCTTCCCGTTCTTCGAGGATTTCATGATCGCCCGTGTCACCCGGCTGTTCCCGTTGTGGGCTCTGCTGCTGTCCGTCTTCGCCTTTTTCTCGCCGGGCAGTTTCTCCGGCATCACACCGCACGTCACGGCGTTGCTCACCATCGTGATGTTCGCGATGGGCGTGACTCTCACCTTCGACGACTTCAAGCGCGTCTTCACGCGTCCCGCCCCCATCGTGGCGGGCGTGGTGCTGCACTATCTGGTCATGCCGCTCGCGGCGTGGATCATCGCGCGCGTGCTGCACATGCCGCCCGACCTGACAGCCGGCATGGTGCTGGTGGGCAGCGTGGCGAGCGGCACCGCGTCGAACGTCATGATCTACCTCGCGCGCGGCGACGTGGCGCTCTCGGTGACGATCAGCGCGATGTCCACGCTCGTGGGGGTGTTCGCCACGCCGCTGCTCACGCGGCTCTACGTCGATGCGTCGATCGCGGTGGACGTGGAGGGCATGCTGCTGTCCATTCTCCAGATCGTGGCGCTGCCGATCGGCGCGGGCCTGCTCATCAACCGCTATTGCGGCGGCGTGGTGCGCGCGCTAGAGCGCTATCTGCCGCTCGTCTCGATGATCGCCATCGTGCTGATCATCGGTGCGGTGGTCGGCGCGAATCAGGGCAATATCGCCACTGTCGGCCCCTTGGTGATGCTCGGCGTGGTGCTGCACAACGGCCTCGGGCTGCTTGGCGGCTACTGGGGGGGGCGCCTGCTCGGCTTCGACGAGTCGATTTGCCGCACGCTCGCCATCGAGGTGGGCATGCAGAATTCGGGGCTGGCTGCCACGTTGGGCAAGATTTACTTCACGCCGCTCGCGGCGTTGCCGGGAGCGCTGTTTTCGGTCTGGCACAACCTCTCGGGCTCGCTGCTCGCCGGCTACTGGCGCGGCCGTCCGACGGGCACGGCCAACGACGACCAGGCCGTGGCGACGCGCCCGACGCACTGACGTTTTCCTGCGCCGCGCCCCGGTGTGTGCGGCGCGCAACGGGTGGCCGCACCGTCATCGCGGCCATTTGCCTTTCTGTCTCTCATCGCCTACAACATCGATATACCGTTCGCGGCGGTGAGAGAATCCGCAGCGCGGCGCCCGTCCGTGCTCCCTTTCCCCCGCTCGCCCACAGGGCGTATTCCGACGTGGCCGACATGGTCAATCCCGGCAGCGATGCTTCGTGCGAGATGCGCGACGCCCTGTCTCGGCCCGGCGGTACGAGCGAGCGGTCTGGAGTCACCCAACAATGTTGAGAAAGAACCCGCGCGGGGACTACCCCGTGGTGCATGAAAGCGCGTTCATCGATCCGACGGCCATTCTATGCGGTCAGATCATCGTGGGCGAGAACGTCTTCATCGGACCCTATGCCGTGTTGCGGGCCGATGAGGTCGACGAGAACGGCAAGATGGAGCCGATCGTGATCGGCGCCAATTCCAATATTCAGGACGGGGTCGTGATCCATTCGAAAGACGGGGCACGCGTTAGCATCGGTGAGAACACGTCGATTGCGCATCGCTCCATCGTGCATGGACCGTGTGTCATCGGGAACAACGTCTTCATCGGCTTCAATTCGGTGCTGTTCAACTGCGTCGTGCATGACGGCGTGGTCGTGCGGCACAACAGCGTGGTCGAGGCACGGGACATCCCCGAGAACTTCTATATCCCGTCGACGACGCATATCAGCCGCGAGACCGATCTCGCGACCATCCCGAAGGTCACGGTCGACGCGCGCGAGTTCTCCGAGTCGGTGAGCCGTACCAACGTGGAGCTCGCACGCGCGTATCGCCGCATTCAGAACGAGTTCTGAGCGCGCTCGGCGCGCCGGCGAGCGTCGGTGAGCGTGGAGGCGATACAGTCAACGTTTTGCAGGAGTTCGTCATGGCTTTGAGCGTCAACGGTATTGTCATCGACGCACGCCGCGTCGCCGATGAAATCAACCGGCATCGAGACGTCGCCGATCCGGAAGCGGCGGCCAGGCGCGCGCTGGTCCGCAGCGAGTTGTTGCGCCAGCGCGTGCGCGACTTGCGATTGCTCGACGAAGCCGACGCCGCCAATGCGAGCGATGACGCGATCATCGACACGCTGTTCACGCGCGACGTGCAGGTGCGGCGTCCGACCGAAGCCGAATGCCGCGCCTATTTCCACGAGCACGCCGGACAGTTTCGTGTCGGCGACAAGGTGCAGGCGAGTCACATTCTGTTCGCGCTGTCGGCCGGGGTGCCGCTGTCCTCGACGCTCGAGCGCGCGCAGTCGGCGCTCGACGCGGTGCTCGCGGAGCCGGCATCGTTCGAGTCGGTGGCGGCGCGCATGTCGGACTGCCCTTCGGGGCGCCGCGGCGGCAGCCTCGGCATGCTCGCTCGCGGCAGCGGCGCGCCGGAGTTCGAACTCGTGCTGTTCTGCGGCGATCGGCTCGGCGTGGTGCCACGGCTCGTGAACACGCGCTACGGTTTTCACGTCGTGCGTATCGAGCGCCGCGTGAAGGGCCGCATGCCGCCGTTCGAGCGCGTGGCCGATCGCATCGCGGCACAGTTGTACCAGCAGGCGCGCGCGCGAGCCTTGCATCATTACGTGGCGCTGCTCGCGGATGCCGCGCAGATCAGCGGCGCCGGCGATAACGACAGGCCGGCGCGCGTGCAATAGCGGCGCCCGTTTCTTCATGGCCGCGACCGGTCGCGACGCGCCGCAGTGGCCCGGGCGTCAACCGACGGCAAGCTCGAGCGTGAACGTGTCGAGCGTGAACGAGCCGTCGGGCTGGATCTTGAAGTGGCGGCGAACGTCGTCGGCCATCGCGGCTTGCAGTGCACGGATGGCGACCTGCATCGGTTCGGGCGTGCGCATGCGGGTCGTCCACGTCCTGAAGTCGAGTTCCAGCGTGCGCGGCGTGAGCGAGACGACGCACAAGCCCGCGCCGGCGGCCATCGTCAGCCACTCTCCGAGCGAGTAGTCCCGAACGTGCGACGTGTCGCGCAGCACCTCGACGGCCTGCAGATACGTGTCGAAGAGCGGCTGTCCGGTGGAGGCGACGTCGCAGATCGCCACGCGCCCGCCCGGCCTGAGCACCCGACGCATCTCGCGCAGCGCGGCGCCCACGTCCGCCCAGTGATGTGCGCTGTAGCGGCTGAAGACGAGATCGAAGCTGGCGTCTTCGAACGGCAGCGACTCGGCCGCGCCCTGCTGCGTGACGATGTTCGCGAGTCCGCGCCGGGCCGCTTCGTCGGCCACGACACCGAGCATGTCGGGCGACAGGTCGTAAGCGACCACCCGCGCGACGTGCGGCGCCGCGAAGAAACTTACGTGGCCCGCGCCGCAGCCGAGGTCGAGCAGTTGCGCGGCAGGCCGCGTCTGCGCGAGGGCGGCGAGCTGCTCCAGATCGGCGCCCTGCGCATGGTTGGCACTCGTCAGATAGGCCGAGGCCTGCGGGCCGAATTGCCCGGTGACGACGGCGTTGTGGGACTGGGGCGCGTCGCCGGCGGCGGGCGAGGGGCGTTGAGATTCGCTCACGGAAAGTCTCCTTCGTGGGTGGGGCGGTTGCCGACGCCGGCGCCGCGCGCCAGGGGGCTTGTGCGGCATCGACGAGTGTCACGATAATGGCTCGTCGATACCGGTACAAGTTACGCGTTTATCCTGGTATGAAAACTACCCCTATGCCGCCAACCCGCCCGGGGCCCCGGGACGATCCATCGCCGGACGAAGCACGCGGCGCCGCGAGCCAGCGCCGTGCGCTCGGCGACTTCCTGCGTGCGCATCGCGAGCGCCTCACGCCGGCCGCGGTCGGCTTGCCGCCGATCGGGCGCCGTCGCACACCCGGCCTGCGGCGCGAGGAAGTGGCGCAGTTGTGCGGCCTGTCGGCAACCTGGTACACGTGGATCGAGCAGGCGCGCGAGGTGTCGATCTCGGCGGGCGCGCTGGCGGCCGTGGCGGGCGCGTTGCGGCTCTCGCGCGCGGAACGCGCGTATCTGTTCGACCTCGCGGGCCGGCGCGATCCGGAGCGCGGCGCCGAACCCTTGCCGCATCACGCGGCGGCACAGGTGCAGGCCGCCGTGGCGGCGGTGGCCGCACCGGCCTATGCGCTCGACCGGTGCTGGGACGTGCTCGCATGGAACGATGCGGCGGCCGACGTCTTTCGCGGCTGGCTCGACGCGCCGGGCGCGAAGAATCTGATGCGCTACATCTTCCTCGATGCGGGCGCACGTGCGTTGATTCAGGATTGGGACAGCCGCGCGCGGCGCGTGGTCGCGGAGTTTCGCGCCGAATGCAGTGCATACCTCGACGACACGCCCGTGCGTGCGCTCACCGACGCGCTGCAGCGCGAGAGCCGCGTTTTCGCCGCGCTGTGGTCGCAGCAGGACGTGGTGGAGCGTGAAGGCGGGCGACGGGGCTTTCATCATCCCGTGCGCGGCGACATCGATTTCGCGCAGGTCACGTTCCGCCTGTCCGGCCATGACGACGTCAAGCTCGTGATGCTGCTGCCGTAATCGATACGCCGTCGCCGGGAGTCTCAGGCGGCAGAGCGCAGCCAGCTCGCGAGCAAGGCGCCGCTGGCCATGCCGAGCAGCGTCATGGCGAGCGAGCCGCCGACATGCGTGAGGACGATCAGCGACGCCCAGCCGAGCTGCCCCTCGCGCAGCAGCCCGGTCACTTCGGCGGAGAACGTGGAGAACGTGGTGAGGCCGCCCAGGAAGCCGGTGATGATGAACAGACGCCACTCGACCGGCAGCGACGGTACTTGGCTGAAGACGGCCACGGCGACGCCGATGAGATAGCCGCCGCCGAGGTTGGCGGCGAGGGTGCCCAGCGGCAGCGTGGGCAGTATTGCGTTGAACTGTACGCTGAGCACCCAGCGCAGCAGCGCGCCGAGCGCGGCGCCGAGGCTGATGGCGACGACCGAACCGATCATGGGCGACTCTCCTCGCGGATCGCACGGGTAGTGAAAGGGGGGCGGACGAAAAAACGGCCAGCCTTTTCAGGCCGGCCGAGGTCTTCTCTCACGCGAATACTGCCACGGATCTCAGTCTTTCGGAAAGGCCGTGGCGCCGCCGTGCGCGCCCGACCATTCGGCCGGCGCGTGCAGGAATTTCTCGACTTCGTCGAGCGTCTTCGTGTCGAAGTGGTTCTGCTGCTTGGCAACGCGCAGCACGTCCCACCATGTGGCCAGCGAGTGCAGTTGCACGTCGATGTCCTTGAGCACCTGGCGGCTCTCCGGGAAGATGTCGTAGTGGAAGATCACGAACACGTGATTGACCTTCGCACCGGCTTCGCGCAGCGCCTTGCAGAAATTGATCTTGCTGCGGCCGTCGGTCGTCAGGTCCTCGACGAGCAGTACCCGCGAGCCTTCCGGCAAATCCCCTTCGATCTGCGCGTTGCGGCCGAAACCCTTCGGCTTCTTGCGCACGTACTGCATCGGCAGCATCAGCTTGTCGGCGATCCAGGCCGCGAACGGAATGCCCGCGGTCTCGCCGCCGGCCACCGTGTCGAACTGCTCGCAGCCGACGTCCTGGATGATGACGGCCTCGGCGAAGTCCATCAGCGTGCGGCGCACGCGCGGATACGAGATGAGCTTGCGGCAGTCGGTGTAGACCGGGCTGGCCCAGCCCGAGGTGAAGATGTACGGCTTCTCGGCGTTGAAATGCACCGCGCCCACTTCGAGCAGGATCTTGGCGGTGATGTCGGAAATCGCCTGGCGGTCGATGCCAATCATGATGCGGTTCCTTTGCTTGGCTGCCCGCCGCGCGGCGTACAGCCAGGAGTCATGGGACAGTCGGCGCGACGCCGCGGCGCGGGTGCGCCACGGCAGAACGGCCGATCAGGGCGGCCGGTCGGTGCGGTGCTGCGGCGACAGCCCGGCGCTTGAACGCGAATTATGCCACAACTTTGAGCAGATGCACGGGCAATTATGCACTAAGCGTATATTTTTGCTCGGCAAAATACGCACAGAGTGACCGCACGGCGCATATGAAGGTCGGTCGCCGACAGATGAGTCCAAAAAAAGAGACAGTTGCCGAGCCTTTATGACAGGCATACACTCACGCCGAATTTCAGCCCCCGTCGGACGTGCTCATGCCTAACGATTCCTCGCCCTCGCTTGCCGCCACACCGGTCGCCGGTGTACCGCCGCAAGACAACGCTTACGCGAACCGTGCCCTGTGGGCCTCGGCCATCGGCTATGCCATGGACGGTTTCGATCTGTTGATCCTCGGCTTCATCTTGCCGGCCATCGCGGCCGATCTGGCGCTCACGAGCGCACAGTCCGGCGCGCTCGTGACGTGGACGCTCGTCGGCGCGGTCGTGGGCGGCATCGTCTTCGGCATGCTCTCCGATCGCTACGGCCGCGTGCGCGTGTTGTCGTGGACGATCCTGGTGTTCGCGGTGTTTACGGGCATGTGCGCGCTCGCACAGGGCTACTGGGATTTGCTCGCGTACCGCACGATCGCCGGCATCGGGCTGGGCGGGGAGTTCGGCATCGGCATGGCGCTGGCGGCCGAAGCCTGTGCACCGGAGCGCCGTGCCCGGGCGTCGTCGTTCGTGGGGCTCGGCTGGCAGGCGGGCGTGCTCGCCGCCGCGTTGCTCACGCCGCTGCTGCTGCCGGTCATCGGCTGGCGCGGCATGTTCGCCGTCGGTCTGCTGCCGGCCGTGGTGTCGTTCGTCATGCGCCGCGCGCTCGGCGAGCCGGAAATGTTTCTCGCACAGCAAAAGCTGCCGCGCGAACACGCGCCGCTCAAGCTGCTGGTCAAGGACTGCGCGAGCACGCGTGCGAGTCTGGGCGTGGCGATCCTGTGCTCGGTGCAGAACTTCGGCTACTACGGGCTGATGATCTGGATGCCGTCGTACCTGTCGAAGACGTTCGGGTACTCGCTCACCAAGTCGGCCATGTGGACGGCGGTGACGGTGCTCGGCATGGCGTTCGGCATCTGGCTGTTCGGGCGCCTGGCCGATCGCATCGGCCGCCGTCCCACCTTCATCGCCTACCAGATCGGCGCCGTCGTGATGGTGTTCGTCTACGCACAGTTGCAGTCGCAGTTCGCGCTGCTCGTCGGCGGCGCGGTCATGGGACTCTTCGTGAACGGCATGATCGGCGGGTACGGCGCGCTCATCTCCGAGCTGTATCCGACGGCGGCACGGGCCACCGCGCAAAACGTGCTGTTCAACATCGGCCGGGCCGTTGGCGGCTTCGGCCCGCTCACCGTGGGCGCGCTTGCCGCGGCGTACTCGTTCAAGCTCGCGCTCGTCTTCCTCGCCGGCATCTACGTGCTCGACATTCTCGCCACGCTGTTCCTGATTCCGGAGCGCCGCGGCCAGGCACTGGAATAAGCGCGAGCCCGCGCCGCGCGGGCCGCCGGGCGGTGCGAGCGCATGCGCGCCCGGCGGCGCATGCGGCATCAAGCTTCTGGCGCAGGGTGTACACTTTGCGTCCTGCGGTGCGTCCGGCGCACCGCAAGCCCCACGGCCCCCCGCGCGAGAGCGCGGCATATCGGGCCGGGGAAGCGTCGGTCATCACGCCGCCGCGCCGCGAAGAACCCCGTCGGCGACACAATCGCCGAATCCCCCCGGAAGGCTTCTTCCCCGCCGTGATCCCGTCAAAAGACGGCCGAGTCGAAATGCTGCCCGCACGCTGCCTGCGTGCGGCACGGACTGGCCGTCGCCCTGTCCTTAGGTATCGAGATATGGATGAACAACTGAAGCAAAGCGCCCTGGCGTACCACGAGAATCCGCGTCCGGGCAAAATCTCGGTGACGCCGACCAAGCCGCTGTCGAACCAGATCGATCTGTCGCTGGCCTACTCGCCGGGCGTGGCATATGCCTGCGAGGCCATCGCCGAAGATCCGCTCGCCGCGAACCGCTATACGTCGCGCAGCAACCTCGTCGGTGTGATCACGAACGGCACGGCCGTGCTGGGCCTGGGCAACATCGGCCCGCTCGCCGCCAAGCCGGTGATGGAAGGCAAGGGCTGTCTGTTCAAGAAGTTCGCCGGCATCGACGTGTTCGACATCGAACTCGCCGAGCACGACCCGGACAAGCTCGTCGAGGCGATCGCCATGCTCGAGCCGACGCTCGGCGGCATCAACCTGGAAGACATCAAGGCGCCCGAGTGCTTCTACATCGAGAAGAAGCTGCGCGAGCGCATGAAGATTCCCGTCTTCCACGACGATCAGCACGGCACCGCCATCATTGCCTCGGCCGCCATCCTCAACGGCCTGAAGGTCGTGGGCAAGGACATCGCCAAGGTCAAGCTCGTGTGCTCGGGCGCTGGCGCCGCCGCGATCGCGTGTCTGGACCTGCTCGTGAACCTCGGCCTGAAGAAGGAGAACATCCTCGTTCTCGATTCGAAGGGCGTGATCCATGCGGGGCGTGACAAGCTCGACGACAGCAAGGCCCGCTACGCCGTGACGACCGACGCCCGCACGCTGGCCGACGCCTCGAACGGCGCCGACGTGTTCCTCGGCTGCTCGACCGCCGGCGTGCTCACCGCCGACATGGTCAAGACGATGGGACCGCGCCCGCTGATTCTGGCGCTGGCCAACCCGGAGCCGGAAATTCGCCCGGAAGTCGCCAAGGCGGCGCGCCCGGACTGCATCATCGCGACGGGCCGTTCGGACTATCCGAACCAGGTCAACAACGTGCTGTGCTTCCCGTTCATCTTCCGCGGCGCGCTCGATGTCGGCGCGACCACCATCACCGAGGAGATGAAGCTCGCCACCGTGCGCGCCATCGCCGAGCTTGCGCAGGAAGAGGAGCAGAGCGAAGAGGTCGCGCGCGCCTATGAAGGCCAGTCGCTCGAGTTCGGTCCGGAATACATTATTCCGAAGCCGTTCGATCCGCGCCTGATCATCAAGATCGCGCCGGCCGTGGCGCAAGCCGCGATGGATTCGGGCGTGGCCACGCGCCCGATCCAGGACATGGACGCCTATCGCGAGCAACTCGGCACGACCGTGTATCGCACGGGCTTCATCATGCGCCCGGTGTTCGCCGCCGCGCGTGCGCGCTTCGGCAACGATGCCGCACGCATCGTGTTCGCCGAAGGCGAAGACGAGCGCGTGCTGCGCGCCGCGCAGTTCGTGCTCGCCGAGCGTATTGCCAAGCCGATCATCATCGGCCGTCCGGCGGTGGTCGAGATGCGGCTGCAGAAGATCGGCTCCAGGCTCAAGCCCGGGGTCGACTTCGAAATCGTCAATCCGGAAGACGACTCGCGCTATCAACGTTGCTGGCAGGAGTATCACAACCTCGGTGCGCGCCACGGCGTGACGCCGGAAGTCGCCAAGGCGGCCATGCGCAAGGACAACACGCTCATCGGCGCGATTCTCGTGCGCCTGGGCGAAGCCGACGGCATGATCTGCGGCATGATCGATACGTACCACCGTCACCTCGACGTGGTCGATCAGGTGCTTGGCCGCGCCGCCGGTGTCGAAAACTACGCCGCCATGAACCTGTTGATGCTCGAGAAGCGCAATCTGTTCATCAGCGACACCTACGTGAACGAGACGCCGAGCGCGGAGCAGCTCGCGGAGATGACGGTGCTGGCCGCGAAGGAAATCGAGCGCTTCGGCATTGCCCCGAAGGTGGCGCTGCTCTCGAATTCGAACTTCGGCAGCGTGAAGTCGGCATCGGCGCAGCGCATGGCGCGTGCGGCCGCGCTGCTGGCCGAGCGTGCGCCGGAGCTGGAAGTCGATGGCGAAATGCACGGCGACGCCGCGCTGTCCGAAGCGGTGCGTCGCGCGGCTTATCCGGCCTCGCGTCTGTCGGGCGAAGCGAACCTGCTCGTCATGCCGAACGTGGAAGCCGCGAACATCACGTACAACCTGCTCAAGATGACGGGCGGCGAAGGCGTGACGGTCGGCCCGTTCCTGCTGGGCTGCGCCAAGCCGGTTCACATTCTCACCCCGGCCGCGACCGTGCGCCGGATCATCAACATGACGGCGGTGGCCGCCGCCAACGTCAGCCGCTGAGGTTCCGTGTGCGAAGCCGCCGGCCGACGGGCCGGCGTCGCGGTGACGGCGAAGTGACGGCGAAGTGACGGCGACGCGAAAGAAAAAACCCGCCAGCGCGTGAGCGTCTGGCGGGTTTTTTCCATGACATGCGGCGTTCAGCGCCCGCGTTCGGTGTCCAGGGTCGCGCGCAGCGTCATGCCGCGGCGCGATGCGAGCCGCCCTCGCGCCACTGCGCGAGCAGCTTCGTCCACTTGATGCGCGTGGCGGCCAGGTTCTGCTCCTTCACGTGACCGTAGCCGCGAATTTCCTGCGGCAACTCGGCCAGTTGCACGGCAAGCGACAGGTTGTGCTCGTTCAAACCCGTCACCAGTTCATTGACGAGTGCTTCGTACTCGCCGATCAGCGCACGCTCGGTACGCCGCTCGTGCGTGCGGCCGAAGATGTCGAACGCCCCGCCGCGCAAACCCTTGAGCTTCGCCAGCACGCGAAACGCCTTCATCATCCACGGACCGTAGGCCTTCTTGACGAGATGCCCCTTGTCGTCGCGCCCGGCGAGCGAGGGCGGTGCGAGATGGAAGCGCAGCGTGAAGTCGCCTTCGAACTGCTCGCCGAGCTTCTTCATGAACGCCGGGTCCGTATACAGACGCGCGACTTCGTACTCGTCCTTGTACGCCATGAGCTTGTAGAGCGCCCGCGCGACCGCCTCGGTGAGCGGCATCTGGGCGCCTTCCTGCGTGAGCGGCGTTTCGGCGGCGCGCACGCGATCGACCGTGTGCTTGAAGCGCTCGGCGTAAGCGCGATCCTGGTACGCCACGAGCTGGTCGTAGCGGCGCTGGATCAGCGTGTCGAGCGCCCGCGGCGTGTGCAGCGTAATGAGCTTGCCACCGGTCGCGGACGTCTCGGGCGCTTCGTTTTGCGCCGCGAGCCTGCGCACGCTGGCCAGATCGTGCGCGGCCCGACGGCCCCACTCGAACGCCTGCTTGTTCTTCTCGATCGACACGCCGTTCAGTTCGATCGCACGCGTGAGCGCGGCGTGCGAGAGCGGCACCCAGCCCTTCTGCCAGGCGTAGCCGAGCACGAACGGGTTGGTATAGATGGTGTCGCCGAGCAGGCGCAGCGCGAGGTGATTCGCATCGACGAAGTCGACGTTCTCGCCGGCTGCCGCGCGGATGTCGTTCTCCGTGCTCGAACCGGGGAAACGCCAGTTCGGGTTGCGGATGAACTCCGCCGTCGGCGTGTGGGCGCTGTTGACCACGATGTTCGTCACGCCATGCTGCACGCGCGAGAGCGTGTCGTCGCTCGCCGTGGTGATGGCATCGCAGCCGATCACCACGCGCGCGTCGCCCATGGCGATGCGCGTGGCATGAATGTCTTCGGGCTGCAGCGCAATCTGCACGTGGCTCGTGACCGCGCCGCCTTTTTGCGCGAGGCCGGTCACGTCCAGCGTCGTCACGCCCTTGTTCTCGAGGTGTGCGGCCATGCCCAGCAGCCCGCCGATCGTCACCACGCCGGTGCCGCCCACGCCCGTGACGAGAATGCCGTAAGGACGCGTGATGGCAGGTAGTGCCGGCTCCGGCAGCGGCGGCAGATCGCTGCTGTCGACCTGCGCGGTCTTCGGCTTGCGCAACTGACCGCCTTCGACCGTCACGAAGCTCGGGCAGAAGCCGTTCAGGCACGAGAAGTCCTTGTTGCACGTCGATTGGTTGATCTGGCGTTTCGTGCCGAACTCCGTCTCGAGCGGCTCGACCGACAGGCAGTTCGACTTTACCGAGCAGTCGCCGCAGCCTTCGCAGACGGCCTCGTTGATGACGACGCGCCTGGCCGGATCGGGATAGGCGCCGCGCTTGCGGCGGCGGCGCTTTTCGGTGGCGCACGTCTGGTCGTAGACCAGGATCGTGGTGCCCTTGACCAGCCGGAGCTCGCGCTGCACGCGATCGAGTTCGTTGCGGTGATAGACAGGCACGTCGCCCACGAGCTTCACGCCTTCGTACTTCTGCGGCTCGTCGGTCACGATGACGATCTTCGCCGCCCCTTCGGCCGCAACCTGCGCCACGATCTGCGGCACGGTGAGCGTGCCGTCGACGGGCTGGCCGCCGGTCATGGCGACCGCGTCGTTGTACAGAATCTTGTAGGTGATGTTGACGTTGGCCGAGATCGCCGCACGGATGGCGAGCAGGCCCGAGTGGAAATACGTGCCGTCGCCGAGATTCGCGAAGATGTGCTCGTCGGCGGAGAACGGCGCCTGGCCGATCCAGGGCACGCCTTCACCGCCCATTTGCGAGAAGGTGTCGGTGCGGCGATCCATCCACACCGTCATGTAGTGACAGCCAATGCCGGCGATCGCGCGCGAGCCTTCGGGTACGTTGGTCGACGTGTTGTGCGGGCAGCCCGAACAGAACCACGGCTTGCGCTCGGCGGCCACGCGCGGTTTGGCGAGCGCCTGTTCCTTGGCGTCGATCACGCGCAGGCGCGCGGCGATGCGCTCGCGCACGTCGCTCGGCAATTCGAACTTTTCCAGGCGCGTGGCGATGGCCTTGGCGATCAGCGCCGGCGAGAGCTCGTAGTGCGCGGGCAGCAGCCAGTTGGCCATGGGCACCGACCATTCGCCGCCGGCGCCGTCCTTTTCGTCGAACTTGCCGTACACGCGCGGGCGCACGTCCTCGCGCCAGTTGTAGAGCTCTTCCTTGATCGCGTATTCGAGAATCTGGCGCTTTTCCTCGACCACCAGAATTTCCTGAAGACCCTGTGCGAACGCGCGCGCACCCTGCGCTTCGAGCGGCCAGACGCAGCCCACCTTGTACAGACGGATGCCGATGCGCTGGCAGGTGGCTTCGTCGAGCCCGAGGTCGGCGAGCGCCTGACACACGTCGAGGTAGGCCTTGCCGCCAGTCATGATGCCGAAGCGCGCGTGGGGCGAGTCGATCATCACGCGATCGAGCTTGTTGGCGCGCACGTAGGCGAGGCCGGCGTACCACTTGTAGTCGAGCAGACGCGCTTCCTGCACCAGCGGCGGGTCGGGCCAGCGGATGTTGAGGCCGTCGGGAGGCATGACGAAGTCGTCCGGCAAGCGGATGTCGACGTTGTGCGGATCGATCATTACCGAGGCCGACGATTCGACCACGTCCGTCACGCACTTCATCGCGACCCACAGACCGGAATAGCGGCTCATCGCCCAGCCGTGCAGGCCGTAGTCGAGATACTCCTGCACGTTCGACGGATACAGCACCGGAATGCCGGCCGCCTTGAAGACGTGTTCCGACTGGTGCGCGAGCGTGGAGGACTTGGCGGCGTGGTCGTCGCCGGCGAGCACGAGCACACCGCCGTGCTTCGACGAGCCGGCCGAGTTGGCGTGCTTGAGCACGTCCATCGAGCGGTCGACGCCCGGGCCCTTGCCGTACCACATGGCGAACACGCCGTCGAACTTGGCGGGATACAGGTTGACTTGCTGCGAGCCCCACACGGCGGTGGCGGCGAGGTCTTCGTTCAGGCCCGGCTGGAAGACGATGTTATGGCCGGCGAGGTGCTGCTTGGCCTTCCACAGCGAGAGATCCAGGCCGCCCAGCGGCGAGCCGCGATAGCCCGAAATGAAACCCGCGGTGTTCAGTCCGGCGGCGGCGTCGCGCGCCTGCTGCAGCATCGGTAGTCGAACCAGTGCCTGAATGCCGCTCATGTAAGCGCGGCCGCGCTCGAGCGTGTACTTGTCGTCGAGCGTGACCGACTCCAGCGCGGCCAGCAAGCTCGGATTGACGGGGGCGTTCATGGGGTGTGCTCCTCACTCTCACTGATTTTGGGATCGCCAAAACTTCCTGCCCTCCCGCTCTCGTGAAGCCGGACGGCGGTGGTGAATGCGGCCTTTGTCCGTCGCTCGCTCGCGTGCTCAACGATGTGACGTCACGCGAACGGCAGGGCCTTGTTTTCATGATGCTATGCCAGTCGGACTCATGGTAGCACCGGTGTCGCGGCATTGCCTGACGGCGGGGACGACGCCCCACGAGTCGCGGGTCGAGCGCAGTATAACGAGGATTCTGACGTTTACGTAAACGTAATATAGCTGGCGTAAACCCTCGTCTGGTGTTCGTGTGACTCGACCCTGCGTGCTGGGGGCAGCAGCGGGCCCTGCGGCATCACGACGCACGACGTCCTTCGGATTGCGGCCGAAAATGACGTGATTGTGTCGCCAGGATGTCGAGAATCAAGCGTTTGTCGGCGTCTTCCGACATGCGGGTAACAACGTGTAACGGTTCGGGGCGCGCGGGAACGGAGCGGGCAGAATGCCTACTAATGCGTTACCCGACACGTTGGATACGCACATTGAGTAGTTTTAGTAATAAGCGTTTAGTCATAAGCGATACGTAAGAAGGAGTCACTGTGAATCAACGAAACATCGCCAAATTCCTGCTGGTTTCCGCTTCGTTCCTGACCCTGGAAGTGAGCGTCGCACGCGCAGACGAACTGGCGCGCGACAAGACGGCCCAACCCACCCCCATCACGCAGCAGCGAACCACGCAACAGCCGCAGCGTTACGAAGGCCCGCTCGACCAGCGCACGATCGATCCGCGCGAATTTCAGCGCCGCTAAGCCGCGGCCCGTCCACGCCGGCAGCGGAACGCAGGAACGCCCCGAGGCCTTTCCCGCGTCTCGCCCGCTCTCACGACCCGACATGCAGGGCGTCGCCTGACAAGGCTGGCGCCCTTTTCTTTGTGGGAAGGCTTCGATGTAATGTCTCGCAACTCGATTATTTTGACAAAGACTTCCTTGTAAACGAACTTATGCGCAATAATGTTGCGCATAAGCGTCAATATCAGGGGGGAATATGTCAAAACTGGAGTTGGACAAGATCGACCGGCGCATCCTCGCCTTGCTGCAGCGTAACGGCCGGCTGTCGAATCTCGAAATCGCCGAACAGGTGCGCCTGTCGCCCAGTCCCTGCCTGCGGCGCATCCGGCGTCTGGAAGAGGCCGGCGTGATCCGCGGCTACGTTGCATTGCTCGAACCCACGCGCCTCGGCCTGGGCCTGCTCGCCTACGTGAACGTTCGGCTCGACAAGCGTCATCCCGGCGACGGGCAGGGCGGCTCGGTCAACGAGCACTTCCGCAACGTGGTCGACACCTGGCAGGAAGTCGTCGGCTGCTACGCGATGGCGGGCGACATGGACTACCTGCTGCGCGTGCACGTGCGCGACATGGCCCACTTCTCCAACTTCATGCAGTCGCAGTTGCTCGTCCACCCGAGCGTGGTCGACGTCAAGACCAGCTTCGTGCTCGACCAGCTCAAGGAAACGACGGCGCTGCCGCTTCCCTGATGCCGCGGCGTGACGGCGCGCACCTATCTCGCCCGCCATTCTGACGGGACAAAAAAACCCGGCCAAGGCCGGGTTTTCTTTGAGAGACGGGGAAGTCGCGAGGCGCGCGTGCGACTGCCCGCCTTCAGGCGGCGCGCTGGTTCGGCAGCAGGGCGCCGAACCAGCGCCGGGCGCTGCGAAGCTGGCGCTTGATGGCGTAGTCGAAGGCGGCGACCTGCTCCTGCATCATTTCCGAGAGCATCGACTGCGTATCGGCCGGCGGCAGGCTGAGGTAACCGTCCGCTTCGCCGTAAGCGAAATTGATCTGCATACCGGCCTTCTTCGCGATGCGCATCATGCGGGCGTTGCGCGACAGGCAGTGCATGTACAGCGTATCCACGCGCCTGTTGCGGCAGTGAATCGCGGCGCGCTCGAACAGACGCGAGCCGATGCCGCGGCCGCGGGCCGACTCCAGTACCGATACGCCGAATTCGGCGACACGGCCGTTCTTGCCCTCGGGCAACTGCGCCACGTGCGCGACGGCAACCAGCGCGAGGTTGTCGTCGTACACGCCGAAGAGGCTGTCGCGAGTGAAGTCGAGGCTGGCTACGTAGCGGGTGATCACGTCGTCGGTGACGGCCTGGCCGAAACGCAGCAGGCGATCTTCTTCGCCGAGGGCCAGGAAGTGGCGTTGCAGGCGATGGACGTCGCCGGACGTCAGCTCGCGAATCAGCACGCTCGACCGCTCGTTGGCGGCAACCGTCGCGCGTGCGACGTCGGGCGTGGAGTTCGGGGCGTTCATGGCGTAATCCTTCGGTAACCTTTCATGCGTGCACCGGATTGTGCGACGCAAAAGAATTATACCTCATTGGGTAGGTAAAAACCCTAGGATATAGGCCCGGAACGCTGGAGGGAAACGTCTAAGTGACTGAAGAGCGGCGTGTTTCCGAGCGATCCGGCCGCGTTGTCTTCCACGAAGAGTTGTTGCGAGGCAACAAAAAAGGGCGAAGATTCGCCCTTTTCTTTGTGAGTGTGTGCTTACGCACTCATCGGCGTGACGGCGCCGTCTCGGCATTCGCCGCTTCGCTGCCTTCGGGCAGCGGTGCCGCCAATCCATGTTCGAGCACGGCGATGACCTCGTTGGCGAAGTCGCGATAGCGCATGCGCCCGCCGGGCTTGAGCCAAGTGAAGGTCCAGTTGATCATGCCGAAGAGCATCATCGTGAGAGCTGTCTGGTTGTGTTTGCCGATGCGATCCGGGAAAGCGCGGCAGAGCTGGCGGGCAAACGCCGCGACCACGTCGCGCTGGCGGTTGAGCACGATCTCGCGTTGCTCGTCGTTGAGGAACTTGACGTCGTTGAGCAGCGCGATGTGCCGCGTCTGCGACGTTTCGTACTCGTCGAGAAACGCCCGGATCAGTTCGTGAAACGTCTCGCGCTCCGACAGCCCGCGGCGTTGGCCGAGCGCCTCCACCTCGGTCACGATCAGCATCAGCCGCTTGGTGTAGCGTTCGAGCAGATCGAACAGAATGGCGTCCTTGCTGGCGTAGTAGTGATATAGCCGCGCCTTGGACGTGCCGCACGCGGCCGCAAGCTCGGACATCGAGGTGCTCGGATAGCTCGCGCGGGCGAATGCCTCGGCCGCGACATCGAGAATCTGTTCGCGCTGCGATTCGTGATCGGGCGCTTTGGTACGTGCCATAAACGGGGGTTACTCCAGTCGTAAATCGCACGCGGCGGGCGCCGTGGTGTCGCCGCGCAATGCGAGCCGGCCCGCCGCGCCGAGTTCGCGGCAGCGCCACAGCAGAAAAGTGTCGGTTGCAAAAAAGCCTTCGATGCGCGGCATCGTCTCGCCGAGAAACGCGGCCATCGGCGTCCATGCGACGGGCGCGAGCGTGATGATCTGGTCGTCGATCTGCGCGAACGTCGCGCCTTCGAACGTGTTGTGGACCCAGCGGCGCACCTGCGCGTTCACCTGCTTGAGCGCTCGCCATTCCAACGACAGACGGCCGATGCGCAACAGCGAAATCGGCGCGATGCGGGCAAACCGTTCGGCCAGAATCTCCGGCGCGTACATGCCCACGCTCGTGCGCCGCTCGGGCCCGTACCCCGCGCCGCCCGGTGCGAGGTCGCCGCCGCGCAGCGCGATCTCGTTGAGCCTTGCCGGCGTGCCGCGCAGCGTGAATGCCACGCGACGCAGCATCAACTGGTCCGAGGCGCTGTCACCATGCCAGCACACCACGGCGTTGTCGCCTTCGGCCAGACGTTGCAGTGCCGCCAGTTCCTCGCGCAGCTCACCTGCGTAGTCGCGTCCGGCCGCGGGCGCCACGCGCTGCCAGAAAGCCGCCCGCTGCCGCTCGTTCTCGTCGATTTCGCGCACCGGACCGATGGCCAGGTCGTCGCGCAGGACGAGCACGGGGTCGGCGCGGAGCGCTTGCGCCATCGCCGCGCGCAATTGCTGCGCGGCGATATCGCCACAGACGACATGGATGGTATTCATGCCCGGTAGTTTACGGTATTCCCGCAACCTCGGGTTGACGCTCCCGCAATGACCGAAATAATCGGCGCATTGGCCGGATTTCGCGTTCGATGCCACCGCGTTGGCGTAACGTTCGCACCGCATGGCAGACGCCCGGTCAATGTCGGGACGCCCGCCCGGCGCTGCGCCGGCCGGCCGCTTAACGCTCGTCGTAGCTCACGACGACGCGCTCGGTGAGCGGGCGCGCCTGGCACGTCAGCACGAAGCCTTGCTCGACTTCGTGGTCCTCGAGCGTGTAGTTCTTGTCCATGGCGACTTCGCCCTCGAGCACCTTGGCGCGGCACGTGCAGCATACGCCGCCCTTACAGGCGTATGGCAGCGACAGGCCGGCCGCGAGGCCCGTGTCGAGAATGCTCTGGCCTTCGTATGGCTGACGCAGGCGGCGCTCCTTGCCGTCCATCACCACGACCAGTTCGGCCATCGGCGTGTCGTCGGTGATGACGACCGGCTTCACGCCGGCTTGCGGCGAGGGCACACCGAAACGCTCGACGTGGATCCTTTCCCTGGCGACGCCGGCCGCCGCCAGCGCGGCCTCGGCGGCGTCCATCATCGGGCCGGGACCGCAGATGAAGGCCTCGTCGATGCTCGACGGCGGGATCAGCGTATCGAGAAACGCGGCGCATTTCTCGCGATCGAGCAGGCCATTGAATAACTCGACTTCCTGGGCCTCGTCCGAGAGCACGTGATATAGACGCAGACGACCCAGATACGTGTTCTTCAGGTCCTCGAGCGCTTCGGCGAACATGATGGACGGCACCGAGCGGTTGCCGTAGACCAGCGTGAAGCGGCTTTGCGGTTCGGCGGCGAGCGTCGTCTTGATGAGCGCGAGCATCGGGGTAATGCCCGAACCGCCGGCGAAGCCGACGTAATGCTTGGCGTGATCGGGTGACAAACGCGTGAAGAAGCGTCCGTCGGGCGTCATCACGTCGATCTGCTGACCCGGCTTGAACCGATCGTTGGCGAAGTTCGAGAACTTGCCGCCCGGCACGCGCTTGATGCCCACGCGCAACTCGCCCGTCGCCTCGTATTCAGGGACGCCAACGCAGATCGAGTACGAGCGACGTGCTTCTTCGCCCTCGATCTCGGTCTTTAGCGTGAGGAACTGGCCTTGCGTGAACCGATAAGCGTCGCGCAGCGCGTCCGGCACCGTGAAGGCAACGGAGATGGCGTCGGCGGTCTCGGGCCGGATTTCGCGAATGGTCAGCGAGTGGAATTGCGGGGTGGTCATCGTGGGCTTCCTTGCCGCCGGTCGCGGGCGCCGGCACATGTCGGTGCCGGTCTGGCCGCGTGCGAGGCGGGATCAGTCGGATCAATCAATAGGGCTTGAAGTAGTCGAACGGCTCGCGGCACGTGCGGCAACGGTAATGCGCCTTGCAGGCGGTCGAGCCGAAGGCGGAGACGACTTCGGTCTCGGTCGAGCCGCAGTGCGGGCACGGCACGCCGTCTTTCGGGCAGCCGTAGAACGTGATCTTGCGCGGCGCGTCGGCGGCAACGGCGTGCGCGCCCGTGGGCGGCGCGATGCCGTAGCGGCGCAGCTTCTCGCGCGCCTCGGGGCTGATCCAGTCCGTGGTCCATGCCGGCGCCAGCACCGTGGTGATGTGCCACGGGCCGAGGCCGGCGCGCGTCATCGCCGCGCCGATGTCCTGCGCGATCTGCTGCATGGCTGGGCAACCCGAGTACGTGGGCGTGATCACGATCTCGAACGCGGCGGCGCCGTCGCGCGTGAGCACGCGCACGTCGCGCAGAATGCCGAGCTCGCGAATCGATACGACCGGAATCTCCGGATCCGGCACCGATTCGAGCGTTCGCCACGCGAGCGGCAGCGACGCCTCCGAGGCCGGCGTGAGCACGTCGGGCGCGACGGGGGGCGTCAGCGGCAGGGTCATGGTCTTGTCGGCGAAGTCGGTGAACGGATTCATGAGTGGCTTATCCAGCGTATCGGCACATCGCGGCATATCCGGCATCTCGTGCGTGACGTGCATGAAGCGCGGCGGCTTACCAGCTTGCGCCGGGGTGCTGGCGCGCCAGCCCCTGCATCTCGCCGAGCAGATAGCTCATGTGCTCGGAGTGGTGACCGAACTTGCCCGTGCTCTCGAACGCGCCGCCGACCGGAGCCTCGAGCGTCGCCTCGGCGAGCGCGTCGCTCACGGTGGCGTGCCAGGCGTCCTTCAGGTCGGCCATGGCCACGCCCGTACCGGCGGCGGCCACGGCCGCTTCGAGCGGGTCGCGCTTGAACACTTCGTTCATGTACGGCATCAGGTAGTCGAGCGCGGCCTGTGCGCGGCGGTGCGATTCCTCGGTGCCGTCGCCAAAACGCACGAGCCAGTCGCGCGCGTGATGCAGATGATAGTTCGCTTCCTTGACCGACTTGGCGGCGATGGCGGCCAGTTCGGCGTCCGCCGAGTCGGCGAGCGCCTGCCAGACTTCCACCATCAGCGCCGAGTACAGGAAGTTGCGCACGATGGTCACGGCGTAGTCGCGTTCCGCGGCCGTGGTGCCGGCGCTCGGGCCGTAGTGCGGCAGCTCGACGAGCGTCCAGTTGCGAAAGGCGAACTCGTCGCGCCAGAAGGCGTAATCGTCCTCCTGCTTGGTGAAGCCCGTGAGTTCGGCTTCGATCCTGGCGGCGTGCTGATACAGCATGCGGGCCTGGCCGATCAGATCGAGGCTCAGGTTGGTGAGCGCGATGTCTTCTTCGAGTACGGGGCCGTGACCGCACCACTCCGCGTTGCGCTGACCGAGGATCAGCGCGTTGTCGGCGAGGCGCAGCAGATAGGACAGATGTTCCTGCGTCGGTTTCATGTTCTGGGTCTCACAGGGGGCGCGCCATGCATGGCGGCGCGCCGCCGCTTACATGTGGTTCACTTCTTCCGGCAGTTGGTAGAAGGTCGGGTGACGGTAGATCTTGTCGGCGGCCGGATCGAACAGCTCGGCCTTGTCTTCCGGTGCCGACGCCGTGATGGCAGCCGACGGCACGACCCAGATGCTCACGCCTTCCTGGCGGCGCGTGTACACGTCGCGCGCCATGCGCAGCGCCATTTCGGCGTCGGCGGCGTGCAGGCTGCCGCTGTGCTTGTGCTCGAGGCCCATCTTGCTGCGCACGAACACTTCCCAGAGGGGCCATTCCTTGTTGCTTGCTTGCGTCATGATCGTTCCTGATGTCTTGTGAGGTCTGGCGACCGAAGCCGGTGACGGCGGCTCCGGCCGCTCGCTCATGCGGCCCGCTTTTCGGCCCGCTGGCGCTGCTTGGCGGCGTGGGCGAGGGCGGCTTCGCGCACCCAGGCCCCCTTTTCGTGGGCGGCCACGCGCGTGCCGAGGCGTTCCTTGTTGCACGGGCCTTCCCCGCCGACCACGCGCCAGAACTCGCTCCAGTCGATCTCGCCGTAGTCGTGCGCCTTGCGCGCTTCGTTCCACTTCAGATCCGGGTCGGGGAAGGTCACGCCGAGCACCTTGGCCTGCTCGACAGCGGCGTCCACGAACTTCTGGCGCAGGTCGTCGTTCGAGATGCGCTTGATGCCCCACTTCATGGTCTGCGCGCTGTGGATCGAGTCCTTGTCGCTCGGGCCGAACATCATCAGCACCGGCCACCACCAGCGGTTCACCGCTTCCTGGACCATGTCGCGCTGGGCCTGCGTGCCGTTCATCATGGCGAGCAGGGCGTCGAAGCCCTGCCGCTGGTGGAACGACTCTTCCTTGCACACGCGGATCATGGCGCGCGCATAGGGGCCGTAGGAGCAGCGGCACAGCGGCACCTGATTCATGATGGCGGCGCCGTCCACGAGCCAGCCGATGACACCGACGTCCGCCCACGTGAGCGTGGGGTAATTGAAAATGCTCGAGTACTTCGCCTTGCCGGAGTGCAGTGCGTCGATCATCTGATCGCGCGACGTGCCGAGCGTCTCGGCCGCGGAATACAGATAGAGCCCGTGGCCGGCTTCGTCCTGCACCTTGGCGAGCAGGATGGCCTTGCGCTTGAGGCTCGGCGCGCGCGAGATCCAGTTGCCCTCGGGCAGCATGCCGACGACTTCCGAGTGCGCATGCTGCGAGATCTGACGCACGAGCGTCTTGCGGTACTCGGCGGGCATGTAGTCCTGGGGCTCGATCTTCTGATCGGCGGCGATACGCGCGTCGAAGCGGGCTTGCTGCTGCTGCTCCGCCTCGGTGAGGGCGATGACGGCGCCTGTGCCCTTGGCGCTGTTGCCGGCCAGATCGATGGCTTGCGTATACATAGAGGGAGGCCTCCGCGGCAGATAGGGATATGGGAGGCATTATAAACCGACCGGCCGGTCGGTCAATAAATGTTTTCCATTAGGCCGGGCGGGTGCCGACCCCGCTCCCCCTCTCCCTCCTCCCTCCTCTCCCCTCCCGCCGCGGTTTTCCGCGAGCGGCTAACGCACCTGCCGCATGGCCCGCCAGGCCGCCTCGAAGCGGGGATCGAGCATGGCGCCCACGTTGCAGCGCGACCAGGGCGATACCCGGTTCGAATCCAGGGTGAAGACGTGGCCGGGCGCCATGGTGACTTTGTGGGCGAGCAAGCGTCCGGCCAGACTCGCGGCGTCGGGATTGCCGGGAAACGCGACCCAGAGATAAAGCGACTGCGGGTTGCGCGCGAACACCTCGCAGCCGTGCGTGTCAAGCCACTCCAGCGCCTGTGCCGTGGCCTTGCCCAAACGTTGGCGCAAGCGCACCAGATGCCGCTCGTAATGACCTTCGCGGAGCATGACGTCGACCATGCGCTCACAGTACTCCGACCCGCTCACATGAATCAATGACCGCAAATCGGCCAGATCGCTGGCCAAACCCTCGCTGCAGGCGATGAATCCCACGCGAAGCGCCGCAGAAAACGACTTGGAAAAGCTGCCGATGTAAATCGTGCGTTCGAGCTGGTCCAACGTCGACAGACGCACCGACGAGGTCGGCTTGAAATCGGCCAGGGGGTCGTTCTCCACCAGCAGGAGGTTGTGACGTTCCGCAAGCTGCAGGACACGGTACGCCTTGGCGGCGCTGATGTCCGAGCCCGTCGGGTTGTGCGCCAGCGACTGCGTAAAGAACAGGCGCGGGCGCTCGGTCAGCAGCAACTGCTCCAGGGCCTGGACGTCAGGGCCGTCGGCCTGCCTCGGGACGCCCAACACGCGCGCCCCGGCGAGCTTGAGCTTGCCGAACAGCAGGTAATAGCCAGGATCGTCCACCAGTACCGTCGCGCCGTGCGGCACGAAGTAGCGAATCACCAGATCCATGGCTTCGTTCGCGCCTTGGGTCAGCACCAGTTGCTGCGGCGTCACTTCAAGGCCAAATACCCCCAGCTTGCGCACCAGGCTATCGCGCAGCGGCGCATAACCGAAGCGGCTGCCATAGCGGAACAGCGAGCCGAGCCCCGTTCGCACCACCTTCTGGTGATAGCGATCCATGCGCATGTCGGCCAGCCACTCGACAGGCGGGAAGCCGTCGCCGACCGCGACGGCGTCCGGCTGGCTCTTGAGCTGTTCGCGCATCAGCCAGACCACGTCCATCGCACGGGTGAGCTGCCCCGCGTCGTCATCCCGAGCGAGGCGCGCCTGGGGCTGGACATAAAAACCGGCACCGCGCCGGGACTCGACCAGCCCACGCGAGACGAGGAGATCGAAGGCCGATACCACGGTGTTTTTCGCGTAATTGTGCAAATGCGCCAACTCGCGCAGCGACGGGAGCTTGTCTCCCGCGCGATACACGCCGTCGGTAATCTGCTGCCCTATCAAATCGGCCAGACGCTCCGCAATAGGGGCCTGACGCTTGCCGCCACCCGCCATTCAAATCTCCCGAACCATGCGTTGCCAGTCGGCATCCAGAGGGGTCCAATGCTGCGTCGCAGCAGTACTGTCCTCCCAAACTGTACCTGTATTTAGCGGTACAGTTTGACTAAATTCACGGCCAACCGTCCCCTCGTATTCATATCCAGTTCTGGATGAGCAGGAGTTTCCATGGCCGTCGATTCGCGTCTTCCCAATTTCCGAAATCTCACCCCCGCTCAGCGCTGGGCGCATGTCGCCGCCGCATGCAATCTCAGCGACGAAGAGCGCGCATTGCTGGCGCAGGCCGGTGCGCTGCCAGCCTCCCTGGCTGACGGCATGATCGAGAACGTGGTGGGCACGTTCGAGCTGCCGATGGGGGTGGCGGGCAACTTCCGCATCAATGGCCGCGACGTGCTGATTCCGCTGGCAGTGGAAGAACCCTCCATCATTGCCGCCGCTTCGTACATGGCCAAGCTCGCGCGTGAGAATGGCGGCTTCGAAACGTCGAGCACCTTGCCGCTGATGCGCGCCCAGGTGCAGATCGTGGGCATCCGCGACCCCTATGGTGCAAGACTGGCATTGTTCAAGGCCCGCGAGGAGATCCTCGCGCAAGCCAACAGCCGGGACAAAGTGCTGATCGGTCTGGGCGGCGGCTGCAAGGACATCGAAGTCCATGTCTTCCCCGATTCCGCGCGCGGCCCTATGGTCGTGATGCACCTGATCGTCGACGTGCGCGACGCCATGGGCGCCAACACCGTGAACACCATGGCCGAATCGGTCTCGCCACTGGTGGAAAAAATCACGGGCGGTTCGGTGCGCCTGCGCATTCTCTCGAACCTGGCGGACCTGCGCCTTGCCCGCGCGCGAGTACGCCTGACGCCGCAAACCCTGGCGACCAGCGAGCGTAGTGGCGAAGAGATCATCGAAGGCGTGCTCGACGCCTACACGTTCGCCGCCATCGATCCCTACCGCGCCGCCACGCACAACAAGGGCATCATGAACGGCATCGACCCCGTCATCGTCGCCACAGGCAACGACTGGCGCGCCGTGGAAGCCGGAGCCCACGCCTATGCCAGCCGCAACGGCCGGTACACGTCGCTCACGCACTGGGAAAAGGACAATACCGGCGCGCTGGTGGGAACGATCGAGCTGCCCATGCCCGTGGGCCTGGTCGGCGGCGCCACCAAGACGCATCCGCTCGCACGCCTCGCGCTCAAGATCATGGACGTCAAGTCCGCCCAGGAGCTGGGCGAGATTGCCGCGGCCGTGGGTCTGGCCCAAAACCTGGGCGCCTTGCGCGCGCTGGCCACCGAAGGTATTCAACGCGGCCATATGGCGCTTCACGCCCGCAATATTGCGCTGCTCGCGGGCGCAGTCGGGCAAGAGGTGGAAGTCGTTGCCAAGCGTCTGGCCGCCGAGCACGACGTGCGCACCGACCGTGCACTGGAAGTCCTGAAGGAAATTCGAGCCGGGCGCTAAGTATCTTCGGCCTCGCCGGGGACAGCCGGGCGAGGCCTTCCGATCCGAAACGAAATAACAACGAGCAAAGGAGACAAGGCCATGCGTTCCGACAGGCAAGCGTCGCACGGGCAACTCGCGCAGGTGTGGGGAGATACCGTCGACCTCAGGCATCTGAGCTGGTCCATTCTGATGGGCATCGGCATCAGCGTGATCGGGTTTTTTGCGGCAAGCCGTTGGCTGAACTCGGTCGTCGAGTCCAGGCCACTGGCCCAGGCCTATGCCATGCTCGCGGGGCTGGCCGGCTGTGTGATCGCAGGCGTCATCTGCGCCCGCATCTTCCCGCCCAAGCGCGTGGTGACCGAAGAAGACGTCGCGAGCAACCCCGAATGGCGCGCCGAAGTGCTGCGCGAGCTGGAGCAGCAACCCGGCGGTCTGGGCTCCGTGTCCGACCTGCCCCCGGCCGTGGTGCAAGAGCTCAAGGCGCTCAAGCTCTACGAGCTCTTCGTCACGCCCGGCGCAACCCAAAGCCGTGATGGCCAATAACCCGCGGAGTACACGGCATGGATTCCCTGCTCATTGAACAAATTGGCGTCGCCGTTGGCATGGGCCTGATCGGCGCCATCGTCTTCGCGGCAATCGGACTGGTTTCCGGTACGGACGAAACCACGACGCTCGCACCGCTCACCCTGCTTGTCGTGTTGCTCGGCGTTCCGCCGGCAGGCGTGTTCACCTTCTTTCTCGCCGGCGCCGTGGCCAAGCACATGACGCACGCCGTGCCCACCGCGCTGCTGGGCATTCCCGGGGATACGCTCGCTACGCCCTTGCTGCAGGACGCGGACTTGCTGCGCAAGCTCGGCGTGCCGCACATTGCCTTGCGCAAGATGGTCTCGGGCGCCATTGTCGCGGCCTTCATCGCCGTGCCGCTGGCCGTGCTGTTCGCCGTGATGCTCGCACCGTTCGGCTCGATCATCACCAAGACCGCCCCCTGGATTTTTCTGGCCGCGGCCGTGCTGATCGCCTATTTTTCCAAAGGCCGCTGGGGCGCAGTCGCCTTGCTCGTGCCTTTCGTGGTGGTGATTCTCGCGCTGCAGGCACTGACCGCCAAGTTCGACACGAAGCTGAGCATCAGCTACTTCCTCGGTATCGCCATCGGCCCGCTGGTCGCCGATCTGTTCACCGTCATGGCGCCCGCCGGCCGCAAAGGCATGTTGCGCGACAAGGTTCGCCAGTTCAACCTGGCGCCGGATGTCAAAGACTGGTCCGGCTATTTCCCCAACCCGCTGAAGGTGCTGGATCGAACCCAAACCCGTTGGACATTGGCGACTGCCGCCATTTCGAGCGCAACGTTCGTCTTCAGCCCCGTGGCCATGACCGTGGTGCTGGGCGAGTTGGTGGGCTCGCGCATCAAGCACGCCTATCACCGTCTGACCACGGTGCTGAGCACTCGCAATGGCGTGACGGAAGCCACGTATATCGCCGAAGCGCTGATTCCGCTGATTGCGTTCGGTTTGCCGTTGAGCCCCGTGGCCGCGGGCCCCGCTGCGCCGCTGTTCAACGCACCTCCGCGCTTCACGGTCGACGCGGCCACGGGCCAGACCCACAACCTGCACAACCTGCTGAGCCACTGGGAGTTTCTCGGCTACGGCATGCTGTCCGTATTGCTGGCCGCGGTGGTGTCCTATCCGTTTGCGATGAACTACGCGCGCCGTGCGGCAATGTTCGTCTCGCGCAAGGTCAGCCACGAAGCCATCATTGCCACCTTTGTCGGCCTGATCATCGTGATCAGCGTCTGGGAAGGCGGTCTGCTGGGGCTGTTGGTGATCCTGACCATGGGCCTCATGGGCGGCTTGCTCTCGCGTACCTTCGGGTTCAACACCGGCGTGCAGTTCATGGGCTATTACACAGCCGTACTCAGCGTTCCCGCGCTGCTCAAGCTGTTCTGAAAGGGAGGGGTGGCGATGCCGGATACGTCGGGGCGCCGGGTGAAGGTCGTGGAGGTCGGGCCGCGCGACGGCCTGCAAAACGAAAAGCTGTCGGTGCCGTTGGGCGCCAAGGTCGAATTGATCGATCGGCTCAGCCGCGCCGGCCTGCGCTTTATCGAGGCGGCTTCGTTCGTATCTCCCAAGTGGGTGCCGCAAATGGCCGGCAGCGCCGAAGTCATGGCCTCGATCGAACGCCGCCCGGGCGTTTGCTACAGCGCATTGACCCCCAATCTGCAGGGGCTGGATGCCGCTCTGGCCGCCGGCTGTGACGAGGTGGCAGTCTTCGGGGCGGCTTCAGAAACCTTCTCGCAACGCAATATCAATTGCAGCGTCGCGCAGAGCCTGGATCGTTTCAGGCCGGTGGTGCAAAAGGCGCTGGAGGCCGGTGTGCCGGTGCGCGGTTATGTGTCGTGCGTGCTGGGGTGTCCCTACGAGGGCGATATCGCTCCCGAGGCCGTCCTGCACGTTGCGCAAGCGCTGTTGGCAATGGGGTGCCACGAGATTTCCCTGGGCGACACGATCGGGCGCGGCACGCCCGAGTCCACGCGCGAGCTGCTCGAGGTCTGCCTGAGAGACATTCCCGGCGAGCGCCTGGCGGGTCATTTTCACGATACCGGCGGCATGGCGCAAGCGAATGTCTGCCTCGCGCTGGACATGGGGCTTCGCACCTTTGACAGCGCTGTCGCGGGGCTGGGCGGATGCCCCTATGCCGAGGGCGCGTCGGGGAATCTGGCCACCGAAAAGCTGCTCGCGACTTTGCATGCCAGAGGCTACGAAACGGGCGTCGACATGGCCGGGGTCCAGGCCGCAGGACGCTATATCCGGCAGGTGTTGAGCGATTTGCGCCGCCAGCAAGCGGCGTGATGATCGAACCGCAGTCCACGCCGCGCTGACGAGCGGGCGTGTGCCGCGCAGCCCCGCCCGCCGGGGCGGACCGCTACGAGGCGAGGTCCGTGAGAACGGGCGTGAGCGCTTCGCGCGCGACGAACTCGAAGCGGGTGCCGTGGGCGTCGCGACACAGACGTCCGGCGCTCGGGAACGGGAAATGCGCCGGAATCACCAACGTGGGCTGGTTGGCGTGGCGTTCGACAAAGGCGGTGCGCGTTGCGGCCGATTTCGCCGGATCGTCGCAGAACCGCGTGCTCAACGCCGGGTGACGGCATTGCAGCGGCGAGTGGAAGAGGTCGCCGCTGAGGATCGCACGATCGTCCCCGCTCTCGATCACGACACACACGTGACCCGGCGAATGTCCTGGCGTTGGCATCAGCCGGACTTCGCCGGTGATCCGGTGATCGCCCCGGACGATGTCGGCCAGGCCGGCGTCGAGGATCGGCGCGATGCTGTCGGCCATGTAATCGCCCGTTCGCGCGATGCCCGGCGCTGCGCCATCGCCTTGCCAGAAATCGAGCTCGGCATCGACAAACAGGTAACGCGCGTTGGGAAAGCTCGGTTGCCAGCGCCCGTCCACCATCCGTGTATTGCCGCCCACGTGATCGACATGGAAGTGGGTGCAGACGACCGTGTCGACGCACTCGGGCGGCGTCCCGCTGGCAGCGAGCCTGTCCAGCCAACCCAGCGAGGCGTGGTCGAACCCGTGGCGTACCCGTGATTTGCAGTCGCCGACACAGGTATCGACCACGATGATCTTGCCTTCGCTGCGCACGACGAACCCCTGAATGGCCACCACGAGTCTGTCGGTGAGCTTGTCGAACCACGCGTCGTTCTCACCCGTGCGGATCTCGGCAAGCATGCTGTCGGTCGCATCGGGGAAAATCTCGCTTAGCGCAAGCAGGGGGGCGCAAGACTCCACCACGACGGTCACCGTTGCGTTTCCGACCTTCATCCCGAAGGTCATCGGCTGCGCAGGCCTGTCAGATAAATTCGGTGTCGTTTCCATAGGTTGCCTGTTGATGGCACGCAGTCGGTCGGCGCGCCTCGAGTTGACGTGGTGTCGGTATGTCCGCCGATTCCAGGGACAAGCCCATTCGTCGCCGCTCAGAACCGGTGTCGAATTCCCGCGACCACGGCGGTCTGCTGCTTGTTGCTCGACGGCGCGGAGGCGAGGAACAAGACGGCCGTGGCGAGCGAGCCCGACGCCTTCACGTAATTAACGTAGGCGTAAATATCGGTCCGCTTCGACAGGAAGTAGTCGGCGCTCAGTTGTCCCTGATTCCAGTGCGATGTTGCGTCGATGCCGCCGTAACGGCCCAGCGAATAGACGTAAGCGGCCGACAACGCGAGCGCCGGGGTGACGTGATGGACGACGGTGAGGTCGAAATTGTTGATATGCAGGCGGGTGCCGTCGAGGTACGCGTACCGGACATCGGACACGATGCCACCGACGTGCGTCTTGCCGAACGCGTACTGCGCGCCGCCGGCCACCACGCGCTGCCGCTCCACGCCGACGCTGGCATTCACCGGACTGGTGTGAAACAGCTGGAATGCCCCGCCCGAGTAATCGTCGCTCACGGCGCCCGACGGGTTCGCCGTGCCGGGCCGGTCGATAGTCAGGTAGGTCACGGCATATCGCTGACTACCCCAGACGTAATTGACGCCGGCGCTAAAGGCCCGGTTTTGCTGGAAGGCGCCCGCCTTGTTGCTGAACGCATACATCGATTCGAACTCGAGGCCGTTCCATTCCGGACTCCTGTACTTGACGGAATTGCTATAGCGGAAGTTGCCTTCGATGTTGTCGTTGCTGCCGATGCTCGTTGCCAGGCCCGGCCCCATGGACTGTGGTTCGATGCGATCCAGGTAGTCCCACAACACGTCGTATTGCCGGCCCGCCGTGAGCGTGCCGTATGTCCTGCTCGACAGCCCCACAAACGCCTGCCGCCCGAACATCCGGCCACCCTGGCCGAACTTGCCCTGATTGATGTCGAACCCATTTTCCAACGTGGCGATGGTGGACCACCCGCCGCCGAGGTTCTCGTTGACGCGGAACCCCAGCCGGTTGTTCTGATTCGCCCCGCTCACGAGCTGGACGGCCGAACTACCCGACTGGTTGCTGAAGTAGCCGATGCCGTCGGAAATGACGCCGTAGATGGTGAACGACGTCTGCGCCAGCACGGGCGCCGAAACACTCATGAAAGCCGCGAGACATCCAAACCTGAGTTTCATATGAATCACCCGTATCGTTATCGAGTTGGGGGGCATGACGCCGCCAGGCGATGGCGGGAAAGCATGGATCTATATGTAAGTAGTACTAATCGACGCTCGAATGGATGTACCGCGCACGCGAGTTCCTGGCGTTTCAGATCGGCTTTCCTTCGCTAGACGACCAGTTACGCATCAATGTGTTGCTTGGCAAGCTCTCGCCGAGAAGCTTGCGCGACGCTTCGATGCCGGCGACCGGCAGGCCTGCCGGGTCCAGCAGGCCGATCTGCACCAGTACGCTCGCCTGATCCCAATAGATATGCTCGTTGTACAGCTTGTCGCCGCGAAAGCAGATGACGGCGAGCATGGCCACTTCGATGTATTTGCCTGTCGGCTCCACGCCGGGCAGCATCCAGTCGATCTCGCGGTCGTGCGTCGCGCAAAAGATGAACTCGTCGACGATACGGTCGGCGCCGATGGTTCGCGAAATCGGAATGAAGCGCGTATCGGCGGGGTTCGCGTGCACGAAGTGGTACTTGTAGAACCGCTTGAGCTCGTCGTGCCCCACGCCGCCGGTCATTGTCGGGATGTGGTTGACGTAAGGCGCATTGACCATGGTGGGCATGATCGCGTCGACGTCGCGTGACTCGAACTCGTGATAGCAATGCAGTTCCCACAGGGCATTGAGGTCATACACGGGGCCCAGCACCTTGCGAAGCAGGGCGATGGTGCGCGAATACGCCATGATCGACGCGGGCTTGTTGTAGTGCTCGCGCTCGGGCGTCGCGAACGCGTGATCGCAGTCCGCATAGACATAGTGCTCGATCTGCGGGTTCTCCGACAGCGCGGCGATGACGGTCTCGCGCACCGGTGGCGGCGAGAGGGCATCGTTCTCGGCGAAGTGAAAGACCATGGGGCAGCGGATCTGCGGCACTTCGTTCAGGAAAGCTTCCAGGCCCACGCCGTAATAGCTCACGGCGCAGTCGATATCCGTCGCTGCCGCGGCCAGCATGGCCAGTTTCCCGCCCAGGCAGTAGCCGACCGCGCCGATCTTTCCGATTTGCTGCGGCACGGCGCGCAGCGCCTTGAGGGTCGCGCCGATATCTTCGACGGCTTTGCCGAGGTCTAGGCGTTCATTGAAATCGAGGGCGCGTGCGAAATCTTCTTCGCCGTACCCGAGCACGGTGCCGGGGGCCATGCGCCAGAACAGATCGGGCACCACGACCACATAACCTTCCTGCGCGAACCGGTCGGCCATCTCCTTCATGAAAGCGTTGATGCCGAAGATTTCCTGCAACAGGATCAGGCCCGGTCCCTTACCCTGCTTCGGGGTCGCGAGGTAGGCCGAAAACGACTTCCCGTTCCCGGCCGCGATTTCGATGGTTTGTCCAGCCATGAGGTTCTCCTTTCGATAGGTGAAATCGATTCGGCGAGTCCAAATCGATGAATCGGGTCGACCGGTCAGCCGCTGCCGGCCAGTTGTCGCAGCACCGCGCTCCTGTCCGTGGCGAGGCCCGAGGCGATCGCCTTGGCCATGTCGCCGACATAGACATCCTCGGTGCCGTCGACGAGCGCGGCCAGTGTGGCGAGCACGACTTCGGAGGGCGCGAGCTTGGGCATGTCGCCCACGTCTCGCGACATATCGGTGTCAATCGCGCCGGGCATGACGGCGAGCACGCGCACGCCGTGCGCGCGAAGTTCGGCGCGCATGCCCTCGGTCATGCGCAGGGCGGCGGCCTTGGAGGCGCTCAGTGACGTCATCGCCGGCAATGTGGCGCGGGCCAGAATCGACAGAACATTGACGAGCGCGCCGCCATTGCGCTTGAGCGCCGGGGCGAATGCCAGCGTCATGTTCAGCGTCCCGAAGTAGTTCACTGCCATTTCCGCATGGGCGGCCTCCAGGTGGCCTGCCCGGAACGGCGGCACGATCCGGTTGATGCCGGCGTTGTTGATCAGCAAATTGACGTCGCCGGCAAGGTTTGCGGCGCGCGCGACGTCGGCGGCACGCGTGACATCCAGCGTTACCGGTACGACGCGCTTGTCGTTCCGCGGCAACAGCGCGACATCGCGCGCGCCGGCATAGACCTTGCGCGCGCCCTGCGCGAGCAGCGTTTGCACGAAACAGGCGCCAACGCCGCGATTGGCGCCGGAGACAAAGGCCACGGATCCTTCGACTTGCATGTCATGTCCTCGCAGTTTCGGGGGTCAGGTGCGCTCGGCCACGATGGCGCCGGCGGAATCGACCGTCAGACGGACCACGTCACCCGCATGGAGCGCGGCGGCCGAGCGCGCAATGACGACCGGGCCGGCCACGCTCAGGACGCTTGCGAGATGCAAGGGCGCCGCGTTGGGCAGGCCGACGCGTTGGCGTACAACGGTAGTCTCCGCGACGGTCCCCACGCCGAGCGGCACGCTTTGCCAATCGGCGCCGCCGCAGTTCGGGCAGAAGTAGCGCGCGGGAAAGAGCGTGTGATTGCACGCAGTGCACTGAAATGCCGACAACGTCATGACGCTTCTCCTGCTTCTCCCGCTTCTCTCGCTTGTCCCGTAACGCCTTCGAGCACCACGGCATTGCCGCACATGCCGTAGCGATACTCGACCATGCCGTAGCCGCTCACGACGGCAAGTCGCGCGCCGGCCACCTGGCGCTCGCCGCCGCCGTGCTGCAACTGCGTGATGGCTTCGACGAGCCCGTGCATCCCGCCCGCGGCCCCCGCCTGTCCCGCGGACAATTGGCCTCCCGATGTGTTGACGTTGAGCTCACGCGCGGCAATGCGTGCGAGCAGGGCGCGTATGTCGCCGTCGGGCGCGAAGCCGAGCTCGGCAAGCTGAATCAGCGCCATGACCGGGTAGTCGTCGTACACCGAGATCACGTCCATGTCGCTCGGCGCGACGCCCGCCTGCTGCCAAAGGGCCGGCGCCACGACGGCCAGGGGCGTCGTCAGCCCGTCGCCGGCCTGATGGTCCGTGTTGTAAAGGCTCTGCAGTGCGCGAATACGCACACTGCGCGTACCGCGGACCAAGTCGGCGCGTGCGACGATGATGGCGTTGGCGCCGCAGACCACCGGCACACAGTCGAGGCGTCTCAATGGATCCGCGACGAGCGGTGCTTCCAGGTAGTCCGCGAGCGTCATCGGGTCGCGGTACACGGCATTGGGGTTTTGCGCTGCCCATGCACGCTGCGCCACGCACAGTGCGCCGTAGTCGTGCGGGCTCAGATCGAACCGGCGGGCGTGGCGCTGCGTGAGCATCGCGAACACGGCATTGGGCCCGCCCGTCTCCAGCGGTCTGAGCAAATTGCGCGTCGTCAGGTTGTAGTGATCGACCAGTTGCCTGAAGTCGGACGTTTCAAAGCGGTCGCCGCAGAGCAGCGCGACGACGTTCGCGTCCCCGCACTGGATCGCCCGCGCCGCGTGCTGGAGCATGTTGATGGCGCTTGCGCCGCCATGGCAGTCGTCCATGCACCAGCGCGGGCTCAGTCCCAGCCGCCATGCCATGTCCACGGCATGGTCGGGGGCGAGGGTGAATGCGGCAACGCCCAGGCCATCGACGTCCTTGGCGGAGAAGCCCGACTGGGCGAGCACCCGGGAGAACGCGTCGGCGAGCAGATCGCCGGTGGAGCTTTCCGGGGCGCGTCGTCGATACGGAACCTCGGCGCCGGCGGCAATCAGCACGCCGCTGAAATCACGGGGTGTCATATCAATGCCCCTGCCGCTGGCTTCGGCGCGTGGTTTCCCGCGTGAACAGCAGGGAGACGACTGTGACGGAACCGAGGAACATCATCAGCAGCGCAATTGGCCAGGCGGCGTGGTAATGAGACAGCAGGGCGGTCGCGATCAGCGGCGACAGGCCGCCGGCAAACACCGATGCGACCTCGTGCCCGAGCGCCATGCCCGAATAGCGGACTTCGGTGCTGAACAATTCGCCCATCAAGCTGGGTTGGGTGCCGATCATCGCGCCGTGGCATACCGCGTTGCCAATCATGAACGCGAGCCAGATCAGCGCGGGGGTATGGGTGTCGAGCAGCCAGAAAAAGGGGAATGCCATCAGTACGAAGCCCAGCGCGCCGGTCATATACACCGGCTTTCGGCCCCAGCGGTCGGACAGTCGGCCCCACAAGGGAATCGTGAACAGTTCGGCGATCATCGATACGATCAGGCCGCCGAGCATGATCTCGTTGGGCACGCCGATGAATTTCCCGTAGACCAGCGCGAACGCAACGACAATGTACGAGCCGCCGTTCTCGGCCACGCGCAGTCCCATGGCCATCAGAATTTCCCTGGGGTGTTTGCGAATGACGTCGAGCAGCGGCGCACGCACGGTCTTGCCGGCCGCTTCCGCCTTCGAAAACTCCGTGCTTTCCGGCAGGCGCGACCGGATGTACACACCCACGCCGAAGATGACGATGGAGAGCACGAACGGGATGCGCCAGCCCCAGGCCATGAATGCGTCCTTCGGCAGCATTTGCACGGCGTAGAAAACGGCGGCGGAGAGCACGAAGCCGCCGCCCACGCCGATCTGGCTCCACGACGCGTAGTAGCCGCGTTTGTCCGCAGGCGCGGACTCGCTGATCATCAACACGCCGCCTCCCCACTCACCGCCGGCCGCAATGCCTTGCAGAATGCGCAGCACGATGAGCATCACCGGCGACCAGAAGCCCGCCTGCGCGTAGGTGGGCAGCAGGCCGATCAGGAACGTGGCTCCTCCCATGATGGAAAGCGTCCAGACCAGCGCGCCCTTGCGCCCGAACTTGTCGCCGATGTGGCCGAAGAGCACGCCGCCCAGCGGCCGGGCGGCAAAGCCGATGGCAAAGCCGGCGAATGCTGCCAGGGTGCCGAGAAGCGGGTCGGTCCCCTTTGGAAAGAACAGATCGCCGAAGACCAGCGCCGCGGCGGTGCTGTACAGAAAGAAGTCGTACCACTCCAGTGCATTGCCGATCACCGAAGCGAACACAATGCGCCGAAGCGATCGGTCGTCCATGTTGGCCACCGTCCCGCCTGATTCCGGGCCGCTATACGTTTGCGTGCTTGCCATCTGAAGCTCCTCCTGGTGCACCTGTCGATGCACGCGTATGGGGACGTGCGCGCCGTATCGTTGGCCGATGTGAGTGCACGGCGCCGTCGGGGTGGGAAATCCGGGCGATCACGAGCGTCTGAGGCGGTATCCCGATGAGTCGAGATCCCACGTCGACGCGCTCACGCCGCGTTCGCGCAGCTTGAATTTCTGAATCTTTCCGTTCTCGGTTTTCGGCAGGTCCGGCACGATGTCGAGGAAGCGGGGCACCGCGAAGTAGGGCAGTCTCGGTTCGCAGTAGCGAATCAGCTCGAGAGGATCGATGGTGTGGCCGGCGCACGGCACGACCGCTGCCATCACCTCGTCCTCCGCGAGCGCCGACTGCACGGCAAAGACGGCCGCGGTTTCGACACTCGGATGACTGAGCAGGACCTGTTCGACTTCGAAGGAGGAGACGTTTTCGCCGCGGCGTCGGATGGCGTCCTTGAGCCGATCGACAAAGCGGAAATAGCCGTCCTCGCTTCGTATGACGCGATCGCCGGTGTGGAACCAAAGATTGCGCCACGCTTCGACGGTCTTGTCGGGCATGCCGTGATAGCCGCTGGCAAAGGCAAACGGCTCGTTGGCGCGCAGGATCAGTTCCCCGGGTTCGCCGTCGGGCACGGGCATGTCGTTTTCATCGACGACACGCGCCTCGAAACCTGCGGCGAGGCGGCCCATGAAGCCCGCGCGCTGCGCGCTCACGTCGCCGCCGATCACACTGTTGGTCTCGGTGGAACCGAATCCGTCGATCAGCGCAATGCCGCAGCGCTGCGTGAACTCCCGATGGAAGTTCGCGGGCACGCCGGGAGCGAGCGCCACGCGCACGTTGTGTTGTCGCTCGTTGGCGCACGCCGGGCGACCGAGCAGGATCGGCACCATCGCCCCGAGCACGTAAGTGACCGTAGCGCCGGTGTCGACCAGCGAGTCGAAGAATCCGCTCGCGGAGAAGCGGCGGTCGACGACCTGCATGGCGTCGAGAATCAGGGCCTGGAAGAACGTATTGAGCGCGTTGGTGTGAAACAGCGGCAAACAGGTGTAGAGAACGTCGCCCTTGACGATGCCGAGATCGCCGCCGGTATTCCGGCCCCACCAGTAGAACTGAGCGTGCGGGCATACGACGCCCTTCGAGACGCCGGACGTGCCCGACGTGTAAAGAATCGCGAACGGATCGCCGTCGGTCAGCGCGGCCGCCGGGATCGCGTCCCCCAGGGGCGGCACCGGCCTCGTGGGCCAGGCCGGGGCGAGCGCGCCCGGCATTGGATCGTCGATGAGCCAGATCTCCTCCAAGCGCAAGTCATCGACATCGAGCGCGTTGACCGAATCGGCCAACGAGGCCTCGGCGATGAGAAGTCGCGCGCCGCTGTTGCGCAGGATGTGCGCGAGCTGAAACCCGCGTGAGGCCGTGTTGATGGGGACGGCCACGGCACCGAGCCACGCGCAGCCGAGCACCATTTCGATGAATTCCACGCGGTTTCCGCACAGCAGCGCAACGTGGTCTCCGCGCCCGATGCCGCGCGCCGCGAGCGTGCCGGCGCGGCGCGCGGCAATGGAGATGGCGTCTGCGCCGGTCAATGTCGTCTTGCGGTCGGAGAACAGCGGCGCGCCGGGATTTCTCGCAGCGCGCGCACACAGAAGTGCCGGCAGTGTATGTCTCGCGCCTTGCGCTTGCGTCGCGGCGTTGGCCTGCGCGACGATCGTTTCAATACATCCCATGTCTCGATACCCCTTCGATGAATGTGAAGGAGTCTAGAAATGGGTAACATATCCGTCAAATGCATCGTAAATATCATTACCATAAGTGCCATGGATATCAATGACGTCGACCTGAACCTGCTTCGGGTGTTTCACGCGGTCTTCGAAGAGCGCAACATTACGCGCGCAGGAGAGCGCATTGGTCTGTCGCAACCCGCGACGAGCTATGCGTTGTCGCGCCTGCGTGCGCTCTTTGACGACCCGTTGTTCGTGCGCGCGAGCGACGGCATGTTGCCGACGCCGACCGCGGAGCGGCTGGCGCTGCCTTTGGGCCGCGCGATGGTGTCCATTCAGGAGGTGCTCAACCACGACAAGGTGTTTGACGCGCGCACGAGCACGCGAAAGTTCAGGCTTTCGATGAGCGACATCGGCGTTCAGGTGTTCCTGCCGCGATTGTGCGAAGCGCTCCAGCACGCTGCGCCGAACGTGCGTCTGTCGGTCGAGCAGGTGGACGCCAGTGTGGTGGAAGAGCGGCTCCGGCTCGGTCAGCTCGACTTTGCGATCGGCAATCTGCCTACGCTAAAGGGCATGACGAACCACATCGTGATGTTTCGCGAGACGTATGCATGCATGACGCGCAAGCGCCCCGGCCTGCCCGCCCGGGTGCTCTCCCGGGAGCAGTTTCTTGCCATGTCGCACATCGCGGTGACGTCCACGGATTCGAGCCATCTCGTGATCGAGGAGACGCTGAGCGGCGGCGGGCTGCAGCGGCGCCTGGCCATTAGCGTGCCGCATTTCACGATCGTGCCGGAAATCCTGGAGCGGACCGATTGGGTGGCCACGCTGCCCAGGGGAGTGGCGCAGATTCTGAACGCGTCCGGGAAGTTTGCGATTTACCCGTTGCCGATTGAGGCGCCCGAGGCCGAGTCCACGATTCATTGGCATCAGGCGTTCGACGCGGACGAAGGCATACGATGGTTTCGTCAGTTCGTAGCGTCCGTGGTGGAAGCCTTGAGTCGCGGCAACTGGAAGACGGGGAGCACGGCGCGTGCGCCGCGACCGCGATCGAAGACCCAACGCGCGTGAGCCCGTCCATCACGTCTCGTCACTGCCGGGCGAGTACCGGCGCCGCGCGGGGGTCAGTCCCGCGGCTGACTGAAGTGCTCGCGGTATTGCTGCGGTGAGACGCCGAAGCGGCGCTGGAACACCTTGCGCATGTTGTGGGCGTCGCCGAAGCCGCATTGCCACGCGATCGTCTTGAGGGGGGCGCTGCCGTTTTCCAGCATGACGCGCGCGGCGTCGACGCGCGCGGCGCTCACGAACTCGGCCGGCGTCACGCCGGCGTCGCGCGCGAATACCCGCGAGAAGTTGCGCACGCTCATCTTCGCGACGGCCGCCAGGTCGCCGACCGACAGCGGCTCGGCGAGATGCTCCAGCACGTACTGCTGGACCTGCGCCACCGGGGAATTCGGCTCGGCGTAGGGCGTGAGGTATGGACTGAACTGCGACTGGCCGCCGGCGCGCTGGGTGAAGACGACCAGACGCTTGGCCACGTTGAGCGCCACTTGCGGGCCGTGGTCCTGCGCGAGCAGATGCAGCGACAGATCGATCCCCGCCGTAACGCCCGCCGACGTGTACAGATTGCCGTCCTGCACGAACAGACGATCGGCCTCGATACGGGCCGCAGGGGCGCGTTCGGCAAGCACGTCGACATCGTTCCAGTGCGTCGTCACACGTTTGCCGTCGAGCAGCCCGGCGGCCGCGAGCACGAGCGCGCCATTGCAGATCGAGCCGTAGCGGCGGGCGCGCGGCACGGCGTTGCGCAACCATCGGGCGACGTTCGGGCCGAGATCGTCCGTCAGCAACGACGGGCCGCCCGCGACCAGCAGCAAGTCGAGATGGCCGCCCACATCCTGATAGTGACGGCGCGGCAGCAGCGTCATCCCATTCGAGCATGCGATGGCGCCGTGCACGCTGCCGACGACTTCCGTCTGATAGTGATCGCCGGGCAACAGGAAGCGATTCGCCTCCGCGAAGACATCGAGCGGGCCGCTCACGTCGAGCGATTGCACGCCGGGGAAAACCAGCAGGGCGACGTTCCGGATCATGGCTTGAAAGCGCTGGCAGACATGGGCCGCATTTTGGCAGAAAGCGGCGCGCGCGCACGGGCGCGGTCGCCCGCTGGCGCGAAGATGCCGCCGTTTGGCGCAATCGGGCCGCCTGCCTTGCGCCACCGGCCGGGACGGCGCTTCGACAATCGGTGACATCGGCGGCGCCATGAGGACCTTCGAATGCGTCGCCGCGATGCCCCCGAACGCCATCCCGAACAGGAGCCCCCATGTCCAATCACGCAAACCGCTCCGCCGGCGCCGCCATTGCCGGCCCCACCGAGGACAATCATGCCGCTCATGACGCCCCTCACGCCCGTCACGTCCATCACGCCCATCCCGCCCATCCCGCTCATCCCGCCACTTCGCGTGCGACCGGTGCGCCCGCCACGGCGGCGGGCGCTTCCTCCCGGGCGCCGTCCACGGCCAGCGTCCGCTACCCCGATGCGGCCTCGCTCGCGGAGCGGGTCGGCCCGGCATTTTCCGTCGACGGCATGCTGCTCGCGCGCAACAAGACCCGCGAAGCCATTCGCAACATTGCCGCGCAGGTGCGACCGGGCATGTGCGAGGAAGACGCCGTGGCGATGGCCAGGCGCACCCTTGCGGCGGCCGGCCTCGAATTGAGCTGGCACCCCACGCGCGTTCGCTTTGGCAGGAACACGCTCAAGCCGATGCGCCAGCCGTCCGAGCCGGGCGTGGTGCTCGCCGAGAACGATCTGTTCTTCATCGACATTGCGCCGCGCTTCGACGCGTGGGAGGGTGACGGCGGCGCGAGCTTCGTCGTGGGCGAGCACGCCGGATACGCGCGTTGCGCGCGCGACGCCGAAGCGTTGTTCCACGACGTGCGCGCCAAGTGGCTGCGCGACGGCGCGTCGGGTCAGGCGCTCTACGCGTATGCCGACGAGGTCGCGCAACGCATGGGCTGGACGCTGAACTTCGAGCTGCCCGGTCATCGCGTATCGGACTTCCCGCATGCCGCGATTCACACCGGCACGCTGGCCGACTTCGAGGCGACGCCGTCGGCCATGCGCTGGATTCTGGAAATTCATTTGCTTGATCCGCAGCGGCGCTTCGGCGCGTTCTTCGAGGACATGCTGCTCGACGACACGTATTACTGAGGCGCCGGCGGCGATGGCGACACGACGGGACGCCGTTCTTTGGGTGTCGTTTGCTATACTGCGAACGATTCTCATTTGCAAAGCGGGTGTCCAGCCTTCCGGCCACACCCGGCCGGGGACAGGAGGGGCGCATGCCCGCCGACGACACGCTGCACGGACTCTACAACGACCATCATGGCTGGCTTCATGGCTGGCTGCATCGCAAGACCGGCTGCTCGCACCGCGCGGCCGATCTTGTCCACGACACGTTCGTGCGCCTGCTCGAGCGCGATCCGCCTCGGCTGCTGGCCTCGCCGCGCGCCTTCCTCACCACCGTCGCCCAACGCGTGCTGTACAACCACTGGCGGCGCGAAGCGATCGAGCGCGCCTATCTCGAGGCACTGGCGCGCGAGCCCGAGGGTTGCGAGCCGTCGCCCGAGGCGCGCGCCGTCGTGCTCGAGACGCTGGTCGAGATCGATCGCTGTCTCGACGGTCTGCCGCCACTTGTCAAACGGGCGTTCCTTCTCGCGCAGCTCGACGGACTCACGCATGCCGAGATTGCCGCGCGACTCGGCATTTCGCTGGCTACCGTGAAGCGCCATCTCGTGCGGGCCGCAACGCAGTGCTTCTTTGCGATGGGCGCACGATGACGCAACGAGCAACGGCCGTTGGCGGTTTCGACGCCGACGTGGCGCGGCAAGCCGCCGAGTGGTGGATCACGCTGCATGGCGGCGATGCCACGGACGCCCTGCGCGCGGCTTGCGCGCGGTGGCGCGAGGCGCATCCGGAGCACGAGCGGGCATGGCGCCACATCGAAGGTGCGGATCTGCGCATGCGGCAGGTCTCGGACACGCTGGGCGCCACCGCGGTGCGCTCGGCGCACTCGGTACTTTGGGCGCCGCGCTCGCGCGGGCGCCGTCATGCGCTCAAGGCCATGGTCGGCGCGGCGTTCGTGGGCGGCGGGGCGTGGCTCGCGAGCGATACGTCGATCGTGCAAGGCTTGCGGGCGGACGCGCATACCGGGGCGGGCGAGCGCGGCACATGGCGTCTGGCCGACGGCACGACGTTGGTACTCAATACCCGCAGCGCCGTGCGATGGTCGATGGACGGCGGCGTGCGGCGCATCACGCTCGTCGACGGCGAAATCATGGTGACGACGGGCAAGGACGCGAGGCATGCCCTGCCGCGCGCGCTGGTGGTCGCCACCGCGCAGGGCACGCTCATGCCGATGGGCACGCGCTTTGCCGTGCGTCAGCAGGCGGGCGGCGTCACGCAGGTGCAGGTGTTCGACGGCGCAGTGCGCGTCACGCCCGCGGCAGCGGGGCCCGGCGAGATCCCGCGCACCGTGCGGGCCGGCGAGCAGACGCGCTTCACGGCGCAGCGGGCGAGCGCCGTCGCGCCGCTTGCCGACGGCGATGGCGCCTGGGCCGATGGCATGTTCGTCGCCGCCGACATGCGGCTCGATGCGTTTCTTGCCGAGCTCGCGCGCTACCGGCGCGGCTATGTGCGGTGCGATCCGGCAGTCGCGGCGCTGCGCGTGTCCGGGACGTATCCGCTGGCGGACACGGACGCCATCCTCGCCATGCTGCCGCACGCGCTGCCCGTTCGCGTTTCGTCGCTCACTCGCTATTGGGTGACGGTCGGGCCGCGAGGCTGACCCGGCGGGCGTTGCGTCTTTTTTGCCGGAAAGGTGAGCTGTTTTGGCGTGCTCGCGTGACAGGGCAAGTGAAACCCCTCTTTCATCGCCCGCTCGAGATCGCTCACCATGGCTGTCGTACTCCCCGACGTTTGTCCCGTTCCCGTTCGCCCCGCCGGTTCGCGTGGCCGCCACCAGGCCGAGGCGCCGCCGCCGGGGCTTCGCCGTCGCGCCATGTACGCGGCGGTGGGCGTTGCGTTCGCCGCGGCGTTGCCCGGTGCGAACGCGATCGCGCAGACGCCGGGCTCTGCCGGGCCGGCAATGCCCGCAACGGCGGCGGCAGGCGCCGCTGCGCGCGCTTACGACATTCCGGCAGGCGCGCTCGACGCCGTGCTCGCGCGTTTCGGTCGCGAGGCCGGCATTCTGCTGACGTACACGCCGTCGTTGACGTCAGGCAAACGCAGCCCCGGCGTCCAGGGGCGCCTCGACGTGCCGGCCGCCTTCGGCCGGGCGCTCGCGGGCACCGGGCTCGTCGCGTCGCCGCAAGGCGCGGGCTACACGCTCGTGCCGCAGCCGCAACCGCAACCGGAGCGGGAGCCGGAGCCGGTGGCCGGGGGCGCGATCGGCAGCGCGGCGGCAGGCGACATCGCGCTGCCGATGACGCAAGCGCAGGCGCAGCCCTGGGCCGACGGCTATCGGATGCCGGCGCAAGCCAATGTCTCACGCTCCGACGCGCCGGTGCTTGACATCCCGCAAGCGATCAACGTGGTGCCGCAACAGGTGCTCACCGACCAACGCGCGCGCACGCTGGACGACGCGTTGATCAATGTGAGCGGCATCGTGCAGGGCAACACGCTCGCGGGTACGCAGGACACGTTGCTCAAGCGGGGTTTCGGAGGCAACCGCGACGGCTCGATCATGCACAACGGCATGCCGCTCGTGCAGGGGCGCGGGCTGAACGCCAACGCGGACGCCGTCGAAGTGCTCAAGGGGCCGACGTCGCTGCTCTACGGGATCATGGACCCCGGCGGGGTCGTCAACGTGGTGAGCAAACGCCCCATGCTCGAGCGGTATACGGCGCTCAGCGTGGCGGGCACGACGTATGGGCACGGCAAGAACGGGGCGCAGGAAACACTCGACACCACCGGGCCCGTCGGCGAGACCGGGCTGGCGTACCGGCTCGTCGTCGACCAGAACAATCAACAGTACTGGCGCAACTTCGGCTCGCAGCGCGAGACGCTCGTCGCGCCCGCGCTCGCCTATTACGGCCGCGACACGCAGGTCGTGCTCTCCTACGAGTATCGCAACTTCCTCACGCCGTTCGATCGCGGCACCGTCATCGATCCGACGACGAACAAGCCGCTCGCCGTCCCGGCGCGAGAGCGTCTTGACGACGTGCACAACGAAATGGCGGGGCAGTCGCATCTGGCGCAGCTCACCGTGGATCATCAATTCGATGCGGCCTGGAAAGCGCATCTCGGCTACAGCTACAACAACGAGACATACGACGCGACGCAGTTGCGCGTGAACGGCATCAACACGAAGACCGGCATCATTTCGCGCAGCAACGACGGCACGCGCGGCTCGGACAGCACCGACAGCTACGGTATTGCCTATCTCGACGGGAAAGTGCAAATGGCCGGCATGCGGCACGACGTGCAGTTCGGCGGCGACTGGGAGTATCGGCGGATCTATCGGCGCGACCTGATTCGTCAGGCGTCGAAGTGCACGTTCTTCTATCTGAACCCGGTGTACGGCTGTGAGGTGATCCCGAGCACCGTATCGGCGAGCGACAGCGATCAGACCGATACGCTGCACGACGCGTCGCTGTTCTTTCAGGACGCCGTTCATGTGACGGATCGGTGGATCGTCGTGGGAGGCGTGCGGTGGCTGACCTACAGCCAGATCGCGGGCAAGGGCCGACCGTTTCAGGCCAACACGAATCTGTCGGATGCGAAGTGGCTGCCGCGCGCCGGTGTCGTCTACAAGGCGACCGAGCACGTGTCGCTGTACGGCAGCTATTCGGAGTCGCTCAAGCCGACGTCCACCATCGCGCCGTTGGCCAGCGCAGTGGTGATCGACTCGAACGTCGCACCGGAGCACGCGAAGTCCTACGAACTCGGCGCAAAGCTTGACATGCCCGAAGGGCTGAGCGGCACGCTGGCCCTGTTCAACATCGACAAGCGCAACGTGCTCGTCTCCCAATTCAACGACGCGACCAAGCTGATCGACTGGCGGACCTCCGGGGCGGCGCGTTCGCGGGGCGTCGAGCTCGATGTGTCGGGGCGTATCGGGCAGCGGTGGAATGTGATCGCCAGCTACGCGTTCATCGACGCGAAGACCACCGACGATCCGCTCTACGCCGGTAACACGCTGGCGAACGTGGCGCGCCATACGGCCTCGCTCGCGGGCGTCTACGACTGGGGGCCCGTGCTGGGCGGGGGCTTCGGTGGCGGCCACCTGCGGCTCGGGGCGGTCGGGCGCTATGTCGGCGCGCGTCCGGGGGATTCGGCCAACAGCTTCACGCTGCCGGCGTACTTCGTCGCCGACGTGTTCGCCACCTACGATACGAAGATCGGGCGCCGACCGGTGCACTTGCAGTTCAACGTCAAGAACGTGTTCAACAAGACGTATTACCCGTCGAGCGCCAGCCAGTACTTCGTGGCTGTGGGCGACGCGCGTTCGGCCACGCTCCTGGCGACGTTCGAATTCTGACGGGCGCGCACGGGAGCTCGTGCATGTGTGCTCAGAGCAGGTCGTCGCTCGGCAGCAGGGTGAAGGCGCCCGCCACCGAATTGCGCCAGAACGACGCGTAGGGCTCGACGTCGAACGTGCGCGGCTGCCCGTTCTCCTCGCCCACCCAGCGCAACGCCGGCATGGTCGGCGGGATGGGCGTGGGCGGCGTTGCGTCCGGCGGCGCGAGCACCACCCGGAAACTGGTGCGCGGCGATGTGGCCCGATCGAAGATGCGCGCCATGCGGTCGGCGAAGTCGGGACTGTGGATGACGATCGCCAGTTCCGTGTTCAGACGCACCGAGCGCGGGTCGAGGTTGAATGAGCCCAGAACGACGTCGCGCCGGTCGATCACGTAGGCCTTGCCGTGAAGGCTCGCACGCGAGGAGCCGCCGAATTGCACGCGCCGCGGGGAGGGGGCATCGGTGTCGCTGCGAATCGGTTTGAATTCGTAGAGCTCGATGCCGGCCCTGAGCAGCGCGGGGCGGTAGCGCGCGTAGCCGGCGTGGACCGGTACGACGTCCGTCGCCGCCAGCGAGTTCGTCAGTACGCGCACTTTGACGCCGCGTTGGGCCAGCTTCGACAGGAATCGGACGCCGCCGTCCATCGGCACGAAGTACGGGGAGATGATCAGGAACTCGCTTTGCGCGTTCGCCGCGAGCTGGCGCAGCTTTTCACCGGGCGCGCTTTGCGTCTGGCCGGCGGGGGCGTCGAGTTTGTCCGGCGTGTCGGCCGCGAGCTCGGCCGGCGCCCAGAAGAGCGGCACCTTGCCGGTGCGCAGCCCGTCGGCCAGCGGCGGCTGATGCAGCGCCTCGCGACCGGCGGGCAGGGCGTCGGCGTCGCGCCAGTGCTGTGCGAGCGCGTCGCGCGTGGCGGCGAGCGTCTCGTCGTCGATCTTCGACTGGACCTGCTTGAGCGAGTAGGCCTGGGGGCTCGTCCAGAAATGATCGAAGCTGCGCGAGACGGCATCGACCACCGGTCCGGCGCACAGCAGATCGAAGTCGCGAAAGGAGAGATCCGGGTTGGCGTCGAAGTATTCGTCTCCCAGATTCCGGCCGCCAATGATTGCCACCTGGTTGTCGGCCACAAGCGCCTTGTTGTGCATGCGGCGGTTGAGCTGGTCGAAGCGGGTGAGCAGGTTGCCGGCTCGCTCGAGCAACGTGGTGTCTCGCGTGCCGAAGGGGTTGAACACGCGGATCTCGATGTTGCGGTGCTGGTCGAGCACGGCGAACGCGGGGTCCGTGTGGCGGCGGTTGATGTCGTCGACCAGCATGCGAATGCGCACGCCTCGATCCGCGGCATCGAGCAGGGCCTGGAGCAGCAGGCGGCCGGTGAGGTCCTCGCCGGCGCTGTAGTACTGGACGTCGAGGCTGTGCTGCGCCGCCTGTACGAGAGCGATGCGCGTGGTGAATGCCGCGGAGCCGGTGGCCAGCAGTTGAAAGCCGGACTGCTTGTCGTGCGCACGGATCGCGGGCGCGAGGGCGCTCGCCAGCGCGCCCGGGGTGTTGGCGGGCGTGTGGGACGTCCACTGCGACGGTTCCGCCGGCGGCCGCACCGATGTGCAGGCCGCAACGGCAAACGCGAGGGCGGCGATGCCGATCCATCGGTGAAACCCGGACCGATGGGCGTGGTGCGAGCTGGGGTCAGCGGGGGTGGTGGGGGTGGTGGGGGCGGACCGTGATGGCGCGTCGGCGCTGGCCGAAGGCGGAGCGGGCGGGCGTGAGCGAGGCGAAATGTACGTTGAAGGGACCATCCCGGACGCCCTATATATAGAGAGGAGTTGCTGAGAAGAAGACGCCATCAGACGCCATCGCGTCCGCCTGACCTTTCCATATGGGCAAGCTTTTGGGAAGCATATGCGATTTCGTTGGTTGCGTCGCCGGGGGATGCGCGGATACAGTGAACCCGTCTCCTCCATGTGTCCTGTCCCGTGGAACTCGGCCCGCCCTTGAGGCGGGCTTTTTTTGCCTGCTTTCGCGTCTTTTCAAATTATTTTCACAAAGGGCTTGCACGGCTTCGGGGTTTTCACTAATATCTCGTCTCTCGCAACGACGGCGACGCGGCGCAAGCAGCGAAGCGACGGGGCGGGAGGGGGCCGAGAGGCCCCGGTGGTTGGCGGTTTTGAGCGGGCGAGTCGCTACGGCGGCGAGCGGGAGGTGCGAAAAAACTGTTGACGACGACGAGAAGCTGCGACATAATCTCACTTCTCTGCTGCTGATGCAGCGACGCGAAAAACGAAGCAACGGCGCGGCAAGTTGGCGACGAAGCGAAGTCAGGCGCGATTGATCTTTAAAAATTGAACAACCGATAAGTGTGGGCACTCGATGAATGGTGCGTCTGCTTCGGCAGATAAG
>NZ_CABPSC010000008.1 GCF_902459585.1 Pandoraea nosoerga
GGCGTCGTGCGCGACTGCGCCGGCGAAGCCCGCCGCGGGCGCCGTGCCCGCCGCCTCGCCTTGCGGCGTCGCGGGCCACGCCGGCCCGGCGCTGGATGCCGCATTCGGGCCCAGCTCCGGCGCGATCTCGACGAGTCGTGCGCGACTGATCTCGCGCGCGTCGACCACGTCGGCGCAAACCACCGCAATTCGTTCCAGCAGGTTTTCCAGCTCGCGCACGTTGCCCGGCCAGCGATAGGTGGCGAGCAGCGGCAGCAGCGTGGCGAGCAGCGCGTCGACGCTCATGCGCGCCCCGGCGCGGGCGAGCGCCCGTTCGAGAAAGAGTGGGGCGAGGCGCGGCAGGTCGTCCATGCGCTCGCGCAGCGGCGGCAGCACCAGGCGCAGGATGTTCAGCCGGTAATAGAGGTCTTCGCGGAACAGCCCTTGGGCAACCTGCTGGCGCAGATCGCGGTGTGTGGCGGCGATCACGCGCACGTCGCACGGCACGGGCTCCGTCGCGCCAAGCCGCAATACCTCGCGCTCCTGCAGCACGCGCAGCAGGCGCGTTTGCAGCGGCATCGGCATTTCGCCGATTTCGTCCAGGAAAATCGTGCCGTTGTGGGCCGTCTCGAAAAGGCCCGCCTTGCCGCCGCGCCGCGCGCCGGAGAACGCCCCTTCCTCGTAGCCGAACAGCTCGCTCTCGAGCAGGGTTTCCGGAAACGCCGCGCAGTTGATCGCCACGAACGGATAGTCCCGGCGCCGGCTCGCGTTGTGAATGCCTTGCGCGAGCAGTTCCTTGCCGGTGCCGCTCTCGCCGTGCACGAGCACCGTGGAATCGGTCTGCGCGTAACGGCGCGCAAGCGCGCGGACGTGCGCGATGGCGGCGGAGTCGCCGATCAGATCGTCGAGCCGGTAGCGCGCCACGAGGTGGCGCGGGCGATGGCGCGAGCGCAGCGAACGGTCCACGCGCGCGAACGACTGCGAGTCCTGGCAGGTGAGCAGTGCGCCCGTGAGCGTGCCCTGGTCGAGCAGCGGGATACGGTTGATGACCCAGGTCTTGCCCGCCATCGACACGATCGCCTCGAGTTCGGCGCTCGCACTCTCGAGCGTGCGCCCGATGTCGAGCGCCGGTGCGATGGCATCGAGCGGGCGACCGACCGCGTCGGCTACCGTCACGCCGAGCATGCCAGCCATCGCCGCATTGATCGCCTCGATCCGCCCGTTCAGATCCACCGCCGCCACACCCTCGTGCAGGTGTCGCAGCACCGTGTCGAGCCGCTCGCGCCGCTGCGCCTCGATGCGTCCGAAGCGCGCGACTTCGAGCGCGGTGTCGAAGGCGGCGCGCACCGAGTCCTGCGAGTAGAGGAAGACGCCGGTCATACCTGCACGTTCGGCCAGTTCGGTCACGAGCCCGGGGCCGACCACGACCTCGATGCCCTCGTCACGCAGGCGATGTACGAGGTCTTCGGCATCGTGCGCGTCGAAGTAGGCGTGCTGGGCAACGTCGAGATGAAAGGCGCTTCTGAACCGCTCGAATTCCGGCGCGGGACGGGCGTATGAGACCAGTGCGATGCGCGAGGCCGGCGAGTCCGCGGGCAACGCGCGGCGAGCACGGCCGAGCGCGTGCATGACGTCGAAGCCGGTGACCTTCACGAGGACGACGGGCAGCACCAGACGCTCGCGCAGGAACGCGCCGTTCGAGCCGGCGGCGACGATACCGTCCACACTGCCGGCCGGCAGACGCTCCAGCGCCTCGATCACCGCTTCGTAGCCCTTGTCGATAATCTGCACTTCGGCGTGCGCCGCGTAGTCCGGCACGATGTCGCGATACAACTCGCCGAGCTTGCTGATGCCTACGGCCCAGATCACAGGCTTGCGTACCGCCGCGGCGGGCGGCGCGAGTCCGGCGCGCGGCAAGCCGGCCGCGGAAGCCGGCAGGTGCGGGGAGCGCGGTGGTGGGACTTGCGGTGGAATTTGTGGTGGGAGTTGCGGTGGCAGACCGGAGGCAGGGCGATTCGGCATGTCGGGCGGCGAAAACGGGTGAATGAGACAGATCGTAGCACGTTGCAATGATTTGTTTCATTACGTGTTTCAATATGAAACATCATGCGACGAGCCGCGACATCTCCCGCGCGACATGCACTTGCCGTGAGCGTCATGCCGGCGCCGGATTTCCGCTGCCAAATGAAGGCGTTAGCACTGCCGCACGGCGCATGCGGCCACGCCCGGCGCCAGGCTGGCACGCCCATTGCTACCGATGAAGCCACATCTCAACCCGTGTGCGGGCGCAGCGGGGGCAACCTCGCCGCATGCACGCGACCCACGACCGAGGGATTCCAGTGACGCACACCATTCGCTCCGCCGGCGCCGCCTTGCGCGAGGCCGTCAAGACCGAACAACCGTTGCAGGTTGTCGGCACCATCAACGCCAACCATGCCCTGTTGGCCAAGGCCGCCGGGTTCAAGGCAATCTATCTGTCGGGCGGTGGCGTGGCCGCCGGCTCGCTGGGCCTGCCCGATCTCGGCATCTCCACGCTCGACGACGTGCTGACCGACGTGCGCCGCATCACCGACGTGTGCGATCTGCCGCTGCTCGTGGACGTCGACACCGGCTTCGGCCCGTCGGCGTTCAACATTGCACGCACGGTCCAGTCGCTCGTCAAGTTCGGCGCGGGCGGGATGCACATCGAAGACCAGGTCGGCGCGAAGCGTTGCGGCCACCGGCCGGGCAAGGCCATCGTAAGCCAGCAGGAAATGGTCGATCGCATCAAGGCCGCGGTCGACGCGCGCACCGACGAGAACTTCGTGATCATGGCGCGTACCGACGCGCTCGCCGTGGAAGGCCTGCAGGCCGCCATCGACCGCGCCTGCGCGTGCGTGGAAGCGGGCGCCGACATGGTCTTCCCGGAAGCGATGACCGAACTGCCGATGTACCGCCAGTTCGCCGACGCCGTGAAGGTGCCCGTGCTCGCGAACATCACGGAATTCGGCGCCACGCCGCTGTTTACCGTGGAGGAGCTGCGCAGCGCGCAGGTTGGTCTGGTGCTGTATCCGCTGTCGGCCTTCCGCGCCATGAACAAGGCTGCGGAGAACGTTTATCAGACGATTCGCCGCGACGGCACGCAAAAGGCCGTGCTCGACACCATGCAGACGCGTGCCGAGCTCTATGAGAGCATCGGCTATCACGCATACGAGCACAAGCTCGACGCGCTGTTCGCACAGCAGAAATAACCGAATCCCTGATCTGGAGGAATGAGCATGAGCGAGACGACCGCCACCGGCTTCAAGCCGAAGAAATCCGTTGCCCTGTCCGGGGTGAGCGCCGGCAATACCGCCCTGTGTACCGTGGGCCGCTCGGGTAACGACCTGCATTATCGCGGCTACGACATCCTGGATCTGGCCCAGAGCTCGGAGTTCGAAGAGATCGCGCATCTGCTGGTGTACGGCAAGCTGCCGAGCGTGGCCGAGCTCAAGGGCTACAAGGCCAAGCTCAAGGCGCTGCGCGGGCTGCCCGCCGCGGTCAAGGAAGCGCTCGAAGCCGTGCCGGCCGCCGCGCATCCGATGGACGTGATGCGCACGGGCGTCTCGGTGCTTGGCACCGTGCTGCCCGAAAAGGACGATCACAACATCCCCGGCGCGCGCGACATCGCCGACCGGCTGATGGCGAGCCTCGGCTCGATGCTGCTCTACTGGTATCACTACAGCCAGAACGGCGTGCGCATCGACGTGGAGACCGACGACGACAGCATCGGCGGCCATTTCCTGCATCTGCTGCACGGCGAGAAGCCGTCGGACCGGTGGGTGCGCGCCATGCACACGTCGCTCATTCTGTACGCCGAGCACGAGTTCAACGCGTCGACCTTTACCGCGCGCGTGATCGCCGGCACGGGCTCGGACATGCACTCGGCCATCACCGGCGCCATCGGCGCGCTGCGCGGGCCGAAGCACGGCGGTGCGAACGAAGTGGCCTTCGAGGTGCAAAAGCGCTACGACTCGCCCGACGAGGCCGAGGCCGACATTCGTCGCCGCGTGGAGAACAAGGAAGTGATCATCGGCTTCGGCCACCCGGTCTACACCGTGAGCGACCCGCGCAACAAGGTGATCAAGGAAGTGGCGCGCGAGCTGTCCAAGGACCAGCAGAACATGAAGATGTTCGACATCGCCGAACGCCTGGAGTCGGTCATGTGGGACGTCAAGAAGATGTTCCCGAACCTCGACTGGTTCAGCGCCGTGAGCTATCACATGATGGGCGTGCCGACCGCGATGTTCACGCCGCTGTTCGTGATCGCGCGCACGTCGGGCTGGAGCGCGCACATCATCGAGCAGCGCATCGACAACAAGATCATCCGTCCGAGCGCCAACTACGTCGGTCCGGAAGATCAGAAGTTCGTGCCGATCGAGAAGCGCTGAGATTGCCGTAGCACGGCACTCCGACGCCTCTCGCGGCCATGCCGGGCGCCCTGCGCGTTGCGGCATGGCCGGCATCTTGCCAGCCGCTGGCAGCCTTTCGCCGCAAGCCGGGCCGATACTCCTCACATGATGAACACCGAATACCGAAAACCCCTGCCCGGGACGTCGCTCGATTACTTCGACGCCCGCGCCGCCGTCGAGGCCATTGCACCGGGCGCCTACGACACGTTGCCGTACACCTCGCGCGTGCTGGCCGAGAACCTCGTGCGCCGCTGCGAGCCGGCCGCGCTCACCGACTCGCTCAGGCAACTGATCGAGCGACGCCGCGATCTCGACTTCCCGTGGTTCCCGGCCCGTGTCGTGTGCCACGACATCCTGGGCCAGACCGCGCTCGTGGATCTGGCCGGCCTGCGCGATGCGATCGCGGCGCAAGGCGGCGATCCGTCGCTCGTCAATCCGGTCGTGCCGACGCAGCTCGTCGTCGACCACTCGCTCGCCGTGGAGTGCGGCGGGTTCGACCCCGACGCATTCGCCAAGAACCGCGCCATCGAGGACCGTCGCAACGAAGACCGCTTCGACTTCATCAACTGGACGAAGAAGGCGTTTCGCAACGTGGACGTGATTCCGCCGGGCAACGGGATCCTGCATCAGATCAACCTCGAGCGCATGAGCCCGGTCGTGCAGGTGAGCGACGGCGTGGCGTATCCCGATACCCTCGTGGGCACCGACTCGCACACGCCGATGGTCGATGCGCTGGGCGTGATCGCGATCGGGGTGGGCGGCCTGGAGGCCGAGAGCGTGATGCTCGGGCGCGCGTCGTGGATGCGCCTGCCCGACATCGTGGGCGTGGAGCTCACCGGCAAGCCGCAGCCGGGCATTACCGCGACCGACGTTGTACTGGCGCTCACTGAATTCCTGCGCAAGCAAAAGGTGGTCTCGGCCTATCTCGAGTTCTTCGGCGAGGGCGCCGCGAACCTCACGCTCGGCGACCGCGCCACGATCTCGAACATGGCGCCGGAGTTCGGCGCCACGGCGGCGATGTTCTACATCGACGCGCAGACCATCAAGTACCTGAAGCTCACCGGCCGCGACGACGCGCTCGTGCGCCTCGTCGAGACATATGCGAAGCAAACCGGGCTGTGGGCCGACAGCCTGCGCGACGCGCAGTACGAGCGTGTGCTGAGGTTCGACCTCTCGAGCGTGGTGCGCAACATCGCCGGTCCGTCCAATCCGCACAAGCGCGTGCCGACGAGCGAGCTCGCCGCGCGCGGCATTAGCGGCAAGGTGGAAAACGAGCCGGGCCGGATGCCCGACGGGGCGGTCATCATTGCCGCCATCACCAGCTGTACGAATACCAACAACCCGCGCAACATGATCGCGGCGGGCCTTTTCGCGCGCAACGCCAACCGCGCCGGCCTCACGCGCAAACCGTGGGTCAAGAGCTCGCTCGCGCCCGGCTCGAAGGCCGTCACGCTGTATCTGGAAGCGGCCGGCCTGCTGCCCGAGCTCGAGAAGCTCGGCTTCGGCGTGGTCGCCTACGCCTGCACGTCGTGCAACGGCATGTCGGGTGCGCTCGATCCGGCGATCCAGCAGGAGATCATCGAGCGGGACCTGTACGCCACGGCGGTGCTCTCGGGCAACCGCAACTTCGACGGCCGCATTCATCCCTACGCGAAGCAGGCGTTCCTCGCGTCGCCGCCGCTGGTCGTGGCCTACGCCATTGCCGGCACGATCCGCTTCGACATCGAGAAGGACGTGCTCGGCGTCGACGCGGCCGGCAAGCCGCAGCGCCTGGCCGACCTGTGGCCGAGCGACGAGGAAATCGACGCCATCATCGCCAGCAGCGTGAAGCCCGAGCAGTTCCGTCGCGTGTACGAGCCGATGTTCGCCGCCGCCGTGGATTCGGGCGAGCGCGCAGCGCCGCTCTACAACTGGCGCGAGAAGAGCACCTACATCCGCCGCCCGCCGTACTGGGAGGGCGCGCTTGCGGGCGAGCGCACGCTGCGCGGCATGCGCGCGCTGGCGGTGCTTGGGGACAACATCACCACCGACCACCTCTCGCCGTCGAACGCCATCATGCCCGACAGCGCGGCGGGCGAGTATCTGGCGAAGATGGGGCTGCCGGAAGAGGACTTCAATTCATACGCCACGCATCGCGGCGACCACCTGACGGCGCAGCGCGCCACCTTCGCCAATCCGACGCTCAGAAACGAGATGGTTGTCGTGGACGGACAGGTCAGGACGGGCTCGCTCGCACGCATCGAGCCCGAAGGCAAGATCACGCGCATGTGGGAAGCCATCGAGACCTACATGGCACGCAAGCAGCCGCTCATCGTGATTGCCGGCGCCGACTACGGCCAGGGCTCCTCGCGCGACTGGGCGGCCAAGGGCGTGCGCCTGGCCGGCACCGAGGCGATCGTCGCCGAGGGCTTCGAGCGCATTCACCGCACCAATCTGGTCGGCATGGGCGTGCTGCCGCTCGAATTCAAGCCGGGCACGAATCGCAAGACGCTCGGCATCGACGGCAGCGAGACGTTCGACGTGATCGGCGAGCGCACGCCGCGCGCCGATCTCACGCTCGTTATCCACCGCCGCAACGGCGAGCGTGTGGAGGTGCCCGTCACGTGCCGTCTGGACACGGCCGAGGAGGTGTCGATCTACGAGGCGGGCGGCGTACTGCAGCGCTTCGCCCAGGACTTTCTCGAATCGTCGCAGGCGGCTGCCTGAGGAGAGACGCGATGGCGCATCAGCCACAAATCCGCATTCCCGCCACGTACATGCGCGGCGGCACGAGCAAGGGCGTGTTCTTCCGCCTCCAGGATCTACCCGAAGCGGCGCAGGTGCCGGGCGCCGCGCGCGACGCGCTGCTCCTGCGCGTGATCGGCAGCCCCGATCCATACGGCAAGCAGATCGACGGCATGGGCGGGGCGACGTCGAGCACGAGCAAGACGGTCATCGTCGCCAGGAGCGAGCGGCCCGGACACGATGTGGACTACCTGTTCGGGCAGGTCTCCATCGATCAGAAGTTCGTCGACTGGAGCGGCAACTGCGGCAACCTGTCGGCGGCCGTCGGGCCTTTCGCGATCTGCGCGGGGCTCGTCGATCCCGCGAGGGTGCCGCGCGACGGCGTGGCCGTCGTGCGCATCTGGCAGGCCAACATCGGCAAGACCATCATTGCGCACGTGCCGATGACCGACGGCGCCGTGCAGGAGACGGGCGACTTCGAGCTCGACGGCGTAACGTTCCCGGCCGCCGAAGTGCAACTCGAGTTTCTCGAGCCGGCCGCCGAGGAGGACGGCGAGGGCGGCGCGATGTTCCCGACCGGCAATCTCGTCGACGACCTCGAAGTGCCCGGCGTGGGCACGTTCAGGGCGACGCTGATCAACGCGGGCATTCCCACCATCTTTCTCAACGCCGAGGACATCGGTTACCGCGGCACGGAATTGCAGGACGCCATCAACGGCGATCCCAAGGCGCTCGCGATGTTCGAGACGATTCGCGCGCACGGCGCGATTCGCATGGGACTGATCAAGGACGTGTCGGAGGCGGCCACGCGGCAGCACACGCCGAAGGTGGCGTTCGTCGCGAAGCCCGCGAGCTACACCGCGTCGAGCGGCAAGGTGGTGAACGCCGGCGACGTCGACCTGCTCGTGCGCGCGCTGTCGATGGGCAAGCTGCATCACGCGATGATGGGCACGGCGGCGGTGTGTATCGGCGCGGCGGCGGCGATCCCGGGCACGCTGGTGAATCTGGCGGCCGGGGGCGGCGCGCGCAACGCCGTGCGCTTCGGGCATCCGTCCGGCACGCTGCGCGTGGGCGCCGAAGCGAGCGAGGTCGACGGCGAATGGACGGTCACCAAGGCCATCATGAGCCGCAGCGCGCGCGTGCTGATGGAAGGCTGGGTGCGGATTCCGGGCGACGCCTTCTGATGCCGTGAGGCGGGCGCCGGAGATCGGCAGCCGGCGAGCATGGCGCTTCGCGCCGGCTTATCATGGGAGCGTCCGCGAAAGCCGCCGCGCGCGGCCGCGCCCGCAAGGCGATTGCGCACAGGCGGCGTGCGTCAACGTCACTGGAGGCAGCCCATGTCCGCCGGCATCTCGAACGCGCGTCCCGCGCCCGACAAGGTTCTCACCGACATCGCCGACTACGTGCTCTCTTGCGAGATCCGCAGCGATCTCGCCTTCGATACCGCGCGCAACTGCCTGATCGATACGCTCGGGTGTGGCTTCGAAGCGCTGTCCTACCCCGCATGTACCAAACTGCTCGGGCCCATCGTGCCTGGCACGATCGTGCCCCATGGCGCGAAGGTGCCCGGCACGCCGTACCAGCTCGATCCGGTGCAGGCCGCGTTCAATCTCGGCGCGATGATTCGCTGGCTCGACTTCAACGACACCTGGCTCGCGGCCGAGTGGGGGCATCCGTCCGACAATCTCGGCGGCATCCTGATGACCGCGGACTGGCTCTCGCGCACGGCGGTGGCCGGCGGGCAGGCGCCGCTCACGATGCGCCATGTGCTCGTCGCGATGATCAAGGCCCACGAGATTCAGGGCTGTCTCGCGCTGGAGAACTCGTTCAACGAGGTCGGACTCGATCACGTGGTGCTTGTGAAGGTCGCGTCGACGGCGGTCGTCGGCGAAATGCTCGGGCTCACGCGCGACGAACTGATCAATGCGCTGTCGCTCGCTTTCGTCGACGGACAGAGCCTGCGCACCTATCGCCATGCGCCCAACACCGGCAGTCGCAAATCATGGGCGGCGGGCGATGCGACCAGCCGCGCGGTGCGGCTCGCGCTGATGGCGCGCGCCGGCGAGATGGGGTATCCGTCGGTGCTCACCGCGAAGACGTGGGGCTTTTACGACGTGCTGTTCAAGGGCAAGCCGTTCGCGTTCCAGCGTCCCTACGGGTCCTACGTCATGGAGAACGTGCTGTTCAAGATTTCGTTTCCCGCGGAGTTTCACGCGCAGACTGCGGCCGAAGCGGCCATGACGCTGCACCGGCAGATGCAGGCGTCCGGGCGAAGCGCGCAGGACATTCGTTCGGTGACGATTCGCACGCATGCGGCGGCGATTCGGATCATCGACAAGCAGGGTCCGCTCGCCAACCCGGCCGATCGCGATCACTGCATTCAGTACATGGTGGCGGTGCCGCTGTTGTTCGGGCGGCTCACGGCGGCCGATTACGAGGACGACGTGGCGGCCGATCCCCGCATCGACGCGCTGCGCGCGAAGATCGTGTGCGTGGAAGATCCGCAGTTCACGCGCGACTATCATGACCCTGACAAGCGTTCGATCGCCAACGGACTGACCGTCACGTTCAACGACGGCACTACGCTCGACGAAGTGCTCGTGGCGTACCCAATCGGGCACAAGCGGCGCCGCGCCGAGGGAATTCCGTTGCTCGTGGAGAAATTCCGCGCCAATCTCGCGCGTCGTTTCGCCGCGCGAGCGCAGGAACGCATTCTCGAGGTGGCGCTCGATCAGCAGCGGCTCGAAGCGATGCCCGTGCATCGCTTCGTGGATTTGATGGTGTGACGCGCCGGCCGGCGGCGCTCAGCCCCTGTGGGTGTAGCGCAGACGCGCCATCTGTTCGGCGCTGTCGGCGAGCAGGCCGGCGGCGTCGGCGATGGCCTTTTCCAGCGTGGTCGGGCCGAACGTCAGCGAGAAGCAGCCCGAGAACACGCGCGAGAGGCTGTCCAGCGCACTGCGGTCGATGGCGCCGGAGAGCAGCGACGCCGTCGCGCCAGCCTTGATCGCGACCTGTGCGGCAATCATCGGCGTCTTGCCCGACAGGGTCTGGCCGTCGCTGCGGCCTTCGCCGGTGATGAGCCAGTCCGCGCCCTCGACCGCCTGGGGCAGGCCGACGCGCTCGGCTACCACTTCCGCGCCCGAGCGGAATTGCGCGCCGAGCAGATGCAGCGCGAAGCCCAGTCCGCCGGCAGCGCCGGCGCCGGCGCGGCTCGCGGCTTCATTGGCATTGAACGCGCGGTGCGCATGAACGGCAAAATGCGCGATGGCGCGATCGAGCGGCTCGACCTGCGCTTCGCTCACGCCCTTTTGCGGCCCGAAGATCGCCGTCGCACCTTGCGCGCCGTTGAGCGGATTGTTCACGTCGGACATCGCGATCAGTTCGCAGTCCTTGAGCCGGGCGTCGAGACCGTTCAGATCGATCGAGGCCACGCGGTGCAGGGCCGCCGGCACCGGCTGGACGACTTCGCCGGCCTCGTCGAGCAGACGCGCACCGAGGCCGACGAGCAGGCCCGCACCGCCGTCATTCGTGCTGCTGCCGCCAAGGCCGATGAGCACGCGGCGCGCGCCCGTATCGAGCAGGGCGCGCAGCAGCTCGCCCAGGCCCACCGTCGAGCGCTCGGCGACCGGCGTCTGCATGCCCACGGGGTCCGTGATGCTCACCACGTTGGCGCTCTCGAGCACGCCGGTGCCGTCCGGCATGATGCCGTACTCGGCCGTGACCGACGCCTGTCCCGCACCGCGCACCGACAACGGCACACGCCGTCCGCCGGCCGATAGCAGGGCGTCGAGCGTGCCCTCGCCGCCGTCGGCCATCGGACGCAGGCGCAGGTCGGCGTCCGGGAGCACGCGGGCGATGCCGGACGCGACGGCGCGCGCGACTTCTGGCGCGCTCAGCGAACCTTTGAACGAATCGGGAGCGATGACGATGATCGGGGCTTGCGCATTGCTGGACATGGCAATCGGGACGGTCGCAAAAATGGGTTGGCAGGGATTGACTGGCGCATCTGGCCCGCCGGCGTCGGCGTCATCGCTTGTGGCGGACCGGCCGCGCGGAAGATCTTTCCGCGCGGGGGGCGGGGCGCGAACGGGCTTCGGCTCGCGGCGGGATCGGGCGCGAGGCGTCGCGGCGCAGTGTGACAGAAACCAGCAATATACGCGATTCGGGCCAGCGCGCATTGCGCGAATTGCCATGCTATGAATAACGCGAGTAAGATGAGCGCCCGAAAGGATTCATGAACAAGGCGGCGCGAGCCGCGGCCGGGCAGGGGTGCGCGAGACGTCCCGCGGCTGCCAGCCATCGTGTGCGCCGTGACCAGATACCAGGTGTCGCCTCCCGACGCGATGTCCGGCCGGCTTCGGCAAACGGCGGCATCGCGCGGGCGGCGGCCCTTTGCGAGCGTGGAGCCGGGGCATGAAGTGGAGCACAAAGCGGGGCGCAAAGCGGAGCATGAAGCCGGGCGCGCAGCCTGACATTGCGCGAAACACCGATCGGGGCGCCGGGCACGGCGGCGAACCGGCGACGCGCGCGGCCCAGGCGCCCGCAGGCCGCCGTGCGCGCACCATCGCCGCAGCGGCATTGGGCGCCGCCGTCGTCATGCTGGCCGGGTGCGCACAGACGCCGCCTGCCGTCGCACACGACGATCCGCCGGTGGGCAGCGTCGCCGACGTTGCACCGGAAAATGTAAAAGTCGAGACGCTGCCCGCCTATCGTGACACCGTGGAAGACGCCCGCGCCAACGGGGCCGTCTGGCAGGGCTCGTCGAAGAAGACCCTCGTGCGCGTGAGCGCCTGCACCGCACGGCTATGGAAGAAGCAACTGCCGTATGCGCGGCTCGATCGCAGCAAGGCCGGCCCGGGCCAGACGCTGCAACTCTCCTCGAACGACGATGGCGTGCTCGCCGTGCTCGACCTCGCGCCGCACAAGTCGGGCAGCGAAGGCTCGCTCTATCTCGGCTCGACCGGCCCGCAGTCGCTGGCCGACGCAGTCCGCCAGTGCCTGTAAGGGCGCCTCGCATGTGTCGAATATAGGCCGCATAACGCACATGACCCGCATAACGCACATAAACCGCGTGCCCCGGCTGGCGCCGCGTGACGGCGGGTGAACGTGCGAGCGCCGGGGGCGCGGTATCATGGCGGCGAACGCGCGGCCACCGAACTCGCGCGAAGGCTTTCCTCAATGCGCGCCGATGTCCTCTACCGATCCCGTTGAAGTTTCCGATGTGTCCGAAGCCGCCGCCGAAGGAGGAGCGGATGCCGGACAGCCGCCGCTCAACCCGCGCCAGCAGGCGCTGTTCGATGCGGTGCGGCGCGACGGCTTCCTGACGGTCGACGAGCTCGCCGCGCGCTTCGACGTCACGCCGCAGACGATTCGGCGCGATATCAATTCCCTCGCGGAACGCAAATGGGTGCGGCGATATCACGGCGGCGTCGGGTTGCCGGGCGGCGCGGAAAACGAAGCTTACGACGCTCGCCAGACGCAGCTCGCCGAGGAGAAGCGCCGCATTGCCGCTCGTCTGGCCGAACAGATTCCCGATCACGCCTCGCTGTTCATCAACCTGGGCACCACGACCGAGGCAGTGGCGCGCGCCCTGTCGCGCCATCGCGGCCTGCGTGTGATCACGAACAACCTCCACGTGGCGGCCATGATGAGCAGCTATCCCGACGCCGAAGTGATCATTGCCGGCGGCGTGGTGCGCGCGCGCGATCAGGGGGTGACGGGCGAGGCCACGCTCGACTTCATCCGCCAGTTCAAGGTCGACTTCGGCATCATCGGCATTTCCGCCATCGATCCGGACGGCACCCTGCGCGATTTCGACTATCGCGAGGTCCGGGTCGCCGAGGCGATCATCGCGCATTCGCGCACCGTGTTTCTCGCGGCCGACCACAGCAAGTTCGGCCGGCCTGCGCTGGTGCGCCTCGGCCATCTGTCGCAGATCGACGCGCTTTTCACCGACCGGCCCGTGCCGCACGGCATGGCGCAGGTGATCGCCGAGGCCGGCACGCAGGTGCACGTGGTCGACTGACCCGGGGAACGGGAGTGTGCGAATTCGCACATGGCGACGTGTCAATGCGCGAATTCGAAACTCGTGGGGTGTTGTCTGTTAGAATTCGAATATCAATGTTCGAAAACGAACATCGCATGGGACGTTGGCGAACATTGGCAACGCCATTCGAACCGAGGCCAGCCTGCCGGATTCGAATTTCGATGACTTGACGCTCACGACCGGGAGCCGCACGTGCACACAGCCGCCCAATCGCCATCGGACAACCGCCTCGCGCCGTATGACCTGCTGGTCGTCGGCGGCGGCATCAACGGCGCCGGGATTGCGCGCGACGCGGCCGGGCGCGGGCTGCGCGTGCTGCTCGTCGAACAGGACGATCTGGCCTCGCACACGTCCTCGGCCAGCACCAAGCTCATTCACGGCGGCCTGCGCTATCTCGAGTATTACGAGTTCGGCCTGGTGCGCAAGGCGTTGCAGGAACGCGAGGTGCTGCTGCGCGCCGCGCCGCATATCATGTGGCCGTTGCGCTTCGTCATGCCGCACATGCCCAATCTGCGCCCGGCATGGCTCATTCGCGCCGGCCTGTTCCTCTACGATCACCTCGCGCGTCGCGAAATCCTGCCGGGCTCGCGCGGCATCGATCTGCGCCGCCATCGTGCGGGCGCGCCGCTGCGCCGCAATCTACGGCGCGGCTTCGTGTATTCCGACGGTTGGGTGCAGGACGCGCGTCTGGTCGTGCTCAACGCCCAGGACGCCGCCGAGCGCGGCGCCACGATCCTGACGCGCACGCGGCTGACGGGCGCCGAGCGCGGCGAACACCTGTGGAGCGCCACGCTCGAGACGACCGACGGCGGGCCGCCGTGCGTGCAGACCGTGCGCGCGCGGGCCATGGTCAATGCGGCGGGCCCGTGGGTCGGCCATTTGCTCGGCGACGTGCTGCACCAGCGCTCGACTCACCGCATTCGCAACGTCAAGGGCAGCCACATCGTCACGCGCAGGCTGTTCGATCACGACCACGCCTACATCTTTCAGAATCCGGACAAGCGCATCATCTTCGCGATTCCGTATGAGCGCGAATTCACGCTCATCGGCACGACCGACGTCGAATACGGCGGCGACCCCGCGCAGGTCGCGATCAGCGACGACGAAATCGCCTACCTGTGCAAGTCCGCAAGCGAGTACTTCACGCAACCGATCACGCCGGCGGACGTCGTCTGGACCTATGCGGGCGTGCGTCCGCTGATGGAGGAAGACGTCGCCAACCCGTCGGCGGTCACGCGCGATTACAAGCTCGAGCTCGATGCGCCGCCGGGACGGGCGCCGATGCTCTCGGTGTTCGGCGGCAAGATCACGACGTATCGGCGTCTGGCCGAGGAAGCGATGTCGCACCTGCATGCTCCGCTCGGCTTCACGCAGGGCGACTGGACGGCCGGCGCCGCGCTGCCGGGCGGCGACATGGCCGAGCCCGACGTCGGCGCCTTCGAGGCCTCGCTGCGCGCGCAACTGCCGTGGCTGCCGGCAGCGCTGGCGTACCGCTACGCGCGCACCTACGGCACGCGCACGCGCGTGCTCCTGGGCGACGCAACCTCGCTCGGCAGTCTGGGCGAGTGCGTGTGCGGCGATCTCTACGAGGCCGAGCTGCGCTATCTCGTGCAGCACGAATGGGCGCGCACGGCGCAGGACGTGCTCTGGCGCCGCACCAAGCTGGGCCTGCACGTCGGGCCGGAAGGCGAGGCGAGCGTGCGGCAATGGTTCGCGCGGCACATGGCGATGGTGCCCGAGGCGGTTGCATAGGCAGTGCAGGGCAGCAAGGGCGGCAGGGGCGGCAGGGGCGGCAGGGGCCGCAGCGCCGCGCAACTCACACGAAAACCACAGGAGACGGGCGCAATGGCACGAGGCGCATACATCCTCGCGTTCGACCAGGGAACGACGAGCTCCCGGGCATTGCTGTTCGATCGCGACGGTCACGTCGTGGCGACGGCGCAAAAGGAGTTCCGACAGATCTATCCGCATCCCGGCTGGGTCGAACACGATCCGCGCGAAATCTGGGCGACGCAGGCCGGTGTGGCCGCCGAGGCGCTCACGCATGCCGGCGTCGCGGGCAGCGAGATCGCGGCCATCGGCATCACGAACCAGCGCGAGACGACCGTCGTCTGGGACCGCCGCACGGGCGAGCCCGTCTACAACGCCATCGTGTGGCAGGACCGTCGCACGGCCGATTTCTGCGACCGCCTGCGCGGGGACGGCTCGGAGCCGCTCATCGCGAGTCGCACGGGGCTGCGCGTCGACGCGTATTTCTCCGGCAGCAAGATCCGCTGGATTCTCGATAACGTCGAAGGCGCGCGCGAGGCGGCGCAGGCCGGACATCTCGCGTTCGGCACCGTCGACAGCTGGCTCGTGTGGCATCTTACCGGCGGCAAGCTGCACGTGACCGACGTCTCGAACGCATCGCGCACGATGCTCTTCAACATCCATACGCTCGCCTGGGACGACGAACTGCTCGCGCTGCTCGGCGTGCCGCGCAGCATGCTGCCCGAGGTGCGCTCCTCGAGCGAGGTCTACGGTCATACGGCCACGTCCCTGTTCTCCGCCCCGGTGCCGATCGCGGGCATGGCGGGCGATCAGCAGGCGGCGCTATTCGGGCAGATGTGCCTGTCGCCGGGCATGGTGAAGAACACCTACGGCACGGGCTGCTTCATGGTGATGAACACCGGCGGCAAGCCGCAGGCGTCGAGCCACAATCTGCTCACGACCGTGGCGTGGAAGATCGGCGAGCGGGTCGACTATGCGCTCGAAGGCAGCATCTTCATCGGCGGCGCGGTCGTGCAATGGCTGCGCGACGGGCTGGGGATCATCCGTCACTCGCGCGATGTCGAAGCGCTTGCCACGAGCGTGCCCAATGCAGACGGCGTAGTGCTGGTGCCGGCCTTCGCGGGACTTGGCGCGCCGCACTGGCAGCCGCGTGCGCGCGGCACCCTGTTCGGCGCGACGCGTGGCACCACGGCCGCCCATGTGGCGCGCGCGGCGCTCGACAGCATCGCATTCCAGACGCTCGACGTGCTGCGCGCCATGGAGGCCGACGCCGGCATGCACGTCTCGGAGCTGCGCGTGGACGGCGGCGCGGCGGCGAACGATCTGCTCATGCAGTGGCAGGCGGATCTGCTCGGGGCGGACGTCGTGCGCCCGAAAGTGATCGAAACGACGGCGGCGGGCGCCGCCTATCTTGCCGGGCTTGCGGTGGGCTTTTGGCCCGACATCGACACCCTGGAGCGGCAGTGGCAATTGCACCAACGCTTCTCGCGCAAGCTGCCCGAGGACGAAGTGGCGCGCGCGGTCGCCGGCTGGCAGCGCGCGGTGCGCGCCGCGAAAGCGTGGGCCGAAGAGGCCTGAAGGATTCGCTGCGCAATTCGCTCGGGTGACGGCGCGGCGTGCGCGGCTTTAGCGCATCGCCCGTCCCGGGGCGACGTGGCGGCGATCGCCGATCGCATCGTGCCGGCGGTGCCGCCAGCTCGCACAGCGCTCGCGTGGATGGCGACGGGCGGACTTGGCCGGACTCGCCGGCGCGAGCGACCGGACGCAGGGACTGAGGGCGCAAGGCCCGGTGCGGCGCATTTGCATGATCCCCTCCCCGAAAAGCTTCCGTCGTCCGACCGTTGCGGCCGTCGTCGTTCAGAGGTGCAATCCGTCCGCGTCCGGGGCGCTCCCGGCGGAGGATCTGGCATCGGGCGTGCCGGGGCCATGTGGCGTGCATGGCGTAATTTCCCGAGGCAACCGATCCTGGCGAAGAGGCTTCCCCAGAAGCGGACGGTTTGCCTCCACATCAATGCGAGAAGCATGCCAGACGCTGCAACCCGTTGAATTGGCGGGGAAGTTCGGAAAGCGAAACAGGGCGCCGCCAGGCGTGCGGCGAAAAGTGTTTCAGGAATGAACACGATCGCGGCGACGAAGCTCGGGGGCAATGCCCGGGCTTGCACGGCGGCAGGGCGCCGTGTACCACACTGCCCATGAGCGCGGCGCGTCCGGCGTCAGGCGCGCCGCCCGATCGCGTTCGCCGTGACAGCCGCGGTGACGGCAAATTGGGCAAAGCACTTGACACTCAACGCCCACGGGCGTTTGCGCCGGCGGCGACCGACTTATGCAGAGGGTTATCAACAGTCGCTGTGGATATCCTGCGCCGCCGGATTGGCATGCGACAATCAGACCGCCGGTTTCTGGCCGATGGTAAAAGCGATCTCGCCCACGCCTGCCACGCCCGCCGTGACTTTGTCGCCCGGCTCGAGCGCGCCGACACCGGCGGGCGTGCCCGTGAAGATGAGGTCGCCCGGCGCCAGCTTCACGCTGCGCGAGATTTCCGCGATCAGATCGGGCACCGACCAGATCAACTCGTCGAGGTCGCCGCTCTGGCGGTTCTCGCCGTTCACGTCCAGCCACACGCGGCCCTTGCCGGGATGGCCGATGTCGGCCACGGCGTGCAACTCGCCGCACGGCGCCGATGCATCGAACGCCTTGCCCCAGTCCCACGGCCGGCGCGTGTCCTTGGCCTGTTGCTGCAGATCGCGGCGCGTGAGGTCGACACCCACGCCATAGCCCCACACCAGCGAAAGCGCTTGCGAGGCGTCGACGTTCTCGCCGCCGGCGCCGAGCGCTACCACCAGTTCGATTTCGTGATGCAGCTCGCTCGTGAGCGGCGGGTAGGGCAGCGTGCCCTGCGCGGCCACCACGGCGTCGGCCGGCTTCATGAAGAAGAACGGCGGTTCGCGATCGGGGTTGCTGCCCATCTCGCGTGCATGCGCGGCGTAGTTGCGCCCGACGCAGAACACGCGGCGAACGGGAAAGCGGGCATCGCTGCCGGCAATGGCGACCGACGCCTGCGGCGGCGCGGAAATGACGAATTGGCTCATGAGAAGACTCTTGGCGAAAACGGAAAATTCGATGAAACGAAACCTTGGAAGACCCCGGGGGCCGCGCGCTTACTTCGCGAAGACCTGCGACATGTCGGCAAATGCCTTGAACTCCAGCGCGTTGCCGGCCGGATCGTAAAAGAACAGCGTCGCCTGCTCGCCGACCTGTCCGGCGAAGCGGATGTGCGGCTCGATCACGAAGCGCGTGCCGGCGGCGCGAAGGCGCTCGGCCAGCGCGTGCCACGCCGGCATGTCAAGGATAACGCCGAAATGCGGCACGGGAACCTCGTCGCCGTCCACCGGGTTGGTGATGCGCTTGCCGGCCCGCTCCGGCGAGAGGTGCGCGACCAGTTGGTGCCCGAAGAAATCGAAGTCGATCCAGTGATCCGAGCTGCGGCCTTCGGCGCAGCCCATCACGCCGCCGTAGAAGCGGCGGGCCGCTTCGAGGTCGTCTACGGGGAAGGCGAGGTGAAAGAGCGGGGTGGTCATCAGGGACTCCGGGGCGATGTTTGGGAAAACGGATGCCGTCACGCCCGGCGGGCGCGCGACCGTTCGTGGGCGGCGACGCTGGGCATCGCCGATTTGCGCTACATTCTATCCATCGATAAAAGTAATCAGAAACGAATAATTCGTCCGCTCAGCAACATATTTTTCGATAGATGATCCGCTACCTGAAAACCTTCGTCACGGCAGCCGAAACGGCGTCCTTTTCCGCGGCGGGTGCGCGTCTCGGGCTCACGCAATCGGCCGTGAGCGCTCAGATCCAACGGCTCGAAGAGGACCTCGGCGTGCAACTGTTCGAGCGCACCGGCCGCGCCGTTTCTCTCTCCGACGACGGCCGCCGTTTGCTCGCGCAGGCGCAGGGCGTGATCGCGGGGTATCAGGCGATGCGGGGTGAAGCCGACGCGCGAGGCATGCAGGCGGCGCTCGCGCCCATCCATGTCGGCGCGATCCTGACGGCGCAACTGGGCTTGCTGCCCGGTGCGGTGCGACGCTGGGCCTCGCTCGGTGCGATGCCGCACCTGAACATCGTGCCGGGCATGTCAGTGCAGTTGCTCGCGCAACTCGATGCGAAGGCGCTCGATCTGGCGGTGATGATCCGTCCGCGCATCGGCGTGCCGGCAGACATGAAGTGGCGCACGCTCATGCTGGAGCCCTACGTTGCCATTGCGCCGAAGGGTGTCCGCGGCACGGTCGCCGACTGGGCCGCGTCGTTGCCGTTCGTGCGCTACAACCGTCGGTCGTATGGCGGCGAACTGGTCGAGCGCTATCTGCGCCGCCATCGCCTGTGGGTGCGCGAGGGCGTGGAGCTCGACGAACCGGAAGTGATCCTGCGCATGGTGCGCGCGCGGCTGGGCTGGTCGATCGTTCCGGCCACGTTGATCGGTCTGCCGGTGGACGGGAAACCGTCGGCGACGGCCGGCGGGCATGCCGCTCCGAAGGCCGCCGTCGCCGACGTACAGGTGTTGCCGCTCCGCGGCGCGCCGCTCACGCGCGAGTTGGGCGTGCTGGTTCGCCAGTCCGCACTCAAGCGCGCGCCCGTCGGCACGCTGATGCAGTGCCTGACCGACGAGGCGCGCGCGCGAACCGGCGAGGCCGGGTCAGTGGCGCGGTAGTGGCGTGTCCGACACCGCACCGCCCAACGCTTGCCATAGCGCGGCGGTGTCGATCAGCCGCGCACCCTGTGCGTCGAGGCGCTCGCGCGCGGCGTCGAGCGCCTGCCGCTGCGCGTCGAGCAGGGCGAAGTGACTGATGCCGCCGGCGCGATAACGGGCGGTGGCGATCCGGTAGGCCGCCTCGGCGCTGCGGGCCGCCTGAGCGCGCGCGGCGAGCGTGGCGGCATCCGCCTCCAGCGCCCGCATGGCGTCGGCAACCTGGGCGAGCCCGACCAGCACGGTGTCGCGATAGGCCGCCAGTGCGGCATCGTAGGCGGCGATGGCGGACCGGCGTTGCGCGCGCAGCTCGCCGCCGCGAAACAGCGGCTGGAGCAGGTTCATGCCGATGTTCCAGATGTTGATGCCGTCGCCCAGGTCCGCCCCGCGCATGCGTTGCGTGCCGAAACTGCCCGTGAGCGTGAAGCGCGGGTAAAGGTTTGCCGTCGCCACGCCGACATTGGCGCTGGCCTGATGCAGCAGCGCCTGCGCGGCGCGAATGTCCGGGCGCCGGCGCGCCAGCGACGAGGGCAGCGCCACGGGCACGGTCGGCGGCAATTGCAGCGACGCCAGATCGATCGCGGGCGTGGCGAAGGCGCCTGGCGCCTGGCCCGTCAGGCGAGCGAGCTGATGATCGTACTGGGCGATCTGGGCGCGCAGCGCCGGCAGCCGTGCCTCGGTCTGCGCAACGAGTGCCGCCTGATTCTCGACGTCGAGGGGCGCCACGCCGCCCGCGCGCTGCCGGGCGCGCATGACCTCGAGCTGTGTGCGCTGCGCCGCCGCCATGCCTTCGAGCGCGGAGCACTGCGCGCGTGCGCTGGCCTGCCGCACGGCCGCGGTCACGACGTTGCCCGCCAGCGAGAGCCGTGCCGCCTCCACCTCGAAGCGCTGATAGTCCACCTGCGCGGCGAGCGCTTCGAGTGCGCGGCGATTGCCGCCGAACAGATCGAGCGTGTACGACACGTCGACGCTGGCGTTGTAGAGCGTGAACGGCCCGGGGCTCGGCATGGACGTGATGCCGAACGAGGAGAGATCGACCTGCTCGCGCGTTGCGGAGAGTTTCAGATCGGCCGACGGGAGCATGCGCGCGCCAAGCTGCGCCCGATAATCCTCCTGCGCCTCACGCAGTTTCGCTTCGGCCTGGCGCAGCGTCGGGCTGTCGGCCAGCGCCTGCGCGACGAGGGCGTCGAGCGCGGGTGAGCCGAAGCGCGTCCACCAGTCGACGGGCACCTCGGCCTGCATGTCGAACGTTTGCGCCGCGCCCTGCGCCCCGTCCGCACTCGCCGTGACGACAGGCTGCGCGCCGCTCGTGTACTGCGTCGCGTCGGGGGCGTCCGGCGTCCGGGCGTCGGGGCCGGCCGCGCACGCCGCGAGCGTCGCGCTCAGCGCGAGCGGCAGCCACGGCATGCGGCCGGGCGAACAGATGCGCAACGGGCGGCGTGTAGCGCGCATGACGGCCTCAGTCGAGCGTGCGTTTGTAGAACTTCACGGCCACCGCCATGAGTACGGCGCAGAACACCAGCAGCGGCCACAGGTCGTGCCACGCGTCGTTCCAGCCGTTGCCCTTGAGGAGGATGCCGCGAACGAGTCGGTTGAAGTAGGTGAGCGGCAGCACGTTGCCGATCGCCTGGGCCCATGCCGGCATGCCGCGAAACGGGAACATGAATCCCGAGAGCAGCATGTTGGGCAGGAAGTAGAACACCGTGAGCTGCATGGCCTGGAGCTGGTTCTGCGCAAACGATGACAGTGCGATGCCGACTGTCAGGTTCGCCGCGATGAACACCAGCGCGGCAAGGTAGATCGCGACCACGCTGCCTTCGAAGGGCACGTGGAACACGAAGCGCGCGGCGATCAGGATGATGCTCGCCTGAATCAGCCCGATGGCAATGTACGGGACGATCTTGCCGGTCATGACCTCGATCGGCAGCACCGGCGTGGCGAGCAGGTTTTCCATCGTGCCGCGCTCGCGTTCGCGCACGATGGCGAGTCCCGTCATCATGGCGAGGGTCATCGACAGGATCACGCCCATGAGTCCCGGGATGATGTTGTACTGCGTGATGCCTTCCGCGTTGTAGAGCCGGTGCACCTGCACGTCGAACGCGCTCTGGCCGCCGGCGAGAGGCGCGAGCACGCCGGTCAGATCCTTCTGTGCGACAGACTGCGCGATGGCCGGCAGCGCGCCGAGCGCCGAGGCCATTGCCATCGGATCGGTCGCGTCCGCTTCCACGAGCAGTGACGGCCGCTCGCCGCGCAGCAGCCGGCGCGTGAAGTCGGCCGGAATATTGAGCACGAACTGCACGCGTGCCTGCGCGAGCGCCGCGCGCCCGGCCTCTTCGCTCGCGAGCGTTCCGGTCATGCGAAAGTACCCGGAGTGCTCCATGGCGGCCACGAAGCTGCGCGTGAATTCGCTGTCGTCGTGCATGAGCACGGCCGTCGGCATGTGCTTCGGGTCCGTGTTGATCGCAAAGCCGAACAGCGCGAGCTGTACGAGGGGCACGCCCACGATCATGGCGAACGTGACGCGATCGCGGCGCAGTTGCAAGAATTCCTTGCACACGATGCTCCACCACCGTGCGAGCGAGAAGCCGAGCGGCGCGCTCACGTCCCGTCTCCGAAATTGTCCTTCGCGTGGCTCATCAGGTAGATGAACACGTCTTCCAGACCGGTTTCGATGGGGGCCACGCGCAGCCCGCGTGCGTCGGCCACCTCATGCAGCACGCGGGCAAGTGCCTCGCCATCCTGGCCGCTCACGTGCAGCGCGCTGCCGAAGGCGACTGTCTGCGCGACGGCCGACTGCCCGCGCAGTTCGCGCGCGAGCTCGATCAGGTTCTCGCCGTGCACGGTCCATGTCGACAGATGTTGCGCGTCGATGACCTCCGCGGCCGTGCCTTGCGCGAGCAGTTCGCCGTAGGAGATGTAGGCGAGCTTGTGGCAGCGCTCGGCCTCGTCCATGTAATGCGTGCTCACCAGCACGGAGATGCCGTTCGCGGCGAGCTCGTGCAGTTCCTCCCAAAAGTCGCGCCGGGCCGTGGGGTCGACCCCGGCGGTGGGTTCGTCGAGCAGCAGCACCCGGGGCTCGTGCAGCATGCAGGCGGCCAGCGCGAGGCGCTGCTTCCAGCCGCCCGAGAGCGAGCCGGTCAACTGGCCGGCTCGCCCCCTGAGCCCGAGCGACTCGATCGCGCGATCGACGGCTTCGCGGCGGTTCGGCATGCCGTAGACGCGCGCGACGAAATCGAGATTCTCGCGAATCGTGAGGTCTTCCCAGTACGAGAAGCGCTGCGTCATGTAGCCCACGTGGCGCTTGATCTGCGCGCTCTCGCGCAAGATGTCGAAGCCCAGGCAGGTGCCGCTGCCCGAGTCCGGCGTGAGCAGGCCGCACATCATGCGAATGCAGGTCGTCTTGCCGCTGCCGTTCGGGCCGAGAAAGCCAAAGATCTCGCCGCGCTTGACTTGCAGCGAGACGTCCTTCACCACGTGCTTGTCGCCGAAGTGTTTGTTCAGGCCGCGCACGTCGATGGCAAAATCGCCCGTGCCCGCAGCGCCGTTATTGCCGTTATTGCCGCCATCGCCGCGATTGCGGTTATCGCCGTCAGCGGTGCCAGTACCGCCAGCACCGCTGGTATCGCCCCCGGCGCCGTCGGCGCCGTTCGCGACCGTCGGGGCTGTCCGATCGCTCATTGGCGCGTCACCTGCACCGGCTGGCCCGGATTGAGCCTCACGGCGTGCGCCGCGTCGGGATGCGCCTCGACCATGTACACGAGCTTGTCGCGCGTGTCGTTGCTGTAGATGACAGGCGGGGTGTACTCCGCCTGATTGGCGACGTAGGTGATGCGTGCGTTCACGCCGGCGCCGCAGCCGTCGCAGGCGATATGCACCGTCTGCCCGGCGCGCAGGCTGCCGAGCGCGGCCTCGGGCACGAAAAAGCGTACCTTGATGTTGCCGGGCGGCAGCAGCCGCACCACCGGGCTGCCAGCCGCCACCCATTCGCCCACGCGGTAGAGGGTGTCATAGACGCGCCCGGCGGCGCCCGCACGCGGATGCTTCTGCGCGAGCTGCCAGTCGGCTTGCGCGAGCGAGGCGCGCGCGGCGTCGACCTGCGCGGCCTGCGCCTGACGCTGCGCTTCGCGGCCCGGCAGCCGCGCCACGCGCAGACTGCTTAGCAGTTCCTGCACGCGCGCCGTGCTGCTGCGCGCGTCGGCGCGGCTCGCGTCGAGCTGTTCGCGCGAGATGCCGCCCGCGGCGTACTGCGCCTGATCGCGATCGAACTGCGCGAGGGCCCTGTCGCGCACAGCCATGGCCTGCCTCAACTGGGCTTCGGAGACGGCGATTTCGTCGGGACGTTTGCCCGTGGCGAGATCGCGCAATTGCGCTTCTGCGCTCGCCAGCGTCTCGCGCGCGTGCGCTTGCGCGGCCAGCTCGAACGTCGATTCGAGATCGAAGAGCGGGGCGCCGGCGTCGATCTGCTGGCCGCGCGCGACACGTAGCGCCTGGAGCGTGCCGGCCTGGGACGAGGCGACGTAGACAAACTCGCCTTCGACATAGCCTTGCCACGGTTTGGGACCCGCGTCACCGCATGCGGCGAGCGCGACCACAGCCGCCAGGGCGGCCAGCGTCCGTGAAGCGCTCACGATCATCGCGGTAGTGCACATGCGGGGGTATGCCGGCATGACGCGCCCTTTGCGTTGCATGGGTCCGCTCTCACCTTAGCGCAAAAGCGGGGAGGGCGGCAATTGCGCCGGGCGCCATGCGCGGGCGAAGACTCTCTGCTATTGTGCGCACATGTCCGGCGGCGCACGGGGCGCGTCCACGATAGCCAGAGCGGCAGCGGCGCAGCGCACCGGACCTCATGCAAGGAGCCTGACTGATATGTCTCACGACACGTTCGACGAAAACGACTGGAAGCGATTCCTGAAGCACATCGGCGAAGACCCGAATCGCCCCGGCCTGCACGAAACGCCGTCGCGCGTGGCCAAGGCCTGGCGCCAATGGACCGCCGGCTATGAGCAGGACCCGGCCGAGGTCCTCAAGGTCTTCGAGGACGGCGCCGAACAATACAACGAACTGATCGTGGTGCGCGGCATTCCCGTCTACAGCCACTGCGAGCACCATCTCGCGCCGTTTTTCGGCAAGGCGACCATCGGTTATCTGCCCAACGGCAAGATTGTCGGATTATCCAAGCTCACCCGGCTCGTCGATTGCTTCGCGCGCCGCCTGCAGGTGCAGGAGCGCCTGACCACGCAGATCGCCGAAGCCCTGATGACGCATCTGCAACCGAAAGCCGTCGGCGTGGTGGTGTCGTGCCGCCACATGTGCATGGAAAGCCGCGGCATTCGGACGGCCGGCGAAGAGACCGTGACGTCGGCCATGCTCGGCGAACTGCAGCCCAATCTCGCGCTGCGCACGGAGTTCCTCGCGCTGGCTCGCGACAAGTAAGCTTCCGTTCCCCGTCGGCGCCGGCCCCCGGCACTGCTTACCGAGCGTAGCGCGCCACGATAGTCGAGCCGCTGAGCGTGTGGCCGGCCAAGGCGAGCGCGAGGCCGGCGGCGTCGAGCCCGGGCGGCAGGCGGCCCGGCTCGAGGTCGGTGGCCGTCACGGTGATGATGTAGTGATGCGGCGTATCGCCGAGCGGCGGACATGCGCCCCGGTAGGCCATCGCACCGCTCACGTTCTTGCCGACGGTGAGCTGCTCGCTTGTTTCGTTGGCCGCGCCGGCGGCGAGCGACGAGACGGTGGCCGGCACGTTGTAGACCGCCCAGTGCACCACGCCGCCGCCCTTCGCGCCGTCCGGATCCTTCATGGTGATGACCACGCTGCGCGTGGCCTGCGGCAAATTCTTCCAGGCGATGGGCGGGCTCATGTTTTGCCCGCCGCACTCGCCCGCACCCGCGTGCACGGCGGGCAGCATGCCGTTATCCGCGAACGCGCTCGACGAGACGCTCATGCCTTCGGCATGTGCGGCTCCGGCGCCCAGCATTGCGGCAATGGCGGGCGCACCGGCGAGGCGGCAAACGATCGGCAGGAAAAGGCGGTTCATGGGCGTGCCTCCTATTTGGCAGTGGCGATGATGAGCTTGAAGGGAAGCGCGAGCAACGCCGTGCCCGCCACCCCGGCACACCACAGCGCGACGAACCATCCCCAGCGAATGAGCGTGCGCTGCCATGCGCCTTGCATGGTAGCGCGCTCGCGATGGCGACGCACGCCGGGCCGGACCAGATCAGTGATAGTGCGCATCGTGTGTCGCCTTGCCGCGAAAGACCCAGTACGCCAGCATCGTGTAGCCGATGATGACGGGAATGATGAAGGCCGCGCCCCAGAGCGTGAACGACAGGCTCGAATGCGGCGCGGCGGCGTCCCACAGCGTGACGCCGGGCAGGATCGCATACGGATACGCGCTCACGAGCAGGCCGCTGTAGCCGAGGAAGACGAGGCCGATGGCCAGCCAGAACGGCGTGGCGTCGTGCGCGCGGCGCAATACCCGGCGCATGACGAGCGCCGCGATCGCCACGAGGAACGGCACCGGCAGACAACGCCAGAACCATTCGCCGCCGAACCACCGCTCGGCCACCAGCGGTACGCGCAGCGGCGTCCATAGCGACACGACCGCCATCGTCGCCACCAGTGCCAGCGTGAGCGGCCAGGCGAGCACGCGCAGGCGGCGCTGCAGATCGCCTTCGGTCTTGCCGATCAGCCAGCATGCGCCGAGCAGTGCGTAGGTCACCAGCAGTCCGAGGCCGGTAAACAGGTTGAACGCCGTGACCCACGCGAAGGCGTCGCCCGCGAATTGTCCGTTCTCGACGGGAATGCCGGAAAGATAGGCGCCCAGCGCTACGCCCTGGAAGAACGTGGCGCCCGCCGAGCCGCCGATGAAGGCGAGATCCCACCACTGCCGCGTGCGACGGGACTTGCCGCGAATCTCGAATGCCACGCCGCGGAAGATGAGGCACACCAGCATCAGCACGAGCGGCAGGTATAGCGCCGAGAGCAGCACCGAGTACACCATCGGGAAGGCGGCGAGCAGGCCGGCGCCGCCGAGCACCAGCCAGGTCTCGTTGCCGTCCCACACGGGTGCGACCGAATTCATCATGGTGTCTCGCTCGCGCGCATCGGGAAAGAACGGGAAGAGAATGCCGATGCCGAGGTCGAAGCCATCGAGCACGACGTAGAGAAACAGGCCGAGCGCGATGACGGCGGCCCAGGCTAAGGTCAGGTCCATGGAAAGTCCGGAAACAGTCTCGAAGGAAGTCGATGCGATGCCGCGCTCAGGCGTTCGGCGCCGCAGGCGTTTGCCGCCGGCCGGACGCGCCCGGCTCGGGCGCGGCGTTCGCGAGGGGCTGCGGCGCGCGGCGAGCCCCGCGAGTTCGGACGCGTTCGTGCGCCTGTCCCGCAAGCGCCGGGCCGCTGCGCAGAATCTTCAGCAGGTAGTACACGCCGGTGCCGAACACGAGGACGTAGGCGAGCACGAGCACGAATAGCGACACCTGGACCTGCTGCGCGCTCACCGGCGAAATCGCTTCGGCCGTGCGCATCACGCCGTAGACGACCCACGGCTGGCGACCCGCCTCGGTCGTGACCCATCCGGCGAGTAATGCGACGAACCCGGCCGGTGACATGCAAAGCATGACCCGCGCGAAGCCGCGCGAGGTGAACAGCGTGCCGCGGCGGCGCAGCCAGACCGCAGCGAGCGCCGCGGCGATCATGGCCAGACCCAGGCCGACCATGATGCGAAAACTCCAGAACACGAGCGGTACGTTGGGGCGTTCGTCCTGCGGAAATTCCTTCAGGCCGCGCACTTCGCCGTCCCAGCTGTGCGTGAGGATCAGGCTGCCCAGATGCGGCACTTCGAGCGCGTAGCGCGTCGTTTGCGCTTGCATGTCGGGCCAGCCGAAGAGGTTGAGCGGCGTGCCGCCCGTCTTCGTCTCCCACAGGCCTTCCATGGCCGCGAGCTTCGCCGGTTGATGCTCGCGCGTATTGAGCCCGTGCAGGTCGCCGACGAAGGCTTGCAGCGGCGCGAAGATCAACAGCAGCCACATCGCCATCGAGAACATGGTCTTCACGGCCGGATCGCGGCGCCCGCGCAACAGATGCCAGGCGCCGGTGCCGGCCACGACGAGCGCGGCGACCACGAACGCGGCAATGCTCATGTGTGCGAGGCGATACGGAAACGACGGATTGAAGATCACGTCCCACCATGACAGCACCACGACGCGGCCGTCCACGATCTCGTAGCCCTGTGGCGTCTGCATCCAGCTGTTCGACGCGAGAATCCAGAACGTCGAGATCAGCGTGCCGATGGCCACGCAAAGCGTGGCTGCGAAGTGCGCGCGCGGACTCACGCGATTCCAGCCGAACAGCATGATGCCGAGAAAGCCTGCCTCGAGGAAGAAGGCGGTCATCACCTCATAGGTGAGCAGCGGCCCGGTGACCGCGCCCGCGAAGCTCGAAAAGCCCGACCAGTTCGTGCCGAACTGATAGGCCATCACCACGCCCGAGACCACGCCCATGCCGAAGCACACGGCGAAGGCCTTCGACCAGAAACGGCAAAGGTCGAGATAGTGTTGCTCGCGCGTTTTGAGCCACAGGCCCTCCAGCACGGCAATGAAGCTGGCAAGGCCGATGGAGACGGCGGGAAAGACGATGTGAAAAGAGACCGTGAATGCGAATTGCAGGCGCGCCAGGTCAAGGGCGTCGGGGGCGGCAGTCATGTTGCGCTCTATGTAGGCAAATAAACCCTGTCATGTGCGGCAATTCTGATATTTCATTGCCGCTTGTTTTGCGTACATGTTAGGAGATGCTGCTGTGCAGCACGCGTGACAAGTCGTCACATGCGGCGCATTGACGCGGCCTCGCCGGTCGCCGGGGCGCGCCTCAGATGTATGTTTTCAAAGGGCTTCATGTCGGCCGGCCCTGCGACGCCATGCCGCAGCGCATGCGCCGACGCGTGCCGCCAGGGCCGGTGCGTGGCTAGCTGAGCAGACTCGCGCCGATGTTGATGGACAGGCCGAGGACGGCGAGATTGAAGAAGAAGGAGAGGATGGCCTGGGCGAGCACGGCGCGCCGCATGCGGCGCGAGGCGAGCGCGATGTCGGCGGTCTGCGAGGCGACGGCAATCGTGAACGAGAAGTACAGGAAGTCCCAGTAGTCGGGATCGCAATCGCGGTCGGGCCACACGAGCGCGAACGGCTTTTGCGCATCGGTGAAGTACAGGCGGGCGTAATGCAGCGTGTAGATCGTCGGCACCAGGAACCAGCCGGCAATGAGCGTGGCGGCGGCGAAGAGCACATGCTCGGAAGTCTGATGCGGGGCGCCCGACTTCGCGCTGGCAAGCTCGTGGACGATGGCGGCCACGCTGGCGATCGCCGAGAGGCTCACGACGCTCAGCACGAGCACCGCGCTCTGGTCCTCCTGCTCGGCGAAGCGCTCGATGCTGCGCTTGGGCGCCGTGACCATCATGAACCAGATCATGGCGAGGTAGGCCCACGCGCCCGCGTTCCATCCGATCAGCGTGCGGGTCACCCCATTGAAATGCCCTTGCGCGAACACGCCCGCGAGAATGCCCACGCCGATGGCGAGCAGCAAACGAGGGTGAAAGCGCAGCAGGTGCGGGAAAAAGTCGGCGTTCATGGCGGCAAAGGCGATGCGTTCGAGAGCAGGCGTGACGAGGGGCGGCTCGCGGCCAAGGTACACCGCCGCCGGCGAGGCGTCCAGCGGGCGCGGGGCGTGGCACGCTCGAGCACGGCGGCGCACGCTGGAGCGCGGTGTCGCACGTTAATGGTGCGCCGCCGCATCGCGATGCGGCATCGTGCCCGTTGCGATGTCATGCGCGCGCCGGGCGTGGGCGCCACGCTCGGGCGCCGCCACGCCGCACCGCTGTCGGCTCGCACGTCGCGAAGCCCCGTGGCCCGGGCGTTTACCGGACGCCCGTGTTCAACGCCCCAGGCGCCTGGCACGCTGCTTGCTAAAGGTGATGCAAGGCCAATGGCGGCCGAGTGAAGGCAAGCGAATTTTCCGCACCGAATCCAGACGGGGCAACGGCGTCCCGAAGTCATCGAGCCTGTTCGCAGGCGCACGGCTTCGGGGCGCTTTTTTTTCGGCTCACGAACACGAGGAACTCCATGAGCACGCTCACGCAATCGTTGAAAAGTGGCAACTGGCGCGCGCTGGTTGCGTGCTTTCTGTACTTCGACACGGGTTTCACCGTCTGGGTGATGTTCGGCCCGCTGGCGCCCTTCATCGGCAAGGACATCACGATGACGCCGGCGCAGACCGGCTTTCTGGTGGCCGTGCCGGTGCTCGGCGCCGCGATCCTGCGCGTCACGCTCGGCAATCTCTATCAGGCATACGACGGCCGCAAGATCGCGCTCATGGGGCTCGCCCTCTCGGCGATTCCGTCGGTCGTGCTGCTGCTCATGCCCGGCACGCCGTCCTACACGCTGCTGCTCGTCCTCGGCGTGTTCCTCGGCATCGGCGGCGCGAGCTTCGCTGTGGCGCTGCCGATGGCGGGCAGCAACTATCCGCCCAAGGTGCAGGGGCTGGTGCTGGGACTGGCCGCCGCGGGCAACGTCGGTGCGGTGCTCGACGGCTTCATGTTCCCGGGGCTCGCCGAGCATTTCGGCTGGGCGCATGCGGCCGGCGCCGCGCTGCCGCTGCTCGCGCTCGCCGCATTGGCGCTGGTGTTCTGGGCCAAGGATCAGGGCGCGAAGTCGGGCAGTGCGCCGCGCGCCTTCACGAGCTTCTTCATCACGGTGGCCGGCCTGATCGCGCTGGTCCTGTGCGTGCACGCCGGCGCCTTCGGTGAAGGCAAGGCAGGGGTGCTGCTGCTGCCGGTGCTCGGTGCGCTGCTCGCCATTGCGGTGCTGCCGCGCCACTATCGCGGCGTGCTGGCCGAGCGCGACACATGGGTGATCATGCTCGTGTACAGCATCACGTTCGGCGGCTTCGTCGGCATGTCCTCCTATGTGACGACGCTGCTCATCTCGCTGTACGGCATGCCGCGCATCGAAGCCGGGCTGTTCATGTCGCTGCTGGCGTTCCTCGGCGCGCTGGTGCGCCCGATCGGCGGGCTGGTCGCCGACCGCATCTCCGGCGTGCGTGCGCTCGTGCTGCTGCTCGCGGCCATCTCGGCCTGCGACTTCGTGTTCGCGGCATGGATGCCGCCGCAGGGCGCCGGCATCGCGCTGCTCGTGCTCGTCTACGTGTGCTTCGGCCTGGGCAACGGGGCGACGTTCCAGCTCGTGCCGCAGCGCTGGCAGGGCAAAACGGGCCTGATGTCGGGCATCATCGGCGCGGCCGGCGGCATCGGGGGCTTCTATCTGCCGGTGATCATGGGCATTGCCAAGGAATCGACGGGCAGCTACCAGATGGGCTTCGCGACGTTCGGCGCGCTGGCGGCAGTGGCCTTCCTGCTGGTGCTGGCGCTGCGCTCGAACTGGATGACGTGGGCACTGCCGCGCGAGGTCGCAGCCGGCGCGGTGCTCCCGGGCGGCGTGGCGCACGTGGAATAAGCCCGCTCGTTGTTCGCCGCACGGCGGCCCGGGCCCCGGACCATGGCTTCCATGGTCCGGCCCGCGGGCCGCTTTGTCGTCTCACGCCCCTTCGCATAGACTGTCGGGCAAGATCGTTTTCCCGCAGGAGACAGCATGCGTCTGGGCGTCCCCAGCCTCTCGGCGTTGCAGGCTTTCGAGGCCAGCGCCCGTCACCAGAATTTCGCGCGGGCCGCGCGGGAACTCGCGCTCACGCACGGGGCCGTGTGCAAGCGGGTGGGCGAGCTCGAAGGGCATCTCGGCGTGGCGCTGTTCGAGCGCGTGAAGCAGCGGCTGGTACTCACGCCGGCCGGCGCCCAATACGCCAAGCGCATCCGCGTGCATCTCGACCAGATTCGGCGCGACACGCTCGACGTGGTGCAGCACGGGCGCGAGACCGCGCTCGAAATCGCGGTGGGCGTTACTTTCGCGGCGCAGTGGCTGATCCCGCGGCTCGAGGATTTCTACGCGAGCACGCGCGACGTGCGGCTGCACATTCTCGGGCGCGACCAGCCGGCCTTTTTCGACGATTCGGCGTTCGACGCCGCCATCTATTTCAGCACGCGACTGTGGCCGGGCATGCCCGGCACGGCGCTCATCACCGACGACATCCTCATGCTCGTGGCCGCGCCGCGCCTGCTCGAGGGCGAGCCGTCGCTCTCGCTGGAGCGGATCGCGTCGCTGTCGTGGATCTGTGCGCGCGACCTGCCGCGCGCATGGGACGACTGGCTCGCGTCGCTCGGTTTGCCCCCGGGCGAGACGGTGCAGCCGCAACGCAGCGCGCAGCGCTACGACATGTTCATCATGGCGATCAACGCAGCCGTTGCGGGACTGGGCGTGGCGCTGCTGCCGCGCGTGCTCGTCGAGCGCGAGCTGGCCACCGGCGCGCTCGTGCAGGCGCATGCGCATACGCTGGCCAATCCTCAGACCATCTACTATTCGACGCCGGCGCAGCGCAGCGACTGGGCGCCGCTGCGTCAGTTCGATACGTGGCTGCGCCGCGCCGTGAACGACTATCGCGCCGGCAGGTCGGGACACTCGCGCAGCACCTGCTCGTAAAGCCCCTGGTAACCGAGCCAGGCCACGTAATCCGAGCCGAGCAGCCGGTGCACTTCGCGCGCCTCGGCGTCGCCGAGCACCTCGATCGGGCCGGCGGCTTCGGCGAGCAGCTGCACCTGCGCGCAGCGCTCCATCGCGAGGAAACGATAGGCGGCCGCATCCACCGAGGAGCCCACCGTGAGCAGGCCGTGGTTGAGCAGCACGGCCGCACGCTTGTGGCCCATCGACTGCGCGATGCGACGGCCCTCCTCGGCGCCGAGCACCAGCACGTCGCCGCGAAACAGCACATGGTCCTCGAAGAAGAGGCATGCCTCCTGGTTGATGGGCGCGAGCGCCCGGTTGCGCGCCGAGAAGGCGCGGCCGTAAGTGGTGTGCGTGTGAGCGGCGGCCGTCACATGGGGCAGGGTGGCGTGGATGCCCGCGTGAATGGCCATGGCCGCGGCGTTGACCGGGCCGTCGCCGTGGTGCAGGCGGCCCGCTTCGTCGACGAGAATCAGATCGTCCGGATGAATCGACGAGAAGTGCTGGGCGTAGCGGTTGACCCAGAAGCGGTCGTGGAACTCGGGATCGCGCACCGTGATGTGCCCGGCGATGCCTTCGGCCAGGCCGAAGCGCGCGAAGATGCGGAAAGCGACGGCCAGACGCAGCTTCCGGTCGGCGCGCTCCTCCTCGACGCTATCGAAGACGCGCGGTCTGGGCAGCGGTGCGCCAAGCGGCGTGGGAATGGCAAAGGCGTCGTGCGCGGCGCCCGGGGGAAGGGGCTGATTCATGAGGACACTCCGTCGAATGAGGCGCCGCGCATGCCGCGCGCGCCGTGAATCCCACGGGCGGCGAGCGCGGTGCGTCGGCCGGTAACGCATTGTCCCGGCGCGCCCTGCCGGCGTCCATCGACGAAAAGTCACTGGTCATATACCGCTGTCCCGCGCGCGCTTGCCAAGGGTGGTGCAAGGCCGATGCAATGCCCACGCATGGCCGCCGTGCTCGCGGCCGTCAGACCCTCTGTCCGAACAGTCCGTTGAGAGTGGCGCCGCTGGCGGCGCCGTCGAAACCGTCGAAACGGCCCTGCGCGAGGGCTTGCGCGGCATGGATGAAGCCGCCCCATGCCGCGCGCGCGAGCGCGCCGCCCACGCTCACGCGGCGCACGCCGAGGTCGGCGAGATCCTGCAGCGTGAAGGGAGAGGTCGCCCCGATCAGCGCATTGACCGGCTTGGGCGCCACGGCGGTGACCACGGCGCGAATCTGCTCGGCCGACTGGATGCCGGGCGCGTACAGACAGTCGGCGCCGGCCGCGGCATAGGCCCGCAGCCTCGCGATGGCGTCCTCGAGGTCGGGCACGCCGGCGAAGAAGTTCTCGGCCCGGCCCACGAGCAGGGTGTCGCCGCCGGCGTCGTCGATCGCGCGCCGCGCGGCGCGCAGGCGGGCGAGCGCTTCGTCGATGGGAAAGAGCGGGGCGTTGGCGTCACCCGTCGAATCTTCGATGGAAAGGCCCGCGACGCCGGTCGCCACCGCGAGCTTGACGCTCTCGGCCACCTCGTCGGGCGTGCGCCCGAAGCCGTTTTCGAAGTCGGCGTTGACCGGCAGGTCGGTCGCCTCGACGAGCGTGCGCAGGTGCGCAAGCACGGTCTCGCGCGTCACGCCGTTGTCGGGGCGGCCCGTGGACCACGCGAAGCCCGAGCTGGTGGACGCGATAGCCTTGAAGCCCGCGTGTTCGAGATATTTCGCGCTGCCGGCGTCCCACGGATTGGGGATGACGAAGCAACCGGCAAGATGGAGTTCGCGAAAGGCGGCGCGTTTTTCGGCGGTGCTGCGGGGCATGGTGATGTCTCCTTTTGGGGCGCGGGCGGCCAGAGGTCGATCATCGCGGTTTTGGACCGCGCTCGCAAGGCACGCCGCATCGCATGGCGCCGCGCCGGGGCGCGCCAAGTGTATCCTGTCGGGCGAGCGCGGGCGGAGGCGTCCCGCGCCACGAAATAGCTGGTAGCGATGTTCCTCCCGATGATCCGATCCCTGACGTGTTTGAGTGCCGCTTGTGCGCTGGGCGCCGTATTGACGGCGGCCGGCTGTAGTACGCCGCCGCCCGGGCCGCCGGGCCCCGATTACGCCGCGCAAGGCGGCGCGGCCGAGGTGCGCGGCGACTGGGACGCGGCGCGACGCGCCTTCGGGCAGGCAGTGCTCGTGGCGGACCAGTCGGCCTGGCCGGCCGCACAGCGCGCGGCCATGCACTTGCACTACGGCCGAGCGCTCGGCGTGGGCTGCTACTATGCCGAAGCCGAGCGCGAACTGAGTCTTGCCTACGACCTCGACATCCTGACGGGACGCTATCGCTATCCCGCGCTGATCGAACTGGCGCGCCTGTCGCTGGCGCAGCGCCAGTACGCGCGCTCGGCTACGTACTTCGGCCGTGCCGTCGGCTCGCTCGAGCGCGCGGGAGCCGAGAGCAAGGCGCCCTACGTCTATGCCGAACTGCTCGACGACTACGCGCTGGCGCTGGGCGGCGAGGGCGACGCCGAGGCGGCGACACGCATTATCGACCGGGCCGCGAAAGTCCGGGCCAGCGTGCGCGGGGCCGCCATGGCGCCTCAGGCGACGTCGCGCACGCCGTATGGCGCGCACTGCGCACCGCTCGCGGCGGAGGCACGATGAATTCGCTACGCGTACCGCTCTCGCGTGCCGGGGAATTCGACGAGATCGTCGACGTGCGCACGCCCCTCGAATTCGAGGAGGACCATATGCCCGGCGCGATCAACGCGCCGGTGCTCAGCAATGAAGAACGTGTCATCGTGGGCACCCTGTACGCGCAGGTGTCGCCGTTCGAGGCCACGCGCGTGGGAGCGGCCATGGTCGCGCGCACTATCGCGGCGCATCTGGAGACCACCTTCGCCGATCGTCCCCGCAACTGGCGTCCGCTCGTGTATTGCTGGCGCGGCGGCAAGCGTTCCGAGTCCATGACGGTGTGGATGAACATGATCGGCTGGCGCGCGCGCCAGCTCGAAGGCGGCTACAAGGCTTACCGGCGCGACGTGGTAACGCAGCTCGACACCTTGCCCGCCGCACTCGAGCTCATCGTGCTCGCGGGGCACACGGGCAGCGGCAAGACGCGTCTGCTCCATGCCCTGGCCGACGCGGGGGCGCAGACGCTCGATCTCGAAGCGCTCGCGGTGCACCGGGGCTCGCTGCTCGGGGCGATGCCCGACGCGCGGCAGCCATCGCAGAAGTCGTTCGACACGGCATTCATCGGCGTGCTGCGCAGCTTCGACCCGGCGCGTGCGGTGTTCGTCGAAGCCGAGAGCCGACGCATCGGACGCATTACGCTGCCCGAATCGCTGATGACGGCGATGCGCAGCACGCGCTGTGTGGAGGTGAGCGCGCCACAGCCCGAACGTATCGATCTGCTGATGCAGGACTACGCGCATCTGTTCGCGAATCCCGACGCTTTTCGCGGGCAGTTGCGCAAGCTCGTGCCGCTGCATGGCCGCGCGGTGGTGGAGCAGTGGCTCACGCTGCTCGAGCGCGGCGAGCGCCGCGCGCTGTTCGAAGCGCTCATCACGAAGCACTACGACCCGGCGTATTCGCGCAGCTCGCGCAAGATGCTGGGCGGTCTCGCGCACGCGATACCGTTTACCTTCCATCCCATGGCGCAAGACCTGCGCGCGCAGGCACAGGCCCTGCTCGCGCTCACTTCACCGGCAGGCAGATCCGGGTGCGCAGCTGCGCCGGCGGCGTCGAGCGAGGATCGTTGAGGTACTGCTCGAACATCGGGAAGTCGGCGGGCTCGAGACCGCTCGCGGGCAGCCACTCCGAAAAGAGCCATTGATACGGTTGGCTCATCTCGTTGTAGGGGCCGGTGTAGGTCAGCACGGCGCAGCGCCCGGCCGGGATGTCGAAGCGCTCGAGGCCCCCGCCGAGATTCGCGTCGGCGGCGACGGGCACGCCGGCGAGCGAACGCAATTTGTCGGTGGGGACCTGCTCCGGGTCGTCGAAGTAGACGCCGAAGCCTGCGACGTCGGGCCGAGCGAGGCCGTGGGCGGCCGCGAGCATGAACACGCGCGCGAAGACGGGGCCGATTTCCTGATAGCTGCCGGTGTGCTCGATCACGGCAAGGGTGGTGGACGGGAATGATTCGACGGCGATGGGATACATGGCGGGCTCCTGAGGATCGAAAGGTGCGGAGCGGGTGTTGCGGTAGCGTCCCGGCGGCATGCCGAAAAACGCCCCGAAAGCCCGGTTGAACGCCGCGTCCGATTCATAGCCGGCACGCGAGGCCACAACACGCATCGAAGCGTCCGACTCCGCAAGCGCGACCGCCGCGCGATGCATCCGAATGCGCTGCACCGAAGCGTTCACCGTTTCGCCCATCAGCGCGCGATAGACGCGATGAAAGTGATACGGCGACAGGCAGGCCAGGTCCGCCAGATGACAGAGGTCCGGGGCGGCATCGGGATGATCGGCCAGCCAGCGCAGAACGGGGGCCATGCGCTCGGCATAACGAATACGGGTCTCGGGTTTCATTTGCGCTCCTTGGCCGCCAATGTATCGGCTGGCGATTTGCCGATTTTGCGCATTTTCGCGGGCCTGCCCGGCCCGATCAATCCCTGAACATTCCCTTGCGGATGATGGCGTGGACGCCCCAGTTGCCGTTGACCACCTGCGTCACGCCGAAATCGACGGCCACCGACAGGATGGCCGTGGCTTCGTCTTCGGTGAGCCGCTTCACCTGCATGAGAAAGCGCCGAGCCTTGAGGAAGGCATCGCGCAGGGCGCTGTCGAGCGCTGACTTCATGTAGATCTGGCTTTGCGCCTTCTGCCCGAGTTCGGCCAGATGGTTGGGCGAGCTGAAGCCGTGAATGATCCATTCCGTCGGCGTTTCCACCAGCGGGTAGGTCAGATCGGCGTGCGGGGCGTCGAGCGCGATCGTCGCCTTCTTGTGCAGGATCAACTGGATGTTGCCCGTGAGCGAGCATTCGATTGCCGTGCCGCCGAGCTCGGCGTCGCCCTGCGAGGCATGCGGGTCGCCGATCGAGAGCAATGCGCCCGGCACCGCAACCTTGAGAAATACACTTGCCCCGCGCGTCACCCGCCAGTTATCGAGATTGCCCGCATAGCTCGACGGCGGGATCGAATCGATGAGGCCGTCCTGCGCCGGGGCCACGGCAAGCACGCCGAAATGCGGACGCAGTGGAATCTCCACGTGCCGGAGCGTGCGATGGTTCTTCGTGATGCGCGCGTGGTCGACCGGCACGCCGGGGTAGTCGATAGTCGGATGCACCACGCCGAACGGATCCTTTTGCGGCGTCCAGCGGAAGCTGTACAGCGCCCGCGCGACGCCGTCGCCGCTCCTACTGCCGCCATGGGCGCCCCCATGAGCGCCCGCGCCACCCGCGCCGGCCTGGCCGCCGTGCTCTTCATCGCCGCCACCGTGACAGTCGATTTCGAAGACGGTGACAACTTCGCGCTCGCGCGGCAACGTGAGCATGTCCTGGTAATGAAAGCCCCACCATGTCGATGCATGACTGCCGAACGCCTTGCCCGCATGGGCGGGATTGGCGCTGGGCCGCGGCCAGAGATCGAGGATGCGCACTTCCAGCACGTCGCCCGGCATGGCGTCCTCGACGGCGATGGGGCCGGTGCAGATGTGCACGCCGAAGCCCTCGCCCGCACCGCGCCCGTAGACCGACGCATCCATCGGCCCGGCGCCGCGTCGGTCGACGTTTTTCTGCGTGGCCGTCCAGTGGAATACGCTCTGCGCGCCCGGATCGCCCTCGACCATGCGCTCCCAATCATCGGTGGCGTGCTGCGTGAGCGTCTCGATGGTGACCGTGTCGCCGGAGCTTACCGTCAGCGCGGGCGCGAGATCATGGCTCAGATACCCCCAATGCACCGTGTCGCATGTCGCGCGCAGATAGTGGTGCTGTCCCGCGTCGTGGGGAGCCTTGCCATGCGCGCGTGCCGCGTGCGCTGCGGCGCCCGCGTGTGCCGCGCGATGCCCGTGGCCTGCCGCCGTCAACGCGCGTTGTGCAAGACTGGCGGGCACGTCGGGATGTCCGCGCGAGATGCGCGAGCGCTCGGGCAGTGCGCGAGCGCGCTGCGCCTGATCGCGGCTCGCCTTGGGCGACATGCCGAAGCGTTCGCGAAACGCCTGGCTGAAGTACGAGGGGTCGTTGAAGCCCCATCGATAGCAAATGTCCGAGACCGGCAACTGATCGTAGGCGGGGTTGTGCAGATCCGCGTAGCAGCGCTCCAGACGGCTGTGGCGCAGATACGACGAGAAGCTCTGCCCCGAGGCCTCGAACAGCTTGCGCAGGTAGCGATCCGAGACGTGCTCGTCCTTCGCGATGGCGCACAGCGACAGGTCAGGCTCGGCCAGACGCGCCTGAATGCGGTGACAGATGCGCGCAAACACCACGGCGCGCGACGCCGACAGCCCCGAAGCAGCCCGCGGTTTGGCCGCCGCGAGCGCCGAGGCCAGACATTCGAGGATCACGTTCTCGACCGGCTCGAGCGCCTGCGGGCCGCACGCCTGCAAGGTTTCGAGCTGACTGGCCAGAGCGCCGAGCAATCCGCCGAAAAGCGGCGCCACGCTCGGGGGCAGCTTGCCCGTATGCACGGGCGGCGTGCCGCCCAGGCGCGGGGCGATGAGCGCGTGGCGCACATGCACGCAGATCAGGCGAAACGGCGTCTTTGCGACGAAGTCGGCGCTCTGGCTGCCGGGAACGCACGCAATGTCGCCGGCAGCGAGCGGCTCGCTGTTGCCGTTGCACGAGAGCTCCGCCTCGCCGTCGAGCCACATCACCACCAGAAAGCCGCGCTCGCCGCCGGCTTTGGCCGACACGATCTGCGGGGTCGCCGCGATGACCGAGAGTTCGATGCCGCCGGGCGTGCGGTGCGTGAGCAAGGTGCCGTGCAAGGGCTCGCGCGACGAAGGCGAGCGGAAATGCAGACGCGCGTCGAGCAACCGCGCCTGCCAGGCAGGTCCGCGCTGATCGTGAGCATACGATTCGGTGGAAAAATGCGCGCGGTCCAAAGCGGGTCTCCCTCGATGATGACGAACGTCCCCGGTCGCGGCGTGGGGTGGAGAAGCCCGGGGCCGCGCCGGGAACGTTGTCCATAGTGCGGGTGCGCTAGCCGATGTGCAACTGGCCTCGTACCGCCGCCACGAATACGAAGCCAATGAACGTGCCAACGATGGCAAAGATGCCGCCCAGCACGTTCGGCGCGGGAATCGGCGCGCGCACGCTGGTGTACAGGACGCCCGTCACCAGCCCGACGGCGGCGGCCTGCAGCTCGGTGGCGCCCAACGTGATTTCTACCATGATGGCCTCCTCACGACGCGCGCGTGCGCAGCGAACCTTGTTCCGGCGGACGGCCGAACGTCACCGAGCGGCGCCAGACGTTCACGATCAGATAGCCGGCATACGTGAAGATGATGGCGAAGATGCCCCCCAGCACGTTCGGCGCGGGAATGGGCAGGTTGAGCCACGAGTACAGCGTGCCGGTGACCAGCCCGACGATGAGGGCGACGATCTCCGTGCGCCCGACGTAGACGTATTGCATGCGAAACCTCCAGTGGGTGGTGCGGGCGGCGGGCGCCCGGCGTTCGGTGCACGCAGCGCCTGCCATGCAGGCGCGTGCCGGTGCCGGGTCAGGCGCCCGAGCTCCGGCCGGAGCCGGACAGGTCCGACGAGTCCGTCGGTTGCGACGAGTCCGACGAGTCTGACGCTCTGGGCGGGAACAGGCTGCGCGGCATTGTGCAGTGCACCCCTTGCGTGCCGTCGACGACCTGCGTCACTCCGAAGTCGGCCGCCACGCTCATGAGCGAGTAGGCATCGTCGCGCGAGAGCCCCTGCTGCTCGGTGAGCAGTTCGATCATGTCGCGTGCGGCATTCTTGCCTGCCTCGTCCAAATCCTGATGGAAGCCGTGGACGATCCAGCAGTCCGGCGTCTCCAGCAACGGCGACGGGAACGTGAAGTCCTTGCGCAGCACGATCTGGAACAGCACGTTGAGCGACGCCTCGATGGCCGTGCCGCTGATTTCGCCGTCCCCTTGCGAGATGTGCGGGTCGCCGATGGAAAAGAGGCCGCCGTCGACCTGGACCTTGTAGTACATCGTCGCGCCCGCGCCGATGCGCCAGTTGTCGATGTTGCCGCCATGCAGCCCCGGCTCGACGGTGCTCACGCGTCCGGTCGCATCGGGCGCCACGCCCGCGGTGCCCAGGTGCGGACGCACGGGCACCCGCACGCCGGCGAGCGCGGGTTGCTTGCAGCATTCGCGGTGATCGACCACCTTGCCCGGCGTGGTCAGCTTGCCCGGATAGTCGAAGGCGAACAGGGCGTGCGCGGTGTTCGATCGATCGTCGAGCTCGTAGATCGTCACGCGCTCTTTCTGGAAGTCGTCGTAGAGCTGGCCCCAGTGAGCGGCGACGTTCGCGCCGTAGCGAAAGCGCGGGATCATCTGAAGGTAGCGGACTTCGAGCATGTCGCCCGGCTTCGCGCCTTCCACGTAGATGGGCCCCGTCATGATGTGCACGCCGGGGTTGCGGTCCTCGTGGGGAATCGTGTCATAGACGGCGCGCACGGCGGCGTCCATCATGAGATCGGGCGCGTCGCCGGCGTGATGGGTGAGCGCCTCGGCGCGAACGAAATCGCCGCTCTTGACGGTCAGCACCGGTTTTTGCGCCGCATTGAAGTAGCCCCAGTGCACCGTGTCGGCGCGCGCGGGAAGGTCGTGAAGCATTGCCATGTCTCCTGAGAATCGTGATATCGCCCGCAAACACAGTCGCGGTGAAGTCATGGTAGTGCCGCGCAAAAACGCACAATTAGGAGCGTTTGCCACCTTCTCTATTGCTGGGAGGAACTAACGTTTACCCCGGGAAGAGCGCCAGCATGCGCTGCTTGGTGTACTCGACGAAGGCCTTGGCCAGCTGCGAGGGCGGATGCTGGTTCGACGTGACCAGCGAAAAGCCCGACAGGATGGTCGGCTCGAACGGCTTGACGACGACGCGTCCGGCCGCGTACTTCGCCGTCACCTGGTCGATGATCGACACCCCCGCGCCGTGCTCGACCAGCACGCAGATGGCCGCCGACAGTTGCGACTCCGCGCTCATCACGCGATCGATCCGGCGCTCGGCGAAGATGCTGTCGATGTACATCCGCCCGTCGAACTCCTTCGGATACGACACGAACGACTCGTCGCGCAGGTCCTCGGGGTAAATCACGTCGCGATCGGCGAGACGATGGCCGTGCGGCAGGATGCAGCGCATCGGCGCGCGATGCAGCGTCTCGATGTTCACCCCCGCGTGCGTGAGCGGGTGCGCGATGAAGCCGACGTCGCACCGCCGGCCCACGACCATGTCGACCACGTTGCTCGACGCGTGGACGAGCAGCGTGGTGCGCACGCCTGGGTGCTCGCGCATGAAGCCGGTGAGCGTGGTGGGCAGAAACTCCAGCGCCAGCGCCGGCGCCCCGGCGATATGCAGCGAACCGCGCCGCAGCGACTTGATCTGCTCGGCCGTCTGCGCGATCCGGTCGATCCCCGCGAACGAGCGCTCCACCTCCTCGAACAGCACGAGTGCCTCGGGCGTCGGATTCAGCCGCCCGTTGATCCGGTCGAATAGGGCAAACCCTATGTCGGCTTCCAGGTCGTTGATCAGGCGCGTGACCGCCGGTTGCGAAACGTGCAGCATCTCGGCGGCCCGCGTGACCGTCTGGCGCAGGATCAGCGCCCGAAATGCCTCCAGTTGCCGGATTTTCATCGAAGCCTCGCCATTCCACTCCATAACATTTTTGTATGGGTGGGTAAAAAAATGTGATTTGACCGTGAGTGTGTCGAAAATGACCCTACGAAAACAACGCAAATGTTTGAGTTTTTCTCGTAATGCCGGGCCATAACATCACATAACACCGCAACACGCAAGGAGCTTTCCGATGAAGACTGTCGTTCCCCAAATGCTTCGCAAGGTGGGCCGCGCCGCCCTCGTTACCGCCTGCGCCGGGCTCGTGTTCGGCGCGACCGCCGCCCAGGCCGACACCACGCTGTATGTGGGCGCTTACGGCGGTTCGTTCGAACAGATGCTCAAGAAGGACGTGATTCCCGGCTTCGAACGGGCCAATCCGGGCACCAAGGTCGTGATCGTGCCGGGCGACTCGACGACGACGCTCGCGAAGCTCCAGGCGCAAAAGGGCAAGGCCGGCATGGACGTGGTCTTCCTCGACGACGGTCCGATGTACCAGGCGATCCAGATGGGCTTCTGCGGCAAGCTCGCCGACGCGCCGGTCTATCACGATCTGTACGACATCGCGAAGTTCAAGAACGACAGCGCCGTGGCAGCCGGCCTGATCGCGACGGGCATCGCCTACAACACGCGCCTGTTCCAGGCGAAGGGGTGGCCGGCGCCGAGTTCGTGGAAGGAGCTGTCCGATCCGAAGTACAAGGGCAAGCTCGTGATGCCGAGCATCAAGAACACCTACGGCCTGCACGCGCTGCTCGTCGAGTCGAAGCTCAACGGCGGCAGCGACGCCAACATCGACCCCGGCTTTCGAGAGATGGAGAAGATCGCACCGAACGTGCTGTCGTTCGATCCGTCGCCGGGCAAGATCGCCGAACTGTTCCAGGCCGACGAAGTCGCGCTCGCCGTGTGGGGCAACGGCCGCGTGCAGGCGCTGCGCCAGCAGGGCATTCCGGTCGAGTTCGTCTATCCGAAGGAGGGCGCCGTGGCGCTCGGCATGGGCATGTGCGTAGTCAACAAGTCGGCCAACGACGCGCTTGCCCAGAAGTTCGTGCAGACGATCCTCTCGCCGCAGACGCAGGCCGTACTCGCCGAAAGTCAGGGCGTGGCGCCGTCCAACCGCAAGACGCAACTGTCGATGGCGGTGGCCTCGCGCGTGCCGTCGGCGGCGCAGATCGACAAGCTCGTGCGCGTCGACTGGGACGTGGTCAACGCCAAGCGCGCCGACTGGACGCAGCGTTGGAACCGCCAGATCGAACGTTGATTGACCGAACCGCGCGCAGGAGATGACAAACGTCATGAGCACCCCATATTTGCGTCTCGAACAACTCGGCAAGCGTTTCGGTGAGACCGTGGCCGTGGAAGGCGTCGATCTGTCGATCGCACAGGGCGAGTTCATCTCGCTGCTCGGCCCGTCGGGCTGCGGCAAGACCACGACGTTGCAGATGATTGCCGGTTTCGTCGCGCCGAGCGTCGGGCGCATTCTGCTCGAAGGCCGCGATCTCACGCCGGTGCCTCCGGAAAAGCGCGGGCTCGGCATCGTCTTCCAGAGCTACGCGCTGTTCCCGCACATGAGCGTTGCACAGAACGTGGCGTTCGGTCTGGACATGCGCCGCGTGGACGCCGCGGCCAAACAGCGGCGTGTGCGCGAAGCGCTCGAGCTGGTGCATCTCGGCCAGCACGCGCAGCGCTACCCGCGCGAGCTCTCGGGCGGCCAGCGCCAGCGTGTGGCGCTCGCCCGTGCGCTGGTGATCGCGCCGCCCGTGCTGCTGCTCGACGAGCCGCTGTCGAATCTCGACGCGAAACTGCGCGAGCAGATGCAGGACGAACTGCGCGCCATTCAACGCAAGGTCGGCACCACCACCATCATGGTCACGCACGATCAGGCCGAGGCGCTCGCGATCAGCGACCGCGTGGTGCTGCTCAACATGGGGCGCGTGGTGCGCATCGATACGCCGCACGACGTGTACGAAGATCCGCGCGCCACGTTCGCCGCGCACTTCATCGGTCAGACCAATCTCATCACGGGCCGGCTTGACGTGCGCGGCGACGTCGCCGTGCTCGACGCGCACGGGCACCGGCTCGCCGTCTCGCCCGGCGCGCGCCTGCCCTCGCATGCGAGTCGTGCGGGCACGGCCACCTTCAGCCTGCGGCCCGAGCGCATTCGCCTGACGTCCGCCACGGCAGGGCGCGTGGCCGGACGCGTCGGCCAGCGCAGTTTCCACGGCAATCATTGGGTTTTCACCGTGAGCACGGCGCTGGGCGAGCTGCGCGTGCTCGTCGCAAACGACGGCGCGGCGGCCGCCAACGATGGCGACGCGGTAGGCCTCGACTGGGCCGACGATGCGCTGCGTCTCGTGCAGGAGGGCGCATGAACGCCGCAACATCGAGACCGGGCTCGCCGGGCGCTACCGAAGCGGCCGCCATGCCGGACATGAAGGCCGTGCGCGCGATGTCGCCTGAAGCGGCCCGGCATCGTCGGGCCGGATGGGCGCTGGTCGTGCCGGCGACGCTCTACTTCATCGTGCTGCTGGCCGTGCCGCTCGTGCTCACGTTCGTGCTGAGCCTGCATGGCTTCGACGCGAACCTCGGCGGCGTGCTGCCCACGATCTCGCTGCAGCATTACGTCGACATTCTGACCGACAGCTACTTCTACGAAATCTTTCTGCGCACGCTGCTGCTCTCGGCGGGCGTTACGCTGCTGTGCGTGCTCGTCGGCGTGCCCGAGGCGTACTTCCTGTTTCGCATGCGCGATCCGTGGCGCTCGCTGTGCCTGGTGCTGGTGCTCGGCCCGCTGCTGATCTCGGTCGTCGTGCGCACGCTGGGCTGGTCGATCCTGCTCGGCCGCGAGGGGCTCGTCAACACCGTGCTCGCCCGGCTGGGACTGATCGATCATCCGCTGCAGATGCTGTTCACGATGGGGGCGGTCACGGTGGCGCTCGTGCACGTGCTCGTGCCGCTCATGGTGCTCTCGGTGTGGACCTCGCTCACGCGGCTCGATCCGGCCGTGGCCAACGCCGCTCGCTCGCTGGGCGCGGGCCGCGCCACGGTGATGTGGCGCGTCGTGCTGCCCCAGATCACGCCGGGCATCCTGTCGGGCAGTCTCATCGTGTTCGCCCTCACGGCGAGCGCCTTCGCGACACCGGCGCTCATTGGCGGACGGCGTCTGAAGGTCGTGGCCACCACCGCCTACGACGAATTCCTCGGCACCCTGAACTGGCCGCTCGGCGCGGCCATCGCGATCGTGCTGCTCGTCGTGAACGTGGCCATCATCAGCGGCTACAACCGCGCTCTCGAGAAGCGCTTCACGCGCCGTCTCGGCTGAACCAGGGGAGAAGGAGCGCATATGACTCAGCATGATCGCAACGGTGCGGCCGCACTCGCGTTCCACGCGTTGTTCCTCGTTTTCATCCTCGCGCCGCTGGTGGTGGTGTGCCTGGTCGCGTTCACGCCGGACAATTTCCTCTCGATTCCGACGCGGCACTTCTCGTTGCGCTGGTTCACGTCGCTCATGAGCGACGAGGACTTCCAGTCGGCGTTGCGCACGAGCCTGTGGCTCGGCGTGAGCTCGGCTACGGTGTCCACGGCGCTGGCGGTGCCCACGGCGATGGGGCTCGCGCGCTATCGCTTCCCGGGGCGCGACGCCATCAATTCGTTTCTGCTCTCGCCGCTGATGATTCCGCCGGTGGTGCTCGGCATTGCATTTCTGCGCCTGTTCACGCTGCTCGACATGGGCGGCTCGTTCGTGAGCCTGGTCGCATGCCACGCGCTGCTGATTTTCCCGTATGCGCTGCGGCTCATCATGGCCGCGCTGGCGGGCCAGGCCGACGAGGCCGAGCGCGCGGCGCGCTCGCTGGGCGCAGGCCGCTGGACAACCTTCCGGCGCGTCACGCTCCCGGCGATCGTGCCGGGCGTGGCTGGCGGCTGGGTGCTGGCGTTCATCAACAGCTTCGACGAACTCACCGCCACCATCTTCGTGACCTCGCCCACCACGATCACGCTGCCGGTGCGCATCTACATGAACATGAGCGAGACGGTCGACCCGAGCGTCGCGGCGATCTCGACACTGCTCATCGGGCTCACGCTGGCGGTCATGCTGGTGCTCGATCGCATCTACGGGCTCAACAAGGTTCTGGTTGGAAATCACTGAAACATGCAAAAGACATACGATATCGCCGTCATCGGCGGCGGCCTCGTCGGCATGGCGATTGCCTACGGGCTCGCCAAGCGCGGGCAACGCGTGCTCGTGTGCGACGGCGAGGACAATTCGCTGCGGGCCGCACGCGGCAATTTCGGGCTGGTCTGGGTGCAGGGCAAAGGCTCGACCTGCACCAACTACGCGCGCTGGTCGCTGCATTCGGCCAACACCTGGCAGGGCTTTGCCGACGAGCTGTTCGCGAAGACCGGCGTGTCGGTCGGCTTTCAGCGTCCGGGCGGCTTTAACATCGCGCAAACGCCCGAAGAGCTTGCCGTCAAGGTCGAGAGCATGCGCCAGTTGCAGGCAGCCGAGCCGGCGCTGCGCTACGAGGTGCTCGATCACGACGCGCTTGCCGAACGTCTGCCGGCCATCGGGCCCGACGTGGCGGGCGCCATCTATTCGCCCAACGACGGTCACGTAAGCCCGCTGTACACGCTGCGCGCGCTGTTCGACGCCTTCGAGAAGGCGGGCGGTGAATATGCGCCCAACGTGCGCGTGACCGATATCCGGCCCGTGGGCGGCGCGTTTCGCGTGAAGATGGGCGACGCGACGATCGACGCCGGACGCGTGGTGCTGGCCGCCGGCCTGGGCAACCGCGAGCTCGCGCCGATGGTCGGACTCAGCGCGCCGGTCAAGCCACTGCGCGGTCAGATCCTCGTGACCGAGCGCGTCAGGCCGTTTCTCGCCTACCCCACCATCTACGTGCGCCAGACCGTCGAGGGTTCGGTCATGCTGGGCGACTCGGCCGAGGACGTGGGCTTCAACGACGGCGTCACGCCCGACGTGCTGGCCGACATCGCGCGGCGCGGCATTGCCCCGTTCCCGCTGCTCAGGAACGTGCGCGTCGTGCGCGCGTGGGGGGCACTGCGCGTGATGACGGCCGACGGGTTGCCCATCTACGAGGCGTCCGAAGCCTGCCCCGGCGCCTTCCTTGCGACCTGCCACAGCGGCGTGACGCTTGCCGCCGCACATTGTGAAACCATCGCGCCGTGGATTCTCGGCGCTGCGCGACCCGCGCTTCTGGATCAGTTCTATGCCAAACGTTTCGCTGCTTAAGTCGCTGGCGCGCCAGGATGGTGCGACCGTGCGCGTGTTTATCGAGGGCGCGCCGGTCGATGTGCCGCGCGACATGAATGTGGCCGCCGCGCTGCTGTTCGCCGGCGTGACGGCCTGCCGCACCACTCCCGTGACGGGCAGCGAGCGCGCGCCGTTCTGCATGATGGGCGTGTGCTTCGACTGTCTGGTGGAAATCGACGGTGTGCCGAACCGCCAGGGCTGCATGACGCCTGTGCGCGAAGGCATGCAGCTGCGCCGCATGGACGGCGCGAGGAGTGTGGCATGAGTGCAAAGCGCGTCGACCTGTTGATTGTGGGCGCCGGCCCGGCCGGACTGGCCGCGGCGCTCGAAGCGAAGCGTCATGGGCTCGCGCCGCTCGTCATCGACGAGAACGCGCTGCCCGGCGGACAGATCTATCGCAGCGTGAGCCGCTCGCCGCTGGCCGACCCCGGCGTGCTCGGGGCGGACTACCTGCGCGGCCGCACGCTCGTCGATGCGTTCTGCGCGCAGGACATCGCTTACTGGCCGCAAACGCTCGCCTGGCAGATCGGCGCCGACCGGCGCGTGTGCGTGACGCGGCAGAGCCCGGGCGGCGGCACGCTGCAGATCGAAGCGGGCGCCATCGTGCTCGCGACCGGCGCGCAGGAGCGCCCATTCCCGATTCCGGGCTGGACGCTGCCTGGGGTGATGGGCGTGGGCGCGGCGCAGACGCTGCTCAAGGCTTCCGCGCTCGTGCCCCAGGCGCCGGCGGTGCTGGCCGGATGCGGGCCGTTGCTCTATCTGTTCGCATGGCAGCTGATCAACGCCGGGGTGCCGGTTCGCGCGATTCTCGACACGGCCGAAGCGAGCGGGCGACGCGAGGCGTTGCGCCATGTCGGCGGCGCGCTGCGCGCACCGTCTTATCTCATGAAGGGCTTCAGGCTGCTTCGCGCGATTCGTGCGGCCGGCGTGGAGCACGTGAAGCAGGTGCGAGCATTGCGGGTGGTCGGACAGACGCGCGCCGAGGCCGTGGAGTATGTCGTGGACGGCCGCACCTCGCGCATCGACACCGAGATGGTGCTGTTGCATCAGGGCGTGATTCCGAACACGCAGGTCACGCGCTCGATCGGCTGCGAGCATGTCTGGGACGAGGCGCAGCTGTGCTGGCGCGCGCGCACTGACGCATGGGGCGAGACGAACCTGCCGGGCATTTTCGTCGCGGGAGACGGGGCCGGCATCGCAGGTGCGCTCGCGGCCGAGCCGTCGGGGCGGCTTGCCGCGCTGCAGGCGGCGACGCGTCTGGGCAAGCTCGACGCAACCCAACGCGACTCGCGCGCGCTCACCTTGCGCCGCGAGCTCCGCGCGCACACGGCGATCCGTCCGTTCCTCGATGCGCTCTATCGGCCGGCCGAGGCGTTTCGGGCGCCGGCCGACGACAGCACCATCGTCTGCCGCTGCGAGGAGGTCACGGCCGGCGACGTGCGCAAGATGGCGGCGCTCGGCTGTGTGGGCCCGAACCAGACGAAGAGTTTTTCGCGCTGCGGCATGGGGCCGTGCCAGGGGCGCTTGTGCGGCCAGACGGTCGCCGAACTGCTGGCCCAGGCGCAAGGGTGTGCGGTGCCCGAAGTCGGCTACTACCGGATTCGGCCGCCGATCAAGCCGGTCACGCTCGGCGAGCTGGCGAATGCGGTCGAGACGCCGGCGTTTCAGAGCGAGCGGGCGGGCTTTCCCAAGTAGGCGCAATCTCCGGGGCATCCCGGTCTGCTTCCTTTTTTGTTTGACGTAGAGAACTTTTTGGAGACGTAGTCAATGAGCGATATTCAACGCCATCACACCAACGCACGCATGAGCCGGGTCGTGGTTCACAACGGGACGGTCTACATCGGCGGCCAGACCGCGGACGATCGCAGCCAGGACATCACGGGTCAGACGCAGCAGGTGCTGGCGAAGATCGACGGCTATCTGAAGGACGCCGGCATCGACAAGTCGCGCCTGCTGTCGGCGCAGGTGTGGCTCAAGGACATCGAGTCCGACTTCGCCGGCATGAACGCCGTGTGGGACGCCTGGACGAGCCCGGGCAACACGCCGACGCGCGCGACCGTCGAGTCGCGCCTGGCCGCGCCCGATCTGCTCGTGGAGATCGCCGTGATCGCGGCCGCGAAATGACCGACGCGATGAGATGAGACGAGACGAGCGGCGTGTCGGCGCGCCGCGCGTCCCGAAAACAAAAGGCCTGCGGACGTGCGCAGGCCTTTTGTTTTCGGGACATGCGCAGCGCGAGCGGTGCGCAGGCATAATGCGCGTGGCGGCGCACAGGCCGCGACGTTTCATCGCGCGGCTCGCCCCCCGGGCCGTTCCCGAGCACGCCTCCCAATCCGGCGACATGAAGGACCCATCGACCTACCCGCTGCCACGCTCCTCGACCCAACGGGGGCGGGACTTCTCGCGCCGCGTGCTGGGACTGCGAAGCCTGGGCTGCGCGCTGAGCGCCGTCACCGTCTTCACGGCGATCCGGCATGCCGGCGGCTCGCACCCGTTCGGACATCTCGGCTACGGGGTCTGGGCGCTCAACGCGTTTCTGTGGCCGGCATTCGCGCATGCCATCGCCATGTCGTCGTCCGACCCGATCGCGGCCGAGCGGCGCAATCTACTATGCGATTCCGCGTTCGGCGGCGGCTGGGTGGTCGCCATGCAGTTCAGCGGCGTGCCCTCGGCGGTGCTCGTGTCCGTCCTGCTGATGCACAACGCGTCGGCAGGCGGCTATCGCCTGTTGCGCGACGGCGTGCTCGCAATGCTCTGTGGCGGCGTGCTCGCGGGCGCGGTCCTCGGCTTCTCGTTCAGGGCGACCATCGCGCTGCCTGAACTGCTCGCGAGCCTGCCGCTGCTGCTGGTTTATCCCACGCTCGTCGGTCTCACGAGCTTCCGGCTCGCGAAACGCCTCACGCAAAGCGAGCGGACGCTAAGGCGCATCAGCGAGCAGGACGATCTCACTTCGCTGCTCAATCGGCGCTCCTGGATGCGCGCGCTCACGACCTGTTACACCGACAGGCGTGTCGGGCGCGTCGGACGTGTCGGGTGCACCGGTCCGGCGAGCATCGCGCTCATCGACATCGACGGCTTCAAGGAGATCAACGACGTGCACGGGCACCTGCAAGGCGATTCGCTGATTCGCATGCTCTCCGGTGTGCTGGCGAACCAACTCGGTGCTCAGGACATCAGTGGCCGGTATGGCGGCGACGAGTTCTGCGTGTTGTTCGAGGGGCAGTCCGCCGAAAAGGCGCGCAAGAAGCTCGAGCGGGTGCGCGCGGCGTTTGCCGAAGCGACGCGCGGGCTGGACCCGTCCGGCGCGGTGACGCTGAGCGTCGGGCTGGCGAACTACGAGCCCGATCTCGGTTCGCCGACGGCCTGGCTGGCGCTGGCCGACGGCGCGCTCTATGCCGCCAAGCGCTCCGGCAAGGATCGCGTGGTGATCGCACGCGCGGGCGGGGGCTTCGAAGGGGCGGTGCTGCCTTAGGCGGGCAGGGCGGCGCTGCCTTAGGGGGCAGGGCGGCGCTGCCTTAGGGGGCAGGGCGGCGCTGCCTTAGGGGGGCAGGGCGGCGCTGCCTTAGGGGGGCAGGGCGGCGCTGCCTTGGGTGGGCAGGGCGGCGAACCCCGGCCGTCACATCCCGAATTCGCGCAGCCCTTCGAGGTCCAGAATCGTCAGCACGCCGTAGTCAACCTTCACGAGGCCCGCCTGTTCCAGCACCTTGAGCGCCAGATTCACCCGCTGGCGGGACACGCCCGCGAGATAGCTCAGCTCTTCCTGCGAGATCTGCACGGTGTTGTCGTCCGACGGATAGAGGTTCGGATTGAACATGGACGACAGTGAACGGGCGACGCGCGCGTCCGTGTCGAGCAGCCGCTCGTGCTCGACGGCTGCGATGAACTGCCCCAGGCGCTCGTTGAGCTGCAGCGTAAGAAAGCGGTTGAACGGGATACTGGTATCGAGCAACCAGTCGAACGTGGCGATGGGCATGTGGGCGAGCACCGAGTCGCGCAGCGCCATGACGTCGTACTTCCGGATTTCGTGCTTGAGCACCGACCCCTCGCCGAACCAGGCGCCGGCCGGCACCCCCGTGAAGGTGACCGACTTGCCGCTGGCCGACACGGTCGTGATTTTCACCAGACCCTCGATGACGCCGAACCAGGCGTCGGTAGGGTCGCCCTTGCGGCAGACGTAGCCGCCGTTCTCGACGGGGCGGACCTGGATCTCCGACACCACGCGCTCGCGCTGCTCGGGCGTCAGCCCTTGCGCCCACGCGCTGCGCTGCAACAGGGTTTCGAGCGACATATAGGGATTTTCCCTCGATTGTCATCCGGGTGACAAATCCGCCGTGGGCCATGAGGTATCTTCGCCTTGCCGGACAACGACGAGACACAGCACGCTTGGCGCGCAAGCACGGCGCCGAAGCACAAGTATAGAAGCTGCCCGCTGTCCGGCATAGCCGTCGCGCCGTACTGCAGGACCACAAGGCAGGACCACAAGGCAGGACCACCAGGCAGGACCACAAGGCAGGACTACAGGGCAGTACCACAAGAACAGTGCGTCGTTTGCCGACGCGAAACGCATCAGCAGCGTGCTACGCGCACGCGCGCCGACCGAGCCACGCCACTGCCCCTCGACGGACGTCGAAACGTGGCGAGACACAGGAGACAGGCATGCACGAGCGGACCACCTTCCCGCGTTTGTTGCTGGCGCATGCGGCCACACGAGGCGCCGAGATCGCCTATCGGGAAAAAGACCTGGGGATCTGGCAGTGCTGGAGCTGGCAGGAAGCCGCGCACGAAGTGCGCATGCTCGCGTGCGCGCTCGCCGCCGCGGGCTTCCGGCGCGGCGACAATCTGGCCATCGTCGGCAACAACCGCGTTCGGCTGTACTGGGCAATGACCGCGGCGCAAGCGCTCGGGGGCGTGGCGGTGCCGCTGTATCAGGACGCCGTTGCCGCCGAGATGGCCCACGTGCTCGAAGACGCCGAGATCGACTTCGTCATCGCCGAAGACCAGGAGCAGGTCGACAAGCTGCTCGAGCTGCGAGAGCGCGTGCCGCGTCTGTCGCACATCATCTACGAGGATCCGCGCGGGCTGCGCAACTACGACGCCGCAGGCTTGCAATCGTATGACGCCGCCCTCGCCCAAGGGCGCGCGTTCGACGCGCAGCACCCGCGCTACTTCGACGACGCGGTGGCCGCGGTCTCGCCCGACGACACGGCAACGATCCTCTACACGTCCGGCACGACGGGCAAGCCCAAGGGGGTATGCCACTCGCACGCCGGCCTGATCGGCGCGGCCCGGCACGGCAGCGAATTCGACCGGCTCGGCCCGGGCGACGAAGTGCTGTCGTATTTGCCGATGGCCTGGGTCGGCGACCATCTGTTCTCCTACGCGCAGGCGCTGGTCGCGGGTTTCACCGTCAACTGCCCAGAGTCGCCGGACACGATCGCCACCGATATGCGCGAGATCGGGCCGACGTACTACTTCGCGCCACCGCGCGTGTACGAGAACGTGCTCACGCAGGTCATGATCCGCATGGAGGACGCGAGCCGCCTGAAGCGCAGAATGTTCTCGCACTTCATGGCGGTGGCGAACCGTTGCGGGGCGGCCGTGCTCGACGCACGCCCGGTGCCGCTCGTCGACCGGCTGCAGTACGCGCTGGGCAATCTGTGCGTGTACGGCCCGCTGCGCAACACGCTCGGCATGAGCCGTATCCGCACGGCGTACACCGCCGGCGAGGCCATCGGCCCGGACCTGTTCCGCTTCTACCGCGCCATCGGCGTGAATCTGAAGCAGTTCTACGGGCAGACGGAGACATGCGCCTACGTCTGCCTGCAGCCCGATCGCGAGGTACGCTTCGACAGCGTGGGGCCGGTCGCGCCGGGCATGGAAATCAAGATTGCCGAGAACGGCGAAGTGCTCGTGCGCGGCGTGGGACTGCTCAAGGAGTACTACAAGCGCCCGGACGCCACACGCGAAGCACTCGACGAAGCGGGCTACTTCCGCACCGGCGACGCCGGCATCATCGACGCCGACGGGCATCTTCGCATCATCGACCGCGCCAAGGATGTCGGCAAGCTCGCCTGCGGCTCGCTGTTCGCGCCGAAATACATCGAGAACAAGCTCAAGTTCTTCTCGTACATCAAGGAAGCGGTGGCCTTCGGCGACGGGCGCGATAACGTCTGCGCGTTCATCAACATCGACATGGACGCCGTGGGCAACTGGGCCGAGCGCCAGAATCTGGCCTACGCCGGCTATATCGACCTGGCCACCCACCCGCGCGTGGCGGAACTCGTTCTTGGCTGCATCGAGCAGGTGAATGCCGATCTGGCGCGCGAGCCGGCTTTTGCCGCCGCGCAGGTCCATCGCTTCGTGATTCTGCACAAGGAACTCGATCCGGACGACGACGAACTCACTCGCACGCGCAAGGTGCGCCGCGCGTTCATCGCGCAGAAGTACGAGGTGCTGATCGACGCGCTCTACACCGGCAAGACCTCGCAGTACGTGCAGACGCGCGTGAAGTTCGAGGACGGTCGCGAGGGCAGCGTGAGCGCCACGCTCGCCATCCATGCGGCGCGCGTGATCGGCGCTCGCTCCCCGGCCGACGATCCTGCGCCTGTGCGCTTGCGTTGCGCGGCCTGACGTGAGCGGCGTCCCCCTTCATCGGCACCGAGCCGCAGCGAATTCGCGGGAGTTGGCATGAACGGCACGACCAGCAGCAATGACAGACGCAAGACCGGCGACGTACTGCTCGACCTGCAGCACATCAGCCTGTCGTTCGGCGGCGTGAAGGCGCTGACCGACATCTCGTTCAACGTCCTCGAGCACGAGATCCGCGCGATCATCGGGCCGAACGGCGCGGGCAAGAGCTCGATGCTCAACGTGATCAACGGCGTGTATCACCCCCAGCAGGGCACCATCGTGTTTCGCGGGCAGGTTCGCCAGCGCATGCATCCGACGGCAGCCGCGCGCCAGGGCGTGGCGCGCACGTTCCAGAACATCGCCCTGTTCAAGGGCATGAGCGTGCTCGACAACATCATGACGGGGCGCAACACGCAGATGCGCTCCGGCCTGCTCGCCACGGCCGTCTGGTGGGGACGCGCCCGGCGCGAGGAAATGGCGCATCGCGAGAAGGTCGAGGAGATCATCGATTTCCTCGAGATCCAGCACATTCGCAAAACGCCGGTCGGCCGTCTGCCATACGGGCTGCAAAAGCGCGTCGAGCTCGCCCGCGCGCTGGCCGCCGAGCCCGAGCTGCTGCTGCTCGACGAGCCGATGGCGGGCATGAACCTCGAGGAGAAGCGCGACATGTGTCGCTTCATTCTCGAAGTCAACGAGGAGTTCGGCACGACCATCGTGCTCATCGAGCACGACATGGGCGTGGTGATGGACATCTCCGATCGCGTGGTGGTGCTCGATTACGGCAAGAAAATCGGCGACGGCGCGCCGGGCGAAGTTCGCTCGGACCCGGAGGTCATCCGCGCCTATCTGGGCGCAGCGCACGGCGCGGCCGCCGCGGCGTGAGCGGCCGCGGCCGCCCGGCTTCGTGTTCGCGATAGGGAGACATCGATGCAGTTCTTTCTGGAAATCCTGATTGGCGGGCTGCTCTCGGGCGTGATGTACTCGCTCGTTGCGCTCGGCTTCGTGCTGATCTTCAAGGCCTCCGGCGTATTCAACTTCGCCCAGGGGGCGATGGTGTATTTCGCAGCGCTTTCCGTGGTCGGGCTGATGGAGCACGGGCTGCCGCTTTGGGCCGCGGCGCTCGGCGCGTTCGTGGTCATGGTGCTCGTGAGCATGGCAACGGAGCGCTTCGTGCTGCGCAAGCTGGTCAACCAGTCGCCGATCACGCTGTTCATGGCGACCATCGGCCTGTCGTTTTTTCTCGAAGGGCTCGCGCCGCTGCTGTGGGGCAACGAGGTGCGTGCGCTGCCGCTGGGTATCGTCGACGAGCCGATTGCCTCGATCATGGACTCGACCGGTCTGCTCGTGAGCAGCTTCGATCTGGCGGCGGCCGGCATAGCGGCGGTTCACGTCGCGCTGCTCGCGCTGTTCTTCAAGGCGACGAGCATCGGCCGCGCGCTGCGTGCGGTGGCCGACGATCATCAGGCGGCGCTCTCGCTGGGCATTCCGCTGCAGCGCATCTGGGTAGTGGTGTGGAGCGTGTCGGGGTTCGTCGCGCTCGTTGCCGGCATGCTCTGGGGCTCGCGCAACGGCGTGCAGTTCGCGCTCACGATGACCGCGCTCAAGGCGCTGCCGGTGCTGATCCTCGGTGGCTTCACGTCGATTCCCGGCGCCATCGTCGGCGGGCTGATCATCGGCGCGGCGGAGAAGCTGGCCGAGATCTACATCCCGCAGTTGCTGCAAAGCCATTTCACCGGCAACTTCGGCGGCATCGAGGGCTGGTTCCCGTATGTCTTCGCGCTGCTGTTCCTGCTGGTCCGGCCCGAGGGGCTGTTCGGCGAGCGGCATATCGATCGCGTCTGATCCGGCCGGCTTCCCGGCGGGAAGCCATCGGCACGCATGCACAAGCATTCATAGCAGAGGCCACACATGTTCTATCGCGAAGCCGGGCAGTTCAAGACGTCCTATCAGGCCGACAGCCAGATATTCCCCATCCGGCAGGACCGCGTGGCGCTCGGCACGGTCCTGGCGATCGCGTTCGGGGTGCTGCCGTGGGTGGCGTCGGAATACTGGCTCACGGCCATCCTGGTGCCGTTCCTGGTGTTCTCGCTCGCCGCGCTCGGGCTGAACCTGCTCACCGGCTACGCCGGGCAGCTCTCTCTGGGCACTGCCGCGTTCATGGCCGTGGGGGCTTACGCGTCATACAACTTCCAGTTGCGTATCGAGGGCATGCCGATCCTCGGGTCGTTCGCGCTCGGCGGCATATGCGCGGCGCTCGTCGGCATCGCATTCGGGTTGCCGTCGCTGCGCATCAAGGGCTTCTATCTCGCGGTCGCCACGCTCGCCGCCCAATTCTTCGTGCTGTGGGTGCTGACGAAATTCCCATGGCTGTCGAACAACAGCTCGTCGGGCGTCATTACGGCGCAGAAGATCTCGATCCTCGGCGTGGACATCGACACGCCCGTGCGCAAGTACCTGTTCGTGCTCGGCGTGGTCAGCGTGATGGCGCTGGTCGCGAAGAATCTGGTGCGCTCGCATATCGGCCGCGCGTGGATGGCCGTGCGCGACATGGACGTGGCGGCCGAGGTCATCGGCATTCCGCTCATGCGCGTGAAACTCATGGCGTTCGCGGTGAGCTCGTTCTATTGCGGCGTGGCCGGTGCGCTCTACGCTTACTGCTATCTCGGCTCGGTCGAGCCGGACGGCTTCTCGCTCGACCTGTCGTTCCGCATTCTGTTCATGATCATCATCGGCGGGGTGGGCAGCATCCTCGGCAGCTTCCTGGGCGCGGCCTTCATCCTGCTGCTGCCGATTCTGCTCGACAGCGCGCTGCCCACGCTCGCGTCGGTGCTGCACCTGCCGTTCACCAACGCGACGGTCTCCCACATCCAGTTGATGGTGTTCGGCGGTCTCATCATCTTTTTCCTGATTGCCGAACCGCATGGCCTCGCACGGCTCTGGCAGATCGCCAAGGAGAAGCTGCGCATCTGGCCTTTCCCGCATTGACTTCGCGCCGGCAGCGCGCATGGGGAGCCATGCGCCGCGCCGGGGCGTTTGTATGCCTTGCCATGAATAAAACCACAGACGGAGACACAGCATGAACACGAAACACTTGGCGATCACGTTGGGTACGGCGCTCTTGCTCGGCATGGGGAGCATGAGCGCGTCGTTCGCGCAGTCGAACGAGCAGTTCATCGCGTTGGCGGACTATCGCGTCGGGCCGTATGGCGCGAACGGGCAGTCCTTCTATGGCGGTTTCATCGACTACCTGCAATACGTGAATCTGAAGAACGGCGGCGTGAACGGCGTCAAGCTGACCTGGGAGGAGTGCGAGACCGAGTACAACAACGCCAAGGGCGTGGAATGCTACGAGCGTCTGAAGGGCAAGAACCCTGTCACCAAGGGCACGGCCTATCACGTGATGGCCACGGGCATTTCGTATGCGCTCATCGACAAGACGGCGACCGACCAGGTGCCGCTCGTGATGATGGGGTACGGCCGCACCGACGCGGTGGACGGCACCGTGTTCCCGTGGGCCTTCCCGCTGGTGACGACGTACCAGATGCAGGCCTCGGCCATCATCAAGTTCCTCGCCGACAAGAACGGCGGCTCGCTCAACGGCAAGAAGATCGTGTTCCTGTATCACGACTCGGCATACGGCAAGGAGCCGATCGTGGCCATGCAGGCCGAGTCGAAGATCCACAAGTTCAATCTGATCGAGATTCCGGTCGCGCACCCGGGCAACGAGCAGGGCGCGCAGTGGCTGCGCATTCGTCAGGAGAACCCCGACTACGTGGTGTTCTGGGGCTGGGGCGTGATGAATCAGACCGCGCTCAAGGCCGCGCAGAAAGTCGGCTATCCGCGCGAGAAGATCATCGGCAGCTGGTGGGCCGGCTCGGAGGAGGACACGGTCCCCGCGGGCCCGGCGGCCAAGGGCTACATGAGCGCCACCTGGAACGTCGCGGGCAAGCAGGTGCCGCTCATCGCCGACATCGAGAAGGTCGTCTACGGCGCGGGCAAGGGCAACATGCAGGACCCCTCGAAGGTCGGCTCGGTGCTGTACAACCGCGGCGTGTCGGCGGCGGTGGCCACGGTCGAGGCGCTCAATACGGCCCAGAACAAGTTCGGCAAGGGCAAGGTGATGACGCCGGTGCAGGTCCGCTGGGCGCTCGAGAATCTGAACATTGACGCGGCACGGCTCAAGGCGTTGGGTGCCACCGGCCTGCTGCCCGACATCAAGACGAGCTGCACCGATCACGAAGGCTCGGGCAAGGTCCGCATCCAGCAATGGGACGGCGCGAAGTGGGTGCTTGTCTCGGACTGGATCGAGGGCAATCGCCGGCTGATTCACCCGCTGTTCGAGGCCTCCGCCAAGCAGTACGCGAAGGAGAAGGGCATTACGCCCGCCTGCTACAAGATGTAATGAACGGTCTCGCTCGCCCGCGCCGCGCTGGCGCGGCGGGTGGGGGCGAGTGCCACGGCCGGGGCGCAGCGCCGGTATGAGCGACTTACGGAGCCAGGCAGCATGGAAGCGAGTTTGCGCGTCAACAACATCGAAGTGATTTACGACCACGTCATCCTCGTGCTCAAGGGCGTGTCGCTGGAAGTGCCGCAGGGCAAGATCGTGGCGCTGCTCGGCGCGAACGGCGCGGGCAAGAGCACGACGCTCAAGGCCATCTCGAACCTGCTCCACGCCGAGCGCGGCGAAGTGACCAAGGGCACCATCGACTATCGCGGCGAACGTGTCGAGAAGCTCTCGCCCAATGGTCTGGTCAAGCGCGGCGTGATCCAGGTGATGGAGGGGCGTCACTGCTTCGGCCATCTGACCATCGAAGAGAACCTGCTCACGGGCGCGTATGTGCGGCACGCCTCGCGCAGCGCGCAACAGCACGCGCTCGAGCGCATCTACGCCTACTTTCCGCGCCTGAAGACGCGGCGCAAGTCGCAGGCCGGCTATACGTCGGGCGGCGAGCAGCAGATGTGCGCCATCGGCCGCGCGATGATGGCGCAGCCGTCGATGATCCTGCTCGACGAGCCGTCGATGGGACTGGCGCCGCAGATCGTCGAGGAGATCTTCGGCATCGTGCGCGACCTCAATCAGCGCGAGAACGTGAGTTTTCTGCTCGCCGAACAGAACACGATGGCGGCGCTGCGCTATGCCGACTACGGCTACATCCTCGAGAACGGGCGTGTCGTGATGGACGGCGACGCGGCGTCCCTCAGAGATAACGAGGACGTGAAGGAGTTTTACCTGGGCATCGCCAAGGACGGCGCCAGCAGCACGGGGAGTTTTCGCAACGTCAAGAGCTACCGCCGGCGCAAACGCTGGATCGCGTGAACCGATGCGCGCATAGCCGACCGTCAAACTTCAACGAATTCCCGTCATCATGAACGACGACTACTTCGACACGCTCGAAATCCGTGCGCCGGAGGCGCGCGAGCAGGCGCTGCTGGCGGCGCTGCCGGCGCAGGTGTCGCACGCGCGCGCTCACGCGCCGTATTTCGCCCAGGCGCTCGGCGCGGTCGATGCGAGCGAGATCCGCACACGCGAGGCATTGGCGGCGCTGCCCGTCACGCGCAAGTCGGACCTGGCCGCACACCAGCGGCGGCACCCGCCGCTGGGCGGCTTGAATGCCACGCCCATCGCATCGCTCGCTCACGTGTACCAGTCGCCGGGGGCGATCTATGAACCCGACGGCCGCGGCAGCGACTGGTGGCGCTTCGCGCGGGCGATGTACGCTGCCGGGCTGCGCCGCGGCGATCTGGTCTACAACACGTATTCATATCATTTCACGCCGGCCGGGATGATGATCGAGTCGGGCGCTGCGCGGCTTGGCTGCTGCGTGTTTCCTGCCGGCGTCGGCCAGACCGAGCTGCAGCTCGAGGCGATCCGGCACCTGCGGCCCGTGGCCTACGCCGGTACGCCCTCATTCCTGAAGATTCTCATCGAAAAGGGCGAAGCGGCCGGGGCGGACCTGAGCAGCATCCGGCGCGCGACGCTCTCTGGCGAGGCGCTGCCGCCCTCGCTGCGCGAATGGTTCAACGGCCGTGGCATTACCGCGCGCCAGCTATACGGCACGGCGGATCTCGGGCTGATCGCGTTCGAGAGCGACGCGCAGGCCGGGCTCATCGTCGACGAGAGCGTGCTCGTGGAACTGGTCGAGCCGGGCGGCACGAAGCCGGTGCCGGACGGCGAGATCGGCGAAGTGGTGGTGACGAACTTCAATCCGGACTATCCGCTGATCCGGTTTGCGACGGGCGACCTGTCGGCCGTCCAACCGGGGATCAGCCCCTGCGGGCGCACGAACGTGCGCCTCAGGGGCTGGCTTGGACGCGCCGACCAGACGGTCAAGGTGCGCGGCATGTTCGTGCATCCGGGGCAGGTTGGCGAGATCGGCAAGCGCTATCCCGAACTCGTGCGCGTGCGTTTGCGCGTGGAAGGGCGAGTGGGCGACGACCGGATGCGCCTGCTGTGCGAGACGAGCGGGGCCCCGCCTGAAGGGCTGGCGGCCCGCGTGCGGGAGACGCTGCGCGACGTGACGCGCTTGCGCGGGGAAGTGGACTTCGTCGCGGCCGGCACGCTGCCCGCCGACGGAAAGCTCGTGGAGGACGCGCGCGCCTACGATTGATGCATGCTCGGATCCCCTCGGCCCGGTTCGCCTGGCCGCGGGTGGTGCGATGTTCTCTCGCGGCTTCTCATGGCACGGCTTGGCGGCTTCGCGGCTGCGGCCGGCGCAGGCGGAATTCGTTAGAATCGGTCTTTGGCTTCATTTACCTCATTTGCCGGAGGCGCACGTGCCAGGACTACTTCCCGATGTCGACCGCGAGGGGCTCCTCGAATATTCGGTCGTCTACACCGACCGCTCCCTCAACCACATGTCGCAGCGCTTCCAGGGCGTGATGCGCGACATTTCCGCCGGGCTGAAAAAAGTCTACAACGCGAAATCGGCCATCGTGGTTCCGGGTAGCGGCACCTTCGGCATGGAGGCCGTGGCGCGCCAGTTCGCGACCGGCAGGAAATGCCTGGTCATTCGCAACGGCTGGTTCAGCTTCCGCTGGTCGCAGATTTTCGACATGGGCGGCATTCCGTCCGAATCGATCGTGCTCAAGGCGCGTCCCGTCGAGCAAGGGCGGCAGGCCGCATACGCGCCCGCGCCGATCGACGAAGTCGTCGCCGCGATTCGCGAACAGAAGCCCGATCTGGTCTTTGCGCCCCACGTCGAGACCGCGTCCGGCATGATGCTGCCCGACGGCTATCTGCGCGCGGTGGCCGACGCGGTGCATGCGGTGGGCGGCATGTTCGTGCTGGACTGCATCGCCTCGGGTACGGTGTGGGTCGATATGCAGGCCTGCGGCGTGGACGTGCTAATCAGCGCGCCGCAAAAGGGATGGAGCGCCTCGCCGTGCTGTGCGCTCGTCATGCTGAGCGCGCTCGCCCGCGAGCGGATCGAGACGACCACGAGCACGAGCTTCGCGTGCGACCTTCGCCAATGGCTGCAAATCATGGAGGCATACGAGAAGGGCGGCTTCGCCTATCACGCGACCATGCCGACGGACAGCCTCGCGGTGCTGCGCGACGTGATCCGGGAGACCGAGGCCTACGGCCTGGAAAAAGTGAGGGCGGAGCAGCTCGAACTCGGCAAGCGCGTTCGCGCGTTGCTGAGCGCGCGGGGGTTCCGCAGCGTGGCGGCAGCGGGGTTCGAGGCGCCGGGCGTGGTGGTGTGCTACACCGACGACGATGGCATTCGCTCGGGCAAGAAGTTTGCCGACGAAGGGCTGCAGATCGCGGCCGGCGTGCCGCTGCGCTGCGACGAGCCCGACGACTTCAAGACCTTCCGCATCGGCTTGTTCGGTCTGGACAAACTGCACGACGTGGACGGCGCCGTCGCCCGGTTCACCAGGGCGCTGGACCACATCGCGTAACGCTTGGGCCCGTAAGAAACGGCGGCGCGCCTGCGAGGGACGCGCCGCCGTCGGGCATCACACTTACATCTTCACCGTGTCGGCGACTTCCTTGAAGTCTTCGATCTGATCGAAGTTCATGTACTTGTAGATCTTGTCGCCGTTGGTGTTGATGACGCCGATGTCGGCCATGTACTCCTCCTTGGTCGGAATCTTGCCCAGACGCGAGCAGATCGCCGCCAGTTCCGCCGAGCCGAGATACACGTTCGTGTTCTTGCCCAGACGGTTCGGGAAGTTGCGCGTCGACGTCGACATGACCGTGGCGCCCTCACGCACCTGCGCCTGGTTGCCCATGCACAGCGAGCAACCCGGCATTTCGGTACGGGCGCCGGCCGTGCCGAACACGCCGTAGTGGCCTTCTTCCGTCAGTTGCTTCTGGTCCATCTTGGTCGGCGGCGCAACCCACAGCTTGACCGGAATGTCGCGCTTGCCTTCGAGCAGCTTCGAGGCCGCACGGAAATGACCGATGTTGGTCATGCACGAGCCGATGAACACTTCGTCGATCTTGGCGCCGGCCACGTCCGACAGCGTCTTCACGTCGTCCGGATCGTTCGGGCACGCCACGATCGGCTCATGGATGTCGGCCAGGTCGATTTCGATCACGGCCGCGTATTCGGCGTCCGCGTCCGGCGAGAGCAGCTTCGGATCGGCCAGCCACTGTTCCATCGCCGTGATGCGGCGCTGCAGGCTGCGCGGATCCTGATAGCCCTGCGCGATCATCCACTTGAGCAGCGTGACGTTGCTGTTCAGGTACTCGATGATCGGTTCCTTGTTCAGGTGCACCGTGCAGCCGGCCGCCGAGCGCTCGGCCGAAGCGTCCGACAGTTCGAAGGCTTGCTCGACCTTCAGGTCGGGCAGGCCTTCGATTTCCAGGATGCGGCCCGAAAAGATGTTCTTCTTGCCTTGCTTGGCCACCGTCAGCAGCCCTTGCTTGATGGCGTACAGCGGGATCGCGTTGACCAGATCGCGCAGCGTGACGCCCGGCTGCATCTTGCCCTTGAAGCGGACCAGCACCGACTCCGGCATGTCCAGCGGCATCGTGCCGGTGGCAGCGGCGAAGGCGACCAGACCCGAACCCGCGGGGAAGCTGATGCCGATCGGAAAGCGCGTGTGCGAGTCGCCGCCGGTGCCCACGGTGTCGGGCAGCAGCATGCGGTTCAGCCACGAGTGGATCACGCCATCGCCCGGACGCAGGGCGATGCCGCCGCGCGTGCTGATGAAGTTGGGCAGCGTCTGGTGCGTCTTCACGTCCACCGGCTTCGGATACGCCGCGGTGTGGCAGAACGATTGCATGACGAGGTCCGCCGAGAAGCCCAGGCAGGCCAGGTCCTTCAGTTCGTCGCGGGTCATCGGGCCGGTCGTGTCCTGCGAGCCCACCGACGTCATCTTCGGCTCGCAGTACGTGCCCGGACGAACGCCCTGGCCCTCGGGCAGACCGCAGGCGCGGCCGACCATCTTCTGGGCGAGCGAGAAGCCGCGGCCGGTATCGGCCGGCTGCTGCGCCAGACGGAACAGCTTCGACGGCGGCAGGCCGAGCGCTTCGCGCGCCTTGGCCGTCAGGCCGCGGCCGATGATCAGCGGGATGCGCCCGCCGGCGCGCACTTCGTCGAACAGCACGTCGGACTTGACCTGGAACTCGGCAATGACTTCGCCGTTCTTCAGGGCTTTGCCCTCGTAGGGGCGCAGCTCGACCACGTCGCCCATTTCCATTTTCGACACGTCGAGCTCGATCGGCAGCGCGCCGGCGTCTTCCATCGTGTTGTAGAAGATCGGGGCGATCTTGCTGCCCAGGCACACGCCGCCGAAACGCTTGTTCGGGATGTACGGGATGTCTTCGCCCGTAAACCACAGGACCGAGTTGGTGGCCGACTTGCGCGAGGAGCCCGTGCCGACGACGTCACCGACATAGGCGACGAGATGGCCCTTTTCCTTGAGCGATTCGATGAACTTCACCGGGCCGCGCTTGCCGTCTTCTTCCGGCGTGATGCCGGGACGGGCGTTCTTGAGCATCGCGAGCGCGTGCAGCGGGATGTCGGGGCGCGTGGTGGCGTCGGGGGCCGGCGACAGGTCGTCGGTGTTGGTCTCGCCCGGCACCTTGAACACGGTGATGGTGAGGCTTTCCGGCACTTCCGGGCGGCTCGTGAACCATTCGGCGTCGGCCCAGCTTTGCAGCACGGCGCGCGCATTGGCGTTGCCCTTGTCGGCCAGTTCCTTGACGTCGTGGAACTGGTCGAACATCAGCAGGGTTTTCTTGAGCGCGTCGGCGGCGACGGCGCCGACGTCGGCGTCCGACAGCAGCTCGATGAGCGGCTGGATGTTGTAGCCGCCAAGCATCGTGCCGAGCAGCTCGGTGGCGCGGGCGCGCGAAATCAGCGCGCAGGCCGTCTCGCCCTTGGCGACGGCGGCCAGGAAGCCGGCCTTCACGCGGGCGGCCTCGTCCACACCGGCGGGCACGCGGTGCGTGATCAGGTCGAGCAGGGTCTGTTCTTCGCCGGCAGGCGGGTTGGTCAGCAGTTCGACCAGTTCGGCGGTCTGCTGTGCCGTGAGCGGCAGGGGGGGAATACCAAGCGCGGCGCGAGCGGCCACGTGAGCACGATAGTTTTCAAGCATGGGGAGACCTGCTGATGTGCGTTTCGGGGGAAGGCTGTTCAGGCCTCCACGGCTTTTGCGGGTACTGCTTTGATCGCGATTTTAGTCCCTGCGGCTCGCAAGGTCAAATGTCTTATGTCTTATATAAGAGTTGAAGGATGGGTGCCTGCTCGGAACCGCGGCGCCGGGCGCCGCCGGCGTCGACTCGCGCCGTTTTCGCCGGCCGGTGATTAGTACGATTTTCTGGATGATCTATCCAGATTGGGCCGGTTTATGCGCCGGCCGGCAATGGCTAAATTGGAGGCTCCATTGATCAGCGAAGGAGAGCCAAATGGCAGACCATTCCATCAAGGGCAAAGTCGTGCTGATTGCCGGCGGCGCCAAGAACCTGGGCGGACTGATTGCCCGCGATCTGGCGCAGCAGGGCGCCAAAGCCGTTGCCATTCACTACAACAGCGCGGCGAGCAAGGCGCAGGCGGACGCGACGGTCGCCGCCATCGAGGCGCTGGGTGCGCGCGCGGTGGCCTTTCAGGGTGACCTGACGCGCGCTGCCGCGGTGGAGAAGCTCTTCGCGGATACCGTCGACGCCGTGGGCCGTCCCGACATCGCGATCAACACCGTGGGCAAGGTGCTCAAGAAGCCGCTCGTCGAGATCAGCGAGGCCGAATATGACGAGATGAGCGCGGTCAACGCAAAGACGGCGTTCTTCTTCCTGCGCGAGGCCGGCAAGCACGTCAACGACAACGGCAAGATCGTCACGCTGGTGACGTCGCTGCTGGGCGCCTTCACCCCGTTCTACGCCTCGTATGCCGGCACCAAGGCGCCGGTCGAGCACTTCACGCGGGCCGCCGCGAAGGAGTTCGGTGCGCGCGGCATTTCGGTGAGCGCGGTAGGGCCGGGGCCGATGGACACGCCCTTCTTCTATCCGGCCGAAGGCGCCGACGCCGTGGCGTATCACAAGACGGCCGCCGCGCTGTCGCCGTTCAGCAAGACCGGCCTTACCGATATCGAGGACGTGGTGCCGTTCATCCGGCATCTGGTGAGCGACGGCTGGTGGATTACGGGGCAGACGATCCTCATCAACGGTGGGTACACGACCAAGTGAGCCGCCTTCGCGGGGGCTTTCGCCGCCGAACGGGTCGCGTGGGGCAGACGCCAGGCGCCGCCAATTCGGCTCAGCAGTCCCCGCGCCGTGCAATCCGGAACAAGCCCTGCGCGCGCGGGCGCGGGCGGGCCGCTCGCGTTACGGTCGGGCGGTGCTCCGGGTTATGCTTGCGTCTGTCGTTCGCCAATGCGCTGCCAACAATAAACGGACATGGACAGATTCGACCAGTACCGGATCTTCGTGCGGGTCGCGGAGATGGGGAGCTTTATCAAGGCGGCCCATGCGCTCAACGTGCCGCGCGCGTCGGTGTCGGCCGCCATCCAGCAATTGGAGACGCAGGTCGGCACGCGCTTGCTGCACCGAACGACACGACAGGTACGGCTCACTGCCGATGGCACGCAATTGCTCGAACGCGTGCGTGTGCTGCTCGCCGACGTCGAGGAGATCGATCTGCTCTTTCACGCAAGCCAGCGTCAGGTGTCGGGCCAGTTGCTGATCGACGTGCCGAGCCGCATCGCGCGCCGATGGATCGCACCGGCGCTGCCGACGCTGCTGCGCCGGCATCCGCGGCTGCGCCTGATCCTGCGCTCGAGCGACCGCGCCGTCGATCTCGTGCAGGAAGGCGTGGACTGCGTGGTGCGCATCGGGGCGTTGCAGAACAGCAGCCTGGTGGTTCGCTCGCTGGGCACGATCGCGTTGATCAACTGCGCCAGTCCCGCGTATCTCGAAACGCACGGGACGCCTGAACGACCCGAGGACCTGCTCTCGGACCACTGGATGGTGGGCTACGCGTCGCCGACGACCGGACGCGAATTGCCGTGGACATATCTGGACGAGCGGGGCGCCGAGCGCACGCTCGACGTGCCCAGCCAAGTCGTGACGAACAACGCCGAAGGGTACATCGCCTGTTGCCGCGCCGGGCTCGGGCTCATCCAGATTCCGCGCTTCGACGTGCAGCATCTGCTCGACTCGGGCGAACTGGTGGAGGTCATGCCCGCGCACCGCGCGGCGGCGATGCCGGTCTCCTTCCTCTACCCGCATCGCCGCCAGCGCTCGCGGCGACTGGCGGCATTCCTGGACTGGTTCGAAGAACTGATGCGCAAGCATCTCGAACCGTGACGCCCACCGGCGGGCCGCGCGCCAGCCCGTCGGCCTGCCCGGCGGCGTGTCCCGAACGTGCCCTCACGTCCCTTCGCGCGCCGGCTGAGTTTGTCGCTCCCGGTTCGTCGGTCGGCGGGCAGGGGGCGAGTGGTCAGGCGAGTGAGCGAGCGGACGGAGGGCGCTTTCCCCCGCGGGCTCAGGCGCCGCTCGCGGCCAGGGCGGAGAGCCACCCCTTCACGGTGGTGAGATGCTCATTTTCCTGCTCGAGTGCGCGGCCGAAGCTCTCGACCATCTCGGTGAGTCCTTCGGCTTCGGCCATTGTGATCAGCAGTTCCCATCCGCATTGATCGGCTGCCTCGACGGAAAGGAGTGCCGTGAGGGACTGCGGGATGTCGGTGCGCGGATCCGAGAGCGCCTGTACGAAGCCCATGCTGGTCACGCCGCAGACATCGGCGGCCGGCGTCTGCGCGGTGGGATCGGCGCCGAGCTTGTCGATGCATTCGGCCAGCAGCGAGAAGTGCTCGGCTTCCTCCGCGCGAAAGTGTGCGAGGCGCTCCTTCATTTGCGGATCGCCGCCAAGGCTCTCGACCTTGGTGAGCAGCGCTTCGTACAGTCGCACGCCGCTGCGCTCGAACGCCAGCCGCTCTCCGAGCCGATCGAGGAACATGGGCGAGCACGTGGTCGCGGCGATGTCCGTGGAGCCGCTCGTTGCCGTCATGCCCGCAACGCCGTCGGCCGGTATGGAGCCGATACTGTCGGCTTCGGCCGCGCACGCCGCGCGCATGGTCGCCACGGACGTGACCGGACCCTCAGGGTCCGCTGGCTGTTCTTCGGCAAAGTCGCGCAGCGCTCGTCCGTCGACCGGATTGAACAGGAAGCCTGTTCGATTGACCGTTTCGTTGGGCAGGGAGCTCATATGTCTTTCCTCAAAGTCGTATGTGGGGGCTACGGCCCGGGTGGCTCGCAAATGGCGATCAACCGGCCTTCACGTTGAGTTCCGTGCCGGGCTTCCACTGGTAGCCGGCGGCGACGGTGTCGGTCGGCGAGCCGTCCGCGTTGAGCCCGTCGCGGTACGCGCGCGAGGCCTCCGAGTCGTGCGTCGACTGCACATACTCGGTTCCCTTCGATCCCATCTGCACTTCGGCGTGCAGCACGCCGCGCACGAAATCGCGCTGGCTGCGCATGTCGATCGGTTTCGGCAACGGTCCGGCCAGCACTTCGGCAGGGTCGCGCCGCTCATGCTGCTTGAACAGCTCGCACACGAGGTTCAGGTGCCCGAGCTCGTAGTCCAAAAAGCGCTCCCAGATGGCCTTGATGCGCGGATTGGGTTCGTGCGCGACGCAGCTGTAATAGCCGTAGGCCTCCATTGCTTCGTGCACGAGCCACTTCTCCAGTGGCGATTCCCGCGGATCGGCCAGGCAGCCGTACTGGGTGACGTGCTGCTCCTCGATGGAGGCGATCTCGGCGTAGAGCGCGCGTGCGACCGGATCGGCGAAGGTTGGCCCGACGTTCATGTAGTAGTCGTGCGTCTGGTATTCGGCTGCGGTGATCATCGCCGAGTGTATTTTCGTGATGAGCGCTGCCTGCTGGCGGTCGTAGGCGTTGCGGATGTCGTCTTCGGGGGCGCGATGCTCGATGCGGGTCGGGCGCCCGGGCACGATGTCGGTATAGCCCTGCAGGATGTTGTTCGCGTCCTTGCCTTCGACGCGATCGAGCAGCGCCGAGTAGCGATAGAGATGGTCGAAGTCTTCGAGCAGGCCGAACCGATAGGTTTGCGCCTGATACGGGTCGGGCTCGGCCTGCGCGACCGCCGCGGTGACTTCCACCGCGACCTGCTCGTATGCGATGGTGGTCTCGATTGGCGAATGATCGGCCGAGAGCAGCCAGTTGACCATGGTGGCCTGGTGCTGCTCGACGCGCCGGACCTGCGCGAGCGGCAGACGCAGTTCACCGCACATGCGCGAGAGGATGTGTTTGAGGCGCAATGCGTCACTCTCGACGCCGTTCATCAGAATCACTCGCACGCGCGTGAAAGCGTCGTCGTCGAGCTTGCTGATCGGCTTGCCGGCCATCTCTTTCCATGTAAACCGCTGTCTGTCGAGCGGCGTGCCTTTTGCATCCAGTAGATTCGTCAAGCTTTCCATGGGCTCTCCTCGTAAGCGACTGACGTGCCGCTCACGGGCACGCAATTGCCATGCCAAAGGGCGAGTGGCGCGCGCCCATGCCGCGAGGTGGGGGAGAAGTGGAAAAACTGCAGCGGCCTGTAGAAATGGCCAGACGCGGGCGGTCTGGGCACCATGGCTCGCGCGCGGGCTCGCGCATCGAACGGGGTTCTGGCGGAGGCGGTGAGATTCGAACTCACGGAAGGGTTGCCCCTTCGCTGGTTTTCAAGACCAGTCCATTAAACCACTCTGGCACGCCTCCGGGGCGTTGCGCGCGACGCAGCGTCGCGGCAGGAGATGCCGTCTCGAGCGACGGCCTGGGATGCGCGCGGTCCGGGAGAATCGGCGCCGGACTTCCGGCGCACAGCGGTACCGCACGGCAGCGCGCATTATACCCGCTCATTGCGCCATGTGAAGCCTTGATGAAGCCTTCAGCTCATCCAGATCGCTTCACATTGCGCTGATTGTCGCGAGTTTGCCCGTCGCCCCTTGTCTTGTCCGCGCCCGGCATGCATCATGCTTGAAGACGTGCGGTGAACGCCCTTCGCGCACCGTGCGAGGCCAGACATGACCCGGAGACAGCGCATGGATGCCGACACCTCCCGTACCCCCGCCCACGAGACGTCTTCAGACGCCGGCGGCCAACGCCTCGTCGATTGCCCTGCCGGCGGCTTCAGCTGGCAGATCCCGACGATGTTCAACATCGGCGTCGACGTCTGTGACAAGTGGGCCGACGGCAGCAACCGTCTCGCGCTCATACACGAGAGCGCCGACGGCTCGCATGTGCGTCTCACGTTCGACGTCCTCAAGCAACTATCCAACCAGCTTGCCAACGAATGGCGCGCCAACGGCGTGAAGACGGGGGATCGCATCGGCATCTTTCTGCCCCAGTCGCCCGCAACGCTCGTCGCCCATGTGGCCGCATACAAGCTCGGGGCGATCGCCGTGCCGCTGTTCACGCTCTTCGGCCCGGAAGCGCTCGCCTACCGGCTGCAGAATTCCGGTGCGACGGTGCTGGTGACCGACCTCGCGAGCATCGGCAAGATCGACGACATTCGCGCTGAGCTGCCCGATCTGCGGCTTGTCTATGTCGTGCACGACGACCTGCCCGAAGCGCATCACCACGTGGCCGAGGACCAGGACTGGGGCGTTGCCGAAGACGGTCTGCTCGCCCTGTGGCCCGCGATCGCCGCGCGCGACACGCACTTCGACGCGGTCCAAACCCGGGCGGATGCGCCCGCGCTGATCATCTACACCTCAGGCACGACCGGCAAGCCGAAGGGTGCGCTGCATGCGCACCGCGTGCTGCTCGGCCACCTGCCGGGCGTGGAGACGTCGCACAACGGTTTCCCGCAAGAGGGCGACCTGATCTGGACTCCCGCCGACTGGGCCTGGATCGGCGGGCTGCTCGACGTGCTGCTGCCCGCGCTGCACCACGGCGTGCCCGTGCTCTCGCGCCGGTTCGAGAAGTTCGATCCGGTCGCGGCGTTCGATCTGATGGCGCGTCACGGCGTGCGCAACACCTTCTTGCCGCCCACCGCGCTCAAGATGCTGCGCACGGTCCCGTCGCCGCGCGAGCATTGGCCGCTGCAGCTGCGCTCGGTGGCAAGCGGCGGGGAATCGCTCGGGCCGGAGTTGCTGGCGTGGGGCCGCGAGCATCTCGGCGTCGACATCAACGAGTTCTACGGGCAGACCGAGTGCAATATGGTCGTGTCGTCATGCGCGGCCGAGTTTCCCGCGCTGCCCGGCGCGATCGGGCGCGCGGTGCGCGGCCACGCCGTGGCGATCGTCGACGACGACGGCAACCCGCTGCCCGTCGGCACGGTCGGCAATATCGCCATCGCGCGGCCCAACCCCGTGATGTTCCTCGGCTACTGGCACAACCCGGACGCCACGATGGAAAAGTTTCGCGGCGACTACCTGCTCACCGGCGACTCCGGGTTCATCGACGAACAGGGCTACATCACCTTTACCGGACGCTCGGACGATGTCATCACCAGCGCGGGCTATCGCATCGGCCCGGGGCCGATCGAGGACTGCCTGATCCGCCATCCGTCCGTGCAGTTCGCTGCCGTGGTCGGCGAGCCCGACGAGCTTCGCACCGAGATCGTGAAGGCCTTCGTGGTGCTGCGCGAAGGACATGAGCCGTCGGACGACCTCGCGCAGGACATTCAGCGCTTCGTCAGGAACCGGCTCGCGGCGCACGAGTATCCGCGCAAGGTCGTCTTTCTGCCGGAGTTGCCGATGACCGTCACCGGCAAGATCATCCGCAAGGCGCTCCGGGAGATGGGGACGGTTGTCGGGGGATGAGCGGGGGTGAGCGGGGATGGGCGGGAGATGAGCGGGAGATGAGCGAGGGAGGCGGACAGCGAAAAAATGCGACGCCGAATGGCGTCTGAAGCGCGGCGCGACAAATCAAGCGCGTTTCGCGCGATAAACAGGGCGTGATGTATTTTCCAGCATCTGCAAGAGAATTTCATGCCCTGCGCGTTCGATTTCGCCTGTTCGAATCAGAATAGGCCGCCAAACACCTCGGCCTCCCAATTCATGATGACCAGCTCTTTACTGGTCTGAGGCGTGCCGCGTGCGTTGGCAACCGAGTACCGGATGTCCAGTTCCGCGATCTGGAGTCCCGCGAAGGCTTCCCGGATGTCGGGATGATCGTTGATGGATAACATCACCTTGCCCCTACACTCCCGCATGATCGCAGCCATGCGCTCATACTCACTAAACTCAAACGGCACGCCGTACCCCTCCGTCTGCCAATAGGGAGGGTCAAGATAGAAGAACGTATGCGCGCGATCATAGCGGCGCATGCAGTCGTGCCACGACAGGTTTTCGACGGTGGTGCCAGCGAGGCGCAGGTGGGCCGCCGAAAGCTGTTCTTCAATGCGCAGAAGATTGACCGTCGGAGCAGTCGTCGCGGTGCCAAATGTCTGCCCGTCGATCTTTCCACCGAACGCGTGGTGTTGCAGGTAGTAGAAGCGCGCCGCGCGCTGTATGTCTGTCAGCGTCGCCGGCGACGTCATCTTTTGCCATTCAAATACCTGTCGACTGGAAATCGCCCATTTGAACTGGCGGACAAACTCTTCGAGGTGGTGTTGCACAACCCGGTATAGGTTCACCAGCTCACCGTTGATATCGTTGATTACCTCGACGTGAGCGGGAATCGGGCGCAAAAAATAGAGGGCTGCCCCGCCACAAAACACTTCCACGTAGCACTCATGCGGCGGAAAGAGCGGTAGCAGCTTGTCCGCGAGACGGCGTTTGCCGCCGAGCCACGGGATGATGGGTGTTGCGATGTGCATTTATCGTGCGTCATATGTGATAGGCTTACGCCGCCTCTGCAGGGGTACGCGGCCTTGCCTAACTTGCAGGACTCTTCTGCGAGGGCGGGACGCGGCCGGTGTTAGCGCACCGACCGCGTCGCCGCGTCTTTTCTTCTAAATTACTATGCGGCCGAAACCCGTCGCTTGAACGGGTTGTATGTGGCGCATACAGGAATCTGCCAAGCCGGGCCCCACGGCGTTTCGCGCCAAGCGTTCCCCAACCAGTAGTTCCAAGCTTTCCAGCCAATCTTCGCTTCGCCGAGGGGCCCGTGATAGTACAAATTCACGCCGTTGCCCACAGCAAAGAACAGCACCAGGTCATCCCGCTCGATGTTGGCCAGGACGCGCCAACCTCGCGCGTCAAAGGTCAGACCGAAGAGCCAGTAGTCCAGTCCATATGCCGGGTTGCGTAGCAGCCAGAGCACGCGAGCCAAATAGCGCATTCGCGGCGTCTCTCCCCACTCGGTCGGAAAATAACCGTCCCTCCACCCCGCATCGATCGATGCGTCAAACGTCTGGAACCAGCGCAGCCAACTCGGCAGGTTGCCGTCGTCATCGGCGAGCAGCACTGCCCACCAGTTCACGCACAGCACGGCAAAGACGACGACAGCCCAGGTCGCAACGACATAGGCGGGATACCCGATGACCGCGATGATCACGAACAGGCGGCGAGGAATGGAGTCGGGCGGCGAGCTGGCCGTAAGACAGCGATCGAGCAAGGAGATCGCAACGGCAATGATCGTGCATTTCGCAGCAAGCACAATGGCGGCACATAGAACGGAAAGGACGATGGCGATCATTGCCCTTCCTCAAGCGTTCCGGCAACTTCAATGTGCACCTCGGGAGCCGTTTCTGTCAGCCAAGAAGGAATGGGGCCACCGCCATAATAGGTGACGCTGTCACCGTCAACTTCCACTGTGGTGCCAAGCTGGTATTCACGACCGCTCTCGGCGACATAGAGCTTCTTGGTGCGATGGTCTTCCACGACCGACCACGCCGCTCCATCCCACATCTGCACCTTGCCACCTTCGACGGCTGGCGGTTGCACTTCGACCGCGCCGTAGGGCACGTTGAATTCGCCTGGCGACAGGTACAGCTCGTGCGCGATGGCCGGATACAGAAAGAACCCATGCTCGTCGGTCTGATAGCCGGCAATGTGCTTGTGCTGGTTCTCCATGCTCAGATGCTCCGCACGATTCGAATGAGGTCGCCAGCGGCGGCGGCACTGTCCCAGGCGTAGCCGTTGGAAGTACCGGCGGCCTTCGTTACGGCGCGACCGCTTGCGTCCGACTCGACCTCCGCGCCGGCGGCGATCGCGCCGCCCGCCTCAACGAGGATTGCGCCGAGGATGTTGGCGGGCGCCACGCCGCCAGCTTCGGTGTCAGCCTCGACGACACCCAGTGCTTTGGCTCCAGCCGCGCATACGGTGCCGTCGAAGGCGACGAAACGGCGACGGATCAAATCCGTCGCGGCGATGACCGACGTGGTCAGTACAACCTGCTGCGTTTTCATTGCTTACCTCCGGTCGACGAACTGTCCTTCTTGGCCGCCTCGGTCGCGGCCTTGTCGGCAGCGGCTTTTTCTTCGGCAGCTTTCTTTGCTGCAGCGTTCTCGGCCTCGGCTTTCTCTGCTGCAGCCTTCTCGGCCACCTCCTTTTCAGCCTGGGCCTTCTCAGCGGCGGCCTTTTCTGCCGCAGCTTTCTTTACTGCATCGCCCTGGCTCGCAACCGGCTCGAGATAGCGGCGGAGCTTGTCTGCTGCCGCATCGTCGAGCACGACTTCGGCGCCTTCGGGGACACGTTGGCCGTCGTGATGCAGATCGATGCCACGCACACGATAGGTTCGGGTGTTCATGGGCGACCTCATGCGTTCGTGTCTGCGATCAGATAGCCGGCATCAGCGCCGACCACCACGGGCTTGTAGACGTCGGTGTGGCGTACGAAGCGAACCTTGCCGCCCTCGGCGTCGTACTTGTCCGTCTCAGGCATGCCCTTCTTGCGCAGGGTGTAGCCGAAGGACGGCTCTTCGTAGTCGGCCGATCGATCGGCACCCGGCTTGGCCACGTAGGCGAGGATCATGTTGTCGCCCCACACGTCCCCCGTCGCACCGTCGCCGGCGAGTGCCTCGCCGATGAAGATGTCGTTGATGCCGAAGAGCATACGAAGATGCTCCAGCGTGACGAGCTTGCGTTCGTTGCTGCCCAGAGCGGCCTGCAGCTTTTCGTGGAACTTCAGCGACTGGTAGACCGAGGCGCCCATCGCGTATTTCACGAACGTCTGGCCAGCAGTAACTCAACGCAATCAGAGAGCAAGGAGCACTAGATGAGCGAAACGATTCCGGCCGGGTACTGGCGTGACGGGGAAGGACGGCTGATCCCCGAGAACATGGTCAAGCCGATCGACAAGGCAAGAGATGCATTGGTCCGTGAGCTGGTTGAGCGCGCCAAGTCGGCATCAACAATCTTGGCCGATTTCAAGGCGAAAGCCTTCGGTGACATCGGTGCGTTTGTCGAGATGTCGGGCGAGCAATACGGCGTGAAGCTCGGTGGTGTGAAGGGCAACGTCACGCTGCTGTCGTTCGATGGCCGTTTCAAGATCGTCCGACAGATCCAGGAGCATTTGGTGTTCGACGAACGCCTGCAGGCGGCAAAGCAGTTGATTGACGAGTGCATTCAGACCTGGACCGAAGGCAGCCATTGGCCCTGGAGTGAGCTCGATGAGCCAACCTGCCGATCGCCAACGCCTCATCCGCCTGATTCACGTCGCCAAGCGCGACCTGTCGATGGATGACGACACTTATCGCGGGATCCTGCGACGTATTGGAAAGCGCGGTTCCAGCGCGGAGTTGAGCGTTCCAGACCTGGAGCGCGTGTTGGAGCACATGAAGCGCTGCGGCTTTAAGGTGCGTTCCAAAGCGAAGCCGTCCCGTGCGTTGGCACAAGACCGGCAGAGCAAGAAAATCCGGGCGCTTTGGTTGTTTCTACACGAGCTTCAGGCGGTAAAGAATCCGTCTGAGGAAGCCTTGGCGGCCTACGTTAAGCGCATCGCAGGCGTCGACGCACTTCAGTGGATCGATGGCGAGCAGGCGGAGCGCTTAATCGAGACCATGAAACGCTGGGCGATGCGGTTCCTGCCGCAAGCTGTAAGGAACATGGTGCCGCTGGTTGGCGAAATTACCGATGTGGAGCGTGCGCAGTTGGATATGGCGCTCAGCCATGCGTTCACGGCGGGCACATTCGACCCGATGCATGCCGCATGGGATCGTTTGAACGACATTTTGACTCGAGGGAGATAGACATGGCCGAGGGTGCTTTCCACGACAGCCGCCTGAAAGGCGATTTCAAGAGCAAGGGGCCGGAGCTACTGGTTGACCTGGCCGAACAGTGCGTTCTCGTGCTACTGGAGAGCGCGGGTCTCGATGCCGATAAGGCAACACAGGTCGGGAGGGAGATTGCGGACCGTATGGCCGCGCATTGGGGCGGGCAGAATATCTACTTCCCGATGGGGCTATCGTACAAACTGTCACAGCGTGATCGCCAGATTTACGACGATTTCAACGGCGCAAATCACAGTGAGCTGGCCCGCAAGTACGGCGTCTCTCTCCAGTGGATATACAAGATCGTCAAAACGGTCCGCCAGGAGGAGATGGCCCGGCGCCAAGGAGACATGTTCGCTGAGTAAGAAACGGGCCAATCGCGGCCCGTTCGTATTTTCACCCGTTGCAAGTCATTTTTTGTGGGGCCGTCCGGGTTCTTCCCATATCATCCCGGTTAGTCCCATTTATCTTTCGTCCCCCGGTCAAATATCTCAACGTCTCTCAGGCGTCGCATTGTTTCGCACGGCGGACGTTGGCTGCGGCGCCGCCGGTGGGCGGTGCGGGCGGCGCGAATGACCGCCGCGTCAGGTGGCCTCGCGATCGAGAAACATGCCTTGCAGATCGTTGAGGAAGCGCTGTCCGAGCTCGGTCGGGGCGATACGCTGCGGATCGTCCGCGAGCAGCCCCTTCCTGACGGCCTCGTCCAGTGCCTTCGCGATGCGCGCGACCGGCAGTCCGGTGCGCTCGCCAAACAGCTCGGTTTTCACGCCCTCGGTGAGCCGCAGCGCGTTGAGCATGAATTCAAACGGCAGGTCGCGTGCATCGACCTCGCGCGTCTCCTGAATCGCATTGCCGGCCGCCGCGGCCTCCATGAAGCGTTGCGGATGCTTGTGACGAATCTGTCGCAGCACACGGTGCGGAAACGAAATCTTGCTGTGCGCGCCGGCGCCGATGCCCAGATAGTCGCCGAACTCCCAGTAGTTCACGTTGTGCTTCGCGCGTCGATGCGGCTTCGCGTATGCGGACACCTCGTAGTGCCCGTAGCCTGCCGCCGCGGTGCGCTCGGCGATCCAGTCCTGCATGTCCGCCGCGGCGTCCTCGTCGGGCACCGCCGGCGGATACTTGTGGAACTGCGTGTTGGGCTCGAGCGTGAGGTGATACAGCGACAGATGCGGCGGCGCGAACGAGATCGCCGTCTCCACATCCTGCTGACACTGCGCCAGCGTCTGGTTCGGCAGCGCGAACATCAGGTCGAGATTGAAGTTGTCGAAGTTCGCCTGCGCGATCTCGATGGCGTGACGCGCTTCGTCGCCATCATGAATGCGTCCGAGCGCCTTCAGATGCTCGCTGTTGAAGCTCTGGATGCCGATCGAGAGTCGATTGACACCACTCGCGCGGAAGCTGCGGAACTTGTCGGCCTCGAACGTGCCGGGGTTCGCCTCCATGGTGATTTCGGCGTCGGCGTCGAGCGGGAGCAGGGCGCGCAGGTCCGAGAGCAGGCGATCGAGCCCGGCCGCCGAGAGCAGGCTCGGCGTGCCGCCACCGATGAAGACGGTATGCACGGGGCGGCCCCACACCAGCGGCAGCGCCTGCTCGAGATCCTGCCGCAATGCGTCGAGATAGGCCTGTTCGGGAAACGCCTGCGCGCCGCCCTCGCCACGCCACTCATGCGAATTGAAATCGCAGTACGGACACTTGCGCACGCACCACGGGAAGTGCACATACAGCGACATCGGCGGCAGCGCCGGCAGACTGATCTTGCCGGGCCGCAGGAAGTTCTGTACGGGCGACGGGGACTGGCTCGAACCGCTCATCTCGCTCAGGCCTCCCGGCCCAGCTTTTCCAGCAGCACGCGCAATGCGCGTGCGCGATGGCTGTGCGCGTTCTTGACGGCAGGATCGAGCTCGGCGGCCGTCTGGTCGAGCGAGCGGATCAGGAAGTGTGGGTCGTAGCCGAAGCCGTGCGCGCCGCGCGGCGTGTCGACGATCTCGCCGTCCCAGCGTCCTTCGGCAATGATCGGCTGCGGATCGTCGGCATGGCGCACGAGTACGAGCGCCGCGAAGTAATACGCATTGCGATAGCCCGGCGTATCGGCATGCGGCGCGAGTTGCTCGATCAGATGGCGGTTGTTGGCGGCGTCCGACTTTTCGCGGCCGGCGCGCGCGGCATAGCGTGCGGAATAGACGCCCGGTGCGCCGCCGAGGACCGGCACGCACAGGCCGGAGTCGTCGGCCAGCGCCGGCAGGCCGGTCGCGGCGGCGGCATGGCGCGCCTTCGCGAGTGCATTCTCGATGAAGGTCACATGCGGCTCTTCGGCCTCGGACACGCCGAGCATGCCCTGCGGGACCAGTTCGATGCCAAGCGGCTCGAACAGCGAGGCGAACTCGCGCAGCTTGCCCGGATTGTTCGAGGCCAGCACGATCTTTTGCAGGGCCATCGTCAGACTCCCAGCGCGCGTTTTTGCGCGTCGATCAGTTGACGGATGCCGGCATGCGCGAGATCGAGCAGCACGTCGCTCTGCGCGCGCGTGAAGGGCGCGCCTTCGGCCGTGCCCTGAATTTCCACGAACCCGCCTTCGCTGGTCATGATGACGTTCATGTCGGTGTCGCACGCCGAGTCCTCGGCGTAGTTCAGATCGAGCACCGGCTGGCCCTGGTACAGACCGACGGAGACGGCGGCGACGTGCGCGCGGATCGGCGATGCGTCGAGCTTGCCTTCGGCGAGCAGCTTCGAGACGGCGTCATGCGCGGCGACGAACGCGCCGGTGATCGAGGCGCAGCGGGTGCCGCCGTCCGCCTGGATCACGTCGCAGTCGATCTGGATCGTGCGCGGGCCGAACTTCTGCAGGTCGAACACGGCGCGCAGCGAACGGCCGATCAGGCGTTGAATTTCCTGCGTGCGGCCGCTTTGCTTGCCGCGCGCGGCCTCGCGATCGCCGCGCGTGTGCGTGGCCCGCGGCAGCATGCCGTACTCGGCGGTAAGCCAGCCCTGGCCCGAGTCGCGCAAGAAGTTGGGCACCTTTTCTTCGACGCTCGCCGTGCAGATGACCTTGGTCTCGCCGCATTCGATCAGCACGGAGCCCTCGGCGTAACGGGTGTAGTTGCGGGTGATGCGCACGGGGCGCAACGCGTCTTGCGCACGGCCGTCCGCGCGGGTGATTTGCGTCATGAGTGAGTGTCCTGCGAGGGGAATGGATTCGGCAATACCCGAATGGTATCGCTAAATGCGCCCGGCTTGGCGGCATGGCCCGGCGCCGCGGGCGCTTCCCGGCGCGCCCGGGCCGGAAAATGCGATAATCGCGTTTCATCCATTGCATGCGAATCCGGTTACTGCTTCGTCCCGCTGGCAAACCGTCACGGGCCGGTGGTGCCGGTCACCCCGATGAAAGACAACAACCTCTACAGTATGACCGGCTACGCCAGCGTCACGCGCGACATTGCGCATGCCGATGGAGCCGCAGGCGCGAGCGTGTCGGTCGAATTGCGCACGGTCAACTCGCGCTTTCTCGACCTGGCATTTCGCATGCCCGAAGAAGCGCGTGCGTGCGAGCCGGTGCTGCGCGAAGCACTCACTGGCAAGCTCTCGCGCGGCAAGGTCGATATTCGTATCAACGTGCAGCGCCCGGAGAACGGCGCGGGCGGCGCGCTCAATCTCGACGCGGTCAGGCAACTGGCCGACCTGGAGCAGCAGGTCCTCAAGCTGTTTCCGGACGCGGAGCGCATGCGCACGGGTGAAATCCTGCGCTGGCCCGGCGTGCTCGGCGAGGAGTCGGTGAGCGCCGACGCGCTGCGCGATGCCGTGATCGACGCGGGCCGCGCCGCCATCGGCGAACTGGTCGACGTGCGCAGGCGCGAAGGCGCGCAGCTCAAGGCAAGCCTCATCGAGCGCATCGAACGCATGGAAGCGATCCTCGCCGGACTGCAGCCGCTGGTGCCCGATCTGATCGCGCGGCAGCAGCAGAAGATCGTCGATCGTCTGCAGGAAGCGTTGGGCGTGGTCGTGCCGGAAGGCAGCACGGCGCCGGGCAAGGAAGAGATCGCGGAGCGCATCCGTCAGGAAGTGACGATGTACGGCGTGCGCATCGACGTGGCCGAAGAACTCACGCGGCTCGATGCCCACCTGAAGGAGACGCGCCACATCCTCGACAAGGGGGGGCTGGTCGGCAAACGGCTGGACTTCATGATGCAGGAGCTCAATCGCGAAGCGAATACGCTCGGCTCCAAGGCCGCTTCGAAGGAACTCGCCGATGCCTCGATGGAGCTCAAGCTCTACATCGAGCAGATGCGCGAGCAAGTGCAAAATCTGGAGTAAGTCAGCATGTCCGCGCAATCGCAAGTCCCGCAAACCGCCCTGCACGCCGAGTATCCCGGCAACCTGTTCATGGTGGTGGCCCCCTCGGGCGCGGGCAAGTCCACGCTCGTGAACGCGCTGCTCGCGCAGGACGCCGAAATTCGCCTGTCGATTTCGAGCACCACGCGCGCGCCTCGCCCCGGCGAGCACAACGGTGTGCAGTATCACTTCCTGACGACGGAGGACTTCCTGGCGCGTCGCAAGCAGGGAGAGTTTCTCGAGAGCGCCGAAGTGCATGGCAATTACTACGGCACCTCGCGCGTGTGGATCGAAGAGCAGATGCGCGACGGCCACGACGTGCTGCTCGAGATCGACTGGCAAGGCGCGCAACAGGTGCGCAAGCGCTTCACCAACGCGGTCGGCATCTTCATTCTGCCGCCGTCGATCGCCGCGCTCGAGGAGCGTCTGAAAAAGCGCGGCCAGGACGAGCCGAACGTGATCACGCGACGCCTGCTCGCCGCCGGCGGCGAGATGGCGCATGCGCCGGAGGCCGACTTCATCATCATCAACGAAGACTTCCAGCGCGCGCTGGCCGAGCTCCAGTCGGTGGTCACGGCCACGCGTCTGCGCTTCGCTTCGCAGCGTGCGCGCCACGAGCAATTGTTCGTCGAACTGGGCATTCATTCGCCCCAGGAAGACGAGTAACCGATCATTGCACGATGCGCCCGCGTGCGGCGTTAGCGTTTTGCGCGAGGGTGCGTCGGCTGCGATAGAATACGCCTTACATTGAGAAGGAACCTCCTTATGGCCCGAATTACCGTTGAAGACTGCCTGAAACAAATTCCGAATCGCTTCGAGCTCGCGCTCGCCGCGACCTACCGCGCCCGTCAGCTGGCGCAAGGTCACACGCCGAAGCTCGAGAACAACAAGGACAAGCCGACTGTCGTCGCGCTGCGCGAAATCGCGGCCGGTCAGGTTGGCATCGAGATGCTCAAGAAAGTGCCGCTCTGATCGGAGACTGCACTGATGCGATGTGACGTTCCGGGCCGCTCGACGACGCAGGTACACGTATGAGTCACGCGAAATCACCGGCCGCGTCCATCGCTGCGGATGAACCCAAAGCGGGGGAGCCCAAGCCCGAGCGCAAGAAGAAAAAGGGCGAGAGCGCCACACGCCAGTACATCGACGCACTGCTCGAGCAGTCGTACCGGCATCTGTTCGGTCCGACCGCCACGCCCGAGCAGCCGCGCAAGCACGAGGTCGTTTCGATCGCCCGCCTGAAGGGCATGCTTGGGGAGTACCTCAAGGAAAGCGATCTCGCGCAGATCAAGGAAGCCTTCCAGTTCAGCGACGAGGCTCACCTGGGCCAATACCGCCAGAGCGGACAGCCCTACATCACCCATCCCGTTGCGGTTGCCGAGATTTGTGCCGAGTGGAAGCTCGACGCACAGTCGATCATGGCCGCGCTTTTGCACGACGTGATGGAAGACCAGGGCGTTACCAAAGCCGAACTCGCCGAGCGATTCGGGCCGAAGGTCGCGGAACTGGTGGACGGCCTGTCGAAACTCGACAAGATGGAGTTTCGCAGCCGGGAAGAGGCGCAGGCCGAGAGCTTTCGCAAGATGCTGCTTGCAATGGCGCGCGACGTGCGCGTCATCCTCGTCAAGCTCGCCGACCGGTTGCACAACATGCGCACCCTCGGCGTCACGTCGACGGAAAAGCAGCGCCGCGTGGCGCGCGAAACGCTCGACATCTATGCCCCGATCGCGCATCGTCTGGGCCTGAACAACACCTACCGCGAGCTGCAGGACCTGAGCTTCGCGAACTACAACCCGCGTCGCTACGCCGTGCTCGACAAGGCCGTGAAGGCCGCGCGCGGCAACCGGCGCGAGGTGGTCGGCAAGATTCTCGACGCCGTCGAAAAGGCGCTCAAGGACGGCGGTGTGAGCGCCGACGTCTTCGGCCGCGAGAAGACGCTCTTCAGCATCTACAACAAGATGAAGGAGAAGCAGTTGTCGTTCTCGCAGGTGCTCGACGTGTACGGCTTCCGGGTCGTCGTCGAGTCCAACGCGCAGTGTTATCTCGCGCTCGGCGTGCTGCACGCGCTGTACAAGCCGGTGCCGGGCAAGTTCAAGGATTACATCGCGATTCCGAAGGTCAACGGCTACCAGTCGCTGCATACGACGCTGGTCGGCCCCTTCGGCACACCGATCGAGTTTCAGATTCGCACGCGCCGCATGCACGAGATCGCGGAAGCGGGCGTGGCGGCGCACTGGCTGTACAAGAACGGCGGCGCCGACATGAACGACGTGCAGAAGCACGCGCACCAGTGGCTGCAGTCGCTGCTCGACATTCAGAGCGAGACGGGCGACTCGACCGAATTCCTCGAACACGTCAAGATCGACCTGTTCCCGGATGCCGTGTACGTGTTCACGCCCAAGGCGCGCATCATGGCGCTGCCGCGCGGCGCGACGGCGCTCGATTTCGCCTATTCCGTACACAGCGATCTCGGCAACCAGTGCGTGGCCGTCAAGATCAACAACGAACTGCTGCCGCTGCGCACCGAGTTGAAGAACGGCGACATCGTGGAAGTCATCACGGCGCCGTATTCCAAGCCGAACCCTGTGTGGCTCGGCTTCGTGCGCACGGGCAAGGCGCGCTCGGCGATTCGTCATTACCTCAAGACGATGCGCTTTGCCGAGTCGGTGCAGCTCGGCGAGCGTCTCGTGGAGCAGGCGCTCAAGGGCTATGGCCTGACGATGAGCGAAATCTCGCCGGAGCTGTGGGACAAGCTCGCGCAGTGGACGGGCAACAAGGATCGGCAGGACATCTTCGCCGACATCGGACTGGGCCGGCGCGTGGCGGCGGTCATGGCCAAGCGTCTGGCAGTGCTCACGTCCGGCAAGGAAAGCGACGACACCGACAGCCCGGACGATCCGGATTCGCCGCGCACCGGTGACGAGAATGTCGGCCCGCCGGTGCTCATTACCGGCACCGAGGGCATGTCCGTGCAGTTCTCGGCGTGCTGCCGGCCGATTCCCGGCGACGCGATCATGGGCTACATCGGCATTGGCCTGGGCATGGCGATCCACACGACGGACTGCCCGGTCGCGCGTCGCATCCATCGCAAGGATCCGACGCGCTGGATCGACGTGGCATGGGCGCCGCAGCCGGGGCGTCTGTTCGACGTCGGCATCAAGGTGCTGGTGCGTCACAACCGGGGCGTGTTCTCGCGCGTGGCGGCCGATATCACGGCATCGGACGCGAACATCGTGCACATCGGCATGGACGAAGTGGTGCCGGACGAATCGGCAACCTTGCGCTTTCTCATCCAGGTGAGCGATCGCGTGCATCTGGCCAACGTGATGCGCCGCATTCGCGTGAATCCGGACGTGATGCGCGTGGCGCGGGAGCGCCCGAGCGAGCGGCATCAGGAAGAAGTCCACGCCAATCACGCCATGCGCGTCACGCGCGAGCGCGGCAGCTACTGACGCGGCATGCCGCACGCCTCAGGCGTGCGGGCCGCGCGATCCTTCGATTCTCTTTCCCGACGATTTCCCTTGCGCCGACGACTCGCCGTCATTCCGACGGCGGATAGCGCACGTCCAGGATCTCGATCTGTTCGAGCCCGGCGGGCGTGCGCAGCGGCACGGTGTCGCCCACCTTCGACTTGGTGATGGCGCGCGCGATCGGCGAAATCCAGCTGACGTGGCCGCGCTCGAGATCGACCTCGTCGATGCCGACGATCATGATCGTGTGCTCGTCGCCCTTGCCGTCGGCGTAGGTCACCTCGGCGCCGAAGAATACCTGGTCGACGTTCTCCTGACGGCGCGTGTCGACGACTTCGGCCTTGTCGAGGCGCCGCGTGAGAAAGCGGATGCGCCGATCGATCTCGCGCAGGCGGCGCTTGCCGTAGATGTAGTCGCCGTTCTCCGAGCGATCGCCGTTGGACGCCGCCCACGACACGACCTTCACCACTTCGGGGCGCTGATTGTCGATGAGATCGAGCAGTTCTTCCTTGAGGCGGCGATAGCCCGCCGGTGTGATGTAGTTCTTGGTGCCCGGGGGAATTTCGGGGGCGCCGGCGTCGAGATCGTCATCGTCGTCGCCGTTGTCTTCTTTGACGAAAGCCTTGTTCATAAGTCCATGCGCGCCGCAACGGGCGCGCGTATGCGTTTCGGTATTCCTGCATTATAGGAGCGAAGCGCCGCGCTTCGCTCGTCCTCGGGTGTCATGGAAGGCGGCCCGAATGTCATCTACAATCGTCCGACACGATCCCCCGTGTCTGACACCTCGTATGACACCTCGTATGACACCTCGTATGACACCTCGTATGACACCTCGTCCGACACCTTGTCCCAAACTTTGTGCCACACCTTGTGCCACACCGGACCTTCGCAGGAGACATGCGCCATGACCGGTTCCTCCAGTCCTTTTCTCGCCGTGCTCAAGCCGCACCTGAGCGACATCGGGGCCTTCACCGTCCAGCGAAGCCTGCCGAGTCTGCCGTTCAAGACGGTCGGCCCGTTCATCTTCTTCGATCACATGGGCCCGGCCACACTGGCGCCCGGGCAGGGTATGGACGTGCGCCCGCACCCGCACATCGGGCTGGCCACCGTCACGTATCTGTTCGACGGCGAGATCTGGCATCGAGACAGCCTCGGCAGCGATCAGCGCATCACGCCAGGCGCGGTGAACTGGATGACGGCCGGGCGCGGCATCGTTCACTCGGAGCGCACGCCGCCCGACGTGCGCGCGCGAGGCGGCGACGTGCATGGCATTCAGACCTGGGTGGCGTTGCCGCAGGCGGACGAAGAGACCGCGCCCACGTTCGCGCATCACGACGCGGCGTCGCTGCCGGACATCTTTGAGCCGGGCGTGCACATGCGACTGATTCTGGGCAAGGCGTTCGGCGAGACGTCGCCGGTGAAGGTTTTCTCGCCGATCTTCTATCTGGCCGTGGACATGGCGCCGTGCGCCGCGTTCGTGCTGCCGCCCGAGTATCCCGAGCGCGCGGTCTACACCGTGCAGGGCGAAGTGATGGTGAACGACGAGACGTTGCCCGAGCAACGCATGGGCGTGCTGGCGCCGGAGGCACAGGTGCGCATCGTCGCCGGCGACAAGCCGGCGCGCCTGATGTTGCTCGGCGGCGCGCCGCTCGACGGCGATCGCTTCATCTTCTGGAATTTCGTCTCGTCGAGCCGCGAGCGCATCGAGCGGGCGAAAGCCGCGTGGAGCGCGCAGGAAATGGGCAAGGTGCCCGGCGAGACCGAATGGATTCCGCTGCCCGAGCGCAAGCCGCCGGCGCGGTAGGCGCGGGCGCGGAACCGGCGCCGCTCACGCGCTTAATACGATCACGGAGCAGCGGCGTTCTTCCAGCAGGCGGTGCGAGATGCTGCCGAAGTTCAGCCGATCGCCAAAGCGGGGCTGCACGCCGAGCACGAGCAGATTGTGCTTGCCGTGGCCGATCTGGTGCAGCACCGCGTCTTCCACCTTGCCGCCGGCGAGCAGGCGCGTGCGCAATGACACGCCGTTGCGCTCGGCCAGCGCGTGCAGGTTTTCCAGCATGGCCGCTTGCGCGGCGTCCGGGCGCAGCGCGCGCGGCCGCCAGCGCCGGTGCAGCATGCCGGGGGCGGCGCGCGCCGACACGTGCAGCGCCGTGACCGGCGCGTTGGCCGCGCGCGCCAGCGTAATCGCGAGCTCGGCGGCGTGGCGCGAATAGTCGGTGCCGGAGACCGGGACAAGGATGTCGAGCGGCGCGTCCGGCTGACGGGCGTGCTCGCCATGCGCGAGCACGATGGCGATGGCGCCATCGAACGCCTTCGTGAGCGGTAGCACGCCGGTGGGTAGCGGCAGGGGCGGGACGTCGGATTCGGATTCCTGGCCCGGCGCATCGAAGCCGGCGATCACGAAACCGTAGCCTTTGGCAATCTCGTCGGAGATGCGTGTGGCCTCGTGGCTGTTCTCCGGCTGTGACGCCTTTTGCTCGCGAGCGGCGTCGGACGGATCGCTCATGACGAATTCACCTTCGTGCCTGGCCTGGCTCACGCGCTTGTCATCATGGGCTTCGCCGACGGGCTCGAGCCTGGGCGCGTGGTCTGCGCCGCCACCGTCGCGGCGCTCGCCGCGGTCCTTGCGGTTCTTGCCGTGTTTCTCGTGGTCGCTTTTCTCGCCGGCGTCTTTCCCGTCGCCCCTCGACCCGCCATTCGACGCACCCTTCGACGCACCATTCGATGCGCCCGAGGTTTTTCCCTCGGCGTTTGCCTCGATGTCTTCGACCTCCTTCACGGGCCCATGCGGCAATTCGGGCGACTTCGGCGGCGGCTTGCCGGTGCGCTCGCGCAGCACCAGCCGCGCCGCCTCGCGGGCGTCGTCGCGGGGCTTGTCTTCCTCCACGCCCGGCGTGCCGGGCGCGCGGGGCAGGGCGAGCCGGGCGGCGGCCAGCGCAATCTCGTAAGCGTCACGCCCCGCGCCTTCCTCGTCGGCCCCGCCAGCCCCCCCGGCCTTGCCGTGCTCACCTTCCTCGCGCGCCGCTTCTCCGCTGCCGCCATGCCTGCGTGGCCCCGATGCCGTTTCGTTGTCGACCGCCTCGCTCACCTCGCGCGCCGTTCTACCGCCGTCGGTCTCGGCCGGTGTGGGGGCGAGCACGGTGGTGAGCGTGCCGCGCACGCCGGCCGTCAGCCCGGCGATCCAGGCGGCGAAGCGGCCGTTGGCGCTGCCGTCGACCGCGGCGAGAATGCGTTCCACGTGAGGCAGGAAGTCGCGCTCCTCGGCGGCCTCCTTCTCGAGGCGCGCCTTTTCCTGCTCGGAGAGCGGAATGCGCACCAGTGCGCGGCGCAGCACCGGCGGCATGATGAGCGTGGTGATGAGCGCCATGATCACGATCATCGTGAACAGGTCCTTGCTCAACACGCCGAGCGAGAGCCCGATGCTCGCCACGATGATTTCCGTGGAACCGCGCGCGTTCATGCCGGTCGCGAGCGCAAGCGCTTCGGCGCCGGACATGCCGCCCAGGCGCCCGCCGACGAAACAGCCGGTGAACTTGCCGACACTCGCGATCAGGATCAGGCCCGCCACGAGGCCCAGCATGCGCCAGTCGAGCAGGATCGTGAGGTCGACCGACAGGCCCGCCACGCCAAAGAAGACGGGCGCGAAGAGCGCCACGATGAGCCCGCGCAACTGCGCTTCGATCTGCTCGGTGAGGATCGGCGACTGCCCGATCATGACGCCCGCCATGAAGGCCCCGAGCGCGGTGTGCACGCCGAGCTTGTCGGTGGCGAGCGCGAGCACGAACGTGATGACGAGAATCGCGCTGAGCACCGGCATCTCGATGGTGAAGCGGTCGTTGGTCCAGCGGATCGCCACGGCCACCGCGCGCTTGCCCACGGTGAAGCACAGGGCGATGAAGAGTACGGTGCCGCCAAGGCTGAAGGAGAGGTGGCCCACGTCGATCGAGCCGCTCGCACCCAGACCGGCAATGGCGGCGATGATGATCCACCCGGTCGTATCGTCCAGAATGGCGGCCGCCAGAATGATCTGGCCGATGTTGCGGCGCAGGTAATCGACCTCGCGAATGACCATCGCCACGACCTTCACCGACGAGATCGACAGCGCGGTGCCGAGAAAGAGCGAGGTGACGAGCCGCGCTTCAGGGTGGGGAAGCAGCGCGTCGGGCAGGTGCCAGCCGAGCGCGAAGCCGCAGACAAACGGCAGGATCATGCCGCCCGCGGACGCGAAGATCGCCATGCGCTTCATGCGCCGCACGAGACCGAGGTCGGTCTCCAGACCGGTCGAGAGCAGGAGCAGCAGCACGCCGAGCTCGGACACGGCGTCGAGCATCTTCTTCTGCGTTTCGTTATCGGGAAAGACGGCGTGTTGCCAGGCGGGCAGCAGGGCGCCGAAGATGGACGGGCCGAGCAGCACGCCCGCGAGCAACTGTCCCATGACGGCCGGCTGGCGCAGGCGCTGCATCACCTCGCCGAGCAGGCGGCCGGCGAGTACCAGCAAGAGCAGTTGGGTGAAAAAGATCGCCGTGCCATGTCCTGCGTGCATGTGCCTCCCCGCCCGTCGTGGAATGCTCTGCGACGCGGGAACCCCGCGCGCCGGAGTGCGTCCCTACCGAATTGCCCGGATTTGCCCGGATTGCGATTACCATGCGTAACATACGCCGCCGTGTCGGGGGAACGTCGCCGGGGCCGCGCCAATGGCGCCGGCGACGAATACCGACCGCGGTTCACGCAATTTACCACGCTCGATAGGTCATATGATCGATACCAACCTCGCCAGTTTCGACGCAGACGTGCTGGCCGTCTCGCATCAGGTGCCGGTGCTGGCCGACTTCTGGGCCCCGTGGTGCGGCCCGTGCAACGTGCTCGGCCCGCTGCTCGAGAAGCTCGAAGCCGAAGCGCAGGGGCGCATTCGTCTCGTGAAGGTCAATGCCGATGAAAACGCCCAGCTCTGCGCCGAGTATGGCGTGCGCAGTCTGCCCACGGTGGTGGCGTTCGTCGACGGCGAGCCCGTCGACCAGTTCGTGGGCGCCTTGCCCGAAGGCCAACTGCGAGCGTTCATCGAGCGCATCGTGCCGAATCCGGCGGAGATGGCGCGCCGGGTGGCGCGCGAGGCGCTTGCCGAGGGCCGCCCCGAAGCCGCGCGCGACGCGCTGCAGGCGGCCCTGGCGCTCGATCCCGCGCATGACGACGTGCGCCTCGATCTGGTCGACGTGCTGCTCGGCATGGGCGACGCGCAGGCTGCGCGCACGGAGCTGACATTGCTCTCGCCGCGCACCGCGGCGAGCGGCGACGCGCGCATTGCCGCGCTGACGACGCGCATCGAAGCCGCCGAGCGGGCGAGCCATCTGCCGCCCGCGCAGGATCTGCTCCGGCGCGTGCAGGCCGAGCCCGACAACCTGCAGGCGCGCCTCGACCTCGCCAATCGCTATCTCGCCGAGCGCGCCTACGAACCGGCGTTGCAGGCGCTCCTCGAGATCGTGCAGCGCGACCGCTCGTTTGCTGATGACGCCGCACGCAAGTCGATGCTGGCGATTTTCGACGCGCTGTCCGGCACCGACCCGGCGACCGTCTCCGCCTGGCGCCGCAAGCTCAGCGCCGCACTGAACTGACGCCCCGACTCCCTCACCGAACCCATGCCGATGACTACGCCTTCTCTCATTACGTTTGCGCCCGCCCAGGCGGGAGAGCCCGTGTTCGATCATCCTGCCGAAGCGCGCCGCGTGAGCGGCAACCCGCAGCGCGTCACGCGTCCTTTCTATACGGACGCCCTCGGCGAGTTCGATTGTGGCGAATGGGCCTGCGAGCCGGGCGCGTGGCGCATTGCGTTCGGCCCGCATCGGCAGGAGTATTTTTCGGTGATCGAAGGGCGCATTCGCATCAGCGACCTCGCCGGCAACGCCGCGGAGTTCGGCCCGGGTGACGCGTGCGTGATTCCCGCCGGCTTCGAAGGTGTCTTCGAAGTGGTGGAGCCGGTGCGCAAGCACTTCGTGATGTTCGAGCGCAAGGCGGCGTCATGACACGACTGATTTTCTTCTGCGGCCACTCGGGAGCGGGCAAGACGACGCTCGCCAAGCGCCTGATCCGTCCGCTCATCGAGCGCAGCGGCGAGGCGTTCTGCTTGCTCGACAAGGACACGCTTTACGGCGGTTACAGCGCGGCGGTGATGGGCGCGCTCACGGGCAATCCGAACGATCGCGACAGCCCGTTGTATCTGCAGACGCTGCGCGAGCCCGAGTACGCCGGATTGCTGGAGACGGCGCGCGAGAACCTGCATCTGGGCGTAAACGTGCTCGTGGTCGGGCCGCTCTCGCGCGAACTGCGCGAGGGGCTGCTGTTCGATCGCGCCTGGCTTGGCGTGGACGACGACGTGAGCGTGCACGTGGTCTGGGTCGATCTCGACGAGGCCCACGCGAAGGCCCGCATCGAGCGCCGCGGCAATCCGAACGACGCATACAAGCTCGCCCACTGGGACGAATATCGCGTCCGCCGGATCCTGCCGCCGCCGTCGGCTTTCCCTGGCTTCGTGCGTTTCGACAACACGGCGCCCACGCCGGAGGACGACGAGCGGCTGTTGCAGGCGCTGCTCGCCCAGACCCGTTGACACGTAGCGGCTGGTGGGGCGTTCGGATGTCTTCAAAAATAGACGCAAAAATAGACGCAAAAATGGACGCAAATTGCGTTGAGAACTGCGCCGGCATAGGAATTTTCCGAAACTCTTGGTAGCGCGGAAATGGGGCGCGGTGCGGTTGCTAAGGTGGGGAGACTTTCCTTTCTCTGCCCGCGACGCTCATGCCTGCCTACGCCCTTGCCTTCCTCCTTGCCTTGCCCTTTGCCTTGCCCTCGTTCCCGTCTCGCCATGGGGGCCGCGCCGCGGCGCGTAATTTTCAGCGTTGCGCTGGCGTTCAGGCGGCGGTGGCGGCGCTGACGGTGCTGGCGGCCACGTTGACCTTCGTCTTCCCGGCCGGCGCCCGCGCGGGCGAGTCCACGGTGCCCGGGATATCCGCGACAGCGGGGCTTGACGGCGTTCTCCCGCCGCAAGACGGGATCGTCTTGCCGCAAAACCCGGTCTCCGGCGCCACAGCGGCACTGCCGCCTACCATGGCCCGCATTCGCGAACGCGGACGCATCGTGCTCGGCTATCGGCAAAGCGCCCCACCGTTTTCGTATGTCGACACGCACGACCGGCCGATCGGTCTCGCGTGGTCGCTGTGTCAGCGCGTGGCCGCCGCGCTGCGGCGCGAGCTCGCGATGCCGTCGCTGACGATTACGCCGGTGCGCGTGATCGAACAGATGCGCGCGCCGCTCGTCAAAGCCGACGCCATCGACATCGACTGCGCACCGTCCACGGTGACCGCCGCGCGTAGCCGGCAGGTGGCGTTCAGCCTGCCGTACTACGCGTCGAGCGTGCGTCTGATGGTGCGGCGTGGCAGCGGCATTGCATCGCTCGACGACATGCGGGGCCTGCGGCTCGTGGTCGTGCAGGGGACCACGGCGGAACGACTCGTGCGCGCGCGGCAGGCGCGAGTCGGCTTCCAACTGCTCATGGCGCGCGACTACGACGACGCTTTTCGCATGCTCCGGGCGTATCGCGCGCAGGCGTTCGCGCTCGACGAAGTCCTGCTCGAAGGACAACGCGTGACCGCCAAGACGCCTGAGCGTTTCGAGGTCGTCGGGCCGGCGCTGTCGGATCAGCCCGAGTCGTATGCGCTCGTGCTGCCCAGGGACGACCCAGCGTTCAAGGCGCGCGTCGATGCCGCGCTCGCACACGTCTTCGATAGCGGCGAGATGGCGCGGCTCCAGCACGAGTGGTTCCAGTCGCCGCTGCCGCCTTACGGGCACAACCTCCAGCTCGCGCCCACGCCGGAAGTGGTCGCCCTGTGGGCGGCCGGCGCACGCCTCGATGCCGCCTCGGGCGCCGAGACGCCAGGGGCCGCCGAGCACGACGCGTCGCTGCCGACCGGTGCGCCGCACGCCGCCGGCTCATGATCCTCATGATCCCCCCTGAGGGCGGTGCGCGCAGCCGGCCCGCGCCGGGGGGGGGCGCATAAGCTAATGACAAACGTTTCTTTGATTCCCCCGGCGTGAATCTGTAAATTGCTATCGTGCTGTTATATCGATAGGAATTGCTGTGAACGGTGGGAACGTTGCAAATTGGAAAGCCGGCGCGAAGCGCGTCGCACTGGGGCTCACGCTCCTGATCTGTGCGCACGCCGGCGTGCCGGTCGCGCTGGCGGCGCCTGCGGCCACGGCGGCAGCCGTGGGAACGGTGAAGACCGTGCCGCTGCCCGTGGTTCGCGGCGAGCTGACCGGCACGCTCAAGAAAATCCACGACACGGGCCTCATCACGCTCGGTTACCGCGAGGCGGCCATCCCGTTCGCCTATGTGAACGACAAGGGCAAGCCTGTCGGCTACACGATGGACCTGTGCTACGCCGTGGTCGACGCCGTGAAGACCGCGCTCAACCTGCCGAACCTGCGCGTGCGCGAGATGTCCGTCACGCCGCAGAACCGCATTCCGCTCGTGAAGAACGGCACGGTGGATCTGGACTGCGCGCCCAACACGATCACGCCCGAGCGTGCCGAACAAGTGGGCTTCAGCAACCCCTACTACGTCTCCGAAGTGCGTCTGCTGGTCAACAAGAAAGACAACATCCGCGGCCTGGAAGACCTCAAGGGGCAGAATCTCGTGGCCTCGGCCGGCTCGACCGGTGAGCGCCTGGCGCGCATTCAGGCTGACAAGGGCGGCTTCCGCGTGATTCCGGCCCGCGACCACGGCGAGTCGATGATGACGCTCGAGACCGGTCGCGCGAAGGCGTTCGCGCTCGATGACGTACTCCTCGCCGGCCTGCGCGCCAACGCTCGCGAGCCCGGCGATTTCGCCATCGTCGGCGCGCCGCTGGAAACGGAGTTCAACGCCCTGATGCTGCGACGCGACGACCCGCAGTTCAAGGCGTTCGTCGACACGACGCTGGCGCACGTCTTCAGCTCGGGCGAGATCCGCCGCATTCAGCGCAAGTGGTTCCAGCAACCGATCCCGCCGCGCAACGTCAACCTGAACCTCGAGCCGAGCAAGGAAGTGCTCGAGGTCTGGCACAAGGGCTCGCAAGTGACGGAATAACCGTTGCCGGGCCACAGTGCCCGAACGCCCAGGGCCGGTACGCCCAAGGCCGAACCTGGGCCCCAACCCAGGCCCGAACTCAGGCCCGAACCCAGGCCCGAACCCAGGCCCGCCGATAGCGATATCGGCGGGCTTTGTCCTTTTAGTCCCCACTGCGCCCGCCGCGCCCGCCCGCACACGCCACGGACCGCCACGGACCGCCACCCCGGGCGGGGGCGGGCCATGTCCTTCGCTCGTTTACGCGTTGTTTACATCCCCTTGACGCCTTTTGTCCCCGTCTTTACGCGCCGCTGCGTATCGTTCGCTGCACGGCCGGCATGCGCACGCGGGGGCGCATCGCGTCCGTGGCGTGCCGGCCGCCACACGATAAGGAGTTGTCATGGACTGGTTGTATCTCGGCGCCATCGCGGTGTTGACGGCCGCGACCGTCGGTTTTGTCGCGTTCTGCGCGTCGTTGGGGGGGCAGCAATGACAGCCATGTACTGGCTGAGCGGCGCCCTCACGCTCGCGCTGCTCGCTTATCTCGTCTACGCGCTGTTCAAGCCGGAGGACCTCGCATGACGCTCAATGCCTGGATTCAGCTCGGCGTATTCCTCGTCGTGCTGCTGGTGCTGGCGCGCCCGCTTGGCCGCTTCATGGCCGACGTGCTCGCCGGCGAATCGCGCGTGAACCGCTGGTTCGCGCCCCTCGAGCGCGGGCTCTATCGCCTGTGCGGCGTCGATCCCGGGAAGGAAATGCATTGGCGCACCTACGCGATTGCGCTGATCGGCTTCAATGCCGTCGGCGCCTTCGCCGTGTACGGGCTGCAACGCTGGCAACTGTGGCTGCCGTTCAACCCGCAGGGCTTTGGTGCGGTCTCGCCCGATTCGTCGATGAACACGGCGGTGAGCTTCGTGGCGAACACGAACTGGCAAGGCTACGCCGGCGAATCGACGATGAGCTATCTCACGCAAATGCTTGGCCTCGCCGTGCAGAACTTCCTCTCGGCGGCGACCGGCATCGCGGTGGTGGTCGCTCTCGTTCGCGGCTTTGCCCGCCATACGGCGCAGACGATCGGCAACTTCTGGGTCGACGTGACGCGCATCACGCTATACGTGCTGGTGCCGCTCGCGGTGCTGTTTGCCGCCGCCTTCATGAGCCAGGGCGTGATCCAGAATTTCGACGCCTACGAGGACGTGAGCACGCTGCAGGCGACGCACTACGACAACCCGGTGCTCGGCCCGGACGGCCAACCGAAGCTCGACGCGGCCGGCAAACCCGTCACGCAGCCGGCGCTCACGCACACGCAGACGTTGCCCATGGGCCCGGTGGCCTCGCAGGAGGCGATCAAGATGCTTGGCACGAACGGTGGCGGCTTTTTCAATGCCAATTCCGCGCATCCATACGAGAACCCCACGCCGTTGTCGAATTTCCTGCAGATCCTGGCGATCTTCCTGATTCCGGCCGCGCTGTGCCACACGCTCGGGCGCATGGTCGGCGAGCGCCGGCAGGGAGTGGCGGTCCTTGCCGCGATGACCATCGCATTCTCGATCGCGAGCGTGGCCACCGTGTCGGCGGAGCAGGCCGGCAATCCGGTACTCGCCTCGCTGGGCGTGGATCAGCAGGTCAGCGCAGCGCAATCGGGCGGCAACATGGAAGGCAAGGAAACGCGTTTCGGCATCGTGGCCTCGGGCATCTTCGCGACGGTGACGACCGCCGCCTCGTGCGGCGCCGTCAATGCCATGCACGACTCGCTCACGCCGCTTGGCGGGATGGTGCCGATGCTGCTCATGCAACTGGGCGAAGTGATTTTCGGCGGGGTGGGCTCCGGCTTGTACGGCATGCTGGTGTTCGCAATGCTGGCGGTCTTCGTCGCCGGTCTGATGATCGGGCGCACGCCCGAATATCTCGGCAAGAAGATCGAAGCGTTCGAGATGAAGATGGTCGCCGTGGCCGTACTCATGACGCCGCTGCTCGTGCTGCTGGGCACTGCGCTTGCCGTGCTGGCCCCCGCGGGGCAGGCCGGCGTGGCGAACCCGGCCACCCACGGCTTCTCGGAAATTCTCTACGCCTACAGCTCCGCTGCGAACAACAACGGCAGCGCGTTCGCGGGGCTCTCGGCCAACACGCCGTTCTACAACGGCACGCTTGCCGTGGCCATGTGGTTCGGCCGCTTCTGGGTGATCGTGCCCGTGCTGGCCATCGCAGGCGCGCTCGCTCGCAAGAAGCGCATCGCCGCCACGCCCGGCACGCTGCCCACGCACGGTCCGCTGTTCGTCGTGCTGCTGCTCGGCACGGTGCTGCTCGTCGGCGCGCTCACTTACGTGCCCGCGCTGGCGCTCGGCCCGGTCGCCGAACATCTGGCGATGATCGGTGCGCATTGAACATTGGAATGAGGCATTCGAGGCACTCATGAATCAAACCTCAGGTAATACCGCCGCCCGGCCGATGGGCGACGGGCATGCGTCGGCCGTCCGGTCGATGTTCGACCCCGCCATCGTCAGGCCGGCCATCGTCGACTCGTTTCGCAAGCTGCACCCGCTCACGCAGGCGAAGAACCCGGTGATGTTCGTGGTGTACGTGGGCAGCCTGCTCACCACGGTGCTCTTCGGGATGGCCGTTGCCGGCCACGCCGAGGCGAGCGCGCCGTTCATCCTCGCCATCGCGCTGTGGCTGTGGTTCACGGTCCTGTTCGCGAACTTCGCCGAAGCGCTCGCCGAAGGGCGCAGCAAGGCGCAGGCCGCTTCGCTGCGCCAGGCGAAGAAGAACGTGCCGGCAAAGCAATTGCGCGCGGGCCGGCGCGACGCCGAATGTCTGGTGATCGACAGCGCGAGCCTGCGCCGCGGCGACTTCGTGCTCGTGGAGGCCGGCGACGTCATTCCGGCCGACGGCGAAGTGGTCGACGGCGTGGCGTCGGTCGACGAATCGGCCATCACCGGCGAATCGGCGCCCGTGATCCGCGAGTCCGGCGGCGACTTCTGCGCCGTGACCGGCGGCACGCGAGTGCTCTCGGACTGGATCGTCATGAAGGTCACGGTCAACCCGGGCGAAGCGTTTCTCGATCGCATGATTGCGATGGTCGAAGGCGCGAAGCGTCAGAAGACGCCCAACGAGATCGCGCTCACGATCCTGCTCGTCGCGCTCACGCTGGTGCTGCTGCTCGCCACCGCTACGCTGCTCCCGTACTCGATATACAGCGTATTCGTCACGCAGGCCGGTCACCCGGTCACGATCACGGTGCTCGTCGCGCTGCTGGTGTGCCTAATCCCGACGACGATCGGTGGGCTGCTCTCGGCCATCGGCGTGGCCGGCATGAGCCGGATGATGCAGGCCAACGTGATCGCGACGTCGGGCCGCGCGGTGGAAGCGGCCGGCGACGTGGACGTGCTGCTGCTCGACAAGACGGGCACGATCACGCTGGGCAATCGCCAGGCGTCGCGGTTCGTGCCGGCGCCCGGTGTCGACGAGCGCGCGTTGGCCGATGCCGCGCAACTCGCGTCGCTCGCCGACGAAACGCCGGAAGGGCGCAGCATCGCCGTGCTCGCGAAGCAGCGCTTCAACCTGCGCGAGCGCGAAATGAGCGGCCTGCACGCGTCGTTCATTGCGTTCTCGGCGCAAACGCGCATGAGCGGCGTGGATCTGGCCGACAAGCAAGTCCGCAAGGGGGCGGCCGACGCGCTCAGGCACTATGTCGAGTCGGCGGGCGGCGTGTGGCCGGCCGCGCTGGCCACGGCCGTCGACGAGATCGCGCGCCGCGGCAGCACGCCGCTGGTCGTGGCGGAGCAGGACGCCCAGGGCACGCGCGCACTCGGGGTGATCGAGCTCAAGGACGTGGTCAAGGGCGGCATCAAGGAACGCTTTGCCGAGTTGCGCCAGATGGGCATCACCACGCTGATGATCACGGGCGACAACCGTCTGACGGCCGCGGCCATTGCCGCCGAAGCGGGGGTGGACGACTTCCTCGCCGAAGCCACGCCCGAAGCCAAGCTCGCGGCGATCCGCAAGTATCAGGCCGAGGGCAAGCTCGTCGCCATGACCGGCGACGGCACCAACGACGCGCCTGCCCTCGCGCAGGCCGACGTGGCCGTGGCCATGAACTCGGGTACGCAAGCCGCCAAGGAAGCCGGCAACATGGTCGATCTCGACTCGAATCCGACGAAGCTCATCGAGATCGTCGAGATCGGCAAGCAGATGCTCATGACGCGCGGCAGCCTCACCACGTTTTCGATTGCGAACGACGTGGCGAAGTACTTCGCGATCATCCCGGCCGCGTTCGCGACGACATATCCGCAGCTCGATGCGCTCAACGTGATGCGCCTGGCGAGTCCGTCCTCGGCCATCCTGTCGGCCGTGATCTTCAACGCCCTGATCATCGTGGTGCTGATCCCGCTCGCGCTCAAGGGCGTGAGGTACCGGCCGCTCGGGGCCGCCACGCTGCTGCGCCGCAACCTCGTGATCTACGGGCTCGGCGGCATCCTCGTGCCGTTCGTCGGTATCAAGGCGATCGACATGGTCATCGCCGCAATGGGCTGGGCGTGAGCCGGGCGGGGCAAGCGTGGGCGGCCGGCCCGGCCGGCGCGCGCGAGCCGACCGGCCGAACTGGCCAGACTGGATGAGTGCGCCGCCGAAATGCTTCCCCGGCACGTCGCACCCCCGCATTTTCAAGGAACAGATGTCATGAAAACCCTCGTTCGCCCCATGCTGAGTCTTTTTGTCGCGCTCAGCGTCATCACGGGGCTGGTGTATCCGCTCGTCGTGACCGGCATCGGCCGCGCGGCATTTCCGCGTGAGGCGGCCGGCAGCCTCGTCTACAAGGACGGCAAGGCGGTCGGCTCGGCACTGATCGGCCAGCACTTCGACGAGCCGAAGTACTTCTGGGGCCGCCCGTCGGCCACCGCGCCGATGCCTGAGAACGGCGCCGCGTCGGGCGGCTCGAACCTCGGGCCGCTCAATCCGGCGCTCGCCGACGCGGTCAAGGCGCGCATCGCCGCACTGCGCGAGGCCGACCCGACGGCCACGCTGCCGGTCCCGGCCGATCTCGTGACGGCGTCGGCGAGCGGCCTCGACCCGGACATCAGCCCGGCCGCGGCCGAGTACCAGGTCGCACGCGTTGCCGCGGCGCGCAAGCTGCCGCCCGACGTCGTGCGGGGGCTGGTCGAGCGCTACACACAGGGCCGGCAGTGGGGAATTTTCGGAGAACCGCGGGTGAATGTTCTGAAGCTCAACCTCGCATTGGATGCGCTGGCGCGCGGCGGCGTCTGAAATTCGCCCGCGCGGCGGCGGTGCAACGGCAATCTGCCGACATTCGCTGGCCTTGCCCCGCGGCCTGGAGTAGATTGGCGGCACGCCCGGCGCGTGCCGTTTTGCTGCGTTGGCAATCGATGCGCCGACCGATGTTCGATCGATGACTCGGTCGATGATTCGATGGAAGGCGCGCGCCATGTGGCGCGTGCGTACTGATGGATGGACTGATCCGATGGCTGGCATGGAACGCCCCGATCCCGACGAACTGCTCGACAAGCTGCAACGTGACGAAGCGCGCGAGCAGCGCGGCCGACTGAAGATCTTCTTCGGGGCGTGCGCCGGCGTGGGCAAGACGTTCGCAATGCTGCAAGCCGCGCGCAAGCTGCGCGAGGAGGGCGCCGACGTGGTCGTCGGCGTGCTCGAGACGCACGGCCGCGAAGAAACGGCGCGTCTGCTCGAAGGTCTCGAAGTGCTGCCGCACAAGTCGGTCGAGTATCGCGCGCGCGTGCTGCACGAGTTCGATCTCGACGGCATGCTCGCCCGCGCGCCGGCTGTCGCGCTCGTCGACGAACTGGCCCACGCCAACGTGCCGGGTGCGCGACACCTCAAGCGCTGGCAGGACGTGCAGGAATTGCTCGCCGCCGGCATCGACGTCTTCACGACGCTCAACGTCCAGCACCTGGAGCGGCTCAACGACGTGGTCGGTCAGATCACCGGCATTCGGGTGTGGGAGACGATTCCCGATCGCATCTTCGATCTGGCCGACGAGGTGAAGCTGGTCGACCTGCCGCCCGACGAACTGCTCGAGCGCATGCGTGAAGGCAAGGTATATCTGCCTGCACAGGCCGAGCGCGCCGTGCGCAACTTCTTTCGCAAGGGCAACCTGATCGCGCTGCGCGAACTGGCGCTGCGTCGCACGGCCGACCGCGTGGACGCGCAAATGCGCGAGTACCGCGCGGACCAGTCGATCAGTCAGGTGTGGCAGGCGCGCGAGCGCCTGCTCGTCGCCATCGGGCCGGGGCCGGAGGGCGTGGCGCTGGTGCGCGCGGCGGCCCGGCTTGCCGCGAGCCTGCGCGCCGACTGGCTGGCCGTTCACGTCGAGACGCCCGCGTTGCTGCGACAATCGGCGGCGCGCCGCGAGAGCACCTTCGCCGCGCTGAAACTGGCGCAGGAACTCGGTGCCGAGACGCTCACGCTCGACGGTGCGCAAGCCGGCGCCACCTTGCTCGCCTACGCGCAGATGCGCAATGTCTCCAAGCTGGTGATCGGCGCGAGCGGTGCGCGCCGCTGGTGGACCGCGAGCACGCCGCTGCACGAGCAACTGGTGCGGCACGCAGGCGGGGTGGACGTGGTGCTGATCGGCCCGTCTGCCGGCGACCGCGCCGCGCACACGCGCGTGGTGCGCGGCGACTGGCGCAACTGGTTCGGCACGGCGCCCGAACTCGGCCTCGTCGGCGGGCCGTGGCGCGCCTACGCGTGGGCCGTCGGCATCTGCGCGACGGTGTCGCTTGCGGCGGCGGAACTCACCCGGTTTCTCGATCTGGCGAACATCGCCATGTTGTATCTGCTCGGTGTGATCGTCGCGGCGATGCGGCTCGGGCGCGGCCCCGGCGTGCTGGCGTCGTTCCTGTCGGTGGTGGCGTTCGACTTCTTCTTCGTGCCGCCGAAGATGTCGCTGTCGGTCTCCGATACGCAGTATCTGCTGACGTTCGCGGTGATGCTGACCGTCGCGCTCGTCATCAGCCACCTGACGACGAGCCTGCGGTTCCAGGCGCGACTTGCCACCTGGCGCGAGCGCCGCACCGGTGCGGTGTACGCGATGGCGCGCGAGCTGGCGGCGGCGCTGACGACGCCGCAGATCGTGGAGATCGGCGCGCGCCATGTGCGCGAGGTGTTTCAGGCGCGCGTGGCGTTGCTGCTGCCCGACAGCCAGGGCAGCGTGCGTCAGCCCGTGGAGAACGCGCTGCCGCAAACCATGCCGCAGCACATCGATACGGACGTCGCGCAATGGGTCTACGACCGCCAGCAGGCGGCCGGAGAGGGGACCGACACGCTGCCCGCGTCGCAGGCCTACTATCTGCCGCTTCGCGCACCGATGCGCACGCGCGGCGTGCTCGTGGTCGCGCCCGAGCGCACCGGCGACGGCGCCATGGGCACACCCGAACAGCAGCGGCTTCTCGACACGTTCGCCGCGCAAATCGCCTTGGCGCTCGAGCGCGTGCACTACGTGGAAATCGCGCAGGACGCGCTGGTGACGATGGAGTCGGAGCGCCTGCGCAGTTCTCTGCTCTCGGCCATCTCACACGATCTGCGCACGCCGCTCACGTCGATCGTCGGATTCGCGAGCATGCTCAGCCGCAACGACCGGACACCGGGGCCGCTGCGCACCGAACTCGTCGATGCCATTCACGAGGAGGCGCAGCGCATGACCGGGCTGGTGACCAACCTGCTCGACATGGCCCGGTTGCAGGAAGGCGGCGTGCAGCTCAACCGGCAGTGGCAGATGCTCGAGGAAGTGGTGGGCACGTCGTTGCGCGCGTGCCGCCGGGTGCTCGCGGCGCATGAAGTGAGCACGAGGCTGCCGGCCGATCTGCCGTTGCTGCGCTTCGACGCCGTGCTGCTCGAGCGGCTTTTCACCAATCTGCTGGAGAACGCCGCGAAGTACACGCCGGCCGGATCGCACATCGAAATCGCCGCGAGCGTGCGCGGCGACGAAGTCGAGGTGAGCGTGAGCGACGACGGGCCGGGGCTGCCGCCGGGCATGGAAGGGCGCATCTTCGAGAAGTTCATGCGCGGCGAGAAGGAGTCCGCGAAGCCCGGCATCGGACTGGGGCTGGCGATTTGCCGCGCCATCGTGCAGGCGCACGGCGGTAGAATCCACGCGACCCATGGGCCCGATGGTCACGGGGCCAGGTTCTTCTTCACGCTGCCGATCGAGACGCCGCCGACGCCGCCGGGGCTGTCGGGTCTCTCGGAAGGGGCGGCGCTCGAGGACGAGGTGGGCGAGGCGTCCGGCCGGGCGGGCGGCAGCACGGCATGCGACAGTGCGAACGCAAACGTGGACGGGGGCCGGGGCGAGGGCGAGGCGACGCCTCGCTCCCCGTGCGTCAAGACGACACAAACTCATGAGTGAACCGACCCTCACCATCGTGGTGATTGAAGACGAGCGCCAGATCCGGCGATTCTTGCGCACCTCGCTGGAGGCCGAGGGCATGGTCGTGCACGAGGCGGAGACCGGGCGCCAGGGCATGGTGGAAGCGGCGACGCGCAAGCCGGACCTGCTTATCGTCGATCTGGGGCTGCCGGACATCGATGGCGTGGAAGTCATCCGCGAAGTGCGCGGCTGGACCGACATGCCGATCATCGTCCTGTCGGCGCGTAACGAGGAAGCCGAGAAAGTCGTCGCGCTCGACGTGGGCGCCGACGACTACCTGACCAAGCCGTTCGGCGTGTCGGAATTGCTCGCCCGCATCCGCGCGCAGTTGCGGCGTCACCATCGCGGTGGCAATTCGGAGACCCTCGACGAAGCGTTCTCGTTCGGCGGCATCCAGATCGATCTCGCACGCCGCAAGGTGACACGGGCCGGCGAGCCGGTGCACCTCACGCCGATCGAATACCGGCTGCTCGTCACGCTGGTGCGCCACGCCGGGCGGGTGCTCACGCATCGGCAACTGCTCAAGGAGGTGTGGGGGCCGTCGCACGTCGAGAGCAATCACTACCTGCGCATCTACATGGGGCACCTTCGCCAGAAGCTCGAAGCCGACCCCGCGCAGCCGCAGCACATCCTCACCGAGACGGGCGTGGGCTACCGACTGGAAGTGGAAGCGCCAGCGTGACGCGACGACGCGCCTGCGCGAGACTCGCGCGACATCGGCAAGCTCCCCCGATAACGAGCCCTATGACGAGCCCTATGACGAGCCCTATAACGAGCCCGATAACGAGCCCGATAACGAGCCCGATAGCGAGCCCGATAGCGAGCCCTATAACGAGCGCGGTGCGACAGTACCGCGTCGCGCATGGATCGCGCATGGTGCCAAAAGCGATGCAGGCCCCCGAACGAATGCCCCTGCTAAGGGTGGGGTGTCGCGCCGGCGCGCAACGGCTTTGCTAAAATCGCGGGGTTTCGTCCAGGGCCGAACATTCGCGAAGACGCCTTTGCTCGCGGCGTGACAGCGCTGCAATGCCGTTCTCTTTGCCGCTTTCGGCGGCGCTTCATTCGGGCTCCGATGAAACCCGCATCCGGGACGACCCGCGCGGCACTCATTTCATTTCCGGGGACGACCCCGATCGGCTTTTCATCGGAGTCAGCCATGGCCTGGATTCTTCTCGTATTCGCGGGTTTGCTCGAAGTGGCGTGGGCCGTCGGCCTTAAGTACACGCAGGGCTTCACTCGTATCGTGCCGTCGGTCTTTACGATCGCATCGATGGTCGGCAGCGTTTGGCTGCTCGCGCTCGCCGTGCGCTCGTTGCCGCTTGGCACGGCCTATGCCATCTGGACGGGCATCGGCGCAGTCGGCGCCTTCGTGCTTGGCATCGTGCTGTTCGGTGAATCTGCGTCGGCGGCGCGCATTGCGAGCGTCGCGCTGATTCTGGCGGGCCTTGTCGGCCTCAAGCTCACGGCCGCCTGAGCACACCGCGGCACCCGGCGGCGCGCCGGCCGACGCCCGCGTCTCGCGAAAACGGTCCCCGGTGGTGCGTTGCCGCAACGCGCGGCATAATGACGCGGTAACGGTCACTCCGCGACAGCCGCGATGGCTCGGTCTCGCGCGCCGCATTGCGAGCGGATGACGGTTGCCGCGTGGGCCGTTGCCACGCGTGATCGTGCGACGCCGTCATGTCGGCGGCAGCGAGGTCACCATGCTTGAATCGATTGCGCTCGGCGCAGGGCTGTCCTGGGGCAGTGGCCTGCGGTTGTACCTGACGGTGTTCTGCGCAGGAATGGCGGCGCGTCTGGGCTGGCTGCATCTGCCGCCGTCGCTGGCCGTGCTGGCATCGACGTGGGTCATTGCCACCGCCGGCGTGCTGGCGGCCATCGAGTTCTTTGCCGACAAGATTCCATTCGTCGACAGCGCCTGGGACGCGGTGCATACGTTCATCCGCATTCCGGCCGGGATCGTGCTCGGGGCGGCCGCGCTCGGGCAGATGGACCCGACCGTCACGGTTCTCGCCGGTCTGGCCGGCGGCGCGCTCGCGGGCACGGCGCATCTGGCCAAGGCGGGCAGCCGCGCGCTGATCAATACGTCGCCGGAACCTTTCTCCAACGTGGCGGCCTCAGCCGGCGAAGATGTCTCTACGGTGGGTGGACTGGCGCTTGCGTTCTTCCTTCCCGTCGTCTTTCTCTTGTTGTTGCTGGTGTTCGTCGTGCTGGCGTGGTGGTGGCTGCCGCGGGTCTGGCGGGGGTGGCGCTCGCTGCTGGCGCGGGTCAAAGGATTGAGGAACGATGGGGTTCACTGAGATTGCCCGCCAGGCATGGCGGATGTTCCTGCGCGACTGGCGCGCAGGCGAGTTGCATCTGCTTCTCGTGGCGCTGTTGCTGGCGGTGGGCGCACTCTCGAGCGTGGGTTTTCTCTCGGATCGGATGCAGCGCGGGCTCGAGCGCGATGCGCGCCAGATGCTCGCGGCCGATCTCGTGGTTCGCAGCGACGCTCCGCTGTCCCCGGAATTCGCTCGTCAGGCCGGGGTCGAGGGGCTGAACACGGCCGTTGTCGCCAATTTCCCGAGCATGGCGAGCGCCATCGGGCCGAATGGCCAGGCCAACGTGAGCCGGCTGTCGTCGCTCAAGGCCGTCAGCGACGGTTATCCGCTGCGTGGGCGCGTGCGCATCGCGCCCGATGGCGCGCCCGACACGCCAGACGCCCCGGCCGCCGGCATTCCCGAGCCCGGCACCGTGTGGGTGGATGCCGCGCTGCTCGACGCCTTGCACGTCAGGCCGGGCGACGCGATCCGCGTGGGCAATCGGACATTGCGCATCGCCGCCGTCATCACGCGCGAGATGGACCGCGGCTACGGCTTCGGCTCGCTCGCGCCGCGTGTGATGATGCGCTTCGACGAGTTGCCGTCCACCGGCCTCGTGCAGTTCGGCAGCCGTATCACGTATCGCCTGCTGGTGGCGGGCCCTGACGCGCAACTCGCCAGGTTCGCCGACTGGGCGCGTGCGGCCGCCGAGCGTGCGCGCGGCGTGCATCTCGAATCGCTCGAGGACGGCCAGCCGCAGGTGCGTCAGACGCTCGATCGTGCCGGACGCTTCCTCTCGCTCGTGGCGCTGCTCGCCGCGGTCCTCGCGGCCGTGGCGGTCGGCATCGCGTCGCGCCGCTACAGCGAGCGGCACCTCGACGCCTGCGCCGTCATGCGCTGCCTCGGGGTGTCGCGTCGCGCCCTGCGTGGCATGGTGACGATCGAATTCGTCGGACTCGGGTTGATCGGCGGCGCGCTGGGCGTGGCGCTCGGCTACGTCGCGCATTGGGTATTGCTCGCCCGGCTGGGCGATGTGATTCCGGCAGGACTGCCGGCGCCGACGTGGCGGCCGGCCGTATTCGGCCTGGCGAGCGCGCTCGTGATGCTGCTCGGTTTCGCGCTGCCGCCGCTGCTGCCGCTCTCGGAAGTCGCGCCGCTCCATGTGCTGCGCCGCGACTTGGCGGGCGGCGCGCGTCGTCAGGGCTGGCTCGCCTACGCGGCCAGCGCGCTGGCGTTTGCCGCGCTGTTGCTGTTCGCCGCGCGCGACCTGCGTCTGGGGGCGATGGTCGCCGGCGGTTTCGTCGCCGGCGCGCTGGTATTCGGTGTGCTCGCGTGGCTCGCCATCCGCGGGCTTGCCGCATGGGCGCGGCGCCACGGTATCGCAGGCGGAGGCGGCATGGGGGGCATGGGCGGCGTGGGTTGGCGCTATGCACTGGCCGGGCTGCGCCGCCGGGGCCTTGGCAGCGCCTTGCAGGTCGTGGCGCTCGGGCTCGGGCTGATGGCGTTGCTGCTGCTCGCGGTGACACGCAACGATCTGGTCGCGGGGTGGCGCCAATCGAGTCCGCCGGACGCGCCGAACCGCTTCGTCATCGATATCCAGCCGGGGCAGGACAGCCCCGTGCTGGCGCAACTGCGCGCGAGCGGTCTGCCCGACGTTCAACTCTCGCCCATGATCCGTGCGCGACTCACGGCTATCAACGGCAAGCCGGTGACCGGCGAGAGCTATACGGAAGAGCGGGCGCGCCGGCTGGCCGAGCGCGAGTTCAACCTCTCGTACACGTCGGCGCTGCCCGAAGGCAATCGCATCACGGCCGGGCAGTGGTATGGCGATGCGACGTCGCCACAAGTGTCCATGGAAGAGGGCATTGCGAAGACGCTGGGCCTGAAGCTCGGCGATACGCTTCGCTTCGAGGTGACCGGGCAGAGCATCGACGCTCCCATCACGAGCCTGCGCAAGCTTGACTGGGGTTCGATGCGAGTGAACTTCTTCGTGGTGATGCCGCCGGCGGCATTGCGAGAGTTTCCGATGACGTGGATCACGTCGTTCCATCTCGAGCCGCGTCAGCAAGGCGTGGCCGATGCGCTGGTGCGTCAGTTTCCGAACGTGACGGTGATCGACACGGGCGCGCTGCTCGCACAGATCCAGCAGATCCTCTCCCAGGTGATCGACGCGGTGCAGGCGCTGTTTCTCTTCACGCTTGCGGCAGGTGTGCTGGTGCTGTACGCGGCGCTGGCGGGCACGCGCGACGAACGCATGCGCGAGAGCGGCATTCTGCGCGCACTGGGCGCATCGTCGCGCCAGCTTCGCGACGTGCATCTGGCCGAACTGGTGACCGTCGGGGCGCTCGCCGGCCTGTTGGCGGCGCTCGGAGCCGGCGCGCTTGGCTGGGTGCTGGCACGCTACGTCTTCGAGTTCGCGCTGCGTTTCAATCCATGGCTGCCGGTGCTGGGTATCGGCGCCGGCGTGCTGTGCGCGCTGGTCGGCGGATGGAGCGGGCTGCGCGCCGTGCTGCGTCAGTCGGCGGTGCGCACGCTGCGCGACGTGTGACGGTGGGGGGGCGCGGCGTCGTGCCGCGCGCCCATGCGCGAACGCCCGCGGTCGGGCACAATATCGGCCATGACGACCGAAAACACCTCCTCATCCCCCAAGGACGACGACGCTCAGGATGCGCCCGCGCAGCCGAGCGCGTTCATGCTGCTCGGCGGCGAAGACCGCGTGCGCGAACTCGTCGACCGCTTCTACGACCTGATGGACCTCGAACCGGAGTTTGCAGGCATTCGCAGCCTGCATCCCGAGGCGCTCGGCGGCTCGCGCGACAAGCTGTTCTGGTTCCTGTGCGGCTGGCTGGGCGGCCCCAATCACTACATCGAACGATTCGGGCACCCGATGCTGCGGGCGCGCCACCTGCCGTTCCCGATCGCCACGAGCGAGCGCGACCAGTGGCTGCGGTGCATGGCCTGGGCCATGCAGGACATCGGCGTCGAAAAGTCGCTGCAGGAGCGTCTCATGCAAGCCTTTTACGGCACGGCCGACTGGATGCGCAACCGCGCGGGCTGAGTTTCCCGCGTCTTCCGCGTATTCCGCGCCTCCCGCGCCTCCCAGGTCTTCCGCGTCTCCCAGGTCCTTATTACGCCCAGTTTCCCAGGATGGGCGGCGTATCGTCCCTGGTGAACCGCGTCAGCGTCACCGGCGCCTCGGCATGCGCCACATGCAGACCGTTCGGGCCGTCCCGCAATTCGTATTCGTGCCGCTTGCGCTTGGCCTCGTCCAGCGTGATGCACGTCGATACGATGGGCGGCATGACGGCCCGCAAGGTCGTGCTCGCAATGGCCGCTCCCAACTGCGCGTACTCGAGCCGATTGCTCGCGGACGGCGCGGGGACGTCGGGCATCGGCGTCGAGGCCGGGGTGGGCTCGGGCGCCGGCGAGGGATGCGTTGGCGGCTCGCGCAAACTCTCGCGCGTCGCCCACAGCGCACCGATCGAGCCCACCGCGCTGAAAAGTGCGACGTTGCTGATGCCGTTCTGCAACGTCTTGAAGTGATCCGTGAACGGCCGCAACGTGGCCGACAGCCCGGCGAGCGACGGGAGCCACTGCGCATCCTTGATGTCCTTCGCCGATTTCGAGCGGTTCAGAAAGGTGCCGACTGCCGTCAGAAAGTCGAGTGCCGCGCTCGCGCACAGCACGCCGGTCCCGACGCTCGCCGCGCGATGTTCGAGCGTGAGCGTCTTGTGGTTCGAGCCGGCGTCGAGCGCTTCGCTCGCCCGGGCGAGCGCGAAAATCGTCGTGTGCGCACTGGCCGTGATGAAGTGCTGGGTCAGCGCCGTGAGCCGGGCATGCGTGAAGATGGGCAAAACGGTGTCCGACGCGCGCATCTTGAATCCGCCGTGGGCGCCACCCGCGGGCGCGAGTCCCAGCATCGCCTCATCGAGCAAGGCGGCAGAGGCGCCGGAACCTGACTGGCCGGGCGATACGTTGAAGGGCGTCTGGCACGTGGTAATGGAAAAAACACCGAGGTCGTTCGTCATGGGGGGCTCCTATCGAGTTGGGGGAAGTCCTCAGAGCGAGGTAATGAGCTGCCGCGCCGCGTCGGCGACCCGGGCGTGGCGATGCGAGGCTTCGGCGACCTGCAACGCGTCGATCGCCAGTTCACGCGCCATCTCGTGTTCGCCGCGTTGCCGTTCGCTGAGCGCCGCGAAGTAGAGCGGGGTGGGGTCATGCACGTCCAGCAGGAAGGCGAAAAGCAGCGGCGCCGGCGCGTTGTCGTGCATACCGCTTTGATGCAGGACGTAGCCGAGTGCCTTGAATGTCTCGGCCTGCTGCGGAAAGCGCAGGCACAGGCGGCCGAAAGCATCGGCCGCACCCGCGAGGTCGCCGGCGTCGCGCAACGCGCGCGCATGCGCGAATTCGGCCGGGAAAGAGGGAAGCCCGGGGAGGGCCTCGGGGGCGTCGGCGCGCGGTGTGGCGTCAGGGCCGGCAGGGCTGGCAAGGGTGGAAGGGACGGCAGGGGCGGCAGGGGTGGCGTCGGTCATGGAGGGACGGGGGTGAAGATCGGGCACGGTTGGACTCCTTGGCATTCGCCGGTCACGATGACCGACCGGCAATAGCCTAGGGGGCGCGTCGGGCCGTGACTTTCGGGACGCGCCAAAACTTCTTGGGGCGCCGTAATCTGCGGTGAAATTGGGCGCGTGGCGCACGCGCGCACGGGGTTTGTGGCGCAAAGATGCCGTTTTGGGCCACCGTGACGGAACCCGGACAGCACGATAACCCCGATGGGCACGATGGCAACGCTGTCGTTTGCCGACCGTACCGGCGTGCGGGCGTGGGATTGTCCCTTGTCAGCGGCGCGCGAATCGCGCGAACATGTCCCGTTCGCAAAGGAGGAACCATGAGTACCGAAGCGCTGTTTCGGCAAGACGCCTATCTGCGCCAATGCGAGGCGCGTATCACGCATATCGACGAGACCGGCATCATGCTCGATCGGACTGTCTTTTATCCGCTCGGCGGCGGGCAGGCGGGTGACACCGGACACTTCGTGCTGGCCGACGGCACGCGGCTTGTCATCGCTGACACCCGCAAGTCGAAACGCGAGGGCGCGACGCCGGACGACGCCGTTCACGTGCCGGCCGAAGGGCAGGCCGAGGTGCTGGCGAAGCTCTCGGTGGGCGAGCCCGTGCGCGCGGAAATCGACTGGGACCGGCGCTTTCGCCACATGCGCTTTCACACGGCCTCGCACCTGATGTGCGCCGTGCTGCCGCATCCCGTGGACGGCTGCAGCATCACCACCGAGTACGCGCGACTCGACTTCGTGACCAACGAGCCGATCGAGCGCGAAACGGTCGAAGCCGGCCTGGCGGCGCTCGTGGCGGCCGCGCGCCCGGTGGCTATCGACAGCATCAGCGACGAGGAAATGGCTGCCCGGCCCGAACTGGTGCGCACGATGAGCGTGAAGCCGCCGGTCGGACTCGGCCGCGTGCGTCTGGTGCGCATCGAGGGTGTCGATTTGCAGCCGTGCGGCGGCACGCATGTGGCCAATACGTCGGAAATCGGGGCGTTGAAGGTGGCCAGGATCGAAAAGAAGACGTCGCGCACGCGTCGCGTGGTATTGGCATTCGCCTGAATCTGGCATCATGCGGGTCACGTCCTGATATGTCCTGATACTTCCTTCACGCACCCGACATCTCCATGGTAGCTCCCGCACCCGAACCGTCCCCCGCAGCCGCGCCCTGGCAGGCCGTTCTCGACTTCTGGTTCGGCGCGCCCGGCGCGCCGGATTTCGGACTGGCGAGACCGGAGTGGTTTCGCAAGTCGGACGTGTTCGACGAGGAAATCCGGGCGCGCTTTGGCGCGCTGCACGAGCGCGCCCTGGCGGGGGAACTGGACGGCTGGGCCGATACGCCGCTGGGCGCCTGCGCGCTGATCGTGGTGCTCGACCAGTTCTCGCGCAATCTGTATCGCGGGCAGGGGAAAGCCTTCGCGGGGGATGCCAAGGCGCTCGCCGTGGCGCGGCGTCTCGTCGGCGCGGGCGACGATCGCCGCCTGCCGAGCGCGCAGCACCGCGTGTTCGTCTATCTGCCGTTCGAGCACGATGAGTCGCTCGAGAGTCAGCACGCTTCCTTGGCGTTCTACGAGCAACTCGCCAGGGACGCGGGGCTCGTCGACAACCTGGACTACGCGCGCAGGCACGCGATCATCATCGAGCGATTCGGACGCTATCCGCATCGCAACGAAGCGCTGGGACGGGTGTCGACGCCCGAGGAAGTGGCGTTTCTGAAAGAGCCGGGATCGTCGTTCTGACGACGCCCGGCGCGTGCGTCGCTCAGCTGCGGGGCGCTGTCGGCGCAGTGGTGGAAGGGGTGGAGGAAGCGCCGGACGAAGCGTCGGCCGAGGTGTCCGCCGAAGTGGCCTGCGAAGTGGCCTGCGAGGTGTCCGCCGAAGTGTCTGTCGAAGTGGCCGGCGACCCTGCGCGGCGGCGTTGTTGATGCCAGCAAATGGCGAAGAAACCGATCGCATAAGCGAGGATGCCGCCGGCGACGGCGCACGTCGCAAGCCCGGTGGCCAGATGCAGCGTGGCCGTGCCGAAGTCGAAATGCCGCCACTGCGCCCAGAGGCTCTCGCTCGCGCGTGCCGCCGCGGCGACACCTGCCTCGATGTCGGCACCGGGCGACCACGACGTCCATTCGAACATCCAGCGGCCCAGGCGGTGCGCGCCCAGATAGACGAACGGCACCGTGAGCGGGTTGGTGACAAGCGTGCCCGCGGCTGCGATTAGCAGGTTGCCGCGCAGCAGGGCGGCGGCGAGCACCGCAATCAGAATCTGGCCGAACGGAACCAGAATCCCGAAGAAAACGCCGCACGCCAGCCCGATCGCGACGCCGCGGGGCGTGGCATGCCACAAGTGGCGGCGCAGCAACAGCCCGGCGTGAGGCCGGAGCCAGCGTGAGCGCAGAAGCCGCATCGGGCGAAACATCTTTAACATCATGGGCGGGTTTGCTCGTCAAGGAAGGATGGACCCGGGCGGGCAAGACGTGTGCGAGTGCCTGTCGGTCCGCAACAACGGTCTGAGTAGGTGTCGCGGCAAGAGTTCAATGCGCAGCCGCGGCGGCGGCAGGCGTGGTCCCGACGTGAGGGCGTGAGGGCGTGGGCGGGAAAACGGTATGACGGGATGAGCGGGATGAGGGGATGAGCGGGAGGGTCCATGACGCCGGCCCGCCCCCCAAAAAACAATGCCGCGCGACGGCAGCGTCGCACGGCATGATGCGCTCACGGGGCCGGGAGCTTCGGCCCGCCGGCGCCTAGATCTGGGTGCGCTGCTTGGCCCAGCGATCAATCTGCGACGGCTTGAAGCGCTGAATCGTCTCGAGCAGCGCCTCGGGGGATGTGGCGACCTGCAACTGATCGAGTTGCGCGCCCTTGAGGAACTGCTCCGTCACCATCGCGTTCAGGAACACCATCAGCGGATCGTAGTAATGCTCGACGTTGAGCAGGCCGATCGGCTTCGCGTGGTAGCCGATCTGCAGCCACGTAAAGACCTCGAACAGCTCTTCGCACGTGCCGATGCCGCCGGGCATGGCGATGAAGGCGTCCGACAGATCGGCCATCTTCTGCTTGCGCTGGTGCATGTTCTCGACGACGTGCAGTTCCGTGAGTCCGGTGTGACCGACTTCCTTGTCCACCAGCGCCTTCGGAATGATGCCGATGGCCTGCCCGCCATGGGCGAGCACGGCATCGGCGACGATGCCCATCAGCCCGACCTTGCCCCCGCCGTAGACGAGACGGATGCCGGCTTCGGCCATACGACGGCCCAGTTCGCGCGCGGCTTCGGCGTATGCGGGACGCGCGCCCGCGGCGGCGCCGCAATAGACGCAGATGGATTTGACTTCGGACGACATGCCTTACTTGACTCCCTTGGATGGTGGTACGTGCGCGGAAGATTCCCGCGCCATCTTCTCGTACAGCTCGAGCGAGCGGCCCCGCAGATACGGTGCGAGCTGCGAGAGGATGTGATAGCTCGATCGATGCAGTCCCGCGCCGATCTCGTCCGGATCGTTGTACTTGCGCGGGTTCATCACGAATTGATACGACAGCCAGTAGGTCGAGATCACGACCATATTGGTCGTGGCAACGTCGATTTCCTCGTCCGTGGCCTCCATTTCCCGATCGGCGACGAGCACCTCGCACATCTGCTTCGCGAACCGCTTCTTGTGGCCGAGGATCTCCTTGAAATGCGTCTCGAGCGTGCGATTGCGCGCGAGCAGGTCGTTCAGGTCGCGATACAGGAAACGATAGCGCCACAGGAATTCGGACATGTATTGCAGGTACGTCCAGACTTCGTCGATCGTGGGCTTGTGATCCGTCGGCAGCTTCAGCCGGCGTTCGATTTCCTGCTCGAACTGGGCGAAGATGCTGTTGATGATGTCGTCTTTGTTGCGGAAGTGGTAGTACAGATTGCCGGGGCTGATTTTCATCTCCTCGGCAATCGTGGTGGTGGTGACGTTGGGTTCGCCGAGATCGTTGAAGAGTCGTAGCGACACCTCAAGAATTCGTTCGCGGGTTCGGCGTGGCGGCTTTCCTTCCATGTCTGTCGGCCCCGGTTGGCGCAAGCTCGGCGACGGATGTTCTCCGCTTGCGTTCATGTAGATGAGTATCAGGTATACGGCGACCGATTATACCCGGCAGCCGCACGCTGCCAAGCCTGCGGGGCGGGGCGACCCCGATATCAGAAAAGCGCTGTACGTATCAGTTCGGCGATGACGGGGCCGGCGAGCGAAGCCCAGGTGAGCAGGCAAAGACCGAGCGCGACGAGCACGGCCGCACTGCCGAAATCCTTGGCGCGCTTGGACAGTTCGTGCCGCTCCAGCGAAATGCGGTCGATGGCCGCCTCGATGCTCGAATTGACCAGCTCGATGATGAGCACGAGCAGCACGGAGCCGATGAGCAGCACGCGCTCGACGGCCGTGACCGGCAGGAAGACCGCCGCGGGCAGCAGGATCGCGGCGAGCGCCAGTTCCTGCCGAAAGGCGCTTTCTTCGAACACGGCAAACTTGAAGCCGGACAGCGAATACTTCAGGGCGCGCCATGCACGCATGACGCCCCGGTTGCCCTTGTAAGGATTCGGTTGTTTGTCGCGCGGCGGCGGGTGATCGATGAACAAGCGTCAGGTTCCTCGCCGCAACGGGCTTTCGAGATGGATCAGAGCGCGGGCGCGAGCGTCGGCTCGGGCTTGCGCGGGTGCAGATGCGAGGCGAATTCCTCGGAGGCGGCCTGCCACGAGAAGCGCTCGGCCCAGGCCCGTGCGCTCGCGCGCGAGACTTTGAGCGCATCGAGGCAGGCTTCGCGAAGATCCTCGCGCAGGGCGCCGCCTTCGCCTTCCGGGCAGCCGTCGAGCACGTCGACCGGGCCGGTGACCGGGTAGGCCGCCACCGGCAGGCCGCACGCCATGGCTTCGAGCAGCACGAGGCCGAACGTGTCGGTGCGGCTCGGGAAGACGAAGACGTCGGCCGATGCGTACACCTTCGCGAGCTCGGGCTGCGAGAGCATGCCGAGGTAGTTCACGTCGGGGTAGCGCGAGCGCAGTTCGGCCAGTTGCGGTCCCTCGCCGGCGACCCACTTGGAGCCGGGCAGGTCCAGCTTCAGGAAGGCCTCGATATTCTTCTCCACGGCAACACGTCCCACGTAGAGGAAAATCGGATGCGCCGAATTTAGCACATGTGCTTCCTGCACACGGAAGATGTCCAGGTCCACGCCGCGCGTCCACAACACCACGTTGCCAAACCCGTTCGCCTCGAGATCACGCTTGACCACAGGCGTGGGCGCCATCACCGCGCGCGACGGCCGGTGAAACCAGCGCAGAAACCGGTAGGTAGTCGCGAGCGGCAGGCCGAAGCGCGCCTGCACGTACTCGGGAAAGCGCGTGTGATAGGCGGTGGTGAACGGGAAGTCGTGGCGGATGGCCCACTTGCGGGCGGCCATGCCAAGGGGCCCTTCGGTGGCGATGTGCAGGGCGTCCGGGGCGAATTCCTCGATGCGGCGCGCCACCCGGCCGGCCGCGAAGAACGCGAGGCGGATCTCCGGGTACGTCGGACACGGTATCGTGCGGAACTCCAGCGGGGTCAGCAGCTCGACGCGGTGGCCGGCGGCTTCCAACTGAGCGCGCGTGTTCTTCAACGTGCGGACCACGCCGTTGATCTGCGGATCCCAGGCGTCGGTGATGATCATGATTTTCATCGGGCGCTCCTTCGCGCACGTGGCGCGGGTGGGTGGCACGCGTGCGAGAGCTCGCGCGGCGATGCCGGGTGGGGCGCGCGCAGCAGTCCCATGCCTTGCGCGCGCGGGGGGTGCGACTGCGTCAAAGGGCCGACGGCGCGCGAGAGGAGCTCGCCGCCGACAGCCGGTGCGGCCGGGCGTTCACGCGCTCACCGGCGTGGCCTTCACTTGGCTGCGGGCGGCGCGCCTTTGCGTCCAGTAGACGATGCGCAGCTCGCCTTCGGTCGTCTCGACGAGCGCGGAGAGGCTCTCGACCCAATCGCCGTCGTTGCAGTAGAGCAGGCCGTCGATGTCGCGGATCTCCGGCTTGTGGATGTGGCCGCAGACCACGCCGTCGCAACCACGGCGGCGCGCTTCGTCGGCCATCACATGCTCGAAGGCGGAGATGAAGTTCACGGCGTTCTTCACCTGATGCTTCAGGTATTGCGAGAGCGACCAGTACGGGAAGCCGAAGCGGGTGCGCACGCGGTTGAACCAGCGGTTGAGCAGCAGCGTGAGCGTGTAGAGCGAGTCGCCCAGGTAGGCGAGCCACTTCGCATGCTGGATCACGCCGTCGAACAGGTCGCCGTGGGTGATCCACAGCCGCTTGCCGCCGAGCGTGGTGTGAAACGCCTCGTCGCGCACCGCGATGTCGCCGAACGCGAGTCCGCAGAATTGCCGCGCGGCTTCGTCGTGATTGCCCGGCACGTAGATCACCTGCGTGCCCTTGCGTGCGCGGCGCAGCATCTTCTGCACCACGTCGTTGTGCGTCTGCGGCCAGTGCCAGCCGCGGCGAAGATGCCAGCCGTCGATGATGTCGCCGACGAGGTACAGATAGTCCGATTCGTGATGGCGCAGGAAGTCGAGCAGGTACTCGGCCTGACAGCCTTGCGTGCCGAGGTGGATGTCGGACAGCCAGATAGTGCGGTAGCGGGTGATGCCTTCAGGCGGTGGGTCGAGCGGGTCGGGGGTGTCCGGCGGCAGGTCGATCGTGGAGGGCGGTGTGGCGGGAGGGCTGGCGGGTGGGCAGAGGGGGCGGCCCGGCGGGGTGTCAGCGAAATGTCCGGCGCGAGCAGCAGGCGTGGGAATCGGAAAGTCGAAGGTCGGTGTCGTCGTCATAGCGGCTCGCACGTCGCGTTGAACATGCGAGCATTGCGCCATGGCTTCGTGAAGCGCAGATGACAGTCATCGCCTTGTCGCCGAACTGTCTTGCAACGTCGCGCGAACGCCACAGCACGCCGCGGGTTGCCGCGTCACGCGCCGCGCCGCAGTCCCTGGGCCACGCGCTCCAGCGTTTCGAGCACGAGCGCGCGGGCGCGCGGATGCGTGCCGAGCGACACGTGCCCCAGCCGATCGAGCGCAACGTTGTGCGCGCCGGGCAACACCGAGGTGCGCGTGGGATACACCACGTTGTCGTGATACGTGTAGATCGAGGTGATGCGCGCGCGCTCGGCGTCCGTTTCGCGGTTGGCGAGCGCGATGAGCCACTCGCTGCCAATGCCCATCTGCCGGACGTTGACCCCGAAACCGTGACGCGCGTGCAGCGTGCCGAAGTGCGGCGAGCCGAGCGTGATGGTGTGCGCGACGGGCAGCGTCGGGTGGCGGCTCAGGCAAGCGCGGGCGGCAAGCCCGCCCATGCTGTGACCGACGATCACCACCGGCAGGCGCGTGCGCTCGGCCAGCGCTTGGGCAGCGCCCGCAATTTGCGGCGCGTATTCGTCGATGTCGCCGAAGATCGGACCGAGATTGATGGCGTCGCACTGATAGCCGGCGTCGGCCAGATGCCGGGCAAAGCGCAGCCAGAAGGCGCGATTGCAGCCATAGCCGTGCAGCAGCAGGACGGCGACGGCGCGCGCCGGGCCGCTCGGCGCCGGCAGCGGGGCGGCGCTGCGCCACGGCTGGTAGAGGTCGAGCAGCAGGATCGAGGCCGCGCATTCGTAGGCCCAGGTTGCGATGCCGACGCCGGCCGGTGCGCGCCGGGCCGGTGTCGGGTCGGCCTGCGCGGCCATGACGAAGCCCGCCGCCAGTGCGATGGCGTGCGAGACGGGCAGCCACAGCATCGTCCACAGAACGGTGGCCCACGGGTTGTGCCAGGCGGACCATGTGGCGGCGGCAACGACGAGCGAGAGGCCCACCTGCACGCCGCCATAGACGAGATGCGGGCGCGAGGGCCGCGCCCGGCGCGCCGCGGCCGGCGGCGGTGTGGTCATTTGCCGAGCACGCTCACGAGCCGCGTGCCCGCGAGCCGGTCGTGCACGAACTGGTGATCGGGCACCACGCGCATGGCGAGCGCCCAGAGGGTCATCCAGCCGGCGAGCAGCGACGCGCTGCCCCAGCCGGTCAGCCCGAAGGCCCAGTCGAGCGCCATTGCCGGGAGGACCCACAGCCAGGCGAGGACGTAGCGCACGATCGCGCGAGGCGCGCGCACCGGCTGGCCGTGCGCGTCGACGAGGCGAATCTTCCACGTCTTCATCGCGAGCGTCTGGCCGCCATGCGTCCAGAACCACACGAAGTAGGCGCCCAGCACGAGGAACAGCCAGGCCTGCATCGCGTGGCGATACATCAGGCCGCTGCGCTGCTGAGTGAGGGTGCTAAAGAGGTAGCCCGCGAGAAAGAGCACGCCAAAGAGCAGGAGCGACTCGTAGACCATGGAAAGCAGGCGCCGCCGCAACGTCGGCACCGCGTAGCTGTGGCGCAGGGGCGATGCGGCGTTCGGGGCGCCCGGGCGGCTCCCGGCGTCTCGGGTGTCCTCGGTGCCCTCGGTGTTCGAGGCGCTCGGCGGCGTGGCAGTCTGAGTCGCAGTGTCGGTCATCGGCAGTCGCTCGTCGCGGCGTGATCTGGGTTCCTGTTTTCGGGGCGCGGCCAGGTGTACCCAGCCGGCTGTGCGTCGCCCATTATGCGGAAGAACGGGCCGATGGGCCAGCCAGCCAGCCAGACGGCCGGGCGCGGCTCGTGAGGCGGGGAGAGGGGGAAGAGGGAAGAGGGGAAGAGGGAAGAGGGGGGGAGCGCGGGAGCCCGATGGAGGCCGCGCGCCGTCCAACAATGCGAACGGCCGCCCGCGGGCGGCCGTCGTGATGCTCTCGCGTGGGCCGGAGGCCGACGCCCCGCGCCCATGGGGGCGTGTCAGTTGTGGTGATACAGATCCGAGTTGAAGACGGCGTCGCCGTTCCTGTCGCCACCTTTGTCTGCGTTCGCGGCGCTGGCCGCGCTCGCGCCGGCTGCCACCGGTGCTACCGCAGAGGCCGGCGCGGGCAGCGCTGCCGCCGGGGCGGAGGCTGCCGAAGCGGGCGCCGCGGCCGGCGCAGCACCGCTTCTGCCTGCCGCGGCGTCCTTGCGGTGCACGGCGGCGTATGGGTTCTTCACGCCTGTGCGGCCCGTGGGCGGGGCACTGACTACGTTGGGGCGATTGGCCTGTTTCTTGTCGTCGGCGGCCAGGCGGCTCTTTTGTTCCTCGGTGAGCTGCTGGTACTGCTGCCACACCTGCACCTTGCGCTCGGGCGGCAGCGTCTTGGCGTTCTGGTAGCTCTCGCGCGCGAGCTTGCGCTGCTCGGGGGTGAGGCGCACCCAGTCGGCCATGCGGTCATGCAGACGCTTGCGGCCTTCGGGCGAGAGGGTGTGAAAACGCTTGGCGATCTCGATCCACTTCTCGCGCTGGCGCTCGCCCATGCGGTTCCAGTCCTGCGCGAGCGGGGCGAGAGCTTCCTGCTGGGCCGGGGAGAGCCTGGCCCAGTGTCCGCCGGGCGACGGCAGCGCGGCGGCGGCCGGGGAGGCGGCAGAGGTCGGGGAGGCCGGCGACGCGGCGGCACCGCCCGCCTGCGACGTGCTGGCCGACAGGCTGCCGACCGGTGCGGCGCCGGGTGCTCCGGACGTGACAGCGGGCGCCGAGGCACCGATCGCCGGCGGGGCGTCGGACACGGGAGCCACGGTCTGGGAGCGGCGCAGCGCTACCGTGCCGGCAAGACCGGCCACGATCAGCGCGGCGACGAGAAAGAGTACGTTGCGTCGCGTCACTGGGCGGTTGGGAAGGGGGGGACTACTGGGCACGCTTCAGATAGGCGTTGAACCCGTGATCGGCATAGGCCGACAACGGCAGTTCGTCGCTCAATACGGCGGCGTCGATATCCGCCAGGTCCTGAATGTGCTGCTGATGTTCCCAGTACGCGATGCCGGCCAGCCCGATCACCAGTGCGGCGAGCGGCCAGAGCAGTCCGAGGCGGCCGAGCTTGTCGAGTACGCGGCGCGGCCCGCCGAGATCCGGCGTCTGCATGGTGCCCACACCCGCGAGCACCAGCGCCGGCTGCACGACGGCGGCCGTTTCGGGCTTTTTGCGGGCGAGCGCCTCACGGCGAGCGGCGGCCAGCCGGGCCGCGATGTTCGGCGACGGCGCGTCGGCTGCTTCATCCAACGCGAGCCGCACGCGATGTGCGAAGCGAATTTCCCTCGTTTGCAGATCGTGACTCATAACCTGATCCCTTTTGCCTTCAACGCTTGTGCCAACGCGTGCGTGGCGCGCGAGCAGTGCGTTTTGACGCTGCCTTCCGAGCACCCCATCGTGGCGGCGGTCTCGGCAACGTCCATGTCTTCCCAGTAACGCATGAGGAAGGCTTCTCGTTGACGCGCCGGCAGTTTCTGTATTTCCGTTTCGATGACGGTCAGAATTTCGGTACGCGAAACGGCGTCCTCGCTGCTTTCGGTCTGCACAGACCCGTCTTCGCCCAGCAAGGTTTCCAGCGGGTCGAAATCGTCTCGCTCGTCGTCTGCCGGGCCGGCCAGGTTCGAGAACAGCGTGACCCAGGTGTTGCGCACCTTTTGCCGGCGGAAATAGTCGTGAATGGTGTTCTGGAGGATGCGCGTGAACAACAGCGGCAGGTCGGCCGACGGCTTGTCGCCGTACTTCTCGGCCAGGCGGATCATCGCATCCTGAACGATATCGAGGGCGGCCTCCTCGTCGCGCACGGCGTAGACGGCCTGCTTGAAGGCGCGTCGTTCGATGCCTGCGAGAAAATCCGCCAGTTCCTTGTCAGATGCCATCCGGTCGGGTGTACGCAGCCTTTGCCTGCTGCGCCCTTTGAAATGCCGCGTAAGCGTAAAAATCACGTAACGATTGCGTAGTCGGTGCGGATGCTACCAAAAACGCGCTCGGCTGTAACCGCTTTTGCGCCCGGCGGTGTTGCGCGGCGGCGGTGGGCGGGCGCTCACGTTCCTATGATGTGAGGATTGTGCACCAGCGTGGCGCGACGCGACGCATGGCGTGGGAAATTGGCGGCATGACTTCGCGAACATGCTGCAAATGCATAAACTTGCTTGACCATTTTGCTGCAAACCGGTAACGTTGCCAGTTCGCAATATCTGTGATTGTCTCAATATCGGCACGCCTATCCGGTGTGTCCATCATTCAGACGCGCAGCTTGAGCCCGGACCACAAGTTCGTGGGGAGAGCACCCGATCAAAATTTTTGCCGAAACTTTGAAAGGTCGACGATGAACATGCCAAGCGCGGAATTCTCCGAGGCGGAAGCTTCACGCCACCAAAATACTTCCGAAGACATGATCGGCGCCGAAATTCTCGTGCGCTCGCTTCAGGAAGAAGGGGTCGAACATCTGTGGGGTTATCCCGGCGGTTCGGTCCTCTACATCTACGACGAACTCTACAAGCAGGACAAGATCCAGCACATTCTGGTGCGCCACGAGCAGGCTGCCGTGCATGCGGCAGACGCCTATTCGCGTTCCACCGACAAGGTCGGCGTGTGCCTCGTGACGTCGGGCCCCGGCGTGACCAATGCGGTCACCGGCATTGCCACGGCGTACATGGATTCGATCCCGCTCGTGATCATCACCGGACAGGTGCCCACGGCCGCCATTGGCCAGGACGCCTTCCAGGAGTGCGACACGGTCGGTATCACCCGTCCGTGCGTCAAGCACAACTTCCTCGTGAAGGACGTGCGCGAGCTCGCCGCCACCATCAAGAAGGCCTTCTACATCGCCAAGACGGGCCGTCCGGGCCCGGTGCTGGTCGACATTCCGAAGGACGTCTCCAAGGCGCGCTGCCGCTTCGAGTATCCGAAGTCGGTGTCGCTGCGCTCGTACAATCCGGTCACGAAGGGCCACTCCGGCCAGATCCGCAAGGCGATGAGCCTGCTGCTCTCGGCCAAGCGCCCCTATATCTATACGGGCGGTGGCATCATTCTGGCCGACGCGTCGAAAGAACTGAACCAGTTCTGCGACCTGCTCGGCTATCCGGTGACCAATACGCTCATGGGCCTGGGCGGGTATCGCGCGAGCGATCCCAAGTTCCTCGGCATGCTCGGCATGCACGGCACGTATGAAGCCAACATGGCCATGCAGCACTGCGACGTGCTCATCGCCATCGGCGCGCGCTTCGACGATCGCGTGATCGGCAACCCCGAGCACTTCGCCTCGCACGCCCGCAAGATCATTCACATCGACATCGACCCCTCGTCGATTTCGAAGCGCGTGAAGGTCGACATCCCGATCGTCGGCGACGTGAAGGAAGTGCTGCGCGAAATGATCGAGAATCTGCAGACGGCCGAGCACGGCCCGGACACCGCGGCGCTGGCCGACTGGTGGAAGCAGATCGAGCAATGGCGTTCGCGCGATTGCCTCGCGTTCGATCGCGAGAGCGAGATCATCAAGCCCCAGCACGTGGTCGAGACGTACTGGAAGCTCACCGACGGCGAAGCGTTCGTGTGCTCGGACGTGGGTCAGCACCAGATGTGGGCCGCCCAATACTATCGCTTCAACAAGCCGCGCCGCTGGATCAATTCCGGCGGTCTGGGCACGATGGGCTTCGGCCTGCCGGCGGCAATGGGCGTGAAGATGGCGCATCCGGACGCCGAAGTCGCCTGCATCACCGGCGAAGGCTCGATCCAGATGTGCATCCAGGAACTCTCGACGTGCCTGCAATACCGCACGCCGATCAAGATCCTGTCGCTCAACAACCGCTATCTGGGCATGGTGCGCCAGTGGCAGCAGATCGAATACAGCAAGCGCTATTCCAGTTCGTACATGGACGCGCTGCCCGACTTCGTGAAGCTCGCCGAGGCGTATGGTCACGTCGGCATGCGCATCGAGAAGTCGTCGGACGTCGAGCCGGCGCTGCGCGAAGCGCTGGCGCTCAAGGATCGCACGGTATTCATGGATTTCCAAACGGATCCCACCGAGAACGTCTGGCCGATGGTCCAGGCGGGCAAGGGCATCAGCGAGATGCTGCTCGGTTCAGAAGATCTGTAAGACGAGGCGCGCGCAGCGCCGCGGCGAATGCCGGCGAGCGCCTGCGCGGTCCCCACACCAGGACAATCCGGGATACACCATGAGGCACATTATTTCTGTTTTGCTCGAGAACGAGCCGGGCGCGCTGTCGCGCGTGGTCGGTCTGTTCTCGGCGCGTGGCTACAATATCGAGACCCTCACCGTCGCACCGACCGAAGATCGGTCGCTCTCGCGCATGACGGTGGTCACGACGGGCTCCGACGACGTCATCGAGCAGATCACCAAGCACCTGAACCGGCTCATCGAGGTGGTGAAGGTCGTCGATCTGACCGAGGGGGCGCACATCGAACGTGAGCTGATGCTCATCAAGGTGCGCGCCGTGGGCAAGGAGCGCGAAGAGATGAAGCGGATGTCGGATATTTTCCGCGGCCGCATCATTGACGTTACCGAAAAGACCTACACGATCGAACTCACCGGCAATTCGTCGAAACTCGACGCATTCATCGAAGGGCTCGATCGCACGGCGATTCTCGAAACCGTTCGTACCGGCGGGTCGGGAATCGGGCGTGGTGAGCGCATCCTGAAGGTCTGACCGGCAGCGGCAACGCGGTAAGCGGATTTCGATCCATTCTGATTGCAGTTATTTTTTTGGCATTACGGGACAATTCCAAATGAAAGTTTTCTACGACAAAGACGCCGACCTCTCCCTCATCAAAGGCAAGCAAGTCACGATCATCGGCTATGGCTCGCAAGGCCACGCCCACGCGCTCAACCTCAAGGACAGCGGCGTGAACGTGACGGTGGGTCTGCGCAAGAACGGTGCTTCGTGGAACAAAGCGGTCAACGCCGGCCTGAACACCAAGGAAGTCGCAGAAGCCGTGAAGTCGGCCGACATCGTCATGATGCTGCTGCCCGACGAGCAGATCGCCGACGTGTACAAGAACGAAGTCCACGCCAACATCAAGGAAGGCGCCGCCCTTGCCTTCGCGCACGGCTTCAACGTGCACTATGGCTGCGTGATTCCGCGCGCCGACCTCGACGTCATCATGATCGCCCCGAAGGCGCCGGGCCATACCGTGCGCTCGACGTACTCGCAAGGCGGCGGCGTGCCGCACCTGATCGCCGTGGCCCAGGACAAGTCGGGTGCCGCGCGCGACATCGCCCTGTCGTATGCTGCGGCCAACGGCGGTGGCCGTGCCGGCATCATCGAAACGAACTTCCGCGAAGAGACCGAAACCGACCTGTTCGGCGAGCAGGCCGTGCTGTGCGGCGGCACCGTCGAGCTGATCAAGGCGGGTTTCGAAACGCTGGTCGAAGCCGGCTACGCGCCGGAAATGGCCTACTTCGAGTGCCTGCACGAGCTCAAGCTGATCGTCGACCTGATTTACGAAGGCGGCATCGCCAACATGAACTACTCGATCTCGAACAACGCCGAGTATGGCGAGTACGTCACCGGCCCGCGCGTCGTGACCGAAGAGACGAAGAAGGCGATGAAGCAGTGCCTGACCGACATCCAGACGGGCGAGTACGCCAAGTCGTTCATTCTGGAGAACAAGGCCGGCGCCCCGACCCTGATCTCGCGCCGCCGTATCACGGCCGAGCACCAGATCGAGCAGGTGGGCAGCAAGCTGCGCGCGATGATGCCGTGGATTGCCAAGAACAAGCTGGTCGACCAGTCGAAGAACTAAGTATGGCGCGCCGCGCGGCGCGCGCGTCCGGGGCGGTTCGAAAGCCGCCTGGCCGGACGGCGGGCGCCGGCGGCGGACGGTGCGCCGGCCGGGCATAGGATCGCCTCGCCGGTGGCCGCGTGGCCCTGGGCCGTCCGTTTTGCCGCAGCGCTTGCCGCGGCGAGGCGGGCGGCTCTTTTCGTTTGCGGCCCATGCCGGGCATACCGCATCGAATGCATCGAGAGCGGCGCGCCGCGCGTGCGTAATGTGAGGCGCCCGTCGCGAATGGGGAAAAAGTGTCGCCGCGGCGCGCGCATTGCTACAATGCCGCCACGCCACGGTTTGGCCCAACGCAGGCCGACCCGCTCACTCAACCGCTTTACCAAGGACGCGAGTTCAATCGCATGAATTATCCTCACCCGATCATTGCCCGCGAGGGCTGGCCCTTCCTGGGCATCGCCGTCGCCGTCGCGCTCGTCGTGCATTTCATGGCCGGCGTGGTTTGGGCCGCGCCGTTCTGGGTGATCGCCCTGTTCGTTCTCCAGTTTTTCCGCGACCCGCCGCGTCAGGTGCCGCAACAGGCCGGGGCCGTGCTCTCGCCGGCCGACGGTCGCATTGTCGCGATCGAGACCACGCAGGATCCTTACGCCGGTCGCGAGGCGCTCAAGATCAGCGTGTTCATGAACGTGTTCAACGTCCACTCGAACCGCGCGCCGGTTGACGGCACCGTGACCAAGGTGGAATATTTCCCGGGACGTTTTTTCAACGCCGACCTCGACAAGGCGTCGCTCGAGAACGAGCGCAATGCGCTGGTGATCGACGTGGGCGGCCAGATCGTCACGAGCGTGCAGGTGGCCGGGCTCATTGCCCGGCGCATTCTGTGTTACGTGAAGGCGGGCGACCGCCTCACGCGCGGTCAGCGCTACGGCTTCATCCGGTTCGGCTCGCGCGTCGACGTGTACCTGCCGCTCGGCTCGCGCCCGCGCGTGGCGATCGGCGACAAGGTGTCCGCGACCTCGACGATCCTCGCCGAGCTGTAAGTCGCTCGCACCATCGAACGATGGCCGCGCCCCGCGCGGTGCGACGTCACGTCGCGCACCGGCCCGGGCGCGGTTTGCAACTGCTTTCGCTTCTCGCGTTCCAATAGCGGTGATCCGTCGCGGGCTCGCCCGTAGTCTCAGCATCGTCAAGGAGGTACAGATGCCGGAAAACCATCGCGGCCGCTTGCGCAACAACGTCAGGCATCTCTCGCCGTTCGGCCGTCACAAGCCATCATCCACAGAGCCATCGATGAACGAAGACCACGACCCGGGTGTGGAGGACGACCTGCCGGTGCGTCCGCGCAATCGCGGCATCTATCTGTTGCCGAACGCCTTCACGACGGCGGCGCTCTTCTGCGGCTTCTTCGCGATCGTGCAGGCCATGAATGATCGCTTCGAGCAGGCCGCCATTGCCATCTTCTTCGCGATGGTGCTCGACGGCATGGACGGGCGCGTGGCGCGCATGACCAACACGCAGAGCGCTTTCGGCGAGCAATACGATTCGCTCTCGGACATGACCTCGTTCGGTGTGGCGCCGGCGCTGGTAATGTACGAGTGGATCCTCCACGAGATCGGCAAGTGGGGCTGGCTCGCCGCGTTCGTGTACGTGGCCGGCGCGGCGCTGCGCCTCGCGCGCTTCAACACGAACATCGGCGTGGTCGACAAGCGCTTCTTCCAGGGCCTTGCGAGTCCGGCGGCGGCCGCGCTCATCGCGGGCTTCGTGTGGATCACCATCGACAACAAGCTGCCCGTCAACGTGTTCTGGATGCCGTGGGTGGCGTTCGGCCTGACCATCTACGCCGGCATGTCGATGGTCTCGAACGCGCCGTTCTACAGCGGCAAGGCGCTCGATGTTCGCCAGCGCGTGTCGTTCGGCGTGGTGCTGCTGTTCATGGTTGGCTTCATTCTGGTGTCATCGGACCCGCCGCTGGTGCTCTTCGGCATGTTCTGCCTGTACAGCATCTCGGGCTATGTGTTGTGGGCGTTCCGCTTCCTGAAGGGCCGCCGGCAGCGCATCTTCGGCGAGGTCGACGAATAGGCGAGGCATCGGGCAGGCGGGGCGGGGGCGCGGGCGCGGGCGCCCTCATCCCGCCGCCCACCGCCTGGCGCCCACCGCCTGCTGCTTGGCCATCCCGTCATTTCACCATTTCGCCTTCCCGCCATCTTGAGGTAGTCTTGGCGACAGCGAGCTTGGCAGCACCCCGTTGGCCGGACGGGCCTTGGCAGCTCGGTCCGTCCGTGCCGTTTCCGTTGTTCGACGTGACGAAGGAGAAATCATGGGCATTCTGGACTTCGTGAAAGAAGCCGGCGAAGCGTTGTTGGGCAAGGCGCAGGCCGCCGAAGCACCTGCACCCGGGCCGGATACCGATGCGGCCAACCGGGCTGCTGCCGACGCCATTCAGAACTACATCAAGACGCAGAATCTCGACGCGACCGGCCTGACGGTCACCTTCGACGGCGCCACGCGCACCGTCACGGTCTTCGGCGTGGCGCCCGATCAGGCGACCAAGGAAAAGATCCTGCTGTGCTGCGGCAACGTGAAGGGCGTAGCCGCGGTGGACGACAAGATGTCGGTCTCGACGGCGTCGGCCGAGGCCACGTATCACACGGTCAAATCGGGCGACACGCTCTCTGCCATCTCGAAGGCGGTCTACGGCGATGCCAACAAGTACAACGTCATCTTCGAAGCCAACAAGCCGATGCTGACCAGCCCCGACCGGATCTACCCGGGCCAGGTGCTGCGTATCCCGCCACTCTGATTGCCTCACGCTTGGCCATTGGCTTGACGCGCAGCCCGGCCATCGCGCCGGGCTGTTTCGTTCACGGCCGCGCTGCCCACGCTGCCCGCGCTGCTCGCGCTGCGGCTTCTCGGCACTTCCAGGCACTTCTCGTCGTTTCTCCCCATTTCTTGCCGTTTCTCGCCGTTTCTCGCCACTTGTCGCGGCCACCCGCCGCTTACCGTTGCGTGCGCGCCGGGTGCCGCCGACATGCCTGCACGCCTGCAGGGACAAGGTTCGCAAGGGGCGGCGCGCGTTGCGGAATCAGCGGTTTCCGACTATATTGGCGCTCATGATTTCTGGCACCCTCCCGGCTTCGGGCCGTCCTCTCGCACCGCCAACGCCAGGCCAATTCCCCGCTCGCGGGACGGCCGTGCCTGCGCGCGTCGCGCGCTGATTCCCTCCGGCAGTTGCCCGCCTCGCACGACGCTCGCGCGCCGGCTCCGGCCGACCGACGGCGAATGCGCCGTGCCATGACATCCAGAACAATCCGAACGCTACGAGATCCCCACAGGAGAAAGACATGGCTGACAAGCTGATCATTTTCGATACGACCCTGCGCGACGGCGAGCAGTCGCCGGGTGCGTCGATGACGCGCGAGGAGAAGATCCGCATCGCCCGTCAACTGGAGCGCTTGCGCGTGGACGTCATCGAGGCCGGCTTCGCTGCCAGCTCCAATGGCGATTTCGAAGCCATCAAGGCCATCGCCGGCATCGTGAAGGACAGCACGGTCTGCTCGCTCGCCCGCGCCAACGATCGCGACATCTCGCGTGCGGCCGAAGCGCTCAAGGGCGCGAACTCCTCGCGCATCCATACGTTCATCGCCACTTCTCCGCTCCATATGGAGAAGAAGCTGCGCATGAGCCCGGACCAGGTGTTCGAGCAGGCGAAGCTTGCGGTGCGCTATGCGCGCCAGTTCACGGACAACATCGAGTTTTCGCCCGAAGATGGCAGCCGCTCGGATCTGGACTTCCTGTGCCGCGTGCTCGAGGCGGTGATCGACGAAGGCGCGACGACCATCAACGTGGCCGACACGGTCGGCTACGGCGTGCCGGAACTCTACGGTCAGCTCGTGCGCACGCTGCGCGAGCGCGTGCCCAATTCGGACAAGGCCATCTGGTCGGTGCACTGCCACAACGACCTCGGCATGGCCGTGGCGAATTCGCTCGCGGGCGTGCAGCTGGGCGGCGCGCGTCAGATCGAATGCACGATCAATGGCCTGGGCGAGCGCGCCGGCAACACGTCGCTCGAAGAAGTGGTGATGGCGCTCAAGACCCGCAAGGATTACTTTGGTCTGGACCTGGGCATCGACACGACCCAGATCGTGCCGGCCTCGAAGCTCGTCTCGCAGATCACCGGTTTCAACGTCCAGCCGAACAAGGCCGTGGTGGGCGCCAATGCGTTCGCTCATGCGTCGGGTATCCACCAGGACGGCGTGCTCAAGGCGCGCGACACCTACGAGATCATGCGTGCGGAGGACGTGGGCTGGACCGCCAACAAGATCGTGCTCGGCAAGCTCTCGGGGCGTAACGCGTTCAAGCAGCGTCTGCAGGAGCTGGGCATCGAGATGGAATCGGAGCAGGACGTGAACGCCGCGTTTACCCGCTTCAAGGAACTGGCCGATCAAAAGGCCGAGATTTTCGACGAAGACATTCTCGCGATCGTCTCGAACGAGGCGCAGGCCGAAGGCGGCGAGCATTTCTATCTGGTGTCGATGGCGCAGCATTCCGAGACGGGCGAGCGTCCGAGCGCGCGCGTCGTGTTCACGGCCGAAGGCAAGGAACTGGTCGGCGAGGCGGAAGGCAACGGCCCGGTCGACGCCGTGCTCAACGCCATCGAATCACAGGTGCAAAGCGGCGCGGAGCAACTGCTGTATTCGGTCAACGCGATCACGACCGGCACGCAGTCGCAGGGCGAAGTGACCGTGCGGCTGTCGAAGGCCGGTCGCATCGTCAACGGCGTGGGCACCGATCCGGATATCGTGGCCGCATCGGCCAAGGCGTACCTGTCGGCGCTCAACAAGCTGTACTCGAAGTCCGAGAAGCTTAACCCGCAGCTCACGCCGTAAGCGCAGGCGTCGACGTCGAGACAAAGATCAACGCCCGCCGCCGGATGTCCGGCGCGCGGGCGTTTTGTGATTGCGCCGGCAGAGCGCGAGCGTGGCCGACTGGATGGTCCCTATGGCCAATATGGCCCCGATCGCCCCGATGGACGTGAAGGGCGCGGGTGCGAGGGCCGGCCGTCAGAACAGATTGTTCTCGCGCTTTTCGTGCAGCGGATCGGGGCTGATCTGCGTGGTCTTGACGATACCCTGCGGGTCGAAATAGAAGTTCATCATCGAATACCAGACGTCATCCTGCTTGAAGCGGTACGTCCAAACTTCGCGCTTCATGAGCGGAAAATACGACGTTTCGACCGGCTCGCCGAAGTGATGCAGCACGTCGGTCTTCGTCCATTTGTCGATCTCGACCTTGTTGAATTCCGGCATGGACAGCACCTGCGCCATGCTCAGCAAGCGGCCCTGCGCGTCGAAGTCCGCGGCGATGGTCTCCTCGCCGAACGGCTTGGTCGGATAGAGCCAGCGTGTCACGCCAGGCGCAAGCGGGTAGACCTCGCGCGGTGCGCCCAGTCGGGTCTGCACCTCGGCCTGCGACGCGTTGGGCGGGACTTGCTGCCAGGGCGGCGTGTAGCAGGCGGCGAGCGACAGCGCCAGAGCGCCTGCGGCAAGCCAGCGTAATGCGGCGCCGGGCCGCAAAATCCGCAGGCGCAGCGAGCTGTGCGTCGACGCGCGCGCGAGAGGGGGCGCTTTGGCGTCAGGGCGGGGGGCGCCGGTCCGCGTCCGGTGCGAATGGGTCATGGTTGGCCTCGCGTGAAGGGTGCCAATAGTATCGGCGGCATTGAGGACATTGAGCACGTTAAGGGCATCGGCAACGTCAAGATATCGAGGGCATCGAGGGCATCGAGGGCATCGAGGGGCTCGCGGCGCCGGGCGGCACGGGCGGGCGCCGGTGGCTCCGGGGCCGCAGCGAAACCCAAGGGCGGACGCTGCTACCCGGCACAGGCGCGAGTACGTGGGCGCGCGGGTACGCGGGCGTCCTCGGTCGACGGCGGTCCGGCGGCATGCCGATAGGATAACGCCATGTGCCTCATCGTGGGGCGCCTCGGCTTGCCCCGTGGGGTGCGGGACGTTATGATGCGCGCCGAGACAGTCACTGGGGCCCTGATGAAATTTCGAGTCTTGCTGGCACGCTGGTGCGCGGCCGGCCTGCTGGCCGCGACCGGTCTGGCGCATGCGGCGCCGCCGATCCGCTTCGCGCTGATCGAGGGCATGAGCGGGCCATTCGGCAATGCCGGCGCCATGGTCGAGCGCAATCTGCGCTTCGCGATCGACCGCGTGAACGCTCGCGGCGGCGTGAAGCTGCGTGACGGCGCGCATCCGCTGGAGCTGACCGTCTTCGATAGCAAGGGCGCCGTCGAGGAGAGCCTGATCCAGCTCAAGGCGGCAGGCGACGTGGGCATTCCGTTCATCCTGCAAGGCAACAGTTCGGCGGTGGCGTCGGCGCTGATCGACGCGATCAACAAGCGCAACGCCCGCGAGCCGGGCCAGCGCATGCTGTTTTTCAATTACTCGGCCGTCGACACGGCGCTCACCAACGAGCAGTGCAGCTTCTGGCACTTCGCGTTCGACGCCAATGCCGCCATGCGCATGCAGGCGCTCACCGAAGCCATCCGCGAGGACGGCAGCATCCAAAAGGTCTACCTGCTCAATCAGGACTACAGCTTCGGCCGCCAGGTCGCCGGGCTCGCCCGTCAGATGATCGGCGCGAAGCGTCCGGACGTGCACATCGTGGGCGAGCAGTTCAGCCCGGTGGGACGCGTGAAGGATTTCACGCCGTATCTCGCTCGCATCCGGGCGTCGGGCGCGGACACGGTGGTCACGGGCAGTTGGGGCAACGACCTCACGCTGCTCGTGAAGGCCGCGCGCGAGCAGGGCATGGAATTGAAGTTTTATACGTTCTATGGCAACGCGCTGGGCGCGCCGGCGGCGTTGGGCGATGCCGGCGTGGGGCGCGTCTACGCCGTGGCGGAGTGGCATCCGAACGTGGGCGGCGAGGCTTCCGACGCGTTCTACAAGGCGTTTCGGGCGCGCTATCCCGAGGCGCGCGACGATTATCCGCTGCTGCGCATGAGCGTGATGATCGACATGATCGCGGCCGCGCTCGAGCAGGCCGGCACGACCGATGTGACCACGGTGGCCCGCGCGCTGGAGAACCGGCGCGTTCGCGAGGCGCCGGCCGAGGCGTGGATGCGCGCGAACGATCATCAGATGATCGAGCCGCTATACGTCTCGGTGATGCGCCGCGCCGGCGAGCCGGGCGTGAAGTTCGACAACGAAGGCTCGGGCTACGGCTTCAGGACGGTCATGGAATTGCCGGCGAACAAGGTGGCGCTGCCGAGTACCTGCCGCATGGCGCGCCAGCGCTGACCTCCCGGCGTTAAGCGGGAGGGATAGGGTGGCGCGGCAGAGAGGGCAGAGATTTGGCGCAGCAATTGAAGGAGTCGGAGGGAATCCGGGGGAGCCGGATCGGGCGCGATTGGCCGGATGGGGCAGATTGGTCGGATTTTCCGGGCAATTGGGCGGAATTTGACGGATTGTCCCGGGTCGGACCCGTGTTTTCGGCGGAAAACCGGGCGGCTGGCCCGGCGCTGTGGGGCGAAGTGCGGAAAATTGTGGCGTCGCGATGGCGAATCCCGTATAATCGCGCACTTGCAGTTTTGTTTGTGTGCGGCGATGCCGCGCATGTTTTTGTAAGTTCACGGCACGGCCATTCTTCCGTGACCGCCTGTCTCCAAGGAAAGCAAATGTCGAACGCAGATATCAAGAAGTCGGACGTCGTGGCGCAATTCGCCCGCACCGCCAATGACACCGGCTCGCCCGAAGTGCAAGTTGCGCTGCTTACCACGCGCATCAACGAATTGACCCCGCACTTCAAGGCCCACATGAAGGATCACCACAGCCGCCGCGGTCTGCTGCGCATGGTGAGCCGTCGCCGCAAGCTGCTTGACTACCTCAAGGGCAAGGACGCCGATCGCTACCGCGCCCTGATCGAGAAGCTGGGCCTGCGTAAGTAAGCGATTACGATTACGACGAGATGCCTGTATCAGCGTGCTGATGCAGGCATTTTGTTTTTGGGCGTTGCCCCGGTGGAGATCCGACGAGGACGCCAGCCGGGAACGAGACCCGGCCGCAGCGCCGGGTTTCGCCCAAATCCCCGGCAAGACCGGGACGAGCCGGCAACGGCTTGGCAACAAATTTCGCAACGAATTTCGCAATAATTCCGGTTCACGGGGCCTCGTCGGCAAGCAGGGCTTGTGTCATTCCAGGGTCGCATCAGACATGCACGGCAATCGGCCGAGCAACGCTGGAATGGCATAACACTCCCCCCTGCGAGACGTCGGGACCACCCCGGCAGCGATGTCGCGCCGCTGCTGCATTCGCGCGATTCGATATAGGAGTGCAAATGTTCAATAAAGTCGTGAAGTCTTTCCAGTGGGGACAGAACACGGTTCGCATGGAGACCGGTGAAATCGCCCGTCAGGCGTCTGGCGCCGTGCTCGTCGACATGGATGACACCGTTGTGCTCGCCACGGTCGTCGGCGCCAAGAACGCCAAGCCGGGCCAGGACTTTTTCCCGCTGACGGTCGATTACCTCGAAAAGACTTACGCCGCCGGCAAGATCCCGGGTGGCTTCTTCAAGCGCGAAGGCCGTCCGTCGGAAAACGAAACGCTGACCTCGCGCCTGATCGATCGTCCGATCCGTCCGCTCTTCCCGGAAGGCTTCTACAACGAAGTGCAGGTCGTGGTGCAGGTCGTCTCGCTCAATCCGGAAGTGCCGGCCGACATCCCGGCCCTCATCGGCGCTTCGGCGGCGCTTGCCATCTCGGGCCTGCCGTTCAACGGCCCGGTCGGCGCCGCGCGCGTGGCCTACGTCGACAACCAGTACGTACTGAACCCGTCGCGTGAGCAGATCGCCAAGTCGAAGCTGGACCTCGTGGTTGCCGGTACGGAACAGGCCGTGCTGATGGTGGAATCGGAGGCGCAGGAACTGCCGGAAGACGTGATGCTGGGCGCCGTGGTGTTTGGCCACGAGCAAATGCAAACGGCGATCAACGCCATTCACGACCTGGTGCGCGACGGCGGCAAGCCGGAGTGGGACTGGGCCCCGGCGCCGAAGAACGAAGCGCTGATCGCCCAGGTGACCGAGCTGGCCGAAGGCCCGCTGCGCGCCGCTTACCAGACCCGCGAAAAACAGGCTCGCACGCAACAACTGCGTGCCGTGAGCGCCGAGGTCATCGCCAAGCTGGCCGAAGCTGCCAGCGCCAGGGGCGAGGCCGCGCCGGACGAAATCGAGGTCGGCAACATCCTGTTCGACCTCGAATCGAAGATCGTGCGCAGCCAGATCCTGGCGGGGGAGCCGCGTATCGACGGCCGCGACACGCGCACCGTGCGCCCGATCACCATTCGCACCGGCGTGCTGCCGCGTGCCCATGGCTCGGCGCTGTTCACGCGCGGCGAGACGCAGGCCCTGGTGGTTGCCACGCTCGGCACGAAGAGCGACGAGCAGATCATCGACGCGCTGCAAGGCGAGTACCGTGATCGCTTCATGCTGCACTACAACTTCCCGCCGTTCTCGACCGGCGAGACCGGCCGCGTGGGCTCGCCCAAGCGTCGCGAAATCGGCCACGGTCGCCTGGCCAAGCGCGCCCTCGTCGCGTGCCTGCCGAGCGCCGACGACTTCGGCTACACCGTGCGCGTGGTCTCGGAAATCACCGAGTCGAACGGTTCGTCGTCGATGGCGTCGGTGTGCGGCGGCAGCCTCGCGATGATGGACGCCGGTGTGCCGCTGACCTCGCCGGTCGCAGGTATCGCCATGGGCCTGATCCTCGAAGGCAACAAGTTCGCCGTGCTGACCGACATTCTCGGCGACGAGGATCACCTCGGCGACATGGACTTCAAGGTGGCCGGCACCGCCAACGGCGTGACCGCGCTGCAGATGGACATCAAGATCCAGGGCATCACCAAGGAAATCATGCAGGTGGCGCTCGCACAGGCCAAGGAAGGTCGTCTGCACATCCTCGCCAAGATGACCGAAGCCCAGTCGGGCGTGCGCACGGAGCTCTCGGAGTTCGCACCGCGCATGGTCACCATCAAGATCAATCCGGAAAAGATCCGCGACGTGATCGGCAAGGGCGGCTCGGTCATCCGCGCACTGACGGAAGAGACGGGCACGAGCATCGACATCTCGGACGACGGCGTGGTCACGATTGCCAGCCCGAGCGCCGAAGGTATCGCCGAAGCGAAGCGCCGCATCGAGCTGATCACGGTCGAAGTGGAAGTGGGTCAGGTCTACGACGGCACCGTGCTCAAGCTGCTCGAGTTCGGCGCGATCGTCTCGGTGCTGCCGGGTAAGGACGGTCTGCTGCACATCTCCGAGATCGCCAATGAGCGCATCAAGGACATCAACGAGTACCTCAAGGAAGGTCAGTCGGTGCGCGTGAAGGTGATTCAGCAGGACGACAAGGGCCGTCTGCGCCTGTCGCACAAGGCGCTTACCGACGAAGAGAAGCAGGGCGGCCCGGTGCTGGTCAAGCGCGAAGGCGAAGCCCAGTAAGGTCCCGGGATGGCGTGGCCGTGTGCCACTTCGCCGGATGGCGGGTGGCATGCCGGTACGCTACGGCCTAAAGAGAACGGCGACTCACGCGAGTCGCCGTTTTTTCATCCATCGCACGGATCGGCAAAATAATGCGGAAAAAATGCGAGCGGGGTATTTACAGGAATTGGGTTTGTCATTAGAATCTCACTTCTCTGTTCGGGGGGTATAGCTCAGCTGGGAGAGCGCTTGCATGGCATGCAAGAGGTCAGCGGTTCGATCCCGCTTACCTCCACCACGGATTCCGAGGCTCGATTTTCGGGTGCGTCGATAAAGCAAAATTCTTGCAAAAACGATGCAAAAAACTTGAAAATAAAGCTTCACAAGCGAAGAAATGTTGTTTAGAATAGCGTTCTTCGCGAAATGCAAGAAATGCAGTAAGCGAAACAGACAAAGTTGTAGCAGTCACGATTTTGTCCCCTTCGTCTAGAGGCCTAGGACATCACCCTTTCACGGTGAGTACAGGGGTTCGAATCCCCTAGGGGACGCCAGAATTGATGCCGGTAGCGAGTCGGCCTCAGTTTGAAAATGCCAGCAGTAGTGGCGCAAAGCCCGCTGAAAGTCAGGCGGGTTTTTTTGTCGGTTTTGGAGCGGTAGTTCAGTTGGTTAGAATACCGGCCTGTCACGCCGGGGGTCGCGGGTTCGAGCCCCGTCCGCTCCGCCAAAAACCTACGATGTTCGGTGATTTTCGCGTAAAAACGCGTCAATGCCGAGCGAACAGCAGGAACGCAACGTGATTGACATCACGATGCCGCAGCGAGTTTGGAGCGGTAGTTCAGTTGGTTAGAATACCGGCCTGTCACGCCGGGGGTCGCGGGTTCGAGCCCCGTCCGCTCCGCCAAACAAAGAAAGCCCAGGCTGATGCCTGGGCTTTTTTTATTCTCTCGACGCCTTGATGTGTCGTCTCGCGCCACGGCGTTTGCGGCATTTCGACACCCATTCTCCCCGCTCTTGAGCCCCCTCGGGGTCTCTGCGGGTTTTTCGCGAAATTTCCGAAAAACCCGCAATTCTCACGCATTGCGATACGGTCATCACCGTAACCCTGCGGTTCCGCGTCGCGCACCGGATGTCACCAGCGTCTCGAAAGCGGCGAGGTCACCGCACCAGGCACGGGCGCTTCGGGTCGAACTTCCAGTCCGGCACCAGATACTGCATGGCGACACTGTCGTCTCGGGCGCCGAGTCCGTGCTCGAGATAAAGGGCGTGTGCGGCTTCGACGGCGTCCATGTCCAGGGCGACGCCCAAGCCCGGGGCAGTGGGCACGCTGACGCTGCCGTTCGCGATCCGCAGGGGGTTGCGTGTGAGGTGCTGGCCATCCTGCCAGATCCAGTGCGTATCGATCGCAGTGATGTGCCCCGGGGCCGCGGCTGCCACGTGTGTGAACATCGCGAGCGACACGTCGAAGTGGTTGTTCGAGTGTGAGCCCCATGTCAGACCCCAGTCGCGACACATCTGCGCAACGCGCACCGCGCCTTGCATCGTCCAGAAGTGAGGGTCGGCCAGCGGAATGTCGACCGACTGCAACTGGATCGCGTGTCCCATTTGACGCCAGTCCGTGGCGATCATGTTCGTCGCCGTCGGCAGCCCGGTCGCACGGCGGAACTCGGCCATGACCTCGCGTCCCGAGTAGCCGTTCTCGGCGCCGCAGGGATCCTCGGCATAGGCGAGCACGTCGTGCTTGTCGCGACACAGGCGCACCGCTTCGGCAAGCGACCACGCGCCGTTCGGGTCGAGCGTGACCCGCGCCTGCGGAAACCGTCTGGCCAGTGCCGTGACAGCTTCGATCTCCGCATCTCCATCGAGTACACCACCCTTGAGCTTGAAGTCCTGGAAGCCGTAGCGCGCATGTGCGGCTTCGGCCAGGCGCACCACGGCGTCCGGCGTCATGGCCACCTCGGTGCGCACGCGCTCCCAGTCGTCGCGCGCGCCGCGGTTGTCGGCGTAGGGGAGGTCCGTGGCGTTCCGGTCGCCGATGAAGAACAGGTAGCCGAGCATCGCCACTTCGCTGCGCTGCTGACCTTCGCCGAGCAGGGCGGCGACGGGCACTTCGAGATGCTGTCCCAGGAGGTCGAGCAGGGCGGCTTCGAGCGCGGTGACGGCGTGGATCGTCGTGCGCAGATCGAAGGTCTGCAGACCGCGTCCGCCGGTATCGCGATCGGCGAACGCGCGACGCGTCTGATCCAGGATGGCGTGAATGTTGGCGACCGATTGGCCGACGACGTAGGGACGGGCATCCTCGAGCGTCTTGCGAATGGCTTCGCCGCCGGGGACTTCGCCGACGCCCGTGTGGCCGGCGCTGTCATGGAGAATGACCAGATTGCGGGTGAAGAACGGCCCATGCGCACCGCTCAGGTTCAACAGCATGCTGTCGCGGCCGGCGACGGGGATAACGCGAAGTTCGACGACGGTGGGGGTTCGGGTCATGGCAAAGGCTGGGTCGGAGCAAAGAAGAGGGTTGCGACCTACATGTTGTATGTCATCAGACAACATTCTAAGGAAAGATCGACGCCATGCCTTTGCGGGTTTACCCGTTTTCGTGGTGGAAGCCCGATATGACTCGTTCTGCCGGGAGAGCGAAGAAGCAGGCGCGAGTCGGCCGCACATCAAGTTATCAGACAACTTGCTCGAGGAAATCGGGGCTGCTTTGACTGCGGCCTAAACCGGCCACCCGTGGCCGCCCGCGATCGCACCTGGTGGCATCCGTGGCATCCCCGGTGGCACCCGGTGGCGGCGTGCGTCGCGGCGCCCCTTATTGCGTCTTGGCGCGCACGACCCAGCGCAGGTACAGCAGCAGACCGAAGGCAGCGACCGCCAGGCTGGCGGTATTCGCGAACCAGAAGCCCGCGGCGCCGTGTAGCGAGGCCGGCGACATGCCGCTCACGTCGAATCCCAGCACGTAGCCGCCGCCCAGCCCCACGCCCCACAGCGACACGGCGTAGATGACGGTCGGCACAACGGCGACCTTCCACGCTCGCAGCACGAACACGGCGCTCACCTGCAGCGCGTCGAAGACGTGATAGGCGGCGACCATGGCGAGTAGCGGCGTGGTCACGGCGGCGACCATCGCGTCGGACGTGTACGCGGTAATGATCCACGGATGGCACAACCAGACGATGGATGCCAGCACGACGCCCAGCGTGCCGGCGAACTCCACGCCGCGGCGGCCGACGAGATGCGCCGCGCGAAAGTCGCGCGAGCCGATGGCCTGTGCGGTGAGTGTGGCCGTGGCGATGGCGATGGACATCGGCAGCATGTAGAGCAGTGCGCCGAGGTTGGCCGCGATCTGGTGACCGGCGAGCGTCACGTCGCCCAGGCGTGCAATGAAGATCGCCATGAACGAGAACGCCGTGACCTCGATCAGGTAGCTCAGCCCCATCGGCACGCCGAGCTTGAGCAGTGCCCGAATCGCCTGCCAGTGCGGCCAGCAGAAACGCGCGAAGATGCCGAACTCGCGCAGCTTGGGGTGACGCGCCATCAGCACAAGTCCGAGCGCGCACGACACCCAGTTGATCGACGTCGTGGCGATGGCGCAGCCGGTGCTGCCGAGTGCGGGAATGCCCAGACGCTCGACACCGTAGATGAGCGCGAGATTGAGCGGCACCTTGAGGGCGAGGCCGGTCACTTGAATGGCCATGACGATGCGCGGCTGCCCGACGGCCGTCGAGAGCGACGAATACACGCGAAAGAGCAGAGCGGCGGGCAGGCCGAATGCGAGGATCTGCAGATAGGCGCTCGCGCGCGCTTCGAGCTCGGGTGTGGCCTCGGAGAGCTGCAGGATGAGCCCCGGGTGCATCAGCAGCACGAAACCCGGTACGGCGAGAAAGAGTGCGAGCCAGAACGCCTGCCGTACCTCTTCGCCAATGGCCAGCCGTTCGCCTGCGCCGAACAGTTGTGCGGCGATTGGCGAGAGCGCGACGAGAATGCCCATCAGCCCGACGTACACCGTGATGTAGATCGAGCCGCCGAGTGCGAGCGAGGCCAGGTCGAAGGCCGACGCGCGGCCGACCATCGCGGTGTCCATCACCCCGAAGGCGATGACGGCCAACTGGCCGATCAGGACCGGCCAGGCGAGCCCGGCGATGCGTTTGATGTCATGCCACATGGCGAGGAAGGTCGAAGGCAGGCGCCGGAGCGGATCAGCGCGGACGCGCGGCGCGCCGCCACGGCCGCTCCTGCAGCACATAGAGGCGGAAACGCTCGTCGCGGTCGGCCGCGCGGCGGCCTTCCCACAGCTGGCGCCATTCGTAGGGCGCGAGCGAGAGCGGTTCGCTGTAGTCCTGCGCGTCCTGGCGCAAGAGGACGTCGCACTCGTCGTTGGACGAGCCGAAACGCATCTTGCCGAAGTAGGCGAACGAGGCGAGCTGCGCGTCGCCCACACGCGCGGTGCGAATGCAGGTGTAGTCGGCCGGCAGGTGCGCGGCGATCTGCGCGGCCACGTCGCGATACGTTCTGCCGTAGTTCACGACAGGCAGCCAGAGCGTCATGAGCAGCACCCACATGAGCGTGGTGCCGCCCGAGGACAACACGACGCTGCGCCACAGCACCTTCGGGCTGCGCGAGACGCGCCACGCCACGAGCGCCACCCAGGCGCCGGTTACGAGCAGGGCGCTGATGAGCGTGAGCCAGCTGAATTCCGGATTGAAGCCGGGCACCAGTCGCCGCAGGTTGCGTGCAGTCGACGCGGGAAAGCCGGTGATACCGGCCAGCCACACGATCCACACGAAGCCGGCGAGCACGGTAAACGAGAGCACGGCAAACCAGTCGATGGCGTTGACCGTACCGCGCTTGAGCGTGGGCAGACCGAAGGCGGCGACGATCGACAGGGCCGGCAGCGCCAGCATGAACAGTTGATTGCCCTGATGTGCCTGCAGCACGATCAGCAGCAGGATCGCCAGCGTGAACGCGAGCGCGATGGCGATGTGCGGGGCGCGCCGCATGCCGCGCCAGGAATAGAGCGACCAGGCGGCCAGTGGCCATGCCGGCCATGCGAACAGCGCGAGGTTCTTGGCAATGTAGCTGAGCGAATCGAGCGTCGGCCCGCTAAAGGCGTCGAAACCGATGTCGGCCCACTCGCCGAGCCAACTGCGCGCACCGCTTGCCAGTTCGAGAGCGGCCAGCGGCCACGTGCAGGCGATGAGCAGTGTCACGGGCGTGGATACCATCAGCAGCATGCGAAGCGGCAGCGCGCGGCAGAGCGCCGCAACGCCGATGCCGGCGATCCACAAGGTCAGCGTCATCAGCGGCGACGACGCGAGCGCCATGCCGCCGAGCGCCACGCCAAACCACACGGCGCCCTGACGCGGTTTGTCGAGGCTGCGCACGAGGCCGTAAATGGCCATGGAGATGAGGGTGAGCTGGCCGACGGCCGAAGTCGTTTCATGGCCGCGCTCGGCCAGGCCAAAGCAGGCGAGCAGAATCAGCAGGGCACCGTCGGCGAGGGTGCGGCCGTAGTCGCGCGGCTCGGGTTCGCCGCCGAAAGCATACTTGAATGGCTGCACTTCGGGGCGGCGGCCGAGCAGATACGTGCCGTACCAGATGAACGTGCACGTGATGTAGAAGCACAGGCCGGTGACGATGCGGGCGGCGTCGGGCGCGTCGAGCCACGAGAAGGTGCGAATGGCGAGCGCACCGAGCCAGGAGACGAGCGGGCCGTTGTCATAGATCGGCTTGCCGGCGATGTTCGGCAGCAGCCAGTCCGAGAGCTGGCCGTGCGCCATCGTCCACATGATGCCGAAGCCGGCGGCGTCTTCGTTCTTCCACGGATCGCGACCGAACAACCCCGCCAGCACATAGATGACACAAATGGCGATCAGCAGCGAACGCGGAAGCGCGCTGGTGGCGGAGGCGGTAATGCGAACTCGTTTCATAGGCCGGACGACAGAACCGGCGCAGCGGCCGGATCGCGGAAAATCAGGGGACGAACCGGAACCGGTTCGGGGTCAAGCTTGGGGAAAACCAGAAAAGCCGACAGTATGACAGTATCCGGTCTCGCGGCGCAGACCAGAACGAAGAAAAAGGGGCAGCCTGAGCTGCCCCTTTGCAATGCTTTCCCAACGCCGGGGCGCTGCCCCTGATGCACTGGCCCGTCAAACCTGTCGGGCCCCGCATTGCGTTGTACGGCGCGTCGCCCGTGAAACTCAGGCGATCTTGCCGCCGGCGCGGTTGCCGAACTTCTGGCGGAACTTGTCCACGCGACCGGCCGTGTCCATGATGCGCTGTTCGCCGGTGTAGAAGTTGTGCGAAGCCGACGACGTTTCGATCTTCACGAGCGGGTAGGTCTTGCCATCCTTCTCGGCCGTTTCCTTGGTCTGGATCGTCGAGCGGGTGATGAATTCGAAGTCGACGCCGGGCGTCATGTCGCGGAACAGGACTTCGCGGTATTCCGGGTGGATGCCTTGTTTCATGATGTACCTTGGGTTAAGTCGGTAGCCAGTCTGCGCGGGAGAGCGTCGTCCAGCAAGATCGCCTGGAAAACTGCTCCGTCAGCCCGCTAACGCCGCCGCCGTCATTCGACTGGGAAGGCGCCAACCACTTTCCGGGTGAGAAAACGCGCATTATGCCATGAAAACCGTGAATTTCGCAAAGTTTTCATGGGGTTGCGGCGCAAGCCTGCGGCGCTCGGCAGCCCGGCGGCGCGAAGGCGGCGGGATCTTGCAGAAAATAGCGGGAAAAGAGGGCATATAGTGCCGGATATTCGTCCCGAAAGGCCGCCGGGGCGACAAAGAACGCTTCGGCGCAGACCGCGAAGAATTCCGATTCGTGCTCGGTCGCGTAAGGGTCGAGCAGCGAGGTCGAGGCAAACGCGTCCCACTGCGCGTCGGACACGTTCGCTACGTGGTGGCAGAACGCTTCATAGGCGGGGTCGAACACCTCGCACCACGCCTCTGGCGTGAGATCCCCATGCAGACGCCGCAACATCGGCGGCACGCCATCGGCTTCGCCATTCTCCATGTCGAGCTTGTGGACGAATTCGTGAATCACGACGTTATACGCGAGCACGTCGCTTGTCTGCACATCCTGCCACGACAGCAGCACCGGGCCGCCTTCCCATGCTTCGCCGCTCGCTTCCTGCGCGACGTCATGCACCACGCCGGCCTCGTCCTGCACCGTCTTGCGGATCAGGAATTCGCCCGGATACAGCACGATGCCGGTCCAGCCCCGATACAGCGCGGGCGGAAGGTTGAGGATCGGCAGGCAGGCCTGGGCGGCCACCGAGACGCACATGGCGTCGGTCAACTGCAGGTCGTGCGCGGTGGAGAATCGTTTGCTCGCGAGGAAGTCCGCAGCCAGCGCGCGCAGCCGGTCGAGCTCGTCGGCCGGACGGCAGGCGAGAAATGGCAGGGCGCCGACGACTTCGCGCCACAGCGCCTCTTCGATGATGGTGCGCTGTCGCGACGGACGCAAACGGGCAAGCAGAGTCTTGAGCATGACGGGGGCGCAGCAAACGTGACGACGATAAGTGCGGCAGCGATACGGCACCGATACGGCAGCGATACGGCACCGATACGGCACCGATACGGCAGCGATACGGCAGCGATGGCAGGCGCCGCGAGCCGCGGATGCCACGATTCTAATTTAGGCGGTCCGGGCCGGGTGAGAGCTTCTCGTTGCGCAAGGCGGCCGTAAGGGGTGACCGTGATGCGATCGCGAGGCCATGAAAAAGCCCCGCCGGTAGGGCGGGGCGAGACGTCGGGCACAGGCCGGGCGTGTCAGCGTGTTGTCCGCTTGCCCGGCCCGTGGTTGCCGAGGCGGCGACCCGCTGTCGGCGGCGGTTCAGCGCGTGCGCATGATCGGCGCTGTCTCCCAGCGGATGGCATGAACGCCGTCGGTGTCGCCGAGCGCGGAGACGAGATGCACGAGCGCGGCGCGACGGCTGCGTTCGCAGCGCAGGACGTAGTCGAGTTCGAGCAGATAGCCGCCCGAGCGACGAATGCGCGTTGCCGATTCGGGGCTGAGTTCGTGCGCGCTCAGCGCCTGGCGCACCTTCGCGTCGATTGCCTCGGCGTTCGCGGCGAGGGCGAGCACCACCAGTCGGTATTGTGGCGATGCCGGCGCTGCAGCCGGCGCCTTGGCCGCGCGCGGCGCTGCCGTGGCGGGCGCCAGCCGGGAGCGGGTGCGACCGAACAGGGTGGGGATAAGCATTTGCAGCGTCATGGTGTCCTCCTGATGCAAGGGCCTGGGACGGCGGATGCCGGGGCTTGGCGACGTGTCGCACCCAACGCGGCCGGTGCCTCTCGCCGCTTTGCTGAGCGCAAATGGCGCATGCTCGCGATGGACGCAAGCGATGGATGGCGCGGATGGCGCGCGATGCGACACGAATTCGACGCAAGCGTCGGCAGGCTTGAGCGGCGCCGGGATCGTCGGCGAATCGGTGTGACGTACCGACAAAACACGACCGGATGCAAACAAGCTTGCCGCGCACCGGACGCGCTCAGGCGTCCGGGAGTGCTGTAATGCGGTGAAAAAGTGCGGGGAATGAACTCGGGATTCGGGATGCGTAATCCCGGATCGAGGATCCGCGATCGGGATCGCTCTCCATCGTCGCCAATGATCATGGCGCCATCGAGTTACGGTCCGATCGATGCACTACCGCTGCGGTATTGGGACCGGCAGCGGCAGTCGATGATGACGACTGCGGGTTACCGGGCCAACGCCTTGTCGGTCATTGCCGACGCTTGCGTGCTACTAGAGCAACTGCCCACGGAAAACTCCGTCGTAATTGGAAAGCCGACATTGTAGCCGCTTGGTGGACGTCCGTAAAGGAATGAGGGAATGAGGGAATGAGGGAAACCGGGAAAGCGAGAAAGCGTCGGAAATGTGAGGGTATCGCGGCGTTTTGTCGCGAATTCGATCCGTTATTCGCCTCTCGTCCGATCATTCGACCACCTTGGCGCCGGTTCGCCGAAGTTTCTGAAGTTTCCGAGGTTTCCGAAGTGCTCGCACCGACGATCGGCCATGTCCCGGAATGGTCCGTCAATCCGGCAGCACCTTGCCCGGATTCATCAACCCCAGCGGATCGAACGCGGCCTTCAGCGCGCGCATGAGTGCGAGTTCGACGGGCGACTTGTACTGCGCCGCCGCGTCGCGTTTGAACTGTCCGAGGCCGTGTTCCGCACTGATCGTGCCGCGATGCGCGTGGACGCTGTCATGCACGGCCGCGGTGACGCTCGCCTGGTATTGCGCAAGGAAGCGGGCGGGGTCGACGCCTTCGGGCGCCATCACGTTGTAGTGCAGATTGCCGTCGCCGAGATGGCCGAACGTCACCATGCGCGCGCCGGGGGCGATTTGCTGCACCAGCGGGTCCGTCGCGGCGATAAACGCCGGCACCTGCGACACCGGCACTGCGATGTCGTGCTTGATGTTCAGGCCCGTGGCGGACTGGGCGAGCGGAATGCTCTCGCGCAGATGCCACAGCGCGTTGGACTGCGCCAGACTGTTCGCGACGATGGCATCACGCACCACGCCCTGCTCCACGCCTGCCGCGAGCAGCCGTTCGAGCAATTCACGCGCGTGCGCTTCACTTTCGTTGTCCGAGAGTTCCAGCAGTACGGTCTGCGCGTATGGCTGCGCGCATGGCTTCGCGAAAAGGGGGTAGCGGTGCTGCGGGAAGACTTGTGCGACCAGTCGCAGGCAGAAGTCCGACATCAGCTCGAAGCCCGTGAGCAGCGGGCCTGCCATGCGCTGCGCCAGATTGAGCAGCGCCAGGGCTTGCGCGGGACTGTCGAGCGCGGCCAGCGCCGTCATGCGAGCCATCGGCGGCGCGAACAACTTGAGCGTGGCAGCGGTGATCAATCCGAGCGTGCCTTCCGCGCCGATGAACAGATCGCGAAGGTCGTAGCCCGTGTTGTCCTTGCGCAGCCCGCGCAGCCCGTTCCACAAATCGCCTTGCGGCGTGACCACTTCCAGGCCGAGACACAGCTCGCGGGCGTTGCCGTAGCGAAGCACTGCCGTGCCGCCCGCATTCGTGGCGAGGTTGCCGCCGATCGTGCAACTGCCCTCTGCGGCGAGGCTCAGCGGGAACAGGCGGTCGGCTGCCTGCGCGGCCGCCTGGACGTCGGCGAGTACGCAGCCGGCTTCGGCCGTCAGCGTCATGTTGGCGGCGTCGACTTCGCGAATGCGGTTGAGGCGGCGCAGGCTGATCACGACTTGCCGCCCGCTCGCGTCGGGGGTCGCGCCACCGGCTAGTCCCGTATTGCCGCCTTGCGGCACCATCGGCACGCGATGCGCCACGCACAGGCGCACGAGCGCGGCGAGCTGCGGCGCGTCGGCCGGGCGCAGCACGGCGAGGGTGCGACCGGTATAGCGTTTGCGCTGGTCGACGAGATACGGGCCGGTGTCGGCGTCGTCCGTCAGCACGTGATCGCGACCGAGCAGGTCACGACAGGCCGCGAGAAAGGTGGAGCGAGGGGCGGGACGGTTCATGGCGGACTTCGAGGGTATCGGGCCGCGACAGAGGCATCGCGGCAATGGCAACAGGAACGCGCGGGATCATGCGGATCATTGTGAGGGCCTGGGCGTCTGCTCCCGCACGTTGTGCGAGGCGTTCCGCGCGTTCTATTGTGCGCCGTGTCGGGCCGCCGCGGCGCGCGCTTTTGCCGCGCGCTTGAAGGGGCGCAGATAGAAGATCGTGGAGAAGAAGAACACGACGCACAGCGCGGTTTCGATCCAGGCGAGGGCGGCCGATGTACCGCTGTCCGTCATGCCGCGCACGACGCCTTCGGCGAAGAACAGCAGGATGAACATGCTCGACCACTGCAGCGTGTAAAGGCTGCCGCGCAGAACGCCGCGCAGCGGCAACAGCAGCAGGAGCGCCTTGAGGACGAGCCACGATCCGCCGGGGCGCAGCGGCGCGAGCCACAGTTCCCAGGCGACCGAGAGCGCGGTCAACGCCAGCAGGCTGGCGATGCCGATACCGCGCAGTGCCCCAGCAGCGGCGGGAGTCTGCGGCGTCGGTGTCGTTTGACGCCTCTCGTCTGCCGGGGCGGACTGCGCAGGGTTGGCGCGGGCGTGCGGGTCGGGCGGTGTGGCGGGCATGGGCGAGTCTCGTAGGCGGGACAACTGCGGGGACGACGTCACGTACTCGGCGCCGTGCGACGGCACGGCGCCAAGCCTCATTCTGCCAGCTTGCATGCCGCGCGCGCGAGCCGCGCGCCGAGCGCGGCGGCCAATTGACGCTCGTCTGCCGACAGGGCGTTGCCGTCGTGGGCGAAGTGCGTTGCGCCATAGGGCGAGCCGCCCGTGCGCGTGCTCGAGAGGGCGGGCTCCGTGTAGGGCAGCCCCATGACGAGCATGCCGTGGTGCAGCAGCGGGATCATCATCGAGAGCAACGTGCTTTCCTGACCGCCGTGCAGGCTGGCGCTCGACGTGAACACGCAGGCCGGCTTGCCCGAGAGCGCTCCCGAGAGCCACTGCGGCGTGGTGCCGTCGAGGAAGTACTTGAGGGCGGCGGCCATGTTGCCGAAACGCGTGGGCGAGCCGAGTGCGAGGCCTGCGCACTCTTCGAGATCGCGCAACTCCACATAAGGCGGGCCGCTGTCGGGAATGTCGGGGGCGCTGGCCTCGCACACCGTCGAGACGGCAGGCACGGTCCGCACGCGCGCCTGGGCGCCCGGCACGCTGTCGATGCCGGCGGCAATGCACTGCGCGAGTTGGGCGGTCGTGCCGTGGCGGCTGTAATACAGGACGAGAATTTCGGTCATGGGTGCGAATCGAAGTGCGGGAAGACGTGGCGGGAAGTGGCGGGAAGCGGCGGGAAGTGGCGGCGAACCTGCCCAAGGCGCGCGTCTTGCATGAAAAGCCAGCAAAAAGTGCGGGTATTATAGGGCGTTCCTACTGACGTGACGGGATGATCGGATGCCCGTCGCAACGACCGTCTCGAGTGATCTTTGACTGGAGCCCGATTTGCTCAAACCGTCCCGCATCAACTGGAACAACGTTCGCCAACTGCTGAGGTACGCGCTCGCGCGGGCGCAGGACGACCGGATTCCGCAGGTGGCGGGCAGCCTCACGTTCACCTCGATCCTCTCGATCGTACCGCTGTTTGCCGTCACCTTTGCGCTCTTCACGGCGTTCCCGATCTTCAACTCGTTTCGCGATGCGCTGCAGAGCTTTCTGCTCGAGCACCTGATGCCGGAGAGCGTGAACGCGCAGATATTCAATTACCTGAACCAGTTCGCGTCCAAGGCGAAAAGCCTGACGGCGTTTGGCCTGATCGGTTTGCTCGTCACGTCGGTGCTCACGCTGATGACGATCGAGTCGGCCTTCAACGTGATCTGGCGGGTGCCGCGTCCGCGCCCGCTCGCCCAGCGACTGCTCATCTACTGGAGTCTGCTCACGCTGGGGCCGTTGCTCTTCGGCGTGAGCCTCTCGATCAGCTCGTACATCTTCACGCAGTCGATGTCGCTCGTGAGCACGCTGCCGCCGGCCGTCGCGTCGCTGCTCAGCCTGATTCCGCTCGCGCTCACCAGCGTGGCGTTCATGCTGATGTATCTGTACATGCCGAACTGCAAGGTGGATTGGCGCGACGCGCTCGTTGGCGGCATCGTGGCGGCGATCGCGTTCGACCTGACGAAGCGCGGCTTCGGCCTGTACATTCGCCAATTCCCCACGTATACCGCCGTCTACGGAGCGTTCGCGGCGGTGCCGATCTTCCTGTTGTGGATCTATCTGTCGTGGCTGGTGGCGTTGCTCGGTGCGACGATCACGTCGGTGCTGCCCGCACTGCGCCTCGGGCACTTTCAGTATCCGAGCTTTCCCGGCAGTGATCTGCTCGACGGACTGACGCTCATCCACCTGCTCAACCGGGACCGGGAGGCTGGGGGCGCCGGGCGCACGACGGCCGAACTGGCGCGCACGATGCGAACGAGCCTCGAACATGCGGGCGATTTGCTCATGCGGCTCGAGCGCATGGGCTGGGTGGGGCGTCTCACGATGCAGCCGCCTGCCGAGCGCTGGCTGCTCCTCGCCAATCCGAAAGCAACCACGCTGGCGCCACTTGTCGCGCAACTCGCGCTCAACGTGGACGAATTGGCCCGACAGATGGAGCGTCACGCTCTCGACGGCGCGCACGTGGCCGAGATACTGCGCGAGGGCAAGTGGGACGTGCCGCTCGCCGACGCCCTGCCGCGCGAAGTCGCGGCCTACGACGAACAAGGCGAGGGCGATGTTCGGGACAAAGCGGCCCGGGAGGGCTCGGAGCGGCCCGCCACGGCAGCGGGTGGCACCGACGCCGACCAGCGCTAGAGAGATGCCGGCCCGCGCCGGGAATGCTGGAGGGCGCCGGGAATGCGGGAAGGCGCCGGGGCACCGGGGAGGGGAGATCGGCGAGCGCGACGCTCGCGCCGGCATCAACGCCTGTCGCGCACTGTCGCCGATTACAGCTTGACGCGCCCGAGGCAAATGTCGCGGAACATCACCCAGTCACCCATCAGGCTGTAGATCGGGTGGCGAAACGTGGCTGGCCGGTTCTTCTCGAAGAAGAAATGGCCGATCCACGCGAACGCATAGCCGCAAACGACCGCCCCCGGCAGCCACCACACGTTGCCGGTGATCGCGAACGCCAGCACGCAGGCAATCACGCCCCACGAGCCGACGAAGTGCAGACGCCGGCAGATCGCGTTGCGATGTTCGCCCAGATAAAACGGATAGAAGTCCGCGAACCGATGAAACACCGGCGCGCTATCGTGCGAATCGGACATGGCAGGTCTCCTCGTTGGCGAAGGCGACGCACTCAGTGTCGCATGAATCTCACGAGCGCATCGAGCAGCGCATCCGGTTGCTCCGTCATGATCGCGTGGCCCGCATCGACGCGCTCCACCGTCACCGGCGCGCCTGCGTCCCGCAGGGCGTCGAGCAGGGGCTGTGCAGCCCGCGGCGGCGTCATCTGATCGCGTGTGCCCAGCACCGCGAGTACCGGGCACTTCACGCGCGCGGCCGCTTCCCATCCGCTGTCGTAGCCGTTGCAGGCCTCGAAGTCTGTTAGGAAGACTCTCGCGGGATTGCGTCTGGCCACTCGTTCCATCAGCCGCTGGTTGCCTCCCCACGTCCAAAAGCCGGGCCCCGGCGCCGAAGGCTTGGCGGCGAGCGTGCTGTGCGACCAGGCGTTGACGAGTGCGATGGCCTCGGGCTCGCGCTCGGCGGCCGCTTCGAGCAAGACGTCCGACACCTTCATCGGATACGCAGTGCCCACCAGCGCGATGCGCGACACGCGCTCGGGGTAACGTGCCGCGGCGTCCAGCGCGATCAGCGAGCCCATGCTGTGACCCACCCATGCCGCGCGGGCGACGCCGGCGGCGTCGAGCACCGCGACCACGCGATCGGCCATCTCGCCGACGGTCTTCAGTGGCTCACCGGTGCTGCGATGGTGCCCGGGCAAGTCGAGCGCGAGCACGTTCATGCCGTGGTGCGCGAGATACCGGCTTTGCAGGCCCCAAACGCTGTGGTCGTGCTGCGCGCCATGCAGGAAGACGACCGTCGGCTGCGCCGGGTCGAGCGCCTTGCCGGCGCTATAGGCGTAGACATTGTGGCTTTCGATCTCGAAATTCATGACGCGCTTCCTTTGGACGAGGTCTTGGCGGCGGCCTTCAGTCCACGCTTGAGGTCCTGGATGAGATCGTCCGGATCTTCGAGGCCGATCGACAGGCGCACGGTGCCTTCGCCGATGCCGGTGGCGGCAAGCGCTGCGGCGTCCATGCGGAAGTGAGTGGTCGACGCCGGATGAATGACGAGCGAGCGCGCGTCGCCCACGTTGGCCAGATGCGAAAACAGTTGCAGCGATTCGATGAAACGCCGGCCCGCCGCACGGTCGCCCTTCAGGTTGAAGCTGAACACCGCGCCCGCACCGCGCGGCAACAGGCGCTTGGCCAGGGCGTGGTCCGGGTGCGACGGCAATTCGGGATAGGCGACACTGTCGACCGTATCGTGGCCGGCCAGGAAGTCCACGACGCGCCGCGCGTTTTCGACATGTCGCGCCATGCGCAGCGGCAGCGTCTCGACGCCCTGGAGCAGTTGCCATGCCGCCTGAGGATGCAGGCACGCCCCGAAGTCGCGCAAGCCTTCGCGCCGCGCACGCAGCAGGAACGGTGCGACGGAATTTTCCTCGGCGAAGACCATGCCGTGAAAGCCGTCGTAGGGCTCCGTCAATTCCGGGAATTTGCCGCTTGCCTCGAAATCGAACGTGCCGCCGTCGACCAGGATGCCGCCGATCGTCGTGCCATGCCCGCCCAGGAATTTGGTGGCCGAATGATAGACGAGGTCCGCGCCATGATCGAAGGGCCGGATGAGCCACGGCGTAGTGAACGTGCTGTCGACCAGCAGGGGCACGCCGGCGTCGTGTGCGATTTGCGCGACGCCTGGAATGTCGAGCACGTCGAGCCCCGGGTTGCCCAGCGTTTCGCCGAAGAGCAGCCGTGTCTCGGGCCGTATGGCGGCGCGCCACCCATCGAGATCGCCGGGGCGCACGAACGTGGTCTCGATGCCGAAACGGCGCAGCGTGTAGTGCAGCAGATTGTGCGAGCCGCCGTACAACGCGCCCGATGCGACGATGTGCGAGCCGGCGCCCATCAGCGTGGCAATGGCGAGATGCAGGGCCGCCTGACCACTGGCCGTGGCGATGGCGCCCACGCCGTTTTCGAGCGCGGCCATGCGCTCTTCGAAGACGGCGTTGGTCGGATTGGAGATGCGCGAATAGACGTGGCCGGCGCGTTCCATATTGAACAGGGCGGCGGCCCGATCGGCGTCGGGAAAGACGAACGACGTGGTCTGATAAATCGGCGTGGCTCTGGCGCCCGTGGCCGGGTCGGGGGCCGCGCCGGCGTGCAGCGCGAGCGTGTCGAAGTGCGGTACGGACATGTCGGTGAGGGCCCTCGGAAGTTGGTTTGATGGCGGCGCGGCGGTGGCTCGGTAGCCGCTTGGTGGCAGCTCGCTTTACGTGTACGGCAATCCTAGCATCACACTCGTGCATTCCGACAGGGCTTGGGCGGCCGATCCGGGAAATTGCGGCGTTGTCCGATGCCGAAGCTGGCGCGTTGTCCGAGAACGGGGTCGGAACCGGCCGAAAACCCGCGTCGCGCGGCGATGTGACCGTTGTGCGCCTTTCCTTTTCAGGCGCTTTCCGATAGCATCCTTTGAACAGGTTCCGTCGAGGAATCAGTGCGAACACACCGGCGTCGCGGCCGGTGGTGGTCCGTTCATAGCCGGTGCCCGGCAATGGTCAAGCAATCGTTCAGCGGTACGTCAGGCGGCAGCGTTCCGCCGCGTTTGCCCGAGCAACACAAAGAGGAGTGTGTGCCATGCGTGTGTCTGACATTCTGAAGGTAAAGGGCAACACCCTTTTCACCGTGACCCCGGAGACGTCGCTGGCCGATGCCGTCGATACCATGGCGGAGCACGACATCGGCTCGCTCGTGGTCATGGAATACGGCGACCTGGTGGGCATGCTCACCTTCCGCGAGATCATCAACACGATCAGCAAGAACGGCGGGACCGTAGGCGGCTCGACCATCCGCAAGATCATGGATGACCATCCGCTCACCTGCACGCCCGAGACGGATGTGAACGAAGTGCGTCGCATGATGCTCGAGCGCCACGCCCGTTACCTGCCGGTCATGGACAATCGCACGCTCATGGGCGTGATCTCCTTCTACGATGTGGCGCGCGCGGTCGTCGAGGAACAGTCCTTCGAGAACCAGATGCTCAAGGCCTACATCCGCGACTGGCCGGCCGAGGAAGCGGAAAACGCCAAGTGAGCGAGCCCAGCCAGCGCGGGGCACGCGGCGAGGGCCGTCAATCACGGTTGCTGAGGCAGCGGCGCTTTGCGCCGTTTTTCTGGACGCAGTTCCTGGGCGCGATGAACGACAACGTGTTCAAGATCGCGTTCACGTCGCTTGTGACCTACCATGCGTCGCTTTTTCAGGACGTTGACGGCAAGACGGCGGCGTTCCTGATTTCGGCCATTTTCATCGCGCCGTTTCTACTGTTTTCGGCCACCAGCGGCCAGATTGCCGACAAGTGGGACAAGGCGCGGCTGATCCGTTTCGTCAAGACGCTCGAGATTGTCATCATGGCCGTGGGCGCGCTCGGTTTCCTTTGGACGAACGCGTCGCTGCTCTACGCGTGTACGTTCCTGATGGGACTGCACTCGACGCTGTTCGGGCCGGTGAAGTATGCCTATCTGCCGCAGCATCTCGCCACGCGGGAACTCGTGGGAGGCAACGGCCTGGTGGAGATGGGGACGTTCGTGGCCATCCTCATCGGCACCATCCTGGGCGGGGAGATCGCCGCGGCGGGGGCGCCGGCGTTGCCATGGCTCGGCGGCGTCTGCCTGGCGCTGGCGGCGCTGGGGCGGCTCGCGTCCGTCTGGGTGCCGCAAACACCGGCCGCGCAGCCCGATCTGCGCATCAACTGGAACCCAATCACGGAGACGTGGCGAAATCTGAAGATTGCCCGCGGCGACCGTGCCGTGTTCCAGAGCCTGCTGGGCATTTCCTGGTTGTGGTTTCTGGGGGCGACCTTCCTCGCCTCGTTCTTCAATTTTTCCCGCGACGTGCTGGGCGCCGATCCTGGCGTGGTCACATTGCTGCTCGCGATGTTCTCCGTGGGCATCGGCGCAGGCTCGCTGCTGTGCGAGCGGCTGTCGGGCGGCAAGGTGGAGATCGGGCTGGTGCCGTTCGGCTCGATCGGCATGACGGTTTTCGCCGTCGATCTTTATTTCGCCAGCCGCGGCGGCGCGGGTGGCGCTTCGTTGCAGACGGTTGCGCAATTCATTGCCGTGCCGAAGCATTGGCGAATCCTTGCGGACCTGTTCCTGCTCGCAATGTTCGGCGGCTTCTACAGCGTGCCGCTCTACGCGCTGATCCAGAGCCGCAGCGCGCCATCGCATCGCGCGCGGATCATCGCGGCCAACAACATCCTCAATGCGCTGTTCATGATCGTCTCGGCCCTCATGGCGATGGCGCTCACGCGCGCGGGCCTCACCATCGACCAACTGTATCTGGTCACCGGCATTCTCAACGCGCTGGTCGCGGTGTATCTCTACACGCTCCTGCCAGAATTCCTGATCCGATTCGTGATGTGGTTGCTGCTGCACACCGTCTACCGCATCGAGGTCGAAGGTGCGGACCGGATTCCGGACGAGGGGCCGTGCGTGCTCGTGTGCAATCACGTGAGCTTCGCGGATGCCGTGGTGATCGGCGCCTCGATTCGGCGTCCGGTGCGCTTCGTCATGGATCACCGAATCTTCCGGATGCCGGTGCTCTCGTGGTTCTTTCGCACGGTTCGCGCGATCCCCATTGCGCCGGCGCACGAGGACGCGCATACGCTCGAGCGCGCCTACGCGCAGATTTCCGGGGCGCTCGACGCCGGGGAGGTCGTCTGCATTTTCCCCGAGGGCAAGCTGACGGCGTCGGGTGACGTACAGCTTTTCCGGCAGGGAATTCAGCGTATCGTGGAGCGCACGCCGGTGCCGGTGATTCCGATGGCGCTGCGCGGCCTGTGGGGCAGCTTCTTCTCTCGCCATGGGGGCGCCGCGATGACACGTCCGTTCAAGCGCGGCATTCTGAATCGGCTGGAACTGGTCATCGGCGAGCCGGTGACGCCGGCGCAGGCCACGCCCGAAGCGCTGCGCGAGAAAGTGCTCAAGCTGCGCGGACCGTGGCCCGTGTGATGCTTCAGGGACGCTTCAGGGACGCTTCGGACGTCGCGGTATGCCGCGCCAGGCGGCGCGACCGGGCGGGATCGCTGGCATAATAGGGCTTTCCCGTCTCACCGACCCTGATCCCCGTATGTCTGGCAATACGCTTGGAACCCTGTTTACCGTCACCACTTTCGGCGAATCGCATGGCCCGGCCATCGGCTGCGTCATTGACGGCTGCCCGCCGGGAATGGCGCTCACGGAAGCCGACATTCAGGTGGAGCTGGATCGCCGCCGCCCGGGCACGTCGCGTCATGTGACGCAGCGTAACGAACCGGACGCCGTCGAAATTCTCTCGGGCGTATTCGAAGGCGTGACGACGGGCACACCCATCGCGTTGCTCATCCGCAATACCGATCAGCGCAGCAAGGACTACGGCAACATCGTGCAGACGTTCCGCCCGGGGCATGCCGACTACACCTATCTGCAAAAGTACGGCGTGCGGGACTATCGCGGCGGGGGCCGTTCGTCGGCGCGGCTGACGGCGCCGGTGGTCGCGGCCGGCGCCGTGGCCAAGAAGTGGCTCGCGCAGCGATTCGGCGTACAGGTGCGCGGCTGCATGACGCAACTCGGTGACATCGAGATTCCGCAGACGGACTGGTCACAGGTATCGCAAAACCCGTTCTTCGCCGCGAATGCAGACGTCGTTCCGCAGCTCGAAGCGTATATGGACGATCTGCGCAAAGCGGGCGATTCCGTGGGGGCGCGCCTGCGCGTCGTCGCCACCGGCGTGCCGGTGGGGCTTGGTGAGCCCCTGTTCGACCGGCTTGATGCCGATATCGCGCACGCGATGATGGGGCTGAACGCCGTCAAGGGCGTCGAGATCGGGGCGGGTTTCCGATGCGTCACCCAGAAGGGGTCCGAGCATGGTGACGAACTGACGCCGGAAGGCTTCGTCGGCAACAACGCCGGTGGCATCCTCGGCGGAATTTCGACGGGGCAGGACATCGACGTCTCCATCGCGATCAAGCCGACGTCGAGCATTCGCACGCCGCGTCGCTCGATCGATGTGACCGGACAAGCGTCGACGGTCGAGACGTTTGGTCGCCACGACCCCTGTGTCGGCATTCGCGCGACGCCGATTGCCGAAGCACTGCTGGCGCTCGTGCTGATCGATCACGCGTTACGCCATCGTGCGCAGTGCGGGGACGTGCGGGTCGGCACGCCGGTGATTGCGGCCCGCGCGCCGGAGTGAGCGCGGCGGTTTGACGCCGCGCCCGCGGCGCCAACACCCATCGACGCGCTGAACCGCGAGCGCGTCACCCCGAATGCACGCCTCGAACCAATGCGCCAGGCAACTCGTCTGGCGCTTTTTTGTTACTCCTTGCACTGCGCGATCGGTTGCTCGTCCTTCGCGGTGTAGACCGTGCCCTCCGGTCCTTTGCTCCACCACACGAGCGTGCGCCCCACGTGCTTCTCGCCGCTCGCGGCTCGCGCGGGCTTGAGGATCTCGCGTTTGCCCATCCAGTAGAACGTCACGTTGCCGCCGAGGTCGCGATCGTCGTAGACGACCACGGCAACGTGCCGGTTGTCGCAAAGGTAACTCACAGTCTTCGCTTGCGCCCAGCCGTAAGCGAGCGAGAGGGCGCCCGCGAGGACCACGCCCGGCAGCCATACGGAAGATACGGAAGTTCTCGGCATCATGCCTCCTTGCGTCCAGCCGTGAATTCGGCGCCGGATCGACACGGACCGAGCCAGCCGCCGGCGCCATGGGCTGCGCACCATTGAAAACCGCCGGACGGGCCGGCGGTCGGTTCCTGCATCACATGTTCGGGTAATTCGGCCCGCCGCCGCCTTCGGGTGTAACCCACACGATATTCTGCGTCGGGTCCTTGATGTCACACGTCTTGCAGTGCACGCAGTTCTGCGCGTTGATCTGCAGGCGCTCGGAGTCGTCGTCGTTCTTCACGAACTCGTACACGCCCGCCGGGCAATAGCGCTGCTCGGGCCCCGCATACTCGGCCAGATTGATGCCCACCGGCACGCTCGGATCCTTGAGCGTCAAATGCGCCGGCTGGTTCTCCTCGTGGTTGGTGTTCGAGATGAAGACCGAAGAGAGGCGGTCGAATGTCAGCTTGCCATCCGGTTTCGGATAGACGATCGGCTGGCATTGCGCCGCCGGCAGCAAGCACTCGTAGTCCGCCTTCTTGCGGTGGATGGTCCACGGCATCTTGCCGCCGAGCAGTTTCTGCTCGATGCCCGTCATGATCGTCGCGACGGTCAATCCCTTCTTGAACCATTGCTTGAAGTTGCGGGACTTGTTCAGCTCTTCGTGCAGCCACGATTGCTCGAACGCGGCCGGATACGCCGTGAGTTCGTCACGTTGGCGATCGGCGGCAAGGGCGTCGAATGCGGCGTCCGCGGCCAGCATGCCGCTTTTGATCGCGGCGTGGCTGCCCTTGATGCGGCTCACGTTGAGGAAACCGGCTTCGCAACCAACGAGTGCCCCGCCCTTGAAGACGAGTTTCGGCAATGCGAGCAGGCCGCCGGCCGTGATGGCGCGCGCGCCATACGAGATACGCTTGCCGCCTTCCAGGAAGTGACGAATCGAAGGGTGCGTCTTGTAGCGCTGGAATTCCTCGAACGGCGACAGGTACGGGTTGCTGTAGTCCAGGCCGACGATGAAGCCTACGGCCACCTGGTTGTTCGACAGGTGATAGAGGAACGAGCCGCCGTAGGTGTCGGCCTTGAGCGGCCAGCCGGCCGTATGCACGACGAGGCCTTCCTTGTGCTTGGCCGGATCGATCTCCCACAGTTCCTTGATGCCAAGACCGTAGGCCTGCGGATCGCGCCCCTCGTCGAGATTGAACTTGCGCATCAACTGGCGGCCGAGACTGCCGCGCGCGCCTTCGGAGAAGATCGTGTACTTGGCGTGCAGCTCCATGCCAAGCTGGAAGTTCTCCGTCGGCTCGCCGTTCTTGCCGACGCCCATGTTGCCCGTGGCCACGCCCATGACCGCGCCGTTCTCGTCATAAAGCACTTCGGCGGCGGCGAAGCCCGGGAAGATTTCAACGCCGAGCGCTTCGGCTTGCTGGCCGAGCCAGCGCACCACGTTGCCCAGGCTGATGACGTAGTTGCCGTGGTTCTGGAAGCAGGCCGGCAGCAGCCACGAGGGCGTGGCAGTCGCGCCGTTCTCGGTGAGGAACAGGAAGCGGTCTTCGACGACGGGAGTGTCGAGCGGTGCGCCCAGTACCTTCCAGTCGGGGATGAGTTCGGTGAGCGCGCGGGGATCCATGACCGCGCCGGACAGGATGTGAGCGCCGATTTCCGAGCCTTTTTCCAGCACACACACGGAAATTTCCTTGCCCGCTTCCTGCGCGCGTTGCTTCAAACGGATAGCCGTGGACAGGCCGGCCGGGCCGCCGCCGACCACGACGACGTCATACTCCATCGACTCCCTCGGGCCGTACTGCTCGAGCAGCTTGGGATCCATTGATGCTCCTGTTATAAACGTTAGAATTCGTGGGTGCGGCCATTTTCCGGGAATGGGGAACACCTCGCAACCGCATATTAATAGCACGATCGTTCGGTTTGGTAGGTAGGAAGCTCTAGCGACACGCTTCGGGTCGCGCCGGCGTTCATTGCCCGTTCGGGCATGAGGGGGAGGAGATGGGGCGTTCGCTGAATCTGGAAGGCAAGGTGGCGATGGTGACGGGGGCGTCGAGCGGCCTGGGCATGCAGTTTGCCAAGGTGCTGGCGCAGGCGGGGGCCAAGGTGGTGCTGGCGAGTCGCCGCGTGGAGCGGCTCAAGGAACTGCGCGCGGAGATCGAGGCGCAGGGGGGCGCCGCGCATGTGGTGCCGATCGACGTGACCGACTACGACAGCATTCGTGCCGGGGTGGCACATGCCGAGACCGAAGCCGGAGCCATCGACATCCTCATCAACAATTCCGGGGTGTCCACCCAGCAGCGTCTGGTCGACGTCACGCCGCAGGAGTACGACTACGTGCTCGATACGAACACGCGCGGCGCGTTTTTCGTGGCGCAGGAAGTCGCCAAGCGCATGATCCGGCGCGCGAAAGGCGACCCGCAGCGGCAGCATCGCATCGTCAACGTGGCGTCGGTGGCCGGGCAACGCGCGATTTCCATGCTCGGCGTGTACTGCCTCAGCAAGGCGGCGGTCATTCATATGACGCGCGCGATGGCGCTGGAGTGGGGGCGCTTCAATATCAACGTGAACGCGCTATGCCCCGGCTATATCGACACTGAGATCAATCACGAGCACTGGCAGACGGAGGCCGGGCGCAAGCTCGTGCAGATGCTGCCGCGTCAGCGGGTGGGTGAGCCCAGTGATCTCGATGGGTTGATTCTTCTTCTGGCCTCGGACGATTCTCGATTCATCAACGGATCGATCATGACCATCGACGACGGACTGGCCGTGAGCTGAACGCGCCGCGCCGTCTGGCGAGGACTTTGCGCAGTTGCGCAGGCTCGCTGCGGCGCGGCAATCCGGGATTGTCCGAGGCAGTCAGCGCCGCGACGACGAGCGCATAATTTGTCGATGTTCACGGGATCGTGAGGGCGTCGCGTTGACGTCGGATCCCGAATCATCTTGAGGACACCATGCGTAATCTAGGCTGGCGGGGGCTCGTCGGAGTCGCGCTTGCCCTCGCCGCAACTGCGCTGCCCGTCGCCGCGCAACCTTACAAGGCCGAATACTCGCTGTCGATCGTGCCGGACGCCGGCACCCCCTGGGGCAAGGGCACGCAGCTCTGGGCCGAGATGGTGCGCGAACGCACGCGCGGTCGTATCAATATCCGGCTGCACCCGGGCGCCGCGCTCGTCGGCGGCGACCAGACGCGCGAATTCTCCGCACTGCGTCAGGGTGTGATCGACATCGCCGTCGGCTCGACGATCAACTGGTCGTCGGCCATTCCCGAGTTCAACGTCTTTTCGCTGCCGTTCCTGCTGCGCGGCTATCGCTCGCTCGACGCGCTCACGCAGGGCGACGTCGGACGCGAATTGTTTCGTCGCGTGGAAGAGCAGGGCGTCGTGCCGCTTGCATGGGGCGAGAACGGCTTTCGGCAACTGAGCAATTCGCGCCGCCCGATTCGCACGCCCGAGGACATGCGCGGCCTGCGTTTTCGCGTCGTCGGTTCCCTGCTGTTCAACGATATCTTCACCGCGCTCGGTGCCGTGCCGGCGCAGATGACGTGGAACGAGGCGTTTCGTGCGCTGCGCGCGCGCAAGATCGATGGTCAGGAAAACCCGATCACGATTTACAACAACGTCAGACTCGATACGGTGGGACAGCGCTACATCACCGTGTGGGATTACGTTGCCGACCCCATCGTCTTCGTCGTGAACCGGCAGGTGTGGGACAGTTGGTCGCCGCAGGATCGCGACATCGTGCGCGAGGCGGCGGTGGAGGCGGCTCGCTTCGAAGTCACCCTCGCGCGCGAGGATCTGCTGAGCAGCGGGCGCGGCATGTGGGAGGACCTGGAGGCGCGCGGCGTGAAGGTGACGAGGCTCACGCCGGAGCAGCGCCAACGTTTCGTGGACGCGACGCGACCCGTCTATACCAAATGGAAGGCGCTGGTCGGCCGCGATCTGGTCGAGAAGGCCGAAGCCGCGGTGAGGGACGAGTCGGCAACGGGCAAGCCGCAGGCGCTCAACGGTCGGTAAGGCGATCGGCGAGGGCGGATCGGTCTTCGGATATTTCCGATCCCCCCGCTCATCACATCCGAAATGCGCCGGCTGGCGCACATCGAACGAGTTCAGGCGATACACTTTCATCCCATGACGTCCGGCCGGTGCAGGTCGCGGCGTCGGTTTTCAACATGGGGATTCGAAGTGTCGTCACACTACAAGGAAGTTTTTCGCATGCGCATGCCGATTCGCTGGGGCGATATGGATGCGTTCGGGCACGTCAACAACACCGTGTACTTCAGGTACATGGAGCAGGTGCGTATTTCGTGGCTGGAGTCGCTCAATATTGCTTCGGAAGAGAGCGCCACGGGCGAAGGGCCGGTCATCATCAACGCCGGCATGACGTTCCTGCGGCAGTTGCGCTACCCGGGAGATATCGATTGCCGCATGTTCGTCGGCGAGCCGGGGCGAAGCAGCATCGACACGCGCTTCGAGCTGCGCCGGGCCGATACGCCCGACGTGCTTGTTGCGCAGGGTAACGCCAAGATCGTTTGGGTGAACTACAAGGAGGAGAAATCAGTGCCGCTGCCCGACGGCGTGCGCGCGCTCATGTCGTGAAGCGGCGCGCCGCGCGTCTCAGTTGCCGAGCAGGCGCTGGACAAGCTCGGTGGCCGTGCCCGCGCCATATTTCTGCATGAGGCGCGCGCGGTAGATGTCGACTGTGCGCGGGCTGATGTCGAGGATCTTGCCGATCTGCTTGCTGGTCTTGCCTTGCACGAGTTGGGCCGCGATCTCCCGCTCGCGGGCGGTGAGGGCCACGGCAACGCGGCGTGTGGCCGAGATGTCCTCGAACGTCCACAAGCCTGCCGCGTGCGGATCGTGTACGTCGAGCGAGCGGCCCGTGACGTGGCACCAGAACAGTTCGCCGTTGGCGCGGCGCATGATGCGCTCGTCGGAATAGACGCCCTGCGAGCTCATGATCGGCGGGATCCGCTCGCCGATGCGCTCGAATTCCTTGGGCGACGGGTAGAGCACCTGGAACGACTGGCCGATGAGCGCCTCGGGCTCGTAGCCGAAGATCTTGCCAAGCTGTCGGTTGCAATCTTCGATGATGCGCTGGCGCGAGATCACCAGACCGACCGGCGCGATGTGAAAAGCTGTCTGATAGTCGAACGTCGGCATGGGGGCAGGGCGGATCGGGTCGGGCCCCGCGCGAGCGCGGCGCGTGCCGCGGCCGGTGCACGGGAAGATATGTAATTTCACGTATTGTGCCCCATTTGGGCGCCACCGTAAGCTCTACGATTGCACCGGGCGCGCGTCCGCGGCGTCTCGCGGTTCGGCGCGAGCCTTGCAACGCGTGAGAGCGCGGCATAATTTCAATTCTCAACCGAGGGAAAGGGACAAACGATGAACAAGGTATACGCCAGCGCCAAGGAGGCGCTCGCCGGCGTCGTCGCAGACGGGCAAACGCTCGCCGTCGGCGGCTTCGGCCTGTGTGGCATTCCGGAGGCCCTGATCGCCGCGCTGCGCGACTCGGGCGTCAAGGGGCTTACCTGCATCAGCAACAACGCCGGCGTGGACGGTTTCGGCCTGGGCCTGTTGCTCGAGACGCGCCAGATCAAGAAGATGATTTCGTCATACGTCGGCGAGAACAAGGAGTTCGAGCGCCAGTATCTGGCCGGCGAGCTCGAGCTCGAATTCACGCCTCAGGGCACGCTCGCCGAGAAGCTGCGCGCCGGCGGCGCGGGCATTCCCGCATTCTTCACGAAGACAGGCGTGGGCACGGTAGTGGCCGAAGGCAAGGAAACGCGTGAGTTCGACGGCGAGACGTATGTCATGGAACGCTCGCTGCGCGCCGATGTCGCGTTGGTGAAGGCTGCCAAGGCCGACCGCGCCGGCAACCTCGTATTCAACCGCACCGCCCGCAACTTCAATCCGGTGGCCGCCATGGCCGGCAAGATCACGATTGCCGAAGTGGAAGAACTGGTCGAGACCGGTTCGATCGATCCGGACGACGTGCACCTGCCGGGTATCTTCGTGCAGCGCATCGTGGTGAACGCGCATCCGGAAAAACGCATCGAACAGCGCACGGTACGTGCCAAGTAAGCCGCCGAGAACAAGGAGATAGTCATGGCATGGAATCGTGATGAAATGGCCGCGCGCGCGGCGCGCGAGCTCGAAGACGGCTTTTACGTGAACCTTGGCATCGGTTTGCCCACGCTCGTGGCCAACCATGTGCCCGAAGGCATGGAAGTCTGGCTGCAGTCGGAGAATGGCCTGCTCGGTATCGGCCCGTTCCCGACCGAAGACGAAGTCGACGCCGACATGATCAACGCCGGCAAGCAGACGGTGACGACGCTGCCGGGTTCGTCGATCTTCTCGTCGGCCGACTCGTTCGCCATGATTCGCGGCGGCCACATCAACCTGGCGATTCTCGGGGCGATGCAGGTGAGCGAAAAGGGTGACCTCGCGAACTGGATGATCCCGGGCAAGATGATCAAGGGCATGGGCGGCGCGATGGATCTCGTCGCCGGCGTGGGCCGCGTGGTCGTGCTCATGGAGCATGTAGCCAAGGGCGATGCGCACAAGATCCTCAAGAACTGCGATTTGCCGCTGACCGGCGTTGGCGTGGTCAACCGCATCATCACCGATCTGGGTGTGATCGACGTGACGCCGGATGGCCTGAAGGTCGTCGAACTGGCGCCGGGTGTGACGAAGGAAGAAATTACGCAGAAGACCGGGGCGCCGCTCGACACGAGCGCTGTCTGATGCCGGAGTGTGTTTCGGCGCGCTTCGGTGCGCCTTGGTAATACGTCGTCGGCCACCTCCACGCGCGGGGGCGGTCGGCCGAGTGTCTTGCTGAGCGTTGCGGGGCCGTTGAACCCGGCGACGTGTGGAGGTCGAAACGGGCGGGGTTTCCCCGCCCGTTTCGTTTTTCCGGCGCCGCGTATTGTCGCGCGCGACTGCGCGTCATGTGTGATATTGCGCGCTATTGCGTGTTATTGCGTGTTATTGCGCGTCATTGCCTTACCAGGCCCGTGGCGCCCGGCGGACACGCCTGGCGGGCCTGGATGGCTGTTGCTGCCTGATGTGCTGTTTGCGTTGATTGCGCTGACGGCACTTATTGCACTTATTGCACTTATTGCGCCACCCAGCCGCCGTCCATGTTCCAAGCGACGCCGCGCACCTGGTCGGCGGCTTCGCTGCACAGGAAAACGGCCAGCGCACCCAATTGCTGGGGTGTGACGAAATCGCCCGATGGCTGCTTCTCGCCGAGCAGCGAGCGCTTGGCCGCCTCGCTGGAGAGGTGCTCGCGCGCCGCGCGATCGTCGATCTGTTTCTGAACGAGCGGCGTGAGCACGAAGCCCGGGCAAATGGCGTTGGCCGTCACACCGGTCTGCGCATTTTCGAGCGCCGTCACTTTGGTCAGTCCGACGATGCCATGTTTGGCCGCCACATACGCCGACTTGCCCGCAGAGCCCACGAGCCCGTGGGCCGACGCGATATTGATGATTCGTCCCCAGTTGCGCATGCGCATGCCCGGCAGCGCGAGGCGCGTAGTGTGGAATGCCGACGTGAGGTTGATCGCGATGATCGCGTCCCATCTTTCCGTCGGAAAATCCTGAATCTGCGCAACGTGCTGAATACCGGCATTGTTCACGAGAATGTCCACGCCGCCGAACTCCGATTCGGCATATTGCATCATGGCCTCGATCTCGCTCGCCCGGCTCATGTCGGCGCCGTGATAGCCGATGCTCACGCCCGTGTGACCCGCTTTCGCCGCCGCGTCGGCGATGGCTCTGCGCGCGCCCTCGGCGTCGCCGAAACCGTTCGTGATGAGCGAGGCGCCCTGGGCCGCCAGCGCCTGTGCCATGCCCAGACCGATGCCGCTGGTCGAGCCGGTCACGAGGGCGATTTTTCCTTTCAGCATTGCGTCGTCTCCGTGCGGATGAGGTGGGGGAAAAGCGTTTGAAATTGCTGAGTAGCACCGCGGACTGCGGTTTGATGCGGCTCGTGAGTGGCCTCATTCTAGCTTACGGTTTGCGGCAAGCGCGGTAGAATTCGGGTCTGGAAACCGATCCGATGAGTCCGCCATGCCGAGCCACGTGCCCCGTCTGTCAAGCGTTCAGTGTCTGAGTCCGTCGGGGCTGCATCGCATGGCATATGCGGAGTGGGGCGATCCCGGCAATCCGCGCGTTCTGGTGTGCGTACACGGCCTCACGCGTTGCGGCCGCGACTTCGACGCGCTCGCGCAGGCGTTCGCGAACGATTACCGCGTTGTATGCCCGGACGTGGTCGGGCGGGGGCAGTCGGAATGGTTGCGCAACCCCGCCGGCTACGCCGTGCCGCAGTACGTCGCGGACATGGTGACGCTGATCGCGCGGCTGGGCGTTGCGTCGGTGGACTGGTTCGGCACCTCGATGGGCGGGCTGATCGGCATGGGGCTCGCGGGCCTGCCGCAGACGCCGATCCGCAACATGCTGCTCAACGACGTCGGCCCTCACATCGATGCCGGGGCGCTGGCGCGCATCGGACAGTATGTCGGCATGCCAAAGCGCTTTGCGTCGATGGACGAGGCGGCGGATTATCTGTGGTCGATTTCGTCGGCCTTCGGCCCGCATACGCCACAGGAGTGGCGCGCGTTGTGCGAGCCGTTGGTCAAGGCCGATGGCGACGGATTTGTGTTGCGTTACGATCCTGCCATCGGCGCGGCGTTTACGGCCATTTCACCCGAGGCCGTGGCGGCCGGCGAGGCGATGCTCTGGGCATCGCTCGCGGCGTTTGGCGGACGCACGCTCGTGGTGCGCGGCGAGCAGTCGGACCTGCTCTCGCGCACCACGATGCAACAGATGCTCGCGCACGCGCAACACGCGCGCGCCGTGGAAATACCCGGCGTGGGACACGCGCCGACGTTCGTGCATGCGGATCAGATCGAGATCGCACGCCGTTTTTTTGACGGATATGCCGACTGACGGGCGTCCCAGGGGCATCGCAGGGCAGGTCCGGAATTCGAAGAACACGAGGAGTCTTACATCATGGCAGTACAACGTTTCTACGTCGAAAAGCGCTGGTCGGACATGGCGGTGCACAATGGCACCGTCTATCTGGCCGGGCAGACGCCTGATGACCGCAGCCAGGATATGGCCGGACAGACGCGTCAGGTTCTCGCGCACATCGACCGCCTGCTCGCCGAAGCGAACAGCGACAAGTCGTTGATTCTCTCGTGTCAGATCTTCATCTCCGACATGAAGTACTTCGGTGAAATGAATCAGGTGTGGGACGAGTGGGTGCCGGCCGGCAATGCGCCGCCGCGCGCCACGGTGCAGGCGGCGCTTGCCGATCCTGCCATGCTCGTTGAAATCGTGGTCGTGGCAGCGCAGCGCGATAGCTGAGCGCGACGACCGCTTCATCCGGGGCGCCTGGCGCCCCGTGTTCCGACATGAACCAACATCAAGCACCGACATCCGCTGGCGCGAATGCCACATCGGCGACCGGTGCCTCGGATCCGGCGCCGGCTGTGGCCGAGGCTGCGTTGCCGGCCACGCTCGACGACGCGCTCGCCTTCGCCGCGACGCTGTGCGAGGACCATGTGCTTTCGTCCGGCGAGCCGATCATGGCGCATGCGCGTGGCATGCTCGCGATTCTCGACACCCTGCGCGTGGACGAAGCCACGCATCAGGCTGCCGCGCTCTTCTGCGCCGTCGAATTTCTCCCCGATCCGCAGGCGACGCTGACGCAGAAGTTCGGCGCCGAAGTCGCAGCGCTGGTGATCGACGTGCGCAAGCTGCAACGCCTTTCGGGAGCGGGCTCGCGCGCGGCGCAAGCCATGCCGTCAGACGGGCGCGATCGCGACGCGCTCGCCGAGCGCAAGTCGCAGGTCGAGGGCCTGCGCAAGATGCTGCTCGCCTTCGCGCAGGACATCCGGGTCGTGATGATCCGCCTCGCCTCGCGGCTCCAGTCGCTGCGGTGGTATGCCGCGCAAAAGAAGGCGCCGCCGGAGGACATGCCGCACGAGGTGCTGGAGATCTATGCGCCGCTTGCCAACCGTCTCGGCATCTGGCAACTGAAGTGGGAGCTCGAGGATCTCGCGTTCCGCTTCCTGGAGCCGGTGACCTACAAGCAGATCGCCAAGCTGCTCGAAGAAAAACGCGCCGAGCGACAGTCGTTCATCGAGAGCGCGATCCAGCGGCTTCAGGACGAGCTCGCGCGTGCGGGCGTGAAGGCCGAAGTATCCGGGCGGCCGAAGCACATCTACAGCATCTGGAAGAAGATGCGCGGCAAGGCTGTCGATTTCGCGGAACTGTACGACGTGCGCGCGTTTCGTGTGATCGTCGACGACATCAAGGCGTGCTATACGGTGCTGGGCATCGTACACAATTTGTGGCAGCCGATTCCGAAGGAGTTCGACGATTACATCTCGCGTCCGAAGCCGAACGGCTACAAGTCGCTGCATACGGTGGTGATCGGCGATGACGGGCGCGCGTTCGAAGTGCAGATTCGGACGCACGAGATGCACCACTTCGCCGAATACGGCATTGCCGCGCACTGGCGTTACAAGGAGGCCGGGCAGCGCGGCTATGGCGGCGCCTTTGCCGCCAACGAGGCATACGACGAGAAGATCGCGTGGCTGCGCCAGTTGCTCGCGTGGAAGGACGACGTGGCCGACACGGTCGGCACCGAGGCGACGGCCGAACCGTGGGAGCAGCTCAAGCGTGCGACCATCGACGACCATATCTACGTGCTCACACCGCAAGCGCGTGTCATTGCGCTGCCGCAGGGCGCCACGCCCGTCGATTTTGCCTACCACCTGCACTCCGAGCTGGGGCACCGCTGTCGCGGCGCGCGTGTGGACGGCGCCATGGTGCCGCTCAATACGCCGCTGCAGAACGGGCAGACGGTAGAGATCATCACGGTCAAGCAGGGCGGGCCGTCGCGTGACTGGCTCAATGCGCAACTCGGGTACTTGCAGAGTCATCGGGCGCGGCAGAAGGTGCGGCAGTGGTTCAATGCCGTCGATCTCGAGGAGACGATCGCCAACGGGCGAACGCTTATCGACAAGACGCTGCAGCGCGAGGGCAAGACGTCGGTCAACCTCGAGGAGCTGGCCGCGCGGCTCGGTTTTCGCACGCCGGACGATCTCTATGCGTCCGTTGCGAAGGACGAGTTCAGTCTGCGGCATGTCGAGCAGGCGCTCTCGGGCAGCCTACCGGGACCGGAACCACGCGATGAGGACACGCTCGTCGCGAAGAAGAGTCTCGATACCAGTGTTACGCAAGGCGCCAAGAGCGGGGTGCTGGTGGTTGGCGTTGGGGCGCTGCTCACCCAGTTGGCCAAATGCTGCCGGCCGGCGCCGCCCGACCCGATCGTGGGTTTCGTCACGCGGGGCAAGGGGGTGTCGATTCACCGCCAGGACTGCGCCAACTTTCAGGCGATGAAGGCGCGCGCGCCCGAGCGGGTGATTCAGACGGCCTGGTCCGGCGACGTGCTCGAAGGCCGTGGCGTGGCGGCGTATCCGGTGGACATCCAGATCGAGGCGATTGACCGTCAGGGGCTGTTGCGCGACATCTCCGAAGTCTTTTCGCGCGAGAAGCTCAACGTGACGGGCGTCAGCACGCAGTCGCGCGGGCAGCAGGCGTTCATGCAGTTCACCGTCGAAGTGCGCGACGGAGGGCAGTTGCAGCGGGCGTTGGCTCAGCTCAACGGGGTGTCGGGCGTGGTCTCGTCGCGTCGGCGGTAAGGGGGGGCACGCCCGCGGCAGGAAGGCACGGGACGCCGGCACCGAGCGCGCACGCGGGCGGGCGTTGGTCGGTGCGGCGTTTGCGCATCGACTGACACCGCCATCGCGCCGAGATCGTTGATTGACGCGGTTTTTCGTCGGCAGGCACAATAATCGCTTGGCGATTCGCGGGAATCTTGCTAGAATCTCGTTTTCTTGCAGTAGGCTCGTAGCTCAGCTGGTTAGAGCACCACCTTGACATGGTGGGGGTCGTTGGTTCGAGTCCAATCGAGCCTACCAACGAATTTGATGCATTACAGTCCGCGAGACCCCGCAGACACAGGCGTTGGAAAAACACACATGTTGAAGACCGCCCGAACTTTCACAGTGGTGAAGGTGCGACGCTAAGTCGAGGGTGTTTTTCGTCTGGATGCTAGGAATGAAGAGACGGCCTCGACGACAGTCGAGGCCGTTTTTTTTCGTGGTTTGCCGCGTGGCGTGGGCCGCGCGTGACGTTTTAGCGCATGGGAGTGCGACATGATTTCGGTACGTTTGCCTGACGGTTCGCAACGCCAGTACGAAGCCCCGCTCACGGTGGCGCAAGTCGCCGGCTCGATCGGCACGGGGTTGGCCAAGGCCGCACTCGCCGGCCGCGTCGACGGCAAGCTGGTCGATACGTCCTATCTGATCGATCGCGACGTGAGTCTCGCTATCGTCACGGACAAGGACGCCGACGGTCTCGACATCATTCGTCACTCCACGGCGCACTTGCTCGCCTATGCCGTCAAGGAGCTGTTCCCGGAGGCGCAGGTCACGATCGGCCCTGTGATCGAGAACGGTTTCTATTACGACTTCTCGTTTCACCGCCCGTTCACGCCGGAAGACCTCGAAGCCATCGAGAAGAAGATGCACGAACTGGCGAAGAAGGATGAGCCGGTCACGCGCGAAGTGCTCTCGCGCGACGACGCCGTGCGCCTGTTCCTGTCGATGGGCGAGAAGTACAAGGCGGAAATCATCCAGTCGATTCCCGCCAACGAAGAGATTGGCCTGTACCGCGAAGGCAAGTTCGTCGATCTTTGCCGGGGCCCGCACGTCCCGTCGACGGGCAAGCTCAAGGTTTTCAAGCTGATGAAGGTGGCCGGCGCCTACTGGCGCGGCGACGCGAAGAACGAACAGCTCCAGCGCATCTACGGCACGGCCTGGACGAAGAAGGAAGATCAGGACGCTTATCTGCATATGCTCGAGGAAGCCGAGAAGCGCGATCACCGCAAGCTCGGCCGCGCACTCGACCTGTTCCATATGCAGGAAGAGGCGCCGGGTCTCATCTTTTGGCACCCGAAGGGCTGGACGCTCTGGCAGCAGATCGAGCAGTACATGCGCCGCGTCTACCGCAACAACGGCTACCAGGAAGTGAAAGGGCCGCAGATCCTCGATCGCTCGCTGTGGGAGAAGTCGGGCCATTGGCAGAACTACAAGGACAACATGTTCACGACGGAGTCGGAAAACCGCGCCTATGCGCTCAAGCCGATGAACTGTCCCGGCCACGTCCTGATTTTCAATTCGGCGCTTCACAGCTACCGCGACCTGCCGCTGCGCTACGGCGAATTCGGTCAGTGCCACCGCAATGAGCCGTCGGGGGGCCTGCACGGGCTGATGCGCGTTCGTGGCTTCACGCAGGACGATGGCCACATCTTCTGTACGGAAGACCAGATTCTCGAGGAGTGCGTGAACTACACGGCGCTGTTGCATGCCGTGTACAAGGATTTCGGCTTCACGGACATGATCTACAAGGTGGCCACGCGTCCGGAGCACCGAGTCGGTTCCGATGAAAACTGGGACAAGGCCGAGTTTGCGCTGATGGAATCGCTGCGCCGTTCGGGCTGTGAGTTCGAGATCGCCGAAGGCGACGGGGCGTTTTACGGTCCGAAGATCGAGTACACGCTGAAAGACGCCCTCGGTCGCCAGTGGCAGTGCGGCACGATGCAGGTCGATTTCTCGATGCCCGAGCGCCTCGACGCCGAATATGTGGCCGAAGACAACAGCCGCAAGCGCCCGGTCATGCTGCACCGCGCCATCCTGGGCTCGTTGGAGCGGTTTATCGGGATTCTGATCGAGCACCATGCTGGTGCAATGCCCGCCTGGCTGGCGCCGGAGCAGGTAATCGTGATGAATGTGTCCGAAAAAACGGCCGATTACGCCCAGGAAGTGACGAAAAAGTTGAAAGAACAAGGGCTTAGGGCTCGGAGCGATTTGCGCAACGAGAAAATTAGCTATAAAATACGCGAGCACTCCTTGCAGAAAGTTCCTTATCTGGTTGTGGTGGGGGACAAGGAGCAGGAGGCGAATACGGTAGCCGTGCGTGCCCGTGGCGGCGTGGATCTGGGCGTTATGCCCGTTGACGCGCTCATCGAACGCCTTGCGCAAGAGTGCGCATCGTTCCAATAACGCCTGTCGGACAGCGCGGCTAAATTTTTGACTTTTTTCGAGGATAAGCAACATCGCTACCGATAAGTCGCATCGCATCAACGGCGAAATTACTGCGCCCGAAGTGCGTCTAACCGGGGTCGACGGTGAGCAGCTCGGCATCGTGAAACTTGCCGAGGCTTTCCGTCTGTCCGAAGAAGCTGACGTCGATCTGGTGGAAATCGCGCCGCAGGCGCAGCCGCCGGTGTGCCGCCTGATGGACTACGGCAAGTTCAAGTATCAGGAACAGAAGAAAGCGCACGAGAACAAGCTGAAACAGAAGGTTGTTCAGATCAAGGAAGTCAAGTTCCGGCCTGGCACCGACGACGGCGACTACAACGTCAAGTTGCGCAATCTGAAGCGGTTCCTCGAAGACGGCGACAAGACCAAGATCACGCTGCGTTTCCGCGGCCGTGAGATGGCTCACCAGGAAATCGGCGCCCGAATGCTGGAACGCCTGAAGACTGATCTCGAAGAGTTCGGTCAGCCGGAACAGATGCCGAAGATGGAAGGCCGCCAGATGATCATGGTCATCGCGCCGAAGAAGAAGTAATGCCGCGGCGGTGTCGAACGACGCCGCCGGGCAGCAAGGAATTGCCGTCGCGTCCCGCGAGGGGGCGGCAGCGATACAGGGTGCGGTTCGGCCCTGAATATAAGTGATCCCAGGTCCTGCAAGGGGCGCGATTTTGGCGCCACACCTGCGATCATGTTAAAAACCTCGGAGTTTTTCATGCCCAAGATGAAAACCAAGAGCGGTGCCAAGAAGCGCTTTCGCGTGCGTCCTGGCGGTACCGTCAAGCGTGGTCAGGCCTTCAAGCGTCACATTCTGACGAAGAAGACCACCAAGAATAAGCGTCACCTGCGCGGTGCCGTCGGCGTTCACGAGTCTGATCTGAACTCCGTGCGTGCAATGCTGCCCTTCGCTTAAACCCCGACTTAGATAGGAGAGAAACATGCCTCGAGTCAAACGTGGGGTCACCGCACGGGCCCGCCATAAGAAAGTCATCGCTGCAGCCAAGGGTTTCCGCGGCCGTCGCAATAACGTCTTCCGCATCGCCAAGCAAGCGGTCATGCGCGCCGGGCAATACGCCTATCGCGATCGCCGCAACAAGAAGCGCGTGTTCCGCGCCTTGTGGATTGCGCGTATCAATGCAGGTGTGCGTCAGCACGGCATGACCTACAGCGTGTTCATCGCTGGTCTGAAGAAGGCCTCGATCGAACTCGACCGCAAGGTGCTGTCCGACATGGCCATCAACGACAAGCCGGCGTTTGCCGCGATTGTCGCCCAGGTGAAAGCCGCCGTCGCAGCCTGAAGCTGTCATTAGCGTATAGCGCGTTTTACCGCGCGCCATTCGCCAGGAGGGGGCTCTCATCGGAGCCCCCTTTTGTTTTTCGCTGGTCTTTTCGCTAGCTTTTTCGCTTGTACACGCGGCCGTTCGGACCGCCCAACTTGAGCCTGTAGCATATGGATCTGGAACTTATCGTCAGCGAAGCGCAGCGTGCATTCGCCGCCGCTCCCGACGCCGCCGCGCTGGAAAACGAGAAAGCGCGCTTTCTCGGCAAGACCGGCCAACTGACCGAGTTGCTCAAGGGCCTCGGCAAGCTCGATCCCGACGCGCGCAAGAGCGAAGGCGCGCGGATCAATGCGGCCAAGCAACAGATCGAAGGCGCTCTGCAGGCGCGCCGCCAGGCCATGGCCGATGCGCTGCTCGACGCGCGTCTGTCCGCCGAGGCCATCGACGTCACGCTGCCTGGCCGCGGCCTGGGCACTGGCAGCCTGCACCCCGTGCTCACCACCTGGGAGCGCGTTGAACAGATTTTCCGCTCCATCGGATTCGACGTGGCCGACGGCCCCGAAATCGAAACCGACTGGTTCAACTTCACGGCGCTGAACAGCCCCGAGAATCACCCGGCGCGCTCGATGCAGGACACGTTCTACGTCGAGGGCAATGACGACGCCGGCAAGCCGCTGCTGTTGCGCACGCACACCAGCCCGATGCAGGTGCGCTACGCGCGCATGAACAAGCCGCCGATCAAGGTGATTGCGCCGGGGCGCACGTACCGCGTGGATTCCGACGCCACGCACTCGCCGATGTTCCATCAGGTCGAGGGCCTGTGGATCGCCGAAGACATCAGCTTCGCCGACCTCAAGGGCGTGTACACCGACTTCCTGCGCAAGTTCTTCGAGCGCGACGACATTCAGGTGCGCTTTCGCCCGTCGTACTTCCCGTTCACGGAACCGTCCGCCGAGATCGACATGCAGTTCGAGACCGGCAAGAACGCCGGCAAGTGGCTCGAAATCTCGGGCTCGGGGCAGGTGCATCCGAGCGTCGTTCGCAACATGGGGCTCGACCCCGAGCGCTACATCGGCTTCGCGTTCGGCTCGGGCCTGGAGCGCCTGACGATGCTGCGCTACGGCGTCCAGGATCTGCGCCTGTTCTACGAGAACGACCTGCGCTTCCTGCGCCAATTCATGTAATCGATGCCGAGAGCCCCGTCTGGCGCGCGAAGTCGCTGCCGCCGGGCTTCGGAAGTGAAGACTTAACTGCGAGCGAACTGATCCATGCAATTCTCTGAATCGTGGCTGCGTACCCTGGTCGACCCGGATTTGTCGACGCACGCGCTGGCGCACGCCCTGACCATGTCCGGGCTCGAAGTCGAGGAAACCAATCCGGTCGCCCCGCCGTTTACCGGTGTGGTCGTGGCGAAGGTGCTCGAAGTCGCCCGTCATCCGGATGCCGACCGTCTGAACGTTTGCCAGGTCGATGCCGGCACCGGCGAGACGCTCACCATCGTGTGCGGCGCGCCGAACGTCGCACCGGGCATCAAGGTGCCATGCGCGACGGTGGGGGCGGCACTGCCGCCGGCCGAAGCAGGGGGGGCGCCGTTCCAGATCAAGGTTGGCAAGCTGCGCGGCGTGCAGAGCTTCGGCATGCTGTGCTCGGCACGCGAGCTCAAGCTCTCGGACGACCACGCCGGCCTGCTGATCCTGCCGGAAGACGCACCGGTTGGCATGAACATCCGCGAGTACCTGGACCTGGATGACACCGTGTTCGTCGTCAAGCTCACGCCGAACAAGGCCGACTGCCTCTCGCTGCTGGGTGTCGCGCGCGAGGTCGCAGCCATTACCGGCGCGCCGCTCAAGGACTTGCCGGGGCAGGGCGCCCAGCCGGCCACGATCGCCGACAAGCTGCCGGTGCGCATCAGCTCGCCGGAAGGTTGCGGACGCTTTGGCGGCCGTATCATCCGCAACGTCAATGCTGCGGCGCCGTCGCCGCGCTGGATGGTGGAACGTCTGGAACGCGCCGGCCAGCGCAGCATCTCGGCGCTCGTCGACATCACCAACTACGTGATGCTCGAGCTTGGGCAGCCGCTGCACGTCTACGATCTGAACCGCCTGCAGGGCGGGATCGACGTGCGTTTCGGCCGCGCCGGCGAAACGCTCAAGCTGCTCAACGAGCAGACCGTGACGCTCGACGAGAGCGTGCTCGCCATCACCGACGCGAGCGGTCCTATCGGGCTGGCGGGCATCATGGGCGGCGACTCCACCAAGGCCGGTCTCGAGACGCGGAACATCTTCCTCGAAGGCGCCTTCTTCTACCCGCAAGCCATTCAGGGCCGCGCGCGCAAGTACAACTTCTCGAGCGACGCATCGCATCGCTTCGAGCGCGGCGTGGATTTCGCCGGCAACGTGCGTGCGCTCGAGCGCGCCACGCAGTTGGTGCTCGAGATTTGCGGCGGCGAGGCCGGCCCGCTTGACGACATCGTCGCGAAGCTGCCCGAGCGCCGGCCGGTGAAGATGCGCGTGGCCCGTGCCGTCAAGATTTTGGGTGTGCCGGTGACCGAGCAGGAGATGGGCGCCATTTTCACGCGTCTGGGCCTGCCGTTCACGCTGCACAACGGCGTATTCGAAGTGACGCCGCCGTCGTACCGCTTCGACATCGAGATCGAAGAGGATCTGATCGAAGAGGTCGCGCGCATCTACGGTTTCGACCGCATTCCGGCCAATCCGCCGGTGGCGGCGAGCGAAATGCGTCCGACGCAGGAAGGTCGTCGCTCGCAGCACGCCGTGCGTCACGCGATTGCCGCACGCGACTATCACGAGACGGTCGGCTTCAGCTTCGTCGACGTCGAATGGGAGGCCGATTTCGCCGGCAACGACAACCCGATCAAGCTGCTCAACCCGATCGCCAGCCACCTCGCGGTAATGCGCTCGACGCTCATCGGCAGCCTGATCGCCACAACGCGCTACAACCTGAACCGCAAGGCCTCGCGCGTGCGTGTGTTCGAGATCGGCCGCACCTATCACCGTGACAACACGGTGGCGTCGGGCGAGCTGAGCGTGGGCGGCTACCGCCAGCCGGTTACGGTGGCGGCGCTCGCCTACGGCCCGGTGCTCGAGGAGCAGTGGGGCGCACCCACGCGTCAGGTCGACTTCTTCGACGTGAAGGGTGACCTCGAGGCGCTGCTGGCCCCGCGCACGGCCCGCTTCGTGAAGGCCGAGCATCCGGCGCTGCACCCGGGGCGCAGCGCGGCCATCGAGGTCGATGGCAAGCGCGTCGGTTTCATCGGCGAACTGCACCCGCGCTGGCAGCAGAAATATGACCTGCCGCACGCGCCGGTCCTCTTCGAGATCGAAGCGCAGGCACTGTTCGTGCGCGACGTGGCGAGCTACGAGGAAATCTCGAAATTCCCGCCCGTCACGCGCGACATTGCGCTGGTGGTCGATCAGGCGCAGCCGGTGCAGGGGCTGCTCGACGCGATGCTGGCCGCGCGCCACGACGACCCGGTGTGCAGCGTGGTGCAATCGGTGCGTCTGTTCGACGAGTTCCGACCGAAGGCCGGCGCCGCGTCGGGCTCGCTTGGTGCCGAGGACAAAAGCGTGGCGTTTCGTGTTACTCTGCAAGACCCCTCGGGTACGTTGCAGGACGAAACGGTCCAGGGCGCCATTAACGCGCTGGTGCAGCGAGTGGAAGCGTTCGGCGCACGTTTGCGCGCGTAAAGCTCAGTAGAAGTCTGGTTGCGAGTGAGTTATCGCACTGTCATTGCCATCGCGTGGGACGTATGAACGAAATGAATCCTGGTGAATTTGAAGCCATGCTCGCGGCGCAACGTATCGCGCTGGGCCGAAGCGAAGTCAACGATGTCGCGACCGAAGCACCGACGCTGACCAAGGCCGAACTGGCCGAACTGCTGTTCGAGCACGTCGGCCTGAACAAGCGCGAAGCGAAGGATATGGTCGAGGCGTTCTTCGAATCGATCCGCGACGCACTGGAGTCGGGCGACAGCGTCAAGCTCTCCGGCTTCGGCAACTTCCAGTTGCGCGACAAGCCGCAGCGGCCGGGCCGGAACCCCAAGACCGGCGAGGCCATTCCGATTGCCGCACGTCGCGTCGTCACTTTCCACGCCAGCCAGAAGCTCAAGTCGATGGTCGAATCTGGCTTGCTGAGCAAGTAAGTCGTCACGGCCGCCGCATTCTGTGGCGGCCGTCGGTTTTTTCGTCCGCAATTTAACCGTCATCCCATTCCGCTCGCGCTGCGATGGATCACGTTGCCTTGCCGCCGATTCCCGCCAAGCGTTACTTCACCATCGGTGAGGTGAGTGAACTGTGTGGCGTCAAGCCCCACGTACTGCGCTATTGGGAGCAGGAGTTCACGCAACTTCGCCCGGTCAAGCGGCGCGGCAACCGGCGGTACTACCAACACCACGAAGTCCTGTTGATCCGGCGAATCCGGGAGTTGCTCTATGAGCAGGGCTTCACCATCAACGGGGCGCGTAACCGGCTCGAAGCCGATGCGCCGCGCGGCGGGCGCACCGCGAGCGGCGCCGCCGCCGGCGTGACAAGCGCGCGGGCCGACGCGCCCGACACGCCTGCCGCGCCTGACGTGGCCTCTCGGTTCGACCTGGCCGATCTACGCCGCGGTCTCGAGGCCGTCATCGAGCTGCTGAAGTCCTGACCGCGCGCTGCCCGACGCCCTCCCGGGGCCGCCGCAGACGCCTCCGGGATTCTCCCGATGTGGCGGCGCCTGAAACTTCCGTAATCCGACGTATGACACCTCATCCGGTGGGATGGCGCTCGTCTGCCGCATGGAGATGGCGAGCGGGACGCCAGGTCAGTAGCAAGGAAGGGCGAATACGACGAAGCGCCCGAGGGCCCTGCAACACGCGCCGCGCCCGCCGATCGGGGACGCGCGGACGACTTCCGGGGCTGGCGGGATTGTCTTACACTTGCCGCAAACAACGGTGTCCGGCAGTGGCGCCTCCTGGATCCTCCTGACCACCGGGCCAATACCGACCTTATCGCGCAGTGGCGCGAAGGCTGAAAGGATCTCGACCTATGGCGCAACCGAGCACGACGGGAGCGCGACGCGGGCGTTGGGCCGCGTCTTACCGCTCTATCGTTGCCATACTGATTTTCGGTTTCCTGATCCTGGTCCTCGTATGGACGGCGGTGCTCTGGCGCGTGTCCATCGAGCACAAGGCCGTGCTGCGCGACACGGCCGCAGCGGCCTCGACGGTCGCCAGTGCGCTCGAGCAGCAGACACTGCGCGCCATCCGGCAAGTCGATCAGATCACCCGTTTCGTGAAGTACGAGTTCGAGCACGGCCGTCGGAACTTCGATCTGAAGGAGGCGCTGGCCGCGGGCGTCGTGCCCGAGCGCTTCATGGTGCTCGTCAGCATGGCGGACGCGAGCGGCAACGTGATTGCGGCGACGTTGCCCGGCGGGGCCGGCGTCAACATCGCAGACCGCGAGCACTTTCGCGTGCATGTGGAAGACGCCGGTGACCGTCTGTTCATCAGCCACCCGGTCTTCGGCCGCGTCTCGCGCAAGTGGGTGCTCCAGTTCACCCGGCGGCTCAACAACCTCGACGGCAGCTTTGGCGGCGTGGTCGTCGTCTCGCTCGAGCCGAGCTATTTCACGACGGACTTCTACACCAACGCCGTGCTGGGCCAGTATGGTCAGATCGCCGTCATTGCCGACGACGGCGCTTTACTGGCACGCAGCGCCGGGGCCGGCGTTGCCTACACCGGCACCGGCGAGCTGCCGCCGTTCTCGGCCGATCAGCGCAGCTCGGGCGTGCAGCGCGACCCGATCGACGGCGTCGAGCGCATCGTGGCGTATCGTCACTTGCGCGATTACCCGCTGGCCGTACAGGTCGGCCTGTCGATGGACGAGGAGCTCGCCGAGTATCGCCATGTCGAGCGCGTCTATCTGACGATGGCGACCTTCGTGTCGGTTGCGCTCGTCGTCTTTTTCGGGCTCATCGCCTACCTGATGCAGCGGCTCATCGGTCGCGATCAGCAGCTCACCCGGCTCATCTCCTACGACCCGCTCACCGAACTCCCCAATCGTTACGCCTTCATGGAGGCGCTTCGCCGCGCGTTGAGCGACCCGGCGCAGCTCGGCAAGGTAGCGCTGCTGCACATGGATCTGGACAACTTCAAGAGCGTGAACGATACGCTCGGCCACACGCAGGGCGACGAGATCATCCGGCAAGTGGCTGAACGCTTCGCGGCGTGCATGCCGCCGTCGGCGACGCTCTCGCGCTTCGCGGGCGACGAGTTCACCGTGCTGCTCGAAGGCGAGGGCGTGCCGGAGCAGGCCGTGCCGCTCGGTGAGGCGATGCTCGCCTCGCTCAGGGCGCCGATGGTGGCGGGCGGCACCTCGTTCGCGTTGCATGCCAGCATCGGCGTGACGTTCTGGTCGAAGCCGGAAGAGACCGAGGCGGACCTCATCAGGAAGGCCGACCTGGCGCTCTACGCCGCCAAGGAAGCGGGCAAGAGCGTGGTGCGCGTGTATACGCAACAGATGACCTACCAGGCGCATCAGCTCGTGGTATGGGAGCGCGAGATGGAGCAGGCGCTCGCCAATGGCGAGTTCTTCCTCGCCTATCAGCCCATCGTGGCGTTGGAGACCGATTGCATATGCGGCATGGAAGCGCTGATCCGCTGGCGGCATCCGCAGCGCGGCGTGCTCGCGGCGGGCGAATTCATCCCGTTGGCGGAGACGACCGGCCAGATCGTCGCGATCGGCGAGTTCGCGCTCACCCAGGCCTGCCGGCAACTCGCGGCGTGGCGCGGCACGCCGATGGCCTCGCTGCGGCTCGCGGTGAACGTCTCGTCGGTGCAGTTCTGGCGCGGCGACATCAGTGAACTGGTCGAGCGACTCATGAAGGAATACGGCGTCGAGCCGAATCGTCTCGAGCTGGAAATCACCGAGTCGGTCATGATCCGCAACCCGGCGCTCGTGGAAATGAAGATCCAGCAGTTCAAGCGTGCGGGCGTGCGCATCGCGCTCGATGACTTCGGCACCGGCTACTCGTCGCTGTCTTACCTGACGCGCTTTCCCGTCGACACGCTGAAAGTCGACCGGTCGTTCGTCGAATCGATTCCGGATTCGTCGCGTTCGTGCCTCATGATCTCGAACATCGTGAACATTGCGCGTTCGCTGGGAATCGATCTGATTGTCGAGGGTGTCGAGAACGAGCGGCAACTCGAATGGCTGCGTCATTTCGTGCCGCTCTTTGCGCAAGGCTATCTGTTTTCCCGCCCGGTGGAAATGGAGCAGATGGAATCGGTAATCGAGCGTTTTGGAATTTGCCGGTAAAGCCGGGGTGAATGACGGCGGTGCATTTTCTATTTAATAGATTAAATAGGTATTTCGGATGCATCGATTTTTTGCCGGTTTTTCGCACGGATTCAGCGTCGGAGTACTATAGAATCACCTGGTTTTCGCGACGATCTGGAGCGACACGCACGGACGGTCGCGAGCCGCCCGGCGCGGCGATTCCAGGCGGCGGGATCAGGGGCAGGCGGGCTGTCAACAGCCTGCAATCGTGGGAGAGCACAATACGGCGCAGCACGGATCCGAAGGCACGGGGCGCGACAAGCCGGGGATCGGGAACGAGGAAAAGAGTTCGACGCGTAAACCAGAATTGGCAGGTATTTGCCGGCATCGAGAATGCCGGTCGCGACCAGAGCATCTGTCCGGGGAAAAGACAGAAACGCGACCCGAATGAGGCGAAACCTTTGCCAACGTAAGAAGTGAATAATATTAGAACGAGCGTTTGATTTTCGGATGAGGATACGGCATTGGCTTTATGCCGCGTGCGTCTCGGTTGGCGTGCTGGTCGCCTGCTGGATTGCGGCGGACCGGACCGCCACTTCGCTGGTCGGCGACAAGCTTGCACAGAATGTCGATGCGGAGCAGACCGTCGCCGAGCGGGTGGCCGACGGCATGGTGCACGCCATCAACACGGACCTGGCGATGGTGCGAGCCATTCCCTCGACGCTGGCCGAAGTGGACCTGCTGCGCGACGTGCTGCGTCCGGCAGGCGGGGCGTCGGGCGCGGAGCTCGTGACGCGCGCCAACGAGTTTCTGCATGGCGCGCAGGGCTATTTCGGCGTTGACCGCATCTGGGTGATCGACGCCCGCGGCATCTGCGTGGCGGCGAGCAACTTCCGCGACACGCCGTCGCCGCTGGGCCAGTCGGTCGCCGGCATGCCATACGTGACTCAGGCGCTGCTTGGCGCTCGCTTCGAGAGCTACGCGGCCGGCTGGGAGCAACAGGCGCCCGGCCTCTATTTCAGCGCCCCCATCTACCGCGACGGCACACTCGTTGGCGTCGTCATGACGAAGATCGGCCTCACGCGCCTGCGCCATTGGGTGGGAAGCGGCGAGTCATTCGTGACCGATGGCAACGGCGTGGTGATCATGGCCAACGACCCGCGCTTCGAGAATCGCTTCATGCTCGACGGCAAAGTCGGCTCGATGCCCTTTCCGGAGCGCATGGCGCTCTACCAGCATGACGATTTCGCGCGCATGCCGATCACGCAGTTCAAACGCTCGCCAGGGCGCGCCAACGCGTGGGTGCCGCAGGAATTGCTCGATCGGATGTCGGCGTTTGGCGACTTCTCCCAACCGTTCGTGATCGCTTCGCGCCCGAGTGCGAGCAACGACCTCATCGTCTACGCGGTCGAAGACGTCGAAGCATGGGAGGCGCTCACGCGTCAGCACGCGAAGGATCTGGCGCTGTGCTTCCTGCTGTATCTGGGCGGCGTGATCATCGTGGCGCTGCTGAGCTGGAGCTACTGGCGCGAGCGTGTGCGCCATCGCGAGGCGCGTCAGTCGAACGAGGAACTACGCGCGGCGAACAATCAGCTCGCCTTCGAAGCCAGCTACGACGAGCTGACAGGCAGCCTCACGCGCCGGTATTTCTTCCACCGTTTCGATCAGCTGCTCGAGGCCGCTCAGCGCAGAAACGAGCCGATGAGCCTGATCGTGACCGATCTGGATCACTTCAAGTCGATCAACGACACCTACGGGCATGCCATCGGCGATCAGGTGCTGTGCCGCTTCGTGCTCGTGTGTTCGTCGACGTTGCGCGGCGACGACCTCATCGGCCGCATCGGCGGCGAGGAGTTTGCGATTCTGCTGCCCGGGGCGACGGAGCGCGATGCACTGCGAGTCGCCGACCGGATTCGCGAGCGTTGCAAGCGCGAGTCGCTCGAAGGCAGCGAGCCGCCGCTGCGCTTCTCGGCAAGTTTCGGCATCACCGAGTGGCAGGACGAGGATTCGCCGATGAACATGGTCGAGCGTGCGGACATGGCCCTCTATCGCGCCAAGCGCGCCGGGCGAGATCGCTGCTGGGTGTTTTAGCTGGAACCGGCCGCACCGCAAGCGGCACGAGCGCCGCGGCGCCGCCGGCCGGTGCTGAGCTCGGCGGCCGCCGACGCGGCCCTCACCCTCGCCGCGGGTTTGCACCCGGTGTGCGCGGTACGTCGACTTCGCTCACCTGCCGGCGGTGTTACCAATGTCACGTTTGGTAACCAAAGCGCGGACACTTTCGCCGCATTTCACGGGAACCTGCATGTCTAATGATCCGTGCGGGGCCGGCGTCGCTGACCCTGGCGTCAAGAACTCATGCGGGAGACATCATTGTGAAACGCTTGTCCATGCTCACCGGCGGTGCTGCCATTGTCATGCTGATGGCGGGCTGCGTGGCCGTGCCGTATGGCCAGCCGGCATACGGCGCCTACGGCTACGACGACTATTACGGCTACGGCTATGCGCCGGGCTACGCGGTGGCGCCGGCGCCCGTGGTGACCTTCGGCGTCTCGGGCGGCTATTACCGCGGCTACCGCGACGGCTGGCGCGGCGGACGTGGATGGGGCTGGCGCCATTGACGCCGGCGTTCACACCTCGCGGCGCATGCCGCGCATGACCTTGGCCGAACGTTGCCGGCGCCGGTCTCGGCGCAGGTGCTCAGAACTCGGAGAGGGCGAAATCTTCCTTGGAAACGTCGCATTCGGGGCAGCGCCAGTCGGCGGGCACGTCGGCCCAGCGCGTACCCGGGGCGAGGCCGTCGTTCGGCGCGCCTTCGGCTTCGTTGTAGATCCAGCCGCAGATCAGGCAAATCCAGCTCTTGAACTCGGTAGGGGCTTCCAGCGTGGTGGTGGTCATGATGTGGGTCACAGGGGAAAACTTGCGCGACCCGCATTGTAAGGCACCGGCATGGCGAAATCGTGCATGCCGCGCGGCTTTCGAAAGACGCATTTAATCCAGATCAATCGGCGCCGGACGACGCCGGCGCGCTCGTGGGCTCACCAGTGAATCTGATTGAGCAGGATGGGCGCCATCTGGGCGAGCGAGTTCAGCAGTGACATGGCGGTATCGCGGTGCGACACTTCCTTCCACAGCCGGCTCTTCTCGACCACCCGTTGCCGGTCTTCCGGCGTCTGCACGTCGGGCGAGCGCAGCGCCTTGATCAGATCGATCACCGAAGCGCGGTCCACGGTCTCGGTGACCGAGTGGCGCGCGAGCAGCTCGTCCAGGTGGACGCGCTCCTCTTCTGTCGCAAGGCTGTCGGCTGACGACGGTGCAGTGGAAACCTTCGGTTTGTCGGATTGAGTCATACGAGACGTTCTCCCGGAATGGCTGAAATGCATCGCGAGGTATCGCGTGTCTCCATCATAGGCCGATTCCGAGAGACTGCGAACCCTGGGAGACGCCCCGGATCCTCGGCCCCCGACCGCGGCCCCGACCCTTTTTCCCGGCGGGCGGCCGCGTGTCAAAGCGATGACGCCGTTGCACAGATGCGGAGAGAAACGTCAAGCGCAAAAAATTTGCCCAGGCGTGACGCCGAAACGGGCAATCCTCTTGACAGCGTGTAACGGCGGGCATCTCGAAGGCGTGCTGCCGGGTTATCCAGTGGGTTATCCACAGAAGCTGTGGGTAACTCGTGAGCGCGAGGGCCTGGCGTGCCGGTGACAGTGCCGTGGCGCCCCGATGACGTGTCAGCGCAGCAGCGGGCGCAGCATGAGCAGCGCGAAGAAGAGCGCGACGCCTACCGGCAGCAAGCCGGTGAAGAAGGCGGGCCAGGGGGCGCGGCCTCGGCGGCGCGCGCCGAACGACGAAATCAATCCGGCGCACAGGCACAGCACGCCGACGCCCCAGGTCGGGTTCGGGCTTTTGAGCACCCACGCGGCAGCGGCGGTCAGCCCGAGCCATGCGAGCGGCAATGCGCCGGGCGGCGGTGCCGTTACGGCGGGCGGCGAGGGCGCGTTGCGCCGGGCGTCGTGGTCACCGCGCGTCATGGGCGCGTCGACGGCATTGCGGCGAGCGGCGGTGTTCGACGCATCGGGCTTGTCAGATGCATCAGGGGCATCAGGTGTATCAGACGTATCGCGCGTATCAGAGGGATCTGCAGCCATCGATGATTTCGGAAAGAGCGGAGTGTGCAACGCCGGGCGGCGCGCGAAAGCCGCAGCATAGCAAACGCAGCGTGTCGATGCTCATGAGACGAGGCCGCGCAGGGCGGCCCGGCGGCCGCGGCATGCGCGGCATGCGCGGCATGCGCGGTGCGGCGCGTTGGCGTACCAGACGGTGCCGGAATTTTCGTCGTTGGGAAAAAAAGAGGGGGGGCCGTTTCCGTCCCGCCACATCAAGTGTTGCAGTTCCGAAACATGGGTCCGAGAATCGACCTGTGCATGGCCCCATTCCCAGATTCCCTGGATACTGTATATAATCACAGTATTTCGCGTAGTGTTTCATTGACGGCGAGACAGAACCTCTCATGAAAGCCAACTATTCCATCGCCGAGATCGAGCAGGCGATCAACTACTGGACACGGCGCCAGGCGGCCGACAGCCATTGGGCACTGTGCCCGGCCGCGCGTGTGCTGGCCGACGTCTATGGCGAAATGATCTACCGGCACGATACGAGCATCGCGGCCGACGCCCTCGACGAGCAGCAAAGCCAGGCCATCGAGACGGCCCTGCATCAGATGGAACTCGGCCTCGCCCCGTGAGGTCCTTACGCGTCCTTTGAATCCGGCGCGCCGGGAGCGTCCGTCGAGCCGGGTGCCTTGATGCGAGTGTTCGCGGGCGCCGTTGCGGGAGTGTTTGAGGGCGTCCGTGCGGACGCCATCAGCACTTGCGCGCCAACGTTCCCACCTGCTCTCGCGCGCCGCGCGGACCATTGCACGAGCCAGCGCTCGAAGTCGCTGGCCGGCAGCGCGGGCGAAAACAGATATCCCTGTGCCACGCGATAGCCTTGTGCGATGAGCAGATCGCACTGCGCTTGCGTCTCCACGCCCTCGGCGACGACCGTGAGACGCAGGTTGCGGCCAATGCTGATGATCGCGTTGGTCAGCGCGCGCACCGTTTCGTCGCGCGCGATGTCGTGCACGAAGCTGCGATCGAGCTTCAGTTCGGAGACCGGCAGGCGGCGCAGATACCCGAGGCTGGAGTAGCCCGTGCCGAAGTCGTCCATCGACAGGCGAACGCCCATGCCGTGGACTTCTTCGATGATGCGCAGCGTGCTCGGGTTGTGATCCATCAGCACGCTCTCCGTGATCTCGACGGCCAGGCACGAGGCAGGCAGATCGTGATCGGCGAGCGCTCGTGCGATGGTGCGCGGCAGATCGTGGTCGTGGAAGTTGGTCGGCGAAAGATTGACCGATACGCTCTCGATGCCCACGCCGCGCCGTCGCCAATCGGCCAATTGACGACACGACTCGCGCAGCGTCCAGTTGCCCAGTTCTCCGATCAGCCCGCATTCCTCGGCCAGCGCGATGAAGCGCGAGGGCGGCACTTCGCCGTATTGCGGATGCGCCCAGCGCGTAAGGGCTTCGACACCGTACACCGATTCGTCGAGCAGATTGATCTGCGGCTGGTAGAAGAGCTCGAGCGCGCCGCGGCGCAGGGCGTCGCGCAGGGCGGTCTCCAGCTCGAGCCGCTCCTGCGCGCGGATGTTCATGTCCTCGTGGTAGACGCGCACGCTGCCCGGGCTGGCCATCTTGGCCTGATACATTGCCATGTCCGCGCGCTGGAGCAGCAGGTCGAAGTCCTTGCCGTGATTCGGGTACAGGCTGATGCCGAAGCTGCCCGAGGGCGCGAGCGTCACGCCGTCGACCTGGCAGGGCGCGCTCAGCGCGCCGCGCAGGCGCTCGATGGCGATGTCGAGCCGCTGCGGATCGCACTCGGTGAGCACGGCCACGAACTCGTCGCCCGAGAGCCGTGCCACGATGTCCGCCCCGCGCAGCGCGCGCCGCAATCGCTGGGCGATCGTGCGCAGCAGCACGTCGCCGGCCTGATGTCCGAGCGAGTCGTTTACCTGCTTGAAGCGGTCCAGGTCGATGAAGACGACGGCCATGCGCGTGCCGAGTTCCTGCGCACTGGCAATGGCCTGCGCAGCCAGCACGCCGAGCATGCTGCGATTGGGCAGCCCGGTGAGGCTGTCGGAAAACGCGAGCTGACGGATGCGCGTGCGAGATTCGTCGCGCTCGAATGCAAGCTTGCACAGATGCACGCATACGTCGACGAGACGCTCGTGCAGGGCGTCCGGCCCGCGCGGCGTGCGGTAGTAGAACGCCAGCACGCCAAGCACGCGGCCGTCGTTGGCGATGACCGGCATCGCCCACGAGGCGGCCAGACCGAAGCCGGCGGCCACCTCACGATAGTCGGCCCAGCGCGGGTCGTTCGCGATGTCGGCGACGATCACCGGGCGCGCATGGAACGCCGCCGCACCGCACGTGCCCACGTTCGGCCCGATCGCCACGCCGTCGACCGTCTGATGGTACTGCGCCGGCAGGCTCGGCCCGGCTTGCGGGCGCAGCCGCCCTTCGGCGTCCACGCGCACTACCGACGCCATGACCTCGGGGGCGATCTGCTCCAGCTCGCGGCACACGAGGGTGAGAACTTCCACGAGCGGCGCATCGCGCACCATGGCGGCGAGCGCCTTGTGCTGCAGTACTTCCTGAATCTTCGACTGCGTGATGTCGGTAAACAGCACCACGGCGTTCACGAGCTTGCCGCCGGCGTCGAGAATCGGATTGGTGACGATCGACACCCAGAGCGGCTGACGCTGGGCGGTGCGCACGAGCACCTCGCAATGGCAGCTGCGGCCGTCGCGCGCCGAGACGAGGCAGCCGGTGAGCGCCTGCCGGACGTCGACGGCCGCCGCGCCCTCGGCCAGCTCTTCGGCGCGGATCTCGCCGAACGGCACGTGCGCCGAGCGGCCCAGCACTTCGTCGGCGCGGTAGCCGAGCATGCGCGTGAAGCCGGCGTTCACGTAGCACACGCTGCCCTGGGCGTCGGTGATAAGCACCGCGTTGTCCGTTTCGTCCACGCTCAGCGAGAGCAGATGGAGGCGGGCGTCGTCGGCCGCCTGGCGCTCCACGCGCGCGGTGACGTCGACGGCGAGCTTGATCACGTAGGCGAGCTCGCCCTTGTCGTTGAACACGGGGTTGTAGGTGGCTTCGAGCCAGACGGGGGCGCCGTCGTGGCGGCGCCGGCGCACCTGGCCGGTGTGCGAGTGGCCGGTGGCGATCACGCGCTCGAGCGCGTCGCCGCAGGCGGGATCGCCGGGCGCACAGAGCATGGCGTGCGGTTTGCCGAGCAGATCGGCGCGCGGATAGCCGAAGACGCCGAGCAGCCTGTCGTTGACGTCGACGATGATGCCGTCCGGCGTCAGTGTGAGCATGCCGAGCGAGCGGTCGAGCGCTTCCAGAAGCGCTTCGCGCCCCGGGGGCAGTGTGGCGCCGGCGGGAGACGGTGAGCCGGGTTCGACCATCGCGACGTCCTCCTCGGACGACCTGCGGACAATGTCGGGGGTGACTTGGGCTGGCACGCCAAAAACGCTTTCAAGTATAGCGGCCCGCGCGGGCGGGCTCACATGGGGCAAACCGGGAGGGCGCCGTGGCGCAGCGCCTTGGCGCCGGTCCGGCGCGCCTCGGACGGAGTATTTGCGCTGCTGCCGCCGCGCCGGCTCAGGCCGCCTTGACGCGAATGCGCACGTCGTCGACCGCCACGGTCTGGCCTGCGCGGATTTTGCAGGTCTTGCGGGTCTCGGTCCGGCCGTCCACGCTCACCGCGCCGCTGGCCACGAGAGCCTTGCCTGCGCCGCCGGAGTCCACGAGCCCGCAGAGCTTGAGCAGGTCGTTCAGGGCGATGAATTCGCCGTTCAGTTCGAAAGTGACGTTTTGCATGATGGTGCGGATACTACGTAAAAACCCGATGCCCGTCGACTGCCGCCCCACGATGCCCCACGACGCGCATGGTATGCCCACGGACCCGCCGGCATTTCCGGCCGTCTCACCGCTCGAGCACATGCTCGATGCGGCGATCCGGAATCAGCCAGACGGCGGCGACAAGCGCGTAGAGCGCGAGCGAGATCTCGGGCACCACGAACGCCAGCCCGATCGCCACCGCATACACCACCACGGAGAGCTTGCCCTTGATGTCGCGCCCGAGCGCGGCGGCGAGCTTCGCGTTGGCGTTCTCGCCATGCACGGCGAGCAGCGCGCGCGTGAGGATGTAGTACGCCACGGCGGCCATGAACAGCACCACGCCGTAGAGCGCCGTCGGCCAGGCGGTGAAGTGATTCTCCCCCAGCCAGTGCGTGACGAACGGCACGAGCGAGAGCCAGAACAGCAGATGCAGGTTCGCCCACAGCACGCCGCCCGAGACGCGTTGCACCACATGCAGAAGATGGTGATGGTTGTTCCAGTACAGCCCCACGTAGATGTAGCTGAGGATATACGTGAGGAAGGTTGGCGCCACCGGCAGAAGATCGGCCAGATCGCTGCCGTGCGGCGCCTTCATTTCCAGCACCATGATCGTGATGATGATGGCAATCACGCCATCGCTGAACGCTTCCAGTCGGTTCTTGCCCATAGTCGGTATTCGTCGGCGTCTCGATGGTTGTCGATGTTACAGCGCCGCAACGCGATTGCGGCCGGCCTGTTTGGCGGCGTACAGCGCGCGGTCGGCGCGTTGCAGGACGCTGCCGAAATCGGCGTCGTCGGGCGCGAGGCTTCCCACGCCGATGCTCGCGGTAAAGCGCACCGGCCCGTGGGAGCCGGGCACGCTGGCGTTTCCGATGGCCGCCAGCACTCGCTCGGCCGCCTGCACGGCGCGAGGCGCGTCGGCTTCGGGCAGCAGCACCGCGAATTCCTCGCCGCCCAGGCGACCGATCGTCGTGCCCTTGCGCAGCGTGGCGCGCAGCACCAGCGTCAGTTCCACGATGACGCGATCGCCGGTGGCATGGCCCCACGTGTCGTTGACCGTCTTGAAGTGATCGATGTCGAGCATCAGCACGGACAGGCGCTGCCGCGGCGCACGCGAGGCGGCAAAGCGCTGTTCGGCCTGCATGAGAAACGCACGGCGATTGAGCACCCCGGTGAGAGCGTCGCGCATGGCCATGTCGCCGAGCACTTGGTTCGCGCGGCGCAGTTCGAGCGCGTCCACCACGAGCGCCGACAGATCGGCGAGCAGGGCGCGCTTTTCATCGTCGAGCGTGCGCGCGCGGCGGTCGATCACGCACAGCGTGCCCAGCCGGTGCCCTTCGGGCGTGCGCAGCGGCGCGCCGGCGTAGAAGCGGATGTTGGGCTCGCCGGTGACGAGTGGATTGTCGGCGAAGCGCCGATCGGCGCGCGCGTCGGGCACCACGAGCACCTCGTCGCCGAGAATGGCGTGTGCGCAGAACGCCATCGAGCGCGGCGTCTGCGCAGCGTCGAGGCCCTGCCGCGCCTTGAACCACTGGCGGGTTTCGTCGATCAGCGAAATGAGCGAGATGGGCGCGCCGACCACATACGAGGCGAGACGCACGATGCGCTCGAAGGCCGGCTCGGGCGCGGTGTCGAGAATTTCGTAGCGGCGCAGCGCGGCGAGGCGGGCCGCCTCTTCGTCCGGGGATGCGCCGTAGAGGTGTGCGGCGGGCGCGGCGTTCGGAGATGCGGCGGCGGATGCGGTCATGTCGCGACGGATGGGCGAGGCCGGGCGGGTAGGCGACGGCAGTGCCGCCGACAGCGACCCGGACGGCGCGCCCGGCAGCTGGACGGCGCACGCGCACGGGGTGGCTGGCGCGGACGGTTTCGAGGCTAAGGCCGAGGGCGCCGGCGGCGTTGACGCACTGGCCGGCCCCCGATCGGGAACGGCGTCAATTCTGCCGTGCCGTCCGTCGCTTGGCAATTGCAATGGTGTGCCGGCGCTCATGCGCCACAACACGCGCGCCGCAGATGCCGGAGATGGCGGGGATGCGCCGGGCCCGTGACTCATGCCCTGACTTCGAATGCGGCGCCGGTCTCGAAGAAGTTGCCGCCGGCGATGTAGTGAAGACTGCGCGGCACGCCCGGTTCGAATTGCCAGCGCCCGTCGCGAAACGCGCGCGGGTCGGCCCATGCTGCCACGACTTCGCCGAGGAACAGATCGTAGCGGTCCTGGTTGTGCGGCTCGGGAATCACACGGCATTCGAGCCACGCGAGACAGCCCTCGATGAGCGGCGCGCCGATGCGCGAGCCTTCGAACGCCTTCACGCCGGTGTCCGGCGCGAACTTGTCCACGTCGTGCCCCGAGACCGAGCCGACGGCGAGCGTCTCGCGCGCAATCGCGCGCGCCGGAACATTGAGCGAGAACTCGCCCGACGCTTCGACGAGCTCGCGCGTGAGCGTATTGCGATCGATCACCACGGCGACCTTCGGCGGCGAGAAATCGAGCGGCATCGACCAGGCGGCGGCCATGACGTTGCGGCGCCCGTCGTGGGCGCTGCCCACGAGCACGGTCGGGCCGTGGTTGAGCAATCGGTAGGCTTTGGGCAATTCGACAGGCAGGCGTTCGGTCATGTCAGGCACTCGGAGAACGTAGCGTGATGGAAGCGATGCCGTCGCTCGGCCGTTCGGCGTCGAGCGCGATGGCGGGCGATTCATCATAGCGCGGCTTGCGTCGTTTTGAGGGTCGCGCCGCTCGCGCATGGCTGCCGATTTCCGGTAATGCCCCGTCAAGCGGGACGCGGCGGGGACCATGGCGCGTCGAGGCGCCTTCGTATGTGCGAGTGCAGGACGCCGCATGATCACCCGTGCCTGGAGGCGTCGAAAAAGGCGGCCCGCAGGGTGAGCCGCGGGCCGTACAAACGGCACGGTGCGGGGAGCGCGTGCCGGATCAGATGTGCGCGAAGTATTCCATGGCTTCGTCCCAGTCCGGTCCCCATCGCCGCGATGTGCGCGCACCGGGCAGACGGTTCGCCGTTCGCTTGAAGTAACATTGCGCTCATGCGACAGCCACGACGGCCGCCACATCCGGCAGCGCATGCCGGGCCCCACAGGCGCCGCCAACCCGGGACTGGAGACAACTCATGACGACCGATCGACGCATCACGTTCTATCACGCGCCCAACACCCGCTCGTCGGGCGTATTGGTACTGCTCGACGAGCTCCAGGCCGAGCACGATCTGCATCTGCTGCGCTTTGCCACCGGCGAGCAGCGCGGCTCGGAGTATCTCGAGATCAATCCGATGGGCAAGGTGCCCGCGATTCGTCACGGCGACGCCGTCATCACCGAGCAAGCCGCGGTCTACATGTATCTGGCCGAGCTGTATCCGGAGAAGGGGCTCTCGCCGGCGCCGGGCGATCCCAGGCGCGGGCCGTATCTGCGCTGGATGGTGTACTACGGCTCGTGTGTCGAGCCGGCCGTGGTCGACAGGTCGCTCGGGCGCGAGGGCGCCGAGCGCTCGCGTTCACCGTATGGCGATTACGATTCGGTCATGTGGACGCTGGAGCGGCACCTGTCGCAGGAGGCCGGGCCGTGGTGGCTCGGCGAGTCGTTTACCGCGGCCGACGCCCTGTGGGGCAACGCGATGCACTTTCTCACGCAGTTCAGACTCGTGCCGGAAACGCCGGCGGTGAAGGGGTACGTCGAGCGCTTTCGCGCGCGCGATTCGTTCGTGCGCGCGCAGCAGCGCGACGCGGAGCTGGCCAGGCGTCTGGCAGCGTGAGTCAGCGCGCTACGGCGAGTGGTCGCCGACCGGAATCCTCACACCCGCTCGCGGCTTGCCGCCGGCGAAGGCTCACACCTCGATCGTGTCGACGACCGGCTCGCACTCGATCGGAAAATTGACCGAGTTCGCAACGTAGCACTTCTCGTGTGCCTTGTGATGGAGCGCTTCGGCAAGCGCCACGTCGCCGCCTGCGCGAATGCTTACGTGCGGATGCAGGACGATCTTCGTGAAGCGGCCCCCGGCGGCCGTGTCGAGCATGGTGCCGACGGCCTCGTCGCGATAGCGTTCCACGACGATGCCTGCGTCCGAGCATAGATGCAGGTACCAGAGCTTGTGGCATGCGCTCGCGGAGGCGACCAGCAGGTCTTCCGGATTCCAGCGCGACGCGTCGCCGCGAAACGCCGGATCGGCCGAGCCGGGAATGGACGGTTTGCCGCAGGCGCGAATTTCGTGATTGCGCCCGTATGCGCGGTAGCCCGACGTGCCGCTGCCTTCGTTGCCGGTCCACTCGACGTCGATCCGGTACTCGTGTTCGCCTGATGCCATGAATCGTCTCCGCAAAGGGGGGGCGCGAGCCCGCTGAGATGCATTGAGGTGCATTGAGGCGCGCGCCTGAGGTGTCTGAAGCGCCTGAAGCGCCTGAAGCGGGAAGCGGGAAGGGCATTCGCCGCTGGGCCCGCCGCGTATTCTCGCAGCACCGCGCGCGGGTCGCTCGCCATTTTCGGCTGTCATTACGTCATTGCGCCGGATCGCGTCAGGCGAGCGGTTCGGTCGTGAGCGCGCGCGTGAGGCCATGCATCGGGCGGCGCATGGCAACGTCGAACGGGTTGGTCTGCGGCCCGATCAGCTCCGCCTGCCGACGCAGCAATTCCACCACCATCGGCAGCCGGTCCGGCGTGAGCCGCGCCGCGAGCGTGCCTACGCTCAGGGCGGCGAGCGCATGCCCCGTGCGGTCGAAAATCGGCACGGCCACGCCGGCCATGCCCTCGAGCACGCCGCTGTTGCTGCCTGCATAACCGAGTTGCCGCACACGCTCGATCTCCGTGCGCAGGTACACCTCGTCGAGCACGCCGTAGCCCCGCAGGCGCGGCACATTGAAGCGAATGATCTCCTCTCGCTCGGCTTCCGGCAGGAACGCCAGGATTGCAAGGCTGCCCTGGCCGACGCCAAGCGCCACGCGCCCGCCGATGTCGCCGGTAAACGAGCGGATCGGGAAGGGGCCTTCGCACATGTCGAGGCACACGGCGTCGAAGCTGCTGCGCACCAGCAGGAAAATCGTGTCGCCCAGGCTCGCGCACAGGCGCAGCAAGGAGGGGCGGCACAGCGTGCGCATGCCGCTCGGATTGCCGGCCTGCGCGGCCATGGCAAAGAACTCGACGCTCAGGCGGTAGCGTTTCGTCGTCTCGTCCTGCTCCACGACCTGTTCCGCCATGAGCGCGTGGAGGATGCGGTGTACCGTGGCCTGGCTCAGCCCCACCGCCTTGGCGATGTGCGTGACGCGTTCGCCTTCGGGTTTGGCGGCGCCCAGCGCCCGGATGACGGCAAAGGTGCGCTGCAGAATGCCCGCCCCTGCGGCGTCCGAAGTCGCCGCGCGGGAAGAATCGGAGGTGTTCATTGTTGTCTCTAATATTCCGTCAAACGAAATACTAGCGTAAGCCGGTGATGCTTGAAAACCGCCGTGATGACGAGCAATGCGGGAAAACATCCAGTATTTGCTAGTGGTTAGGGATTATCCCGAGACGGTGGCGCGAAATGAAATCACCGGGTCGGTCGCGATATGTTCCGCCAAAAGAAATAATCGGAACATTTATCTCGTTACATGGAATCCTTGTCTTGCGGCGCGCAATTTGGCTGGCTACTGTTCGTGCAATTGCATTGGTTGCGGTGCGCAGGCGCCCGAAGGTAGCGACATGTCTTTTCTGACTTTGACGGATGTTTCCAAGACGTTCGGCGACTTGCACGCCGTCTCCAACGTCAATCTTTCGGTGGAGAAGGGGGAGTTCGTCTCGCTGCTCGGCCCGTCGGGCTGTGGCAAGACGACGACCCTGCAGATGATCGCGGGGTTCGTCGAGACCACCACGGGCCGCATTACGCTCGACGGACGCGACATCACGCACATGCGGCCCAACAAGCGTGGTCTGGGCATCGTGTTCCAGAGCTACGCGCTGTTCCCGCACATGACGGTCGCCGATAACGTCGGCTTTGGTCTGGAGATGCGCGGCGTGCAGAAGTCCGAGCGGCAGGATCGCATTCGCGAGGCGCTCGCGCTCGTGCGGCTCGACAAGCTCGGCCATCGCTTTCCGCGCGAGCTCTCTGGCGGCCAGCGTCAGCGCGTGGCGATCGCGCGCGCGGTCGTGATCGCGCCGCCCGTGCTGCTGCTCGACGAGCCGATGTCCAACCTCGACGCGAAGCTGCGCGAGGACATGCAGTTCGAGCTGCGCGCCATCCAGCGCAAGATCGGCACGACCACGATCATGGTCACGCATGACCAGTCCGAAGCGCTCTCGATCAGCGATCGCGTCGTGGTCATGGAGGCCGGGCGCATCACCCAGGTCGATACGCCGTACCGCGCCTACGAGCGCCCCGAGACGGCATTCGTCTCGCAGTTCATCGGCAAGGCCAATATGCTGTCCGGCCGTGTGGCCGCGCGCGACGGCGACCATCTGCACGTCGAATTCGGCTCGCAGCGCGCGCAGCTCACGCAGCGTGCGAGGCTCGCCGATCTTTCGGCGCATGAGCGCAACGCCGCCGTGGGCGATGCCATCACGCTGTGCCTGCGTCCGGAGAAGGTGCGCCTGTGCGAGCCCTCGGCAGGGCGCGTGCCGGCCACCGTCACGAGCCGCTTTTTCCTCGGCAGCCAGTGGCTGTACCGCGTGGACAGCGCGCTGGGCGAAGTGCTCGTGTGCTGCCAGAACGAGGGCGGCGAGCCGCTGAGCGAAGGCGCGTCGGTCGGCCTCGACTGGCAGCCCGAAGCCGTGCGCTTCATTTGGCCGAACGCCGGGGAGCGCGCGCATGGCTGAGACACTGCCAGTGAGCGCCGCCGACAACGCGCGCCGCACCCCGGACACCCGCGCCCCGTGGCACGCGTATCTCCCGATGTGGCTCATGAGCGCGCCGGCCATGCTGCTGTTCGTGGCGCTGGTGCTCATTCCGCTGCTCATGACGCTCGCGCTCACGTTCTACCAGTTCGATCCTGCGAGCGGCCCGATCGCGGCCTTCCAGTTCGGCAACTACAGGGAAGTGCTGTTCGATGCGTATTTCCACACGATCTTTGTACGCACTTTCGGCATCTCGCTCACGGTCACGGCGGTGTGCGCGGTGGTGGGAACGTTCGAGGCCTATGTCCTCTCGCGCATGGGCGACCCATGGCGCTCGCTGTTCCTGCTGGTGATTCTCTCCCCGCTGCTCGTGTCCATCGTCGTGCGCGCGTTCGGCTGGAGCATGCTGCTGAGCTCGGGCGGCCTGATCAATCAGGCCTTCGCGCTCGCCGGCATGGGGCCGTACAAGATGGAGTACACGAACTTCGCCATCGTCGTGGCGCTCGTGCATGTGATGCTGCCGTTCATGGTCATTCCGGTGTGGACGACGCTGCAGCGGCTCGATCCGCAGACCGAGAACGCCGCGCTGTCGCTCATGGCCTCGCCGGCGACCACGCTGCGCCGCATCGTGTTGCCGCAGCTCGTGCCCGGGATTCTGTCTGGCAGCCTGATGGTGTTCGGGCTGTCGGCAAGCGCCTTCGCGATTCCGAGCCTGCTCGGTGGGCGTCGTCTGAAGGTCGCGGCCACAGCCGTCTACGACCAGTTCCTAAGTTCGCTGAACTGGCCGCTGGGCGCGACCATCGCCGTGCTGCTGCTCATCGCAAACCTGATCGTGATGCTGACGTACTACCGCCTGCTCGAGCGCCGCTATTCGCGCAGCATGGGGTAAGGCCGGCCGTCGCTCACCGTACTCACTGCACCGCACCGAATCGCCATCATGCGTAAAAACAGTCCTCTGGCGCTCGCGTTTCACTCGCTCGTCATTCTCTTCGTCCTCGCGCCGATGATCATCGTGGTGCTGGTCGCGTTCACGCCGGAGCAGACGCTCTCGCTGCCCACGCGCGGCCTGTCGCTGCGCTGGTTTCGCGCGATTCTCGACTTCCCGGATTTCATTGCCTCGTTCTTCACCAGCGTGAAGCTCGCGTTCCTGTCGGCCACGCTCTCGCTCGCGATCGCGCTGCCCGCGGCGCTCGCCATTGGCCGGGCGCGCTTTCCGGGGCGCGACTTCCTCAACGCTTTGCTGCTCTCGCCGCTGGTCATTCCCGGGCTGGTGCTCGGCATTGCACTACTGCGCTTTTTCGCCATGCTGGGCGTGACCGGCTCGTTCGGTGCGCTGATCTTCGCGCACATGATCGTGGTGACGCCGTTCATCATGCGGCTCGTGCTCGCGTCGATCAGCGGGCTCGATCGCAGCGTCGAACACGCGGCGGCCTCGCTGGGTGCGGGCGCCTGGACCACCTTCCGGCGCGTGACCATGCCGATGATCCTGCCGGGCATCACCGGCGGGTGGCTGCTTGCCTTCATCAACAGCTTCGACGAACTCACGATGTCGGTCTTCATCACGTCGCCGCAAACGGTCACGCTGCCCGTGCGCATGTACATGTACGCGACCGAATCGATCGACCCGATGATGGCGTCCGTCTCGGCGCTGGTCATCGCCATCACGCTCGGCGCGATGCTGCTGCTCGACCGTGTCTACGGGCTGAACCGCATTCTCATCGGCCAGCACTGATCGCGCGCGCAAAGAAAGATACTCATGTCACGCCTTACCCGAACCCCGCAAGATCCGAGCGCGCAGGGGCGTCCGCAACTGGCGCGTCTGGCGGAAACCTCACGGGCGCCTCTCACGTTTTATCTCGACGGCGTGCCGGTGCAGGCGCTCGCGGGCGACACGCTGCTCACGGCCATTCTCACGCACCAGCGCCACGTGCGCGTGAGCGAGTTCAGCGGGGCGCCGCGCGCCGGTTTTTGCCTGATCGGCGCATGCCAGGACTGCTGGGTGCGCTGCGAGTCTGCGCCGATGCCGGGCGGCCAGGCGCAGCTCGCGCGTTTGCGCGCCTGCTCGACGCTCGTGCAACCCGGCATGCGGATCGTGACGCAAGCTGCCGAGACGGCCCCATCCGCAGGACCTGCCGAATCCACCGCAGCGGCCGGACCGGACGCGTTCGTCGACGCCTCGACACCAGCCACGCCGACGCCGGGAGCGCCGCATGCCTGAGCGTAACGAGATCGTGATCGTGGGGGCGGGACCGGCCGGCGTGCGCGCGGCGCAGACGCTCGTCGCGGCGGGCCTGCGGCCCGTCGTGCTCGACGAGAACGCGCGCTGGGGCGGGCAGATCTATCGCCAGCCCCCGGCCGACGCCGGCTTCGCACGTAGCAAGCGGACGCTGTACGGCTTCGAAGCGGGCAAGGCCGAGGCGCTGCACGCCACGATGGCGGCGTTGCTGCCCAAACTCGACTACCGGCCCGACACGCTCGTATGGGCGTGCGACGCGCCGCAGACACCGGACGCCGCGCACGCGAGCCATGCCGCTGATGCGGACGCGGCTCACGCGGCCGCGGCGCGCGGCGCGCCACGGCGCCTTCACACGATGCACGCCGGCCGCGAGATCGCGGTGCCCTATACGCATCTGATCATCGCCAGCGGCGCGACCGATCGCGTGCTGCCGCTGCCGGGCTGGACGCTGCCGGGCGTGTACACGCTGGGGGGTGCGCAGGTGGCGCTCAAGGCGCAAGGCTGTGCGATCGGCGAGCGCGTGGTCTTCGCGGGCACCGGCCCGCTGCTCTATCTGGTGGCCTACCAATATGCGAAGGCCGGCGCGCAGGTGGCCGCCGTGCTCGACACCAGCGCGTTCGCGAGCCAGGCGAAAGCCGCGCCGCGCTTGCTCAGCCAGCCAGCCACGCTTGCCAAGGGCCTCTATTACGTCGGCTGGCTGCGCGCGCATGGCGTGCGCATCGAGCAGGGCGTGACGCTCGACGGCATGGAGGGCACTGCCGGCGTTCGCGCGATCCGCTGGCGGCGCGCCGGCCGCGCACATACCCTCGAATGCAGCGCGGTCGGTCTGGGCTTCGGATTGCGTCCCGAGACGCAACTGGCCGATCTCGCGGGCTGCCGTTTCATTTTCGACGATCTGAACCGTTGCTGGCTGCCCGAGCGCGATGCGGCAGGGCGCAGTTCGCAGCCGGGCGTGTATCTGGCCGGCGACGGCGCCGGCATTGCTGGCGCGGACGCCGCGGAACTCGCCGGCCGCCGCGTCGCCCTCGCGCTGCTCGAAGACCTGGGTATCGCCGCGCCGGCGCTCTCCGGGCAGCCCGACGCCGCGCGCATCGCGCAGAAGCTGGCGAGCATTCGACGCTTTCGCGAAGGCATCGAACAGGCGTTCGCGCTGCCGCAAGCGCCGGCCGCACACTGGCCCGACGACATGCTCGTGTGCCGTTGCGAGGAGATCGACGCCCGCACGGTGCGCGAATGCGTGCGGCTCGACGGCGTGACCGAAATCAACCGTCTGAAGGCGCTCACGCGCGTCGGCATGGGGCGTTGCCAGGGCCGCATGTGCGCCGAGGCGGCGTGCCATCTGCTTGCCGATGCGAGCGCTCAGACGCTGGCCCAGGTGGGCCGGCTGCGTGCGCAAGCCCCGATCAAGCCCATTCCGATTGCCCCGATGCTGTTCGACGAGAACGTTGCGGCCATTCCCGAGGAGGCCCGCGATGAGTGATGGGCTGCATTTCGACGTGGTCGTCGCCGGCGGCGGGCTGGTCGGCGCCTCGGCCGCACGCGCGCTGGCCGAGCGGGGGCTGCGCGTGGCGCTGTTCGAGCGCCGCTACTGCGGCGCGCAGGCAAGCGGCGTGAATTACGGCGGCGTGCGCTGCCAGGGCCGTCCCGAAGAGCAGTTGCCGCTCGCGATGCGGGCGCGGCGTCTGTGGGACCGTCTGCCCGAACTGATCGGCATCGATGGCGAATTCGTGCGCTCGGGACACCTGCGCCTTGCGCGCCGCGAGAGCGATCTCGAGCCGCTCGACGCCTGGTCCGAGATGGCCGGCCGGCACGGTCTGGTCACGACGGTCCTGCGCGGCAGGGCGTTTCGCCAGCGTTTTCCGTGGATTGGCGAGGGCGCCGTCGGCGGTTCGCTGTGCATGAGCGACGGGCATGCCAACCCGCGTCTGGTCTCGCCGGCATTCGCGCGTGCCGCGCGCGGTCTCGGCGCACAAGTCTACGAACGCACGCCGATCACGGCGGTGGCGCACGACGGCGTGCGCTTCCAGGTGAGCGCACAGCCGGCGCAGGGCGACGCACTGCACGTGAGCGCCGACTGGCTGCTCAACACGTCCGGCGCGTGGGCCAATCATATCGCGGGCGCCTTCGGCGAACGTGTGCCGATGCACGCCATTTATCCGAACATGTGGGTGACCGAGCCGCTGCCGAAGTTCATCGGCCACAACCTGGGCGTGTATGGCGGCGGCGTGTATGCGCGCCAGGTCGAGCGCGGCAACTGCGTGATCGGCGGCGGGCGTGGCACGGGCAACGGCGAATACGCGCAGCCCTCGGCCGACACCACGCGCGCGGTCATGCGAGAGGCATGTGCGTTGTTGCCCGCGTTGCGCAATGCGCTGCTCATTCGCACGTGGAGCGGCGTGGAGGGCGAGACGCCCGACAACAATCCGGTCATCGGCATGAGCCGCACCACGCCCCGGCTCGTGCATGCGTTCGGCTTCTCGGGCGGGGGCTTTCTGCTCGCACCGGGCGTGGGCGAAGTGCTCGCCGATCTCGTGACGCACGGCGAGACGGCTACGCCGATCGACGCGTTCGCCATCGACCGTTTTGCCATGGCGGCGGCGCCCGCCTGATTGGCCGACGCCGTCCGCACGGTCCCTGTTCGTCACAACACCTCATTCCTTACACACTGCAAACGCAAGGAGAACCACGATGAAGCTATCCCGAAAGGTCGTCATGTGCGCTGCGGCGCTGGCACTGGGCGCGAGCAGCGCGGCCTGGTCGCAGTCGAAGACGCTCTACATCGGCATGAACGGCGGCCCGATGGAGAAGGCCTACACGAGCCAGGTCTTCCCCGAGTTCGAGAAGGCCAACAACGTGAAGGTCGTGGTGGTGCCGGGCACGTCGTCGGACGTGCTGGCCAAGCTGCTCGCCAACCGCAACAGTCCGCAGATGCATGTCGTGTTTCTCGATGACGGCGTGATGGCCCGCGCGATCAGCATGGGCGTGTGCCAGAAGCTGGACGACTCGCCCGTGCTCAAGGAGCTCTATCCGTTCGCGCGCGTGAAGGACGACATGGGCGCCGGCGTGCAGCTCGGCATGACGGGCATTGGCTACAACACGAAGATCTTCAAGGAGAAAGGCTGGGCCGCGCCGACGTCGTGGACCGATTTCGCCGACCCGAAGTTCAAGGGCAAGGTCGTGTTCCAGTCCGCGTCGAGCAGCACGTTCGGGTTGCACGGCTTTCTCGCGCTGAACCGCATCTGGGGCGGCAGCGAATCGAACGTGGAGCCGGGCTTCACGAAGTGGGCGAGTACGGTCGGGCCGAACGTCGTCGAGTACATCCCCAACTCGGCCAAGCTCTCCGAGATGATCCAGACCGGCGAGGCGGCCATCTTCCCGCTCACCCCGACGGCGGTGAGCGACCTGCAGGACAAGGGCATTCCGGTGGCCTATGTCGCCCCGAAGGAAGGCGCGGTGCAGTTGCTCGTCGACCTGTGCGTGGTGAAGAACAGCCCGGACAACGCGATGGCCCAAAAGCTCGCGCAGTATCTGCTCTCGGCCAGGGGGCAGTCGCTCGCGGCGGCGGCCGGCGCATATATTCCGACGAACACGCAGGCGAGCGTGCCGCCGGCGATGCAAAAGCGGCTGGGCAAGATCGACGATCTCGTCAAGAACATCAAGACGGTGGATTGGGACGCCATCAACCAGCGCCGCGCGCAGTGGGATCAGCGCTGGAACCGTCAGATCGAGCAGTAAGCGTCGCGCTTCGCTCGCGCGCGTCCGGGATATCCGGGCGCCCGAGAACACGTCGGGGGGCGGTCCATCCAGGGGAATCCCGGCGTTTTCGTCGGCGTGGCGCGCGTCATGGGCGCGTCCTGGCGGGCCGGGCATTGCATGGCGTCGACGCGCATTAGAATATCGCCATATGCGAGGCTCGGGGACGCAGGCGCCATGCCGATCAACTATCTACGCGGATTTACTCAGCCGGCGCGCACGGACGCGGCAAACCGGCGTCTGGGCTGCTCGCTGGCCTTCGTGGCAGGGGCGGCCAATGCGGGCGGGTTTCTGGCTGTCGGTCAGTACACGTCGCATATGTCGGGCATCGTGGCGTCGCTCTCGGACAATCTGGCGCTCGGGCAACTGGTGCTGGTGCTTGCCGGCGTCAGCGCGTTGCTGGCGTTCCTGCTCGGAGCGGCAACGTCGTCCGTGCTGATTCATTGGGGGCGCCGCCACCGCACGCACAGCGAGTACGCGGTGCCATTGATGCTCGAGGCGTTGTTGCTGCTGATGTTCGGCGTGATCGGGGCCAATCTGGAAGTGCATCGATGGCTCTACGTGCCCGCGACCGTGGCGCTGCTGTGCTACGTGATGGGGCTGCAGAACGCGATCATCACCAAGATTTCGCGCGCCGAGATTCGAACGACGCATGTGACCGGGCTGGTCACCGACATCGGCATCGAGCTCGGCAAGCTGGGTTACTGGAACCGGACCGGGTCGGCTCATCCCGTGCCGCCCGTGATGGGCGACCGGCAGAAGCTTCGTTTGCTGTGCGCGTTGCTCGGCATGTTCTTTCTGGGCGGGCTGGCCGGTGCGCTGGGTTTCAAGCATGTCGGTTTCATCGTGACGATTCCCCTGGCGATCATGCTCATCATGCTTGCCATCGTGCCGTTGCTCGACGATTTCGCGCGGCATCGTCATTAGGCGCCCCTCAATCGGTGTCGCCATTGGGCATCTCATCAAGTCGTTCGGTCCTTCGGTCGGAGCGTTCACCATGTCCTCACGTCCCGGTGCTGCCGCAGTACGGAAATGGATCACGAACCGGCTGGAAATGCTGTTCGACAAGTTCGACGACTATCCTGCGGCGATCGGCATCGTCGGCACGATCATTGCCGGGGCCATTCTCATTGGCGTGGGCCTGCTGCTGAACGCGGATCGGCAGGCCCGCCGCGTGCATGCGATGGAGCGGGCCGAGAGCGTGGCGTCGGTCGTGGCAACGAGCCTGGGTGGCAACATCGCCGTCTACGACGCGCTGCTCAAGGAGATGGTGCGCGAGGCCGAGGTTCCGGGCATGCCGCTCTTCACCGAACGCATGCGCGACCGGGTGCGTTTCGGTCAGGCGTTGAGCCAGGATTTTCTCGACGATGCCTATGTCGTCGACAGGGAGGGGCGCATAGCCGCGCCACTCCATCCGGTGCACGGCAGGTCGGTGAGCGTGGCCGATCGGGACTACTTCCGCTCGCACGAGACGAGCCCTTCGCTGGGGCTGTACATCTCCCAGCCATATGCGTCGCGAACGCGCGACGGCATGTTGTCGGTAGCGCTCACGCGCCGCATCGCGGCGGTCGATCATTCATTCGCCGGCGTGGCGGTCATTGCGTTGCGGCTCGACCATCTGGGGGCGTTGGTGGCCAACGTCGAGTCCGACGATCTCGAGACCATCGATATCGTCGAAGACAAGGGGACTGTGCTGGCCTGCGAACCCTGCTCGGGTTCACGGCCGGGAGCGCTCGTCAGGCTGCCGGGAGACGCGGCGCGCGAGAGCGATCTCGCCGCGGCGTTGTCGTTTCCTGCGGGGGCGCGTTCGCCGGACTACCGGTCGGTGCGCGTGCCCGGGGCGTCGCTCTACGTCGTGGTGACACCGTCGACCGAGACCGCCATGCGCGGCTGGCGCTGGCATGCGGCCGTGTTTCTGCTGATTGCGGCAGTCTGTGCGGCCACGCTCATGGCGGGATCCTGGCTGTTGGTCGCCGCGGTACGCACGCGGGTGAAGGCGGCGACACGGCTGGCGAACCTGTCGGCCACCGATGGCCTCACGGGATTGAGCAACCGCCGGGCGCTGGACGTCCGTCTCAAGGCGGAGTGGCGGCGTGCACAGCACTCCGGTCGTCCGCTTTCGATCCTGTTTGCCGACATCGATCATTTCAAGCACTTCAACGACACGTACGGTCATTCGGTTGGCGACGACGTGCTGCGCGCGGTGGCGACGAACATCGGCGCCCACACGAGAAGCGACGCCGACATGGCGGCACGCTACGGCGGCGAGGAATTTGCGGTCGTGCTGCCCGACACGGACGCGCAGGGCGCTGCAGCCATGGCGGAGCAGGTGCGTCGCGACGTCGAACGTCTGCATATTGCCCACGTGGGCAGCACGACCGGGGCGGTGACGATAAGCGTTGGCGCGGCCACGGGCACGGCCGGCGAGTGCGACAGCGCCGAGGCGATCCTCAAGGCCGCCGACGAGCAGCTCTTCATTGCCAAGCAAAGCGGTCGCAACCGGATCAGTACGACGGTGCTGGGCGCGGCGGCCAGCGCAGGGCTGCCGCCGACGGGGTAGTCGCCACCGCAAGGCGGGCCGGATGATGACGCGAGCATGGCGGCGATTTGGGAGGGGGGCGTCAACTCGGATTTATGCAGGCGACAATGTGCGTTCGCGCTGCGACAATGCCCGCATGTCGGACAGGATCTGTGGGCTCACGGTCCGGCGCACGATTCCATATGCACGAGGTAACCATGAACTTCAGACAATTCGCCGCAGCCTGCCTGTGTCTTGCCGGGGCCCTGGCGGCCGGTCATGTCCATGCGCAGTCGTACCTGGGCGCGGGAGACCTGGGCAGCATCCGGCAGACGAATCAATCGCCGGCGGTGAGCCCGATGGCGTCGGCGGTGGGCGGCGCGGCGCCCAGCGTGACGGACGCGCAAAGCGCGAGCGCGAGCATCAATCGCGCCGCGAGCGCATGGGCGGCGTCGGACGCCGCGAACGGGACCGCCGGGAACGAGCAGGAGCGGTCCGCCACGGCCCGCGCGCTGGACACACGCAATCTCCAGCATCCGCGCCAGACTCGGTCGTTCGACAGCATTGCGCGGCCGTCGCGACCGGAGTGAGGCATTGAGTCGCCTGAGCACGCAGGCGCCACGGCGTCGGGACATGACCGCGACCGCCTGACGGCGGGTTGCGGCGTGTGCGATGCGACCCCGCCGGCGGCGCTGGAACGGCGTAGTCGCGTGCAGAACAGACTACTCGGCCATTGCCGGGATGGCGCCTTCCTGAAAGAGGACGCGCGGTGCGTCCATCGTTCCCGACTCTTCGTCGACGAGCACTTCGTAAGCGGCGATGCCGGCGAATCCGGATGCCATTGATTGTGCGATGCGCACTGCGCCGAACTCGGTGCTCGCCTGACGCAGTTCACCGGGTTGCAGAAGGCCGTCCTTGTTCTTGCGATAGGGCACGACGATGAACTTGATGGATTTTACGTCGCTCATGGTGGCGTCACTCCCGTTGAGGTTGATGGTCGGGAATGTAGCACGAATACTGTATAAAAACACAGTTATTTTTGAAGATGTCGCTTTCCGGTGAAACCGCGCCATCGCGTAGCGTGCGGTGTCACCGCGCGAACGCGGACTGTTAAGATTGTCCGCAGGCCGGTGACGTCATGGGAACCGGACGATGGAAAAGTGCGCGCAGAGCGAGGCTCGTGGCGTCGCGCATCAGTTTTTGCTTCGGCGCGCCAATTCGACGCGACGAAACCTACACTTCGAGGAGTCCCTCATGCGCGCACTGACCGTGCTGTTGTTGGCGATGACGGTGTTGCTGGCAAGCTGCGCAATCTATGTCCCTGACGACGGACATCGCGGTGGGCGCGGCGGCCCCGGCAACGACTTTTGCCCGCCCGGCCAGGCGAAGAAGGGGAATTGCTGAGCGCGATGCGAGCCGGCGGGATGGCGTTTAGCGTAACTAAGCAATTAAAACGAAAAATGGACCGCCAGGAAGTCGACCGTGCCGATAGGGCATGTTGCTAGGTTGCGATCGCTTGGCATTGTTATGTATAGTCGACGAAAAAATAATAAGCCAAATAATAAACCTATCGGGATGCTAAAAATAAAGTTCAGAGGTGGCAGCGATGCGCCGGCTATTGACTTGTTTTGCTATTGCGTGTATTTCCGGGGCGGCTCAGGCCGGGCCTGACGACGATACAGCGATATGCGGTGGCCAGACTGCCATCGTGGCAACCTGGACTTGCGGTGACGTCGGTAGTGACGAGCTTTGCACGCTATGGGGCGTCGACACTACGCATTCCGGACGGTGGACCGACAAGAGCCTTTTCGTCGTCGAAGGGCCGAAGTCCGCAAAGCGAGTGGCTTATACGGAAGCGTGCCGGGACAATCGCTGTTCCCGCCCACAATATTCGGTTTGTTCCATGCCCGTTTCGGGGGGAACGCCGACGCCGTTGGAAACGCTTCTACGCCGGTAGCCGCATCGCCACACACTGCGGCAAGGCGAGATCCTCGGCCCAGGGGCAACGAAGGCAAAGGACCTGCACAGCAGAGAATTGCGCGAATCTTGCTGGTTTTTGGGGAGGGCAAGAGTGGCGTATCCTCGGTTTGAGGTATTCGGGGGCGCAGCACTTGCCGGTATTGTCACCGAGGCTGCGCCATTCGCACTTGCATAAATCGTTCTTTTGCGATTGCGCAAATGCGGCGATGCCGTCAAACGTAGTACAGTGGGATCGTCGCGAATTTCACTACCTTCCCCGGGTAGCGCGACATTGGTCCATTGCGTTACCTCCCTTGGCGCAATGGCCTCATGCCGCTTCGCAACGGAGCGGCATTTTTTGTGCCTGTTTCGGTGCGTGCATGAGATTGCTCATGTTGCCGCAGCGGCGACGATGGCGTCGGCCCTGAGATCTGCGTAGTAGTCCTACACGCTACCGGAAATACCAGAAAGTTCCCAGTTTCGAATATCCCGCCAATTCTACTTATCAAAAAACCGGCGCCAACGAAAAAACCCGCACGGCATTAAACCGTGCGGGTTCCGAATTGGTCGGGGCGAGAGGATTTGAACCTCCGACCACCTGCACCCCATGCAGGTACGCTACCAGGCTGCGCTACGCCCCGTGAGAGACGCATCGTTTGGATGCATCGCTCGAAAGCAGGCGATTATAGCAGAGCTTTTCGCGGAAAAGGAAGGGCTCATGCGCGTTGGATGCATATTTTTTTGCGCCCCGCGAAATCTCGCCGCACGCGGCCCGCGCCGCGCATCGCGCAGCCGCCTTCGACATCCGCCACCCGGCGCTTCACCGTTCCGCTCGTTTGCCGATGATGGTTATTCCGGATGTCGCAATCAAGGGCCCTCACGATAATGGAATCCTGCCTATCGAAGCTCGGAGACAAGCGATGTCGCACATCCAGGGGTTCGAGGCCGCGCGCGACCTGCTGCTCGCGCAGCGCGCCCACTACGACGTGGCGTACCGTGATTTCCGCTGGCCCGTACTCTCGCAGTTCAACTGGGCGCTGGACTTCTTCGATCCCCAGGCCCAAGGCAACGACAATCCCGCACTGTGGATCGTCGAAGAAGACGGCCGGCAAGCACGCCTGTCGTTTCGCGAGATGTCGGAACGCTCCAATCGCGTCGCCAATTTTCTACGGGCACAAGGTGTGGTGCGCGGCGATCGCGTCCTGCTCATGCTGCCCAATCAGGTCGAGCTATGGGATCTCATGCTCGCCTGCATGAAGCTCGGCACCGTCATGATCCCCGCCACGACGCTGCTCGCCGCCGCAGACCTCGTCGACCGGCTCGAGCGCGGGCGCGTGCGCCACGTCGTCACCACCTCGCGCGACGCCGCCAAGTTCGCCAACCTGCCCGGCGACTATCGCCGCATTGCCGTCGGCAACCCAACTCCCGACGGCTGGACCTCGCTCGCGCCCGCCTACGAAATGCCGCGCAACTTCACGCCGGACGGCGTCACGCTCGCCACCGATCCGCTACTGCTTTACTTCACCTCGGGCACCACGTCGCGTCCGAAGCTCGTGCTGCATACGCACCAGAGCTACCCGGTCGGCCACCTCGCCACGATGTACTGGCTCGGCCTGCAGCCCGGCGACGTGCACTGGAACATCAGCTCGCCCGGGTGGGCGAAGCATGCCTGGAGTTGCTTCTTTGCGCCATGGAACGCGGGCGCGACCATCTTCATTTACAACTTTTCCCGTTTCGACGCGCGCGCGGCCCTGGAGACGGCAGCACGCTGCGGCGTGACCACGCTGTGCGCTCCCCCGACCGTCTGGCGCATGATGATTCAGGAAGATCTCACTCGCCACGCGGTGAAGTTTCGCGAACTGATCGGCGCGGGCGAGCCGCTCAATCCCGAAGTCATCGAACAGGTGCGGCGGGCGTGGAACATCACGATTCGCGACGGCTACGGTCAGACGGAAACATGCTGCCAGATCGGCAACTCGCCGGGGCAGACGGTGAAGCCGGGCGCGATGGGCCGCCCCATGCCGGGCTATCGCGTCGTGCTTCTCGATCACAACGGCGCCGAGGCCGACGAGGGCGAGATCGCGCTCGTCCTGTCGCCGCGTCCGACCGGCCTCATGCAGGGCTATGAGGACGACTGCGAGAAGACCACCGACGCAATGCGCGACGGCTACTACCACACCGGCGATGTCGCGATGCGCGACGAACGCGGCTACTTCACCTACGTCGGCCGTGCGGATGACGTGTTCAAGGCGTCCGACTATCGCATCAGTCCGTTCGAACTCGAAAGCGAGCTCATCAAGCATCCCGCCGTGGCCGAGGCCGGCGTTGTGCCAAGCCCCGACCCCGTGCGGCTCGCGGTGCCCAAAGCGTTTATCGCGCTGCGTGCCGGCTTTCGCGCCGATGAGACGCTGGCGCTCGACATCCTGCGCTTTTGCCGCGATCATCTCGCGCCGTACAAGCGCATCCGGCGCATCGAATTCTGCGACTTGCCGAAGACGATCTCGGGGAAGATCCGCCGCGTCGAGTTGCGCCGCACGGAAGAAGGCCGCAGCCTCGACACCCGCCGCCAGATGGAATTCTGGGATGTGGATTTCGCCGACCTGAAGTGAGCGTAGCGCCGCATCGGCCCCGAGGGGGCGCAGGCGAGCGTATTGCAAGCATTGGCAAGCATTGGCAAGCATTGCTCAGCGCATATGCTGGACGACCAGTTCGGCGCCCAGCATGGCCAGCCCGACGAAGAAGCACCGGCGAAACACCGGCGCGCTCACCCGCGCGCGCACCCACTGACCGAAGAACATGCCGCCCAGGGCCGGCGCGAGCGCGAGCAATGAGACGCCGATCGCATGGCCATGAAAGACGCCGTCGCGCGCAAGACCGGCCGCCAGCGCCAGCGTCGAGACGGTAAACGACAGGCCCAGCGCCTGCACGAGATCGTCCTTGTCGAGATCGAGCGCCTGCAGAAACGGTACTGCGGGAATCACGAATACGCCGGTGGCGGCCGTCACCAGCCCGGTCACGACACCGATGCCTGCGCCCACGGCACCGACGCGCGCGCCAGGCCAGCTTTTCGGCACGTGCAGGCGCACCGCCGCCAGGCCCAGCGCGGCGTAGGCGAGCAGCGCGACGCCCAGTGCCATCCCCGCCAGGTTGCCGCCATTGGCCAGCCAGCCGCCGCCGGCCCAGGTGCCGAGGCAGATGCCGAGCAGCATCGGCCAAAGGCGTCTTGCCAGGGCGGCGAAGCGCGGGCCCGCCAGCAGTTGCCACACGTTGGTGACGAGCGACGGCACGATCAGCAGGGCGGCGGCTTCGGCCGTGGGCATGGCCAGGCCCAGCAGGCCGACGGCCACCGTTGGCAGACCGAGCCCGATCACGCCTTTGACGAAGCCGGCGAGCACGAAGGTGACGAGGCCCAGCCAGAGCAGGGGGACGAGATCGTTGAAGTGCTGAGTATTCATCATGCGGGCAGTATCGGTGCGCGGGCGCGCGTCGCCAATGCGGCATTCGCGCAGGGGGACTCAGGCTGGCGCTGAGGCTGGCACTCAAGCTGACGCCAAGGCTGGTTCTGTAGCTGGTAGTGGGGATGGCGCTGGGGATGGCGCTGGGGATGGCGCTGGGGATGGCGCCGGGGATGGCGCTGGGGATGGCGCCGGGGCGGCGCCAGGACTCGCCTGCCGCGACCGGCGGGGCGCCCGACGCGCTTTGGCGTTTTCAGTTATGCTCAGGCCAAATTCGCGCCGTGCCGCGCATCGAGCGCGTCCACCGGAGTCCCACTTCGGCGGTCGTGCCGCCGCCGTCGGCACCCCGTAGACCCCAGTACGCCGCTGTCTCCCGTGCTTGCATGGTTCGTGCCATGCCCGCAGGGGCCGGCGTCGACAGCCATGCCAAGCATTGCGCCTGCCCAGAGGGATGGAAGTTGGAAAAACAGAATCGTCAACACGAACACGCCGGGCAAACCGGATACGCCGCCGCTCACGACACGCTCGATCGGCGCCTCGCGCTCGTCATGCAACCCACTCACCGCACCCTGCTCGGCGAGGGCTTGTCGGGCATCGAGCGTGAGACGCTGCGCGTCGAGAGCGACGGCGCGCTCGCCCTCACGCCGCACCCGCGTGCGCTCGGCTCCGCACTGACTAACGACGAAATCACCACCGATTACTCCGAAGCGCTGCTCGAATTCATCACGCCGCCGCAGCACGACGCCGCCCAGGTCATCGCGCGTCTGCACGAAATCCACCAGTTCGCCTACCGCAAGCTCGGCGCGCAACTGCTGTGGAGCGATTCGATGCCGCCCGCGCTGCCGCCGGAAGACGTGATTCCCATCGCGGACTACGGCACGTCGCACATCGGCATGCTCAAGCACGTCTACCGTCGCGGCCTGGCGCTGCGCTACGGCAAGCCGATGCAATGCATCGCCGGCATCCACTACAACTTCTCGCTGGCCGAGCCGGTGTGGGAACTGCTGCGCGAGAGCGAAGGCGCGAAGGAATCCGCACGCGACTACCAGTCGGCGCGCTACGTGGCGCTCATTCGCAATTTCCGCCGCTACAGCTGGTTGCTGATGTATCTGTTCGGCGCGTCGCCGGTCCTGCATGCCGAGTTCCTGCGCGGACGGCAACACGGCCTCGAGTCGTTCGACGAAGGCACGCTCGGCTTGCCCTATGCGACCAGCTTGCGTATGAGCGACCTGGGCTACCAGAACAGCGCACAGTCGGAAGTCTCGCCGTGCTACGACTGCCTGCCGAGCTACATCGACGCGCTCACACAGGCCGTCAGCCAGCCGCATCCCGCCTATGAGGCGCTCGGCACCAAGCGCAATGGCGAGTGGATCCAGCTCTCCACGAATTTGCTGCAGATCGAGAACGAGTTCTACGCCACCATCCGCCCCAAGCGCGTGACGTACAGCGGCGAGCGCCCCGTGCAAGCCCTCGCGCGCCGCGGCGTGCAGTACGTGGAAGTGCGCTGCATCGACATCGACCCGTTCCTGCCCGTCGGCATCGACGTCGACACGGCGCGCTTCATCGACGCCTTCTTGCTGTTTTGCGCGCTCGAAGACAGCCCGTCGTGCTCGAATGCCGAGAACATGGAGAATCGCGACAACTTCGCGCACGTCGTCAAGCAAGGGCGCAAGCCCGGCTTGATGCTGCATCGCGGCGGCGAGGCGATCACGCTGCTCGACTGGGCCGAGCAGTTGCTCGAGCGGATCGACCGCACGGCCGCCGCGTTCGACGCGCAGCGCGGCGGCGCGCATTACGCTCACAGCATGGCGCTGCAGCGCGCGAAGGTGCGGGACGTCTCGCTCACGCCGTCCGCGCGCGTGATGGCGGCGCTCGAGCCGCTGCGCGGCACGAAGGGCGGCGCCTTTCAGGCGTTTGCGCTCGCGCAGAGCCAGCGCCACGCACAGACCTTGCGCGACATGCCGCTCGATGCCGCCGTTGTCGAACACTTCGAGACGCTCGCGCGCAAGTCGCTCGAGGCGCAGGCTGAACTCGAGCGCACACAGGTGGGTGATTTCGACGCCTTCGTCGCCGCCTATCGCGCCGGCACGCTCGGCACCGTGACGGTATGACGGCGCGCCGCGCGCCCTCGCACGCATGATGTGCCAAGAGCGCCTCGCGAGGCGCTCTTTTTTGCTTTGCAGGGCCGGCCGCACACGCCGCGTGGGTCGCTGCTCGCCTGGGTGTCGCCTGGGTGTCGCCCGGATGTCGCCCGGGTGTCGCTCAGGTCGCCTGGGTCACCTGGGGTGCTTCGGCCGCATTCAGCCGAGTACACCCAACTGCCAGGTGAAGAAAACGGCAAGGCCGACGCCGATGGTGAGCAACTGGTGACGCGTCGCGGCGCACACGGCAATGGCGGCGAGCGCAGCGACCAACTGCGCGTTGCGCCACGTCAGCTCCAGCCCCTCGCCGTGCGGCGCAAGCGTCATCGGCACGATGATCGCCGTGAGCACCGTCACCGGCACGAACGACAGCGCTTCGCGCAGCCACTCGGGAAAACGCACGCGGTCGCCGAGCACGAAGATGCCGGCCTTGACCGCGAACGTCACTGCCGCCATGCCGAGAATGGCAAGGACGTAGTTCATCGTGCACCTCCGGCCGACGAGCCAGGGGCGCGGGTCGCCGTCCCGCCGGGCGTGTTGTCGCGCCCGGCGTCGTTGCCCGCAGCGCGCTCGTGCGACGTGTCCTGCGTCGCCCGGTGCTGCTCGCCATCGCGACGCTGCCGATGCAACGCCGCCATCCCGGCGGCAATGCCAAGCGCGACAGCCGCGAGCAGACCGAGCTTGTAAGGCAGTCCCCGGCAAAGGTACGCCGCGGCGCCCGCGACGACCGTCGCCACCGCCCACGGCATGCGCGCCATCTGCGGCACGATGATGGCGATGAACGTGGCCACCATCGCGAAGTCGAGGCCAAGCGTCTGCAGACGGGGAAACGCCGCGCCGAACAGCAGCCCGGCGAGTGTCCACAACTGCCAGTTCAGATACATCGACAGCCCGGAGCCGAGGAAGTACCAGTGACCGAGCGCATCGTCGGGATGCCGGTGAAAGTAGCTGCTCGTGACGGCGAACGTCTCGTCGGTGAGCAGCAAGCCCAGCGTCACGCGCCACCGCGCATTCAGATGGCGCACGTGTGGCAGCAGGTTGGCCGCGTAGAGCATGTGGCGCAGATTCACGATCAACGTGGTCGCCCACAGCACGGCGTAGCCCACGCCGGTGGCGAAGAGTCCCGCCGCGATGAACTGGCTCGACCCGGCGAACACGGTGAGCGACATGAGCTGGCCATGCCACGGGGCCAGCGGCGTACTGGCGACGAGCGCGCCGAAAATGAGCCCGAAGGGCGCTGCGCCGACGATCATCGGCACGGTGTCGCGGGCGCCGGCGAGGAAGCTGCCCGCGCGTGAAGGAACCGGCATGAGGAACGATCCTGAACGTTGAGACGATGGGGCGAGCATACCGCGCATGCCGCCGGCCACGCTTGTACGTTCTTGCGATTCGCCCGCCGAGGCCGCCGGCGGGTTGCCGGCCCGGACAAAAACGGCCGCCCGAAGGCGGCCGCAGGCGCTGCCGGTTCGCGATCCGCTGTGCTCAGGGATGCTTGAACAGGTCGAGAATGCGCGCCTTTTCGCTCGAATCGACGCCGGGCGACGGCGCCTGGCCGGCGGCCGGCGGCGGGGCGGCGGGCGAGGGCGAGCCGCCGCCGAAGAGCGGCAGCGAGAAGCCGCCGCTGTTCTCGTCGATGCCGATGCTCGCCACGAAGCCGTTGCCCGGGACCTTGTCCGATTCGTAGAGCTCGCCGTTGATCACCGTCACGCCCGACGGCATCGGCATTTGCTGCTGCGGCACGCCGTTGAGCGCCACGCCCATGTACTTCGTCCATACCGGCAGCGCCAGTTGCGCGCCGAACTCCCGGCTGCCGAGCGTCCTCGGCTGGTCGAAACCGAGCCAGGCCACCGCCACGAGCGAATGCTGATAGCCGGCGAACCAGCCGTCGAGCGCGTCGTTGGTCGTGCCGGTCTTGCCGGCCAGATCGCCGCGCCTGAGCACGTTCGTGCCCGAGCCGGTGCCGCGCTGCGCCACCGTCTGCAGCAGACTGTTCATGATGTAGGCGTTGGGCGCCGAAATGGCGCGCGCGGCGTTCACGCCGGCAATGACCGGCGTGGCCTTGTTGAGGACATTGCCGCGCGCGTCTCGGATCTCGGCGATCAGGTACGGCGCTACGCGGTAGCCGCCGTTGGCGAACACGGCATACGCGCCCGCCAGCTGCAGCGGCGTGGTGGCGCCCGCGCCCAGCGCCATCGGCAGATACGGCGGCACCTTGTCGGCGTCGAAGCCGAAGCGCGTGGCGTATTCCTGCGTGTACTGGGTGCCGGCGAACTGCAGCAGACGGATGGCGACGAGGTTCTTCGAGCGTTGCAAGCCCTCGCGCACGGTCATCGGGCCGCTGAAGGCGTCATCGTCGTGCGGATCCCAGGCCTGGCCGCCGGTCTGCGACGGCGGCAGGTTGAGCGGGCCGTCCATCACCATCGTCGCGGGGCTCACGCCTTTCTCGATGGCCGCCGAATACACCACCGGCTTGAACGTCGAGCCGGGCTGACGCCACGCCTGCGTGGCGCGGTTGAACTTGCTCTGGTTGAAGTCGAAGCCGCCGACGAGCGCGCGAATCGCACCATCGTCCGGCGAGAGCGACACGAGCGAGCCCTGCACTTGCGGCAATTGCGTGATGCGCCACTTGCCGCGCGCGTCCTTCATCACGCGAATGATCGAGCCCGGACGGATGCGCAGCTTCTCGCTCGCCTTGGCCGAGAGCGACGGGGCCGCGAAGCCGATACCGTCGCCGGAGACGACGACCGCGTCGCCCGAGAGCGGCACCGCCGTGACCTGCGACGCGCTTGCCGCGACCACGACGGCGGCGATCAGATCGCCGTTGTCCGGATGTTCGAGCAGCGTGTCTTCGATGAGTTGCTGACGATCGGGCATGGCCGCGGGCAGCTCCACGAAGCCCTCGGGCCCGCGATAGCTGTGACGTCGCTCGTAGTCGAGCACGCCCATGCGCACCGCTTCATACGCGGCCTGCTGCTTCTTCGAATCGATGGTCGTGATAACGCTCAGGCCGCGCGTGTAGGCGTCGTCCTTGTACTCGTCGTACACGGCCTGGCGCACCATTTCGGCCACGTACTCCGCATGCACGTTGTACTCGTTGCCCGACGTGCGCGTGCGGATCGGCTCGTGCAGGGCGTCTTCGTATTGACCGCGCGTGATGTAGCCCAGATCGAGCATGCGCTTGAGGATGTACTCCTGACGGATCTTCGCGCGCTTGGGATTGACGATCGGGTTGTAGGCGGACGGCGCCTTGGGCAGGCCGGCGAGCATGGCGGCTTCGCCGAGCGTGATGTCCTTCAGATCCTTGCCGAAGTAGATGCGCGCGGCGCTCGCGAACCCGTAGGCGCGCTGCCCCAGATAGATCTGGTTCATGTACAGCTCGAGAATCTTGTCCTTCGACAGCGCGGATTCGATCTTGTACGCCAGCAGCATTTCGTAGATCTTGCGCGTGGCCGTCTTCTCGCGCGAGAGGAAGAAATTGCGCGCGACCTGCATGGTGATCGTGCTCGCGCCCTGCGCCGCGCCGCCGTGCAGCACGTCCGACACGCCGGCACGCAGAATGCCGATGAAGTCCACGCCGCCGTGATCGTAGAAGCGGTAGTCCTCGATCGCGAGCACGGCCTTCTTCATCACGTCGGGAATCTGGTCGATGGTCACGAGGCTGCGGCGTTCCTCGCCGAACTCGCCGATCAGCACGTTATCGGACGTGTACACGCGCAGCGGCACCTTCGGCCGGTAATCGGTGATGACATCGAGCGGCGGCAGGTTCGGCCGCATGACGATGAGCGCATAGCCCACGAGCAGCGCACCGACGATCGCCAGTCCGCCGAGCGAGGCGATGACGACGCCGAGCGTGCCAAAGCCGCGTTGGGCGCCAACACGACCCAAGTAACCAGAGCGACCGGAACTTTCCGGGGAGCCGGGGCCCGGATCATGGCTCGAAGGCGTCCGGGAGAGGGAGACGGGGGAATTGCGGTGCGCCGCACGGGACGGCGCACGAGGCGGCAAACAATGCTTCAAGGACATACCCAACGAAAATTGCAGGATGGGAACAGGCCAGCCGGCCTAGCGCTGCGTGGATCCCCGCCGCGCGGCGAAATCGGTGCAGTATGCCATGCCCGGCGCGAGCCCCTCCAAAAATCGGGAGGCACGGCCACCGCTCAGCGGCGCGCCTCGGTCGCCATGCGCAGCGCCAGCGCGCCGAGCACACCGCCCATGAGCCAGCGCTGGACGCGCAGCCAGCCCGGCCGCTGGCCGAGGAACGCGGCGATGGCGCCGGCCGACAGCGCCACGCTGGCGTTCACCATCACGCTGGCGACGATCTGCGTCACGCCCAGTGCCAGCGACTGCGTGAGCACGCTGCCGTGCTCGGGGTGCACGAACTGCGGCAGCAGGGCCAGGTAGAGCATGGCGATCTTCGGATTGAGCACGCTCGTGAACAGTCCCATCAGGAACAGGCGCCGGTTGCTGTCGCGCTCGAGCGGTCTCACCTCGAACGGCGAACGGCCGCCCGGCCTGAGCGCCTGCCACGCCAGCCAGGCGAGGTACACGGCGCCCCCGAAGCGCAGCACGTCGTAGGCATACGGCACCGCGAAGAGCAGCGCGGTAATCCCGAAAGCCGCGCACAACATGTAGAAGACGAAACCGAGCGCGACGCCGCCCAGCGAAACGAGGCCCGCAGCCGGCCCCTGACACAACGAGCGCGAGACCAGATACATCATGTTCGGTCCCGGCGTGAGCGCCATTCCGATGGCGACCAGCGCGAAGGCCAGCCAGGTCGATGTTGCAGGCATGTTCGTTGCGCCTCGAATACGGAAGCTGCACGATACCACGCGATTGACGTGTACGTCAGTCGAGCGCCGACGGCCTGCCCGGTTCTTGTTCTGGTCCCGGTCCGGCCCACTTCCGGCCCACTTCCGGCCCGCTTCCGACCCACTTCCGGCTCCCCTCCGGCCCATGCCCGGCGGCGCATCGTCAGCCCAGCCGCCTGAGGAAGACGGTCATTTCCTTCTCGGCCTGACGATCGCCGTGCGCCTGCGCGGCGGCAATGCCGCGGGTCCACGCCTCGCGCGCGCCGTCCACGTCTCCCGCGCCCTGGCGCGCCTTGCCCAGCAGCTTCCAGGCCGCCGTGTAGGCCGGATCGAACCCGACGCAACGGGTGAGGTGCTCGGCCGCAACGGGGAAGTTCTGCGCGTCCAGATAGGCCTTGCCGAGCCCGAAGCGCAGCAGCGCGTTGTCCTTGCCGGAAGCCAGCAATCTTTCCAGTCCTTCGATCATGGCGATGAATGAATTTGTTCGATATATAAAAATTACGTATGAAAATGGCCTGGCGTGCGATGCATGACTCCCACCTTGCCAGTTTTTCGGTTTTGCTGCGCAAGACACCGGGCGCTCGGCGCCTGGCGGGATCGCGGATTGATTTGCGTCAACCGAATGTGCGCCCGCACCTTGGCGCATGACCGCGTATACCCGCAGGATGCTCAAGTCTGGCGTTTGAAGCGCCGATGTGACAAGTAGCACCGGTCCGACAGAGGCCGGGCAGGGGGTGAGAAACCCGACACGGAGATGGAGACGACAGTATGTTGCGGAGCTTTTCGATCAAGGCGCGCCTTGGCATGACGATGGCGCTGTTGGCCGTATTGTTGATTGTGCTGGGCGCGCTGGGCGTTGCCGGCATGACCCGCACCGGTGATGCGCTTCGCGAGACCTATGCCAATCACCTTGCGGCGACGGTGGCGCTCGGCAAGGACAATGCAACGCTGGCGCGCACGCGCGCCATTCTCGATCGTGTGGTGCTGCACCCCGAGTCGCCCGACGCGGACAAGGTGGCGGCGCGTGCGCGCAACATGATCAAGGACGCGAACGCGGCCTGGACGGCCTATCTGGCGCTGCCGCGCGGCGCCGAGGAGCAGCGCCTCGCCGACGACGTCGCCAGACGTCGCACCGAGTTCTTCGACAAGGGCATGGAGCCGATGCTCGCCGCCATCGACGCGCGCGATCGCACGGCCATGGACGAACTCACGATGAACGCGCTGCCGAAGTACTACGCCGCGCTCACGGCGGCAAGCGACGCGCTCGCGCACTACAAGATGACGCTCGGCCGCGAGACATACGAAGCCTCGATGGCGGAGCTCACGGCATTTCGCTGGGTGAGCATCGGCGCCACGGTCGTGGGCGTGCTGCTCGCCGTCGCGTGCTATTTCTCGCTGCGAGGCGCGATCATGCGTCCGCTGGCCGAGGCGCTGGCCCACTTCGAGCAGATCGCGGCCGGCCATCTCGACAATCCGGTGCATGTGCGGGGCAAGGACGAAATGTCCATGCTCATGCGCGGCCTGGAGACGATGCAGTCGCGCCTGGCGAGCACCATTCGCGGCGTGCGGCGCAGTTGCGACGCGATGGCCACCGCCACGGCCGAGATCTCGGCGGGCAACACCGACCTGTCGGCACGCACGGAACAGCAGGCCGCCTCGCTCGAGGAAACGGCGTCGTCGATGGAAGAGTTGACGGCCACCGTCAAGCAGAACGCGGACAACGCACGCCAGGCGAGTCAGCTCGCCGTGAACGCCTCTGACATTGCCGCGCGCGGCGCCCAGGTGGTCGAACGCGTAGTCGAGACGATGCAGGGCATTTCGGCGAGCTCCACACAGGTCGTTGACATCATCGGCGTGATCGACGGCATTGCGTTCCAGACCAATATCCTTGCGCTGAACGCGGCCGTCGAAGCGGCGCGCGCCGGCGAGCAGGGCCGCGGTTTCGCGGTGGTGGCCGGTGAAGTGCGCACGCTCGCGCAGCGCAGCGCCACGGCCGCGCGCGAGATCAAGGCGCTCATCGAGACTTCGGCGCAAAAGGTGAGCGACGGTTCGTCGCTGGTGGCCGAAGCGGGGCGCACGATGGACGACATTCTGCAGGCGGTGCAGCGCGTGACCGACATCATGGGTGAGATTTCGGCGGCGTCCGACGAGCAGAGCGGGGGAATCGAGCAGGTCAATCAGGCCGTCACGCAGATGGACACCGTCACGCAGCAGAACGCGGCGCTCGTGGAGCAGGCCGCGGCGGCGGCGGCGTCGCTCGAAGACCAGACCGCGGCATTGCGCGAGGAGATGGCGCGCTTTCGGCTCGGCGACGAGCGGCAGGCCGGCGCCGGCGCCGCGCGAGCCGCGCTGCACGCGGTGGGCAGCCCCCCGTTGTCGCTGGCGGCATAGCGACGGGTTCATGGCGGTGGCGCGCCGAACCGGGTAACATTGCCCATCTTTTGCTCAGTTGAGGGTGTCGAAGTATGAAGCGAGTGGCGCTGATGGCGGCGGTGGCCGTTCTGGCCGGCTGTGGCCCGATCAACCAGATGAGCCGGCCCGACCCGGCAACGGGACGACTGCTCGACCAGGGCACCGGGGCCGATCGCTTCATGGTGCTCAACTGCATCTATCACGGCTGGAGCGAGCTCGCGCCGAACGTGGACTCGACCTCGTATGCCCGCCAGGGATGGGACCGTGTGCGTGTCTATCGCGGGCCGGACGCCGAAGGCAAGGCCACGTACAACCCGTATGTCGACATCAGCCAGGGCGGCTTCGGTGCGCGCATCCAGTACTTCGAAACGCCGGGCAGCAACCTGTCGCGCGATTTCGAGGCCACTGTCAAGCGCTGCATCGTGCCGTATTCCGGCAGTAGCGACTGAGGCCCTCCGGCACCGACGTCCGTTCGTCGCGCAATAAAAAAACGCCATGGCTTGCCATGGCGTTTTTCCTGATGACGATCGCCGCAGGGGCTTCGCGACCCTGCCGGCCCACCGGGGCTCAGCCGTGGAAATCCTCGCGGGCCTCGATGACTTCCTTTACCACGCCCTGGCGCACGAGGAAGTCGCCAAACTTCTCGCCGGCCTCGCGCTCCTTCGCATAGCGCTGGAACAGCGGCGTGAGTTCCGCCACGATCTGGTCGTCGCTCACCGACTCCTTGTACAGCTTGTTGAGGCGCTGGCCGTGGAAGCCCGCGCCGAGGTACAGGTTGTACTTGCCCGTCGACTTGCCGACCAGGCCGATCTCGGCGAGGTACGGACGCGCGCAACCGTTCGGGCAGCCCGTCGTCCGAATCGTGATCGGCTCGCCGGCCAGACCGGCTTCGTCGAGCACCTTTTCCAGACGCGTGACCAGATCCGGCAGCGCCCGTTCGCTTTCCGCGAGCGCCAGGCCGCAGGTCGGGAAGCCCACGCACGCCATCGAGTTGATGCGCAGCGCGCTCTGGTGCTTGCCGTCGAGCAGGCCGAATTCCTTAACCAGCGCATCGATGCGTGGCCTGGCGGCTTCGCTCACCCGGCCGATGATCAGGTTCTGGTTGCCGGTAATGCGAATGTCGCCATCATGAATCCGGGCGATCTCGCGCAGGCCCGTCATCAGGCGGTAGTCGTCCCAGTCCTTCACGCGGCCGTTCTGGATGAAGAGCGTGAGGTGCCACAGGTCGTCCGCGCCCTTGAGCCAGCCGTACTCATCGCCGTTGGTCGTGAACGTGAACGGGCGCACCGGCGCCAGGTTCCAGCCCAGGTAGCGATTGAGTTCTTCCTTGAACCACTCCACGCCGCGATCGTCGATGGTGTACTTCAGGCGCGCATGCTTGCGGTTCGTGCGGTCGCCGAAGTCACGCTGCACGAGCAGCACCTTCTCTGCCACTTCCACGATGCGCTCGGCCGGCGTGTAACCGATGACGGTCGCCGTGCGCGGGTAGGTCGCCGCGTCGCCGTGCGTCATGCCCATGCCGCCGCCCACGCTCACGTTGAAGCCCTCGAGCTTGCCCTCGTCGTTCACGATGGCAATGAAGCCCAGATCGTTTGCGTAGACGTCGACGTCGTTGTTCGGCGGAATCGCAATGGCGATCTTGAACTTGCGCGGCAGATAATGCTTGCCGTAGATGGGCTCATGGTCTTCCTTGCCCGCACCCAGGCGCTTGTCGCCAAGCCAGATCTCGCGATACGCGGTGGTCTGGGGCAGCAGGTGCTGGTCGATCCTGCGGCACCACTCGAGGGCTTCGGCGTGCGCGGGCGAGAGGTGCGGATTGTTGGAGACGAGCGTGTTGCGGTTGACGTCGCCGCACGCGGCAATGCTGGTCATTGCCACTTCGTCGATGCCCTTGATGAGCGGGCGCAGCTGATGCTTGAGCACGTTGTGGTACTGCACGGTCTGGCGCGTGGTCAGGCGAATCGTATTGCCGCCGTATTTCTGCGCGAGGTCGTCGAGCTTGAGCCATTGCGCGGGCGTGCATACGCCGCCCGGCATGCGCAGGCGAATCATGAACTGATAGGCGGGCTCGAGTTTCTGCTTCTGACGCTCGGCGCGCAGATCACGATCGTCCTGCATGTACGAGCCGTGGAACTTGAGCAGTTGCGCGTCTTTCTCGAAGATCGCACCGGTGAGCGGGTCGGCCAGACCTTCGGCGATCGTGCCGCGCAGGTAGTTGCTGACGTCCTTGATCTTCTCGACCTCGGAGCGCGCTGCCGAGGTGGCGTTGGCTTGCGTAGATTGCGTCATGTGGGCTGCTGTTGTCGGTGCAGTTGTCGGGTGCAGTTATCGGGGTACGGACATCGGGGCGCCGTCATCGACCCTGGCGGGCGCGTTCGCGCGCCGGCCGGGATCGCACTATCGCGCCGCGGGCAGGCGCCGCGATCGATCAGTACACGTCGCGCTGGTAGCGCTTTTCGCGCTGCAGCGTCTTCACGTACTCGGCGGCGGCGTCTTGCGCCAGGCCGCCATGCTCGGCCACGATGTCCACGAGCGCGGTATTCACGTCGCGCGCCATCTGGTCGGCGTCGCCGCACACGTAAAGATAGGCGCCTTCCTGCAGCCAGGCGTAGAGCTCCTTGCCCTGCTCGCGCATGCGGTGCTGTACGTAGACCTTGTCTTCGCCGTCGCGCGAGAACGCGAGATCGATCTTCGTGAGCGCGCCGTCCTTCACGTAACGCTGCCATTCGCGCTGATACAGGAAGTCGGTGCGGAAGTTGCGATCGCCAAAGAACAGCCAGTTCCTGCCCGGCGCGTCGAGCGCCTGCCGCTCTTCCACGAACGCGCGAAACGGTGCGATGCCGGTGCCCGGCCCGATCATGATGACCGGCGCACTGCTGTCCGAGGGCAACTTGAAGTTGCGGTTCGCTTCGATGTACACCGGCACCGTTTCGCCTTCGCGGGCGACGTCGGCAAGATAGGTCGAGGCCACGCCGCGCCGGGCACGACCGTGGCTGTCGTAGCGCACGGCGCCCACGGTGATGTGCACGGCCTCGGGGTTTGCCGCGAGGCTCGAGGCAATCGAATACAGGCGCGGCTGCAGCGTGCGCAGCGTGCCCACGAACTCGGCCGCCTTCACCTTGCGCACAGGGAACTGGCGCACCACGTCGAGCACGTCGCGGCCGTACAGATAGTCGCGCAGCGCCGTCTCGTTGCCGGCGGCGAGCAATGCCTTGAGCTCGGTCGATTCGGCCAGTGCGGCGTACTTCTCGAGGAAGGCGCGCGAGAGCGTGGTGATGTCGTAGGCGCGCAGGAACGCCTCGCGCAGCGAAAGCGTGCTGTCCTGCGTGGTCGTCGTGGCTTGCGGGTCGAGCGCGAGCGTGTCGATGAGTTCGTCGACGAGCGTCTCGTCGTTCTTCACGACCACGCCGAGCGCATCGCCCGGTTCGTAGGTGAGGCCCGAGCCTTCGAGCGAGAGTTCGATGTGATGCACTTCCTTGGACGAGCCGCGGCCCGAGAGCGTGAGGTTCTCGAGCACCGTAGCGTCGAACGGGTGCTTGCGGCTGTATTGGCTCGCAGCAGCGGCGGGGGCCACGGCGCCGGCCAGCGAGGCGAGGCTGAAGCCGTCGGCGGCGCCGGCCTTGCCTGCGGCCGCCGGAGCGGCCACGCGCTTGAGCGCTTCGACCGTCTCTTCGATCCAGCGCTCGGCCGGGCCGTCGTAGTCGACGTCGCTGTCGACGCGCGCGACCAGACGCTCGGCGCCGAGAGCGGCCAGGCGGGCGTCGAAGTCCTTGCCGGCCTGGCAGAATTTCTCATAGCTGGAGTCACCCAGTCCCAGCACGGCGAAACGCGTGCCCTCGAGCTTCGGGGCCTTCTCGCCGTGCAGGAATTCGTAGAAGTCGCGAGCGTCGTCGGGCGGTTCGCCTTCGCCCTGCGTGGACACCGCCACGAGCAGCAACTTGTCGTTCTTCAGACGCGAGGCCTTGTAGTCGCCCATCGCGAACAGGTCGACCTTGAAGCCCGCCGCCACCGCCCGCGCCTTGGCATGCTCGGCCACTTCCTGCGCATGGCCCGTTTGCGAACCGTACAGAATGGTCAGCTGGGGGGCGGCGGCGCTGCCCGTGCCGGCCGCGGGCGCCTGCGCGCCGGCATGGCGCACCGAGTGATTGATGCCGGCGAGAAAGCCGCGCACCCAGGCGAGCTGCTCGGTGGAAAGGCCGTCGACCAGCTGGCTGAGCAACTGGGCTTGCTGGGCGGTGAGAGGCGTCGTCTCTTGCATGTCGTTGTGGGCTCCAGGGGCCGGACCAGCACGGAAGCCCGGGCGGGTCTGACCCGTCAAGCCACCCCCGGGTGGACCGGCAAGGGGATAGTCGACACGATATCGGTCACCGATTAGAAATTAAAATAATAAAATTTAATTCCTATATATCCAATTTCCATATAAGCATAAGCGGGCCCGACCAAGCCACACGCGTGAGGCGGCGGGCGGCGGCGCGCGATAGCGGCCAGATGGCAGTGAGGCCACCGACACTCGCATGCCGCCGTCCCGGCAAACGGGCGTTCGAGTGCGCTGGCGGGGCGGCCCGCGACCCATGTGGCGGATACGCCGCGAGCGTCCGCGCGACGGCTTTCCGATGGGGTGGGTCTCGGGAAAACGTGCTATGCTCCACGCCGTGATTGATCAGGTCCTTCCAAGCACCACTTGATTCTCGCAATCCGCTATTCGGTCAGGCCGTGTCGCGGAAGGTTTCGTAACCCGCTATTTCTCGAGACACTCGTAGAAAAGGTGAGCGCAAAATGAGTTTGATGGAACAATTCCAAGCGAACTCGTACCTCTTCGGCGGCAATGCCCCCTACGTCGAAGAACTGTACGAATCGTATCTTGATAATCCGGCGTCCGTGCCGGACAACTGGCGTCAGTACTTCGACGCACTGCAAAACGTCCCCGCTGTTGATGGTTCCAACGCCAACGACGTGGCTCACGCCCCGATCGTCGAGTCGTTCGCCCAGCGCGCCAAGGCCAATGCCTTCGTGTCGCGCGCCGGCGCCTCCGATCTGGCCGTGGCCCGCAAGCAGGTGCACGTGCAGTCGCTCGTTGCCGCTTACCGCTTCCTCGGCGCCCGCTGGGCCAACCTGGACCCGCTCAAGCGCCAGGAACGTCCGGCCATCCCCGAGCTGGAACCCGCTTTCTACGACCTGACCGAAGCCGACATGGACAGCGTGTACTCGGCAGAGAACACGTATTTCGGCTTTGAGCAAGCCAGCCTGCGCGATCTGCTCAAGGCGCTGCGCGACACGTACTGCGGCTCGATCGGCGCCGAGTACATGTACATCAGCGATCCGGTGCAAAAGCGCTGGTGGCAGGAGCGTCTGGAGAAGGTGCGCGCTACGCCCAACTTCAGCGCAGAGAAGAAGAAACACATCCTCGAACGCCTGACGGCCGCCGAAGGCCTCGAGCGTTATCTGCACACCAAGTTCGTCGGCCAGAAGCGCTTCTCGCTCGAAGGCGGCGAGTCGTTCATCGTGGCGATGGACGAGCTCGTCCATCACGCCGGTGCGAAGGGCGTGCAGGAAATCGTGATCGGCATGGCCCACCGCGGCCGTCTGAACGTGCTGGTCAACACCCTCGGCAAGATGCCATCGGACCTGTTTGCCGAATTTGAAGGCAAGCACGTGGACGACCTGCCGGCAGGCGACGTGAAGTACCACAAGGGCTTCTCGAGCGACGTCTCGACGAGCGGCGGCCCGGTCCACCTGTCGTTGGCGTTCAACCCGTCGCACCTCGAAATCGTGAACCCGGTGGTCGAAGGCTCGGCCAAGGCCCGTATGGACCGTCGCGGCGAAGCCGACGCGGCCAGCGTGCTGCCGGTGCAAGTCCACGGCGACGCGGCCTTCGCAGGCCAGGGTGTCGTGATGGAAACGCTGAACCTCGCGCAAACGCGCGGTTACGGCACGCACGGCACGGTACACATCGTCATCAACAACCAGATCGGCTTCACCACGTCGGACCCGCGCGACGCCCGTTCGACGACGTACTGCTCGGACGTGGTCAAGATGATCGAAGCGCCGGTGCTGCACGTGAACGGCGACGATCCGGAAGCGGTCGTGCTGGCCATGCAGCTGGCCCTGGATTTCCGTCAGGAATTCAAGAAGGACGCCGTCGTGGACATCGTTTGCTACCGCAAGCTGGGCCACAACGAGCAGGACACCCCGGCGGTCACGCAGCCGCTGATGTACAAGAAGATCGCGCAACACCCGGGCACGCGCGCGCTGTACGCCGAGAAGCTGGTCACGCAAGGCGTGATCACGGCCGAAGAGGGCGACGGTTTCGTGAAGGCCTATCGCCAGGCCATGGACGAAGGCCATCACACCATCGACCCGGTGCTCTCGAACTACAAGAGCAAGTACGCGGTCGACTGGGTGCCGTTCCTGAACAAGAAGTGGACGGACGCCGCCGATACGGCCGTGCCGCTGAACGAACTCAAGCGCCTGGCCGAGCGTATCACCACGATTCCGGCCAACTTCAAGGTTCACCCGCTCGTCGAGAAGGTCATCAAGGACCGTGAAAAGATGGGCAAGGGCGAGCAGCCGCTCGACTGGGGCATGGGCGAGCACCTGGCGTTCGCGTCGCTGGTCTCGTCGGGCTTCGCCGTGCGCCTGACCGGTCAGGACTCGGGCCGTGGCACGTTCACGCACCGCCACGCCGTGCTGCACGACCAGAACCGCGAGCGCTGGAACGACGGCACCTACGTGCCGCTGCAACACGTGGCCGACGGTCAGGCGAGCTTCACGGTGATCGACTCGGTGCTCTCGGAAGAAGCCGTGCTGGGCTTCGAGTACGGTTACTCGACCGCCGAGCCGAACACGATGGTGCTGTGGGAAGGGCAATTCGGCGACTTCGCCAACGGTGCGCAGGTCGTGATCGACCAGTTCATCTCGAGCGGTGAAGTGAAGTGGGGCCGCGTCTCGGGCCTCACGATGCTGCTGCCGCACGGCTACGAAGGCCAGGGTCCGGAGCACTCGTCGGCACGTATCGAGCGCTATCTGCAACTGTGCGCCGATACCAACATGCAAGTGGTCCAGCCGACCACGCCGGCACAGATCTTCCACCTGCTGCGCCGTCAGATGATCCGCCAGCTGCGCAAGCCGCTGATCGTGTTCACGCCGAAGTCGCTGCTGCGCCACAAGGAAGCCGTGAGCGAGCTGACGGAACTGTCCAAGGGCAGCTTCCTGACGGTCATCGGCGAGACCGACGCTTCGATCGACGCGAAGAAGGTCAAGCGCGTGATCGTCTGCTCGGGCCGCCTGTACTACGACCTGGTCGCCCGTCGTCGCGAAGAGAAGTCGAACGACGTCGCGATCATTCGCGTGGAACAGCTCTACCCGTTCCCGCACAAAGCGTTCGAGAGCGAGCTGAAGAAGTACGAAAACCTCACCGAAGTGGTGTGGGCCCAGGACGAGCCGCAAAACCAGGGTCCGTGGTTCTACATCGAACACCACCTGATCGAGAGCATGAGCGCCGGTCAGAAGCTGGCTTACGCGGGTCGCGCGGCTTCGGCCTCGCCTGCCGTGGGCTACTACGCCAAGCACTACGAACAACTCAAGCAGTTGCTCGATACGGCTTTCGGTCGCCTCAAGGGCGCGACCGTGGTGCAGTAAGCGGTTAGGTCCTACAGCGGTCGTCCTCCCCCCAGGGACGGCCGCTGCCGTATTTCCGAATTGAACGTCTATCGAATCCAGGATCCAGAAATGGCCATTGTTGAAGTCAAAGTCCCCCAGTTTTCCGAGTCGGTTTCCGAAGGCACGCTGCTCGACTGGAAGAAGAAAGTCGGTGAAGCCTTTGCCCAGGACGAAACCGTGATCGAAGTCGAGACCGACAAGGTCGTGCTCGAAGTACCGGCGCCCGCCGCCGGCGTGCTCGTCGAAGTGAGCGCCTCGGCCGGCGACACCGTGACGTCCGAACAAGTCATCGCCAAGATCGACACCGAAGCCAAGGCAGGCGCTGCTGCGCCGGTCGCCGCCAAGCCGGCCGAAGCCGCTGCGCCGGCCGCCGCCGCGCC
>NZ_CABPSC010000009.1 GCF_902459585.1 Pandoraea nosoerga
CCAGACGCGGATCGGCCAGATTGACGTAACGGCGCACGAATTCCGGTGCGTTCGGATCTTGCGGGGCGAGGGCCATGCCAACTCCTTGATGCTCGGTAATGTCCTGAAACTGAACTTCGATTCTCTTGAAAACAATCCGGGCGACGTCTCGCCGCCCGATGGCAAGCGCTCAGTCGCTCACCAGGTCCTGCAACCGGAAACTCGCGATCCGGAAAATCTGGCGCAGGCACTCCTCGATTTCGTCGGCCCGGCTGTTCTCTAGCCGCTTCGCGAAGTTCTCGATGATGCTGCTGCGCGTATGCCCACGCACTGCCAGAATGTACGGAAAACCGAACTTGGCCTTGTACGCGTCGTTGAGCTCGGTGAGCCGCGCAAATTCCTCCGTGCTGCACTGGTCGAGACCCGCCCCCGCCTGCTCGCGCGTCGATTCGGCCGTCAGCTCGCCGCGCACCGCGGCCTTGCCGGCCAACTCGGGGTGCGCGCGAATGAGGTCGAGCTGCGGCCCCTCGCCCACGTTGATGACGGCCTGGCACATGGCGTCGTGCAATGCCGCCACCGTGGCGAACGGTCGGTCCTCCCAAGCCGCTTCGGCCACCCACGGGGAGTGCTCGAAAATGCCGTCGAGCGCGGCCACGAACTCGGCACGCGGCAACGCCGAAAGCTCGGCAACGGTACGTCGGGTCATAGGCAACGGGGCGTTCATTGACTGCTCTCCTGCAGAACATGGTGGCGCCCCGCCGCACGTACTCGCGCAGCCCGATGACGCCTGTCGGATTCAATCTGCTTTGACCGCCCGCCGTTTTCCCGGACGCGGCAGTCGCTCTCAACATCTCAGGCCGCCACGAACGGGTGGCGCTCCTGCCAGTGGCGCGCCACGTCGATCCGACGGCACACCCACACACGATCGTGCTTCTCGATGTGATCGAGAAAGCGCTGCAACGCCGCGAATCGGCCCGGACGGCCCAGCAGCCGGCAATGCATTCCGATCGACAACATCTTCGGCGCCTCGTCGCCCTCGGCATACAAGACGTCAAACGCATCACGCAGATAGTGGAAAAAGTGATCCGCCGTGTTGAAACCCTGCGGCGCGGCAAAGCGCATGTCGTTGGAATCGAGCGTATAGGGCACGACCAGATGCGGCTTCACTTCGCCTCGGCTCGTCTGCACCTGCGTCCAGAACGGCAGGTCGTCGCCATAGTTGTCGGAGTCGTACACGAAGCCGCCGTGCTCGACCACCAGCCGGCGCGTATTGGGACTGTCCCGGCCCGTGTACCAGCCCAGCGGCGCGCTGCCCGTCATCTCCTTGAAGATGTCGATGGCAATGCGCATGTGCTCGCGCTCGGTCGCCTCGTCGATGTTCTGGTAGTGAATCCAGCGCCAGCCATGACACGCGATCTCATGTCCGAGCTCCTGGAACGCGGCCGTCACCTCGGGATGACGCTGCATCGCCATCGCCACGCCGAACACGGTCAGCGGCAGACCACGACGCTCGAACTCGCGCAGGATTCGCCACACGCCGGCACGCGACCCATACTCGTAGATCGACTCCATGCTCATGTGACGCGCCTCATACGCTGCCGCGCCAATGATCTCGGACAGGAACTGCTCGGACGCCCGGTCGCCATGCAACACGCAGTTCTCGCCGCCCTCTTCGTAGTTCAATACGAACTGCACAGCAATGCGCGCACGCCCCGGCCAGTCGGCAAACGGTACGTGGCGGCCATAACCGACGAGGTCACGGGGATAGTCCTTGGCACTTCCGATGTTGCTGGCCATGATGTCCTGGCATCCTTCTGGTAGCGAAACGATCGATGAAGTTTAGCCAAATCCCCGAGCGCTAAACATAGCCATAATCAGATAGTCAGGCTGCGGCCAGACGTATAGTCACTTGCGCAATGCACCATTTTTCGTCGCATTCGCTGCATTCCGCTGCATTCCGTCCGCATGTCGCCCGCCCGGCCGCCCCTCACCGCGCCTTCACCGCCCCTCACCGCCCCTCACCGCCCCCCACCGCTCTGTCGCCAGCCCCTCGCCCGTGGTGTTCAGCGACGGCATTGCGCACCGCCACGTCCGCCACATGGACGCGTTCGAGCGCTCAAACCCGGGCAAAGGCCGCCCCCCGACGGCAAATTTCGACGAAAACCGCGCCCCGTAAAAAAGCACGCCGGGCCGTCGACTCGGCCCGGCGTGCCCCGGCATGGCAATGCGCTCGGTTTCCCGGCCTTCGGCCGGCCGCTCAGCTCGCGATATAGGGATATCCCGTGAGCGTGAGCGTGACCTGGGCTCCCGCCGTCTGCAGCCTCGCCTGTCCGCCGACCGGCAAGGTCAGCTTGTCGCGACAGTGGCCGAACGGCATATCGGTCACGATCGGGATGCCAACGACTCGCCGGACGTTCTCGATCATGGCCGCCATGTCGTAACCGTTGTCGTAGTCGCTCACGCGGTATTCGGAGAAGTCTCCCAGCACCAGGGCGCGCTGGCGCGCCAGAATTCCCGTCTGGTGCAACTGGTAAATCATCCGCTCCACCCGGTAAGGCGGCTCGTTGACGTCTTCGACGAACAGCACGCCGCCCTCGACCCTCGGCAAGTACCGCGTGCCGATGAGGCTGCACACCATTGCCAGGTTGCCGCCCCACAAGGGGCCCGCCACGTCGATGTCGCCGCTCGCCCCGTCGCCCGTCCATCCGACACTATGGCTGGGCGCGCTCAACACCGACCGGAACTGGCCGAGCGTAAAGTCGCTCGGCGTCTCGGCACCGAAGTCGGCCAGCAACATGGGCCCGGCGAACGTGGTGAGGTGCGCCTGCGACAGCAACGCGAGTTGCAGGGCCGTGAAGTCGCTATGGCCCACGATCGCTACCGGCGTTCCCGATAGCCGACGATGCAACCCCTCGTAGTCGAGGTGATCGAGCAGATGCACCGCCCCATAGCCGCCGCGCACGGCCAGCACGATGTCGGGCAACGGACGGTCGCCCCGCGCCAGTTGATTGATCTCGGCCACGCGCTCCGCGTCGGTGCCGGCAAAGCGCAAATAGCGACGCGCGAGCGCCTCGCGATTGCTGACGTTGTAGCCGAGCCGCTCGAGCATCTGCACGCCCCGCTCGGCCACTTCGGCGTTGGGCGCGTAGCCCGAAGGGGCAATCAGTTCGACAAGCCTGTTTTGCATCAGTTGGGGGATTCCGGAGTTGGGATTGCACCGGCGCCACCCGACTCGGACGCCGCCGGCGAGCGGCGCGCCTTCGCCGCCGCGCGCCGCTCACTGAAGAATTGTTGAAGCACGCCAACGCACTCATCGCGCATGAGGCCGCCGACGACTTCGGCATGATGGTTCAGACGGGGTTCCGCAAACAGGTCGACCACGCTGCCGCACGCGCCCGTCTTGGGATCGGCCGCCCCATAGACGACCCGCCTGATACGCGCGTGCATGATCGCGCCCGCGCACATGACGCACGGCTCGAGCGTCACGTACAACTCGCATTCGGGAAGCCGGTAGTTGCCCAAGGCCTGTGCCGCCGCGCGAAGTGCCTGCATCTCGGCGTGCGCAGACGGGTCATGGCCGCCCACCGGACAGTTGTGGCCCACGGCCACCACCCGCCCGTCGCACACCACCACGGCGCCGACCGGCACCTCGCCCTTTGCCATCGCGGCGCGCGCCTGCGCCAGCGCTAAGCCCATGTAGGTCTCGTCGGTCGGAGGTAAATCTCGATTCATGAAACGTTGACGAAAAGCCGCCGTCCGCAGCCATCCCCGCAGGGCCGGCAACGCACGGCGCAATTGGCCGCTGTCGGCAATGCGTTATTCTCGCACGGCAGCCGTTACCGTTCACTTCATGACGCCATGGCCGCATCCGCGTCCGGCATGCCGCGCTTGCGGTACAGCACGAGCGTGGCAATCAGCCCGCACACGGCCGCGAAGGTCATCCACCAGCCGGGCGCCGCCTTGTTGCCCGTGAGCCCGATCAGGCCTGTCGCCACCGCCGGCGTGAAGCCACCGAACAATGCCGTCGCCAGGCTGTACGCCAGCGAAAAGCCCGCGGTGCGCACGTCGACCGGCATAATCTCGGTCAGCGCCACGACCATCGCGCCGTTGTAGCTGGCGTAGAGGAACGACAGCCACAACTCGACCAGCAGCATCTTGCCGAAGTTCGGCTGCACCACGAGCCATGCCATCGCGGGGTAAGCCGTCAGGATGGTCAGCACGGTAAACGCGATCAGCAATGGCCGGCGGCCGACTCGGTCGGACAACGCTCCCATCACCGGCAGCCAGAAGAAGTTCGACACGCCGACGCAAAAGGTAACGACGAGCGCATCGGTCGTGGAGAGCTTCAGCACGGACTTGCCGAAGGTCGGCGTATATACGGTGATGAGGTAGAACGACACGGTGGTCATGGCCACGAGCATCATGCCCGCAATGACGAGCCCCCAGTTTTGCACCATCGACCGGAATATCTCGCCCGTTCCCGGACGGTGCTTGCGCGCCAGAAACGCCTCTGTCTCCTGCAACGAACGCCGGATCATGAACAGCACCGGCACGATCATGCAGCCGATGAAGAACGGCACGCGCCAGCCCCAATCGGCCACCTGCGCCGGCGTGAGCCACTTGTTGAGCCAGTACCCGAGCAGCGCTGCCACGATGATCGCCACCTGCTGGCTGCCCGACTGCCAGCTCACGTAAAAGCCCTTGCGGCCCGGCGTCGCCATCTCGGATAGGTAGACCGACACCCCGCCCAGCTCCACGCCCGCCGAGAACCCCTGCAACAGCCGGCCGACAAGCACGAGAAACGGCGCCGCGTATCCGATAGTCGCGAAGCCTGGCACGAAGGCGATCAGGATGGTGCCCATCGCCATGATCGACAGCGTGACGATGAGCCCCTTGCGCCGGCCGATCCGGTCCACATACGCGCCAAGGATGATCGCGCCCAAGGGCCGCATCAGGAAGCCCGCGCCGAACGTCATGAAGGTGAGCATGAGCGACGCGAACTCGTCGCCCGACGGGAAGAACGTGGCGGAAATGTAGGTGGCGTAAAAGCCGAACAGGAAGAAGTCGAACATCTCCATGAAGTTGCCGCTGGTGACGCGAATCACCGTGGCAATCTTGGAGGGAGACGAATGCGGTACCGACGCGGGATTTGCGGGGCTGGCAGCCATGGTGCGTTCACCTCACCGGACGTGATGCCGCCCACGATAGCACCTGAGGTAAGGCGCGCGCATCAACTTTTCGCCAACGCCCGCCCGCCGCCGCTGGCTCGCTCAGTCCCAGGCCGGGGCGAGCGACGCCGGATTGGCCTGCCGGTCGTTGCGATCGAGCGTGGCGATCCGCGCCATCTCGTCGTCGCTCAGGCGCAACTCGCGCGCCTTCATGTTGCTCGCCAGATGCTCGCGCTTGGTCGACGACGGAATCACGGCATAGCCCTGCTGCATCGCCCACGCCAGCGCGACCTGCGCCGTGGTCGCACCATGCGCCTGGGCAATTCCGGCGAGCACCGGATCGCCCAGCACCTTGCCATAGGCGAGCGTCATGTAGGACGTCAGCGCAATATCCTGCGCGCGGGCAAACTCGGCAAGCTTGCGGTTCTGCAAATACGGGCTCAACTCGACCTGGTTGGTGGCGAGCTCGCCCGGCCCGACGATGCCCATAGCCTGCTGCAACAACGCAATCGTGAAGTTGGACACGCCGATGGCACGCGTCAGGCCCTGCTCGCGCGCCTCGCGCAATGCACCCAGATATTCGGCCATCGGCACGGCGTTGCCCGGCGACGGCCAGTGAATGAGCGTCAGGTCGACATGATCGGTGCCCAGCCTGGACAGGCTCTCCTTGAGGCTCGGAATCAGCTTGTCCTGCGCGAAATTGTCCACCCAGATCTTGGTCGTGAGGAACAGCTCGTCACGCTTGACGTTCGATACGGCCAGCGCTCGGCCGATGTCGGCTTCATTTTCATAGATCTGCGCCGTGTCGATGGCGCGGTACCCAAGCGCCAATGCGTTGGTGACGGCGTCGAAAACGGTCTGGCCCTTCAGGCGAAACGTGCCCAGGCCGAAGGCGGGAAGATTCATGGCTACCACTCCTGTCGAAAACGTCGCACAAGCCGCTCAACGTCGGTTGAACGGTGCGACCCAAAACCACAGTGTGTCGAATTCCCACGAGCGGCAGAAGTCCCCACAAACGCACAATATTCGTGCCGTGAATTCACAAATGGAATGAACTTGATACACCCACGGAGCCAATCCGCGGTGAGGCGAACGCGCTCAGAGCGTGGCGCGGGAAAGGAAGCTGCTGTCCAGTCGTGCCAGCGCCTTGATTTCGTTGCGCGTGGCGAGGATGTGGGCTTCGAGCAGCGAAACGACCGCGCCGACGTCGCGACGCCGGCATGCCGCCAGGATCTCGTAGTGGTCGTGCTGCGGCTTCTCCTTGCCGGTGGCCTGCGACATCGCGAGGTGCGAGTACCGATCGGTGTTCAGGCAATACTCCTCGATGAGCATGCGCAAACGCCGGTTGTTCGCGGGCGCCGAGAGCGCCAGGTGGAAGCGCCGGTTGTATTCGGCCCACGCCGACACGACTTCCGAGGCCGAGTAGTCGGCCAGGATCTGTTCCATTAGCTGGAAGTCGCGTTCGGCCATGTTCGGCACCGCCAGCTTTGCCGCGTGGCATTCGAGCGCCACGCGGATGTCGAGCAATTCGCACAACTGCTCGAGGTTCATGCTCGCCACGGTTGCGCCGCGGTTCAGGTGATGCGTGACCAGCCCCTCGGCTTCGAGCTGCCGCAAGGCTTCGCGCACGGGAACGCGGCTGGCCTGGAAACGCTCGGCCAGCGCTTCCTGACGCAGTTGATACCCACCCGGGAGCACGCCGCTCAAGATCTCGTCTCGGAGCGTGTCGCGGATGGCCTGATGGCGGGCTTGGGGTCCGGGAGTTCGCATGGCGCGATTAGAGCACACTTCGCGGCGGCACGCGCCTTACCTGCCGGCCCGCGCCTCGGCCAGCGCAATGCTCAGGTGCGCGACCTTTTTCTTGAGCGCGTCGCGCTCCGCGCTCACCGCCTTGAGCTCGCGAGCCAGACGGGCAAGCTCCTGCGCGGGATCGGCGCTCGTGTCCCACGGCGGCATGCCGTCGTCCTCTTCCGGCTCGACCGCTTCCTTTGCCTTGCGCGGCTTGGCGGGACGCGCCTCGCGGACCTGGCGCGCCAGCTCGCGCAGTTCCTGCTTGCCGGCCGCGACGGCCGCGACCTGCGCCGCTTGCGGCAACGTCGACACGGCAGCCGCTGCGTTGATCGACACGTCGCCGCGCTTGACCGCCTCCACCAGTTCGGGCGCGGCGGCGTTATGGATCCGCTCGATCTGTCCGAGCGTGTTGCTCGACAGGCGGGCCGCACGGGCAAGCGCCGCCCGCGTGAGCGCCATGGTGTGCGCCGTGGCAGCCTTCGCGCTGTCCTTCGGGGCGTGCGCGTCGGTCGATGCGACCTCCCCGGCGGCCGGCGGCGCCGTGGCAATCGCGGCCGTGCGCGCTTCCAGGATGGTCTTCTTGCGCAGCGCCAGGACCCCGCGCTGGTAATCCGACACGCTGCGACGCCCGAGGTGATTGTCGATCATCCACAGATGGACGTCCTCCATCGAGCGGAATGTCGTGTTCTGCACCGTCCGGAATTCGATGCCGTGCTTGCGGCAGATTTCGTAACGGTTGTGCCCGTCGACGAGTACGTCGCCCCAGAGGACCAGGGCGTCACGGCACCCTTCGGCCAACAGACTTTGCTCGAGTGCGGCGTATTCGTCAGGCGTGAGCGGGTCGATGTACGCCTTGAGTTCTTCGTTGATCTGGACTTGGACTGTCATGGTGTTCTGTGACGATGCTGCCGTGCGGCGACGCTGCACGCAGCGTGCCCGGTGAGGGCAGCAGAGAAACCGTTGCAGGCGGCATTATCGCCTGAGTTGTTGTCGCCGCGTTTTCGCCTGAGCCGTTGTCGCCCGAGTTGGCGAACCGGGGCGCCGAAGCGCCCATGCAAGACGCGATGTCGCGCGGGCGGGAATGCGTTCGGGCCTTGCGCGAGGGCCGCGAGCGGTTGCCGACGCGTGCGGCGGCGCAAGCCCTCACGACAACACGCCGTGATCGGTGAGGAACGCCTGAATGCGTGCGAGGCGCGCGACGGGATCGGCCATGCCGAGCAACGTTTCCTTCTCGTGCGCGGGCAGCGGCAGCAGTTCGGCCCACCGGTCGGCGACCCAGCCGCACTCGTCGAGGCGGTAAGGCGGCGCCAGCGGCAACTTCGCAGCGCGTGCGGGATCGCGCTGCAGCCCCGCGATCAACTTGCCGAGCGTGTCGGCACTAATCTGCAGGCCGTCCGGGATCTCGACGGGCGCGTCGTCGGGCAGCATCTCGGCCTCGCCCATCCATAGCCCGTATTTACCCGGCTGCGCGCATGAAAGCCGGAACTTGGTCGTGCCGCGGCACACCAGTTCGAGCAGCGCGGGCATCGGCGCGCGCCAGTCGTCGATGCGCGCCATCGTGCCGACCATCGCCGGCTCCTCGACGCTATCGGGCAGCCTCACCTCGCTGCCCTGGCGCAAGACGACGACACCGAATTCGGTGCCGTCGGCAAGGCATCGCTTGATCATGTCGAGATAGCGCACCTCGAAGATGCGCAGATGCAACACCCCGGCGGGAAACAGGGCGTTGCCAAGCGGGAAGAGCGGGATCTGGGCCATGCCGTATCATGACACGAAGTCAAACCCCACACGCGCCGATATCGGGCCACCCGGCCGATTCCCGGGCGAACCGTTCGATCAGGAAGTCGAGCAGCGCCCGCACCCGCGGCACCATGTAGCGCGTGCGATGGCGCACGGCATACACTCCCGGCTCCTTCGCGATGTAGTCCGAGAGCAGTATCTTCAGCCGGCCGGCACGGACGTCGTGCGCCGCATCCCAGAGCGTCTTGCGCACGATGCCGCGTCCGTCGAGCGCCCATCGGCGCGCAAGCGTCCCGTCATTCGTCTCCCAGGCCTGCGCCATCGGCACGGTAAACGCCCACGTCGCCTCGCCCTTGCGGAAGTGAAATTCATTGAGCGGCCCCGCCGACGTCACCAGCACGATGAACTGATGCGCCGACAAGGCCTCCGGCGTGTGCGGCTCGCCATGCCGCGCGAGATAGTCCGGCGACGCGCACAGCACCCGGCACATCGGCGCGAGGCGCCGCGCCACGAGCGTGCCGTCGTCCGGCTCGCTGAAGCGGATGGCGAGATCGACGTCGTCCTGCACCAGATTGGACAGCGAATCGGTCAGCGTGAGCGACAGGCGCACGTCCGGATGACGCGCGATGAACTCGTCGAGCCACGGTGACAGCGTGTGCAGCCCGAAGTCGGTCGACGCCGATAGCCGGATCTTGCCGCGAATCGCCGCACAGCCCGCCTGCAGCGCCGCCTCGCCATCATCGATGGCCTGCAGGGCCACCAGGCAATGCGCGAGGTAGACCCGCCCCTCGTCGGTGAGACGCAATGCGCGCGTCGTTCGCACGAAAAGACGCGTCTGCAGCGACGCTTCGAGCTTGGCCAGACGCGCGCTCGCCGCCGCCGGCGAAAGGCCAAGCCTGCGCCCGGCGGCCGACAGGCTGCCCAGTGTTGCCGCACTCGTGAAAAGCCGCATGTCGCCCAGTCTGTCAGTGGCCATTTTCTATCTGGATTTGAAAGTCATTCAATCTCACGACGGATTATCAAATATAGCGCGCGTTGGCAGACTACGTCACGTCGCCCCGGCCCGGGGCTTTCATTGGCAATCATGACCATGTCTTCTCCCTGCTCTCGCGCTACCTGCGTCGCGTCATCACAACGCGCCAACGCTGCCCGGACTGTCCCGGCTGCCGGCCCGGACGCGGGCAGCGAGGCCATGCCATGGGCTTCGCTCGTCGCGCTCATGCTCGCCACCTTCTGCGCCGCTGCCAACGAGACCGTGCCCGCCGGCTTGCTCCCGCAACTGGCCGACGGCTTTGCCGTCTCCGAATCGTGGGCGGGCCAACTCGTCACGCTGTGCGCGCTGGGCGCCGGCCTCGGCGCCGTGCCGCTCACCGCGCTGCTGCAACGCTGGTCGCGGCGCACGGTGCTCATCGCCGCCCTGCTCGGCTTCACCGCGTGCAATCTCGTCACCGCGTTCTCGACGCATTTCGCGATCACGCTCGCCGCGCGCTTCGTCGTCGGTCTCGCGACGGGCCTCGCCTGGAGCGAGATCGCGACGTATGCGCGTCGCCTCGTGAGTCCGGCGCGGCAAGGACGTGCGCTGGCTGTCGCGATGCTCGGCGTGCCGCTCGCGTTGGCGCTGGGTGTACCGATGGCCGCCCTGCTGGGCCACATGATCGGTTGGCGTTGGGTGTTCGGCGGGCTCGGCGCCTTTGCGCTCGTCCTCGCTGGCTGGATGCGATGGATCGTGCCCGACGTGCCGGGCGCCGCGCCAGGCACACGCGCCCCGGTTGGCGACGTGCTGCGGCTGCCGGGCGTGCGTGCGGTCCTCGCGGTCGTGATGCTGTGGGTGGTCGCGCATTACACCCTCTACACGTACATCGCACCGTTTCTCGCGTCGGCCGGCATGGGCGAGCGGCTTGCCACGGTGCTCTCGACGTTTGGCGTGTTCACGCTCGTCGGCTTGTGGGGAATCGGGCTGTGGGTGGACCGTTGGCTGCGGCGGCTCGTGCTGCTGGCGCTCGCGGCGTTCGTTGCCGTGATCGTCGCCTTCGGGGCGTGGCCCACGTGCCGGGTCGTGCTTGTCGCCGGGGCCGTGCTGTGGGGGCTGAGCTTCAGCGGCGCGCCAACGTTACTCCAGACGGCGCTCGGCAACGCGGCCGGCGCGCACGAGAACGTCGCGCAATCGATGCTCGTCACCGTGTTCAACCTGTCGTTCGCCGGCAGCGGCGTTCTCGGCGGCGCCGTGCTCTCGACCCTGGGGGCGGCTGCGCTGCCGCACGTACTGCTGCTCCTCGCGATCGCCGCATGGGGCGTCGCCTACCTTGCGCGCCGGCACGGGTTTGTACAGCGCGCCGGGCATTGACCGGTTCTCACCGCGCGCGCCCGCTTGCGCCCGCTTGCGTCCGCCGGTTCGCGGCGCGCGCCTGCCGCAGGAGCCAGCCCTGGATGTTCGCAATCTGTGCCGCATGGCGCGTGCGGCGCGGATACACGAGGTAGAAGCCAGCACCGGTGCGCAACGCCGTGTCGAAGAGTCGGATGAGGTGCCCCGCCGCGATGTCGGCAGCCACGAAATCCTGGTGCGCAAGCGCGAGCCCCTGGCCGGCAAGCGCTGCGTCGATCGCCAGCGCCGTCTGGTTGAAGCGGATGTTCTTGGCCGCATGCAGCGGGGCGTCGGGCATGGCGCGCTGGAGAAATTGCGGCCAGGCGTTGTGCGCATCGTGCAGCAACGCGTGCCCGTGCAGGCCGGCCTGTCCGGGATGTCCCGACGCGGCAATGACCTGCGGCGACGCCACGGCGATCTGCACCTCGTCGAACAGCGGCTCGACGACCAGACCGGCACCGAACGGCGGCCGCCCATAACGCACGGCGAGGTCCACGGCATCGGCCTGGAAATGCGAGAGCCGGTCGGTGGCGAGAATGCGCAGATCGATATCCGGATGCGTGTCGAGAAACGCCGGCAAACGCGGGACCAACCACTTGGCGGCAAACGTGGGCGTCACGCTGATCGTCAGCCGCAGCGGCTCGGGACGCAGCGCCTGCGTCGCCTCCGTGAGCAGTTCGAAGGCGCGTCGCACGCCCCCGGCATAACGGCGCCCGTTCTCGGTCAGGGACAGCGCACGCGGATGCCGCTCGAACAGTTTCATGCCGAGCTCGGCTTCGAGCGCGCGGATTTGCTGCGCGACCGCGCCTTGCGTCACGCCAAGCGCCTCGGCGGCAAGCCGGAAGTTCAGATGTCGGCTCGCCGCCTCGAAGGCGCGCAGTGCGTTGAGCGAGGGCAGTCGGCCGATGGTTTCCGTCATGGTGCGATCACGGTGTAGTTTTTCTACTGGATGATGTGTCGAAATCTGGTGCCCGTGGGGTGCGCTGCGATGTTACGCTGCTGCCCATGGATTTCTCATTGACGACAAGCGCCGGCGCGCCTGTGAGCGGATGCCGGCTTTCCCGGAGGATAGCAGCATGACAGTAGAAAAAGTCGCGTTGATTACGGCAGGCGGCAGCGGAATGGGCGCGGCAGCGGCACGGCGTCTGGCCGCCGACGGCTTCAAGGTCGGCATTCTGTCGTCGTCAGGCAAGGGCGAAGCCCTGGCCAACGCATTGGGCGGCGTGGGCGTGACGGGCTCGAACCAGTCCGGCGAGGCGCTGGCCAGGCTCGTCGACGCCGCTATGGCCCGCTGGGGACGCATCGACGTGCTGGTCAACAGCGCCGGGCACGGTCCGCGCGCACCGATCCTCGACATCACCGACGAGGACTGGCACCGCGGCATGGACACGTATCTGATGAACGTGATTCGTCCGACGCGGCTCGTCACGCCGATCATGCAGAAGCAGCGCGCGGGCGTGATCGTCAACATCTCGACGGCGTGGGCGTTCGAGCCGAGCGAGATGTTCCCGACGTCGGCGGTGTTCCGCGCCGGATTGGCCTCGTTCACGAAGCTGTTCGCGGACAAGTATGCGCCCGAGAACGTTCGCATGAACAACATCCTGCCGGGCTGGATCGACAGCCTGCCGCAGCAGGAAGCGCGCCGCGAGCGCGTGCCGATGCAGCGCTACGGCAAGGCCGAGGAGATCGCGGCGACAGTGGCGTTTCTCGCTTCGGACGGCGCTGGTTACATCACCGGCCAGAACATTCGGGTCGACGGCGGACTGACGCGCTCGGTTTGAGCGACAGCACGGGGCCGAGCGTGACAGGTCCTGGCTGGCGCGGCGTGCGTCTCGAGTCCGATGGCGCCCGGGCCGGGCGTGTGGCGGCCCTGACCCGCGCGGCGCCTCGAAACGAGGCGGATATGGGCGCACCACAGGCCGGGATGTCACGGAATATCGGACCGGGCTCAGAGGGTCTGTAGAATCATGCATCGATTCGCATTGACCCATGTCGCGATCGCGTGGCGCGAATGCTTGCACACCGATCGCCGACGAACCCCGACCCCTGCATGCAGACCGTAGCAATCCTCGACTTCGAAACCACGGGCCTGTCGCCCGCCCAAGGCGAGCGCGCAACCGAGATTGCCGTCATCCTTTGGCGCGACGGCGAGATCGTCGATCGCTATCAAAGCCTGATGAATGCCGGCCGGCGGATTCCGTCGGACGTCGCGGCGCTGACGGGCATCACGAATGACATGATCGCAGCGGCGCCGCCCGCATCGAAAGTGATGCGAGAAGCCGCGGCGTTTGTCGGCGCGTGCCCGGTCGTCGCGCACAACGCCGGCTTCGACAAACGGTTCTGGCAAGCTGAATTGGCTTTACTCGGCATGAGGGCCGATCACGCGTTTGCATGCACCATGCTCACGTCGCGCCGCATCTACCCGCACGCGCGCAATCACCGGCTCTCCAGCCTTGCGCAGATGCTGTGCCTGCCGCAAACCGGACGCGCCCACCGGGCAATGGTCGACGCGGAAATGACGACACACCTCTGGCACCGTTTGCAGAACGACATCGGGCGCACGTATGGGCTCGCATACGTGGACCATGCGCTGATCTCGCGCGTGCAGATAACGAGCAAGGACAAGGTGCCCGCCATGCTGCGGGCGTTGGCGCAGTGCTGCTAACGTCTCTCTCGTCTGTCACGCCTGTCACGTCGGTTACGTCTGTCGGCCGGTTGACAACGGGGACAGCGCGGCGTCCATGCAAAGCGGCGCACGGGCTTTGCGCGCCTTACGCGTCAACCCGTTCGAGATCGGCAATCAGACCCGGCCCCGTGGGGTTCCAACCCAGCGTTTTCCGCGTCTTCTCGCTCGAGGCCACGAGATCGAGGCCGGCGAATGTCGCCAACCAGCCGAAATGCGCCGGCGCCTCCTGCGCGGATATGGATCTGACGGGTACGTTTAACGCGCGGCCGATGGCATCGGCAATATCGAACATCCGCACCCCTTCTTCGGCCACCGCGTGATATTTCGCGCCCGCTTCGTTCTTCTCCAGCGCGAGCCGGTAAAGACGAGCGACGTCGGAGATGTGCGCCGCTGCCCAGCGGTTGCGTCCTTCTCCGACATAGGCGGACACGCCCTTCTCCCGCGCCACGGCAACGGCATAGGTCAGAAGCCCTTGCCGCGCCGTATCGTGAACTTGAGGAAGACGCACGATCGCGGCACGCACGCCCTCGAGCGAGAGCGCCGTCTGTTCAGAGACGCGGGGAAGCGGGTAATCAGGCGGCACGTCGTCGTCCTCGGTAGCCACCCGGCCCTGCCCGGTCAATCCGGCCGTACCCGCCGTGACGATGAGAAGCTTGTCCGACCCCGCGAGGACGGAGCCCAATGCTTCGATGGCGTGGCGATCGATCTCGCAGGACCGGGCGAAGTTCGACCAGTCGTGAACGAAACCCAGATGGATGACGGCGTCGGCCGCCGCTGCGCCGGCGCGCAGGCTGTCGACATCTTCGAGCGAGCCGCGATGAACCTCCGCGCCGATGGCCGCGAGGGATTTCTCGCCTTGCTCCGAACGCGCCATGCCAAGCACCTCATGGCCGGCAGCGATCAGGGCCTTTACGGTGGGAATGCCAACAAATCCGGTCGCACCGGTAACGAAAACACGCATGATCCGATCTCCAAGTTTTGCCTGGAGACAAATCTAGGTGCTACAGCTATCCTGGTAAAGTAGTGACGTTATCATATTAAGGTGATTAACAGGCTCCAAATGCAGCAGGCGAACGAAAACCTTCTCGGGGCATATTTGCGGGACAGGCGCATGAGGCTCGATCCCGCGGCACTCGGCTTTCCCGCGGGGCGTCGGCGCACGCCGGGACTGCGCCGTGAGGAAGTGGCACAGCGCGCCCATATCAGCCCCACCTGGTACACCTGGCTGGAGCAGGGTCGCGGCGGCGCCCCCTCGGCCGATGTACTGGACCGGATCGCGCAGGCGCTGATGCTGACGGACGTCGAGCGCGAACACCTCTTTCTGCTCGGCCTTGGGCGACCGCCCGTGGCACGCTATCAGGAGAAGAATGGCGTCACGCCTCGTCTGCAGCGCGTCCTCGACGCCCTCGAGCCGAGCCCGGCTCTCATTCGCACGGCCACCTGGAACGTCCTGGCCTGGAATCGGGCAGCCACTGTCATGTTGGGCGACTATGGTTCGCTGCCACCGCATCAGCGCAATGTGCTGCGCACCATCTTCCTCGATCCGCGCGCCCGCGCCTTGCAGTACGACTGGGAGAGCGTGGCGCGCCACGTCATCGGTGCATTCCGCGTGGACGCCGCGCGTGCCGGCGCGGCAACGGAGGTGGAGCCTCTCGTCGACGAACTCTCGCGGCTCAGTCCCGAGTTCAGAGCGATGTGGCGAGACAACGACGTTCGCGAAATCCAGGGAGAAGCGATCAAACGGATTCGGCATCCGGTGCTCGGCCCGCTAGCGTTCGAATATTCCACCTTCTCGGTCGACGGCCGGACCGACCTCAGCATGTGCGTCTACAATCCCGCAACGCCCGCGGACGTGGAGAAGATCGCATCGCAGATCGGTTTGATGCCACATGGAAGTACTCAGCCACTGCCGCATCCTGCGACCGGCGCGCCGCTCACCTCGCCATAGAAACGGGCGTGGCCGGGGGGTGCACAGCTTGCCCGACAATGCCAGTCAGCGAATAAAAAAGCCCGCAGTGGCGCGGGCTTCGAGGGTGATTCGGCGTTTGGCATCCGATTCAGGCCGGATGCGGGATCACTCCCACTCAGTTATCAATAGGAAGAAAAAGCTGTTTTAAATCAGAGTATTGAAACAGACAGATCCGCCAATACACGAAAAATACCATGGCGAACCACCGGCTCGCTCATCAGTGACGCAGACGCGCAGCGGTGTCGATTTATCTTCTTCAGACGCCATTGAGTCAAAAGAACTTGCTCCGCACAGCAGGACAACAGAGATCCGGCCCCGTCATCTCCCACCCATCTTTCGTTTATTGCGTTTTTCGTTTATTTCGAATATGCTAGACTCTGAGATTGCTTCACAGCCCAGGAACTAGCCATGACCACCACTGCCCCAACCAAGATGACGCTGCCCGCCGAACGGGAGGTCCAGGCAGCCGTGCAAGGTCAACGCGCCTTGGCGGCCTACTTGGCAACGCGCTTCGAAACACAACACATCCAGATCTTCGATGACCGGAACCAGGCCCATCAGGTGGAGTTGCCTACCTCCGCGCTGCGTTTGCTGGTCGATATCCTGGCCGAGTTGGCTGGTGGCAATGCCGTAAGAGTCGTACCCGTCCATGCGGAGCTGACGACCCAGGAAGCTGCGGACATGCTCAACGTCTCCCGCCCTCATCTGGTCAAGCTGCTGGAGGATGGCGTGCTGCCGTTCCATCGAACGGGGAAGCATCGCCGAGTGCGGTTCGCGGACCTGATGCAGTACAAGGATGCACGCGATCGTGCTAGCGAAGAAGCCATGGCCGAACTCGCCCGCCAAGCTCAGGAATCAGGCATGGGGTACGAATGAGGCACTCCCCCTTCACTGTCATCTTCGATGCCTGTGTTCTCTATCCCGCGCCGCTGCGCGACTTTCTGATGTGGCTAGGGTTGTCGGGACGGTTCCGTGCTCGCTGGAGTCGCGACATTCATGAGGAGTGGAAACGCAATTTGCTACTCAACAGGCCTGATCTGACACGTGCACAGGTGGATCGCACTTCAGACCTGATGGATCGCGCAATCCCCGATGGTTTGGTAGATGGGTATGAAGATCTCATTGCAGGGTTGACTCTGCCCGACCCCGACGATCGCCATGTTCTCGCTACGGCCATCCGCTGCGGTGCCAGCGTGATCGTGACCTTCAATCAACGGGATTTTCCAGCGGACGTGCTCGCTTCCTACGGAGTTGAATCTCAACATCCCGACGAGTTTGTGGAGAATCTCTTTGACCTTGATGCAGCAGCGGTGGTAGCCGCCGCGCAGCGACAGCGGGCGCAACTCAAGAATCCGCCTATCGACGTCGATCGCTATCTGGAGATCCTATTTCGGCAAGGACTGGTTCAGACGACCAAAGCCTTAGCGACCTATTGTTCCATTCTCTAACATCGCAGCTCAACGCGGCCCATCAGGCGCCTGCCGTAGCCGAAGAATGGGAAACCTGTCAAATTGGAGAGAATTGAGTTGGCTATTGATTGGACAAATGCCTCTGAAGGCATCGAAGTAGCGGTGGCAGCAACGGCTCAGGAATTTATTGACGCTCTTCGTCCATCCAATTCCCATTGGTGGGAAGGTGCATCTTGCCCGTGGGTTTTTCGGGGCCACGCATACGAGGAATGGCAGTTATTACCTTCTGCTTGGCGCCCGTCGAATACCATCTTGAACAACAGTATTACTGAAGCGACGCGCCGCTTTGACGCTGTGCAGCCGACGCAAAATCTCAACTGGTTTTGGCATCCCAACTACTGGTCCGGTTCCGCTGCATTTGGCCCACGCGATGCCGAGCTTAGTAGGCTCCTAACAATCCAAACCACTGCCGAATATTTGCCAGTGTGGGACTTCATCAGCAGGTGTGATGAACTGGGAATGCCGGTACCGATGACAAATCTCGGACCGGATCCAACTACCAATCCAGATTGGTTGGCGGATCCTCGCAATCCGATATTTGGCGACGAATTCCTGCGCTTCTCAGATTTGCCGGCTGCCTTGGCTCTCGCACAGCATCATGGGATACCTACACGTCTTCTTGACTGGACACGAGATCCGATGGCCGCCGCATTCTTTGCCGTTGAGCCATTGCGGGTTGCAAACGCTGGAGCACATCTGGTCGTTTGGGCATTGCACAAGAGCCATGCACAGAGAGTTTCTATCGAAGGAGTCAGATTCCCCAATGCACCAAATGGCGCCCCACGATTTGATCCCACCATCGCAGTCGTCAGGCCATCTACTCGCGACAACCCGTTCTTAGCTGCTCAGGCTGGGCTGTTCACGACCATTAGCAGGTCTGGCATTTATTTTATGAAATCAGGTGGTAAACGGCCTGGCATTGAGGAGTTTGTTTCTGAGGCCAACCCGGCCATCACGGTACTTAGGAAGCTTAGATTGGCACATGAGCATTTAGCCGACTTAATAGAGATTCTTCGCCGTGAGAATATATCCCGATCTGCACTCATGCCCACCATGGATAACGTGGCGCAAGACGTTCGAACGAAATGGACACAGCAAGAAGTGATGGATTGAACCATCGCGCGCCGCGAAAAACGAAGTCAATGCTAAGGCGGGTCTCGATACCATGTTGGGATTGTGCTCCAATGCATGGTATCGGCGTTTTTCCCTTGGTACACCCTCCACGCACCATGAAAAAGACCATTGATGATGTGGAAGACATAGTTATTGAAATTAAATTTCAACATTTAAATCAATAAATTATAAAACCCCCTCACTCCCATTCGATCATAAACAGCCATACATATTTCTTACGGATCAGTACGTTAGAAAACCACCTGGCGCCAACGCCATGAACAATACCATGCTCAACTTCATGGCGCTTGAGGGACGCCAAGGCTTCATGGCAACCTCGCAGCGCTCTGACGCTGCCGAACGCCGTCCGCCCAAGCCGCCAATGCATCGATCTCTGTCGTCAGTGCGATTTCCACCAATTTGGGCCTTTGAAGGCCGAACGGCTAAGTGCCTGCAATCAAACTCAGACCAATCGCACGATCACATTTTGACCGCCCCCCGGCTGCCATGGCTCAAGTACGCTCGATTCTGCGCTCAGAGCCCCATCGGCCGCAGCTCTCGAACCAGTTCGATCAAAAGACGTAGACCTGTCGGCACCTGACGCCGGCTCGAATAGTAAATGTGCAATCCATCGCCCATTGGCGCCCATTCCGGTAACACCAGCCGCAGCCGGCCCTCCGCGACGTAGGGTGCTACGAGCGGTTCCGGGAAGTACATGAGACCGACGCCGCCGAGGACGGCGATCAATCCCGTTTCGGCCAGATCGACGGTGATCGACGTCGGGACGGCAACCTGCAGCTCCTCGCCATCGCGCTCGAATTCCCATCGGTAGATCCGGTCGTCGCCGAGCCGGTTGCTGATACACCGATGCTGAAGCAAATCGTTGGGATGCTCGGGAACACCGAACCGACCAAGATATTCCGGAGACGCCGCCACCACCCAACGAATATTGGCCGACAGCCTTTGGGCGATCATGTCCTCCGGGACCGTGCCGCCGTAGCGAATGCCGGCGTCGAAGCCCGCGTCCGTAACGTCGACCATGCGATTGCTGGCGACGATATCCAGCTCAACGTCCGGGTAGCGCTCCACAAAGGCAGGCAGCACCGGAGCCAGCAGCAGATTGGCCGCCTCTACGGCGACGTTGAGGCGGATCCGTCCGGTCGGCGCGTCGCGAAATCGGTTCAGCGTCTCCATAGCCGTGTCGATGACCTCGAACGGCTGGCCAATCGCCGAGGCGAGGGATTCGCCGGCGGCCGTGAGCGTGACGCTCTTGGTCGTGCGGTTCAGAAGTCGCACGCCGAGCCGGCTCTCCAGAGCCTTCAAGGCATGACTGAGGGCAGACGCGCTTACGCCGATCTCGATCGCGGCACGGCTGAAGCTGCGGTGCCTGGCGATGGCCAGAAAGTATGTCAGGTCTGCAATATCGGCGCGATTTGTCTGCATATTACCCTCTGTCGTCGGTGCCATTCATTCTACGTCCCCGTGTTTGAATTCCTGCATGTCGCTCGATTGGAAGGACACAGGCTCCTTGCCTCGTGCGCCGGCCATGCCATGAGAACCAACTTGCTCTCTATGCCGGCTCGCGATCGGGCGGGCCCCGCAGCCACAGCCCTCCGGATGCGAAGACCGAGTCGGCACACCCGGTTGCTTCGCCCATCTCAGCACGAAACACTGCTGAATTGCCCTCACAGGTCCATGCAACAGACCCTGGTAACGAAAGCGTCGATTCCGCGTTAGGGTTCGTTACCGAGACTGTCTCCAGTCAGCTCATAGAACTTTGTGCCGGCCGGATGTGTTGAGCGATTAATTCCTCACTCGACACTTCACCGTGAAACGTCTTTTTAAGAATGGCGAAAGGAAAAATGTTATGCAATACGCTCATCTCGGCCGTTCGGGCCTGAAGGTCAGTCGTCTGTGCCTCGGCACCATGAATTTCGGCGAGATGACCGACGAGCCAACCAGCTTCCAGATTTTGGACGCGGCCATGGAGGCCGGCATAAACTTCGTCGATACCGCCGACGTCTATGGCGGTCCCCAGTCTCCTGACATGGAGAAGGGTTTCGGTCTGTCCGAGGAGATCATCGGGCGCTGGATGGCCAAGCGCGGCAGCCGCAACGATATCGTGCTGGCGACCAAGGTCTATCAGCCGATGGGCCTCGGCCCGAACGACCGTCACCTGTCGGCGCTGCATATCCGGCGCGCCTGCGAAGACAGCCTGCGGCGTCTGAAGACCGATCACATCGACCTCTATCAGATGCACCACATAGACCGCTCCACGCCCTGGGAAGAAATCTGGCAGGCGATGGAGCTTCTGGTCCGGCAGGGCAAGGTCATCTATGTCGGCAGCAGCAATTTCGCGGGCTGGGACATTGCGACGGCGCAGGGCGCGGCAGACCGGCGCAATTTCATGGGGCTCGTGGCGGAACAGAGCCTCTACAACCTCTCAGCCCGTACCGTCGAACTGGAGGTGATTCCGGCCTGCCGCCACTATGGCCTCGGCCTCATCCCCTGGAGCCCGCTCGGCGGCGGCCTGCTCGGTGGTGTGTTGAAGAAGGCGGCATCAGGACGCAGAGCGCGTCCGGCGATGAAGGAAGAGATCGAGCGCTATCGCCCACAACTGGAGGCGTATGAGGCGCTTTGCGACGATCTTGGCGAACGGCCGGCCGACGTCGCCTTGGCGTGGCTGCTTCACAATCCCGTCGTGACGGCTCCGCTTGTCGGGCCTCGCACGGTCGACCAGCTCACCGAGACGCTGCGCGCGACGGAAATCTCGCTCTCTGAAGACACGATGAAGTGCATCGACGAGATCTGGACCGGCCCCGGCGGTGAAGCCCCGCAAGCCTACGCCTGGTAATCGTCGTCAGCGATCAAGCCGCGCAGTTCACGACATTGGAAACAAATGAAGTCGGAAGGTTTCGGCTCTCCGATCTGATGAACAGTGCGGGCTTTTGCCTTCCGATCACCGAAAGAGACGATGATACTCGCCAGACGCTCTCTCGGTTTTATGAGCGCTCCTCAAAGGTCCATGCAGCATTCCAAGGGTAACCGTGACCCCGGCACCGCAGTAAATTTCACAATGATGGCGTGAACAGTAAAGACGGTGCCAGATGAATCGACGCGATTTTTTGAAAGCCGAGTTGGCGCTCGCCGCCACAGTCGGCAGTGGATTGCTCACTGTCAGCACAGCGCAGGCAGCCGATAAGCCGCATAGAACCGCGATCAAGACGCTGCTGATCGCTTCCCACCCCTATCCTGAGCGATCGGTCACGATCAAGGGATTGCAGCAGGCGGCCGAGAGCGTCGACGGCGTAACCGTGCGGAATCTGGAAACCATCTACGGTTTCGACACCCGTGCCATCAAGGCCGGGACGAGCGCGAACTCACCCGGCGGCATGACCGGATCGGGTCCCTGTTCCCGACCCACTGGTTCAACATCACGCCGATGCTGAAAGCCTACCTGAACGACGTGTGGGGCAGCGTCGGTCCGGGCTTGTGGGAGGGCAAGGAAATGCTCGTGGTCACGACCGCGGGCGGCGGCGCTTCGACTTACGGCCGGTCGGGCAGGATCGGCACGGATCTGGCGGACGTCTTTTGGCCGATGAAAGCCAGCGCCTTGCATTGCGGCATGACCTATCTGCCGCCGCTGGCGTTCCAGGCGGTCACGGCGACGGAACTGCCCCAATACCAGCAGCGGTTGGTCGAACGGCTTCAAAGCTGAAGCCACGCCATTACCGCAAGCGCGAAAATTCGCTCAAACCTGTCAAAGGAAGGAGAACCGCAATGACGCATATCCCCGCGCAGGACGAACCAATGTCCGTTCGCGGCGTCACGAGCCGCCGCACCGTCCTCGGGGCTGGCCTCGGGCTTGCCGCAGCATCGTTCATGAACGTCGGGAGTATTTTCGCTCAAGGCACGGGCTCCGGCGGTGAGAGCCAGAACGCCGCAATTCCAAAAAGGGAGAAGTCCATGGACAGCCGCAAACTTGGCAATCTGGAGGTGTCCGCCGTCGGCATGGGGTGCCTGCCGCTAGTCGGCTACTATGGCAACGGACCGCGCGACCGCAAGTCGAGCATTGCTCTGATCCGGGCAGCGTTCGAACACGGCGTGACGTTCTTCGACACCGCTGAAGTCTATGGGCCGCATCTGAGTGAAGAGTTTGTCGGTGAAGCGCTGGCACCGGTCCGCGACCAAGTCGTCATCGCCACCAAGTTCGGCTTCGGTGTCGAGGAGGGCCAGCCGACGGCGCTGAACAGCCAACCAGATCATCTGCGGCGCGCGGTTGACGGGTCGCTCAAGCGCCTGAAGACAGACCATATCGATCTGCTCTACCAGCACCGCCCCGATCCAAACGTGCCAATCGAGGACGTTGCCGGTGCGGTCAAGGATCTGATCCAGGCCGGCAAGGTGAAGCATTGGGGACTGTCGGAAGCCAGTGCCGCCACCATCCGCCGCGCCCACACTGTCCAGCCGGTCAGCGCAGTGCAAAGCGAATACGCGATCTGGTGGCGCGAGCCGGAGACCCGGATCTTCCCGACGCTGGAAGAACTTGGCATCGGCTTCGTGCCCTATTGCCCGGTCGGCCGCAGCTTCTTCGCCGGTGCGGTCAATGCCGCCAGCCGCTTCGATCCGACGGATCGCCGCCACAATCTCCCGCGCTTCGCGCCGGAGGCACTGGCGAAGAATCTCGCCCTATACGAATACGTCCGCGGATGGGCGGAGCGGAAGAGCGCCACGCCGGCGCAATTCGCCCTGGCCTGGGTTCTGGCACAGCGGCCCTGGATCGTCCCGATCCCGAGTACGACGCAGTACATGCACCTGGCCGAGAACGTCGGCGCGCCGGCCGTCCGCCTGAGCGCTGACGAGCTGCGCGAATTCGACGCCGGCGCAACCAGGATCACCCTGATCGGTGGCCGCGCCGATCCGTTCACCGAAAGCCAGTTCGACCACGCCACTTAAGGGACGCCCGCCGTCGACGGCGGGCTTTTCCCTCGTTGCACACGGCCTCTCAAGCTGGAATTCACAACCCCAAACACCGGGAGACCGACATGAAACGCATTACCGCAACCGTCTTAGGAGTTATCATCATGACAACGACCGCACATGCACAGCAGCCCAATACCGAAGGTCGCCGCTTCTCACCGGATCAGGTTCGCTCCGTCGCGCCGGCGCTCGAGCACTACACGCAGGACCGCCTTTACGGCGACGTCTGGAAGCGGCCGGGCCTGAACCCGCGCGATCGCAGCCTCGTCACGATCGCGGCGCTCATCGCGCGCGGCGAGGCCGGTGCGCTCACCTACTATGCCGATCAGGCGCTTGAGAGCGGCGTGAAGCCCGCCGAGATCTCGGAGACCATCACGCATCTCGCCTATTATTCCGGCTGGGGCAAGGCGATGGCCGCCATCGGCCCGGTTAGCGACGTCTTCGCCGGGCGCAATATCGGCGCGGACCAGCTCCCGAAGGTCGACCCCAAGCCCCTGCCGCTCGACGAGAAGGCCGAGGCCGACCGCGCGACGCGCGTCGGAGACCAGTTCGGCAGGGTCGCGCCGGGTCTCGTCCAATACACCACGGACTATCTGTTCCGCGACCTGTGGCTGCGCCCGGACCTTGCGCCGCGCGATCGCAGCCTGATCACGGTTGCTGCGCTGATCTCCAGCGGCCAGGTCGAGCAGATCACCTACCATCTCAATCGCGCGATGGATAACGGGCTCACCGAAGAGCAGGCCGCCGAAGCCATCACCCATCTGGCCTTCTACGCCGGCTGGCCCAATGCTATGTCAGCGCTGCCGGTGGCGAAGACCATCTTCGAGAAGCGACGCGGCTGATGCGATAGGGGTGGCGCTGCCAGAAGCTTCGCCACCCCGCACCCAATCGGTTGGGTTTGTGAGCGGCGCTCAAAACAGCATGAACGTCGCGGCCGCTAATCAGCAAAGGTTTTGATTGTTAGACTTCCGCCAATGTTTCCGATCATGCGTCAAACGGAGCATTCGCCAGAGAAAAACAAATGGAAGGCGCGCGCACAGGTGACGCCATGTCGATGACCCGGAGAACAATTCTATTCGCGGCCGCCTTCTCTCTCGCCAGCGCCGCCTATAGCCAATCCGCACAGAAGACCATGAAGATCAAATTCACGCTCAGCGGCACGCCTGTCGTCGCCGTGCTGGAAGACAACGCCACCACGCGCGATTTCCTCGCCCTGTTGCCGCTCAAGGTGAAGCTCGAAGACTTCGCCGCGACCGAGAAGATCGCCTATCTGTCATCGAAGCTCAGCACGAAGGACGCGCCTTCGGCGATCGTTCCCAAGGCTGGCGACGTTACCTATTACGCACCGTGGGGCAATCTCGCCCTGTTTCACAAGGATTTCCGCCGTTCGCCCGAACTCGTGAAGCTCGGCCGCATCGTCGAAGGCTTCGACGCCCTCAAGGTCGCTGGCACCGCGGAAATCACAATCGAGCGCGCTGACGCGCAATGAGCGAGCAACCCCGCCAATAAAGGAAAACCGTCATGACGACATGGCCCAGGGACGAACTCGAGCGCATCACCACTTCCGACGATCTGCACATTGCCCCGTTTCGGGAGGACGGCAAGACCTATGGCACGCTGACCTGGATCTGGTCGGTGGTGGTCGACGGCGAGCTTTATGTGCGCGGCTACAACGGGCAGAAATCGCGCTGGTATCAGGCCGCGATCCGGCAGCAGGCCGGGCGCATCACCGTCGCCGGCATGACGAAGGAGGTTGCGTTCGCGCCCGTTGGCGGCACGATCAACGACCGGATCGATGAAGCCTATCGCCAGAAATACAGCACCAGCCCCTACCTCGCGCCGATGATCAGCGCCCGCGCCCGCGCGGCGACGGTCCGCGTGACGCCGAAAGAGTGAGGAGATTCACCATGCAAAAGCGCAAACTCGGGCAGGGGCTTGAAGTCTCGGCACTCTCGCTCGGCTGCATGGGTTATGGCAAGGCCCGCGACATACCGGACCGGCCGCAGATGATCGCGCTGCTGCGCGAGGCGGTCGATCTCGGCATGGACTTCTTCGACACCGCCGAGGTCTACGGCCCGTGGACGAATGAAGAAATGGTCGGCGAAGCCTTTGCCGGCCTGCGCGACAAGGTGAAGATCGCCACCAAGTTCGGCTGGGACATCGATCAGGTCACAGGCGAGCATCGCGGCGGCGTCAACAGCAAACCGGCTCAGATTCGCAGCGCCGTCGAAGGTAGCCTGAAACGGCTCGGGACCGATTATATCGATCTTCTCTATCAGCATCGCGTCGATCCGGACGTGCCGATGGAAGACGTTGCCGGCACGGTGAAGGACCTGATCGCGGCCGGCAAGGTGCGCTATTTTGGCCTGTCCGAAGCGAGCGCGCAGTCGATCCGCCGCGCCCATGCCGTGCAGCCGGTAGCGGCCCTCCAGAGCGAATATTCGCTGTGGACGCGCGAGCCCGAAGCTGAGGTCATTCCGACGCTGGAAGAGCTTGGCATCGGCTTCGTGCCGTTCAGCCCGCTCGGTAAGGGTTTCCTGACCGGCAAAATCGATGTGAACACGACCTTCAGCGACAACGACTTCCGCGGCCAGATTCCGCGGTTCGCGCCAGCGGCGCGCGAGGCCAATCAGGCGCTCGTGGCACTGATCCGCTCCGTCGGCGAGCGTAACGGCGCGACGCCGGCGCAAGTGGCGCTGGCGTGGATCATGGCGCAGAAGCCCTGGATCGTGCCCCTGTTCGGAACGCGCAGCAGCGAACGGCTGCGGGAGAACGTCGGCGCTTTGTCGGTGACGTTTTCGCCGGACGACCTGCACCAGGTCACCATAGGTTCGGCGGCTATCAAGATCGAAGGCGAGCGTTATCCGGAAGCGATGCTGCGGCGCTCCGGATTGTAAGAAGCGAAGACGCCCGGGGAAGAACAATGCATGGCCATGTCCCAGCGGTCGGGGTCGCCGACCGATCGCTCTCCTGAAGGCCGATGCAGTGGCAAAAGGTCATGTCTGAGCCGAATCCAAGCCGTATTGCACATGCGCTTGACGCGGTCGGACGCGTCTCTGCGCCAACTCGGTTTTTGCCCATTGGATAGACTCCCTCATCTCCTGGCGTAGAACCTCAATCTCCGCTGGCGACAGCTCTCGCACGCGCGGTTCACGGTCGTTCGTCATGGTCGTGTTCCTCTTTGGCCGGCCGTAGCCAAGGCATCGGCTTCGCTCAAGGCGTCCTCCTGGAAGGCTACCATGTGTTCCGCTTCGCCCTCGCTGATTTCGGCCCATATCCGCTTGACTTGGGCAGGACTGTAGCCGGATAGCTCGGCCGTCCTGGTGATGCTGTGGCCAGATCGGCGCAAGGCGATCACTTGGGCGCGGCGCTTCGGATCAGCACGTCGGCCCCGGTACTTGCCCGCGTCCTTCGCTAGCTTGATACCCTGGCGCTGCCGCTCGCGGCGGTCGCGGGCCATCTGCAGGGCTAGCTTCAACAGCATGTCCTGCACGGATTCCAGCACGATCCTGGCGACGCCCCGCGTCTCGGCCGCCAGCTCGGACAGATAGTACCACCTACCATGCCATACAAACGCCGTGCTTGGCGATGCGAAAATTTGCCAGACAGTGCCGGACCCAGAATAGAAAAAGCCCGCATTTCTGCGGGCTTACGTGTGTTTTGGTGCTTAACCGTGCCAGTCCATGCCGGACGTGGGATCACTCCCACTCGATCGTCGCAGGCGGCTTGCCCGAGATGTCGTACACCACTCGATTCAAGCCACGCACTTCGTTGATGATACGGTTCGAGACCTTGCCAAGCAGTTCGTGAGGCAGATGGGCCCAATGCGCCGTCATGAAGTCTTGCGTCTGCACCGCGCGCAGCGCCACTACCCACTCGTAAGTCCGGCCATCGCCCATCACGCCCACGCTCTTGACGGGCAGGAACACCGCGAACGCCTGGCTCGTCAGCTCGTACCACGTCTTGCCGCTGTTCGGCTCGATCGTGTTGCGCAGCTCTTCGATAAAGATCGCATCCGCGCGACGCAGCAAATCGGCGTACTCGCGCTTCACTTCGCCCAGAATTCGCACGCCCAGGCCCGGGCCGGGGAACGGGTGACGGTACACCATGTCGTGCGGCAGGCCCAACGCCACGCCCAGCTCACGCACTTCGTCCTTGAACAGATCTCGCAGCGGCTCGAGCAGCTTCAGACCCAGCGTCTGCGGCAAGCCGCCCACGTTGTGGTGGCTCTTGATCGTCGTCGCCTTCTTCGTCTTCGCGCCGCCCGACTCGATCACGTCCGGATAGATCGTGCCCTGCGCCAGCCACTTCGCATTCTTCAGCTTCTTCGCTTCGGCCTGGAACACTTCCACGAACTCGCGGCCAATGATCTTGCGCTTCTGCTCCGGATCCGTCACGCCCTTGAGGTGCCCCATGAACTGCTCGGACGCATCCACGTGCACCACCTTCGCGTGCAGACGGCCCTGGAACATGTCCATCACCATCTGGCCTTCGTTCAGGCGCAGCAGACCATGGTCGACGAACACGCACGTCAGCTGGTCGCCGATCGCGCGATGAATCAGCGCCGCGGCCACGCTCGAATCCACGCCGCCCGACAAGCCCAGAATCACTTCTTCGTCACCCACCTGCTCGCGGATCGCCTGCACGGCCTCCTCGATATGGTCGCGCATGATCCAGTCCGGCTTCGCACCCGCGATTTCCAGCACGAAGCGCTCGAGCAGCTCGCGTCCCTTCACGGTATGCGTGACTTCCGGGTGGAACTGCACCGCGTAGTAATGACGCTTCACGTCCGCCATGCCCGCGATCGGGCAACTCGGCGTGGACGCCATCAAGGCAAAGCCCTCCGGCAGCCGCGTCACCTTGTCGCCATGGCTCATCCATACCTTGAGCATGCCGTGGCCCTCGGGGGTGCGGAAATCCTCGAGACCATCGAGCAGCGGCGTATGGCCATGCGCACGGACTTCCGCATAACCGAACTCGCGATGGTTGCTGGCTTCGACCTGACCGCCCAGTTGCACCGTCATCGCGAACATGCCGTAGCAAATGCCCAGCACCGGCACGCCCAGATCCCAGACAGCCTGCGGCGCGCGCAGGTCCTGATCTTCGTAGGTACTCGCGTGGCTGCCCGACAGAATGATCGCCTTCGGATTGAACTCGCGGATGAATTCGTCCGTAACGTCGTTCGGATGGATCTCGCAGTAGACGTGCGCCTCGCGAACGCGGCGTCCAATGAGCTGGGTGACTTGCGAGCCGAAGTCAAGAATGAGGATTTTGTCGTGCATCGTGAGGTACGGATGAAGTGGATTCGTTGGACGTCGGCGCCGTGGCCGAAGGCACGGGCGTGACAATGCCGGTGGCGCCCACGGGCGCGACCGGCGTGGTGTGGGCGGACGCCCCCACCGGCGTTTCCATGCGCGGCTCGGCGCGCCGGCCCTGGGGGTCGCCGTCGACGCCCCGGGCATCGGAGTATTCGTTGCCCGTATTGCGTAGGTCGCGTGGATCGCGCGGGTCGCGGCGGCCGTCGCTCACGACCCCGCCGCGCACGCGCTCGCCCGCCTGCTGCGCCGCCAGCACGCGCTCTTTCGTGCGCACGCTCGAGGCGAGCTTGACGAGGATGGCACCCGTCACCAGCAACACGGCGCCGAGCGCGGGCATCAGCAACTTGCCCCCGCCCGTGACCGCCAGTTGGCCGGAGATCAGCCAGCCCAGCACGAACGCACCGATCACCCAGTTGATATGCCCCGTCACTTTCGCGACGGTGGCCGTCAACTGGCCGTTCACGGTGGCGTGCCATTGCAGCCAGGCCACGCCGATGAAGGCCACGCCGAGCGCCTGCGCATACAGCACGGGCGACGGCGCGGGCACTTCGATGGCCGCGTACAGCGATGACCAGAACGAGGCGATCAATAACACACCGAGTGCCAGATTGAGCGCTGCATCGAGGAACAGGACCGTACGCAACATGGCCTTCATGGGCGATTACTCCACGTGGTAGTTGGGGGCTTCCTTCATGATCTGGACGTCATGCACGTGCGATTCGCGCATGCCGGCGGCCGTGATTTCGACAAACTCTGCCTTCTCGTGCAGATCCTTGATCGTCGGGCAGCCGAGATAACCCATCGACGAACGGATGCCGCCGGTCAACTGGTGCAGGATCGCGTTCACGCTACCCTTGTAAGCCACGCGGCCTTCAATGCCTTCGGGCACGAGCTTGTCCGCGTTGTTGGCCGGGTCCTGGAAGTAACGGTCGGCCGCGCCATCCTTCATCGCCCCCACCGAGCCCATGCCGCGGTAGCTCTTGTACGAGCGGCCCTGGTACAGGAACACTTCGCCCGGCGCCTCTTCCGTGCCGGAGAACATGCTGCCCATCATCACGGTGTGCGCGCCGGCGGCCAGCGCCTTGGCAACGTCGCCCGAGTAACGAATACCACCGTCGGCGATCAACGGCACGCCCGAATCCTTCAGGGCTTCCGCCACGTTTGCGATGGCCGTGATCTGCGGCACACCCACGCCGGCGACGATACGCGTCGTGCAGATCGAGCCCGGGCCGATACCGACCTTGACGGCGTCGGCGCCGTGCTCAACGAGCGCCAGCGCAGCGCTTGCCGTGGCAATGTTGCCGCCGACCACTTCGATCTGCGGGAAATGCTTCTTGACCCACTGCACGCGATCGAGCACGCCCTGGCTGTGGCCGTGAGCCGTGTCGACCACGATCACGTCGACGCCCGCGGCGACGAGCAGTTCGACGCGCTCCTCGTTCTCCGGGCCCACGCCCACGGCCGCGCCGACGCGCAGCTTGCCGTGTTCGTCCTTGCTTGCGAGGGGGTACTCGGTCGCCTTCGTAATGTCCTTGACGGTCATCAGGCCGCGCAACTCGAAGGCATCGTTGACCACCAGCACGCGCTCGAGGCGGTGGTCGTGCATCAGACGCTCGGCGTCGGCCGGCGATGCGCCTTCGCGCACCGTGATGAGCTTGTCCTTCGGCGTCATGATCACGCGCACCGGCTCGTCGAGGCGAGTCTCGAAACGCAGATCGCGGTTGGTGACGATACCGATGAGCTGAGCGCCCTCCACGACCGGGAAACCGGAAATGCCATGCTGGCGCGACAGCGCAATGACATCGCGCACTTTCATGTGCGGCGGGATCGTGATCGGGTCACGCAAAACGCCCGATTCAAAGCGCTTCACTTTCGAGACTTCCCGCGCCTGCTCGGCCGGCTTCAAGTTCTTGTGAATAATGCCGATACCGCCCTGTTGCGCCATGGCGATGGCCAGACGCGCCTCGGTCACCGTATCCATGGCGGCCGACAACAAAGGCATGTTCAGGGTGATGTTGCGCGTGAGCTTGGTTTTCAGGCTGGTGTCGCGCGGGAGAACGGCGGAGTACGCCGGGACGAGGAGCACGTCATCGAAAGTGAGTGCTTTTTGGATCAGACGCATGGCAAATCCTATAGGCGCAAAACCGAATTATACAGAAATCGCGCGCGGCATGGAGCGTCTGCCCCACATGTCAAGGGGCTTTTTCCCCGACGCCCGAATCGACCGGTCGGCGGCGCGCCGGGTGCCGGATTTCACAATAGGGCGCGACGGCCCCATGCTATTCTTGCGCCCTTCCTGCACCGGCCTCACCCGCCTCACCGGCGGCACCTGCAGCAATCCCGGCGCCGCCGCTGGCCGACGTGCCCGTCGTTCGGCCAGCCCTACGCTTTCGCCGGCGGGCCCAGGCGGATGCGGAATATCGACCTCTCGACACTCTCAACATCACGAACCACGGACGCGACTTCATGGGGCAAGGCATTTCGTATGGACTGGCGGCGGGCGCGTTATGGGGGCTGGTCTTCCTCGCCCCGCGCCTGCTGCCCGGCTTCTCGCCGCTCGAACTGTCGGCCGCTCGTTACGTACTCTACGGCGTAGTATCGGCGATGCTGCTCGCGCCGCTCTGGACGCGCCTGCGCCGGTCCGTCACCACAAACGACTGGCAGGCGTTATTCCGACTGAGCCTCGTCGGCAACCTCGTCTACTACCTGTTCGTTGCCGGCTCGGTACAGATGGCCGGCGTGGCGCCGGCCTCGCTCATCGTTGGCGTACTGCCGGTGACGGTGACGCTCGTCGGCAGCCGTGACCAAGGCGCCCTGCCCCTGTCTCGGCTGGCCGGGCCGCTCCTGCTCGTGGCCGCCGGCATCGTCTGCATCAACGTCGACGTGTTTGCCCACGCCACGCAAACCGGCGGGGACTGGCGGCTGACGCTCGTCGGCATCGTCTGCGCCGTGGGGGCGCTTGCCAGCTGGACCTGGTACGCGGTGGCCAACGCCCGCTATCTGTCCCGTTTCGGACACTTCACCAGTCAGGAATGGTCGCTACTGACCGGCGTCGCGACCGGGGTGCTGGCATTGGGACTCGCCATCGTGGCCGCGCTCGTGCCGCATCCGGCGACCGCCGGCGCGCCGCGCGACTGGCCGATGTTTCTGGGGGTGAATATTGCTGTGGCGGTGGGCGCGTCGACCATCGGCAACGCATTCTGGAATGCCGCCAGCCGGCGCCTGCCGCTCACGCTCTCGGGCCAGTTGATCGTATTCGAAACGCTCTTCGCGCTGCTGTACGGCTTTCTCTATGAACACCGGCTGCCGCGTCCGCTGGAAGTCGCCGCCATGGTGCTGTTGCTCGCGGGGGTGAGCGCGTCGGTGCGCCTGCATGCACGAGGGGCGCACTAGGCAACGGTCAGCGGGCGAACGAGTGACGACCGGGTGGAGAGCGGGTGGAGAGCGGGCAATGACCGAGTGGCGATCGGGTGGCGGCCGCGTAGCGCCCCGGGGTACGCTCCTCGAACGGTGCCCGCGGGGCGTTCAACCGCTGCGGCGGCTACCGAGCCACTTCTGGCCCTCGCGACTGCCCTCGTTGCGCACTTTCTCGACGCGCCGTTGTCGCGCCACCTTCGGATCGGCTTTGAGCGGACGATAGATTTCGACACGGTCGCCGGCTTCGACGAGCGCGTCCAGCGCCCGTACCTTGCCGAACACGCCAGTCTTCATCCGCGCCAGATCGAGTTCGGGATACCGCAGCAGCAAGCCGCTGCGCTCGATGGCATCGCCGACGGTGGCACCTTCGGGCAGTTCCAGCACCACGATGGTCTGCTCGGCTGGCAACGCGTAACAGACTTCCACCTTCATCTCACCTGGCATAGACGGTCTCCGCGCGTTTGACGAACGCGTCCACGAACGTATTGGCGATGTGGCTGAAGACCGGCCCGATGACCTTTTCGAGCAGGAAATTCGCAAATTCGTAGTGCAGGGAAAACTCGATCTTGCAAGCGTTCTCGCGCAGCGGCGTGAATTTCCACGTGCCATGAAAGCGCTTGAACGGCCCTTCGACAAAGGTCATCTGAATGGAGTGCGGACGCTCCTGGACATTGCGCGTCGCGAACGAATGCTTCAGGCCCTTGAAGTCGATAATCAGCGACGCCTCCATGCTGTGCTCGTCCTGGTGCCGAATGTCGACACCGCCACACCACGGCAGGAACTTGGGATAGTCGGCGACATTGGTCACCAGATCGTACATCTGCGCAGCAGAGAAATGCACGAGAACGGTTTTACTGACTTCGGCCATCGTCTGTCGGGCGAGGTCAGCGTGGACGCGTCGCGTATCGGTGCCTGGTCAATCCACCGATCCTCAATGACTACGCGTCGCTGGCCGCCTCTTGCCGAGACTCTTTGTTAAAATCACCATTTTACCCGAGCCCGCCTCACCGGGTCCGACCAAGTTACCCGCCAAGGATCCATGAGTATCATCGACAACAAGAAAGCCTTCTTCGACTACTTCATTGAGGAGCGATACGAAGCCGGGATCGCGCTCGAAGGCTGGGAAGTCAAGGCCATTCGCGCCGGGCGGGCGCAGATCAAGGAAGGTTACGTCGTCATCAAGGAAGGCGAGATCTTTCTTATCGGCACGCACATCAGTCCGTTGCCCACGGCGTCGACGCACATCAAGCCCGACCCGGTGCGCACGCGCAAGTTGCTGCTCAAGGCCGACGAGATCAAGAAGCTCATTGGCAAAGTCGAGCAGCGCGGCTATACGCTCGTGCCGCTGAACCTGCATTACAGCAAGGGGCTCGTCAAGGCGGAAATTGGCCTTGCCAAGGGCAAGAAGCTGCACGACAAGCGCGAGACCGAGAAAAAGCGCGACTGGGAACGCGAAAAGGCGCGCCTTATGCGCACGCCGACCTGAACAGCCGGGCGGCGGCGCGAGGCACGGCACCGGCGCCGGTATGCGTCACTATCAAAGGAAAACGGCCCGAATGGGCCGTTTTTTTTGAGCGGAGATGGCGCCGCCGCGGAAGCCGTACACCGGAAACCGGCGTCGCCGTCGCACGCCCGGCGCTTATCGATTGCGGGCAGTCATCGGCAGCCCGCAGCTCGTTGCCCGCTATGCGCCATCGGGCTCAGCGGCGCACGCTCGAATTACCGAAGCCGCCGACACCGCTGTCGGCAGCGACGCTCGAACCGCCTTCCGTCCCACGAACGATCTTGAGCGCCGCGGCGATCATGCCGCTCATGTCGGTCAGATTCCCCGGCACGATCAGCGTGTTGTTCGTCTTCGCGATCTTGCTGAATGCGTCGACATACTGCTCGGCCACCTTCAGGTTGACGGCTTCCATACCGCCCTGCGTCTGAATCGCCGTCGCAATCTTGTGAATGGCCTCGGCGTTGGCCTCCGCCACCGCCAGAATCGCCGCCGCTTCACCCTGCGCCTGGTTGATCGCCGCCTGACGCTCGCCTTCCGACTTCTGAATGGCCGCTTCGCGCGCCCCCGACGCCAGGTTGATCTGCTCCTGCTTCTTGCCCTCGGACGCCGCAATCAGCGCCCGCTTTTCGCGCTCGGCCGTGATCTGCGCCTGCATGGCGTGCAGGATTTCCTTCGGCGGTGTCAGGTCCTTGATCTCGTAACGCAGAACCTTTACGCCCCAGTTCGACGCCGCTTCGTCCAGCGCATTGACCACGCTGTGGTTGATGAACTCGCGCTCCTCGAATGTCTTGTCGAGTTCGAGCTTGCCGATCACGCTACGCAGCGTCGTCTGCGCGAGTTGCGTGATCGCGACGATGAAGTTGCTCGACCCATACGACGCCTTCATCGGGTCCGTCACCTGGAAGTACAGAATGCCGTCGACCTGCAACTGCGTGTTGTCCTTGGTGATGCAGATCTGGCTCGGCACGTCGAGCGGCACTTCCTTGAGCAAGTGCTTGTACGCCACACGGTCCACGAACGGCACGACGATTGAGAGCCCCGGCGTGAGCGTCGCGTGGTACTTGCCCAGACGCTCCACCACCCAGGCGTGCTGCTGCGGCACGATCTTGATCGAGCGCGCCGCGATGACCACCGCGATGATGAAGATGATGAACGCGACGTTGGATAGATCGAACATAGTTTCCCCTGATGCGCCCGCCTCGCCGGCAGGCTGTTACCCCGATTTCCTGCGACCGTCCGCCGTTGCCTGCCGCACGGCGGGGCGCGCGCCTCGTCCGACACGTGCGCGCCGCATAAGTTGCCGGGCCGCGTTACGCCGCGACATTCGCCACATACAGGCGACTGCCGCGAACTTCCCGAATCACGAACCAGCCGGCATTGGGCAACTCGCCCGGCAACAGTTCGACGTCCCACTCCGCCCCGCGATACATCGCCCGTGCGCGGCCATCCCGCTGCCACGCTTCGATGCGCAATTGCTGACCGATATCGAGGTTCGTATTCGGGTCCGCCGCGGCGTCGGCCTTGATACCGCGACGCCCGAACCGGCTGCGCCGCAGCAGCCAGACCGCCACGCCCGCCACCACGGCCGCAACCACCCACTGCAGCGGCCACTCCACGCGAAACACCGCAGCAACGCCACCGGCGACCATGCCGAGCGCCACCATCAGGAGATAGAACGTTCCGCTTGCCAGCTCCAGTACCACCGTCAATCCGGCAACGCCGAACCAAAGCCAAGCCTGTTCCATCGCAACTCCCCGACATAAAAAAAAACCCCGGCGTGATACCGGGGTTTATAGCATGAAACCCACCGATCGGCGCGAGCTTCCCCTGGGGGAGCCACTGCCTTTCGGTGGCGTCCGAGTGCCGCTCGGACGCTTCCCAACCGGACCTCAGACGAGCCTCAATACGAGGCCCGGGACGAGGCCCAATACCAGCACAATACGGGGGGCTTCGTAGGTCTTACCTCGCCAGCTTGGCGAGTTGCTGCCACGTATCGATGACCGTATCCGGGTTGAGCGACATGGAAGCGATACCCTCCTTCGCCAGCCATTCGGCCAGGTCCGGATGGTCCGAGGGGCCTTGACCGCAGATGCCGACGTACTTGCCCTTGGACAGGCACGCCTTGATGGCGCGGCTCAGCATGAACTGCACGGCCGGATCGCGTTCGTCGAAGTCCTTGGCGAGCAGTTCCATACCGGAATCGCGGTCCAGGCCCAGCGTGAGCTGCGTCAGGTCGTTCGAACCGATCGAGAAACCGTCGAAGTACTCGAGGAACTCGTCGGCCAGAATGGCGTTCGACGGCACCTCGCACATCATGACGAGCTTCAGGCCGTTTTCGCCACGCTTCAGACCATAGCCGGCCAGCATGTCGACCACGCGCGCCGCCTGACCCAGCGTGCGCACGAACGGCACCATGATCTCGACGTTGGTCAGGCCCATTTCGTCGCGAACACGCTTGAGCGCACGGCATTCCATCTCGAACGCCTCGGCGAAGTCTTCCGAGATGTAGCGCGACGCGCCGCGGAAGCCCAGCATCGGGTTCTCTTCGTCGGGCTCGTAACGCGAGCCACCGATCAGCTTCTTGTACTCGTTGGACTTGAAGTCCGACAGACGCACGATGACGCTCTTCGGATAGAACGCCGCGGCAATCGTGGCGATGCCTTCCGCGAGCTTGTCGACGTAGAACGCGCGCGGCGACGCATGACCGCGAGCCACCGACTCCACCGCCTTCTTCAGGTCCGCATCGATGTTCGGGTACTCGAGAATCGCGCGCGGGTGCACGCCGATATTGTTGTTGATGATGAATTCCAGGCGGGCCAGCCCCACGCCTTCGTTCGGCAACTGCGCGAAATCGAAAGCCAGTTGCGGGTTGCCCACGTTCATCATGATCTTCACCGGGATCTTCGGCATTTCGCCGCGCTGGATCTCGGTCACTTCGGTCTCGAGCAGGCCGTCGTAGATCTTGCCTTCGTCGCCTTCGGCGCACGACACGGTCACGAGCGCGCCGTCCTTGAGCACGTCGGTCGCGTCACCGCAGCCCACGACTGCCGGCACACCCAGCTCACGCGCGATGATGGCGGCGTGACAGGTCCGCCCGCCGCGGTTCGTCACGATGGCCGAGGCGCGCTTCATCACCGGCTCCCAGTTCGGGTCGGTCATGTCGGCCACGAGCACGTCGCCCGGCTGCACGCGTTCCATCTCGCTCGGATCCATGATCACACGCACGGGACCGGCGCCGATCTTCTGTCCGATGGCGCGGCCCGTGGCCAGCACCGGCGCGTCGCCCTTGAGCTTGAAGCGCTGTTCGACCTTGCCGGCCGCCTGGCTCTTCACCGTCTCCGGGCGGGCCTGCAGAATGTAGATCTTGCCGTCCTTGCCGTCCTTGCCCCACTCGATGTCCATCGGACGACCGTAGTGTTTCTCGATGATCAGCGCGAACCTGGCGAGCTCGGCGCAATCGTCGTCGGTGATGGAGTAGCGGTTGCGCAGTTCCATCGGCACGTCGACGGTCTTCACGCGGCCCGGCTCGCCCGGCTGCGTGAACTCCATCTTCACGAGCTTCGAGCCCAACGTTCGGCGGATGATCGGATACTTGCCGGCTTGCAGCGTCGGCTTGAAGACGTAGAACTCGTCCGGATTCACGGCGCCCTGCACCACCGTCTCGCCCAGACCGTAGCTCGACGTGATGAACACCACGTCCTGGAAGCCCGACTCGGTGTCGATCGTAAACATCACGCCCGAGGCGCCGCAGTCCGAGCGCACCATGCGCTGCACCCCGGCCGACAACGCCACTTCGGCATGCGTGAAGCCCTTGTGGACGCGGTACGAGATCGCGCGGTCGTTATAGAGCGACGCGAACACGTGCTTCATGCGATCGAGCACGTCGTCGATGCCCACGACATTCAGATAGCTTTCCTGCTGACCGGCGAACGAGGCGTCCGGCAGGTCCTCGGCCGTGGCCGACGAGCGCACGGCGAACGACGCCTCGGGCTGATCGGCCGTCAGGCGTGCAAACTGCTCGCGGATGTCCTTCTCGAGCTGCGGCTGCAGCGGCGCGTCGACGATCCATTGACGGATTTCCGCACCGGCCTGCGCAAGCGCCTTGACGTCGTCGACGTCGAGACCCTCGAGGCGCTGGGCAATGCGCTCGGTCAGATTGTTGTGATGGAGGAACTCGCGAAACGCGTGAGAGGTCGTGGCGAAACCACCCGGCACGCGCACGCCTGCGCCCGCCAGCTGGCTGATCATCTCGCCAAGCGATGCATTCTTGCCGCCGACCGACTCGACGTCGGTCATGCGCAGATGCTCAAACGGCACCACGTAGGCGCCGTTGTGTGCTGCGTTAGTCATAAAAGCCCCTAAGGTAAGAAAAAAAATTCTCGGTGAACCGGCTGGGACTGACATGGGCCGATCGACCTGTTGGATAAGAAATCGCGCTTCGGCGGCGTCGAGCACCAGGGGCTAGCGCCCGACGACCTGCGTCCGGTTTCCGCGCCCCGGACTTCCCGCGGTGCCCCGCCGCACGGGGCTGGCGCCCGATCGCACGCGAGGGCCGCGCAATTGCTTATCCAACAAGTTGCCGCTATTCTACCGTGCAACGCACCATTTTGCGATTCTGCGCATGACCGACGCCCCCCATACCGGAAATTCCCCGACACCCGCCTCCGACAACGCTGCCGCCCCGGTCAGGCCGGTGTCCGCGCGCCCGGTATTCATCGTGTCCGACGGCACGGGGATCACGGCGGAAACGTTCGCGCACTCGATCCTCGCGCAGTTCGAAATGCGCTTCCGTCAGATCCGCGTTCCGTTCGTGGATTCCGTCGATAAAGCCTATGAAACGGCACAACGGATCAACGAAATGTATCGGACCGAGAATGTACGGCCGATCATCTTCAGCACCCTGGTCGACGCTCGCGCCAACGAGATCCTGCGCAACAGCTCGGGCGTGATCCTCGACATGTTCCAGACGTTCATCGAACCGCTGGAGCAGGAACTCGGCCTCAAATCGATGCACGCCATCGGGCGGGTTCACCAGAACGCCGACAGCGAGGCGTACAAGAACCGGATCGAGGCCGTGAACTTCTCGCTCGCCCACGACGACGGCCAGTCGAACAAGAACCTGGAGAGCGCCGACGTGATCCTCGTGGGCGTGTCGCGCAGCGGCAAGACGCCGACGACGCTCTACCTCGCCATGCAATACGGCGTGAAGGCGGCCAATTACCCGCTGATCCCGGAGGACTTCGAGCGCGAGAAGCTGCCCTCCACGCTCGACCAGTACAAGGACAAGATCTTCGGCCTGTCCATCGATCCGCAACGGCTCTCGGAGATTCGCAACGAGCGTCGGCCGGGCAGCAAGTATGCGTCGCTGGAGAATTGCCGCTACGAGGTCAACGAGGCCGAGGCGATGATGCGGCGCGAAGGCATCAAGTGGCTGTCCTCGACCCACAAGTCGATCGAGGAAATCGCCACGACCATCCTTCAGGAAATCAAGCTCGAGCGCGACGTCTACTGAGGGCACCGAGCCCGGGCGCCGGCTCGCCCGTCACGTGAGCCGCTGGCGCACCGCCTCGAACAGACAGATGGCCGCGCACGCGGCGACGTTGAGCGACTCCATCCCTCCGGGCTGCGGGATGCGAATCGGCGTTTGCACACGATCGAGCCAGTGCGGCGACACGCCTGCCCCTTCGTTGCCGAAAATCCACGCGACCGGCGCGCGCAGATCCAGCGCATAGAGCGAGGTCTTCGCCTGCAGGCTGGTGGCGATCAGCGGCACCGCCAGCCGTGGCCCGAGCGAATCCGGCGTGCAATGCTCCACGATGTTCAGCGAGAAATGCGCGCCCATGCCCGCACGCAGCACCTTGCTCGACCAGGCGAGCGCGGTGCCCGACATGCAGTAGACGTCGCGCACCCCGGCGGCCGCCGCGCTGCGCAGGATGGAGCCGACGTTGCCGGCGTCCTGCACGGCGTCGAGGATCACGCAGTCGGCCGTTTGCGAGACGGGCAAATGCCCCGCCGGCATCTCGACGACGAACAGCAGGGGCACGCCGTTGACGAGCGTCGAGAGCGGCTCGAACAACGCATGCGGCAGGCACACGCGGCGCTCCGCCTCCACGCGCGCCCAGATCCGGGCAACCTCATCGTTGCCGAGCGCCGATTCCGCCGCGACGCACACGAGCGGCTGACCCAGGGCATCGAGATACGCGTCGGCCAAGTGCACACCTTCGAGCAGCGTTTGCCCGAGCTTGCGACGCTGCTGGTTCGACTGCGCCAGTTGCTTGAGCCGCTTGTAGAACGGGTTGTCCTTGGAACTGATGAGCTTCATGAGGTGCTGACCACGCGCGACACGGTCAGCGTGCCGAAGATTTCGAACGCCTCGCGCACCGGCGCGAACGACTGGCGATGATGGGGGCACGGCCCGTGCAAACGCAATGCCTCGAGATGGCGGGGCGTACCGTAACCGACGTGCTCGTCGAAGCCGTACTGCGGAAACGCGTCGTGCAGCGCGATCAGTTGACGATCGCGCGTGACCTTCGCGAGGATCGACGCCGCCGAGATCGCGGGCACCTTGTCGTCGCCCTTGACGATGGCCTGCGCACGCATCGGCAACACGGGGCAACGATTGCCGTCGATCAGCGCGAGGCTCGGCACGCGTGACAGGCCGTTGACGGCGCGCTGCATGGCCAGCATCGTCGCGTGCAGGATGTTGAGCGAATCGATCTCGGCCACACTGGCTTCGGCGACGCAGAAGGCCAGCGCGCGCTCGACGATCTCCTCGTACAACGCTTCGCGCCGCTGTGGCGTCAGCTTCTTCGAATCGGCCAGCCCCTTGATCGGGCGCGCCGGGTCGAGAATGACGGCTGCCGTGACCACGGGGCCCGCCAGCGGCCCACGCCCGACTTCGTCAACCCCACAGGTGAGGTCGGCCGCCACGTCGGCGAACAAATCGAGCGCCATCTGCGACCGCGTCGCGTTGGCGCCACGGGCGCGCGGCTTCGCGGCCGCGGGCGGCGCGCCCTCGCCCGCCGCTTTGCGAGCCGTTCGGCCCATCCTGATGTCGTCGCTCATATCCGCCCCTTCTCGCGCAGCACGCGTTCGATGACCTCGGCCGAACGCGCCGCGGTGTTCTGGCGCAGTTGCTCGTGGATCTTCGTGAAGCGCGCCTGCAGAGATTCGCGCAATGCGGGGTCCGTCAGTTGTCGCCAGACGGCGTCGGCCAACGCTTCGGGCGTCGCGAAATGCTGCAGCAGTTCCGGTACGACAAATTCGCCGGACAGGATGTTGGGCAAGCCGACGTAAGGCAGATACCCCTGACGCTTCATGATCTGCGCGGTGAGCCAGGGCACCTTGTACGAAATCACCATCGGCTTCTTGTACAGCGCCGCTTCGAGCGTTGCCGTACCGCTCGCGAGCAGCACGCTGTCGGACGCTTCGAGCGCGAGCGGCGCCTGCGCGTCGATCACCTTGAGATTGAGGTCGCCGTGCGCGTCGACGATCGGCTGCATCATCGCGCGCAGGCGCGGCGTAGCGGCCGGCAGCACGAAACGGATGGACGGCTCGCGCTTGGCGAGCCGTCGCATCGCGGCAAAGAACACCGGCGTGAGACGCTGCACTTCCGAGGTGCGGCTACCCGGCAGGATGGCGACGACCGGGCCGCTGCCCGACAGCGCCAGCCGCGCGCGCGCACCGGCCACGTCGGGCACCATCGGAATCTTGTCGGCCATCGGATGGCCCACGAACGTGGCGTCGATCCCGGCCCGATGATAAATCTCCGGCTCGAACGGGAACAGGCAGAGCATGTGATCGACGGCCCGCTTGATCTTCTTGATGCGCCCGCCGCGCCACGCCCAGATCGATGGGCTCACGAAGTGAATCGTCGGCACGCCCGCTTCGCGCAGCTTGATCTCGAGGTCGAAGTTGAAGTCGGGCGCGTCGAAGCCGACGAACGCCAGCGGTCTGTCGGCCAGCCAGCGCTCGCGAAGTTGCTTGCGGATGGAGAGAATCTCGCGCAGGTGCTTGATGACTTCGACGTAACCCATGACCGAGAGCTTGTCGATCGGGAAATAGGCGTCGAAGCCGGCTTCGGCCATGTGCGGGCCGCCAACGCCCGCATAGGCGATGTCGGCCGGCAGGCTCTGCTTGAGACCGGCAAGTACGTTGCCGGCAATGAGATCGCCGGACAGTTCCCCGGCCACCATCGCCAGGGTTCGCTGGCCGGCGCCGGGAAAGTTCGGCGACATGGGTCAGCGCACGATACCGCGCGTGCTGGTGTTGAGGAAATCGAGCAGCGTGCGCACGGCGTCGAAAACGTCGGAAGCGCCGGTGTTGCCGAACGCCTCGATCTGCACCTTCGCTTCGTCGAGTGTCAGCCCACTCTTGTACAGCAGCTTGTAGGCGTGACGCAGGGCAGTGATCGTCTCCGCCGAGAAGTTGCGGCGGCGCAGCCCCTCGACGTTGATGCCATATGGCACTGCGCGATCGCCCGAGGCGATGACGTAAGGCGGCACGTCCTGCACCAGCACCGAAGCGCCCCCGACCATCGAGTGCGCACCGATGCGCACGAACTGGTGCACCCCCGTCATGCCGCCGATGATCGCCCAGTCGTCGACGTTGACGTGACCGGCGAGCTGCGCGTTGCTCGAAAACACCGTGTGGCTGCCCACGTGGCAATCGTGCGCGATATGCACATACGCCATGATCCAGTTGTCGTTGCCGACGCTGGTCAGCCCGCCGTCCTGCACCGTGCCGGTGTGGATCGTCGTGAATTCGCGAATGGTGTTGCGATCGCCGATGACAAGCCGGGTCGGCTCGCCTGCGTACTTCATGTCCTGCGGGCTGCCGCCGATCGACGCGAACGGACCGATCTTGTTGCCCTCGCCGAGCGTCGTGTGACCGTCGACGACAGAGTGCGAAAGGATCTGCGTTCCCGCGCCGAGCGTGACGTTCGGCCCGATGATCGCATAGGGGCCGACGACGACGCCCTCGGCCAGTTGCGCCTTCGGATCGACGACTGCGGTGGGATGAATGTTCGTCATGAGCGTCTCAATTCCGGTTATTCGCCGTTCTTCTTGACCATGCACATGAACTCGGCTTCCGCCGCGATCTTGCCATCGACCAGGGCCTTGCCCTTGAACTTGAAGAAGCCGCGCCGCTCGCTCAGGAAGTCGATGTCGAGCACGATCTGGTCGCCCGGTTCGACAGGACGCTTGAAGCGAACGTTCTCGATACCCACGAAATAGTAGAGCGTGTTTTCGTCATGCACCGGCTCCTCGGAGAACGTGAGCAATGCGGCGGCCTGCGCCATTGCCTCGACGATCAGCACGCCCGGCATGACCGGACGCTGCGGATAATGCCCCGTGAAGTACGGCTCATTGATCGTGACGTTCTTGATGACCTTGATGTTCTTGTGCGGCTCCAACTCGATCACACGGTCCACCATCAGCATCGGATACCGATGCGGCAGCAGCTTCATGATCTTGTGGATATCGATATTGATAGTGGTCTCGCTCATTTGTCTTGCAGGTCTTTGACCTTCGCTTCAAGTTGACGCACGCGGTCGCGCATCTTGTCCAGATTGCGCATGATGGCCGCGTTTTTGTTCCATTCGGCGTTCGGAATCGCCGGGAATGCGCTCGTATATGTGCCCGGGCCGGGAATCGATTTCGAGACGCCGGACTTGGCCGTCACGATAACCCGGTCGCCGATGGTGACGTGTCCGGCCACGCCGACAGCCCCGCCCAGCATGCAGAACTTTCCGATCGTACTGCTGCCGGCAATGCCCGTACACGCGGCAATCACGGTGTAGGCGCCAACGCGCACGTTATGCGCGATCTGCACCTGGTTGTCGATCTTGCAACCGCGCTCGATCACCGTATCGGCCATCGCGCCGCGGTCGATGGAGGTCGACGCGCCGATCTCCACGTCGTCCTCGATCACGGCACGGCCGACCTGCGGAATCTTCACCCATTCGCCGCCCGTGGCCGAGAAGTCGGGGGCAAAGCCGAAACCATCGGAGCCGATCACCGCCCCCGCGTGAATCACGCAACGCGCGCCGATCACGCTCGTGTGGTAAATCGTGACGTTCGGGTAGACGAGCACGTCGTCTCCGAGCGTGGTGCCGCGGCCGATGAAGACATTGGCCATCAGACGCACACGCTCGCCCAGACGCACGCCCGCTTCGATCACCACGTTCGGGCCGATCACGCACGAGGCCGGAACTAGCGCCGCCGGGTCGACCACGGCGCTCGGGTGAACGCCGGGCGCCACGGCCGGGGCCGCGGCCTGTGCGAACATCTGCGCCACACGGGCGAAATACGCGTAAGGATTCGGCGCGATGATCCAGGTGCGACCGTCGTGCGACGGCAGCTTGTCGAAATCGGCCTTGGAGAGAATGATTGCCGCCGCGCCCGACTTGGGCACTTCGGCGAGATACAGCGGATTGGACAGGAACGCGAGTTGACGCGCGCCGGCGCGATCGAGCGGCGCGAGGCCCTCGACCGTCACGTCGCCGTCACCGACGAGATCGCCGCCGAAGCGGGCGACCAGTTGAGCAATCGAAACCGACGGCGCTCCCGACATGGAAGACGCCCCCGTCACTTGCCGCTGCCCGAACTGGCGTTCAGGGTCTTGAGCACCTTGTCGGTAATGTCGATACGCGGGCTCACGTAGACAGCCTCCTGCACGATCAGATCGTACTTGTCGGCCTCGGCAATTTGCTTGATGACGCGGTTGGCGCGGTCGAGCACGGCGGCGAGTTCTTCGTTGCGACGCTGGTTCAGGTCTTCACGAAACTCTCGCTGCTTGCGCTGGAACTCGGTGTCGGCCGCGGCCAGATCGCGCTGGCGCTTGGCGCGCTCGGCGTCGGACAGCGTGGGATTGTCCTTGTCGAGCTTGTCCGACATCGCCTTGAGACGTTGGGCCATGCTTTGCAGATCCGCGTCCCGCTTGGAGAACTCGGCTTCGAGCTTGGCTTGCGCCGCCTTGGCCGGTGCCGAATCGCGCAGAATGCGATCCGAATTGACAGCGGCGATGCGCGCATCCTGGGCCGTGGCGGCAAACGCCGCGCCGGCCAGCAACGCCGCGGCCACGCCGCGCAGGCAATGCTTACGGATACCGTTCAATGTATTACCCCTTACAACGATGATTCATTCGTAACCGGTCGACGCGCCGTCGTCAGAACGACGTACCGACCTGGAACTGGAATTTCTGATACTGGTCGCCCGTCTTCTTGACCAGCGGGAAGCCCATCGAGAGTTTGAGCGGGCCGATCGGCGAAATCCACGACAGGCCGAAGCCGTAAGAATAGCGCAGGTTATTGAAGGTGATCGCCTGGCCGTTATCGAACACGTTACCGCCATCGAAGAACGTGAAGATGCGCAGCGTGCGATCGTAACCCGTGCCCGGCAGCGGGAACGTCAGTTCGACGTTGCCGATGAGCTTCGAGGCGCCACCCAGCGGCTCCCCGTTCGTATCCTTCGGCCCCAGCGAGCTCGGCTCGTAACCGCGTACCGAACCGATACCGCCCGCGAAGTAGTTCTTGAAGATCGGGAACGGCTGGCCGCCCAGCCCGTGACCGTAGCCCACCTCGCCGTTCAACGCCAGCGTGAAGCCGCGGCTTACCGGATAGTAGTACTGGTGCTGGTAATACGCGCGGAAGTACTTGGTCGTACCAATCGGCGTGCCGACTTCCAGGTTGGCCTGCTGATAGTGACCGCGGTTCGGGATCAGCGCGCTGTCACGCGAATCGCGCGACCAGCCGATCGTCAGCGGATAGTTGTTGCTGACGTAACCGAACTGGTTCGCGTAGTCGATGTAGCGCTGCGGCGTGGTGCCGTCGCTCGTCAGGTGCAGGCGCGTCTGTTCGAAACCCAGACCGAAGAACACCGTATCGACTTCCGAGAACGGCACACCGAACTTGAGGTTGCCGCCCAGCGTGTTGATACGGAAGTCCGAATCGCTCGTGAGCAGCAGCGGCTGATACGTGCGGTAATAGACGTCGGTAATGCGGCTCACGCCGTCGACGGTGAAGTACGGATCGACCTGCGTGACCGCCAGCGTGCGGTAGGTCTTGCCGGTGTTTACGTTCACCGAGAGCGACGTGCCCGAGCCGAACACGTTGTCCTGGCTGATACCGGCCTGCAGCACGACCTTGTCGGTCGACGAGAAGCCGGCACCGACGTTGATCGTCCCCGTCGGCTTTTCCTCCACCTTCACCTGCAGGTCGACCTGATCGTTCGAGCCGGGCACCGGCTCGGTCGTCACGTTCACGTCGGTGAAGTAGCCCAGACGGTTGATACGGTCCTGCGAGAGTTTCAGGCGGTCCGCGTCGTACCACGAGCTCTCGAGCTGGCGCAGCTCGCGGCGAATGACTTCGTCGCGCGTGCGCGAGTTGCCCACGATGTTGATCTTGCGCACGTACACGCGGCGGCCCGGATCGATCGTCATCGTCAACGCCACCGTGTGGTTGTTGCGATCGATCGTCGGCTGCGCGTTCACGTTGGCGAAGGCGAAGCCGTAGTTGCCGAGCAGATCGGAGATGGCCTTGGTGCTCGCCTGCAGCTTCGCCGCGGAGAACGTGTCGCCGGCCTTGAGTTGCACGAGCTTCTGGATGTCGTCCTGCTTGCCGAGCATCTCGCCGGTGAGCTTCACGTCTGAGACCTTGTACGGCTCGCCTTCGTGCAGATTGATCGTCAGGAACATCTGGTCCTTGTCCGGCGTAATCGAGACGTCGGTGGAGTCGATGTTAAATTCCAAATAACCGCGATTCAGGTAGAACGAACGCAGCTTTTCCAGATCGCCGGTGAGCTTGTCCTTGGAATACAGATCGTTCTTCGAGTACCACGACAGCCAGTTCGGCGTGCCCAGCTCCATCTCGGACATCAGGTCCGAGGAGGAGAACGCCTTGTTACCCACGAAGTTGATCTGCTGGATCGTTGCCTTCGGGCCTTCGGTCACGGCGAACTGAATGCCCACCCGGTTGCGCTCGAGCGGCGTGACCGTCGTCTTCACCTCGGCAGCGTAATAACCGCGCGTAAGGTATTGACGCTTGAGTTCCTGCTCCGACTTGTCGAGCAGGTTGCGATCGAACGTGCGACCTTCGGTCAGGCCGACCGAGCGCAGCGCCTTCTTCAGACCGTCCTTGTCGAATTCCTTGATGCCGAGAAAGTCGATGCTGGCAATTGCGGGACGCTCGTTGACGTGCACCACCAGCACGCTGCCTTGCGCTTCGACGCTCACGTCCGAGAACAGGCCCGTTGCATAAAGGGCACGAATTGCTTCGGTGCCCTTATCGTCGTTGAACTTGTCACCCGGTTTGACCGGCAGGTAGGAGAACACCGTGCCGGGTTCGATGCGCTGCAAGCCCTCCACTCGGATATCCTTGACCACGAACGGCTCGACGGCGCGCGCCAGGAAACTGTGTGCCGCCAGAACCGCAATCACCAGGGTCTTCGGAACAAGGTGGTATTTATTCGACAACTTGCTTCCCCAAGAAACAATTGAATCGTAAAAACTCGGATTTGCCTGCGACCGGCAGGCGCGTGACGCTGTCTAGTGCAGCAACTTCGACAGGTCGTTGAAAAGTGCTACGGCAGAGAGCGCAAGGATGCAGACGATGCCCACTCGTTGCAGCGCGCCCTGCCACCGTTCGGAAACCGCCCGCCCGGTAATCGCTTCGACCGCATAATATAACAGATAGCCACCGTCCAGAACCGGAATCGGCAACAGATTCAATACGCCGAGACTAATGCTGACAAGGGCCAGAAAGGCGACGAAATAATCGAGTCCCAGACGTGCGGAACGCCCCGCATAATCGGCAATCGTGACCGGCCCGCTCAGGTTTTTGAGCGACGCCTGCCCGACGATCATCTTGCCGAACATGCGCACGCTGAACGCCGTCACATCCCATGTGCGCTGCGCACCGCGGCCGATTGCCTCGAAGAGGCCGTAACGCACGCTCACCGAATCGACCTGGCTTGCGAGCGCGGCGCCGATCTTGCCCACGGGGGCGCCCGCCGGCCTGGCTGCACTGCCCTCGCCCGCCGGCTCGACTTCGGCGCTTGGTGTAAGCGTTACGCTGCGCACACCGCCGTCGCGGCGCACGGTCAGCGTCATGGGCTTGCCGGGGTGTGCGCGCACGGCATCCACCAGCGCCTTGGCCGACGCCAACGGGCTGCCATCGACGGCCGTGATCTCGTCGCCTACGCGCAAGCCCGCCTTCTGCGCGGCGCTTCCCGGCACCAATTGCCCGACCTTGACGCGCGCCGACGGCACCAGCCCCAGGCGCTGCATGAAATCCTGCTCGCCGTCGCCTTCGAAATGCTGACCCGCGGCGTCCAGCGTGTACTCGGCCCGGCCGTCGCGCGTACGCGCCACCAGCGTGACGCGCTGCCCTTCGATGATCGGATCGACGAGCCGCCAGCGCAGGTCTTCCCAAGAGCGCACCGGCACTTCGTCGCCTACGGCGGCATCGGGATCGTTACCGTTTTCGCGAACGCCGGTGATCAGTTCGCCCCCCGAGAGGCCCGCGCGCGCGGCCAGCGTTCCGGCCGCCGGCGGCGCAATGCGCGCGACCGGCTCGGTCACGCCGGTGAGATTCAGACCGGTGTAAAGCGCGACGGCAAGGAGGAAGTTGGCGACCGGCCCGGCCGCCACGATGGCGAATCGCTTGTAGACGGATTGACGGTTGAAGGCGCGATCCCGGTCTTCCGGCGCAACGATCTGCGTCTCGTCACGCTCGTCGAGCATGCGAACGTAGCCCCCCAGCGGCAAGGCGCACACCGTCCATTCGGTACGGTCACGCCCCATCGTCCACTTGAAGAGCGGCGCGCCGAACCCCACCGAGAAACGCAGCACCTTCACGCCGCAAAGCCGCGCCACCGTGTAATGCCCCAACTCGTGGAACACCACCAGCACGCCAATGGCGACGGCGAAAGCGAGCAGCGTGGTGAGCAGATTCATGAGCGGGACGGGGCCTCGGGGGACGTTACGACATCGACGTGGCGTCAGGAAAACGCCGGGGCGGGCAATGCGGCGACGATGCCCGTCGCCAGTTCGCGGGCGCGGCGGTCGGCCTCGAGCACCACCTCGAGCGACGTCGCTTCGCCGACCGGCACGGCATCGAGCACCTGTTCGACCACCTGTGCGATTGCCGTGAAGCGGATGCGCCCTTCGAGGAAGGCGGCGACGGCGACTTCGTTGGACGCATTGAGCAGCGCGCCGGCCGTGCCGCCGCGATGCAGCGTCTCGAACGCCAGGCGCAGGCACGGGAAGCGGCGCAGGTCCGGCGCCTCGAACGTCAGACGGGCAATGTCCGCCAGATTCAGGCTCGGCACGCCCGACGCCACCCGATCGGGAAACGCCAGCGCGTGCGCGATCGGCGTGCGCATGTCAGGGTTGCCGAGCTGGGCGAGCGTGGAACCGTCCGTGTACGTGACCATCGAGTGGATCACGCTTTGCGGATGAATCAGCACCTCGATCTTCTCGGGCGGCATATTGAAGAGCCAGTGCGCCTCGATGACTTCCAGCCCCTTGTTCATCATGCTGGCCGAGTCGACGGAAATCTTGCGGCCCATGACCCAGTTCGGGTGCGCGCACGCTTGATCCGGCGTCACGTTTTCCAGCGAGGCCAGTTCGCGCTCGCGAAACGGTCCGCCCGAGGCCGTCAGCACCAGTTTCTCCACGCCGCGCGTGGAAATCCGGCTCTCGCCCGCCACTTGCGGCAGGCACTGGAAAATGGCGTTGTGCTCACTGTCGAGCGGCAGCAGCGTGGCGCCGGCGCGCTCGGCCGTCGCCATGAACAGCGCCCCGGAGAGCACGAGCGACTCCTTGTTGGCAAGCAGAATGCGCTTGCCAGCACGAGCCGCAGCGAGCGTCGACTGAAGACCCGCGGCGCCAACGATGGCGGCCACGACCGTCGTCGCTTGCGGCGCTTGAGCGATGTCCACGAGCGCCTGCGGCCCGTAAGCGACTTCGGTCTTCAGCCCGGCGTCGGCCAGACGCGCCGCGAGCGAGCGAGCCCCGTCGGCGTCGGCGACCACGGCCACCTGCGGACGATGCGCGACGCACTGCTCGAACAGGCGATCGAGGTTGCGATGCGCCGAGAGCGCGTAGACGGCAAAGCGGTCGGGATGACGGCCCACGACATCGAGCGTGCTGACGCCGATGGAGCCGGTGGAGCCGAGAATGGAGAGACGTTGCGACATGATCAGACGAGGAGCAGAGCCAACGGGAGGACCGGGAGCAATGCGTCGATTCGGTCGAGCACGCCTCCGTGGCCGGGCAGCAGCGCGCTGGAATCCTTCACGCCGGCCTGCCGTTTGAGTTGAGATTCGAACAGGTCGCCCACGACCGAGAACGCCACCAGCAGCGTCAGCGCCAGCGCGCCGAGCGCCAGTCCGAGCGTGCCGGCGAGGTGCGAGACGAGGGTCGGCGCCTGCATGCCGCTCGCGAGCACGCCAGCCGCGACCACCAGTACCAGCAGCCATCCGCCGACCGCCCCTTCCCAAGACTTGCCGGGGCTGATGGACGGCGCCAGCTTGCGGCGGCCGAATGCGCGCCCCGCGAAGTAGGCGCCGGTATCGGCCAGCCATACGATCACCAGCACCGACAGCAGGAACGCCACGCCGCGCTCACGCGCCAGACACAGCGCCTGCCACGCCGCGATCAGCAGCACCGGGCCGGCCACGAGCAGCAGCGCGCGCCAGGCGCCCTTCGTGGCGGGCTTGCGCATCAGCGTGTAGGGGCCCGCGAGCAGCCAGAAAATGGCCGCGGGCTTGAGCCAGAGGCCCGAAGAGGTCCAGCCGCCGCCCCACGTGAGGCCCACGCCCAGCAGCGAGAGCGCCCCGTAGAAAACCGCGCCGGTACTGTTGAGTCCGACCAGCCTTGCCCATTCCCAGCCGGCCGCGGCGACGATGACGGCCGCGAGCAATGCGAACTGCGCCGGCGTACCGACGAAGATCACGGGCAACAGAATGGCGAGAAGTACGACAGCGGTAATGACGCGTGTCTTGAGCATCAGGCGGATTGTCCCGAGGAGTTCTGGACTTGCGCGCTGGTACGGCCAAAACGGCGTTCGCGCTGCTGAAACTCGGCGATCGCCCGCCTGAGCGTGTTGGCGTTGAAGTCCGGCCAGTATTCTTCGGTGAAATACAGTTCAGTGTACGCCAGTTGCCAAAGCAGAAAATTACTGACCCGCTGGTCGCCGCCGGTGCGGATGAACAGGTCCGGCTCCGGGGCGTAGGCCATGCTCAGATACGGCGCGAGATCTTCCTCGCTGAACGAGGTCTCGAGCGCAGCGGCCCCACCCTGCGCGACGCGCGCCGCCGCAAGCTTCTGCGCCGCTTGCAGAATGTCCCAGCGCCCGCCGTAGTTGGCGGCAATGGTGAGCGTGAGGCCCTTGTTGTCCTGCGTGCGCTCTTCGGCACGCCGGACCAGTTCCTGAATGCGCGGCTCGAACGCTTCGAGCGCGCCGATGACGCGCAAACGAATGCCGTTGCTGTGCAGTTTGCCGACTTCTCGCTCCAGCGCGAGGATGAAGAGCTGCATCAGCGTCGAGACCTCGTCCTGCGGGCGACGCCAGTTCTCGGAGCTGAACGCGAACAGGGTCAGGTACTCGACGCCGAGTTCGGCGCACGCCGTCACCGCTTCACGCACGGCATCGACACCGCGCTTGTGGCCCGCCACGCGTGGCAATTTACGACTGGTGGCCCAACGCCCGTTGCCATCCATCACGATGGCGACGTGGCGCGGGATGCTCGCTGTCTCGGGAACGGTGAGCGTGGAGCTGAGAAAACCCATTGAGATACGGCGCGGAAGTCGCAAAAAGTCGGCGAGAGTCTTACGGTGAAGGCCGGCGGCCCTCAGACCGTCATGATCTCGGCGTCCTTCTGCTGCACGAGCTTGTCGATTTCGGCGACAAACTTGTCGGTGAGCTTCTGCACGTCTTCGCTGCCGCGGCGCTCGTCGTCTTCCGAAGCCTCCTTGTCCTTGACCAGCTTCTTCAACTGCTCGTTGGCATCGCGACGCAGGTTGCGCACGGCGACCTTCGCACTTTCGCCTTCGGACTTGACCAGCTTGGTCAGCTCGCGTCGACGCTCTTCGGTCAGCATGGGCATCGGCACGCGGATCAGATCGCCTTGCGTGGCGGGATTCAGGCCGAGATCCGACTCGCGGATGGCCTTCTCGACGGCGGCGACCATCTTCTTTTCCCACGGCTGCACGCCGATCGTGCGACCGTCGATGAGGTTGACGTTGGCCACTTGCGAGATCGGCACCATCGAGCCGTAGTAATCGACCTGCACATGATCGAGCAGGCCGGTATGCGCGCGACCGGTACGAATCTTCGCCAGGTTGTTCTTGAACGATTCGATCGAGCTTTGCATTTTTTGCTCGACATTCTTCTTGATGTCAGCAACGGTCATGACAACCTCCAAACCTTGAATTGATACGCAAACGTAAATGATACGGCGTCGGCGCGCCAATGCCCGCCGACGCCGCAATTTGAACTCAAACGTGGACGAGCGTTCCCTCGTCCTCGCCGAGGATGACGTGCTTGAGCGCGCCCGGCTTGACGATCGAGAACACGCGCACCGGCATCTTCTGATCGCGGCACAGCGCGAAAGCGGTCGCGTCCATGACCTGCAGGTTCTTCGAGATGGCCTCGTCGAAGCTGATGGTCGAATACTTTACTGCGTTGGGGTCCTTCTTGGGGTCGGCCGAGTATACGCCATCGACCTTGGTTGCCTTGAGCACCACTTCCGCACCGACTTCGGAGCCGCGCAGCGCGGCGGCGGTGTCGGTGGTGAAGAACGGGTTGCCCGTACCGGCGGCGAAGATCACGACCTTGCCCTCTTCGAGCTGACGGATCGCACGCGGACGAATGTAGGGCTCGACCACCTGGTCCATGCGCAGCGCGGATTGCACACGCGCTTCGATGCCGGCGTGACGCATGGCGTCCTGCAAGGCCAGCGCGTTCATCATCGTCGCGAGCATGCCCATGTAGTCGGCCGTTGCGCGGTCCATGCCGGCGGCCCCGCCTGCCACACCCCGGAAAATGTTGCCGCCGCCGATCACGACGGCCAGTTGCGTGCCCAAGCGCACGACCTCGGCAATGTCGGCCACCATCCGCTCGATGGTCGCGCGATTGATGCCGAACGCATCGTCACCCATGAGGGCTTCACCAGAGAGCTTGAGAAGTACGCGTTTGTAAGGAGTAGACATGGCGGTCCTTAAGAAGTCTGGTCGGGCACTGTGAGGGTATTCTGGATGAAACAACGGGGACGGCATGGCCGCCCCCGGGTACTGCGTGCTGCGCGAATTACGACTGCTTGGCAGCGGCCACCTGGGCAGCCACTTCGGCAGCGAAGTCGTCCTGCTTCTTCTCGATGCCTTCGCCGACCACGAACATGGTGAAGCCCTTGACCGTGGTGTTGTTGGCCTTGAGCATCTGCTCGACGGTCGACTTGTCGTCCTTCACGTAAGCCTGGTTGAACAGCGAGACTTCCTTCAGGAATTTCTGCACGCTGCCTTCCACCATCTTGGCGACGATCTCGGCCGGCTTGCCCGACTCGGCGGCCTTCTCGGCGGCGACCTTGCGCTCCTTCTCGATCAGTTCCGGCGAAACCTGGTCGCCCGACACGGCCACCGGCTTCATGGCGGCGATGTGCATGGCCACGTTCTTGCCGACTTCCGGATCTGCGCCGTCGTACTCGACCATCACGCCGATGCGCGTGCCGTGCAGGTAGGCCGCGAGCTTGGCCGACGTTTCATAGCGCTGGAAGCGGCGAATCGTCATGTTCTCGCCGATCTTGCCGATCAGGTCGGCGCGCACTTGTTCGACCGTCTTGCCGTCGAGCGGCAGGGCCGAGAGCGCCGCCACGTCGGCCGGGTTCTGCTCGGCGACCAGCTTGGCCAGGTCGTTGGCGAACTTCAGGAAGTCGTCGTTCTTCGAGACGAAGTCGGTCTCGCAGTTGATTTCGACCACGGCGCCCTTGCCGCCGTCGATGTAGGCGGCGATCACGCCCTCGGCCGTGATACGGCTTGCGGCCTTGCTCGCCTTGCTGCCCAGCTTGACGCGCAGGATTTCCTCGGCGCGGACCATGTCGCCGTCGGCTTCGGTCAGCGCCTTCTTGCATTCCATCATCGGCGCATCGGTCTTGGCGCGCAGTTCGCCCACCATTGCTGCAGTAATTGCCGGCATCTCTTACTCCTGTATATCGAATCAGTCGGGTGGAGACGGCGCCGTGACGGCCTCGCTGCCCGCCCCTGGCGCCCCGCGCACCCGACGCGGGGAAATCAGACTAAAAAAAAGGGGCGCCACCAGCAGCCCCTTTTGTTACGCAGCGGTGGCCGCTTACGCCTCTTCGTTCACTTCGACGAACTCGTCGCCATCGCCGCGCACGGCTTCGACGACTTCCTTGACGGCGTTTGCACGGCCTTCGAGGATGGCGTCGGCAACGCCTTGCACGTACAGCTCGACAGCCTTGCTCGAGTCGTCGTTACCCGGGATGACGTAGTCCACGCCATCCGGCGAGTGGTTCGTGTCGACCACGGCGATCACCGGAATGCCCAGCTTGTTGGCTTCGGTGATGGCGATCTTGTGGTAGCCGACGTCGACCACGAAGATGGCGTCGGGCATGCCGCCCATTTCCTTCACGCCACCGATGGACTTCTGCAGCTTGGCCATTTCGCGATCGAACAGCAGCGCTTCCTTCTTGCTCATGCGCTCTTGTTCGCCGGCTTCCAGAGCCTGCTCCATGTCCTTGAGCTTCTTGATCGACGACTTCAGGGTCTTGAAGTTCGTCAGCATGCCGCCCAGCCAACGGTTGTTGACGTAAGGCATACCCGCGCGCGTTGCGGCTTCCGCCACGATTTCACGCGCCTGGCGCTTCGTGCCCACGAACAGGATCGTGCCACGGTTGGCGGCCAGTTGACGCACGTACTTCAGTGCGTCCTGGTACATCGGCAACGTCTTTTCGAGGTTGATGATGTGAATCTTGTTGCGATGGCCGAAGATATAGGGGGCCATCTTGGGGTTCCAGAAACGGGTTTGGTGACCGAAATGGACGCCCGCTTCCAGCATCTGACGCATCGTGACAGACATGTGATTCTCCGTGAGGGTTGGGTCTTAGACCGGCTGCCGTACCCGTTTCGCCAGACTGCCACACAGCTTTGCATGACCCGCCTGCGAAAATCGGGCACCCTGGGTGCGCCGGCCCGCGATTTCAAAAGTTTCCAAGCCGAGGCGAATATCGCCCGCCTCACCGGACGCGACGCCTTTATTTGGCACCACACTGGGGCAAAACACCCCAAAAATCCGGCCAGGACCCTTGAAAGCCAAGGGAAAACCCTTGGCTTTATCGACAACTCGTCCTCGACTTAGCCCGAGATTATAGCATCGCGGGGCGCCTTCGCTCAAGTGACGCACAAGCCTGTCATGCGACCCGCCAAACGCCCGGTCCATGCGGCATTGCGCCCGGTCCGGGGCGCCGTCCGAGGCCGGGTCCGGAAGTTCGGAAAATTCGCCTCGGAATCGGCCGAAATCCGCGCCGCGCGGGCCGAAACCGGCCCATTGATGCGATAATGCGGCATTGTTTCCGCAATCTGTCAGATCCAGCAATGGCCATCACCCTCAAGAATGCCCACGACATCGAAATGATGCGCGTCGCCTGCCGCCTGGCCAGCGAAGTGCTCGATTTCATTACGCCGCACGTCCGCGCGGGCGTGACGACCGGGGAGCTCGACCGGCTGTGCCACGAGTACATGGTCAAGGAGCAAGGGACCGTGCCCGCGCCGCTGAACTATCAGCCGCCCGGCTATCCGCCCTACCCGAAGGCCACCTGCATTTCCGTGAACGACGTGATCTGCCACGGCATTCCGGGCGACAAGGTCCTCAAGAACGGCGACGCGCTGAACATCGACATCACCGTCATCAAGGACGGCTACTTCGGCGATACGAGCCGCATGTTCATCGTCGGCGAAGGCTCGATCCTGGCCAGACGCTTGGCGCAGGTCACTTACGAGTGCATGTGGCTCGGCATCAACCAGGTCCGGCCAGGCGCGCATCTGGGCGACATCGGGCACGCGATCCAGACGCATGCCGAAGCGCAGGGTTACAGCGTCGTGCGCGAATACTGCGGCCACGGCATTGGCCAGGTGTTTCACGAAGATCCCCAGATCCTGCACTACGGACGCCCGGGCACCGGCATCGAGCTGCAGGCCGGCATGATCTTCACCATCGAGCCGATGATCAACGCCGGCAAGCGTGAAATCCGCACGATGCCGGACCAGTGGACGGTGAAGACGCGCGACCGCAGTCTGTCGGCGCAGTGGGAACACACCGTGCTCGTGACGGAAACGGGGCACGAGGTGCTCACGCACTCGGCCCTCACGCCGCCGCCGCCGCCGGGGTCCGCCTATGTGGCGTCTTTTCCCGCGGCCGCCTGACGTTCGCCAACTTCGAAGCCCCCATGCCCGGCCGCCGATGAGGGCGGCCGCCCCGGCCTGACCCGTCACATACACTCAGGAAGAAGCCGCCATGCACGCGCGTGCTCATGCCCCGTCCCCGCTACGTCAGGCCCTCAGGCAACGCAAGGCCGACCTCGTCGAGCGCTTCACCGCGCATGGCAAGGTCGACGCCCTGCTGCACGGACTCTGCCAGGCCGTCGATCAATCGATGCGCGAGGCCTGGGCCCAGTGCGGCATGCCAGACGGTCTCGCGCTGGTCGCCGTGGGCGGCTACGGGCGCGGTGAGCTCTATCCGTATTCGGATGTCGACATCCTGTTGCTGCACCGCAGCATCGATGGCGAGGCGCTCACGCAGCACGTGGAGCCGTTCATTGGTTTTCTGTGGGACATCGGGCTGGAAATCGGCTCGTCGGTCCGCACGGTAGACGAGTGCCTGACCGAAGCCCATGCCGACATCACCGTGCAGACAAGTCTGCTCGAGGCGCGCTTTCTCACGGGCAATCGCGCGCTTTTCGACGAATTCGGGCAACGCTTTGCCGCCGATCTCGATCCGCTCGCGTTCTTTCGCAGCAAGCAGCTGGAGATCCGCCAGCGGCACGCCAAGTATCAGGACACGCCGTACAGTCTGGAGCCGAACTGCAAGGAAAGCCCGGGCGGGCTGCGCGACTTGCAGGTAATCCTGTGGATGACGAAGGCGGCCGGCCTGGGCAACAGTTGGGCGGAGCTCTTCGCACGCGACTTGCTCACCGAGCGCGAGCTCAAGGAACTGCGTCGCAACGAGCAGTTCCTGAAAGGGCTGCGCGCGCGGCTCCATCTGATTGCGCGGCGTCGCCAGGACGTCCTCGTGTTCGACATGCAGACGTCGCTCGCGCAAAGCCTCGGGTTCGAGGCAACGCCGACCAAGCGCGCGAGCGAGCAACTCATGCGCCGGTATTACTGGGCCGCGAAAGCCGTCTCGCAGCTCAACACCGTGCTGCTGCTCAATGTCGAAGCCCGCCTCTTCCCGCAGACCAGCGGCGTGACGCGCGTAATCAACGAGCGATTCGTCGAAAAGCAGGGAATGATCGAGATTGCGGACGACGAGTTGTATCAGCGTCACCCGAACGCGATCCTCGAGACCTTCCTGCTGTACGAGCAGGTCGTCGGCGTGAAGGGCCTGTCGGCGAGAACGCTGCGCGCGCTGTATAACGCCCGCGAACTGATGGACGCCCGCTGGCGCGCCGATCCAGAGAACCGACGGACGTTCCTCGAAATCCTGCAGCAGCCGCAGGGCATCACGCACGCCTTGCGTCTGATGAACCAGACAAGCGTGCTGGGCCGCTATCTGATCAACTTCCGTCGCGTCGTGGGTCAGATGCAGCACGACCTCTACCACGTCTACACGGTCGACCAGCACATCCTGATGGTGGTGCGCAACATCCGCCGCTTCGCGGTGGCGGAACACACGCACGAATACCCGTTCTGCAGCCAGTTGATCGCGAACTTCGACCGGCCGTGGGTGTTGACCATCGCCGCCCTCTTCCATGACATCGCGAAGGGCCGCGGCGGCGATCACTCCACACTGGGCATGGTCGACGCCCGGCGCTTCTGTACGCGCCATGGCCTCGGCCGCGAGGATACGGAGTTGATCGTGTGGCTCGTCGGCGAGCATCTGACGATGAGCACGGTGGCGCAGAAGCAGGACACCACCGACCCCGAGGTCATTCGCCGGTTCGCCGACAAGGTCGGCAACGAGCGTCGTCTGACGGCGCTCTACCTGCTGACGGTTGCCGACATTCGCGGCACCAGCCCGAAGGTGTGGAACGCGTGGAAGGGCAAGCTGCTCGAAGACCTCTACCGCCTGACATTGCAGGTGCTGGGCGGGGCCAATCCCGATCCGCATGCACGGCTTAAGGCCCGCAAGGAGGAAGCGCTCGGCCTGCTACGGCTGTACACGGTGCCCGAACGCGCGCAGGAGGCGCTGTGGAACACGCTGGACGTCGCTTATTTCCTGCGCAACGACCCGGCGGATGTCGCATGGCAGACGCGCCATTTGTGGCGACATGTGCAGAGCGCCGAGCCCATCGTCAAGGCGCGTCCCTCGCCGATTGGGGAAGGATTGCAGGTGATGGTCTACGTGCGCGACCAGGTGGACCTGTTTGCCCGAATTTGCGGCTATTTCGAGCGCAAGGGCCTGTCGATTCTCGACGCCAAGGTACACACGACCAGCGAGGGCTTCGCGCTCGATAGCTTCCTGCTTACCGACCCGGGCCTCGATACGAGCTATCGCGACATCATCAGCCTGGTGGAGAGCGAGCTGGTCTCGCTGCTCACGCGCGCCGAACCGTTGGCCGAACCGAACAAGGGGCGCCTGCCGCGCCGCTCGCGCAGCTTCCCCGTCACTCCGCGCGTCGATCTGCGCCCTGACGATCGCGGCCAATACTACTTGCTGTCGGTATCGGCCAACGACCGCACCGGCCTGCTCTACGCGGTCGCCCGCGTGCTCGCGCGTCATGGCGTGAGCGTGCGTACCGCCCGCATCAACACCCTCGGCGAGCGTGTCGAAGACACGTTCCTGCTCGACGGCAGCCGCTTGCAGGATAACCGCCTGCAAATCGCCGTCGAGACCGAATTACTCGAAGCACTGGAACCATGAGCGATACCCCGCGCGCCAAGCTGAGCGCCAAACATCCCCGCATCCTCGACAAGACCCGCGCGCCCGTGCGCTCGTCGAGCCCGCTTCGGCGCCCGACCAAAGCCGTGCCCGCGTCAATGCTCGATGGGTCCGGCGCGAAGATGAGGCCGACGAAGCCGACGAAGGCGAATGAGCCGACTAAGCCGACTAGGCCGACTAAGCCCGCGCGGCCGCGCCCGGCGGGCGATGTGCCGGCGCCCGCCGGTGGTGCTCGCCCCTCCGGGACTGCGCCCCGCAAGGCCGCAGGCAGTACCAAGCCATACGAGAAGCGCACGAGCGGCGAACGCCCACCGGCGCGCGGTCAGCGCGAGCGTGCGGCGGGCGCCCGTCCGGCTCGCTTCAATGCTGAAGAGCGCCCGCGCCGCAGCGCCGAAGGCAGCGCCCGGGGCGCCCGGAGCGCCCGCCCGGCCCCCCAGGCTCGCCCCGCACGCGCCCGGCGTGACAGCGATGACGACATCAAGATTCACCACGACGCCGCCGGCTCGCTGCGTCTGTCCAAGCGCATGTCCCAACTTGGCCTGTGCTCGCGTCGCGAAGCGGACGAGTGGATCGCCAAGGGCTGGGTGCGTGTCGATGGCAAGGTGGTAACCGAGCTCGGTACGAAGATTCTGCCGACACAGGACATCACGGTCGTCCAGGCCGCCCAAAAGGAACAGGCCAATCGCGTGACGGTCCTTCTGCACAAACCCGTCGGATACGTGTCGGGACAGGCGGAGGACGGCTATGAGCCGGCCGTCGTACTGGTTACGCGCGAACACCATTGGAGCGAGGACGACGCCGGCATACGCTTCTCGCCGTCGCATCTGCGCAGTCTCGCCCCGGCGGGACGCCTCGACATCGACTCGACGGGCCTGCTCGTCCTGACGCAGGACGGCCGCGTCGCGAAACAGCTGATTGGCGAGGACTCCGAGATCGAAAAGGAATATCTCGTCCGCGTCTCGTTCAACGAGCATTCGCACAACGTTCAGGCGCACTTCCCGGCCGAGCGTCTGGCGTTGCTGCGTCACGGTCTGGCGCTCGACGATCAGCCGCTCAAGCCGGCGCAGGTCGACTGGCAGAACCCGGAGCAACTGCGTTTCGTGCTCAAGGAAGGCAAGAAGCGCCAGATTCGCCGAATGTGCGAACTCGTTGGACTGCATGTGACGGGCCTCAAGCGCGTGCGAATGGGACGCATCACGCTTGGCAACCTGCCGGTCGGCGAGTGGCGTTACCTGCGCCCGGGCGAAACGTTCTGATTCCCGCACGCCGGTTGCCCAGGGCCGGCGTGAATGCCGCAGAGGACTTCCACCGCTCCCGGTCGCACCAAGAAAAAGCCCGCCATTTTCGGCGGGCTTTTCCATTCCAACGCGCCAACGTGTCGCGCGTCAATCGTCGCTGGCCGGGTCCAAGCCCGGGAACAGGATCTCCGTGAAGCCGAACTTGGTGAAGTCCGTGATGCGCATCGGATAGAGCTTGCCAATCAGGTGATCGCACTCGTGCTGCACCACTCGCGCATGGAAGCCTTCCGCCACACGGTCGATGACGCGACCGTATTGATCGAAACCTTCATAACGCAGCATGGAATAGCGGTTGACCATCCCCCGCAAGCCGGGCACCGACAGGCACCCTTCCCAGCCCTCCTCCATGTCCTGCGTGAGCGGCGTGATCACCGGGTTGATGAGCACCGTCTCGGGCACTTCGGGCGCGTCCGGATAGCGATCGTTGTGCTCGAAGCCGAAGATCACCACCTGCAGATCGACGCCGATCTGCGGCGCGGCCAGACCCGCGCCGTTTGCGTGCTTCATCGTGTCGAACATGTCGGCCACGAGTTCGTGCAACTCGGGCGTATCGAACTGTTCCACCGCCTTGGCGATGCGCAACAAGCGCGGATCGCCCATCTTCAGAATGTCGCGAATCATCGGTCGGGTCCTCACATCAAAGCGCGGCCAACATTGCGCGCATAGCGTCCTCGTCGAGCACGGGCACCCCCAGTGCCTCGGCCTTCGCCAGCTTGCTGCCGGCCTCGGCGCCCGCGACGACATAGTTCGTCTTCGCAGACACGGAGCCGGCCACTTTCGCTCCCTTCTCTTCGAGCATCGCCTTGGCCTCGTCGCGCGAGAGCGTCGGCAGCGTGCCTGTAAGCACGAAGGTCTTGCCTGCCAGCGGCAACGGCGCCGCGGCGGCCGGTTCCGACTCCGGCCAGCTCACGCCCGCGGCGCGCAACTGCTCGATCACCTCGACATTATGATCTTCGCAGAAGAAATTGTTGATCGACTCGGCCACCACCGGTCCGACGTCCGGCACGGCAAGCAGTTCCGTCAGGTCCGAATCGCGCTTGCACGCCGCAATCAGGTTGTCGAGCTTGCCGAAATGACGGGCGAGATCCTTTGCGGTCGCCTCGCCCACATGGCGAATGCCCAGCGCAAAAATGAAGCGGGCGAGCGTCGTGTGACGCGCCTTGTCGATCGACGCCACCAGATTGGACGCCGATTTGTCGGCCATCCGATCGAGCGCGGCCAGCTTCGCCACGCCCAGCTTGAACAGATCGGCCGGCGTGCGAATGATCTGCTGGTCGACGAGCTGCTCCACCAGCTTGTCACCCAGCCCCTCGATATCGAGCGCACGGCGCTGCGCGAAATGCAGCAGCGCCTGCTTGCGCTGTGCTGCGCAGATCAGGCCGCCAGTGCACCGCGCGATCGCCTCATCGGGCAGCCGCTCGATCGCCGAGCCACAGACCGGGCATTCGGTCGGCATGACGAAGGCGCGGGCGTCGGCCGGGCGGCGATCGAGCACCGCGCCAACGACCTCCGGGATCACGTCGCCGGCGCGCCGGACGATCACCGTATCGCCGATCATCACGTCCTTGCGGCGAATTTCGTCCTCGTTGTGCAACGTGGCGTTCGTGACCGTGGCACCGCCCACGAACACCGGCGCAAGGCGCGCCACGGGCGTGATTGCCCCCGTGCGGCCGACCTGCACCTCGATGTCGAGCAGCGTCGTCAGCGCCTCCTGCGCCGGAAACTTGTGAGCCAGCGCGAAGCGCGGCGCGCGCGAGACGAAGCCGAGGCGGTCCTGCTCGTCGCGGCGATTCACCTTGTAGACCACGCCGTCGATGTCATACGGCAGCGACTCGCGCGCCGCGCCGGCGGCCCGATAGAACGCGAGCAGGCCGGCCGCGCCCTGCACCACTTCGCGGCGATCGTTGACGGGAATACCCAGCTCGACATACCAGTCGAGCAGCGCCGAGTGCGTCTCGGGCATCGCTACCCCGACCAGTTCACCCACGCCGTAAGCGAAGAATGACAGCGGGCGCCTGGCCGTGATGCGCGAATCGAGTTGACGCAGACTGCCCGCCGCCGCATTGCGCGGGTTCACGAAAACCTTCTCTCCGGCCGCTTCCTGCGCGCGGTTGAGTTTGTCGAAGTCGGCGCGAAACATCAGCACTTCGCCGCGCACCTCGAGCACCTCAGGGGGCGTGTCGGTATTCAGGCTGAGCGGAATCTTCTTGATGGTGCGAATGTTGGCGGTGACATCTTCGCCCGTCGTGCCGTCGCCGCGCGTCGCGGCTTGCACCAGCACGCCGTGCTCGTAGCGCAGCGCGATCGCGAGGCCGTCGAACTTCAGCTCCGCCGCGTATTCGACGGGCGCGCCGAACAGATCGCCGCTGGACACGTTCGCGCCCGCCCCGTCGCGCAGCGCGTCACTCACGCGACGGTCGAACGCTTCGACATCCTCATCGGTAAACGCGTTGTTGAGCGAGAGCATCGGCACCCGGTGCACGACCGGCGCGAAGCCCTCCACCGGCTTGCCGCCGACGCGCTGCGTGGGCGAGTCGGGACGCTGCAATTCCGGGAAGGCGTTCTCCAGGGCGACCAGTTCGCCGAACAGGCGGTCGTACTCGGCGTCGGGGATGAGCGGTGCATCGTCTTCGTAGTAGGCGCGGTTGTGGCGAGCCAGTTCGATGCGCAACTCGGCGGCGCGCTTTGCTGCCGCCGTGGCGTCGGCTGCCGTATGGGCTTTCGCGCCCTGGCCCGTAGCGGAAGTTTGGGACATGCGTTGAGACTCGGGATTCGAGAGTTCAGAACATTATGCCTTCGACGCCCGCGGCTTGGCGTCGTCGATAGCAGGAATCAATGGGAATAAAAACGCCGCTCACCCAACGGTGAACGGCGTGCATCGAACGCCCGCCGGAGAGCGTCGCACCGGCGCCGCCACCGCCGGGCATCGGCCCCGGGCTTACTGGCTGAACAGGCGGCGCGTGACCGGCGAGCCGGCCGGCAGTCCCCTCGCCTCGAGGCGCTCGTAGAGCTTGAGCAGTTGCTTGTCGACGTTTTGCAGCGCAGCATCCGAGAGCGGCCGGCGCTGATCGTCCACCACCCGGCCGCCGATGCGCTGGCCGATCGAGCGCGCGTAATCGCACATCAGGCGAAACGGCAGCAGGTCCTCGTCGGCCACGGGCACGTCGAGCAGCATCGTGATGAGGTCGCCGCCCTTGTACGTCAGATCGTCGCGCAGGAAATTCGTGTCGCCGAACTGCAGCATGAACACCGGGTTCTGCCGCGTGTCGAGCTTGACGAACCGCATGCCGTCGCGCGAGAGCAGCAGACCATCCTGCGTTGCCACCGCCTGCACGTAGTTGGCCGACCACGGTGCGCCGTCGGACAACACGTTCACGGACAGTTGCGCGTCGCACTGTGCGGCAAAGCCGTCGAGCTCGCGGGCGCGTGCCACCGTCTCCATCATGTCCGGCAACTCGGGCAGCGCGTCCACGGTGTCGGAGAGCGTCTGCACGAGATTCGAGAATTCGGAGAATTCGACTTCGTTGAGTGCGCCCGCGCGGTTGGCCAATTGCACGGCCATGCGCAACTGGTGGTAGCGCCCGCCCGTGCGGATCGGCTCCCACGGCGAATGCTCGTCCGCACGGCCCTCGATGTTGACGGGCTTGCTGCCCGCACGGCGCATGCGCACCGTGAGCGGCATCAGGCGCTCGGCGGCGATCACGTTCGCGAGCGGCAGATCGACGATGCAGTCGATGCGCTCGTCGATGATCGGCGCCGGCCCGCTCGGCGCGGCAGCGCGGACCGCCGCCGGAATGGTGGCTGCGGTGGCTGCGGTGGCTGCGGGAGCTGCGGAAGCTGCAGTGGCAGCAGCGCCGGCCCCGTCGGGCGCGGCCGCGACTGCATCCGACGGGGCGCCGGCCGCAGCCGAGACGGACGCCGCAGCGCACGCATCGACGGTATCGTCGGCGGCCAGTTCCGCATCGACGCGCGCGACCGTCCCTGCGGCGTCGTTCGCCTCGCCCTGCTCGGCGCCATGCGCGACGGCGTCCGTTCCGGCGGCCGGGGCCGAGGTTGATGTCAAGGCCGAGGCAGCTTCGGTTTCGACGGCGAGCGCGGCGTCCCCGGCGTCCCCGGCGTGCGCGGCGGCGGACGCGGCCGACATAGCGGCCTCCTGCGCAGCGCGCTTGCGCGCGGCGGGCGGCGCATCCCAGGCGTCTTCGTTGATGGCAAAGGCGTCCTGCACCGACGTGCCGGCCGGCGTCGCCTGGCCCAGCGCGCCGAGCGTCGGCTCACGACGCTCGCCCGATTGCACCGGCACGCGCGGCGGCGAGAGCGTCGGTTCGATGAACGGACGATCGTCATCGGTCTCGGGCGCCGCGGCGCTCGCGTCGATACCCGCTGCGTCGACCGGCATGCGGCGCGGGATGCGCGCTCGCGCCTTGCTGCCCTGCCAGGCGTTATAGGCCACCACCCCCAGCAGTACCACTACCCCTGCGGCAATCAAGCTAAGCTGCAGTTCATTCATGCGCGGCGTTCCTCTCTCTTCTCCATCGTGGGCGCGGGGTCAGGCGATCTCGGCCAGATTGATCGCGGACTCCATGTCCACCGCCACGATCCGCGACACCCCTTGCTCCTGCATGGTGACGCCGATGAGCTGGTTGGCCATTTCCATCGCGATCTTGTTGTGCGAAATAAATACGAATTGGGTGCGATCCGACATGCGCGCCACCATCTTGGCGTAGCGCTCGGTGTTCGCGTCGTCGAGCGGCGCGTCGACCTCGTCGAGCAGACAGAACGGCGCCGGATTGAGCTGGAACATGCCGAACACCAGCGCAATGGCCGTGAGCGCCTTCTCACCGCCGGACAGCAAATGAATCGTCGAGTTCTTCTTGCCGGGCGGCTGGGCCATCACCTGCACGCCGGCGTCGAGAATTTCGTCGCCGGTCATGATGAGCTTGGCCTGTCCGCCGCCGAACAGCATCGGGAACAGTTCCCCGAAATGCTTGTTCACCTCGTCGAACGTGCCCTGCAGCAGCACACGCGTCTCCTCGTCGATCTTGCGAATGGCGCCTTCGAGCGTTTCGATGGCGTCGTTCAGATCGGCCGATTGGGCGTCGAGGAAAACCTTGCGCTCGCGCGCGGCCTCCAGTTCTTCGAGCGCGGCCATGTTGACCGGTCCGAGCGCGTTGATCGCGTTGTTGATGCGGGTGACTTCGCCTTGCAGGTACGACGGCTTCATGTCCGGCGTGAGCTTGGCCGCGAGGGCTTGCTCGTCCACCTCGGCGGCCGCCAGTTGCTCGACGAACTGCTCGCGATTGAGCCGCGCCGCCTGTTCCTTCAACTGCAGTTCGGTAATGCGCTCGCGCAGCGGCTGCAGACCGCGCTCGGCCGCGAGACGCTCCTCGTCGCTCTGACGCAGCTTCTGTGTGAGCGCTTCGAGTTCCCTGCGCGCCGCGGCCAGGATTTCTTCCTTCTCGGCGCGCAGTTCCAGCGCATCCTGCAAGCCGTTCTCGGCCGTCTGTTCGGTGATCTGGGCGAGTTCGGCCTGCGCCTGCTCGATCGACGCGACGAGTCGCTCGGCCTGTTCGTGCGCCGTCTGGATATTGCGGCGATGCTCATCGATCTTGCTCGCGACGCCCTTCTGGCCATATGTCGCTTCCTGCGCCAGGCGCTCCAGTTCGCGCGCGCGGTTGCGCGCTTCGGAGAGCTGGGCGTCGAGCGATTCGAACTCGAGCTGGCCGTCTTCGAACGTTGCCTGCAGTTCGGCCAGACGCGCGTCAGCCTGCTCGAAGTTGGCTTCCGACTCGGCACGCATGGCCGATTGCTCTTCGATCTGCGCGGCGATTTCGCGCAGTTCTTCGTCGATCTGGGTGCTGCGAGCGTTGTAGCGCTCGTGCGCCTGGGTGAGCTTGAGGACGTCCAGTTGCAGCGCGTGCACGCGCTGCGTGGCGCGCTCGGCGCGGCCCCGCACTTCGGTCAACGACTGCGCCGCCTGGCTGTAGGCGGCCTCGGCGCGCACCGCGTTGGCCTTCGCTTCGTCCGAGAGCAGCGCCTGCGCACGCAATTGCTTGCCGAGGTTTTCGATTTCCTGCTGGCGGGCGAGCAAGCCGGCCTGCTCGGAGTCCGCCGCATAGAGCTGCACCCCCACGCGCGTGACCTGATGCCCGGCCTTGACGACGATCGCGGCGCCTTCGGGCAGTTGGCCGCGCGCGGCCATCGCCTGCGCGAGATCATCGGCGACGAATACGTGACCGAGCCACTCCTGCAGCACGGCGCGCAGGCCCGGATCGTCGATGCGAAGCAACGACAGCAGCGCGCGCAGCGACGCGGGCGCGTCGAGCGCACGCGCGGCCGGCGGCGGCGAGTAGAACGCCAGCTTGGCCGGCGGCGCGTCGCTCGCGAAAGCCTTGACCCAGTCGAGATTGCTGATTTCGAGCGCCGCCAGACGCTCGCGCAGCACCGATTCGAGCGCGTTTTCCCAGCCCGGCTCGATGTGCAACTTTTTCCACAGACGCGGCAACTGGGCAAGCTCGTGCTTGTCGAGCCACGGCTGGACCTTGCCCTCCGTCTGCACGCTTTCCTGCAACTGCTTGAGCGCGGCGAGACGGGCTTCGAGCTGGGCGATGGTCGCCGCTTCGGCCTGCACGCGCGCCTGCGCTTCGGCGCGTTCGGCCTCCAGGCGAGGCAGACGCTCCTGCGCTTGGGCGAGTTCGGCCTGCGCGTCTTCGAGCATCGCCTGATGCTCGGCCAGCTCCGCACGCTGCATCTCCAGCTCGGCTTCGTCAGGCTTGTCCAGCCCGCGCGCCTCGCCCTGCAGGCGCTCCTGACGCTGCTGCAACTGCTGCAGCGCCTGATCGGCGTTGCGCTGGTGCGCCGCCTCGAGCTTCAGGCTCTGCTCGACTTGCGCGATTTCGCTGCGTTGCTCGTTGAGCAGGTTCTGCGCGTCGCGCCAGCGCGCCTCGAGTGCGGGAAGCGCATCGTTCTGTTCTGCGGCCTGGTCCTGCGCCGTGGCGGCGCGCTCTTCGGCGATGATGAGCTCTTCCTCGGCAAGCGCGAGCGCCTCTTCGGACTGCGCCGAGCGGGCCTGCCACTGTTCGCGCTGCGAAGTCAGCGCGGCCAGTTGCGCCTGCACGCGATTGCGCGACTCGACCACGTAGCGGATTTCCGCCTCCAGGCGGCTCACCTCCGAGTTGGCCTCATACATGGCGCTTTGCGCGGCCTGCACCGCATCCGTCGCGGTGTAGTGCGCGGCGCGCAGCGTTTCGAGGTCCGATTCGGAGCCGCGCAAACGCGCCATCTGCGCTTCGAGGTCGACCTGCGCCGCCTCGATCGCGCGCTGCTGACGCTCTTGCTCGTTCTGCGCTTCGTTCTTGCGCAACAGCCACAGCAACTGCTGTTTTTCCTCGCCGTCGCGCTGCAGATCCTTGAATCGATTGGCCACGACGGCCTGCGACTCGAGCTTCTCGAGATTGGCGCCGAGCTCGCGCAGGATGTCCTCGACGCGCGTCAGGTTCTCGCGCGTGTCCTGCAGGCGGTTCTCGGTCTCGCGGCGGCGTTCCTTGTACTTGGACACGCCGGCGGCTTCTTCGAGGAACACGCGCAGTTCCTCGGGCTTCGCCTCGATGATGCGCGAGATCATCCCCTGCCCGATGATGGCGTAGGCGCGCGGCCCCAGACCGGTGCCGAGGAAGATGTCCTGAATGTCGCGGCGGCGTGCCGGCAGGTTGTTGATGTAGTAGCTGGACGTGCCGTCGCGCGTGAGCACGCGCTTGACGGCGATTTCGGCGTACTGGCTCCACTGCCCGGCGGCGCGCCCCGCGCTGTTGTCGAACACGAGTTCGACGCTCGCACGGCTTGCCTGCTTGCGGGCGGTCGACCCGTTGAAGATCACGTCCTGCATCGATTCGCCGCGCAGCTCCGAGGCGCGCGACTCGCCGAGCACCCAGCGCACGGCGTCGATGATGTTGGATTTGCCGCACCCGTTCGGGCCGACGATCCCGACCAGTTGGCCTGGCACCGCAAAGTTCGTCGGATCGACGAACGACTTGAAGCCAGCGAGTTTGATGGAAGTCAGACGCACGGCAGGTTCGCTTTTTCGGTCATTGAATGATGGGAAAGACGCAGACGCGCTCAGCTGGTCCTGTCGGGCCTCGCGCACGCTGGCGCGCGCGGGGGCCACACTACGCCGAGTCCACGATATTCGCGCGAAAACAATGCCTTATCGGCACCGCCCCGCTATCGCATGCGACCCGGCGTCACATCGGTACGCATCATACCATCGCATCCCCGGGCGTCGCGCTTTTACAACGCCGCGGCGCGGGCAAAATGCCGGACAGCACGCCGGCCGCGACGATACACAGCCCGCCCGCGATTTCGCGCATGTCGAGGCCCTCGCTCGCCAGCCACCACGAGGAGACGGCGGCCACCACGATTTCGAACAGCATGATGAGTGCCGCCTGATTGGCCGGCACCCGCGCCAGCCCGAACTGGACGATGACATTCGTGATCGCAATGGTGCAACCGAGCGCGAGTACAACCGCTGCGCTCGTCCCGCTCGACGAGAGTTCGGCGAGCGCCGCCCGTCCGGCCTCGACCCCGCCGTCGAGCGGCAGCACCAGCAAGCCGCCCACGACGCAACCCAGATAGAGCGTCCAGCTGCGCATCTCCGGGCGCACGTCGGGCAGCGCCTGGCTGACCTTGCGCAGCAGCACGTTGTTGAGCGCAAACGCCGCGCCGGCCATGGCGCCGGCCCATTCGCCGGGGTTGTCCGGCATGGGCCAGCCCAGCTCGGGCGACCAGAGCATGAGCCCGGCGCCGCCCAGCGCCAGCGCGATGAGCCCCGCGCCGCACAGCCCGACGCGCTCGCCGAGCAGCCAGTGGGCGAAGAGCGCCGTCCAGACCGGGGTCAGATAGAAAAGCAGCAGCACGCGCATGACATGGCCGTGCGTGGTGCCCCACACGAACGACACGTTGGTGGCGCCGCCCGCGAACGCCACGCCCGCGAGCAGCCACGACCAGCGCAGCGTGCCGAGCGAGCGGCGATAGACGAGCGTGAGCAACAGCAGTGCGACGGTGGCCGTACAGGCCTGGGCGGGCACGGCCGCCACGCCCCACTGGGCCAGCATCCGGTAGGGAAACCAGGCCAGCCCCCACACCGACGATCCGATGAGAATGGCCAGGGCGGGCGCCGCCCGGGTGCGCACAGACGCGCCGGACGCTACGTCCGGGCCCTGCGAGCCGTTGCCGGCTACGGTCATGCTGATGACTCCTGAAAAACCTGAGATACTCCGCAGGCTTGCCCCATTGGCGCCTCGGAATGTGCTGAATTACGCGGCGGTCGCGCCTTGGGCGCGCCGTGACGGTATAATTTTCGCTTTGCCGATCTTGCCATTCTTGCGGGCATCCGGGAACCCCTTCGGGAGACGGTTCTTGTCCGCCAAGCCCTGCCGCACGCGTGCGCCAAGCTGCCTCGAATTGCCTCGAATCGAATCGCGCCACAGCGCGAACCCTAGTCCTGAGTCTGTTTGAATCTCGTGAACCCATTACTCGACAAGCTCCAGCCTTACCCCTTTGAACGCCTGAAGTCGCTGGTGGCCGATGTCACGCCCGCCAGCGCCTTCAAGGCCATCAGCTTCGGTATCGGGGAGCCCAAGCACCCGACGCCGCAGTTCATCAAGGAAGCCCTGATCGAAGGGCTGGGCGGCCTTGCGAACTACCCCGCCACGGCGGGCAGTGAGCCGCTGCGCGCGGCCATCGCGCAATGGCTGGAGCGGCGCTACACGCTGCCGAACGTGAACCCGGCCACCGAGGTGCTGCCGGTGACCGGCTCGCGCGAGGCGCTGTTCTCCTTCGCACAGGCTGTGGTCGACGGCAGCAAGCCCGGCGCGCGCGTGCTGTGCCCGAACCCGTTCTATCAGATCTACGAGGGCGCGACGCTGCTCGCCGGCGCCACGCCCTATTACGCCGACAGCGATCCGGCACGCAACTTTGCGCCGAACTACGACGCCGTGCCCGCCGACGTCTGGCGCGACGTCCAGCTCGTCTACCTGTGCTCGCCGGGCAACCCGACCGGCGCGGTACTGGGTCTGGAGGACTGGAAGCGCCTGTTCGAACTGTCTGACCAGTACGGTTTCGTGATCGCCTCGGACGAGTGCTACTCCGAGATCTATTTCGACGAAGAGCACGCACCGCTGGGCGGCCTGGCCGCGGCGCATCAGCTCGGGCGCGGCTTCGAGCGCCTGGTGGTGTTCTCGAGCCTGTCCAAGCGCTCGAACGTGCCGGGCATGCGCTCGGGCTTCGTCGCCGGCGACGCCGCCATCCTCAAGAAATTCCTGCTGTATCGCACGTACCACGGCTGCGCGATGAGCCCGGCCGTGCAGGCCGCGAGCATCGCCGCGTGGAACGACGAAGCGCACGTGCGCCTGAACCGCAGCAAGTACCTCAGGAAATTCCAGACGGTCACGCCGATGCTCGCGCAAGTGCTCGACGTGCGCCTGCCGGACGCCGGTTTCTATCTGTGGGCCAGGGTCGACGCGAAGACCGGCCTGTCGGATACGGAATTCACGCGCCAGTTGCTGGCGCAATACAATGTGGCCGTACTGCCCGGGTCGTATCTGGGCCGCGCGGCGCACGGCACCAACCCGGGCGAGAACTACGTTCGCATCGCCCTCGTGGCCGATGTGGACGAATGCACCGAAGGCGCGCAGCGCATCGTGCAGTTCTGCCAATCCCTTTAATTACTCACTGCAACTGATTCTCGCCATGTCGCAACAACTGCAAACCACCATCGACCAAGCCTGGGAAAACCGTGCCGAGATCTCGGCCAAGTCGGCGCCCGCCGACGTGCGTGAGGCGGTCGCCCACGTCATCGCCGAACTCGACAAGGGCGCGCTGCGCGTGGCCCAGAAGCAGGACGGTCAGTGGATCGTGAACCAGTGGGTCAAGAAGGCCGTGCTGCTGTCGTTCCGCCTGGAAGACAACGCCGTGATGCCGGCCGGCGGCTTCAGCCAGTTCTACGACAAGGTGCCGAGCAAGTTCGCCAGCTACACCGCCGAAGATTTCGCACGCGGGGGCTTTCGCGTCGTGCCGCCGGCCGTGGCGCGCCGCGGCTCGTTCATCGGCAAGAACGTCGTGCTGATGCCGTCTTACACCAACATCGGCGCCTACGTCGACGATGGCACGATGGTCGACACGTGGGCCACCGTCGGCTCGTGCGCCCAGATCGGCAAGAACGTCCACCTCTCGGGCGGCGTGGGCATCGGCGGCGTGCTCGAGCCGCTGCAGGCCAACCCGGTCATCATCGAGGACAACTGCTTCATCGGCGCGCGCTCGGAAGTCGTCGAAGGCGTGATCGTCGAAGAGAACTCGGTGATTTCGATGGGCGTGTACCTCGGCCAGTCGACCAAGATCTACGATCGCGAAACCGGTGAAGTTCACTACGGCCGCGTGCCGGCCGGCTCGGTCGTCGTGCCGGGCAACCTGCCCTCGAAGGACGGCAAGTACAGCCTGTACTGCGCGGTGATCGTCAAGAAGGTGGATGCGCAAACCCGCGCCAAGACCGCCATCAACGATCTGCTGCGCGGCGAGTAAGCCAGCGCGCAGGATGCCGGCGAGTGCGAGGACCTCGCCCGCCGGCTTTTTTTTGTAACAGCGACATCAGGAGTCCAGGCATGACGGCAGTGCTGTACGGCATTCCCAACTGCGATACCGTGAAGAAGGCGCGCACGTGGCTCGACGAGCACGGCGTGGCGTATGACTTTCACGACTTCAAGAAGGCGGGCGTGAGCGACGCAATGCTAGACCTCTGGCTCGCGCAGGTGCCGCTCGCCACGCTGCTCAATCGCCGGGGCACCACGTGGCGCAAGCTCTCGCCGGAGCAGCAGGCCGCGGCGGCCGAGGTGCCGGCGGCGCGCGCCCTGATGATCGAAAACCCGTCGCTCATCAAGCGCCCCGTGCTGGTGGCCGACGGCAAGGTTTCCGTGGGCTTCACGCCCGACAGTTACGCTTCACGATTCTGACTTCATGACTTCCTCCCAAGGCGCCACGCTCGCGCTTACCGAGCAACTGATCGCCCGTCACTCGGTGACGCCCGAAGACCGCGACTGCCAGACGATCCTGGCGCGCCGGCTGGCCGCGATCGGCTTCGCGTGCGAGACCATCGCGTCGAACGGCGTGACCAACCTGTGGGCGCTCAAGCGCGGCACGCGCGGCACCGACGGCAAGCTGCTCGTCTTCGCCGGCCACACGGACGTGGTGCCGACCGGCCCGCTCGAGCAATGGCACTCGGACCCGTTTGCCCCGACGCACCGCGACGGCATGCTCTACGGTCGCGGCGCGGCCGACATGAAGACGTCGCTGGCCGCATTCGTGGTCGCTTCGGAGGAATTCGTCGCCCAGCATCCGGATCACGCCGGCGCCATCGGCTTCCTGCTCACCAGCGATGAGGAAGGTCCGGCCACCGACGGCACGGTCAAAGTCGTCGAAGCGCTCCAGGCGCGCGGCGAGCGGCTCGATTACTGCGTGGTCGGCGAGCCGACCTCGAGCCGGCGTCTGGGCGACATGGTCAAGAACGGCCGGCGCGGATCGATGTCGGGCAAGCTCGTCGTCAAGGGGGTGCAAGGTCATATCGCGTACCCTCATCTGGCGAAGAACCCGACACATCTGTTCGCCCCGGCGCTGGCCGAACTCACCCAGACCGTGTGGGACGAAGGCAACGAGTACTTCCCGCCCACCACGTGGCAAATCTCGAACATTCATGCGGGCACCGGCGCGACGAACGTCATTCCCGGCGAACTGACCGTAATGTTCAACTTCCGCTTCTCGACGGCGAGCACGTCCGAGGGCCTCCAGCAGCGCGTGCACGAATTGCTCGACCGCCATGGCCTGACCTATACGCTCGACTGGACGATCAGCGGCCAGCCGTTCCTCACGCCGCGCGGCGAGCTCTCCGAAGCGCTGTGTGGCGCGATCCGCGAGGAAACGGGGCTGGAGACGGAGCTGTCGACGACCGGCGGCACGTCCGATGGCCGCTTCATCGCACGCATCTGCCCGCAGGTGATCGAGTTCGGCCCGTGCAACGCGAGCATCCACAAGATCGACGAGCACATCGCGGTGGCCGACATCGAGCCGCTCAAGAACATCTATCGCGGCGTACTCGCGCGTCTGGTGGCCTGATGACCATGCACGCGCATTCCTCTCACCCGTTTCGGACGCTGCGCGACCTGCTGCGCTACGCCGTGTCGCGTTTCAACGAGGCCGGGCTCGCGTTCGGCCATGGCTGCGCCAGCGCATACGACGAAGCCGCGTATCTGCTGCTCCACACGCTGCACCTACCCATCGACACGCTCGAGCCGTTTCTCGACGCGCGGCTGCTGCCCGAGGAGATCGAGCGCGCGCTGTCGGTCATCAATCGCCGTGCCGGCGAGCGCGTGCCCGCCTCGTACATCACCAACGAAGCATGGATGCACGGCCGGCGCTTCTACGTCGACGAACGCGTGATCGTGCCGCGCTCGTTCTTGGGCGAACTGCTCGAAGACGCGCTGCAGCCGTGGGTCAACCATGCCGAGGACGTGACCGACGTGCTCGAACTGTGCACCGGCTCGGGCTGCCTCGCCATTCTCGCCGCCGAAGCCTTCCCCGCGGCGCACATCGACGCCGTGGACATCTCCCCCGACGCCCTCGCCGTGGCCAGGATCAACGTGGCCGATTACGCGCTGGAAGACCGCGTCGCGCTGCATCTGGGCGATCTGTATGCGCCGCTGCCCGAGGGCAGGCGTTATGAGGTCATCCTGACCAACCCGCCCTATGTGAACGAGGGTTCGATGCAAGCGCTGCCGGCCGAATATCGTCACGAACCGCGCCTTGCGCTCGCCGGTGGCGACGACGGCATGGACGTGGTCCGGCGCATCATCGCGGGCGCACGCGAGCGCCTGAGCGACGATGGCGTGCTGATCGTGGAAATCGGCAACGAGCGCGCTTTCGTCGAGGCCGCGTTCCCTGATCTGCCCATGACGTGGCTCGCCACCAGCGCGGGCGACGACATGGTGTTCCTGGTGCACGCGGCCGACCTGCCGTAAGCGAACGGTCGCCAGCACGGCGCCCGGCCGCTGCGATCGCGGCTGTCGCCGCACTCGCTGCTCTCGGGACGGTGGCATCGCCGCCCCCCCTCGCCCAAGTCGACACACCCCGGTTACACTCGGGGTCCCGAGTCGGCTCGACTCTTGGCTGGGAGGAAAGAAGTCCGTCATGGTGCTCAATTGGCTCGACGTCGGCTTTGGCGTGGCCTGTATCCATGCACTGGGGATCATCGCCGCGATCCACGCGGTCCTGACGGTGCGCACGTCGCAGGGCGCCGTCGCGTGGGCGGTATCGCTCACGACGATGCCGTACCTCACGCTCATCCCGTATCTCTTTCTCGGACGCTCGAAGTTCGTCGGCTACGTCGAAGCGCGGCGTGCACGCAACGAAGCGCTGCAGTCGCGCATGGGCGAAATCCAGTGGACCGGCGAGCCGCCCGTTTCGATCGACGCCCACCCCGAATTCGCCGCGCTCACCGCCATGACGCGCATGCCGTTCGTGGCGGGCAACCATGTGCGTTTGCTCGTGAACGGGCGCGCCACGTTCGAGGCCGTCTTCGCCGCCATCGACCGCGCGCGCGACTACATCCTCGTTCAATTCTTCATCGTCAAGGATGATGCGCTCGGACGCGCACTTGCCGCCCGCCTGCTCGCGCGCGCCGCAACGGGCGTCAAGGTCTACTTTCTCTACGATCGCATCGGCAGCCACGACCTGCCGCGCAGCTATTGCGAGAAGCTGCGCGAGGGCGGCGTCCTCGTGCATGAATTCGCGGCGGCCAGGCGCGGCATCATCGTCAATCGGTTCCAGCTGAACTTCCGCAACCACCGCAAGATTGTCGTCGTCGACGGCAACGAGGCGTTCGTGGGCGGGCACAACGTCGGTGTGGAGTATCTCGGCGAAAGGCCGCCGCTCGCGCCGTGGCGCGACACGCATGTTTCGGTGCGCGGTCCGGCTGTCGTGGGCATCCAGCGCGCCTTCGCGGAAGACTGGCACTGGAGCACGGGCACGGTGCCCGAGCTCAACCGTCAGCCGGCCGCCTCGGGCGAGGACATGCACTGCCAGGTGGTGCCGAGCGGCCCCGCCGACCGGCTCGAGACATCGTCGCTGTTCTTCGTGACGCTCATCAACGCCGCGCAAAAGCGCGTATGGCTCGCCACGCCCTACTTCGTGCCCGACGAAGCAGTCTTCTCCGCCCTGCGGCTCGCGGTGCTGCGCGGCGTGGACGTTCGGCTGCTGATCCCCGACCGGGCCGACCACTACGTGGTGTTCGAGGCGACCACGTCATACGCCTTCGAGGCGGCGCGCAGCGGCATCCAGGTCTATCGCTACCAGCACGGCTTCGTCCATCAGAAGGTCGTGCTCATCGACGACAGCGCCGCGGCCGTGGGCAGCGCGAACCTCGACAACCGGTCGTTGCGCCTCAACTTCGAGCTCATGCTGCTCACGGTCGATCGCGCCTTCGCCGACGGCGTGGCATCCATGCTGGCCAATGACTTCGCGCGCGCCGCGCTGCTCGACAAGGACGACTTTCGGAAAGTGCCGAGGTGGCGCCAACTCGTGATGCGTGTGGCGCGGCTCTTCGCGCCGATTCTCTGACGCTCGCCGGCGTGTCGCGACAAGGCGTGCGGGCGTGGCTGGCGCAATGGATTTCCGCCGGGACCGCCCCACCCGGTAAAATGCGCGTTTGGCCGCCCGGAGGCGGCCTCGCCCGCATTCATACCGCTATCTCGTGATCCGATTCGAACACCTCACGCTCGCGCGCGGCACCAAGCCGCTTTTCGAGGACACCTCCGTCACGCTCAATCCCGGCGAACGCGTCGGCCTCGTCGGCGCCAACGGTGCCGGAAAGTCCACGCTGTTCGCGCTGCTGCGTGGTCAGTTGCACGCCGACGGCGGCGATGTTCTCGTGCCGGCCAGTTGGCGCGTTGCCCACGTCATGCAGGAAACGCCCGCCGTCGAGCGCACCGCACTCGACTACGTGCTCGACGGCGACACCCGTCTGCGCGAGATCGAAGCGGCCATTGCCGCGGCCGAAGCGGCCCACGACGGCCACGCACAGGCCGAGGCGCACGCGGCGTTCGCCGACGCCGACGGCTACACCGCGCCGGCGCGCGGCGAGGCGCTGTTGCTCGGCCTGGGATTCACACTGGCGCAGACGCAGCTGCCGGTGGCGAGCTTCTCGGGCGGATGGCGCATGCGCCTGAATCTGGCGCAGGCGCTCATGTGTCCGTCCGATCTTCTGCTGCTCGACGAGCCGACCAACCACCTGGATCTGGACGCCATCGTCTGGCTCGAAGACTGGCTCAGGCGCTACGCGGGCACGCTCATCGTGATCTCGCACGATCGCGAGTTTCTCGACGAAGTCTGCAACGTCACCCTGCATATCGAGAACCAGCAGATCAAGCGCTATGGCGGCAACTACAGCCAGTTCGAGATTTTGCGCGGCCAGCAACTGGCGTTGCAGCAAAGCGCGTTCGTGAAACAGCAAAAGACGATCGCGCATCTCGAATCGTTCATCTCGCGATTCAAGGCCAAGGCCACGAAGGCGCGTCAGGCGCAAAGCCGCATGAAGGCGCTCGAGAAGATGGAGCGCATCGCGCCCGCGCATGTGGCCTCACCGTTCACGTTCGAGTTCCGGGCGGCTGACAGCGCACCGAACCCGATGCTGGTGCTCGATGCCGTGCGCTGCGGCTACGCGCTCGACGACGGCTCCGAAAGGATCATCCTGCCGCATGTGACGATGTCGGTGCAAAACGAGCAGCGCATCGGCTTGCTCGGCGCCAACGGCCAGGGCAAGTCGACGCTGATCAAGACGCTTGCGGGCACGCTCGCGCCGCTGGCCGGCACGGTGAAGACCGGCAAGGGGCTGCAGATCGGCTACTTCGCCCAGCACCAGGTGGAGACGCTGCGTCACGACGATTCGCCGCTGCAGCATCTGCAGCGCCTCGCGCCCGACACGCGCGAGCAGGAGCTGCGCGACTTTCTCGGCGGCTTCAATTTCCGCGGCGAGATGGCCACCTCGCCCATCGCACCTTTCTCGGGCGGGGAAAAGGCCCGCCTGGCCCTGGCGCTCATCATCTGGCAAAAGCCCAATCTGCTGCTGCTCGACGAGCCGACCAACCACCTGGACCTGGAAACGCGTCATGCGCTCACGATGGCGCTCGCGCAATTCGACGGCACGCTGATTCTCGTCTCGCACGATCGGCACTTGCTGCGCGCGACGACCGATCAGTTCCTGCTCGTGGCCGGTGGCGAAGTCAAGCCGTTCGACGGCGATCTTGACGACTATCGCGACTGGCTGCTGCAGCACGCGGCCGAGCAGCGCGCGGCCGCACGCCAGATGCGCGGCGAAGCCGACGACAGTGAGGGTGCGGAGGGCGCCGACGGTGCAGACGGCGTCACGCGCAAGGACCAGAAGCGCGCCGAAGCGCAGGAACGCCAGCGCCTGTCGCAGTTGCGCAAGCCGCTGCAGCGCAAGATCGAGAAGCTCGAAGCGTCGATGGCGGCACTGTCGGAAGAAAAGGCCCGGCTCGACGCGCTGCTCGCCGACAGCGCGACATACGACGCGTCGAACAAGGCGCTGCTCACCGAGAGCCTCAGGCAGCAGGCGGATGTCGCCGCGAAGCTGTCGGCGGTCGAAGCCGAGTGGCTGGAAACGCAGGAAGCGCTCGAGCAGATCGCCTGATAGCGGCCGAGCGCGGCAGGGCGAGCCGTTCGTCCCCGCGCCCCTGCCGCCCCCTTGCCTGCCTGCGACGACACACTTCGCCGACGTTACATCCCGGCGACCACAGAAATCGCTTGCTCCAGACGGTCGACGGCGTGGACTTCGAGCCCGTCAATCGGTTGCTTCGGCGCGTTCGCCTTGGGGATGACCGCAATCGAGAAACCGAGCTTGGCGGCCTCCCGGAGGCGCTCCTGCCCTCGTGGGCTCGGCCGGATTTCCCCCGCCAGACCGACTTCGCCGAACGCCACGATGCCGCGCGGCAGCGGCTTGTTGCGCAGCGACGAATGGATCGCGAGCAGCACCGCAAGATCGGCCGCCGGCTCGGAAATCTTCACGCCGCCCACGGCATTGAGAAACACGTCCTGGTCGAAGCACGCGATGCCCGCGTGGCGATGCATCACCGCCAGCAGCATGGCCAGACGGTTCTGCTCCAGCCCGACCGCCAGACGCCGCGGGTTCGGCACCTGCGCCGTGTCGACGAGCGCCTGCACTTCGACGAGCAACGGGCGCGTGCCCTCCTGCGTGACGAGCACGCACGAGCCCGGCACGCTCTGCTCGTGCTGCGAGAGGAACAGCGCGGAGGGGTTCGCCACACCGCGCAGCCCCTTCTCGGTCATCGCGAACACGCCGAGTTCGTTCACGGCGCCGAAGCGGTTCTTGAATGCGCGCACGAGACGATAGGACGAGTGCGTGTCGCCTTCGAAATACAGCACGGTGTCGACGATGTGCTCGAGCACGCGTGGCCCGGCCAGACTGCCCTCCTTCGTCACGTGACCGACCATGATGACAGTCACGCCGCTTTGCTTGGCCGCGCGCGTGAGCTGCGCGGCGCACTCGCGCACCTGCGCCACCGAGCCGGGCGCGGAGCTCAGCGCTTCGGAATAGATGGTCTGGATCGAGTCGATGACGACGACGTCGGGCTTCTCCGAATCCATCGCCCCGAGAATCTTCTCGAGCTGGATTTCCGCGAGCAGATCGAGCTCGCCGCCGCCCTCGCCCGACGCCCCCAGGCCGAGTCGCTGCGCGCGCAACGCAATCTGCGCACCGGATTCCTCGCCGCTCACGTAGAGCGCGCGGCGCTCGCGCGACAGATGCGCCAGCGACTGGAGCAGCAGCGTCGACTTCCCGATGCCGGGATCGCCGCCGATCAGCACCACGCCGCCGGCCACGAGGCCGCCGCCGAGTACGCGGTCGAATTCGCTCACGCCGCTCGAAAAGCGCGGCACGTCCGCCGCTTCGATCTGCGCGAGCTTGCGCACCGGCGTGCTCTTGGCGAGCGACTGATAGCGGTGGCCGGTCGACGTTTCCGCCACGGACTCGACGAGCGTATTCCAGCCGTTGCAGTTGGGGCACTGACCGGCCCACTTGGGCGTTTGCCCACCGCATTCGGTGCAGAGGTAGACAGTCTTGGCTTTGGCCATGCGTTTGCGATCCCGTCCCGGTGTTCCGTGGTTCAGTTGGCGTGCACCGGAACGCGGCGCGCAACCGCACACATCAACTCGTAGCCGAGCGTGCCAGCCGCGGCAGCCACCTCGTCGATGCTAAGCCCGCGGCCCCACAGCGTAACGCTCGAGCCTACGCGCGCCTGCGGCACCGGCGTGAGGTCGACGGCCAGCATGTCCATCGACACGCGACCGACCGTGCGGGTGCGCACGCCGTCGACGAGCACCGGCGTGCCCGTGGGCGCCACGCGCGGATAACCGTCGGCATAACCGCACGCGACCGTGCCGACACGCATCGGCGCCTCGGCCGTAAAGAGGCTGCCGTAGCCGACCGTGCCGCCCGCGGGCACGTCCTGCACGCCGATGAGCGAGGCTTCGAGCGTCATCGTCGGCTGCAGATCGAGCGACGCGGCGCTCACCTCGACGCCCTTCGGCGACGACCCATAGAGCATGATGCCGGGACGCACCCAGGCACCGTGCGTGCCCGGATGAAACAGTGTGGCCGCCGAATTGGCGAGACTGCGCTCGCCGGGCACGTCGCGCGCGCCGCGCTCGAACGCTTCCATCTGGTGCTCGATGCCTCGCGGGCCGTCGGCGTCGGAGAAGTGAGTCATCAGCACGATCTGGCTCACGCACGGAATCGCGCGGGCACGCTCCCACGCGGCACGAAAACGCTCGGGCGCGAAACCCAGGCGATTCATGCCGGAATTCATCTTCAGCTGCACGTTGACCGGCTTGGTGAGCCGCGCCGTCTCGAGCATGCGCAACTGGTCGTCGCAGTGCACGGTGGTCGTCAGACCGTACTCGTCGACGACGGCCAGGTCGTCCGGCGTGAAGAATCCCTCGAGCAGCAGAATGGGGCCGGCCCAGCCGAGCTGGCGCAAACGGACGGCCTCGTCGAGGTCGAGCAGGCCGAAGCCGTCGGCGTCGCGCAATCCGGGATAGGCGTTCTCGATGCCGTGCCCGTAGGCGTTGGCCTTGACGACCGCCCACACCTTCGCGGCGGGCGCATGGCGGCGGGCGACGTCGAGATTGTGGGCAAGGGCTGCGGTATGAATCGAGACTTTGATGGGACGAGGCATGGCAGGTTCGGCAACGGGAGGAGAAGCTCGCCGGCACAGGCCGGCGGCATAACGCATCGGCATATTTTCGTGTTATAAAGCCGTGCGCACAACTTGTTTTGCCGAAATCTTTATCCCGACAAGAATATCGGTCTCAGACCGAGGGCGACCGGGCGCCCGACACGGGGACTCCAAGACCGAGCATACGGTCGTTTGACGACATTTGAAGGCTGGATGAGCGCAGATACCCCTGTGTTTAAGCCCGGTTTCTTCCCGTTAAGGCGCCTGCGGAGGGCGCCGCGGATTCCGACAACCGAGACACGCAAGTTTTACGCCGCACGGGATCGACTCAAGTACCGATGAAGAAAGGCTTTTACACCATCATGGCCGCGCAGTTTTTTTCGTCGCTGGCCGACAATGCATTGCTCATCGCCGCAATCGCACTCCTGAAAGACTTGCATTCCCCGCAGTGGATGACCCCGCTGCTCAAACTCTTCTTCGTTCTCTCCTACGTCATTCTCGCCGCCTACGTGGGCGCGTTCGCCGACTCGATGCCCAAGGGCCGGGTGATGTTCATCAGCAACTCGATCAAGGTAGCCGGCTGCCTGATGATGCTGTTCGGCTCGCATCCGCTCATCGCCTATGGCGTGGTGGGGTTCGGCGCCGCGGCCTACTCGCCCGCGAAGTACGGCATTCTCACCGAATTGCTGCCCGCGGAGAAGCTCGTCGCGGCCAATGGCTGGATCGAGGGGCTGACGGTGAGCTCGATCATTCTGGGCACGGTGCTCGGCGGTGCGCTCATCAGCCCGCACGTCTCCGAGTGGATCCTGCAGCGCACGCCCGAGGTCATCAATTCGCCCGCGATGGCCGCCATGGTGGTCATCATGGGCATCTACGTGATCGCCGCACTGTTCAATCTGCGCATTCCCGATACCGGTGCGCGCTATGCGCGCCAGGAACGCAACCCGATCAAGCTCGTCTCCGATTTCGCCGATTGCTTCGTCACGCTGTGGCGCGACAGGCTCGGTCAGATTTCGCTCGCCGTGACCACGCTGTTCTGGGGCGCCGGCGCGACGCTGCAGTTCATCGTGCTGCGCTGGGCCGAGAAGGCGCTCGGCATGACGCTGTCCGAAGGCGCGATCCTGCAGGCCGTGTCGGCCGTGGGCGTGGCCATTGGCGCCATCGTGGCGGCTTCGCGCATTCCGCTCAAGCGCTCGCTGTCCGTGCTGCCCGTGGGCATCGCCATGGGCGTCGCCGTCATGGCCATGGCGTTCTTCTCGAAGGACCTTCTGCCCTGGGGCACCGAGTGGAAGATGCCGCTGTACCTGATCATCGCGTACATCTTCCTGATCATCGTGGGCGCGCTCGCCGGCTTCTTCGTGGTGCCGATGAACGCCCTGCTCCAACACCGCGGACACGTGCTGCTCTCGGCCGGCCATTCGATCGCCGTGCAGAACTTCAACGAAAACCTGTCGGTGCTGATCATGCTGTGCCTCTACGCCCTGCTGATCTGGTGCAACATGCCGGTCGGGGTCGTCATCATCCTCTTCGGTGTGTTCGTCTCGGGCACGATGTGGCTCGTCATGAAGCGCCACCAGGCCAATCAGCGCGAATTCGACTCGGTCGCGCTCATTGGCGAAGTCAAGCATTGATATGGATTTGCGTCAGTCGTCCGCCCCTATCGCCCTCACCATCGCCGGCTCGGATTCCAGCGGCGGGGCCGGCATCCAGGCCGATCTCAAGACCTTTTGCGCGCTCGGCGCATACGGGGCGAGCGTCATCACGGCGCTCACCGCGCAGAACACGCAAGGCGTGACGGGCATCCACACGCCGCCTGCGAGTTTCGTCACGGCTCAGATGGACGCCGTGTTTCAGGATCTCGAAGTCGACGCCGTAAAGCTCGGCATGCTCGCGAACGCCGACGTCGTGCGTGCGGTGGCCGCCGGCCTGCGGCGGTACAAGCCGCGCTTCGTGGTGCTCGATACGGTGATGATTTCGAAGAGCGGACACGCGCTGCTGCAACCGGACGCCGTCGCGGCACTGCGCGACGAATTACTGCCGCTCGCGGATCTGATCACGCCGAACCTGCCCGAGGCCGCCGCGTTGCTGGGCGTGGCGCCTGCGACGGACGAAGCCGGGATGGAGCGCCAGGCGCAGGCGCTGCGCTCGCTCGGCGCTCGCCATGTGCTCGTCAAGGGCGGACATCTGGCGAGCGACCTGAGCCCGGACTGGCTCGTGAGCGCCAGCGGCGTCGAGCGCTTCAACGCGCCGCGCATTGCCGCTCACAACACGCACGGCACCGGGTGCACGCTTTCGGCCGCACTCGCCGCCTTGCGTGCGCGTCGCGAAGACTGGTCAAGCACCGTGCGCGACGCCAAGGCCTACCTGAGCGGCGCACTCGCGGCCAGCGACGCGCTGCGCGTCGGGCACGGCATCGGCCCCGTTCATCACTTCCACGCGATCTGGCCGAAGCCGTAGCGCGTGTCGGCGAACGCGCCGCGCGTTCGCCCCTCTCACGTTCGTCCCTCGCGTCTGCAAGCCCGGCGCCCTGCCGCCGCCGTCAGATCGACGGCGCGCTGTCTTCGGCGGTGCGTGCGAGCGCGCGTTGCGCAGCCGCCTCGGCGCGCTCGCTCAACTCCTCGATGCGATGCCTCGCTCGCGGCGCCCAGAAATCCGGCACGATGAAGCCGCGCTCGCATTCGAACCAATCGTCCGCTGCGCCGGGCTTCTCAACGCCCTCGCGGCGTGCGAGCGAGACGACGAGCAGCGGCTCGGCGACGCCGCGCTCGCGCCAGTGCGCCTCGATGCGCTCGTGCATCTCGACGAGCGAGCATGCGCGGGACGCCGCAACGCGCGCAGGCGCCAGCCAGCGCGCGCGCGGCAGCATGGCCCACGCACGCGCAGGAGACGACGCGCCCGCGGGCGCGGCCGATTGCGCGTGCGCCCACCACTCGTCGAGCGTCGCCCACCAGCCCCTGCCGTGCGTCTCGGAGGCCGCCTGCGGCAACTGCACGGGCTGCGTGAGCGGATGGAACAACCAGCCCTTGAGGTACACCTGCGGCAGCCACGGGCCGGCCGCCGGCAACGCACTGCGGGCAGCGTCGAGGGTCGTGAGCCGCAGCTGGTGTCCGAGCAATCGCGCGACCTTGTCGGCGAAGCTGTCGGCGAGGTTCGGCCCGAGCCAGTGAAATTGCACAGCGCGCTCGTCGAGCGGGGCCGACGCGGCCGGGGGAACGAACAGATACAGCTTCACGGCCAGTTCCCAATGCAGCAGCCGGCGGTCGGCGCGACGCTCGAGCAGGAAGTCGCATTCGCCGAGCGTCATGTTGCCACGCCGCGCGTCGCGCACCTGAAGGCCGGCCGCGAGCAGTTCGAAGCGCGGGCTGTGCAGCAGTGCGTAGTGCAGCAACTGTTCGGCATAACGGCCGAGCCGGTGACTCTCGCCGCGCGCGAGAAATTCGCGCAACGGCCGCGAATCGGCGTCGCAGGCGAGCAGCCAGTCGTGCAGGTCGCGGGAATGGAAGATGGGATCGGGAGCAGAACCGGGATCGGGACCGGGATCAAAATCGCCGGGCGGCGACGTGCCGGGCGCTTGCGGCGCTGGCGAGGATGGCGATGGCAGTGGCGGTGATGTCGGTCGCGATGACGGTCCCGATGATGGTCCCGATGGCGGCGACGTCTCGGCCGCGGCGTGGACGCCGTCGAAGTGGGCAAGCGCCGCGGGAAAGCGCGCGGCACTGAGCAAATCGGCAGACAGCAACAGCCACGCGAGGTCGCGCACCGGCGCCTCGCGCAGCGTTTGCATCAGTTCGCCATAGGCTTGTTGGCCGGAGTCGATTCGCACACTGCCTCGTAGGTAGCCCGCGCCAGGCACCAATCCGTCCAGGCCTTGGCCTTGTCGGGCAGACTGCGTAACAGATAGGCCGGATGATAAGTCACGATCACCGGCACCCCTTCGTACTCGTGTACGCGCCCGCGCAGGCTGGCAATGCTCGCCTGCGTGCGCAGAATGCTCTGCGCCGCGAAGCGCCCCATCACCACGATCACCCGCGGCTTGAGCAACGCCACCTGCCGCTTCAGATACGGCTCGCAGTTCGTCACTTCGCCGGGTTCCGGATCGCGGTTGTTCGGCGGACGGCACTTGAGCACGTTCGCGATATACACGTTCTCGCCGCGCCGCAGCGTTACCGCGCGCAGCATGTTATCGAGCAGCTTACCCGCTTGTCCGACGAATGGCTCGCCCTGCAGGTCTTCCTGTTGCCCGGGCGCCTCGCCCACGAGCAGCCAGTCGGCTTCGCGATCGCCCACGCCGAACACCGTCTGCGTGCGCTTCTCGCACAGGCCGCACAGACGGCAATTGGACACGCGCTCGGTCAGCGCGTCCCAGTCGAGCGTGTCGAGCGCCGGTACGGCCGGGCGCACCGCCGCGCCGCTCGCCTGACCGGCCTCGCCGGCCTCGCGCATGATCGACCACAGGGCCGCATCGGCCGCCGCGTCGCCGTCGCCGCTGCCATCGGCGTCGAGCCACATCGGAATGTCGTCGGGCGGCGCAGCGCCCATGCGGCGCTGGGTGCCGCGCGCCGCCCCATCGGACGCATGATCGGATGCAGCATCCGGCCCGGCAGCCCGGGCCGCCGGGCGAACGGCGGCAGGCGGCGCCATCGTCGCCGTGCGCGCCGAAGTCGCGGCGACCGGCGTCACGTCCCACGGCGGCAGTTCGTCCGCCTGTGCAGGGCTCGCTGCGCGCATGGCGTTCGTCGCCCGCGCGATAGCGTCGGGCGCAGCAAGCGTCGCCCCGCCGTCGGCTTGCGCGTCGGCCACAAGGGATGCGGCACCTTGCGGCACCCACACCGGCCAAAGCCCGAACTCTTCCAGAATCGCTTTAGGCCACGGCACGATCGGTCTCCCACGACAGGCGCATCACGATAGCGTCTTCACGACGCCCGCTCGCCGGATAGTATCCCTTGCGGCGGCCAATCTGCTCGAAGCCGAAACGCTCGTAAATGCGCAGCGCGCGCAGGTTCGACGGGCGCACCTCGAGCAGCACGCCGCCCATTCCCTGCGCGCGCGAGACGCGCACGACTTCTTCGAGCAACTGCACGCCCAGTCCGTTGCCCTGCATCTCGGGTGTGACGCAGACGTTGAGCAGATGCGCCTCGTCCACCACCGGCATCAGCAGGAAATAGCCGAGCAGCGTACCGTCGACCGCCCGCAGACAAACCCCGTGATGTCCGGCGGCAAGCGAATCGGCGAAGTTCTGGCGCGTCCACGGGAACGGATAGGCGCGCACCTCGACGGCGAGAATCTCGTCGAGATCGGCCATCGTCATCGGTGAAAAGTGGTTCGGCCCGCTCTGGCGCATCACGACGCTCCCTTGCCGCCGCCGGGCGCGGCCGCCTTGATCGCCTCGCGCTCGGCCGTCGTCTGCGCCACCTTGTTGCGGATGTACACCGGCATGGCCTGATCGGCGGGAATCGCCTCGCCGCGCGCGAACGCGCGGGCCGCCAGTTCGGCGACGTAACGTGCGCGCGGCATGGCGTCGGCCAGCACGGCCTGCGCCGCGGCAGCCGCCTGCAGACGCTCGCCGAACGCAGTCGCGGCGTTGCCCGCGACGACGAAGGCCGCGTCGGGCGCGCGCACCTGCTCTGCGGCGTCGAGCGATGGAGCCCGCACCTCTTGCCATTCGCCCGCCGCGGCATCCCAGGCGTAGTCGGCCCAATACGCTTCGTTCATGCGGGCATCGAGCGCAACGAGCACACGCCGGGCGTCGGCACGCGACGCGCGAGCCGCCTCGGCGCAGGCCAGGAGCGTGCCGACGGGCACCACCGGCAGTCCGGCGCCGAATGCGAGCCCCTGCGCCACGCCGCATGCGGTGCGCAGCCCGGTAAACGAGCCGGGGCCGGCGCCAAACGCGATCGCGTCGCAACCGGCGAGCGCAACGCCCGCCTCACGCAGCACCTCGCGCGCGGCGGGCAGGATGTGAGTGCTGGAAACCGGACCGGTATCGAGGTGACGCTCGACGACGAGGGCCGGAGCGCCGCTGGCAGGATCGTGGCGATATACGGCGACCGAGCAGAATTCGGTCGAGGTATCGAGAGCGAGAAGCGTAATCGAAGACATGGCGCTATTGTAATCGGCCACACGGCGCGCGACCTAGCGGGATCGCGAGCTTGCAGGATGCGCGCGCCGCCGCGGGCGCCACGCGGCTCGCCGTCCGCCCTCTCATCCCCCGTGAAAATCCGAACGTGCACTTTTCCAAAAAACCAGGTATAATCCGCGCTTCGCTTAGCGGGACCCTACGCAATTTCCCGTCAGGCGACGAAAAACCGCGTTTTGCCCCAATCCTGTGATAAGCCGTAGTAGTGCTTGCCGGCACTGGCGTTCGCCACGAATGAATCGCGAACGACCCGCCGCCGTCCCTGGCTTACGATACGGATTACGATCCGCTTTCTGCCCCATCCGCGATTTGCTTCCTGCTTGCGACGAATTGGGTTTGCCGATTGGCGCCAACGCCCCGACACAACCTATCCATCCGCAAGAGGATTCATGGAACAGACTTCCAAGCTGTCTGCGCTCGCGCAGACGTATTTCCCTACGTCCGAAGAAAATGCCCACGCCACCGTTGACGCTGCAACCGCGGGCAACGACGACGGCAAGCCCACGTTCGCCGAACTCGGCCTGAACCCGGCCATTCTCTCGGCACTCGCCACCGCCGGCTACCACCATCCCACGCCCGTGCAGCAGCGCGCCATTCCGGCCGCGCTCGCCGGGCGCGATCTGCTGGTGTCGAGCCCGACGGGTTCCGGCAAGACGGCCGCCTTCATGCTGCCGGCCATCCATCGCTTCGCCGAGATGCAGGCCAGCGGCGAGCTCAACGGCCGCGCCCCGGCCGCGCATCCGCGCAATCAGCCGGCCGCGCCGGGCGAGAAGCCGCGCAAGGGCCAGCGCGTTCGCCGCGTGGCCGCCCAACCGCTGCTGCTCGTGCTCACGCCGACGCGCGAACTCGCGCAACAGGTGTCGAGCGCCGCGGACACGTATGGCAAGCAACTGCGCCGGCTGCGCACCGTGAGCATCCTGGGCGGCATGCCCTACCCGCGCCAGCTCGAAATGCTGGCCAAGCAGCCCGAGATCATCGTGGCGACACCGGGCCGCCTGCTCGATCACATCGCCAGCGGCAAGATCGACCTGTCGCAACTGATGATGCTCGTGCTCGACGAAGCGGATCGCATGCTCGACATGGGCTTCATCGACGATATCCAGACCATCGTCGACGCCACGCCCGAATCGCGCCAGACGCTGCTGTTCTCGGCGACCATCGACGCTCGCATGGGCGAGATCACCCGCCGTCTGCTGCGCGATCCCGAGACCATCGAGATCACGCGCGGCACCGAGCAGCGCACCAACGCCAACATCGAGCAAACGCTGCACTACGTGGACGATCGCGCCCACAAGGACCGTCTGCTCACGCACCTGCTCGGCAACGACGCGCTCGATCAGGCCATCGTGTTCACGTCGACCAAGCGCGACGCCGACCTGCTGGCCGATCAGCTCGAGCAAGCCGGGTTCGACAGCGCCGCGCTGCACGGCGACATGCCGCAAGGCGTGCGCAACCGCACGCTGCGTGCGCTTCGCGAGCGCCGCGTGCGCGTGCTCGTCGCCACCGACGTGGCGGCGCGCGGCATCGACGTGCCGGGCATCACGCACGTGTTCAACTATGACCTGCCGAAGTTCGCCGAGGACTACGTACACCGTATCGGCCGTACCGGCCGCGCCGGCCGCCGCGGTGTCGCCGTGAGCCTCGCCGCACACGCCGAAATCGGCGCGGTGCGCCGCATCGAGCGCTATACGCGCCAGCCGCTGCCGGTCAACGTCGTGGCCGGTTTCGAGCCGCGCCGTGCGCCGCCCAAGGCGGGTGCGGGCGGCAAGCGTCCGGGCCAGGGTCGCGGCGGTCCGCGTCACGGCCAGGGCAACGGCGGCGGTCGCTGGAACAGCAACGGCCCGCGCTACGCCAGCCAGGGTGGTAACGGCGCTGGCGGCGGTCATGGCGGTAATGGCGGTGGCGGCTATCAGGGCGGCCAGCGTTTCGGCGGCGGCAAGCCGGCCGGCGGCCCGTTCGAGCGTCGCGAGAGCAACGGCTTTCACGGCGGCTACCAGCACAGCGCCGGCGGCAATGCCGGCAACGGTTTCTCGAACGGCAGCAGCACCGACCGCTTCGAGCGTCGTTCGCCGCGCCCGTTCGACGGCAATCGCCAGGAGCGAAGCGGCCGTTCGTTCGAAGGCGGCTATCGCCAGGATCGCGGCGGCCGTGACTTTGGCGCCGCACGCCAGGATCGCGGCTTCGGCCATCGAAACGGTGGCAATGGCGGCGGCTTCAACAAGCGTCGCGGCGACTGAGCGTTCTTGGCGCGTCCCGACCCGAACGAGGCGTCGGGGCGCTGTCCGGCAAGACGTCCGACGAGACGCTCGGCGCCTCGCCCGCCCGCATCAAAACCCAACCCCCGAACGTCGGCGTGCCTCGTCGAAGTCGGGGTTTTTCTTTGTCCGCGTGAGGCGACCCGGCGAACGCCTCACGAGGCGCGCGCGAACCGGTCCGTGGCCTCGATCAGCCAGTGCAGAATGGTCGGCTCGCTGAACGCGTGTCCCGCATCGGGCGCCCAGTAGAAGTCCGCCTCGGGCCAGGCCTTGTGCAACTCCCACGCCGTGCGCGCGGGCGTGGCCACGTCGTAGCGCCCCTGTACGATCACGCCGGGAATGTCGCGCAGCGCCGACGCCCCGTCGATGAGCTGATTCGGCGCGAGAAAGCCGTCGTTGACGAAGTAGTGATTTTCGATGCGCGCGAACGCGATCGCGTAGTACGGATCGCCGAACGCTTCGGTGAGAGACTCGTCGGGCAACAGCGTGATCGTGCTGCCCTCCCACTGGCTCCACGCTCGCGCCGCTTCGACCCGCAGCGCCTCGTCCGGACTCGTCAGCCGCTTCTGGTAGGCGCGCATCAGATCGCCGCGCTCCTCGAGCGGAATCGGCGCGAGGAACCTCTCCCAGCGGTCCGGGAACAGCCACGACGCCCCCTTCTGGTAGTACCACTGCAACTCCTCGCGCCGCACGGTGAAGACGCCCCTCAGCACCAGCTCGCTCACCCGCATCGGGTGCGTCTGCGCATAGGCCAGCGCCAGCGTACTTCCCCAGGAACCGCCGAAGACGAGCCAGCGGTCATAACCGAACTTCGCGCGCAGCCGTTCGATGTCGTCCACCAGGTCCCACGTCGTGTTGTGTTCGAGGCAGGCATGCGGCAACGAGCGCCCGCACCCGCGCTGATCGAACAGGGTCACGCAGTACTTCTCGGGGTCGAACAGGCGCCGGTGCTCCGGCGAGCAGCCACCGCCCGGGCCACCGTGCAGAAACACGGCCGGCTTGCCGAGCGGATTGCCGCACCGCTCCCAGTAGAGCGTGTGACCGTCGCCCACGTCGAGCTGTCCGCTCTCGAACGGCTCGATGGGCGGGTAAGCGCCGCGCAGCGACGTCGGCCGCGCCTCGATGACCCGCCCCGGAGCGCGCGGCGTTCGCGGCGACACCGGCGCAATGGCGTGAGCGTCGGTTCTCGCGTCGTGGGGCGCATCGTCGGGAAAATCGGCTGACATCGGCATCCTCTCGTGAGCGGGGGCGGCTGGGACGAACGGCTTCGCCCAAGCCGGGCGCCGGCGGGGGCGAATACGTGAAGTCCAGTGTAGCGCGGTGCCGCAAACAAGACAAAGGACGCCCATCGACGGAAATGGGACGATGCTGCCATCGTCCGGCCCGCCCCGCTCGAGCCCTGCTCGAGCCGTGCTCCGGCCCGCGCGCACCGCCCGTAGTCCGGGTAGTGCGCGCCGGCTCAGCGTGCGGGCGTCACACTTCTTCGTACAGCGGCAGCGTGAGGAAGTCGACGAAGTCTTCGCTCGTGCTCATCTGTTCGAAGATCACCGCGGCGCGATCATACGTGGGCGCACCCTGTCCGACGATTTCCTTGACCTTCGCGAGCTCCTGCGCCACCAGCTCCCGCACCAGCTCGGCCGTCACCTTGCGGCCGTCTTCGAGCTTGCCCTTGGGCGAACGAATCCACTGCCACACCTGCGAGCGCGAGATCTCGGCAGTCGCCGCGTCTTCCATCAGGTTGTGAATCGGCACGCAGCCGTTGCCCGCAAGCCACGCACCCAGATAGTGAATGCCGACGTTGATGTTGTTGCGCAGACCGGCCTCGGTGATCGGCGCCTCGGGCTTGAACTCGAGCAGATCGCGACCCTTGACGTTCACGTCGTCGCGTTGCCTGTCGATCTGGTTGGGGCGATCGCCGAGCACCTTCACGAACGCTTCCATGGCCACCGGCACGAGCCCCGGGTGCGCCACCCAGCCGCCGTCATAGCCATCGGTCGCATCGCGCGCCTTGTCGTCGCGAATGCCGGCCATCGCCTTTTCGTTGGCTTGCGGATCGTTCTTGATCGGAATGAGCGCGCTCATGCCGCCGATGGCCGGTGCGCCGCGACGATGACACGTCTTGAGCAGCAGCAACGCATAAGCGCGCATGAAGGGCACGGTCATGGTGATGCGGCTGCGCTCGGCCAGACAGAACTCGGCGTCGACCTTGAATTTCTTGATGCAGGAAAAGATGTAATCCCAGCGGCCTGCGTTCAGGCCCGCGCTGTGCTCGCGCAGCTCGTACAGGATTTCGTCCATCTCGAACGCGGCGAGGATCGTCTCGACGAGCACGGTCGCCTTGATCGTGCCTTGCGCCACGCCGAGTTCGTTCTGAGCGAGCACGAAGACGTCGTTCCACAAACGCGCTTCGAGGTGGCTTTCGAGCTTGGGCAGGTAGTAGTACGGTCCGAAGCCGCGCTCGAGCGACGCCCTGGCGTTGTGGAAGAAGTGCAGGCCGAAGTCGAACAGGCTGCCCGACATGCGCGCGCCGTCCACGCTCACGTGCTTCTCGTCGAGATGCCAGCCGCGCGGGCGCACGATCAGCGTGGCGACCTTGTCGTTCAATTTGTAGTGCTTGCCGTTCTGCTCGAGGCTGATCACGCCGCGCACGGCGTCGCGCACGTTGATGTGGCCTTGCAACTGATTGTGCCAGTTCGGGGTGTTCGAGTCCTCGAAGTCGGTCATATAGCTGTCCGCCCCCGAATTCAGCGCGTTGATGATCATCTTGCGCTCGACCGGGCCGGTGATTTCCACGCGGCGGCATTGCAGTGCGGCCGGCAGCGGCGCAATGCGCCAGTCGCCGTCGCGAATCGATTGTGTCTCGGGCAGGAAGTCGGGCACTTCACCGGCGTCCAGACGGGCGGCGCGCGCCGCGCGCGCGGCGAGCAACGCCTGGCGACGCGGCTCGAACGCGCGATGCAGCTTGGCGATGAACGCCAACGCCTCGGGGGTCAGGATCGCTTCGTACTCGGGACGGATATCGGTCTTGGCATCGACATGCAATTGCATGCCGGGGGGCAGCATCAGGGGCATCAGGATCTCCAGCTCTCTTGATTTATGTAAGGGAGTGCGCCGCAAGGAAGAACGTCAGGGGCTTTGCACGAGGCCTCACACCACGCGGGTGTCAGGCGCGCGCTCCCGTCAATGCCTCGACGAACCGCTGCAAGTCGCGCATGTCGCGCCCCATCCCTTGCGGCGTCACGCCGAGTTGTTCGACCGGCCATCCGGCGCGGTTCACCCAGAACGACGGGTAACCGAACCAGGTGGCGCCGGCCACGTCCCAGCCGTTGCTGGAGACGAAAACGATGGCGTCGACCGGCAGGCCGAACGCGTCAGGTCCGAGCTGATAAGCCTCGGGCGCCGTCTTGTATTTGCGGACCGCGTCGACCGACAGCACGTGATCGAACAGGTCATGGATACCCCCGCTCTTCAAGCCGACGTCGAGCATCTGCGGATTGCCGTTCGATAGCACACCGAGACGCAGCCCCATCGCACGCAGCGCGCGCAACACGGGCGGGTTCTCGGGAAACACGGACAGGCACGTGTACTCGTCCATCAGCCGCTTCTCGGCAACGGGCGTGAGCACGAGGCCCAGACGCGCGGCGGCATAGCGCAGCGCATCGGCAGTGATGTCCCAGAACGGCCGATAGCGCTCGCCGCGCGGGCCGCTCAGCGTCCGCAGTTGCGTGTATTCGATCTGCTTGGCGCGCCACAGCTCGGCCAGCGCCGCCCCGTGACCGGGGAATTGCTGCTCGGCCGCCGCGGCGACGGAATACACGTCGAACAGCGTGCCATACGCGTCGAAGATCACTGCCTGAATACGCGAAGCCATAAGCCGGGTATCACTCTCGGAGACTTGTCATTGCTGACCGATTGTATTATTCATTGCCAGTGGCATAAAAGATCGGTTAAATCACTTTATCTTTTACTTTTAAGTACATAATCCCCGCGTGGATCGCTTCAAACAGCTCGAAACGTTCGTGGCCGTGGCCGCGAAGGGAAGTCTCTCGGCAGCCGCGGCAATGGAAGGCGTGGCGCCCGCCGTCATCGGCCGGCGCATCGACGCGCTGGAAGCCCGGCTCGGCGTGAAACTGCTCGTGCGCACGACGCGACGCGTCACGCTCACGTTCGAAGGTTCGGCCTTTCTCGAGGACTGCCAGCGCATTCTCAACGAGATGCACAACGCCGAAGCGGCGGTCTCGGCAGGCGGCGTGAAGGCGAGCGGCCACCTCCGTATCTCGGCCCCGGCGGGTTTCGGCCGTCGACACGTCGCGCCGCTGCTGCCCGTGTTCATCGAGTCGCACCCCGACGTCACGCTCACGCTCGACCTTTCCGACCGCCTCGTCGATCTCGTCAACGAAGGCTTCGATTGCGCCATCCGCCTCGGCGAGTTGCCCGACTCGAGCCTCGTGTCGCTGCGACTCGGCGAGAACCGGCGCGTGTGCGTGGCGGCGCCGCGCTACCTTGCGCGGCATGGGTGTCCCGAGTCGCTCGACGCCCTCGCCCGCCACAATTGCCTCGCCTTCGGATCGACCGCCAATCAACAACGCGGCTGGACGTTCTCGCAAGCGGGCAAGGTCGTCACCATCCGCGTGAGCGGCAACATGGAGTGCACCGACGGCGCCGTGCTGCACGACTGGTGTCTGGACGGGCACGGACTTGCGTGGCGGTCGTGGTGGGAGGTCGGCGACGACATTCACGCAGGGCGCCTGGTCACCGTGCTCGACGAATTCGCGGCGCCTCCTATCGGCATTCACGCCGTGTTCCCCCAGCGGCGCCATCTGCCCCTGCGTGTACGGCTGTTCATCGATCATCTCAAGCATCACTACAGCCGCTCGGCCTACTGGCAAGACGAACTCCCGGCCGGCAACACAATGCCCTGATGCCCTGATCCCGGCCCGGGCCGGAACGTTTGTCACGCATCGCGCGTCTCATGCACGGATGAGGAATGCCGACGATGTCGGCCGGGCGTATCGAATTCCGGCGTTTTCCGCGCAAGCGGACACGCAGGCAGCGCCGGGGCGCGCGCCGTGCGCTTTACTGGAGATGCCAGGGTGTCGACAGCCTCGGGTTTGCCCCCGTTGTTGCGCCGCGCCAAAGCCATAGAATCGAAGCGAAGGGTCCGTTGACAGAGCGCCGCAACGGGCTGGGTGCAAGACCGTAATACCTGCGCGAGCCTGTGAACGCGTGTTCAGCAACGCAAACAGCGGGAGGTCATATGTTGTTTACCCACATCCTCATTCCGACCGACGGCTCGGAGCTCTCCGAGAAGGCCGTCACCGGTGGACTTGAGTTGGCGCGAGCGCTGGGCGCGAGAGTGACCGGCTATTGCTGCCTTGCCGAATATCCCTATTCGCCGTTCAGCGAATACGTACTCGAGGCGCCCGCCACGTTCAGCGAACGCATTGCCGAGGAGGCTTGCGCGCACCTCGACAAGTTGGCCGAAGCGGCCGCGGCCGCAGGAGTGCCCTTCGATCGCGACAGTTCCACCTTTCCGGCCCCCTATCTCGGCATCATCGACGCGGCCGAACGTCACGGCTGCGACGTCATCCTGATGGCCTCTCACGGCCGGCGAGGCCTCACCAGCCTGCTGCTCGGCAGCGAGACACAGCGCGTTCTCGTGCACTCCAAGATTCCCGTTCTCGTCTATCGGTAACCGCCGTGCGTCGACGGCGCGGCGTCGCGACACGCGCATGAAAAAAGGCCCGCGAGCCGGATAAGCTCGTGGGCCTTTTCTCGTCAGGCGTGCATTGCGACGCTCGCCGCGACGGGACCGCGGCTCGCGCCGCTCCGGCCGGATAGGCCGGGTGCGCAGTCATGGCGCCGTGCGTTGCGCGCCGCGACGACGCGCCCCCACGCGCATCGTCACGGGCGGGCGCACCGCGCCCTCCCTCAGCCCGGTCAGGCTGCCTTGACTTGCGCCTTCTTCTCGTCGAAGAACTGTTCGTCCTCCGTCGAACCCTTCAGGGCCGTGGTCGATGCGTCGCGCTCGATCGTCTGAGTGACGGCGTCGAAGTAGCCCGTGCCCACCTCGCGTTGGTGCTTGACCGCCGTGAAGCCCTTGTCGGCGGCGGCGAATTCGGCTTCCTGCAGCTCGACGAAGGCGCTCATCTGGCGGCGGGCATAGCCGTGTGCCAGGTTGAACATCGAGTAGTTCAGGCTGTGGAAACCGGCCAGCGTGATGAACTGGAACTTGTAGCCCATGGCGCCGAGTTCCTTCTGGAACTTGGCGATGGTCGCGTCGTCGAGGTTCTTCTTCCAGTTGAACGACGGCGAGCAGTTGTACGAGAGCATCTTGCCCGGGAAGTGCTTGTGAATACCTTCTGCGAACTGCTTGGCGAACTCGAGGTCCGGCTTGCCCGTCTCGCACCACACCAGATCGGCATACGGCGCGTAGGCCAGACCGCGCGCGATGGCCTGATCGAGACCGTTGCGCGTGCGGTAGAAGCCCTCGACCGTGCGCTCGCCGGTGCAGAACGGCTGGTCGAGCGGATCGACGTCGGCGGTAATGAGGTCCGCCGCTTCGGCATCGGTACGGGCGATGAGCACCGTCGGCACGCCGAGCACGTCGGCGGCCAGACGCGCCGCCACGAGCTTGGCCACGGCTTCGCGCGTCGGCACGAGCACCTTGCCCCCCATGTGGCCGCACTTCTTGACCGAGGCGAGCTGATCTTCGAAGTGAACGCCGGCGGCGCCCGCTTCGATCATTGCCTTCATCAGCTCGAACGCGTTGAGCACGCCGCCGAAGCCGGCTTCGGCATCGGCCACGATCGGAGCGAAGTAGTCGATGTAGCCTTCGTCGCCCGGATTCTTGCCTTCCGACCATTGAATCTGGTCGGCGCGCGTGAAGGTGTTGTTGATGCGGCGCACGACCTGGGGCACCGAGTTGGCCGGATAGAGCGACTGGTCCGGATACATTTCGCCGGCAAGGTTGGCGTCGCCGGCGACCTGCCAGCCCGACAGGTAGATGGCCTTCAGGCCGGCCTTGACCTGCTGCATGGCCTGATTGCCGGTGAGCGCGCCGAGGGCGTTGACGAACGGCTCCTCGTTGATCATGTTCCACAGGCGCTCGGCGCCGCGACGGGCCAGCGTCTGCTCCGGTTGCAGCGAGCCGCGCAGGCGCACCACGTCCTCGGCGGTGTAGCCGCGCTTGATACCGTTCCAGCGCGGATTGTTCGCCCAGTCCTGCTCGAGTTGCTTCACTTGCTCTTGACGCGTCGTCATGATGATCTCTCCTGGTTTCTCGATACAAATAAGAGGGTGACTCTTGCTGCCTGGTCCTCGCCGGGGGTCTGGGTTGACCGCTCGCGGCGTCTCCAAATTGGCAGGTCTTGTATAAGAGTTTAGGGATTTGTCATGCAACGCAACAGGACGAATTACGGTCTTATTTGATATTTTTTATCATTAAAAATCAAATACATAACTATTTTATTTCTTGATGTGAAACGATATTTTCCTTCCTGAAATCGCCGCGTTGTGCCAAGCAGCGCAAATTTTTACGCACCGCAAAGACATTTCACATCATGAAAAAGCCGATGCACGGAACTACCGGCCCGGAGGGGACACGGGCGGGGCCGGCGCAATGCCCGTCATCGGGCCTCACGGCGCGTGCGAGCCCGCGCCGCCGTGCGCGGCGTCACGATGCGGCGCGGCTGGGGGCCGGCACGGCCTTCGGGGGCTTGCACACGAGCCATACCGCCAGCGCGATGAAGCAGCCGCCCGCGAGATGCGCGAGGGTGACGGCCTCGTCCAGGAAGAGCGCGCCCCACAGCACGCCGAACGGCGGGATCAGGAACGTGACGGTCAGCGAGCGCAGCGGCCCCAGATCCGCGATCAGGCGGAAGAACAGCATGTAGGCGATGGCGCTGCACAGCAGGCCGAGCGCCGCCATGGCGGCCCATACGCCGCCCGTCGCCGGACCGGGAATGCCGGACGTGGTCGAGATGTAGGCAAAGAACGGCAGCAGCACCACCGAAGCGCCCAATTGACTCCCGAACGCGACGAGCCTCGCGTCGAGTCCGCCCCGCTCGGTGATCCAGCGCTTGGTCAGATAGCCGGCGAGGCCGTAGCAGGACGTGGCAAGCAGGCACGCCAGCGCGCCCATGAGCACCGGCCCCGACAGCGTAACCGGCCCCGTGCGCGTGAGCACCGCCACGCCGGCCAGACCGAGCAGTACGCCGAGCGCCTTGGCGCCGGTGAGGCGTTCACGGAAAAACAGCGCGCCGATGATCGCGCCCATGAGTGGCGTGGTCGCGTTGAGGATGGCGGAGTAGCCGGCGGGCAGCACGCGCGCGGCAAGGCAGTACATCACGAACGGAATGCCGGAATTGATGACGCCGAGCGCCATCGACGCTGCGAGCAGGCCCTTGAACTGCCAGCGCACGCGCATCGCCATCAGGATCGCGGCGAGGCCCACGGCGCCCAGCACGACGCGCAGGAACGCCGTGGGCAGCGGCCCGAGTGCGGGCACGATGATGCGCATGAACAGAAAGCTCGCGCCCCAAATCGCGGAGAGCGTCAGCAAGCGGGCAATATCGGAGGAACGCATGTTCGGGGGTGGCGGCGCAACGCGCCGACCGCAGATGGGAATGGCTGAATCGTCCCATATCGGCGGCGGGCGTGCTGGTCATAATCGGACATGGCGGCAGGCGCATCAGGAACGTCCCGAGCCTCGGGCGACGTCACCGCGCGCGCGTCGATGCCGCGCGTTCGACGCATGCCGCATCTATCGCCAACGTGCGCACCGTCGGGCCATGAACCCGCGCGTCAGTCAAGCCGGGCTCGTATCCCGGGCGCGGCGGTAGGCAACCCAGTCGCCGTCCGGGATCCGGGAAAGTTGCGAGACGGCCGACGCACTGACCGGATAGACGATGCACGCGTATGTCGCGCCATCGCAAACGACATCCCGCACTTCGCGAACGAACAGCCCCGCCTCCCCCGGATACACCGCTTCGATTTCGTCGAGCACCGGAACCAGCGCCGCCGGAATGCGGTAGATGTCGCCGGTCACGCGACCGATGTCCGCGTCCGAGGTGGCGAGGACCATGCCGGGGTAATCGCCGAAGTCGTAAAGGCGTCCACGCAGCGTGGCGGTGCCCACGTAGACCGGTGCGGCAATGCCGTGCCGCTGCGCGGCGCGCGTCATGTCGTTGATCTCGCCGGCACGCAGCGTGCCGTAGACGAAGGCGTGGATGGCGTCGTGCTCGGACGCGGCGTGCGCGGGTCGATTCATGGCATGTCCCATCGTGTCGGTGAGGTGACGATCATAGCGCCCTGGCGGGCCGGAAAGCTGATGCCCGCCCGCCGGCGGCGTCGATCCGCGGCGTGCCGGGCCGCTCGGGCATGGATCGCCCAACGACCGCCGCGGCTGAATTACACTTGTCGAACCCGAATTGTCGCGCTTACGCCATGCCCCACGTGCCGCACGTACCCGACGCCCCTGATGCCCCTGATGCATCCGACGCATCCGACGCACCTGACGCCGTGGCGAAACACGTGGTGCCCGAAGCGTTCACGCCAACGCGCCAGCGTCCGGTACGCTTGCGCGCGCGGCCGCTGCGCGACGGAATTCGCGTACCGGACCATCGCCACGCCTGGGCGCAGGTCGCCTACACGCCGCGCGGCGTCATCCAGATCGCGGTGGCCGACGCCGCGTGGATCGTGCCGCCGTCGCGCGCCATCTGGATCCCGCCGGACGTCGAGCACAGCCTGCAAGTCAACGAGCCGTCCTACCTGCGCACGCTGTACGTACATCCGGCGGTCATTCCTGCCGGACTCGATCACTGCCGCGTGGTGGAAGTCTCGCCGCTGCTGCGCGAGTTGATCGCCGCCATCGACGTACCGGAGGCCGACCTCGACGCCCCGCGCGAGCAATTGCTGGGCAAGCTGATTCTCGACGAATTGCGACGCGCCTCCCCCCTGCCGCTGGAAGTGCCGCTGCCGCGCGACAAGCGTCTGCTGACGCTGTGCAACGCAATGCTGGCCGATCCGGCGCGCGCCTGGACGCTCGACCAGTGGGCCCGTTACGCGGGTGCGAGCCCGCGCACGATCGGGCGGCTGTTCCGGCAGGAACTGAACATGAGCTTCGTGCAGTGGCGGCAGCAGGTCGTGCTCGCGCAGGCGATTCCGCTCGCGTCGAAGGGCTATCCGCTCGCGCGCATCGCGCGGGAACTCGGCTACCGGAGCCAGAGCGCGTTCTCGGCGATGTTCAAGCGCACGTTCGGACGCACGCCCAGCGAGTTCTTCGCCACCGCCCCCGACGCTACATCTGTCGGAACAGGTGAGCATACTGGCGGCTGACCGCCACCCGGTCCTTGCGGCGCCTGAGTTTGAGCGTGAGGCGGCCGAGCGGCGTGTGTTGCGCGCTGACGACTTCCGCCACATTCACGACCGTGCTGCGATGCACCTGCCAGAAACGCGACGGATCGAGTTGCGGCAACAGTTCGCGCAGACTGGTGCGAATGAGCAGGTCGCCGTCGGCGGTCGCGACCAACACATACTTGTCCGCGGCCTCGAAGAAGCACACCTCCTCGACTGGCACGATGCGAATTTCGTCGCCGACCGACGCCCGCACGAAACGCAGGTACTCGCGCGGTAATGCCGCCGCTGTCGCGTCCCTCGGCGCCCCGCCCTCCTTCTGCTCACCCTGCTCACCCCGCTCATCCCGCTCACCTCCCTCACCCCGATCCCCTCCCTCATCCGCCGTGATCGCCGTGATCGCCGTGATCGCCGCCATCGCCGCCATCGCCGGATTCGCCGGATTCGCCGCAATCGCCTGGGCTGCGACGCCTTGCTCCAGGTGCGCCCTCAGCGTCTCCAGCAAGTGCGAGAGCGTCCCGTTCGACGGCGACGCGAGGCGCGCGCGCACGCGCGCGACGGTACGCGCGAGCCGCTCAGGCTCGACCGGTTTGAGCAGATAGTCCACGGCGGCGGCTTCGAAGGCGTCGAGCGCGAAGCGGTCGAACGCCGTCACGAAGACGATCTGCGGCGCATGTGTGAGGCGCGCACATGCGCGCGCGACCTCGATGCCCGACGCGCCGGGCATCGCAATGTCGAGAAAGACCACGTCCGGCTGCGATTGCGCGATGGCGGCGATCGCCGCCACACCGTCCGGCGCCACGGGCAGCACTCGCAGTTCCGGCCACGCCTGTGCGAGCCGCGTGCGCAACGCCTCGGCAAGCAACGGTTCGTCTTCGGCAATCAGGGCGACGGGGGATGTCATGCACGGCACTCGCTGGGACGGAAAACCTGAGCCGTTGGCGACCCGGGCGACCCCACGGGCAGGCGCAACGTTGCAACGGCGCCGCGCGGCACGCCTTCGGCGAGCGAAAGACGGGCGGCGTCGCCGTAGAGCACGCGCAGGCGCTCTCGAATATTCGCCAGACCGACGCCGCCCGCGCGTGCCGATTCGCGCGCGGCAGTCCGGGCGGGCGGCGCGCCGCCCGGGCCCGCCGTGCGAAATCCGGCGCCGTCGTCCGCCACGCGAAGCACAATGCATTCGCCACCGTCGGCCGCGGGCTCTCGCTGCGCGCTCACGGACACCGTGGCGCCCTCGGTGAGCGGTTCGACGCCGTGCTTGACGGCGTTCTCCACGAGCGGCTGGACGAGCATGGGCGGCATGCGCAGCGCACGGCAATCGTCGGGCAAATCGATGCGGTATCGCAATCGCTCGCCAAAGCGAATGCGGTCAATCGCGAGCAGCGCGTCGATCAGTGCGAATTCGTCGGCGAGCGTGACGGATTCTGCGCGCGTTGCGGCAAGCGACGCGCGCACGAACCGGTTCAGATGACCGAGCAGTTCGCGAGCGCGCGGCGGATCGGTTGCAATCAGCGAATCGAGATTGGCGAGCACGTTGAAGAGGAAATGCGGTTCGAGCTGCGCCTGCAGCGTCTGCAGTCGCGCCCGCACGAGCTGCCGTTCGGCGGCTGCCTCGCGCAGCGCCTGCTGCGCGGCGGCTTCGCGCAATTGTGCGAGCCGGGCGCGCGACCACCCGTTGTACGTGCCAATCGCGGTGCCGAGCAGCGCGATCAGCAGCACGATCGGCACCGTGTGACCGTTGACGGGGCGCCATATCGCCATCGGCACGCCGAGCAGCGACGTGCCCAACGCGATCCCTGCGGCAAGCCCCGCCACACACCCGAGCGCCACGAGCAGCAGGAATGGCGCCATCGGCGGCGCGCCGCGGCGCCACAGCACGCGGCGGCCGCCGTCGATCAACACCGCGATCGAAATGCCGATGCACTGGCTGAACACGAAGTTCTGCCAGACCGTGCCGCCAAAGCCGATAAGCCGAAGGACCACGGCAATGATCGTGTTCAAGAGCAGGACGCCGACCAGTTCGCGGGCAAACGACAGCCAGGGCCCGCGCGGCGGCGAGCGCTCGGGCAGCGCGGCCGAGGGCACGGATTGCGGTCGTCTCGTCGTCATTGTCATTGTTGCTCCCCCTGCCCGCCTGCCCCGCGAGCTCCCTTGTATTGCCTCGTCAGCATCGTCGCCTGCCGTGCGCCGCCATCCGCTGCCGGGAGTATCGTTGCCGGTCCCTCCGCGGCGGCGAGCATGCGCGGCGCGCCGGCGCGCGACAGACTCAGCGTGCGCCCCGGCACCGCGAGCGCGGCCACTCCGGCAATGACGAGGCCGGCGTAGAGGCCCAGCATACCGCGCCGATGCAGCGCCACGTTGCCGCGCCGGACGGCGGCGATCGCCATCGTCAGGCTGATCAGCACCCACGCCGAGAGCAAGTGTAGCCATGACAGCTCACCGTGTCGCAACTCGCGAATACCGAAGCTGGAAACCGCCGTCGCCACCATCGCGAGCGCCCAGACACGCCCCAGCCAGCGGTGGCGCGGCGTGCCGCGCCGCAATGTCCAAATCCCGATGCCAAGCAAAACCGCCGCCACGGCAGCGCTGACATGCAATGCCACTATCGTCGTCATCCTGTCCTCTCGTCGATCGATTCGATGATGGGACGATAGGGCCGACGCGCCGGCCCGGCACGCGCGTTGCGACGAAAGCCGCGCCGTGCGGCGCAAACGGTCGGCAGACGTCGCCAACGGTGCGCGGCGCACAGTGGTTTGCGTGCCCGCGGCCTGGGCCAGCCACGCCCGGCATTCTCGCCGACGATTGTGACACGCCGATGCCGGGCGGCCCCCCGCCCTCGCGTGAGGACATGAGGACATGAAGGCATGGAGGCACGGCCGACGGGACTTTCCTGGCCGCCGCTCGCCGGGCGCGGAAAAAAATAACCCCGCGCTCCGTGAGGAACGCGGGGTCGTCTGTTTCAGTTTGTTTCGCAAGGATCGCCCCGCGCCGCCGTCGGCATCAGGCGCGGGCCCGACGCCATCCGGCCGGCGTGACTTACTGGGACGCCGCTTCGGTACTCGTGTCCTTCGCGACCTGCGCGGCCGTCTCGCCTTCGAAGGTGAAGCGGCCGTTGCGCCAGTCGACCGGAATCGTGTCCTTCGGTCCGAACTTGCCCGCCAGCACCAGCTTGGCGACCGGATTCTCGATCTCCTGCTGGATGGCGCGCTTGAGCGGACGCGCCCCGAACACCGGGTCGAAGCCCTCGCGGGCCACGTGCATGAGCGCCGCTTTGCTGACCTCGAGCGTCATGTCGAGCTTCGCCAGACGCTGACGCAGGATCTCGATCTGAATCGAGGCGATGGACTCGATGTGCTTCTGATCGAGCCCGTGGAACACCACGACTTCGTCGATGCGGTTCAGGAACTCCGGACGGAAGTGGTCCTTGATCTCCGTCCACACGGCGTCCTTGATGCGGTCCTGCGGCTCGCCGACCATCGACTGGATCATCGAGGAGCCGAGGTTCGACGTCATCACGATCACCGTGTTCTTGAAGTCGACCGTGCGGCCCTGGCCGTCGGTCATGCGACCGTCGTCGAGCACTTGCAGCAGCACGTTGAACACGTCCGGGTGCGCCTTCTCGATCTCGTCGAGCAGGATCACGCTGTACGGCTTGCGACGCACGGCTTCGGTGAGATAACCGCCTTCCTCGTAGCCGACATAGCCCGGGGGCGCACCGATGAGACGCGCCACGCTGTGCTTTTCCATGAACTCGCTCATGTCGATGCGAACGAGATGCTCTTCCGAATCGAACAGGAACATGGCGAGCGCCTTGCACAGCTCGGTTTTGCCCACGCCGGTCGGGCCCAGGAAGAGGAACGAGCCGTATGGACGATTCGGGTCGGCCAGACCGGCGCGCGAGCGACGGATCGCGTCCGCCACGGCGTTGATCGCCTCGTCCTGTCCCACCACACGTTCGTGCAGCTTCGCTTCCATGTTGAGCAGCTTCTCTCGCTCGCCCTGCATCATCTTCGAGACCGGAATGCCGGTGGCCCGCGAGACCACTTCCGCGATCTCCTCGGTGCCCACCTGCGTGCGCAACAGACGCGGATGCGCCTGCTGCCCGGCCGCCTCGGCCGCATCGGCGTCCTTCAACTGCGCTTCGAGCTGCGGCAGCTTGCCGTATTGCAGTTCCGCCACCTTGTCGAGCTTGCCTTCGCGCTGCAGCTTCGCGATCTCGGCGCGCACGCGATCGATCTCTTCCTTGACCTGCGCGCTGCCCTGCACGGCGGCCTTCTCGGCCGTCCACACTTCTTCCAGATCGGCGTACTCGCGCTCCAGACGCGAAATCTCTTCCTCGATCAACGCCAGACGCTTCTGCGAGGCTTCGTCGGTTTCCTTCTTGACGGCCTCGCGCTCGATCTTGAGCTGGATCAGACGACGATCGAGCTTGTCCATCACCTCGGGCTTCGAGTCGATCTCCATCTTGATCTTCGACGCGGCTTCATCGATCAGGTCGATGGCCTTGTCCGGCAGGAACCGGTCGGTGATGTAGCGATGGCTGAGTTCGGCTGCCGCCACGATGGCCGGGTCGGTGATCTCCACGCCATGGTGCAGTTCGTACTTTTCCTGCAGCCCGCGCAGGATGGCGATGGTCGCCTCCACGCTCGGTTCGTCCACGAGCACCTTCTGGAAGCGGCGCTCGAGCGCGGCGTCCTTTTCGATGTACTTGCGGTACTCGTCGAGTGTGGTCGCGCCAATGCAGTGCAGCTCTCCGCGAGCGAGCGCCGGCTTGAGCATGTTGCCCGCGTCCATGGCGCCTTCGGCCTTGCCGGCGCCGACCATCGTGTGGATTTCGTCGATGAACAGGATCGTGCGGCCTTCGTCCTTGGCGATGTCGTTGAGCACGCCCTTCAGACGCTCTTCGAATTCGCCGCGGAACTTCGCGCCCGCGAGCAACCCGGCCATGTCGAGCGCCAGCACACGCTTGTTCTTGAGCGACTCCGGCACTTCACCGTTGACGATACGCTGCGCAAGACCTTCCACGATGGCGGTCTTGCCCACGCCCGGCTCGCCGATGAGCACCGGATTGTTCTTCGTGCGGCGCTGCAGGATCTGGATCGTGCGACGGATTTCGTCGTCGCGCCCGATCACCGGGTCGAGCTTGCCCTGCGCGGCGCGCTCGGTCAGATCGAGGGTGTACTTCTTGAGGGCCTCGCGCTGGCTCTCAGCGTCCTGGCTGTTGACGGACTCGCCGCCACGCACGCCTTCGATGGCGGCTTCGAGCGACTTGCGCGTGAGCCCCCGGGCGCGGGCAAGCTTGCCCGTCTCGCCCTTGTCGTCGGCGAGCGCGAGCAGGAACATTTCGCTGGCGATATAGCTGTCGCCGTGCTTTTGCGCTTCCTTGTCGGCCTGGTTGAGCAGGCCGGCAAGCTCGCGCCCGACCTGCACGTTGCCGTCGGTGCCCTGCACCTGCGGCAGCTTGGCGATGGCCGCCTCGACGTCATGGGCGAGCGGCTGGACCTGCACGCCGGCGCGCTGCAGCAGCGAGCGCGCGGCGCCTTCGGGCTGTGCGATCAGCGCGGCGAGAAGGTGCAGCGGCTCGATATATTGCTGGTCGCGACCGACTGCCATGCTTTGGGCATCAGCCAGCGCTTCCAGGAACTGCGTGGTGAATTTGTCTTGTCGCATCTGGTGCTCCGGTAAGAAATCTTGCTGGATCGGATGTGCGGACAATTCCCTTCGGTTTCAAGGGGCATTACGGCGCGGCGCCGGACATTTCGCGCAGGCCGGTCGCGGACCGGCGCGGGGCTTGCGGCAGGGACTTCGGGAGGGCGGGCAACCGCAGGACACGCCCGGGTTTGAGGCTCATAATAGCGATTTTGAGCATGCCGCACCATGAGTCATTCCGCCGCCAGACCCGGGGGCGCCGCCGCTGAGACCGGCGCCGAAAGTCACGCGCAGCCGCGCCGCACCGCCACCGCCGCCGACGTTGGCGCGTCGCCCGACGCGTTGGCCAGACCTGCCAGACCTTCCGGACCTGCCAAGGGCACCGCGCTTGCCGAAACCCGCTTGGCCGACATCGACGAGGATGCCGTGCGCGTGCTCGTGCACACGTTCTACGGACGCATTCGCGACGACGACATGCTCGGCCCCGTCTTTCGCGAGGCGCTGGAAGGCCGCTGGGATCTGCACCTGGACAAGATGGTGGCGTTCTGGTCGAGCATCGTGCTCGGCGCCAAACGCTATCGCGGCAACGTGACGCAGGCGCACCAGCCGTTCGGGCATTTGAGCGGCGAGCACTTCAGCCGCTGGCTTTCGCTGTTCTTCGACACGCTGGACAAGCTGTTCGAGCCGCAGGCCGCGTTCGCGTTCGCCGAACCGGCAATTCGTATTGCGGAGAGCCTGCAACTCAACCTGTTTGGATGGCAATACACTCTGCCGCCCGCGCAACGCGCCCTGCTCGAAAGCGTGAAGCAGGCCAAGGCGCGACGCGAAGCGTAAGCGGCGGCCATGCGGTCGTCGGGATTGATAAAGAAAAATCGGCGGAGATGAGAGACAATCGCCGACGTAATGGGAAATTACATGAAATTCAACGGTCGAGCGACTTCCCGCCGCTTGCCCAGCGCTCGCGGGCGGCCGTATCGGTGTCGCGGGCGTCGACCCAGCGCTCGCCTTGCGGCGTGGACTCCTTCTTCCAGAACGGCGCTTCCGTCTTCAGATAGTCCATGATGAATTCGCACGCCGCGAACGCGTCGCCGCGATGGGCCGACGTGACGGCCACGAGCACGATCTGGTCGCCCGGCCCCAGATCGCCGTAGCGGTGAATCACCAGCGCGTCGAACAGGCGCCAGCGCTCGCGCGCCTGCGCCACGATCGCCTCCAGCGCCTTGTGCGTCATGCCCGGATAGTGCTCCAGGGTCATGCGCGAGACATCCTTGCCGTCGTTGAGCTCGCGCACCGTCCCGACGAAGCTCGCAATGGCGCCCACGCGCAGGTCGCCCGCGCGCAACCGCCGGATCTCGTCCGACAGGTCGAAGTCTTCGGTCTGTACTCGAATCGGCATGATGGTCGGCGTCTCCTGTGCCCGATGGATGGCGCTCGCTCAGCCGCCCGTCACCGGCGGAAAGAAAGCGACTTCGCACCCTTCGCGCAGGCGCGTGGCGGCGGGTACCATCGTGTGATCGAGCGCCATGCGCAGCGCACGCTGCTCGCCCAGCGTCTCGGCCCACACCGGACCCCGGCGGCACAGCCACTGGCGCACATCTCCCACGGTGGCAACGTCTGCCGGCACCTCGACGCGCTCTTCGGCGACATTGAGCGCCTCGCGCACGCTCGCGAAAAAACGAAGTTCGATCTGCATAGTCTGGCCGGCGCGCCGCACGAGCGACGCACCTGTCTCTCAATATAGAAGGTCGGAGAACGGCAGGAAGGCCACCGTTTGCCCGGCTTCGATGCGATGTCCGGGCGGATTGTCGATCAGACCATCGCCCCATACGGTCGAGGTCAGCACCGCCGAGCTCTGGTTCGGGAACGCGTCCAGCCCGCCCTGCGCGTTGATGCGCGCCCGCAAGAACTCGTTGCGGCGATCCGCCTTGGTCTGCGTGAAATCCGCGCGCATCGCGATACGGCGCGGCCTCACGTCCGCCACGCCTTGCAGGCGCAGGATGAACGGCCGCACGAACAGCAGGAACGTCACGAAGCTCGACACCGGATTGCCCGGCAGGCCAATGAAATGGGCCGTCTCGCCGACGCCCACCCCATCCGTGCCACCCGCGCCGTTCGGACGATTCACCTCGCCATAGGCGAGCGGCTTGCCCGGCTTGAGCGCGATCTGCCACAGGCTGAGGCGCCCCTCGGCCTCGACGGCCGGCTTTACGTGGTCCTCCTCGCCGACCGACACGCCGCCCGACGTGATGATCAGGTCGTTGGTGCGGGCCGCGTCGCGCAGGATGGCCCGCGTAGCCGCCAGATTGTCCGGCACGATGCCGTAGTCGGTCATCTCGCAGCCGAGATTCTCCAGCAGGCTGCGCAACACGAAGCGGTTCGAGTTGTAGATGCTCCCGGCGCGCAGCGGCTCGCCGGGCATCGTCAGTTCGTCGCCGGTAAAGAACACGGCCACGCGCAGACGCTGCGCCACCTCCAGCCGCGCGACGCCCACCGAAGCGGCCAGTCCCAGCGCCGGTGCACGCAGGCGCGTACCGGCCGCGAGCACCACACCGTCGCGCCGGATGTCGGCGCCCTGGCGATTGATGAACTCGCCAGCCTGCGGCATATGGCGAATCGCGACCGAGCCGTCCTCGAGCGCTTCGCACTGCTCCTGCATCACGATCGCATCGGCGCCCGGCGGCACCGGCGCACCGGTGAAGATCCGCGCCGCCGTGCCGACAGCGAGCGGTTCGGGCGCATGTCCGGCGGGAATGCGCTGCGAGACCGGCAGCACGACTCGCTCGCCCCGCAGGTCGGAGACGCGCACGGCATAGCCGTCCATCGCGCTCGTATCCATTGGCGGGACGTCGAGCGTGGCGACCACGTCACGCGCCAGCACACGGCCGTTGGCGGCCAGTGTGTCGACGCTCTGCGTGCGGGCGAGCGGACGAGCTGCCGCCAGCACGGCGTCGAGGGCTTCTTGGGTACTCAACATGACGAATGGGCCCGAAAGTCTTGGAAAGGCCAGGCAGCGACCGCCTTACAGGCCGGTGTGCTCGGCGATGTACGCCTTCACGCGCGCCGCGTCGTTCGGCACGGTCTCGAAGCGCTGCGGCAACGATTCGAGCTGCTCGAAGCCGGCCGGGCGCGGCGGCTCACGGTCCAATGCTTCGCGGATGGTCTGCGCGAACTTGGCCGGCTGCGCCGTTTCGAGCACCACCATCGGCACGCCCGGCTCCAGCGCCTCGCGGGCCACCTTCACGCCGTCGGCCGTGTGCGTGTCGATCACCACGTCGTAGCGCCCCGCCACGTCCCGGATCGTGGCCAGGCGATCGTCGTGCGTGCTGCGGCCCGAGACGAAGCCGAACTGCGCCACGCGCGCAAAGGCGTCCGTGCCCGACAGATCGAAACCGCCCTCGCGCTCGACCCTGGAGAGCAGCGCGGCGGTGGCCGTCGCGTCGCGGCCGAGCAGATCGAACAGGAAGCGCTCGAAGTTCGATGCCTTCGAGATGTCCATGCTCGGGCTGCTGGTGTGAAACGTTTCGGTCGACTTGCGCACACGGTAGCGGCCGGTGCGGAAGAACTCGTCGAGCACGTCGTTCTCGTTGGTCGCCACGACCAGCTTGCGGATCGGCAGCCCCATCATGCGCGCGATGTGGCCCGCGCAGACGTTGCCGAAGTTGCCCGACGGCACCGTGAACGACACTTCGCCGTCCTGGCCCGGCTTGCCGCCGGTGGCCGCGAAGTAGCCCTTGAAGTAATAGACGACCTGGGCAACGACGCGCGCCCAGTTGATCGAGTTGACCGTGCCGATCTTGTGGCGCGCCTTGAACGCGTGATCGTTGGAGACGGCCTTGACGATGTCCTGGCAGTCGTCGAACACACCCTCGAGCGCGAGGTTGAAGATGTTCGGATCCTGCAGGCTGTACATCTGCGCGGTCTGAAAGGCGCTCATCTTGCCCGCGGGCGAGAGCATGAACACCCGGATGCCCGCCTTGCCGCGCATGGCGTATTCGGCCGCGCTGCCGGTGTCGCCCGAGGTCGCACCGAGAATGTTCAGCGCGTCGCCGTGCTGGGCCAGCGCATACTCGAACAGGTTGCCGAGCAACTGCATCGCCATGTCCTTGAATGCGAGCGTGGGACCGTTCGAGAGCGCCAGCAGCGAGAGCGGCGCGCCCTGCTCGACGCCCAGCGGCAGCAGCGGCGTGATCTCGCTGGCGTCCTCACCCGGGCGCACGTTGCGATACACCTCGGCGGTGTAGGTGCGCCGCGTGAGCTCTGCGAGGATCTCGGCCGGAATGTCGTCGGCGAACTTGGCCAGCACCCGGGCGGCCAGTTCGGCATATGACAACTGGCGCCAGGCGCGCAGTTCGTCTGCGCTCACCTGGGGATATTCGGTCGGCAGGTACAGGCCGCCGTCCGGCGCCAGCCCGCCGAGCAGAATGCTGGAGAACGACTGCGGCTCGCCCGAAGTAAGGCCTGCGCCGCGCGTGGAGATGTATTTCATGGCAATCGTGTCCTGTCGTATCGCTTCGTGTGGCTCGCCGCTCAGCTCAGCGACTCCATGCGGATGCGCGTCACCTTCGAGAGCACGGTGCTCATCGCTTCGATCCTGGCGATGGCCGCGTTGATGTGCTTCTCCTGCGTCTGGTGCGTCAGGATGATGATGTCGGTCTGGTGCTCGCCTTCGCGCGATTCTTTCTGCAGCAGCGCGTCGATGGAGATGTCGAGATCGGCCAGAATGCGCGTGAGCTCGGCCATCACGCCGGCGCGGTCGACCACGCGCAGACGCAGGTAGTAGCTCGTGGTGACTTCGTCGATGGGCAGCACCGGCGCGTCGGACAGCGCGTCGTGCTGGAACGCCAGATGAGGCACGCGATGCTCCGGATCGGCGGTCTGCAAGCGTGTCACGTCCACGATGTCGGCCACGACGGCCGAGGCGGTCGGCTCGGCGCCGGCGCCCTTGCCATAGTACAGCGTGGCGCCCACGGCGTCGCCCTGCACCAGCACGGCGTTCATGGCGCCTTCGACGTTGGCGATCAGGCGCTTGGCCGGGATCAGCGTCGGATGCACGCGCAGTTCGATCCCCGCGTCGGTGCGACGCGTGATGCCGAGCAGCTTGATGCGATAGCCGAGTTCTTCCGCGTATTTGATGTCGAGCGCGGCCAGCTTGGTGATGCCCTCGACGTAGGCGCGGTCGAACTGCACGGGCACACCGAACGCGATGGCGCTCATGAGCGTGAGCTTGTGGGCGGCGTCCACCCCCTCGATGTCGAAGGTGGGATCGGCTTCGGCGTAGCCCAGGCGCTGCGCGTCGGCGAGCGCGACGTCGAAGTCGATGCCCTTGTCGCGCATCTCCGAGAGGATGAAGTTCGTCGTGCCGTTGATGATGCCCGCGATCCACTGGATGCGGTTGGCCGTGAGGCCTTCGCGCAGCGCCTTGATGATCGGAATGCCGCCTGCCACGGCGGCCTCGAAGGCCACCATCACGTTGGCCTTGCGCGCCGCGGCGAAGATTTCGTTGCCGTACACGGCGAGCAGCGCCTTGTTCGCGGTGACCACGTGCTTGCCGTTCTCGATCGCCTTGAGCACCAGTTCCCGGGTGAGGTCGTAGCCGCCGATCGTCTCGACGACGACCTCGATGTCCGGATCGGTCACCACCTCGAACGGATCGCCGGTCACGACGGCCGCGCCGCCGACGAGCCCGCGGGCGCGCTCGACATTACGCACCGCCACCTTCGTAATCTCGATACCCCGGCCGGCACGTCGTTGAATTTCCTCCTGGTTGCGAGCCAGTACCTGGAAGGCCCCGAAGCCTACCGTGCCAAGGCCGAGCAGGCCCAATTTGATCGGTTTCATGCGGTTTTACTCAAAAGTCGAAATCGGTTGGCGCGCATCACTTGCCGTGGCGACGGCGATATCCGTCAAGGAAGCGGGCAATGCGGCTGATGGCATCTTCCAGGTCGCCCTCGTGAGGCAGGAACACCACGCGGAAATGGTCCGGGTGCATCCAGTTGAAGCCGCTGCCCTGCACCAGCAGGACCTTCTCTTCGAGCAGCAACTGGAGAATGAAGTCCTGATCGTTGGCAATGGGGTACACCGCCGGATCGAGACGCGGAAACAGGTACAGCGCCGCCTTGGGCTTCACGCACGTCACGCCGGGAATGTCGGTGAGCATGCGGTGCGCGATCTCGCGCTGCTCGTACAGACGCCCGCCCGGCACGATCAGATCCTTGATGCTCTGGTAGCCGCCTAGCGCCGTTTGCACGGCGTACTGGCCGGGCACGTTCGGGCACAGACGCATCGAGGCGAGGATGTTCAGCCCCTCGATGTAGTCGCGCGCCGGGCGCTTGTCGCCCGACACGACCATCCAGCCCGCGCGATAGCCGCATGCCCGATAGCTCTTGGACAGGCCGTTGAACGTAATGGTGAGCACGTCGTCGGACAGGGCTCCGATCGAGGTGTGCTCCGCGCCGTCGTAGACGATCTTGTCGTAGATCTCGTCGGCGTAGATGATCAGCCGGTGCTCGCGGGCCAGCGCCACGATCTCCTTGAGCAGCTCGTCCGAGTACAGCGCGCCGGTCGGATTGTTCGGGTTGATGATGACGATCGCGCGCGTGTTGGGCGTGATCTTCTTGCGGATGTCGGCCAGATCGGGCTGCCAGTCGGCCTGCTCGTCGCAGACGTAGTGCACGGGTGTGCCGCCCGAGAGGCTCACGGCCGCCGTCCAGAGCGGATAGTCAGGCGCGGGCACGAGCACTTCGTCGCCGTCGTTGAGCAGCGCCTGCATGGCCATCACGATGAGCTCGGACGCCCCGTTGCCGAGGTAGATGTCGTCGAGCTGCACGTCGTTGATGCGCTTTTGCTGGCAGTAATGCATGATCGCCTTGCGCGCCGCGAACACCCCCCGCGAGTCCGAATAGCCCGCCGAATTCGGCAGATTGCGGATCATGTCCTGCACGATCTCGTCGGGCGGCTCGAAGCCGAACGGCGCCAGATTGCCGATGTTCAGCTTGATGATGCGATGGCCTTCTTCTTCCATGCGCTTGGCATGTTCGAGCACGGGCCCACGAATGTCGTAGCAGACATTCTGCAATTTCTGCGATTTGAGGATCGGTTTCACGGCGGTTGTGGTCTTGGCGGGCGGCGCAGGGCCAGGCGGGACGCCCCGCCACGCGAAAAGCGCCGGCGGCCGGCGCGCTGAAAGCGCACGGTCCACCGGATTTCCCCGCGTCTGGCGTGGCAGATGCCGCACTGCAACGGTTTTGCCGTGCTGCGTACGGCAAAAAGCTATAATTTAGCCAATTATGACAGAGTTCGGCAATGCATCATTGACGGTTTTCGCCATGCGAGGCAAGATGCCCGGCCGCCGCGCAACCTGCCGACGCTCCGTCGCCATTGGGACACCATTGGCCAACCACTGGGTAGGGAATCTCCGAAAGTGAAACTGCATCAAGACCCGTCGCAAGCATTGAACACGGTGACCGGCTACGGGCCGGGCTATGTCGAGGTCAACAAGGTCCGTCACGAGCAGAGCGTGGTCATCGCACCCGAGGGCGAGATCCAGCCTTGGCCGGTGTCGAGTTTCGATGCGCTCGAGCCGGCGCACTTCGAGAGCTTGCGCCGCCTCGATCCGGAAGTTGTCATCTTCGGCAGCGGGGGGCGCCTGCGCTTCGCGCATCCGCGCCTGACCACGTCGCTCACCAGCGAGCGCATCGGCGTCGACTCGATGGACACGCAAGCCGCCTGCCGCACCTACAACATCCTGATGAGCGAAGGCCGCCGCGTCGTTCTCGCCCTGCTCATCGAAAGCGAGACGCCTGCGTGAGCCGCCGCCCGCTCGCTGCCGCGTTGACGGGCGCCGATTCGTCCGCCCCTCACGCGCCAGGCGCCCCTCTCGCCTTGTCCACTCCCGGCCCCGCGCCGGCGTCGTATCCGCTCTCGCCGAGCGCGTTCTGGCTGCTGCTCGCGGCGTTCGCGCTCGTGTGGTTCGGCGTGCTCGACTATCGTCACCTCATTGCCAGCGACGAGGGCCGCTACGCCGAGATGGCGCGCGAGATGTGGGTCACCGGCGACTGGATCACACCGCGCTACAACGGCTACAAGTACTTCGAGAAGCCACCGCTGCAGACCTGGATGAACGCGCTCACGTTCGCCGTGTTCGGGCTGGGCGAATGGCAGGCGCGTCTGTGGACCGCGCTCACCGGCTTTGCCGGCGTACTGATGGTCGGCTTCACCGGCCGGCGCGTCTTCAACGCCCGCGTCGGGCTCTTCGCCGCCGCCGCACTCGCGAGTGCCCCGCTGTGGTCGCTGCTGGGGCACTTCAACGTGCTCGACATGGGGCTGTCCTTCTTCATGGGATTGTCGCTGTGCGCGCTGCTGCTCGCACAGCGTCCCGGGCTTGCACGCCGCGCCGTGCGCGGCTGGATGTGGCTGTGCTGGGCGGCCATGGCGCTCGCCGTGCTGAGCAAGGGGCTCGTGGGCGTCGTACTGCCCGGCGCCGTGCTCGTGCTCTATACGCTGATCGCACGCGACTGGGCGCTGTGGCGCCGACTCTATCTGGGCAGCGGGCTGATCGTCTTCCTGGCGATCGCCGCGCCCTGGTTCGTGCTGGTCCAGGCGCGCAATCCCGAGTTCTTCGACTTCTTCTTCATCAACGAACACTTCCGGCGTTTCGCGATGGAGGGCCACAACCGCGACGGTGCGCCCTGGTACTTCGTGCCCGTTTTTGTGGCGGGCTTTCTGCCGTGGCTCTCGGTCCTGCCGGGCACCGTTCGCGCCACGCTGCGCATGCCGCGGCAGCCCAACGGCTTCGCGCCGGCGCTCGTGCTGTGGGTATGGTCCGTCTTCATCTTCCTGTTCTTCAGCGCCTCGCACTCGAAGCTCATCTCGTACCTGTTGCCGGTCGCGCCGGCCATGGCGCTGCTTTTCGGCCTGTATCTGGCCCAGTTGCGTCGCGACACGGTTCGCCTGCATCTGGCCGGTTACGCGATCTTCCTGATCGCCGCGCTGGTCATGGTGGCCATCTTCGTGGGGCGCGCCGGCAGCGTGCGCAATCCGAACGAGTTGTACAAGGCGTTCCAGATCTGGCTGTACGTGGCGCTGGGCGTGGGCCTGGCCGGCACGCTGGCGGCATGGCGCATGGCGCGGCACAGCGCACGCCGGGCGCTCCTCACGTTCGCCGGCGCGATGCTGCTGCTCGCGACCATCGGCGGACTGGGGCACGAGGTGTTCGGGCGCCAGAGCAGCGGTGTGCTGCTGGTGCCGGCCGTCAAGGCGCAAATGCAGCGCCTCGGGCCGGACGTTCCGTTCTATTCGGTAAACGTGCTCGATCACACCATGCCCTACTACCTCGGGCACACGATGATCATGGTGCAGCATCCGGACGAACTCGAGTTCGGCGTGAAGCAGGAACCGCAAAAGTGGCTGCCGACGCTCGACGCGTTCTACGCGCGCTGGCGGGCCGATCCGAGAGCGCTGGCGCTGGTCGATCCGGACACGTTTGCCAAGCTCGAGGCCCAACATTTGCCAATGCAAATCATTGCGCGCGACGCCCGACGCGTCGTGATCTCGAAACCATCGCCCGAAGACAACGTAAAATAGCGCTTTTATCGTTCGTCGGTTCGTTTCAATCGCCAGTTCTCGAGGGTCGAGCGGCGACCCGCGGCGCACGGACAGAGCCACGCGAAGACAGACAGGCAGATGGCAGGGAGGCAAGATGGGTGGCGCGGCGCGCACGCACGGGGAACGCGGCGCAGCATGCCAGACGACCGGGCCGGGCGGCTCGATCGTGCCGTTGCGGATGGCGGCATGCCGGCGCGCCGGCGCGCCGGCGCGCCGCAGGCGTATCACGGCGAGCGCCGCTGCCTGCGGTTTCGGCAAGGTGCCGAGCGCCGCATCGGTCCGCCCCCCGGCCAAGTGACGTCCATCGCTAATCGCCAGCCAATGGACGGCGTCCATAATTATTCACAAACGTTCACAAACGTTCCATGAATCTCGCTACGTTTTCACTTATTCTCACGGGCGTGCTGCTCAACGCCTGCGCGCAGTTGTTGCTCAAGGCTGGCGCGGGCTCCATCGGCGCACTGGAATTCACGCGCGCCAACATCGTGCCCATTGGCATCAAGCTTGCTACGCAGTTGCCGATCATGGGCGGACTGGTCTGCTATGCCATCAGCGTGGTCGTCTGGATCCTCGCGCTCTCGCGCGTCGAGGTCTCCATTGCCTATCCGATGCTCTCGCTGGGCTACGTCGTGAACGCGATTGCCGCGTGGTACCTGTTCGGCGAAACACTGTCGATGCAGCGGGTCGTGGCCATCGGCATCATCCTTGTCGGCGTCTATATTCTTGCGCGCAGCTAACCCGCGTCGGGGCCTTCGCGCCCGATGCGACCGAATCGAAGAACGCGCGGCGACTCGCGCCGGCGCGTTCGTAACGCTTACCTGAGGCTTCGACCAACATCATGAGCGACTCGGCAACCTCCCAACCGACTCAACCGTTCCTGCCGTTCACGCGGCCGAGCATCGACGACGCGACGATCGCCGGCGTGGTCGACGTGCTGCGCTCGGGCTGGATCACTTCCGGGCCGCAAGTGCAGGCCTTCGAGAAAGCCCTGTCGGAATACTTCGGCGGGCGTCCGGTGCGCGCCTTCAATTCGGGTACCGCCACGCTGGAAATCGGCCTGCGCCTGGCCGGCGTGCAGGCGGGCGACGAAGTCATCACCACCCCGCTGTCGTGGGTGGCCACCGCCAACGTGATCCTCGAAGTGGGCGCCACGCCCGTGTTCGTCGACGTCGATCCGGCCACGCGCAACCTCGACCTCGACCTGCTCGAGAAGGCGATCACGCCCAAGACGCGCGCGATCATCCCGGTCTATCTCGCCGGGCTGCCGCTCGACATGGACCGCCTCTACGACATCGCCCGCCGCCATCGGCTGCGCGTGATCGAAGACGCGGCGCAGGCCATGGGCTCGAGCTGGGGCGGCAAGCGCATCGGGTCGTTCGGCGACCTCGTGTCGTTTAGCTTTCACGCCAACAAGAACCTCACGTCCATCGAAGGCGGTGCGCTCGTGCTCAACAACGAGGACGAGGCACGTCTGGCGGAGAAGTACCGGCTGCAGGGCGTCACTCGCACCGGCTTTGACGGCATGGACGTGGATGTGCTCGGCGGCAAGTACAACCTGACCGACGTGGCCGCACGCGTTGGCCTCGGGCAGATGCCGCACCTGGCCGAATTCAACGCGCGCCGCACCGAACTCGCGCGCCTGTATTTCGATACGTTCGCCGGCGGCCCTGCCGTCGCGCTGGGGCTCGGTCTGCCGCGCGCCGACTTCACGAACTCGAACTGGCACATGTTTCAGGTCGAGCTGCCGCTCGAGCGCCTGACGATCGATCGCGCCGGCTTCATGGAAAGGCTGAAGGCCCGCAACATTGGCAGCGGTGTGCATTACCCGGCCATTCACCTGTTTACAATGTATCGCGCGCTCGGCTTCCGGGAAGGTCAGTTCCCGCACACGGAACGGTTGGGCCGCGCGATTCTCACGCTTCCCCTATTCCCCGCCATGACGAATGCCGACGTCGCGCGCGTTTGCGAAGCCGTCAATGCCATTTGCGCTGAACATCAAAAATGACTTCTCCCCAACTCTCCGTCGTCATCCCGGTCTATAACGAAGAGGCCGGACTCGCCGCGCTCTTCGCTCGCCTGTACCCGGCACTCGACAAGCTGGGCGTGACTTACGAAGTGGTGTTCGTCAACGACGGCAGCCGCGACCGCTCCGCCGCGATCCTGGCCGAGCAGCAGCGCCAGCGTCCGGACGTGACGCGCGTGGTGCTGTTCAACGGCAACTACGGCCAGCACATGGCCATCCTCGCGGGTTTCGAACACACCCGCGGAGAATGGGTCGTCACGCTCGACGCCGACCTGCAGAACCCGCCCGAGGAAATCGGCAAGCTCGTCGACCAGCTCGCCGCCGGTCACGACTACGTGGGCACCGTGCGCATGAACCGCCAGGACACCTGGTTCCGCCGCAACGCGTCGCGCGCGATGAACCGCTTGCGCGAGCGCATCACGCGCATTCGCATGACCGACCAGGGCTGCATGCTGCGCGGCTACAGCCGCCACATCGTGGATACGGTCAACCAGTGCCGCGAAATCAACACGTTCATTCCGGCGCTCGCCTACACGTTCGCGCAGAACCCTACGGAAGTGGACGTCGCGCACGAAGAGCGCTTCGCCGGCGAGTCGAAATACTCGCTCTACAGCCTGATTCGCCTCAATTTCGATCTGGTCACCGGCTTCTCGGTGGTGCCGCTCCAATGGCTCTCGGGAGTGGGCATTACGCTCTCGGCCGCCTCGGGCGTGCTGTTCGTCGTGCTCATGGCCCGGCGCTTCATCTTCGGTTCGGAGGTTCAAGGCGTGTTTACGTTGTTTGCCGTCACGTTCTGCCTGCTCGGCGTGATCCTGTTCGGCATGGGGCTGCTCGGTGAGTACATCGGCCGCATCTACCAGCAGGTGCGTCAGCGCCCGCGCTATCTGGTGCAAGCCGTGCTCGAGAATCAGCCCGCACCGGCCGGCCACGGCGAGAAAGCCGCCGGCGGCGCAAGCCACACGGCCGGCGCGAAGGAACTGGGATCGCACACCTCATGAGCGCCAAAGCCGTCGTCTTCGCTTATCACAACGTTGGCGTGCGCTGCCTGCAGGTGCTGCTCGCGCGCGGCGTCGACGTTGCCCTCGTGGTTACCCACCAGGACAACCCGAACGAGAACATCTGGTTCGGCAGTGTCGCCGGCGTGGCCGCCGAGCATGGCATTCCGGTCATCACCCCCGACGATCCGGCCGACCCGGCACTCGCCGAGCGCATTCGCGCCGTGGCGCCGGACTTCATCTTCTCGTTCTATTACCGTCACATGATTCCGGTGCCGGTGCTGGAAATCGCGCCGCGTGGCGCCTTCAACATGCACGGTTCGCTGCTGCCGAAGTATCGCGGCCGCGTGCCGGTGAACTGGGCCGTGCTGAATGGCGAAACGGAGACCGGCGCCACGCTGCACGAAATGGCCCTCAAGCCGGACGCCGGCGCGATCATCGATCAGACGCCGGTGCCGATCCTGCCCGACGACACCGCCGGCGAAGTGTTCGAGAAGGTTACCGTCGCTGCCGAGCAGACGCTCTGGCGCTGCCTGCCGGGGCTGCTGGCCGGGACGGCCGGGCGGCGCATCAACGATCTGTCGGCCGGCAGCTATTTCGGCGGCCGCAAGCCGGAGGACGGCCGCATCGACTGGTCGAAACCCGCGCGCGACGTCTACAACCTGATTCGCGCCGTCGCGCCGCCCTATCCGGGGGCGTTTACGGAAGTCGCCGGCCATCGCTGGGTGGTGAGCCGCGCGCGCCTTGCCCGCTCGCCGGCCCCCGCCGGTTTGCCCTGCGGACTGCAAGTAGTGGATAATGCGTTCCTTGGCGTTTGCGGGGACGCAAACGCCGTCGTCATTCATGAACTATTACTGGACGGCAAGCCTGTCACGCCGGACCGGTTTTCCCAGCTAAATCACTGACCGCAATATGAAAAAAGTCCTGATTCTCGGTGTCAACGGGTTCATCGGCCACCATCTGTCGAAGCGCATCCTGGAGACGACCGACTGGGAAGTTTATGGCATGGACATGCTCACCGATCGCCTTGGCGATCTGGTCAATCACGAGCGCATGCACTTCTTCGAAGGCGACATCACGATCAACAAGGAGTGGGTCGAGTACCACATCCGCAAGTGCGACGTGATCCTGCCGCTGGTGGCCATCGCCACGCCGGCCACCTACGTGAAGGCGCCGCTGCGCGTGTTCGAGCTCGACTTCGAAGCGAACCTGCCGATCGTGCGTTCGGCGGCGAAGTACGGCAAGCATCTGGTGTTTCCGTCGACCTCCGAGGTCTACGGCATGTGCACGGACAGCGAGTTCGATCCGGAAAACTCGCCGCTGATCTACGGCCCGATCAACAAGCCGCGCTGGATCTACGCCTGCTCGAAGCAGCTCATGGATCGTGTGATCTGGGGCTACGGCATGCAGGAAGGACTGAATTTCTCGCTGTTCCGCCCGTTCAACTGGATCGGCGCCGGCCTGGACTCGATCTACACGCCGAAGGAAGGTTCGTCGCGCGTGGTCACGCAGTTCCTGGGCCACATCGCCCGCGGCGAGAACATCAGCCTGGTCGACGGCGGCTCGCAAAAGCGCGCGTTTACCGACATCGACGACGGCATCGACGCACTCGTGCGCATCATCGACAACAAGAACAACGTTGCCAGCGGCAAGATCTACAACATTGGCAACCCGAAAAACAATTACTCGGTGCGTGAGCTGGCCAACATGATGCTCAAGCTGGCAGCCGAATTCCCCGAGTATGCCGAGACGGCCAAGAAGGTCCAGCTCGTCGAGACGTCGTCGGGCGCCTACTACGGCAACGGCTACCAGGACGTGCAAAACCGCGTGCCGAAGATCGAGAACACGATGCAGGAGCTCGGTTGGGCGCCGAGCACGTCGATGGACGAAGCGCTGCGCAAGATTTTCGAAGCGTACCGCGGCCACGTGGCCGAAGCTCGCCGCCTGGTCGAGTAACGTCCGGGCCCGCCGCTTCCATGCCGCGGGCCGCACATCGCACGGCACGCCCGGTGCGCCCTCGGCGCATCGGGCGTTTTTGACTCGGAAACGAAGGTATCGGACAACGCATCGCCGATACCCGCCATCAAGGACGGCCATGGCCAAGATTGTCCTGAAGATCGACGTCGACACGCTGCGCGGCACGCGCGAAGGCGTGCCCAATCTGCTCGCCGCGCTCGCCGAGCATGAGGCGCAGGCGACGTTCCTGTTCAGCCTCGGACCGGATCACACCGGCTGGGCGCTCAAGCGCGTCTTCCGGCCCGGCTTTCTGAAGAAGGTCTCGCGCACGTCGGTGGTCGAGCACTACGGCTTCAAGACGCTCATGTACGGCACGCTGCTGCCCGGCCCGGACATTGGCCGGCGCGCCGCGGACGTCATGCGCACCGTGCAGGCCGCCGGTCACGAGACCGGCATCCACACGTGGGATCACACCTACTGGCAGGACAACGTGCGCACGCGCGACGCGGCGTGGACGCAACGCCAGATGTCGCAGGCGCACGCCCGCTTCACGCAGATTTTCGGCGCACCGCCGCTCACGCATGGCGCCGCCGGCTGGCAGATGAACAACGACGCATTCCGCCAGATCGACGCGTGGGGCATGAAGTACGCCTCGGACGGACGCGGCACGGCGCCGCATTACCCGATCGTCGACGGCGTGCGTCTGCAACACGTGCAGATGCCCACGACGCTGCCCACCGTCGACGAACTGCTCGGCGTGGACGGGCGCGATGCCAACGGCGTGGCCGAGCATCTGCTTGCCCTCACCCGCGATCCGGCGCAAGATCACGTGTTCACGCTTCACGCAGAGCTCGAAGGGCAGAAGCTCGCCCCGCTGTTCCGTCAGTTGCTGGCCGGATGGCGCCGCCAGGGGCATGATCTGGTGACGATGGGCCAGTTGTATGCGTCGCTCGATCTCGCCTCGCTGCCGGCCCGCCCGGTCGTGTGGGGAGAGATTCCGGGGCGCTCGGGCGACCTGATTCTCGAGGGCGGCGAGCGCCGTGCGGCGGCCTGAATCGCTGGCGGCCCGCCTCCTGCTTGCCCTCAACCCGCTTCCCCGTTCCGGCCTCGCAAGGCCATCCAAGGAGACCATAGTGACGGTAGCCATCGACACCGCCGTGCCAGATTTCACCGCACCGGCCACTGGCGGCGATTTTTCGCTCAAGGCGCATCGCGGCCAGAAAGTGGTGATCTACTTCTACCCGAAGGACAACACGCCGGGCTGTACGACGGAAGGCATGAACTTTCGCGACAGCTATGCGCAATTTCAGGCCGCTGGCGCGCAGATCGTCGGCGTGTCGCGCGACAGCCTGCGCTCGCACGAGAACTTCCAGAAAAAGCTCGGCCTGCCCTTCCCGCTCATCTCGGACGCCGACGAAGCGGTGTGCAGGCTGTTCGGTGTCATCAAGCTGAAAAAACTGTATGGCAAGGAGCATCTCGGCATCGAGCGCAGCACGTTCGTGATCGACGAGAAGGGGGTGCTGCGCAAGGAGTGGCGCGGCGTGCGCGTGCCCGATCACGTGGGCGAAGTGCTGGCCGCCGTCCAGGCGCTCTGAACGCGGTACGGGCCCAAGCGTCTTCCTGCCCGGCGCGGCCCGCGGGGACGCCCGCCGCGCGGCGGCCGGCGTGTTGCACGAGCGCCGCCCGGGCGGACATCCAACGCTATACAAGCACGGCAAGAGACGTTATAGTCGGCCGTAATGATCAAGCGCATTGAACGAGACTATTGCAGGCGTCGCCAAGGCGGCGCCTTCAGCCAAGCCGCCTCTCCGGTGCGTCCGGGCAGGCGGCTTTTTTGTTGCCGGGACGTGTTGTGCCGCTGTGTGTCCCGGCCGAGTAGTGTTGTGTTTTCTTGAACGGGAAATCTATGCCATTGCCATCGGCGCCGACCAAACCGGGCACGCTGCTCGCCCCGGATCAATTCCCCACTCGCCTCAAACCTTCGCGCACGGAGGCCAAGAAACCGATCCCCTCTTCCGAACAACACGCGCTGGGCGACACGTCCGGCGCAGCCGGCACGGCCGACCTGAAGGTCGTTCCCAAGACACCCGCGGTGACGCAGACTGCAGCACAGCCGTCGCCCGTCGCACGTTCGCCGCAATCGCCCGCGCCTGCCGGTTCGAATGGCGCCGCCGCGCCGCTCAAATCCGTGAAGACGACGGCTCAGGGCGCCGGCTCGAAACGTGCGCGCAACAAGGACCAGGAGCCGGCCAAGCTCTTCGTGCTGGACACGAACGTGCTCATGCACGACCCGAGCAGCCTGTTTCGCTTCGAGGAGCACGACGTCTATCTGCCGATGATGACGTTGGAAGAGCTCGACAACCACAAGAAGGGCATGTCGGAAGTGGCGCGCAATGCACGTCAGGTCAGCCGCACGCTCGACGGACTGGTCGCGGAGAGCGGCACGAAATCGATGGCGGAAGGCATTTCGCTGTCCCGCCTCGGCAACAAGGACGCCACGGGCCGTCTGTACTTCCAGACCGATCTGCCCGAAGTGCCGCCGCTCGAGGGCTTGCCGCAGGGCAAGGCCGACAATCAGATTCTGGGCGTCGTGCGCGCGCTGCAGGACAAGTTCCGCGATCGTCAGGTCGTGCTGGTGTCCAAAGACATCAATATGCGCGTCAAGGCGCATGCGCTCGGCCTGCCGGCCGAAGACTACTTCAACGACAAGGTGCTCGAGGACAGCGATCTGCTCTACTCGGGCGTGATGGCACTGCCGCCGGACTTCTGGACGAAGCACGGCAAGGGCATGGAGAGCTGGCAGGACAACCGTACCGGCACGACGTTCTACCGCATCACCGGCCCGCTGTGCGCGAGTTTTCTCATCAACCAGTTCGTCTATCTCGAGACGAACAACGGCGAAGCGCCCTTCTATGCGCAGGTCCGCGAGATCAACGGCAAGACGGCACTGCTGCAAACGCTGCGCGACTACGGGCACCACAAGAACAACGTGTGGGGCATTACGGCGCGCAACCGCGAGCAGAACTTCGCGCTGAATCTGCTGATGAATCCCGAGGTCGACTTCATCACCCTGCTCGGCCAGGCCGGCACTGGCAAGACATTGCTCGCGCTCGCTGCCGGGCTGGCGCAAACGCTCGACGAAAAGCGCTACAACGAGATCATCATCACGCGCGCGACCGTACCCGTGGGTGAGGATATCGGCTTCTTGCCGGGCACCGAGGAGGAGAAGATGCAGCCGTGGATGGGCGCCTTTGACGACAACCTCGAAGTGCTGCAAAAGACCGACGACTCCGCCGGCGAATGGGGCCGTGCAGCCACGCAGGAACTGATTCGCTCGCGACTCAAGGTCAAGAGCATGAACTTCATGCGCGGTCGCACGTTCGTGAACAAGTTCGTCATCATCGACGAGGCGCAGAACCTCACGCCGAAGCAGATGAAGACGCTCGTCACGCGCGCCGGCCCCGGCACGAAGCTGATCTGTCTGGGCAACATCGCGCAGATCGACACGCCGTATCTGACCGAAGGCAGCTCGGGCCTCACCTACGTGGTGGACCGCTTCAAGGGCTGGGGTCACAGCGGCCACGTCACGCTCGCGCGCGGCGAACGCTCGCGTCTGGCCGATTACGCCGCGGAGATTCTCTGAGCGCGGCGGCTTGACGGCCTCTCGACGACGGCGCCTTCGGGCGCCGTTTTTCATGATCGCCAAGCCGCGAATGCAGCGACCACGGCGCCTGAGCGGCAAAATCGCCCGAAAATCGGCGCATTTGTGACATCGATGCCACAGAATGCCCGTATTTCGGCACTTCCGCGGTGCATTCGTGCGGCAAGCGTCGTAAACTCGGCGCATGCGAATCCAGGGCCATCTCCGCATGCCACGATCCTTCGTCCGGTCCTTCGGCCGTCCCGTCGTCCCTGCCCGCAGCATGGCGCTCTCGCCAGAATGGCTGCGCTCGTCGACGCGCTGTGCCGCGGCACTCGCGATTACGCTGCTGGTTGCCGCATGCTCGTCCGGTCCGTCGATCCGCCAGGGTGGCAGCGCCAACTATGGCAATCGCACGATGGGTCCCGAGAACAGCGCCGGCCAGGAAGAGATCACGCTCGAGGCGATGAGCCTCGTGGGCATCCCCTACCGCTATGGCGGCAACACGCCTGATTCCGGTTTCGACTGCAGCGGTCTCGTGCGCTATGTCGTTGCACGCGCGGCCGGGGTCAACTTGCCGCGGACGACGGCCGACATGAGCAGTGTCGGCACGTCCCTCGATCGCGACGATCTCGCCTCCGGCGACCTCATCTTCTTCAATACGACGGGGCGCGCCCACTCGCACGTGGGCATCTACGTCGGCCAGGGGAAATTCGTGCATGCGCCGAACTCAGGCGGCACGGTGCGACTGGAGAGTCTCTACGTCCCTTATTGGGCGCGCCGTATCGACGGTATCCGCCGCGTGGCGGCGAACAAGGCACCGGCGGGCAATACGACCTATGTGAACCGCGCCGCACCGGCCAACGTGGCGCAAACCCAGCCGTCGGCGGCCTCGCCGGCCCCAGGGGCCCCGCCGTCGCCCATGTCGTCGCCCATGTCGTCGCCTGGGCTACCCGGCGCACCAGTGAGCGCGGTCGCGGACTCGCCCAATCGGCCGCTGACGGCCGCCACGCCTTCGCCGCTCCAGACACCGCAGCCCAGCGCACCGCCGAGCAGCACGGCCCGTCTGAACGGGTCCCTGGCGGCCGACGACGATCCCATCGCCCGCTTGGCCAACAGTTCCATGTGAGGCCCCCAGAGGTAAAACACGCCGGCCGCCCGGGGCGTCTGGCGTGTTTCATGCCCTGTCCGTGGCCCCACGTTCCCTTGTTCCCTCGTTCCCTCGTTCCCTTGTTCCCTCGTTCCCTTGTTCCCTCGTCCCCTTGTTCCCGCGTTTTCTTAACGCAGGTGGGTCAGCAGGCTCGCGGCGCCGCCGAGGTTGATCGCCACGCCCATCAGCGTGGTCAGCGGGCGGTGGCGCAAGGCATGGTTGAACAATGCGGTCATCTCAGCCTCCTGTGGTGCTCGTCGAATATCACATGTAAATGATAATCAATATCACTAACAAATTGAAATTGATTCTCCCGATGGCGGCGATATCCCGGCTCAATGTGGGCATGCGGCAAATCTCGGCGGACCTGGGCGAACGTCGAGCATGAAAAAAGCGGCCGAAGCCGCTTTTTCCTGAGTCTGAGGATCGCCGGACGGTCCACCGTCCGACAGGGTTACAGGAACTGCTTGCCGACCCACCAGGCGATGGCGGCAATGAAAGCCGAAGCCGGGATCGTCAAAATCCACGCCCATACGATGTTGCCCGCCACGCCCCAGCGCACGGCCGAGAGCTTCTGCGTCGCGCCGACGCCAACGATGGCGCCCGTAATCGTGTGCGTCGTCGACACCGGCACGCCGAGCCACGAGGCGAAGAACAGCGTGAAGGCACCGCCCGTCTCGGCACAGAAACCGCCCACCGGCTTGAGCTTGGTGATCTTCTGTCCCATCGTGCGCACGATGCGCCAGCCGCCGAACATGGTGCCCAGACCAATGGCCAGATAGCAGCCGACGATCACCCACAGCGGCGGCTCGGCGGCCTGCTGCGGCCACAGTCCGGCGGCGATCAGCAGCATCCAGATGATGCCGATGGTCTTCTGCGCGTCGTTACCGCCATGCCCGAGGCTGTACATGCCGGCCGAAACCAGTTGCAGGCGGCGGAACCAGCGGTCCACGCGGGCGGGCGGCGTGCGAAAGCACAGCCACGACACCACGAGCATGAAGAACGAACCGAGCACGAAGCCGAGCAGCGGCGACACGAAAATGAAGGCCACGGTCTGCAGCAGGCCGCTCGCCACGAGCGAGCCGGTGCCCGCCTTGGCCACCGCCGCGCCGACCAGGCCGCCGATCAGCGCATGCGACGAGCTTGACGGAATACCGTAGTACCACGTGATGATGTTCCAGGCGATCGCCCCGACGAGCGCGCCGAAAATCACGTAGTGATCGACGATCTCCGGGTGAACCGTGCCCTTGCCCACCGTCGCGGCCACTTTCAGGTGAAAGATGAACAGCGCGATGATATTGAACATGGCGGCGAAAGCCACCGCCTGGTGCGGCTTGAGCACGCCCGTCGACACCACCGTGGCGATGGAGTTGGCGGCGTCGTGAAAGCCGTTCATGAAGTCGAACAGGAGCGCCAGCGCGACCAGCAGTCCGACCAGCCAAAGGCTGATGTGCAGCGTTGCCATCGAAAATCTCCGCTCGGGCGCTCAGGCGTTTTCCAGCACAATGCCTTCGATGATGTTGGCAACGTCCTCGCACTTGTCGGTCACCGACTCGAGCAATTCCGACACGGCCTTCTGCTTGATGAGTTCCTTCACGTCGGCCTCTTCGCGGAACAGCTTGGAGAGCGAGGCGCGCAGCAGACGGTCGGCTTCCGACTCGAGTCCGTCGATCTCTTCGCACAGTTTGAGGATCTCGCGCGCCCGGTCCATGTCACCCAGCAGCGCCACGGTGCTTTGCACGCGCTCGCAGCACTTCACGCAGATCTCGCCGAGCGTGCGGGCCTCGGCCGGCACGCGCTTGATGTCGTACATCCAGACGGCCGTGGCGACGTCTTCCATCAGGTCCAGGATGTCGTCCATCGTGCTGATCAACTTGTGGATCTCGTCGCGATCGAACGGCGTGATGAACGTCTTGTGCATCAGGTCGATGGTCTCGTGCGTGATGCGATCCGCTTTCTTCTCGTTGTTCTGCACGGCGACGGTGCGTGCCTCGGCATTGGGCAGATCGTTGAGCATGGCAGACAGCTCGCGACTGCCGGCAACCATGCATGCCGCATGCTGGTTGAACAGCTCAAAGAACTTGCCCTCGGTGGGCATGAAGCGACCGAACATTATTGGAAAACTCCGGGTATTGAGGGGGACGGGTCGACACAAAAACGTCACATTCTACCCTGTGCGGGCGTGCGCCGCCGCACGCCGATGGGCACAGGCAAAAATTTGCGTATCAGTACTGCGGACCGGCCAGATTGTCGAACTTCGTATAGGCCCCGATGAACGCCAGACGCACGTGACCGATCGGACCGTTACGCTGCTTCGCGATAATGATCTCGGCCGTGCCCTTGTCGGGCGTATCGGGGTTGTAGACTTCGTCGCGATAGATGAACAGGATGATGTCGGCATCCTGTTCGATAGCGCCCGATTCGCGCAAGTCTGACATCACGGGGCGCTTGTTCGGACGCTGCTCCAGACTGCGGTTGAGCTGCGAAAGCGCAATGACCGGCACGTTCAGCTCTTTGGCGAGGCCCTTGAGCGAACGCGAGATTTCGGAAATCTCGGTCGCGCGGTTCTCGCCCCCGCCCGAGCCGCTCATGAGCTGCAGGTAATCGATGATGATCAGCCCCAGCTTGCCGCACTGGCGCGCCAGGCGGCGAGCCCGTGCGCGCAGCTCCATCGGGTTGAGCGCAGGCGTCTCGTCGACGAACAACTGCGTCTCGTTCATCTTCTGCATCGCATGCGTGAGCTTCGGCCAGTCTTCGTCGATCAGCTTGCCCGTGCGCAGGCGATGCTGATCCAGACGCCCGACCGAGCCCAGCATACGCATGGCCAGCTGCGTGCCCGGCATTTCCATCGAAAACACGGCGACGGGCAGCCCCTCTTCCACGGCGATGTGCTCGCCGATGTTCATCGAGAAGGTCGTTTTGCCCATCGACGGGCGGCCCGCCACGATGATCAGATCGCCGCCATTGAAGCCCGAGGTCATGCGATCGAGATCGACGAAGCCGGTCGGAATGCCGGTGATGTCGCTGCCGCCCTCGCGGTGATAGAGTTCGTCGATGCGCTCGACCACCTGCGTGAGCAGCGGCTGGAGTTCGAGAAAGCCGCTCGAGCTACGCGAGCCTTCCTCGGCGATCGCGAAGACCTTGGCCTCGGCCTCGTCGAGCATCTGGCGCACTTCCTTGCCCTGCGGATTGAAGGCGTCGGAGGCGATCTCGTCGGCTACCGTGACAAGCTTGCGCAGCACCGCACGGTCGCGCACGATCTCGGCGTAACGGCGAATGTTGGCCGCGCTCGGCGTGTTCTGCGCCAGCGCGTTGAGATAGGCGAGTCCGCCCACCTCTTCGCCCTTGCCGGCGCTCGACAGCGATTCGAAGACGGTAATGACGTCCGCGGGACGATCGGAGGAAATCAGGCGACCGATGTGCTGGTAGATCAGCCGGTGGTCGTAGCGGTAGAAGTCCGACTCGGACACGAAGTCGCCAATACGATCCCAGGCGCTGTTATCGAGCAGCAGCCCGCCGAGCACGGACTGCTCCGCCTCGATGGAGTGCGGCGGCACTTTTAGCGAATCGAGCTGGGGATCGGGCGCGTTCATGCCGGGCATTATACCGTTCCCGCGATCGCGGTCCGAACCGGCATATTCCCGCTTGCGAGACGATTTTTCCGAACGTGGTTTGCTCAGTAGTTTCCCTGGAGGCAACATAAGGCGGAGCTATCGAACGAGACTAACGTGGGACGGCGCGCAACCGGGAGGCGGTCGGCGTTGATCAGTGTAATCCGTGCTTGCGTGACAAGCTGCCGCATCGGAAGGCTTTGAGACAGGCAGACATAAAAAAACGGAAGCCGGTAGACCCGACTTCCGTCCTTTTTATTCGCGTCGGGAAGCTGACGCGGATGCGACTTAGGCGTGCTCGCCCAGCACCGACACGTTCACGTCGACGACGACGTCCGTGTGCAGGGCCACTTGGACCGGGAAGTCGCCCACGGTCTTGAGCGGACCGTTCGGCAGGCGCACCTGCATCTTCTCGATCTTGAAACCTTGGCCGTTCAGGGCTTCGGCGATGTCGTAGTTGGTGACCGAACCGAACAGACGGCCGTCGACACCGGCCTTCTGCGAGATCTGAACGGTCAGGCCAGCCAGCTTTTCGCCTTCGGCTTGCGCGGCAGCCAGCTTCTCGGCGGCAGCCTTTTCCAGCTCGGCGCGGCGAACTTCGAATTCGGCGATGGCGTCCTTGGTGGCACGGCGAGCCAGCTTGGTCGGGATCAGGTAGTTACGTGCGAAACCGTCCTTGACCTTCACGATGTCGCCCAGGTTACCCAGATTGACGACCTTTTCCAGCAGAATCACTTGCATTATCTATTCTCCTTCGTCGACCGGCGATTAAGCACCGTGCAGATCGGTGTACGGCAGCAGCGCCAGGAAACGCGCGCGCTTGATGGCCGTATCGAGCTGGCGCTGGTAGTGCGCCTTCGTGCCCGTCAGACGAGCGGGGGTGATCTTGCCGTTGTCGCCGATGAAGTCCTTCAGCGTTTCGACATCCTTGTAATCGATCTGCTCGACACCGGCAACGGTGAAGCGGCAGAACTTCTTGCGCTTGAACAGCGGGTTCTGCTGTTGACGGCGACGATCAAACTTCTTGTTTTTACCGTTAGGACGCGGCATGTTCAACAATCCTTTTCAAATTCTTGCAATGCTGTGATGTGAAACACCAGGGTGCGGCTATTGCGATGCTTCTTGGCCAGGAATCCCGCCCACTGGGCCGGTCTCCCGAGTCCCAGCGCCGTGACCTTGGCACTGATGGGACCGATCGCAACCGCCGGTATCGAGAACTCGGTCTGACGGGGTACGCCCGCCTCTTCGACTGTTCCCTCGTGCGTCAGCGTGACATCGATCACGGGAAGTCCGGCCGGGGTATAGCGCAGCGTGCCGATTTCGGCGATGCTGGCCTCGAGCCGCAAGCGATTCACGTGGTCGACGTATCCGTTGACACCCTGATGCGTTCCGGTGCGCGACTTACGAAGCGGCGGCTTCGGTGGCGGGCGTCGCGGCAGCCTTCTTGGCTTCTTCGCGGGCCACTTCCTTCATCATCGGCGACGGGGCCGTCTCGGCCTTCTTCATGCGGACCACCAGGTGGCGCAGCACGGCGTCGTTGAACTTGAAGGCGTGCTCGAGTTCGTCCAGGGTTTCCTGGTCGCACTCGATGTTCATGCACACGTAGTGAGCCTTGGCCAGCTTCTCGATCATGTAGGCCAGTTGACGGCGGCCCCAGTCTTCGACGCGATGGATCTGGCCAGCCTTGGCCGTCACCATGCCCTTGTAGCGCTCGATCATCGCAGGCACTTGCTCGCTTTGATCGGGGTGAACGATGAATACGATTTCGTAATGACGCATGTGAGCTCCTTATGGACAAAGCTGCCTGGGCGTCAGAACCAGTGCAGCAAGGTTGCAGAACCCGCGATTCTAGCGGATTTCATGTCGATCATCAACTCCCGCCCTATCGGTGCCAGCGTGCACGGCCGGCCGGCGGCCTTGCCCCCTCTTGCCCCCTCTTGTCCCGTGGCTTCCCGCCCGCCCCTCAGGCGTTCTCCAGCCAGTAGTTCGGGCGCGCGTAGATCTGGCGCAGCTGCTCGATGAAAAGCCGCACGCGCGCCGGCTGGAAGCGTTGCTGCGGGTACACGGCGAGGATGTCGTAGTCGGGCAGCGCGTACTCGTCGAGCACCGTTTCGAGCTCGCCGGAGAGCAGCTCGCGCTGGATTTCCCACGTTGAGCGCCACCCCAGCCCGAGCCCTTCGAGCGCCCAGCGGTGCAGCAGCTCGCCGTCGTTGCAGTCGAGATTGCCAGCTACGCGGATCGTCACGAGCTTGCCCTGACGCTTGAAGTACCAGCCGCGCTGCTGGCCGCCCTGCAGGTTGAACGCCAGGCAATTGTGCCTGGCGAGGTCTTCCAGCGTCCTGGGACGGCCGTGGCGGGCGAAGTATGCGGGCGTGCCGCACACCACGCGCCGGTTCTGGGCGAGCTTCACGGCGACGAAGTTCGGATCGACCGAGCCGCCGATGCGAATGCCCATGTCGTAGCCCTCGCGCACGATGTCGACCACACGATCGGTGAGATTGAACGAGATCTGCACGTCCGGGTGCTGGCGCAGGAAGGCGGGCGCGTGCGGCGCCACATGCTTGCGGCCGAATGCCGCCGGCGCTGACACGATCAGGTGCCCCGACACCGCGTGACGTCCCGCGCTGATCTCGTTTTCCGCCATCTCCCAGTCGCCCAGCAACTGCTTGCACCGCTCCAGGAAAGCGCCGCCCTCCTCCGAGAGCGCCAGGCGGCGCGTCGAGCGGTACATGAGCTTGATGCCGAGCCGCTTTTCGAGAGCGTCGATGCGCCGCCCGAGGATCACCGGCGACACGCCCTCCTTGAGCGCGGCGGCGGCCAGACTGCCCGCTTCCGCGACCTGCACGAAGGTTTCGATCTGCTTGTAACGGTCCATCGCGTCTCCATTCGATACTTTTTGTTCTTAAAAAAACGATCTTTTGTGATCTTATCAAACAAATCGTACCGGCTTACAGTTGGCTCCAACGTCCATATCCCAACATAGCTACCCATTACCCATTGGAGGAGTCACATGGCCAAGATGACCGCCGTAGAGGCCGCCGTCCGAGTGCTCGAGAAGGAAGGCATCACGACCGCATTCGGTGTGCCCGGCGCCGCCATCAACCCGTTCTACTCGGCCCTGCGCAAGGCGGGCAGCGTCGAGCACGTGCTCGCACGCCACGTCGAGGGCGCCTCGCACATGGCCGAAGGCTACACGCGCGCCGAGGCGGGCAACATCGGCGTTTGCATCGGCACCTCGGGCCCGGCCGGCACGGACATGATCACGGGCCTGTACTCGGCCTGGGCCGATTCGATCCCCATCCTGTGCATCACGGGTCAGGCGCCGCGCGCCCGCCTGTACAAAGAAGACTTCCAGGCCGTCGACATCGAGTCGATCGCCAAGCCGGTCACCAAGTGGGCGGTCACGGTGCGCGAGCCCGCGCTCGTGCCGCGCGTGTTCCAGCAGGCGTTTCACCTCATGCGCTCGGGCCGCCCGGGTCCGGTGCTCATCGATCTGCCGTTCGACGTGCAGGTCGCCGAGATCGACTTCGATCCGCAGACTTACGAGCCGCTGCCGGTCTACAAGCCCGCCGCCACGCGCGCCCAGATCGAGAAGGCCATCCAGATGCTGATCGCCTCGGAGCGCCCGCTCATTGTCTCGGGCGGCGGCGTGATCAATGCCGACGCGGCCGACCTGCTCGTCGAATTCGCCGAGACGGTCAACGTGCCGGTCGTGCCCACGCTCATGGGCTGGGGCACCATCGCGGACGACCATCCGCTCATGGCGGGCATGGTCGGCCTGCAGACCTCGCACCGCTTCGGCAATGCCACCATGCTCGCCTCCGACTTCGTGATGGGCATCGGCAACCGCTGGGCAAACCGCCACACCGGCAGCATCGACGTCTTCACGAAGGGCCGCAAGTTCGTGCACGTCGACATCGAGCCGACCCAGATCGGCCGCGTGTTCGGCCCGGACTACGGCATCGTCTCCGACGCCAAGGCTGCGCTCACGCTGTTCGTCGAAGTGGCCAGGGAACTCAAGGCAGCCGGCCGTCTGCCGGACCGCTCGCAATGGGTGGCCGAGTGCCAGAAGCGCAAGCGCACCATGCTGCGCCGCACGGACTTCGACCAGGTGCCGATCAAGCCGCAGCGCGTGTACCAGGAAATGAACGCGTTCTTCGGCCGTGACGTGCGCTACGTGTCGACCATCGGCCTGTCGCAGATCGCCGCCGCGCAGTTCCTGCACGTGAACAAGCCGCGTCACTGGATCAATTGCGGTCAGGCCGGCCCGCTCGGCTGGACCGTGCCCGCCGCGATCGGCGCCAAGGTCGCATCGCCCTCGTCGGACGTCGTGGCGATCTCGGGCGACTACGACTTCCAGTTCATGATCGAAGAACTGGCCGTGGCCGCGCAGTTCAAGGTGCCCTACATCCACGTCGTGGTGAACAACTCGTACCTGGGCCTGATCCGTCAAGCGCAGCGCAACTTCGACATGGACTACTGCGTGCAGCTCGCGTTCGAAAACGTGAACTCGCCGGAAGTAAACGGCTACGGCGTGGACCACGTGAAGGTCGCCGAAGGCCTCGGCGTGAAGGCAATCCGCGTATTCGAGCCGAACGACATCCAGCCCGCGTTCGCCCAGGCCCGCAAGCTGATGGCCGAGTTCTCGGTGCCGGTGATCGTGGAAGTGATTCTCGAGCGTGTGACCAACATCGCGATGGGCACGGAAATCGACAACGTCAATGAGTTCGAGGAAATCATCGACGTGGTGGAGGAAGACAACGCAGTGACCGCCTGAGCGCGGCACCCGCGAGACCGGTTTGCGGGGCGTGTGCGTCCCCTCCGGCTGCGACTAGACCCCGTGACCGGCCAAAGTTCGCGCCCCGCAATCCTTGCAAGACCCCGAGACGCTTTGCAGCACGCCGTCTCACCCTGCTTCGAAATCGTCGAAACCACCCCCCTAAAAAAAGAGAGAGGAGTCAGTGCAATGCCGAAATTTGCCGCCAACCTGACCATGCTGTTCAACGAGGTGCCGTTCCTCGACCGCTTCAAGGCGGCCGCCGCAGCCGGCTTTCGCGGCGTGGAATTCCTGTTCCCATACGCGTTCCATCGCGACCAGATCGCGGACAAGCTCAACCAGTACCAGCTCGACCTCGTGCTGCACAACCTGCCGGCGGGCAACTGGGATGCCGGCGAGCGCGGCATCGCGATCTTCCCCAACCGTGTCGCCGAATTCCGCGACGGCGTTGGCGAAGCGATCACCTATGCCAAGGCACTCGGCGTGAAGCAGCTCAATTGCCTCGTGGGCAAGCAAGGTGCGGATCTGTCGACGCAGGCCGCACGCGAGACGCTCGTGGGCAACCTGCGCTTCGCCGCCGATGCGCTCAAGGCCGAAGGCATTCGCCTGCTCGTCGAGCCCATCAACACATACGACATTCCCGGCTTCTTCGTGAATCGCACGAAGCAGGCGCTGGAGATCTTCGACGAGGTCGGCTCGGACAACCTGTTCCTGCAGTACGACATCTATCACATGCAACGCATGGAAGGCGAGCTCGCCAAGACCCTCGAGACGAATCTGGCGCGCATCGCCCACGTGCAGCTCGCGGACAACCCGGGCCGCAACGAGCCGGGCACGGGCGAGATCAACTACGCCTACCTGTTCGCGTTCCTCGATCGCATCGGCTACGGCGGCTGGATCGGCTGCGAGTACAAACCCGCGACCACCACGACCGAGGGCCTGGGCTGGTTCAAGGCCGCGGGCCTGCGTGAAGCGGCCTGAATCTTAGCGGCCTGAGTCCAAGCGACCTGAGTCCAAGCGGCCCGAGTCTCTCGGGCCACGGCGGACACAGGCCTGCGCACACGCAGGACCCGCGCGTCGCTCCCCCTAGCGACAGGCAGCAAGACATGACGGCGTGCGCGCGCAGGACGGCACGCCGGCCGACGGTGTTTCGACGAGGAGGGCCCCGCCGGCCGCATGCAGGGGGCATGCGGCCGGAGCACGGGGACGATGGCGACAGTCGTGTCGCCGCCCTGCCCGGTTCGCGACATCGCCGGCACACCCCAACATCAAACTTTGGCAACAAGGAGTCTCGAAATGGCACAACTCGGTTTCATTGGTCTGGGCATCATGGGCGCGCCGATGGCGAAGCATTTGCAAAACGCCGGCCACAAGCTGTTCCTGTATGAGCGCCGCACGCCCCCGCAGGAGCTCATCGACGGCCAGGCTACGGTCTGCACGTCGGCCAAGGAAGTCGCCAAGCGCGCCGACATCGTCTTCGTGATGGTGCCGGACACGCCGGACGTGGGCGCGGTGCTGTTCGGTCAGGACGGCCTGGCCGAGGGCCTGAGCGCAGGCAAGATCGTCGTCGACATGAGCTCGATCTCGCCGATCGAAACGAAGGAATACGCCAAGAAGATCAAGGCGCTGGGCTGCGAGTATCTGGACGCCCCGGTCTCGGGCGGTGAAGTCGGCGCGAAAGCCGCCACGCTGTCGATCATGGTCGGCGGCTCGCAAGCCGCGTTCGACGACGTCAAGCCGTTCTTCGAACTGATGGGCAAGAACATCACCCTCGTGGGCGAGAACGGTGCGGGCCAGACCTGCAAGGTCGCCAACCAGATCGTGGTGGCACTCACCATCGAAGCCGTGGGCGAAGCGCTGCTCTTCGCATCGAAGGCGGGCGCCGATCCGGCCAAGGTGCGCGAGGCGCTGATGGGCGGCTTTGCCTCGTCGCGGATTCTCGAAGTGCATGGCGAGCGCATGGTCAAGCGCAATTTCGAGCCGGGCTTCCGCATCGCACTGCACCAGAAGGATCTGAACCTCGCGCTGCAAAGCGCGAAGGCGCTGGGCGTGTCGCTGCCGAACACGGCTACCTGCCAGGAGCTGTTCAACGCTTGCGCCGCCAACGGCGGCGCCGCGTGGGATCACTCGGGCATGGTGCGCGCGCTGGAAATGCTCGCCAACCACACGGTCGCCTGAGGCCCACCGTCGGGGACGCATCACGCGGCGTTTCCCTATCGGCATGACTTGCGCGACAGGGAAACGCCGGCTCACCGGGTAGTTCGCGAGAAGACCGAGAAACGGCGGCCGCATGACCGGCAAAGCCGTCGGCACGGGAGTTGAGAAGACCGGAAGACGGCCAGGACGGCCTGCCCGAGAACGGGCGGCGCGCTGCCGATCGTGACGGCGCCAGTCGAATGACTCGCGCCGTATTTTTTTGCCCCCCGCCAGAACGCGGCGGCCAAAGACGACGGTCGTCTCAGTATTCGTCGAAAAGGCTCTGCATGCGCTCGCGCGGCACGCCGGCCTGAAGCGCGAGCATCAGCAATACGCGCGCCTTGAACGGATGCAGGTTGCCTGCGCTTACGAAACCGTACTGATCGTCGGGCGCCGCGCCGTTGTGCATGACGTGACCGCTGCCCACGCGCGAGGCGCGCACCACGGTCACGCCGCGCTGCACCGCCTCGGCGAGCGCCTGCTGCAGCTGCGAGTGCAGCGAGCCGTTGCCCGTGCCCGCCACCACGATACCCTGTACGCCCGCCTCGACGAGGGCGTCGACGGCGATGCGCGAGACGCCCGCATAGCTCGACACCACCTCGACGGCAGGCAGCTCGCCCGACAGGCCGACGAACTCGCTCTCGACCGTGTGGTACTGCATGGCCGCGCGCTGGAACGCCACGCGCTCGTCCTGCACCCACCCCAGCACGCCGATCTCGGGCGAGTGAAACGCGTCGACCTTGTAGGTGCTCGTCTTGACGACGTCGCGCGCACAGTGGATCTGGTTGTTGATGGCCACCATCACGCCGCGTCCGACCGAAATCGGATCGGTCGCCACGCGCACCGCATTGAGCAGGTTGAGCGGGCCGTCGGCAGACAGCGCCGTTGCCGGGCGCATCGCCGCCGTGAACACCACGGGCTTGCGACTGTTGACGGTCAGATGCAGGTAGTAGGCCGTCTCTTCGAGCGTGTCGGTGCCGTGCGTGATGACCGCGCCCGCCACATCGGGCTGCGCCAGCAAGGCATTGACGCGCGCGGCCAGCTTTTGCCAGAGCGCCACGCTCATGTCCTTGCTGTCGATCTGCGCGACCTGTTCCGCATGGATGTGCGCAATGCTGCCCAGCGCGGGCACCGCCGCGAGCAGATCCTGGATGCCGAGCGCGCCGGCCTGATAGCCGGCCGTGCGGGTGGCGTCGGCCGCGCTTCCCGCAATCGTGCCGCCCGTGGCGAGCAGCGCAATGCGCGGCAGATCGCCTGCCGGCACGGCGTAGTGAGGCGTCGGATGGAAAGTGGTCAAGGTCATGCCAGCGATTGTATCCAATACTGCCGCGCTTCCCAATCGCCGAAAAAAGCCGCTAGAAAATGTCGCTGAAACAAGCGATCGCGCCGGGCGGCGAAACCGCCGCCGGCGTCATGACGATGTCGTGTCCGGCACTGCCGGCGCAGCCCGGGCATGGCCGTGAGCTCGCGCAAGTCGGCACGCGAACTTGATGCAGCGAATTCGGGCAGCGAACTCGGGCAGCGAACTCGGGCAGCGAAGTTCAGGCTGCAAATTCGAGCGCTTCGCGAAGCTGCGTCGAGATGTCCTGTTCCTTGAGCGCCGGAGCGAGCATCTCGATGAAGCGATATGCGTAGGAGCGCAGGAACGCCCCGCGGCGCAGCCCGATGCGCGTGGTGCTCGGCTCGAAGGCGTTGTCCAGCTCGAGCACGGCCAGATCCTGGTCCTTGCGCGGATCGACCGCCATTGCGGCCACGATTCCCACGCCGAGTCCCAGCTCGACGTATGTCTTGATGACGTCCGTATCGAGGGCGGTGAGCACGATGTCGGGCACGAGCCCCTGATCCTGGAACGCCTTGTCGACGTGCGAGCGGCCCGTGAAGTCGCCGTCATACGTGATGATCGGGTATTCGGCGATGTCGGCGAGCGTCACGTTCTCGCGTCCGACGAGCGGATGCTCCTTCGGTACCACGGCCACGTGGTGCCACGAATAGCACGGGAAGGTCACGATGTCGGGGAAGCGGTCGAGCGCCTCGGTCGTGATGCCGATGTCGGCCTCGCCGTCGATGACCATCTGCGCGATCTGGCGCGGGCTGCCCTGGCGCAGCGCGAGATGCACCTTCGGGTACACGCTCGTGAACTGCTTGATGACCTGCGGCAGCGCGTAGCGTGCTTGCGTGTGGGTGGTGGCGACCACCAGATGACCGCTGTCCTGATCGGCGAACTGGCGCGCGACGCGACGCAGGTTCTCGGCGTCGAGCAGCATGCGCTCGATGAGCTGCAGCACGGCCTTGCCCGGCTCCGTGAGGCCCGTAAGGCGCTTGCCGCGACGCACGAACACGTCCACGCCGAGTTCGTCCTCGAGGTCTTTGATCTGCTTGCTCACGCCCGACTGCGAGGTGTAGAGCGCGCTGGCAGCCTCGGTGAGGTTCAGGTTCTGCCGGACTGCTTCGCGCACGTAGCGCAATTGCTGGAAATTCATGATGTGACTCCGCCCTATGGCTTGTCTGTCCGTGTTGACTGTTTTGGTTATGAACGGCTTGCCCTGCCCGGGCGCGCCGGGCGTCCGACCGGCGTTGGCCCGTGCCGGCCCTTGCGCCTATGCACCCATATGCCTGCGCCGCCCCTTATGCCTGCGCCGCAAATACGCGCAGCTGACGCGGCACGGCGCGCAGCGTCGCTCCGGCGTCCGCCTTCAACGCCTGCCAGCCCGAGCGCGTGAGCTCCGCTTCCCATACCGCGTTGCCGGGTGCGGCAAGCTCCACTCGCACGGTGCCGCCGAGCGGGATCGCGCGACGCACGGCCACGTCGACGCCCGGGCCGCCGTCGTGCGCGGGCAGCAGCGCGAGATCGTGCGGCCGCACGTAGGCGATCGCGCGGCCGTCCTGCGGCAGCGCGGGCAGGTCCTCGCGCGGCACCGTCACACGATACGCGCCGGCGTCCGCGATGAAATCGTGCGTGCGCAGCTCGCCCGGGAGCCGGTTGGCCGCTCCGAGGAACTCGTACACGAAGGCGCTCTGCGGCGTGTCGTACACGTCCTGCGGCGCGCCGATCTGCTCGACCTTGCCGCGATTCATCAGCACGATGCGGTCGGCGACTTCCAGCGCCTCTTCCTGGTCGTGCGTGACGAAGATCGTGGTGATGTGCAACTCGTCGTGCAGCCGGCGCAGCCAGCTGCGCAGCTCCTTGCGCACTTTCGCATCGAGCGCGCCGAACGGCTCGTCGAGCAACAGCACCTTCGGCTCGACGGCCAGGGCCCGCGCCAGCGCGATACGCTGGCGCTGTCCGCCCGAAAGCTCGGCCGGATAGTGGTCGGCGAGCCAGTCAAGCTGCACCAGCCCCAGAAGTTCATGCACCTTGGCGCGGATCTGCGCGTCCGAGAGACGTTCTCGGCGCGACTTCACACGCAGGCCGAACGCCACGTTCTCGAATACCGTCATGTGGCGAAACAGCGCGTAATGCTGAAATACGAAGCCGACCTGCCGCTCGCGTGTGCCAACCGAGGCGACGTCTTCGCCATTGAGGACCACGCGCCCGGCGTCCGCGAACTCCAGCCCGGCGACGATGCGCAACAGCGTGGTCTTGCCGCAGCCGGACGGCCCGAGCAGCGCCACGAGCTCGCCCGTGGGGAATTCGAGACTGACGTCGTCGAGCGCCGCGAAATCGCCGAAACGTTTCGAAACCTGTTGTACCTGGATACTCATTCGTCTTGCTCCTCGATGCGTTGCCGCGTTGCCGCGTTGCCGTGCTGCCGCGGCGGCTCAGGCCTGAACGGCGTCTTCGCGCCGCGCGGCCTTGTCCAGCGCCAGCTTGCGCTCGGCCCACAGCTTGAGCGCGAGCGTGGCGAGCGCGAGCAGCGCGAGAATCGATGCCGCCGCGAACGCGCCCACCGTGTGGTAGTCGTTGTATTCGATCTCCACATGTAGCGGCAGCGTGTTGGTTTCGCCGCGAATGTGGCCGGAGACGACCGACACCGCGCCAAACTCGCCCATTGCCCGGGCGTTGCACAGAATCACGCCGTACAGCAGCCCCCATTTGATCTTCGGCAGCGTCACGCGCGTGAACACCTGCCAGCCGCTCGCGCCGAGCACGCGCGCGGCCTCTTCTTCTTCGCTGCCCTGCGCCTGCATGAGCGGAATCAGCTCGCGCGCCACGAACGGGAAGGTGACGAACACCGTCGCGAGCACAAGCCCCGGCAACGCGAACACGATCTTCAGGTTGTTGGCGTCGAGCCAGGCCCATAGCGGCCCCTGACGACCAAAGAGCAGCAGGAACGTCATGCCCGCAATGACCGGCGAGACCGAAAACGGCAGATCGATGAGTGTGGTGAGAAAGCTCTTGCCACGAAATTCGAAGCGCGCAATCGCCCACGACGCCGCCACGCCGAACACCAGATTGAGCGGCACCGCAATGAACGCGATCACGAGCGTGAGACGAATGGCCGAGAGCGCGTCCTCGTTGGTCAGCCCTTCCCAGTACGCGGCAAAGCCCTTGCCGAGCGCGGTGACGAACACCGACACGAGCGGCAGCACCAGGAACAGCGCGAAGAACAGCAGCGCCACACCGATGAGCACGGCCTTGACCGGCGCGGGCTCGTCGGTCGGGTCGGCGCGGCGTGCGGCGCTCGAGTGCGGCAAGGCGGGCGACAGTGCGAGTGAATCGGACATGATGGAAGCGTTCCCTGAAATCACACGCCGGCGGCGCGCCGACCCGAATGGCGGTTCTGCAGCCACCATTGCAGGGTATTGATGAGGAGCAGCAACACGAAGGAGATGCCCAGCATTACCACGGCCAGCGCCGCGGCGCCCGCGTAATCGAACTGCTCGAGCTTGGTCACGATGAGCAGCGAGGTGATTTCCGAGACCATCGGGATGTTGCCTGCGATGAAGATGACCGAACCGTATTCGCCGACGGCGCGCGCGAAGGCCAGCGCGAAGCCTGTCAGCAGCGCGGGCAGCACGGCCGGCAGGATGACGTGGCGCACCGTCTGCCAGCGCGACGCGCCCAGGCACGCCGCCGCCTCCTCCTGCTCGCGTTCGAACTCTTCGAGCACGGGCTGGAGCGTGCGCACGACGAAGGGCAGACCGATGAAGGTCAGCGCCACGAAGATGCCCAGCGGCGTGAAGGCGATCTTGATGCCGAGCGGCTCGAACCAGCGGCCGATCCAGCCGTTCGGCGCGTAGACGGCCGCCAGCACGATGCCGGCCACGGAGGTAGGCAGCGCGAACGGCAGGTCGATGAGCGCGTCGACGAACCGCTTGCCCGGGAACGTGTAGCGCACCAGCACCCACGCCAGGATGAAGCCGAACACGGCGTTGAGCATGGCCGCCGCGAGCGAGATGCCGAACGTGAGGCGATACGACGCGAGCACGCGCGGCGAACCCACCGCGGCGACGAAGCTCGCCCAGTCGAGCGAGCTCGCCTTGATGAAAACCATGAGCAACGGCACCAGCACCACCAGGCTCAGGTACGCGACGGTGTAGCCCATCGTCAGGCCGAAGCCGGGCAAGGCACTCGGCTTGCGCCAGAGAGGAAACAGTGCGGTACTCATGCGAGGGTCTCCTTCGTCGCGCCGTTATTTCTTGGTGTAGATCTGGTCGAAGATGCCGCCGTCGGCGAAGTGCTTCGCCTGCGTCTTCGTCCAGCCGCCCAGGTCGGCGTCGACCGTGTAGAGCTTGAGCTTCGGATATTGCGCCTCATACTTCTTCGCGATTTCCGGCGAACGCGGACGATAGAAGTGCTTCGCGGCGATCTCCTGCCCTTGCGGCGAGTACAGCCATTGCAGATAGGCCTCGGCCACCTTGCGCGTGCCGTGCTTGTCGACGTTCTTGTCGACCACGGCGACCGGCGGCTCCGTCAGGATCGACGAGGACGGCACGACGATGTCGAACTTGTCCGGACCGAGATCCTTCACCGAGAGCAGCGCTTCGTTTTCCCAGGCGATCAGCACGTCGCCAATGCCGCGCTCGACGAACGTGGTCGTCGCGCCGCGCGCGCCCGAGTCGAGCACGCCGACATTCTTGTACAGCGCCTTGACGAACTCCTGCGCCTTCTGCTCATTGCCGCCCGGCTGCTTGAGCGCGTACAGCCATGCGGCGAGATAGTTCCAGCGCGCGCCGGCCGAAGTCTTCGGGTTCGGCGTGACGACGCTGATGCCCGGCTTGACGAGATCGCCCCAATCCTTGATCTGCTTCGGGTTGCCCTTGCGCACGAGCAGGACGATCGTCGACGTGTACGGCGTGGCATTGTCCGGCAGGCGCTTTTGCCAGTCCTTGCTCACGAGGCCGGCCTGCGCCAGTTCGTCGATGTCGGCCGAAATGCCGAGCGTGACCACGTCGGCAGGCGCGCCATCGAGCACGGTGCGGGCCTGCTTGCCCGAGCCGCCGTGCGAGGCCTTCACGTTCACCGTATCGCCCGCGACCTGCCTGTAATGCGCTTCAAAGGCCTTGTTGTAGTCGGCGTACAGCTCACGCGTCGGGTCGTAGGACACGTTGAGCAGCGACACGCTCGCGGCGTGCGCCTGAATGGCAATGCCCGCGGCCAGCGCCACCGCACCCAGTTTCCCGAACGCCCTCACCAGCTGCTTAGCTTTCGATCCCCGTGCTGCTTTGCTCATGACTTGCACTCCTCGTTTGCTTACGCGTGGTAGGAGGCCAGTCTATGGGGGGCACTAAATAATTAAAAATAATTATTTTTCTTTTGTTTATGCCGGAATAAGGATTAGCGATTTCCTGCTGACGGCACGCCCGCGCCCGAGACCGCGGCATTCGCGCAAGCACTTCATGCAGTACATGAAGTTTTCACTTGCCTTTTTGCAAACACTGTACAAAAATACAGTCACCTGTGCTTCCATACAGTGACGCCATGATCAAACTTACCGTCCGTCAACAGCAGGTCTATGAATTGGTCCGACAAGCGATCGAGCGCACCGGCTTTCCTCCCACGCGCGCCGAGATTGCGGCCGAACTCGGCTTCTCTTCGGCGAACGCCGCAGAGGAGCATCTGCGGGCACTGGCGCGAAAGGGTGTGATCGAGCTGGCGGCGGGTCAGTCGCGCGGCATCCGCCTCAAGCGCCTGGACGAAGCGGGTGGCTCGCACCAGTTCACGTTGCCGCACATGGGCCTCATGCAGTTGTCGCTGCCGCTCGTCGGGCGCGTGGCCGCAGGCAGCCCGATCCTGGCGCAGGAGCACATCGAACGCAATTTCCAGTGCGATCCAAACCTGTTCGCCCGGCAGCCGGACTACCTGCTGAAGGTGCGCGGGATGTCGATGCGCGACGCCGGCATTCTCGACGGCGATCTGCTTGCCGTGCAGAAGGCGGCAGACGCCCGCGAAGGCCAGATCGTCGTTGCGCGCATCGGCGACGACGTGACCGTCAAGCGATTCCACCGCATCAAGGGCGGGGTCGAGCTCATCGCCGAGAACCCCGATTTCGAGAATATCCGCGTCGATGAGGGAAGCGGCGACTTCGCCCTGGAGGGAATTGCGGTCGGCCTGATCCGCAATAACGACCTCTGACGCGATATCCAGGCACCCCTTGATGCGGCATTCAAGCGGCATCCAAGGCGGTCGCTAAGCGTCTGTCCGGGCGCGCCGCGGCAAGCGGTACGCCCCGCTCCCTGAAGATTGGCATTTCCGTTTGCGCCGGGCTGGGTCCGGCGCCCGTGCCCTGCTGCGCCCGCAATTTGTGATTTGTGAAGCGATGCAACCGGACACGCCCCTCCGACCCACATTGAAAGAAGGATCGCATCATGGCTCGACTCTTTGGTTTGCTGCGCGCGTCGCTGGGTGAAGCGCGCGTTCGAGTGTCGTCGCAGGCACGGCTGTCCGCGGTGTATGGCCTCTCGGCGCTGTCCGGCCCGTTTGCTGCCGCACCGGCCATGGCCCGCTCATATACCGTGCCGGCCCGCACGCGCAATGCCGCGCTCTCGCGCACGCTGACGTCCGCCGTCGCGGCCACCGCGCGGCGCGCGTGCCCGGCCGGCAAGGCGGCCAAGGCCTCCCGCGACGTCCGCGGCCGAGAAGCGCCAACTGGCAGGCAAGTTCATGAGAAAGACGGCGGCTACGGCGTGCGGGTGTATCGCGACGTGTCGCATATCGTGATGGTGGGCAGCATCGCCGACGTGTGCCGCAAGCTCGATCAGGCGGTCGGCGAGCAGTTCTGCCAGGCCGCCGTGTAACGCGCGAGCGGCACAGCTATGCGGCGCCACGCCGGCGGCTGGCCGCTTGCGACACAAGCCGCCGTGGCAACCATTGAGGCCTGGCGGGCGGCGCCGCCGGCACAACCCAACCCCGGCGGCTGCCGCGCCCGGTTGGCGACGGGCAGCCACCGCCCCGCTCACAGCCCCAGATCGCGCAAGGGGTTATCCGCACCGCGACGTTCTCCGTCGAAGAAGCGCGCCACGTCGGCGCGCGTCACGGCCTCGATGCTTGCGTGCTGCCAACGCGGCTTGTGGTCCTTGTCGACGACGAGAGCACGAATCCCTTCCACGCCTTCGGCGCCCATGCGGCCGTCGAGATTGAAGACGCTGCGCATCATCAGCCACTCCTCGCGCAACTCGTCGGCCAGCGAGAGCTTGCGGGCACGGCGCACCTGTTCCAGCGTGACGCACACCATCAGCGGCGAGCGCTTGGCGCGCAGCAACTCCTCCGTCTCCTGCGCCCAGCCCGAGTATTCGCAACGGGCTTCGTGTTTGAGCGAGCGAAGGACGGCGGGCATGTCGGGCTGCCCGAAATGGTGATCGATGGCGTCGCGCAACGGCGCGAGCTTGCCCGGCGCCAGACCGGCCGGAGGCAGGCTCTCGCGGACAAAGTCGCGGGCGGCGTCGAGCACGGCCTGCGCATCTTGCCACTGACCGTTTGCCAGCAATTCGCACAGTGCGGGCAACGAGGCGCGCGGCAGCACCACGTCGGCCAGGCCGATCTCGCACGCGTCGACTGCGCCGAACACGATGCCCGTCGTGCCGAGATACTCGCCGAGATGGCCTGCGAGGTTCGCGAGGAAATAGCCGCCGCCGACGTCCGGGAACAGACCGATGGCGGTCTCCGGCATGGCCATGCGCGTCGCTTCGGTCACGATGCGCAGCGCCGCTGCCTGCGAGATGCCCATGCCGCCCCCCATCACCACACCGTCCATCAACGCGATGTAGGGCTTCGGGTAAGTGGCGATGGCGTAGTTCAGCCGGTACTCATCGGAAAAGAAATCCATGATGTCGGTGCGTCCCGCGCCGACGGCCTCATGGAAATAGCGAATGTCGCCGCCGGCGCACAGTCCCTTCTCGCCCTCGCCTTGCAACACCACGCCGAGGACGGCGCAATCGTCGCGCCAGCGGTCCAGTGCAGCGGCGATCGCGCGAATCATGTCGTGTGACAACGCGTTGAGGGCCTTGGGACGCGTGAGCGTGATGAACCCAATGCGACCACGGATTTCGGTGCGGACAAATTCGGTCATGGCAGGCGAGTGTTTCAGAATCGTCAATGGAACGAACGCCGTCGTGCGCGGCCACGGACCGCACGGGCGACGGCGCCCTCGGGGGCTATCAACGGCCCGCGGCGCTCACGGCACCGCACGCCCGACAGGACACATCACGGGCGATGGGCCAATAAAAAAAAGCCGGCGCAAGGCACCGGCTTTCTTCCAACCAACGGACGTTGCAGGCGCGCAGCGAACGGACGTCTGCCACGCGCTGTCGCCATCGCCGGGCTTACTTCTCTTCGCGTGCGGCGCGCTTGCGCTCGTGCTCCTTCAGGAAGCGCTTGCGCAGACGAATCGTTTGCGGGGTGACTTCGACAAGTTCGTCGTCGTCGATGAATTCCACGGCATATTCGAGGCTCAGCGCGATCGGCGGCACCAGACGCACGGCTTCGTCGGTGCCCGACGCGCGCACGTTCGTGAGCTGCTTGCCCTTGATCGGGTTGACCACGAGGTCGTTGTCGCGGCTGTGGATGCCGATGATCATGCCTTCGTACAGCGCGTCGCCCGGCGAGACGAACATGCGGCCGCGATCCTGCAGCTTCCACAGGGCGTAGGCCACGGCGGCGCCGTCGTCCTGCGAGATCAGCACGCCGTTGCGGCGCTCGCCCAGCGAACCATCCTTGAGCGGCGCGTATGCGTCGAAGATGTGGCTCATCAGGCCCGTGCCGCGCGTCATCGACAGGAAGTCGCCCTGGAACCCGATCAGGCCACGCGCCGGAATGCGGTACTCCAGACGCGTGCGACCGCGGCCGTCCGAGACCATGTCGAGCATTTCGCCCTTGCGGCGGCCGATTTCTTCCATGACGGCGCCCTGATGATCGTCTTCCAGGTCGATGGTGAGCAGCTCGTAGGGCTCGTGCTTCACGCCGTCGATTTCCTTGAGCACCACACGCGGACGCGACACGGCCAACTCATAGCCTTCGCGACGCATGTTCTCGATGAGAATCGTCAGGTGCAGTTCGCCGCGGCCCGACACTTCGAAGACGGAGTCCTCGGCCGTGTCCTTCACGCGCAGCGCCACGTTGTGGTTGAGTTCCTTGTGCAGACGATCGCGGATCTGGCGGCTCGTCACGAACTTGCCCTCACGGCCGGCCAGCGGCGACGTATTCACGCAGAAGTTCATCGTGAGCGTCGGCTCGTCGACGGTCAGCAGCGGCAGCGCTTCCGGCGTGTCCACGTCGCAGATCGTCGCGCCGATGCCCACGTCCTCGATACCGTTGATCAGCACGATGTCGCCAGCTTCCGCGCCATCCGACATCACGCGCTCCAGGCCCTTGAACGTCAGCACCTGGTTGATCTTGCGCTTGAGCACTTCGCCTTCCGGACCGAAGCGCATGGCGACTTGTTGGCCCGGCTTGATGCGACCGCGCGTGATGCGGCCGATACCGATACGTCCCACGAACGTCGAGTAGTCGAGCGAGCTGATCTGCAACTGAAGCGGCGCGTCCACGTCGGCCTCGCGCACGGGCACGTGCTTGAGAATCGCGTCGAACAGCGGGCGCATGTCGCCCTCGCGCACGTCGGCGTCGAGGCTGGCGAAGCCGTTGAGCGCCGAGGCGTAGACCACCGGGAAGTCGAGCTGCTCGTCGGTCGCGCCGAGCTTGTCCATCAGGTCGAACGTCTGGTTGATCACCCAGTCCGGACGTGCGCCGGGACGGTCGATCTTGTTGACCACCACGATCGGCTTGAGACCGAGACCCAGCGCCTTGCGGGTCACGAAGCGGGTCTGCGGCATCGGGCCTTCGACGGCATCGACCAGCAGCAGCACGCTGTCGACCATGGAGAGCACGCGCTCGACTTCACCGCCGAAGTCCGCGTGGCCCGGGGTGTCGACGATGTTGATGTGCGTGCCTTCGTATTCGACGGCGCAGTTCTTGGCGAGGATCGTGATGCCGCGCTCTTTTTCGATGTCGTTCGAGTCCATCACGCGTTCAGCGATCTGCTGGTTTTCGCGGAAGGTGCCGGACTGGCGCAGCAACTGGTCGACGAGCGTGGTTTTGCCGTGGTCGACGTGCGCGATGATGGCGATATTACGGAGAGCGCGGGTCATGAAAGAGGTGCTCGAAAAGCCTTTGGAGAATCCGCGATTCTATCACTTGCGCATGTCTCACGTCATGGCTTTTCTGCGATGCAACAACGACTTGCGCGGCCATGCCGCCGACTTTGCGCAAACGTCGCTCCCTTGCCCCGCCCTCCCACCGCACCTTCCACTAGAGCGATCCGTCTACATTTCGTTGAAATATTTGCCTAGTCAACTATTGCATCATCTTGCATTTTATTAAGTGGACGCTATAATCGTGACAAGTCAATTATTGCATCAGCACGAAAATGTCAGAGCCGTCCGTTTCCCTCTCCGCCTCCTCGACGCCGCCGCCGGGGGCCGCCGGCAATGCCGGTGCGGCCAGCGCCGCCGCCGAGGCGCCGCGTAACGCCTACGACATCGACGATTCGCTGGGCTATCTCGTCGCTCGGGTGCGCCAGTTGATCATGGCCGAGCTCACGAAGGAGACCTCGCAGTACGGCCTGACCAGCACGCAAGCGACCATGCTCTACAAGGTCGCGACCGGCAAAAGCAAGACGGCGGCGGATCTGGCGCGCGATTACTGTATCGATGCGAGCGCCGTCACGCGTCTGCTCGACCGGCTCGAGGCGCACGGCCTGCTGGTGCGCGAGCGCAGCAAGACGGATCGCCGCACGGTGGAGCTCGGCGCCACCGAAGCGGGCTACGCCATGGCCGACCGCATGCCGGACATCTTCGTGCGCGCCGCCGATCACCTGTTGCGCGGCTTCACCCCCGAGGAAGTGGGTTTTCTCAAGAGCCTCCTGCGGCGCGTGATCGTCAACGGCGAGAGCGGATAAGCGATCTCGACCCGTCACTCCAAGAAAAAGCATGCCGGGTCCACTATTTCATGGACCCGGCATCGCCCGATTCCTGTTTATTGTCAGTAGAAGACTTCACTCGTAAAGGTTTTGCGATGAAAGCGGCCTCACCGTTCCTCCCGCGTCAGCGGGTCCGCTCAGCGATCTCCGCCCTGTGTCTGGCGGCCGTGACGCTGGGCTTTGCCGGCTGTGCGAATTTCGCCGGCATTCACAGCGACAAGCAGATCAGCACGCCGGATCAGTATCAGACCCAGCGCAGCCTTCCCTCGGAAGGCGGCCAGTGGCCGGGCACCGACTGGGCCCGGCGTTTCGGCGATCCGCAGCTCGTTTCGCTGATCGACGAAGCCCTCGCGGGCAACCCCGACCTGGCCATGGCCGCCGCGCGACTGAAGTCGGCGCAGGCCCAGGCCGAAGGCGCCGCCGCGGCGCTGCTGCCGTCGGTCAGCTTCTCGGGCGACGTCTACCGTCAGAAATTCACCGAGAACACGATCTATCCGCCGGGCTACGGCGGCAACTGGTTCACGCAGGGCGACCTGACCGCCGCGCTGTCGTGGGAGCTCGACCTGTGGGGCAAGAACCGCGCGGCGCGCGCGCAGGCCATCTCGGCCGAGCGCGCCGAGCAAGCCGAAGACCAGGAAGTGAGGCTCGCCCTCGCCACGGCCGTCGCCCGCACCTACAACCAGCTCGCGCAGCAATATGCGTTGCATGACGTGCTCGAGCGCACGGCCCGACAGCGTCAGAGCCTCGGCAAGCTGACGGCCGATCGCGTGCGCGCCGGACTCGACACGCAAGTCGAACAGAAACAGGCCGACAGCAACACCGCCGATATCGCCACGCAGCTCGCCCAGCTCGACGGCCAGATCCTGCTCACCCGCCACCAGCTCGGCGTATTGCTCGGCAAGGGGCCGGACCGCGGCCTGGAAATCGAGCGCCCGAAGCTCGCCGAATTGCCCACGCCGGCGCTGCCCGACAACCTGCCGCTCGCCCTGCTCGGCCGGCGTCCCGACATCGTCACGGCGCGCTGGAGCGTCGAGGCGCAGCTCAAGGGCGTCGACGTCGCGAAGGCGCGTTTCTACCCGGACGTGAACCTCAACGCGGCATTCGGCTATTCGACCTTCGGGCTCGGCAAGCTGATCGACCCGAGCAGCCAGAACATCCAGTTCGGCCCGGTCATCTCGCTGCCGATCTTCGACGGCGGACGCCTGCGCGCCAACCTCAAGGGCCAGTACGCCGCCTACGAAAGCGCGGTGGCGAACTACGACTCCACGCTCAACAAGGCGCTGGGCGACATCGCCGATCGCATGTCGTCGATCCGCTCTGCCGACAAGCAGATGGTGTCGCAGCGCGTGGCGCAGGACGCCGCGCAACGCGCCTACGAGCTGGCTGTCGACCGTTACAAGGCGGGTCTCGCGCCGCAGTTGACCGTGCTTGCCGCCGAATCGTCGCTGCTGGCGCAGGAACAGGCGCGCGTGAATATCGAGAGCGCTCGCCGCGATCAGCAGATCGGTCTGATCAAGGCGCTGGGCGGCGGCTTCGACGCCCAGGCTGCCGGCCTCGTCGTGGGGCAGGAGCGCCCCGCCCAGGCCGAGGGCGACGCCGCGCAGACGCACTGAGCGCGGCCCGGACCGACTCGCAAGACACGAAAGATACGAAAGACAGACAAGACAACGTCAAAGCACATTGAGAGATTAGTACGGAGCGAATGATGAGTGAGAACCAACAGCAAGCGCCTGCCCAGCAGCCGGCTCAGAGCAATGGCAAGCGCCGCCGCATGATGCTGACGCTGACGGCCGTGATCGCGATCGCGGCCATTGGCTACGGCGCCTACTACGCGCTGTACGCGCGTTACTACGAAGACACCGACGACGCCTACGTCGCGGGCAACGTCGTGCAGATCACCCCGCAAGTGGCCGGCACGGTCACCGGCGTGAAGGTCGACGACACGCAAATGGTCAAGGCCGGCCAGCCGCTGGTCACGCTCGATCAGACGGACGCGCGCGTGGCGCTGCTGCAAGCCGAGGCGAATCTGGCGCAGACGGTGCGCCAGGTGCGCACGTACTTCGTGAACAACGACGCCTATGCCGCCACCGTCGCGATGCGCGAATCGGAGCTCGCCAAGGCACAGGCCGACGTGAAGCGTCGCGAGATGGCGATCGCCACGGGCGCCGTGTCGCGCGAAGAACTGGCCCACGCGCAGGACGCCGTGAAGGCCGCGCGCGCCGCGCTCGAACAGGCGCGCGCTCAACTCGTGTCGAACAAGGCGCTGACGGACAAGACGTCGGTGACCACGCACCCGAACGTGCAGCAGGCCGCAGCAAAGGTGCGCGCATCGTACCTCGACTACGCCCGCACCACGATCCCGGCGCCGGTCGACGGCTACGTCGCCAAGCGCTCGGTGCAGGTCGGCCAGCGCGTCGCCACGGGCGCCCCGCTCATGGCGCTGGTACCGCTCAACCAGGTGTGGGTCGACGCCAACTTCAAGGAAGTGCAGATCGCGCACATGCGCGTGGGGCAGCCCGTGACGCTCACGGCCGACGTGTACGGCTCGTCGGTCGAATACAAGGGCACGGTCGCCGGTTTCTCGGCGGGCACGGGCAGCGCATTCTCGCTGCTGCCGGCGCAGAACGCCACGGGCAACTGGATCAAGGTGGTGCAACGCCTGCCGGTGCGCATCGCGCTCGATCCGAAGCAGCTCCAGGAGCATCCGCTGCGCGTCGGCCTGTCGATGCAGGTCAAGGTGAACGTGCGCAACACCGACGGCAAGGAACTGGGCGAAGCGCCCGCGCTGCCGGTGTACTCGACCGACGTCTACGACAAGGTCGGGCACGACGCCGACGACATCGTCGCCAGGATCATTACCGAGAACGCTGGCGCCCCGCTCGCTTCGGGCAGCGCCAACGACACGCGCAATCAGCCGGCTCGCGCTCGTCCCCTGTAAATCGGAGGGGGGCGTGCCCCGCCCCCTTTGACATCTCATGGCAACTCAAAACGCTCCTGGCCCCCTGTCGGGGGGCCAGCTGGTCCTTGGCACCATCGCGTTGTCGCTCGCCACGTTCATGAACGTGCTCGACACTTCGATTGCCAACGTGTCCATTCCCGCGATCTCCGGCGACCTCGGCGTCTCGTCGAGCCAGGGCACGTGGGTGATTACGTCGTTCGCGGTGGCCAACGCCATCTCGGTGCCGCTCACCGGCTGGCTGACCGAGCGCTTCGGCGCGGTGCGGCTCTTCATCACGTCGATCCTGCTCTTCGTGCTCGCCTCGTGGCTGTGCGGCATGGCGCCGACGCTCGAATTCCTGCTGGCCGCGCGCGTGCTGCAAGGCGCGGTCGCCGGTCCGATGATTCCGCTGTCGCAATCGCTGCTGCTCTCGAGCTATCCGCCCGCCAAGAGTTCGATGGCGCTCGCGCTGTGGGGCATGACCACGCTCGTCGCGCCGGTCATGGGCCCGATTCTCGGCGGCTGGATCTCGGACAACTACCATTGGCCGTGGATCTTCTACATCAACGTGCCGGTCGGCATCGCGGCCGCTTACGTCACGTGGATGATCTACGCCAAGCGCGAGACGCCGACGCATCGCAAGCCCATCGACACGATCGGCCTCGCGCTGCTCGTGGTGTGGGTGGGTTCGCTGCAGGTGATGCTCGACAAGGGCAAGGAGCTCGACTGGTTCAACTCGTCGACCATCGTGATGCTCGCGCTCGTGGCGCTCGTCTCGTTCTGCTTCTTCGTCGTGTGGGAGATCACCGAGAAGCATCCGGTCGTCGACCTGACGCTGTTCAAGCGAATCAACTTCACCGGTGGCGTGGTGGCTATCTCGGTCGGCTACGGGCTCTTTTTCGGGAATCTGGTCATTCTGCCGCAGTGGCTGCAGATTTATCTCGGCTACACGGCGACGGAGGCCGGTCTCGTGATGGCGCCCGTGGGGCTCTTCGCGATCATCCTGTCGCCGGTGATCGGCAAGTTTCTGCCGAAGCTCGACGCGCGCTGGGTGGTGACCGTCTCGTTCCTGCTGTTCGCGCTCGTGTTCCTGATGCGCTCGCACTTCAACACGCTCGTCGATACACGCACGCTGATGATCCCGACGTTCCTGCAGGGCGTGCCGATGTCGATGTTCTTCATCCCGCTCACGGCCATCATTCTGTCGGGGCTGCCGCCGAGCCGCATCCCCGCGGCCGCGGGTCTGTCGAACTTCGTGCGTATCACTTGCGGTGCGGTGGGCACGTCCATAGCGACGACCGTGTGGGACAACCGGATCACGCTGCACCACGCGCAACTGACCGAGCATCTGACGCCCTACGATCAGCCGTTCAACGCCTCGGTGGAATCGCTCAATCAGCTGGGCATGTCCACGGCGCAGGCGCATGGCTATCTCGATCGCGTTGTCACGCAGCAGTCGGCGATGCTCGGCGCGAACGACATCTTCTGGATCTCGGCGCTGCTCTTCGTGCTGATGATCGCGATGGTGTGGATCACGCGGCCGATCAAGGGCGGCGGTGGCGGCGACGCCGCGGCCGGGGCTCATTGACGCTGTGCGCCGATGCCGCGCGGCCGATTCGCGAATCCCGCGGTTCGTCGCGGCGGCCGATCACGTTGCGCTGATGCCGATGCGCTGATGCAAGGGCTTCCCCCCGAGTGCCCGGCCCTGCTCTGTATTACCGGGCACTTCTTGAACCCCGCTGACGTTGGCGGGGTTTTTTTCGTCCGTTGCGCGCACCAGCGATGTCGATGAGGTCGCGCGAAGCCGCATGCCGCATGCATATCACCGCATAAAGCTGTCTAGAGCCGCCTAGAACTGCCTAGAACTGCCTAGAACCGCCTAGACCCGCCTAGCGCTACCTAAAGCCGTACAAGGCATCGGTGGCGGCAATGCGCGAAGGCGAGCGCAGCATTGCCGCGCACAGACGCATACATGGCAAGGCGCGCGAAAGCGGGCGTCGGCGCCCTACGGAACGACGGCGCGCGTTTCGCGTATTCGCAGTATCATCGTGGCGCGATCGGCCGCGCGCTGCCTGGCGCGAGCCGGCCAAAGACCCTATTCCCCTGCTGAACTGAACGCCATGAACACCCCCCAGAACCAGAGCGAGCGCTCCGAGATCACTTTCCGTTTCCTGGCTGAGCCGGCCGCCGTCAACTTTGGCGGCAAGGTGCATGGCGGCTCGCTCATGAAGTGGATCGATGAAGTGGCCTACGCCTGTGCAGCCACCTGGTCGGGCCGCTATTGCGTGACGGTCAGCGTTGGCAACATCCATTTCCACCGCCCGATTCTCGTGGGCAATCTGGTGGAGCTGCGCGCGCGCATCGTCGCGACCGGTCGCACGAGCATGCATATTCACGTATCGGTCCACGCGGGAGACCCGAAGTGGGGCGAACTGCGCCAGACAACCGACTGCCTGATGGTTTTCGTCGCCGTGGACGAGAGCAATCACCCGGTGAGCGTACCGTCCTTCGAACCGAAAACAGACGAGCAGAAGGCGCTCGCCAAGTACGCCATGGACGTGCGCGCCGCGCTCGGCGCGATCGACGCCATGAAGCCCGGCAACGCCACGATCTGAACGCCACGATTTGAACACCACGCCCCGAGCGTCACGCCCCGAACGTCGGGACTGACGCACGCCGAGAGCGCGGCAGCACAAGGCTGTCTCGTCGCGGCGATCTTCGGTGTCTTCGGCGGTAAGGGTTGCGACGCCCGTCGCCGATCATTGCGAAATGCGGGGCCGGGAGCCGGTCGGCCGGGGCTGCATGCTCCACGGCTGCGCGCGCCCGACGCGGGCGGGTGTCATTGCGTCTTGAGCAGCCGCTGCGGCGTCAGCAGGCCTTCGCCATCGAGCCGCGCCACGCCGAGCAGGCGGGCGCCGGCGGCATCGCTTGCCTCGGCATAGACCTTGACCTCGATCGCGTCGTGCGCCGACGCGCAGGCGCGCAGCGGCTGCGGACAACGCGCGTCGTCCAGGCGCAGGCGCTGACCATGGCTGAAGCGCTTCGTGAGCGTCTCGTCGAGCCATACGGCGGGCAGCGTCCTGAGCAACGCATCGACGGGCGCCAGTCGCTGCACGCGTTGCGCATGGTCGAGGGCGGCCAGCATCTCGAGCGTCACCGCTCCCTCCAGCGTGAGCGGTCCCACCGCCGTGCGCCGCAGCCCGCGCAGGTGAGCGCCACAGCCCAGCGCCTCGCCAATGTCTTCGGCCAGCGTGCGCACATACGTGCCCTTGCTGCATGTCACCCGGAAGGTGAACTCGGCGGCGCCGGGCAGCGAGCACGTCACCAGTTCGAGCGATCGAATCGTGACCTGGCGCGCTTCGCGCTCGAGCGTCTGCCCGGCGCGCGCGTATTCGTAGAGCGGCTTGCCGTCACGCTTGAGGGCCGAGTACATCGGCGGCACCTGTGAAATCGGGCCGGTAAAGCGCGGCAGAATCGCGCGAATCGCGGCCTCGTCCACCGTCACCGGTCGCGTTTGCAACACCTCGCCTTCCGCGTCGCCTGTCGTGGTGGTCTCGCCCAGACGCACGTGCGCCTCATACGTCTTGTCGGCGTCAAGCAAGTCCTGCGAGAACTTCGTCGCCTCGCCGAAGCACAGCGGCAGCAAGCCCGTGGCCAACGGGTCAAGCGTGCCCGTATGCCCGGCCTTCACGGCCTGGAGCAGACGCTTGGCCCTGACGAGCGCATCGTTGGACGACAGGCCGAGCGGCTTGTCGAGCAGCAGCACGCCGTCGAGGGCAAAGCGGGGAAGTTTTTGGCGGGGTGCCTGCGAACGCGGGTCCGTCATGATGCGGGGATGGCTTGATGAGTTCGTGGAAATTCTACCGCGCCGCCGCGCCGCCGCGGCATGCCGGCCAGCTTCGGCGCACGGTCTGCGATCGACTTTCGCCCTTCGGCGCCCTCGGCACCCTTGGGCACCTTTCGGCACTCAATACGTTGGCTTAGGTGCGGTTTGCGCGCGGCTTAGACCCGGGTTGGGCGCGGGTTGGGCGCGGTTTAGGTGCGGTTTTGGCGGCTGAGGCCGCTTACTTGCCGTCGTCCTCGTCGCCGTCTTCCCGGGCGCCGCGCGGTGCCTCCTCGTCCGCCGCGTCCTTCGCGCGCGTGGCGTTTGCCGTATCGATCAGCCGCGACATCTCGATGGCGCGTTCAATCGACTGGTCGTAATGGAAATGCAGGGTCGGCACCGTGTGAATGTGCAGCCGCTTGAACAGCAGATTGCGCAGATAGCCGGCCGCCTCGTTGAGCGCTTCACCGGTCTGCTTCGGATCGCCGGTAAGCGTCGTGTAAAACACTTTCGCGTGCGCATAGTCGGGGGTGACTTCCACGCTTTGCAGCGTGACCAGCCCGATGCGCGGGTCCTTCACTTCGCGTTGGATCAGTTCCGACAGATCGCGTTGGATCTGGTCGTTGATGCGAAGATTCCGACCCGGAACGCCACGTTTCTTTGCCATGACAAACTCGCTGATAATGCAATGGCCCACGCCGCCGGTTTCCCGGCTCGGTGGGCCATTGCACTTCCGTTGGGCAGATCGCGTTACAGCGAACGCGCAACTTCCGTGATTTCGAACGCTTCGAGCTGGTCGCCTTCGGTGATGTCGTTGAAGTTCTTCACCGACAGACCGCACTCGAAGCCGGACTTGACTTCCTTCACGTCATCCTTGAAGCGCTTGAGCGAATCGAGCTCGCCCGTGAAGATGACCACGTTGTCGCGCAGCACGCGCACGTGCGACGAACGCTTGACGAAGCCGTCGAGCACCATGCAGCCGGCCACCGTGCCGACCTTCGGCACGCGGAACGTCTGACGCACTTCGATGAGACCGGTGATCTCTTCCTTCTTCTCCGGCGCCAGCATGCCCGACATCGCTGCCTTCACTTCGTCCACGGCGTCGTAGATGATGTTGTAGTAACGAATGTCGATACCGTTCGACTCCGCCAGCTTGCGCGCCAGTGCGTCCGCACGCGTGTTGAAGCCGATGATGACCGCCTTCGAAGCCGTGGCCAGGTTGACGTCGCTCTCGCTGATGCCGCCCACCGCCGCGTGCACGATCTGCACGCGCACTTCGGGCGTCGAGAGCTTGTTGAGCGACTGCGCCAGCGCTTCTTGCGAACCCTGCACGTCTGCCTTGATGATGAGCGGCAGCGTCTTGACTTCACCTTCGGCCATCTGCTCGAACATGTTCTCGAGCTTGGCGGCCTGCTGCTTGGCGAGCTTCACGTCGCGGAACTTGCCCTGACGGAACAGCGCGATCTCGCGTGCCTTGCGCTCGTCCTGCACCACCAGTACCTCTTCGCCGGCGCCCGGGACTTCGGACAGCCCCTGGATTTCCACCGGAATCGACGGACCGGCTTCCTTCGCGTTCTTGCCGGTCTCGTCGAGCATCGCGCGCACACGGCCGTAGGCCTGGCCGGCCAGCACCATGTCGCCGCGATTGAGCGTGCCCGACTGCACGAGAATCGTCGCGACCGGGCCCTTGCCCTTGTCCAGCTTCGCCTCGATCACGATGCCCTTGGCCGGGGCGTCCACCGGCGCCTTCAGTTCCAGCACTTCGGCCTGCAGCAGCACGTTCTCGAGCAGATCGTCGATGCCCGTACCGGTCTTGGCCGACACCGGCACGAACGGCGAATCGCCACCGTACTCTTCCGGCACCACGCCCTCGGCCACCAGCTCCTGCTTCACGCGCTCGGGGTTGGCTTCAGGCTTGTCGATCTTGTTGATCGCCACGACGATCGGCACGCCGGCCGACTTCGCGTGAGCAATCGCTTCCTTCGTCTGCGGCATGACGCCGTCGTCGGCCGCGACCACCAGAATCACGATGTCCGTGGCCTGCGCACCGCGGGCACGCATGGCCGTGAAGGCCTCGTGACCCGGCGTATCGAGGAACGTCACCGTGCCGCGCGGCGTATCGACGTGGTACGCGCCGATGTGCTGCGTAATGCCGCCCGCTTCGCCCGCCGCCACCTTCGCGCGACGGATGTAGTCGAGCAACGAGGTCTTGCCGTGGTCGACGTGACCCATCACCGTGACGACCGGCGGGCGCGGCAGCGCTTCGGCCACCGACGCCTCGTTGCCCAGTTCCAGCAGCGTCTCCGGGTCGTCGAGCTTCGCGGCAATCGCACGGTGGCCGAGTTCCTCGACCACGATCATCGCCGTTTCCTGATCGAGCACCTGGTTGATGGTTACCATCTGGCCCATCTTCATCATCAGCTTGATGACTTCCGCGGCCTTGACCGACATCTTGTGCGCCAGATCGGCGACGCTGATCGTCTCCGGCACATGCACGTCGCGCACGACCGGCTCGGTCGGGGCCTGGAAGGCCTGACGCTCGTCCTGCGCGTGACGGTCGCCACGACGGCCGCCACGGCCGCCGCTGCGCCAGCCGTCCGCGCCACCGCTCGTGTCGCCGCGCGTCTTCATGCCGCCGCGCTTGTTGCGGTTATCGGCATCCTTCTGCCAGGCACCGCCCTTCTTGTCCTTCTTGTCCGCCGCGCCGGCCGACGTGGACGGCGCCGCCGTGACCGGCTTCTTGTCCGCCGGCTTGGCCGTGGCCGCGCCCTCGGGCTTGGCCGGCTTGTGCAGCGTGCCCTTCGCTTCGGGCTTGGCGCCCGCCGCGGCCGCCGGCGCCGGTTCCGGCGCCTTGAGTACGCGCCGCGGCGCGTTCATCATTTCGCGAATGGCGCGCGCTTCCGCTTCGGCCGCTGCACGGCGCTTGCGAATCGCCTCCTCTTCGGCACGCGCCTTGTCGGCCGCAGCGCTCGCCTTCTCGGCCGCCGCACGCGCTTCCTCGCTGGCCTTGCGGGCCTGCTCGCGCTCGGCGTCCGCCTTGGCAGCCGCCGCCTTCTCCGCGGCAGCCTTCTCGGCCTGCGCGGCCTTTTCGGCGTCGGCCTTGGCCGCCTTGTCCGCTTGCGCGTCGGCCTGCGCCTCGGCAGCCTTCACCTTCTGTTCTTCGGCCGCCTTCGCGGCCGCGGCGCGCTCCGCTTCCTCGCGAGCGCGGCGCTCGGCGGCTTCCTTTTCCTCGCGCTCGCGGCGCTCGGCTTCCTCGCGCTCGAGCTGCTCCTGGCGACGCTTCAGTTCAGCGGCCTCGGCGGCCAGACGCTCCGCCTCGCGGCGTGCGTCTTCCTCGCGCTGGCGAAGCGCCTCGTCTTCCGCAGCGGCGGCCGCGGCGCTCTCGGCGCCTTCCGTGATGTCGTCGCGCTTGACGAAGGTGCGCTTCTTGCGCACTTCGACCTGAATCGTGCGCGCCTTACCGGTCGCGTCGGCTTGCTTGATTTCCGAAGTCTGGCGACGCGTCAGAGTGATCTTCTTTTTGTCGCCGTCGCCAGCACCGTGCGACCGGCGCAGGTGCTCCAGCAGACGGGCCTTGTCGGCTTCCGTCAGCGAATCGTCGGCGCTGAGTTTGTCCACGCCGGCGGCTTTGAGTTGCTCCAGCAACACGCCGGCCGGCATTTTCAGTTCTGCAGCAAATTGGGCTACGTTGATGCTCGCCATTCAAACCTCTTCAAGCAAGGCCACGCGCCTTGCGGTTAACTTCAAAGTTCACTGTTCCATATGCATGCCGGGGCAGGTCATCATTGGAACCAGTGCTCTCGCGCTTTCATGATCAGGGTCTTCGCGGCTTCCTCGTCGACACCGGTCATCTCGGTCAGTTCGTCGACAGCCAGTTCGGCCAGATCATCGCGCGTCTGAATTTCATGCTCGGCCAGCTTGGCCAGCAGCTCGGGCGTCATGCCTTCGAGGCTCTTCAGATCGAGCGCAACACCCTCGACCTTCTCCTCGGTGGCAATCGCCTGCGTGAGCAGCGCGTCGCGCGCACGATTGCGCAGTTCATGCACCGTGTCCTCGTCGAACGCTTCGATTTCCAGCATTTCGTTCAAGGGCACATAGGCGATCTCCTCCAGGCTCGAGAAACCTTCCTCGATCAGGATGTCCGCCACTTCCTCGTCCACATCCAGACGCTGCATGAACAGCGCGCGCAGCGCGCCGCGCTCCTCGTTCTGCTTCTCGGCCGATTCGTCCGGCGTCATGATGTTGATCTGCCAGCCCGTCAACTCCGACGCGAGACGCACGTTCTGGCCGCTGCGGCCGATCGCCACCGCCAGTTCGTTCTCGTCGACGACCACGTCCATGCTGTGCTTCTCTTCGTCCACGACGATCGATTGCACGGCCGCCGGCGCCAGCGCGCCGATCACGAACTGCGCAGGATCTTCCGACCACAGCACGATGTCGACGTTTTCACCGCCGAGCTCGTTGCGCACAGCCTGCACACGCGTGCCGCGAATGCCCACGCAGGTGCCGATCGGGTCGATGCGCTTGTCGTATGCCACCACGGCAATCTTCGCGCGCACGCCCGGATCGCGGGCGGCCGACTTGATCTCCAGCAGGCCCTGCTCGATTTCCGGCACTTCCATGCCGAACAGCTCGATCAGGAATTCCGGCGCCGTGCGCGAGAGTTCGATCTGCGGGCCGCGCGCCGTGCGATCGACCTTCACGATGTACGCGCGAACGCGATCGCCGATACGCAGGTTTTCCTTCGGAATCAACTGGTCGCGGCGCAGCAACGCTTCGACGCGGCCCGATTCGACGATCAGATTCCCCTTGTCGAGACGCTTGACCGTGCCGGTCATGATCTTCTCGCCACGCTCGAGGAAGTCCGACAGGATCTGCTCGCGCTCGGCGTCGCGAATGCGCTGCAGGATCACCTGCTTGGCCGCTTGCGCGCCGATGCGACCGAACTCGACCGACTCGACCGGCTCTTCGATGTATTCGCCGACTTCGAGCGCCGGGTTTTCTTCCTTCGCTTCGAACAGCAGGATCTGCTTGTCCGGCTCTTGCAGGCCGGCCTCGTCGGGCACTACCAGCCAGCGACGGAAGCTCTCGTGCTCGCCCGACTCACGGTCGATGTGCACGCGAATGTCGACGTCTTCGGTGTAGCGCTTCTTGGTGGCCGAAGCCAATGCTGCTTCAAGCGCGCCGAACACGACATCCTTGTCGACGTTCTTTTCGCGCGCGAGCGCATCGACCAACAGCAATACTTCGCGACTCATCGTTTGCGACTCCTAAAATCAATCTGCGGCACAAGGCGCGCACGGTCAATATCCGCGAGGGTGAATTCGAGCAGCGCCGGGCCGCCCTTGCCTTCGAACTCCAGGCTCAGGTTCTCGCCCTGCGGCGCCTGCAGGATGCCGCGGAACTGCTTGCGGCCTTCGAGCGGCACACGCAACGTGAGACTCACTTCTGCGCCGGTGAAACGCTCGAAGTCGCGCAGCTTGCGCAGCGGACGATCCAGCCCCGGCGACGACACTTCGAGTCGGTCGTAATTGACGTTCTCGACCATCAGGACATGCGAGAGCTGACGGCTCACCGTCTCGCAGTCATCGATCGTGATGCCCTCCGGCTTGTCGATGTACACGCGCAGCAAACCGCCGCCGGCGCGCTCAAGATCGACCAGCTCGTAACCCAGGCCTTCGACCGTGGTCTCGATCAGTTCTGGCAATTGCAACTTTACTCACCCTAGAAAAACTCGCGCGCATCAGCAGCGCCCGACATGTTGCGCGCCCCGCATGGGACGTCGCACGATACCCGCCTGGACCGTCCGGGCCGGCGTGCCCGCGTCGACACACCCACTCCCCGACACGGCGGTATCGGCCGCGCAAAACGCTCGCGGCAAAAAAAAATGGGCGAAACGCCCATTTCTTACAGCCTCATTGCGCATGAGGTGCGCGCCGCAACAGAACGTGTGACGCGCAAACCAGCTTATTCGTTGATTTTATATGGTTTTGGGCCAGTTTGCAACGCTTGGCGCGGCAAATGCCCATCGGACGGGCATCGATGCGACATTGCCGCACCGCGGAAGAACACGTTTGCGCGATCAGCGCGAGCGGTTCCCGCCGCGATTTCCCCGGTTGCCTTGATGGCCGCCGCCCGCACGGTTGCCGCCGCGGCTGCGATTGCCGCTCACGTTACCGTTCACATTGCCGCCTCGCGACTGGCCGCCAAAACCGCCGCCGGCGTTGCCGCCGCCAAAGCGACGCCCCTCGCCGCGGGGCGCGGGCGTCTGCCCGGGGTAGCCGCCGCTCGGGCCGACGAACGCCGTGAGCGGGTTGGCGCGCGGGCGCCGCGACTGTCCCGGCTCGCGGGCGAAGACGCCCAACGCCGTTTGCATCGGATCGGGCTGACGACGCGGCTCCTTCGGCGCCCCGGCCTTGCCGCCGCGACCACTCTTGCCTTTCTCGTCCGAGCCCGCCCCCGGCATCTTCATGCCGACCGCCGCGAACAGCGAACGCACCTGTGCGTCGTCGAGCTCTTCGTAGCGACCGCGCTTGAGGCCGCGCGGCAACGTCAGCGGGCCATAACGGGTACGGATCAGGCGGCTCACCATCAGGCCGGCGGCGTCGAACATGCGACGCACTTCGCGATTGCGGCCTTCGGTCAGCGCGACGTGATACCAATGGTTGGAGCCTTCGCCGCCACCGTCCTGCAGACGCAGGAAGTTGGCCTGACCGTCTTCCAGCTCGATGCCGCGCAGCAGTTGCTGGCGCGACGCTTCGCTCAACTGGCCGACCGTGCGCACCGCATATTCGCGCTCGATGCCGTAGCGCGGATGCATGAAGCGGTTGGCCAGATCGCCCGACGTCGTGAGGATCAGCAGGCCCTCGGTATTGAAGTCGAGACGACCGACCGCGAGCCATTTGGCCGTTTTCATCGGCGGCAGACGGTCAAACACCGAAGCGCGGCCTTCCGGATCCGAATGGCTGACGATTTCGCCGGCCGGCTTGTGATAGAGCAGCACGCGCGGCGGCTTGCTCGTGATGCGGCGCTTGACCAGCTTGCCGTTGATGCGCACCTGGTCGGTCGGCAGAATGCGCTGGCCGATGTGGGCCGGCTCGGCATTCACCGACACACGCCCCGCGAGAATCAGCTCCTCCATCTCACGACGCGACCCCATGCCCGCTTCGGCAAGCACCTTGTGCAGTTTCGGCGCCTCGTCGTCGGGCGAGAGCACGCGACGCTCGGCGGGACGGCGGCCGCGCTTGGCCGCAGCCTTGGCGTCAGCGTCGGACTCTTCGCTGTCGAAGCCGCCCGAGGTCACGAAAGCGAACAGGTCGTCGCCGTCGCCCTTGCCTGCCTGGGCGCCATGCGGGCCGCGGGCGCCGCCGGGCGCCCCCTTGCGGCCACGCCCCTTGCCGGCGCCTTGCCCCTTGCCACGCGGCGATGCGCCGTTGGCGCCGTTGGCGCCACTGGCACTATTGGCACTATTGGCACCATTGGCGCCCGCGCCCCCCGCCTGCGGCGATTGCCCTGCGCCGTCGCGCTTGCCGCCACGCGACTTGCGGGCGGCGTTGCGACCACGCCCTTGCGCAGCCTGCGGCGCGCCTTCGTTGAGTGCAGCGCCGCCGTCGAGGCTCTCGCCGGACGACGCATGCTGCGTTGCCTCCGGTGCCAACGACTCGCCGTCGTCGCCCTCGCGCTTGGCTTGCTGGGCCGCACGCCGGCGGGCGATCAGACTGCGCGGACCGCGACGCAAGCCGCGGCGCGACGCCTTTTCATCGCCGCCCTCGCCTTCCGGCGCGCGCGTTTCGGCACCGGCATCGCGTGCGTGCAGGTCCTGGGATTCTTCGTTTTGTTTCAACACAACCTCATTGGAAAACGGGATCGTTGCGAGCAGGCGGTAAGTCGCTGCCCTGATCCGTGTTCGCACCATGAATGCGCGGCAAATGCTTGCCGCGACTTCGTTCTTATCGCAAACGGCCTCGAGCGTGCGCACGGCGCAAGTGCGCCGGCGCCTCAGGTGCCGGTGACGAGATTCTTGTCGTCCCCGCGGTTCTCGTCGTCATTCGTCGTGTCGGACATGGGCTGTCCGGCAGCGGCTTCATTCGCCGCCGAGTCGGCAGCGTGCGGGGACACCTCCTGCGTTGCCGACGCGACGGGATCCGCCGTCAGCGTCGTCACGTTCTGCGCATCTTGCGGCAGCTCGTCACCAGACGGCACCGCAGTTCCCGATTCTTCGGAAAATTCCTCATGCCCGGCGCCCGGCGCGACATCTTCTTGGCCGGCCTCGCCCTCGGCATCCCGAGACGGCTCATCGCTATGCACGGCTTGCGCATCGCGCTCGCCGTCCCTATCGATGTCCGTACCAGCGTGGCCGTTCGCAGCGCCGATCTGCTCACTGACGTGCGTCGCCGGCGCGAGTTCCGCATCGAACGCCGCAACGGCGGAATCTGCCTCGGCGCCCGGCCCATCCGACGCACCCGGCGTACCACCGACAGCCCGCGGGGTCTCGCCCTCGGCCAGCGCGGCGTCGAGCAAGGCCGCTTCGGCGAGCGCGTCGTCTGCCGGCGACGTCACCGGTGCGCGTTGATCTTCGGGCAAGCCCTGCGCGAGCGGCAGGTCGTCCGCGCGGGCCTCGGCCAGACGCGCGAGCGCGTCGGCATCGGCCACGGGGACGTCTTCGGACATTGCCTCATCGCCATCCTCGCCCTCGGCTCGCTCGCCGAACTCGATGTTCTGCTGCGCGAGCAGATCGATCTGCGCCTGTGCCGCGGGGTCTTCGAGCGGCGGCAGCGCGTCGAGCGCGCGCAGACCCAGATCGTCCAGGAACGCCTTGGTCGTCGCATACAGGCCGGGACGCCCCGGCACGTCGCGATGACCGATCACCTCGATCCAGCCACGGTCTTCGAGCTGCTTGATGATCTGCGTGTTGACGGTCACCCCGCGAATCTCTTCGATGTCGCCGCGCGTGACCGGCTGACGGTACGCAATGATCGCCAGCGTCTCCATCACGGCGCGCGAATACTTCGGCGGCTTCTCCGGATTGAGGCGATCAAGGTATTCGCGCATGCGCGGACGGCTCTGGAAACGCCAGCCGGTGGCCAGCGCCACCAATTCCACACCTCGGCCATCCCATTGCACGCGGATTTCCTCGAGCAGCGCGCGCACCGTGTCACTGGACACGGCGTCATTGAAGAGCTTGCGCAGGTCACCGACCTTGAGCGGCTCCTGCGCGCAGATCAACGCGGTCTCGAGGACGATTTTCGCCTCTTGGGTATTCATGTGCGACTAAGCAAACCGGGGGCTTGGCAACCCGGAATCAGGAATAAATGGATGCTTGGAACACGGGAAACGGTCGCAACCGCTTCGCATAAGCGCGCGCCCGTTTGTGTTCGGTCGTAGTGACGGCGGCGCGACCAGGATGCTTCGAAACGACCTGCCGGGAAAACGCCCAGGCCGATAGTGCGGCGAGACGGACGTCCGGTATGTGCGCAATTATTACTGAAACGCCGACGCCCGTAAAGCGTCGTCGAAACCCGGGCCTCGCTCACCCCCTTATCCCATCATCCCCTCCCCCTTATCCCTCCCCCTTATCCCTCCCCCCTTGCGCCACCGTGTCGCACAACCCGCGTCGAAGCGCCCCGGCACCGCGCACCGCATCCGCCGCATCCGCCACCCGGCAAGGGCGTGCGCAGAGGCGGCCCGCGCCAGGCGCAGGCCCCGCGCGCCGTCCACGAATCGCGGGCGCACAGCCGCGCGCCCTGGCGTAGAGACGACAGGTGCACGCCTCATGGTAAACTTCTGAAATAACTTCAGGGGCCTCCATGACCACCGAAAACGATCGCATTCCGATCGCTCAGCCCCGTTGTTCCACATGCTCGCTGGGGCAGTTCTGCCTGCCCGTCGGCATCCCGACGCCCGAGCTGGAACGACTGGATGCGCTCGTCAACGAACGCCGCCGCCTCAAGAAAGGCGAAGTGCTTTATCACGCCAACGATTCGCTCAATGCCGTCTACGGCATTCGCTTCGGCTCCCTCAAGAGCTGCGTTACCGCACCTGACGGCCGCGAGCAGGTCGTCGGCTTCCATCTGCAGGGCGAGCTCATCGGGCTGGACGCCGTTGCCGACAGCCACCATCCGAGCACGGCCATCGCGCTCGAGGACAGCGAACTGTGCATCGCCCGCTTCGGCGAGCTCGAGACGCTCTCGCGCCAGGTGCCGTCGCTGCAGCGCCAGTTGCATCGCCTGATGAGCCAGGAAATCCGCAACGAACACCAGCAACTGCTCGCGCTCGGCACCATGCGCGCCGAGGAGCGGCTGGCCGTGTTCCTGCTCAACCTGTCCGAGCGGCTGGCCGCGCGCGGCTACGCCGCCAACGAATTCGTGCTGCGCATGAGCCGCGAAGAAATCGGCAGCTTCCTCGGCCTCAAGCTCGAGACGGTCAGCCGTCTTTTCTCGCGTTTTGCGCAGAACGGCATGATCGAAATTCGCCAGCGCCACGTGAAGATCATCGACGCGGCCGCGCTGCGCGAGCTCGCCGGCGTACCGTGCTGACGGGCAACCGGGGGCGCCTTCGCCCCCCTTCGCCCCCCCTTCACCGCTCGTCCCATATCCCACACCCCTGCGCCGTCTTCCCCTTTTCCCCATCCCCACGCCCTCCGGCATCGCCAGACAACGCTTCCCCGCGTTTCGCATAAGCTACCGGCCCGCCCGGGCGCCCGCCTTGCGCCAGATCAAGAGTCGCGCCGCGTCGCGACGGCGCTCGCCCGCGCGCGACGCGGCCGGAGCAACGTTCGACAAGCCCGGGCAAACGCTCCATAATCGGCGCGTTCGCCGGGTCGACCGACGCATGCCCCGCTCATCGTCTGCAACGTCGCTCGAACGCACTCCCCGGCGCGTCACACCGACGGAGGCCGCCGTTATGCCCGCAGCCATATACCTGAGTCCGGAAGACGCCGAGCATGCGTACTACGAAGCAGTGCGCGCCGGCGACACCGATGCGCTGATGGACGTCTGGTCGGAAGACGAGGAGATCGTCTGCATTCATCCCGCGGGGCCGCGCCACGTCGGTCCGGCGGCGGTGCGCGCCAGTTGGCGGCAAGTGCTGGCCAACGGCGGCCTGCAGGTCGCCGTCAGCCATCTGCAGGTGGCCCACAATCCGCTTTGCGCCGTGCACAACGTGCTCGAGCAGATCCTGGTCGAGTCCCATCCCGAGGCGCGCTACGCGTTCGTGCTCGCAACGAACGTCTATCTCAAGGAAGCGGACGGCTGGCGGCTCGTCCTGCACCACGCCAGTCCCGCCATCGGCCACGAAGACAGCAGCACGCAGGCCTCGCGCGCGCACCGGCTGCATTGAAAAGGCGCCGCCGGCGCCGCGCTCGGCGTGTGCGGCATCCCGTGCCCCGGCCCTCGCCGGCGAGTTCATACGCCGGCCGCACCGTGCGCCGCGCTGTGGCCACCGTCCCCGTTTTCGACATCCCAGTACGGGACCGGGCCGAACCGCGCCTGCAGGAATTCGATCAACGCGTGCGTCTTGGGCGGCACGAACGCCCGGCTCGGGTAGACGGCCCAGATCGCCACTTCCTCGGCCAGCGGATAGGCCGGCAGCACCGGCACCAGCTCGCCTCGCTTCAGATGCACGCCGACGTCCCACGTCGACTTCAGCGCAATGCCGAGCCCGGCCAGCACGGCGTCGCGCAGCACCTCGCCGTTGTCGGACGCGAGCCGCCCGTTCACGCGCACGCTGAGCGCGCCGCCGGGCGTCACGAAGCGCCAGTCGCGCTGCTCCCCCAGAATCAGGCAATCATGCGCGGCGAGATCGCCCGGATGCCTGGGCACGCCGCGCGCGGCCAGATAGGCGGGAGACGCACACAACGTCCGGCGATTGGGCGCCAGTTTGCGCGCGACGAGTGACGAATCTCGCAACGCCCCCACCCGAATCGCCAGATCCACGCCTTCCTCGATCAGATCGACGACCCGGTCCGTGAGCCGGAAATCGAGCGATATGCCGGGGTACTGCGCCAGGAACACGGGCAGTGCGGGCGAGACGTGCTGGCGTCCGAACGAGGACGAACACGATACGCGAAGGCGCCCCTGCGGCGCCGCGTACCCCTGCCCCACGCTGGCGAGCGCCTGCGCTTGCGCGGCAAGCAGTACCTGCGCATGTGACAGAAACTGCTCGCCTTCCTGCGTCAGTGCAACGCGGCGCGTTGTTCTGTGCAACAGACGCGCGCCCAGCACACTTTCGAGCTGCGCCAGGCGTGTACTGGCGCTCGCCGGCGACAGTCCGCGCTCGCGCCCGGCCGCCGATACGTTACCCAGCGCCGCTACGCGAACGAACAATGCGACCGCGTCGAGGTCCAATGCCATTTGATGGATATTCCAAAAAATCTTTTCGTCATTATGCGGATTATCAAATCAATCGACCAGCCGTAATCTTGCCCGACTCCATTGCGAGCCTCGCAGGCGTCGCCAACGCATCCCCCGGCGGCGCCTATCATCAACAGGAGAAAACCGATGAAAGCCGTAGGACTGACCCGATATCTGCCCATCGACGACCCCAGGTCGCTCGAGGACATCGAATTACCGACGCCGACACCCGCCGGGCACGACCTGCTGGTGAAGGTCGAAGCCATTTCCGTGAACCCCGTCGACACGAAGGTGCGTGCGCCCAAGGACAAGGTCGAGGACACGCCGCGCGTACTCGGCTGGGACGCGGCCGGCACCGTCGCCGCCGTCGGACCGGACGTCAAACTGTTCCAGGTCGGCGATCCGGTCTACTACGCGGGCAGCATTACGCGGCCGGGCACGAACAGCGAATTCCATCTGGTGGACGAGCGCATCGTCGGCCACATGCCGACGTCGCTCGACTTCGTGAACGCCGCCGCCCTGCCGCTCACGACGATCACCGCGTGGGAAGCCCTGTTCGACCGCCTCGGCATCGCGCCGGACGGCGCCGATCAAGGCAAGTCGATTCTGATCATCGGCGGTGCGGGCGGCGTGGGCTCCATCGCCATCCAACTCGCGCGGCGTCTCGCGCAGCTGACGATCGTGGCCACGGCGTCACGGCCGGAATCGAGCGACTGGTGCCGTCAGCTCGGCGCGCAGCACGTCGTCGATCACACGCAGGACATTCCTGCGCAACTGCTCGCGCTCGGTCTGCCGCAAGTGGACTACGTGCTGTGCCTGAACGACACCGATTCGCACTTCCCGGCAATGGCGCAGGCCGTCGCCCCGCAGGGCAAGATCTGCTCGATCGTGGAGAACGCCGGCCCGCTCGAGGTCGGCCTGCTCAAGAGCAAGAGTGCCACGTTCGTCTGGGAATTCATGTTCACGCGAGCGATGTACGAGACGCCTGACATGATCGCGCAGCACAAGCTGCTCACCGAGGTGGCACGGCTGATCGACGCGGGCACGCTGCGCACGACCCTGGGCGAAGTGATCGGCCCGATCAATGCCGTGAACCTGCGCCGCGCACACGCGCAGCTCGAAGGCGGCCGCACCATCGGCAAGCTCGTCCTGGCGGGATTCTGACTGACGAGAAGCGCGACCGACGCCCGATAGCGCAACGGCGCTTGCCCGTCAAAGGCAAGCGCCGCTTTCTTATGCGCCTCATGCTCTCTCGGGCTCTCCCAGACTCTCCCGAATTCTCGCCTGCGCGCTAGCGCCCGGCCGGGCGCAATTCGCTACGAGACGAACACCGCACGTCGATCGGCCGGCGGCCGGAGGGCCCGCACCCGCGAGCCAGCCCCTCCTACTTCGCCGCGCGCGCCGTGCCCTCCGGCACGGCCAGCGCATCGGCCGGGTGAATGATCTCGCCGCCCAACGCGCTCACGCCCGCGAGCAGCCGCTCGAACGCCGCGCCGACCAGCGCGGAATCGCCCTTGACGCCCAGATCGATGTGACGTCGCGCGTACACGCCGCCGCGCTGCGCATCGCCCACGCTGGGCAAGCTGAACACCTTCACCCCCGCATATTCGGCTTCGATGGTTTCCATGAGCGGCGTGAGCGTCGATTCCGCCAGCCCGAAGACGAGCACCGAGCGTTCCGCGTGCTGCGTGAGGTGATGCAGGTCGGCGTAGTACGTGTCGAGCACCCAGGCCATCATCGGCCATGCCATGACCGGGAAGCCGGGCATGAAGTGATGGTGATCGATCGAGAAGCCCGGAATCTTGTTGTACGGATTGGGCAGGATCCGCGCCCCGACCGGGAACTCTCCCATCTTCAGGCGATGCCGGTTGTCGGGCTGGCTCATGTCGGCGCGCCCGTCGGGGCTCGTGTCGGCAATGCGTTCCATGATGAGCGCCTCGGCTTCGGGCGTGAGCACGAGCGGAACGTTGAGCGCCGCGGCCGCGCACTGGCGGGTGTGATCGTCGGGTGTGGCGCCGATGCCGCCGGTCACGAACACGATGTCCTCGCTCGCGAACGTGCGGCGCAGCGTGGCGGTAATGCGCGCCGGGTCGTCGCCGACGTACTCGGCCCAGCCGAGCTGCATGCCGCGCTCGGTGAGCAGTTCGATGATCTTGGGCAGATGTTTGTCCTGGCGACGTCCGGAGAGGATTTCGTCGCCGATGATGATGATGCCGACCGCCATGATGCTTCCTTTATCTGTCGTCAGGGGGCTGGGAGGGACTTGCCGGTTGTGCGCGTCATGCCGTCGTGCGGGTCATGCCGACTACCGCCGTGCGGCGCGGCCCGATAGCCGGAATGACCGGGCCGCGATTCGACGATTGTGCCACTTTCACGACGAACCGTTGGGTGACCCATGCGACCCATGCGGGCCGGAGGCAGACGATGCGGGCGGCAGGTCCTCCGTCTCGGGCAGCGGTGTGCCCGCCATCGGCAGGACCGTCGCGCCGAGCGTCGGCTCGTGCCGCGCCGCGGCCTCCTCCTCGAGCCGCAGCCGCGACAAGGCGCGCAGACAATAGTGGGCGAACCACAGCGCCGAGAACACGAAGATCACCACGTAGAGCCAGATCGCCAGCAGCGCGATGACGGGAAACAGCACGATCATGATGACCGAGGATACCCACAGCAGCGTCGGTAGCGAGCCGAGCAGCCCCGTCGCAACGCCGATCACGAGCAGCGGCAAACGGCGTTCGCGCACGATGCGGCGCCGCTCCTCCGGGCTCGCGTGAAAAGCAAGTGCATCGTAGGTCATCACGCGATACGTGAGCCAGCCCCACAGCAGCGGCGGCACGATCGCGAAGAACGGCGGCACGAGCCACAGCGGCAGCGTCAGCAGCGCTGCGACGAGAAAAACCGCCGTCGCGCCGAGCGACTGCCCGAGGCTGCCCCAGAACGAGCCGCCGCGCCGGGCTTCGAGATGGATGAAGTGACGGCGCGACAGATGCCGCAGCACCGCGGGCATGGACCAGCCGGCAATGAGCAGCAGCGCCGTCACGACGATCAACGGCACGAGCAGCGCCACGAGAATGAACGGTGCGAGCGCCATGCGCACGCTGTCCACGCCGAAGTAGTTGAAGAAGCGGTAGATCCACTGCGTGAACGACCACTGCTCGAGCCACACGCGCAGAAAGTCGGTAAACGGCTCCCAGCCGAACCAGATCACGGCGCCCCACACGAGGCCCGAGACGACGAACGGCATGGCGGTAAGCCACAGCATGCGCGGGTGCAACAGACTCACGAGCGCGCGGCCAAGCGCGCGAAGCATATCGTTCATGCAGATTCGGTACGGTCGGTGCGGGTCGCGGAATCGGCGCCGGGGCCGGCGGCCGGGCGCGGGCGAAGGCTCGCCCAAAGGCGTTGCAGGCCGAGCCACTGTTGGGCCCAGAAGCCCTCGCCGTAGTCGACCAGCCGGCCCGCGGGCGGCGGCAACTGATCGCGAATGCCGGTGGCGACGCCCGCGCGCGAAAAGTCGGCGGTGCCCAACGCCATGTCCCACCACGGGAACAGCACGCCGAAGTTGCAGCCGCGATGGCGCCCCTCGTGGCCGACGCCGATCGCATGATGCCGGCGGTGGAACGCCGGGCTCACGAGCAAACGCTCGCCGAGCCGGCCGAAGCGCAGGCGCGTGTTGGTGTGCTGCAGGCTCTGCAGCCAGTCCGACACCGCCACGAGCAGCACGAACTGCACCGGGCTCACCCCGATCACGATGGCAATGACGGCAAAGAAGGCCGCCTTGATCAGATCGTCGAGCAGGTGGTTGCGGTTATCGGTCCAGAACGACATCTGGCGCTGGCTGTGATGCACGGCATGCAGCGCCCACCACCATCGGAACGTGTGGCTCCAGCGGTGATACCAGTAGCCGGCGAAATCGAGCACCAGCAGATAGACGAGGAAGCTCACCAGCGCATGATCGGTCACGCCCGGCCAGAGATCCTCCAGATTGACGTTGACGAAGCCGGCGAGCCGCAGCCACGCCTGCAGAGCGTCGAAGAGCGGGCGCAACACGAAGAAGAACACCAGATTGAACAGCCCGAGCCGATGCACCAGCGTGTAAATCACGTCTACGCGCACGGCACGTCGCTCGCGCCACCGCTCGGCCGGCGCGAGCCACTCGAGCGGGCGCAGCAGCGCGAGCATCAGCACGATCTGGAGCACGCCGATCAGGAAGAACTGGACGGCGTCGAAGGCATCGTCGGCAAGCGACATCAGCCCGGTGGCGTACAGCACGGGCTGCACGATGCGGGTGTAGATCTCGGTCTGCGCCGCCGAAAAAGCGGCGTAAAAACCGTCGACCAGCGAATCGAACATGTCACGGGGCCGGGCGTCGTGGCGACGCCCGGTCAATAGCGCACGGGCGGCAATGCCCCGATGTTACAGCACTGGTGCGCGGTCGTAGAAATAGATCCCGTGCGGCGAGCGCCCGACCGCAATGGTGTTGACGAGCTTGCGTGAGGCCAGGTCGATGATGCCGACCTTGCGGGCCCAGCGGAACGTCACCCACAGCGTCTTGCGATCGGCCGAGAGCTCCATGTCGTCCGGGCCCGGCAGCAGCCCGGTGATATTGCCGACGTTGGTGAGCGCGTCCTGATCGATGATGCTGATGGTGCTCGACACGCGGTTGGAGATAAGCACGTGCTTGCCGTCGGCGAGCGAGCGGAAGTTATGGGCGCCCCTGCCCGTCGGGATCGTCTTCACCACCTTCTGGTTGCGCCAGTCGACCACGGCGGCGTAGTCCGCGCCTGTCATGCCCACGAGCAGATACTTGTCGCCCGGGGTGAGCCAGACGCCGGCCGGGCTGTCGCCCACCTTCATCTTCCACAGCACCTTCTGCGTGGCCAGATCGATCGCCGCGATCTCGTTCGATTCCTGCAACGAGATGAACACGAGCCGGCTGTCCTGAGTGAACACCAGGTGGCTTGGCATCTTCTTGAGCGGGATGCGCTGGGCAACGCTCAGGTTCTTGCCGTCGTAGCGGTACACGTCCACGCGATCGAGGCGCAGGCCGTTGGCCACGAACCACTTCTTGTCCGGCGAGAAGCCGATCTGGTACGGGTCTTCGATGTTCTCGATCTTGCGCTGAATCTGGCCCGTCTTCGGGTCCAGGAAAACGAGGTTGTTGCCCACCGAGTTCGCCACGATGAGCGACTGGTTGTCCGGCGTCGCCATCAGGTGATGGGGCTCCTTGCCGACCGGGAACGTCTGAATGACCTTCTGTGTGGCCTTGTCGATCAGGCTGACGCTCGCGTCGGCCGAATTGAGCACGACGACCACGCCGTCGCTCGCGGCAGGCGTCGCCGCCGCGGCGGGGCCGGCGAGTGCCGCAAGACCGAAGGAAGCCGCCAGGCCAGCGGCGATCAGAAGTTTGCGCATTGCAGAATCTCTCGGGAGAAAAAGAGGGAGAAGCCTGGGTCGGCAGATCGCCAACGGGGCCGCGCACGGACCGTCGTCGCACGCACACCGCACCTCGCCGTCGCACAAAAAAGTTTCGCTATTGTAGGCCGGGAACGCCCCGCCAGCGCGCCGCGGCGCCGCCTTTTTTGATCTGACGAAACACAATTGCAACACTTGTTGACGTCGCGCAAACCCGCCTGCGCTCGGCGTACCAGAATGGCACCCGCCCCCACGGGGAGCGGGCGCCATCGAGCGTCGAGTCGCCCCGCCGGCGCGCCGCGACGCCCGGCCCGCGCGCCTTGCCTTAACGTTGCAGCGCCTCCCACACCTTGTGCAGGCGCTTGACGGATACGGGCATCGGCGTGCGCAATTCCTGCGCGAAGAGCGATACGCGCAGTTCTTCGAGCAGCCAGCGGAACTCGTCCAACCGGGCGTCGTCGTGATCGCGCCGTTGCGACGTGGCGCGCTGCCAGTTCTGCAACAGCGGCGCGAGCTCGTTCATGGCGCGAGCGTCGCGCGACGGATCGGCCTTGAGCTTGTCGATGCGCGCGGCCATCGCCTTGAGGTAGCGAGGGAAATGCGCCAGTTGCGCATAAGGCGTGTCGATCAGGAAGCGCTTGCCGACCAGCCGCTGCAACTGCGCCATCAGGTCGGCATGGGCCTGCGCGAACGGCCTGGCCTGTGCGAGCTTTTTCTGCAACGCGGCGTACTCGGCGAGAATCTGCCCCGCCAGCCGCGCGATTTCCTGCGCGAGCAGCGTGAGCCGCCCTCGCCCTTCGTCCTTGCGCGCGACGAACGACGCGTTGTCGCTCGGCCAAGGCTGCTGAAGACATGCGCGTTCGAGCGCCAGGTCCACGATCTGCGCACGCAGTTCTTCCTGCGTGCCCAGATTCATGTATTGCATCGCCATCTGTTGCAGGCCCGGAATGTTCTTTTCCAGATACTTCACCTGCTCGCGCAGCTGGATCGCGAAGAGTCTGCGCAGCCCGGCGCGATGCTGACGCTGCGCCTCGTCCGGATCGTCGAACACCTCCAGATCGCAGTGATCGCCGCGATCGACGAGCGCCGGATAGCCGAACAGGATCTGCCCGCCCCGCCGTATCTCGAGCATCTCCGGCAACTCGCCGAAACTCCACGTCGTGAGATTGTCGTAGCGGCCCGGCTCGACAGCCGCAGCCGGCGCCCCCGAAGACGCCTTCTGCCCGCGGGCTGGCACCTTGCCGCCCGCCGGGCCGGCCTGCGGCGCAGATATCCGGGCCTCGCCCGCGACGTTGCCGGTCGGCGTCGTACCACTCCTTGCCGCCAGCGCCTGGAACGTGCGCTGCGCCTGCTGGCCGAGTTCGGCGCGCAACTGCGCGAGATTGCGCCCCATGCCGAGCTGACGCCCGTGCTCGTCGATCACCTTGAAGTTCATCGACAGATGCGCCGGCAGCATTTCGAGCTTGAAGTCGCTCGGCCTGAGCATGACGCCTGTCGCTTCGCGCGCGTCGGCAATCACTGCGTCGAGCAGCGCCCCCTGTCCGAACGTGGCGCGATCGACGAAACCGGCCGCGTATTCCGGCAAGGGCACGAAGTGGCGCCGCAGTTTCTGCGGCAGCGACTTCATCAGCAGATGGACCTTCTCCTTGAGCATGCCCGGCACGAGCCATTCGCACCGGCGCGCATCGACCTGGTTCAGGGCATACAGCGGCACCGCGAGCGTGACCCCGTCACGCGGCGACCCCGGCTCGAAGTGGTACGTGAGCGCCATTTCCACGCCCGCGATCGCCGTCTTCTTCGGGAACAGGTCGGTCGTGACGCCGGCGGCCTCGTGACGCATCAGGTCCTCGCGCTCCAGGAACAGCAACCGGGGCGCTCCCCTGGCCGTCTCGCGATACCAATGCTCGAAGCCCGCGCCGTCGTACAGGCCGGCGGGCACATGCGCGTCGTAGTACGCGTAGATCAGTTCGTCGTCGACGAGCACGTCCTGCCGACGCGACTTGTGTTCGAGCTGCTCGATATCGGCGATGAGCTTGCGGTTGTGCGCATAGAACGGGAGCTTCGTCTCCCATTCGCCTTCCACGAGCGCGCTGCGCAGGAATATCTCGCGCGCGCGGCGCGGATCGCGCGGACCGAAGTTCATGCGCCGGCGCGCGTAGATGGTGAGCCCGTAGAGCGTGCCACGTTCGTAGGCGACGACCTGCGCGGCCTTCTTCTCCCAATGCGCGTCGGACAACGACGTCTTCACGAGGTGCCTGCCCACGCGCTCGATCCATTCGGGCTCGATGCGCGCAACGCAGCGTGCGTACAGACGGCTGGTCTCGACGAGCTCGCCGGCCATGACCCAGCGCCCGGCTTTCTTCACGAGCGACGAGCCCGGCCAGATATGAAACTTGATGCCATGCGCGCCGAGGAAGTGGGGATCGTCGTCGGCCTTGCAGCCGATGTTGCCCAGCAACCCGGCGAGCAGCGCCAGGTGCACCTGCTCATAGGTGGCCTCGGTCTCGCTGATGCGCCAGCCCTGCTCGCGCACGACCGTGAGGAGTTGGCTGTGGACGTCGCGCCATTCACGCAGGCGCAACTGCGAGAGGAAGTTGTCGCGGCACGCCTGCGCGAGCAGGCGGTTCGACTTCTTGTGCGCGATGGCTTGCTCGAACCAGTGCCAGATCTTCAGCCACGAGAGGAATTCGCTGCGCTCGTCGGCAAACTTGCGATGCGCGTTGTCGGCGGCGTCCTGCGCCTCGATCGGCCGGTCGCGCGGGTCCTGCACCGCCAGCGCACTCGCGATGATGAGCACTTCGCGCAGCGACTGGTGATCGCGCGCGGCGAGGATCATGCGGCCAACGCGCGGGTCGAGCGGCAGGCGCGCCAGCTCGCGGCCCAGCGGCGTGAGCTGATTGGCGTCGTCGACCGCGCCCAGTTCGTTGAGCAACTGGTAGCCGTCGGCGATGGCGCGTCCGGGCGGCGGCTCGATGAACGGAAATTCCTCGACCTTCGCGAGCCGCAGCGACTGCATGCGCAGAATGACCGCGGCGAGCGACGAGCGCAGGATCTCCGGGTCGGTGAAACGCGCACGCGACTGGAAATCCGTTTCGTCGTACAGGCGAATGCAAACACCGTCGGCCACGCGCCCGCATCGGCCGGCGCGCTGGTTGGCGGCGGCCTGCGAAATCGGTTCGATCTGCAGCTGCTCGACCTTGTTGCGGTACGAATAGCGCTTCACGCGCGCGGTGCCCGCGTCGACCACGTAGCGAATGCCAGGCACGGTGAGCGACGTTTCGGCCACGTTCGTGGCGAGCACGATGCGCCGGGCGTTCGACGGCTTGAACACGCGCTCCTGCTCGGCGGCCGACAGCCGCGCGTATAGCGGCAGAATTTCGGTGTGCGGCGGATGGTGCTTGCGCAGCGACTCGGCGGCCTCGCGAATTTCGCGCTCGCCGGGCAGGAAGACCAGCACGTCGCCGGGGCCTTCGCGGCAGAGTTCGTCGACGGCGTCGACGATGCCGTCCATCAGATCGCGTTCGCGGTCCCTGGCGCTCGCCCGGCCGGCCTCGCGCCCATCACGTCCATCCCGCCCCTGCGCGGCGGCGATGCGCGCATCGTCCTGGATTGGCCGGTAGCGCACTTCGACCGGGTAGAGACGGCCGCTCACCTCGATGACGGGCGCCGGGCGCAGATTGTCCCCCTCGCCCGTGCCGAAATGGCGCGCGAAGCGCTCGGCGTCGATGGTGGCCGAGGTGATGATCACCTTGAGATCGGGTCGGCGCGGCAGCAGTTGCTTGAGATAGCCGAGCAGGAAGTCGATGTTCAGGCTGCGCTCGTGGGCCTCGTCGATGATGATCGTGTCGTAGGCGCGCAACAGCGGATCGGTCTGCGTCTCGGCGAGCAGAATGCCGTCGGTCATGAGCTTGACCGAGGCACCTCCCGAGAGCGTATCGTTGAAGCGGACCTTGAAGCCGACGATTTCGCCCAGCGGCGTGTTCAGTTCCTCGGCGATGCGGCGCGCGGTGGCCGAGGCCGCGATACGGCGCGGCTGCGTGTGGCCGATCAGGCCGGTGCCGCCCGCGCCGAGGCCGCGGCCGAGTGCGAGGCAGATTTTGGGAAGCTGCGTGGTCTTGCCCGAGCCGGTCTCACCGCTCACGATCACGACCTGGTGCCCGGCAATGGCGCGCGCGATTTCTTCGCGGCGGCCGGACACGGGCAGCGCCTCGGGGAAGGTGATTTCAGGCACGCGATTGGCGGCGGCCTGCCGGGCGGCGAGTCGTTCGGCCTCGCGCGCGGCGCGCTCCGCCAGCGTGGCGCGAGTTCCGGGCGCCGCCGCCGTTTGCCGTGCGGGACCGCGCGTGTGCCCCGGCGCCGTCACTTTCGGCTTCGGGGGCTTCGATTGTCGATTTCGTTCATCACTTGCCATGGGCGCGCATTATATAATCTGCGCATGTTTGCGCACGTACACTCATGCTGACCGAACCCGACCCCGCCGTACAAGACGAAGAGACCGCCCGCCAGGCCCAGTTCGTGGACTGGCTGCGCTCGGTTGCCCCCTACATCCACGCATTTCGCGACAAGACGTTCGTCGTCGCCTTCGGCGGTGAGCTGGTCGCCGCCGGCGGGCTCGACTCCCTGATCCAGGACGTCGCCCTCCTGTGCGCCATGGGCATGCACATCGTGCTGGTGCACGGCTCGAGGCCGCAGGTCGAAGAGCAGATGCGCCTGCGACATATCGAGTCGCACTTCGCCCAGCAAATGCGCATCACGGACGCCGCGGCGCTCGAGGCGGTGAAGGAAGCGGCGGGCGAGTTGCGGCTGGACATCGAGGCGTCGATCAGCCAGGGCCTGCCGAACACGCCCATGGGCAACGCGCGCATCAGCGTGGTCTCGGGCAACTTCGTCACCGGCCGACCGGTCGGTATCGTCGACGGCGTCGACTTCCAGCATACGGGCGTGGTCCGCAAGGTGGACGCGGAATCGATTCGCCTCTCGCTCGCCAACGGCAAGATCGTGCTGCTCTCACCGCTCGGCTTCTCGCCGACGGGTCAGTCGTTCAACCTCACGATGGAAGACGTGGCTTCGTCGGCGGCCATCGCGCTGCGCGCCGACAAGCTGATCTTCATTACCGAGACGCCCGGCATTCTCAACGAATACAACGAGCTGCAGCGCGAGCTCACGCTCGAAGACGCGCAGCGCATGCAGTCGCAAGGCACGCTGGACCGCGATTCGGCGTTCTACCTGAAGTACGCCACGCGCGCTTGCCGGGCCGGCGTGGCCCGCGCCCATATCGTGCCGTTCGCGCTCGACGGCAGCATGCTGCTCGAACTGTTTTCGCACGACGGCGTGGGCACCATGATCTCTTACGAGAATCTCGAGAGCCTGCGTGAAGCGACGATCGACGACGTCGGCGGCATTCTCCAACTGATCGAACCGCTCGAAGCGGACGGCACGCTCGTGCGCCGCGGCCGCCACCAGCTCGAGCGCGATATCGACCACTTCTCGGTCATCGAGCACGACGGGCGTCTGTTCGGCTGCGCCGCGCTCTATCCGTACCCGACCGAGCGCATCGGCGAGATGGCCTGCCTCACGGTCGACCCGGAAGCGCAGGGCTCCGGCGACGGCGAACGGCTGCTCAAACACATCGAGCAGCGCGCCCGGGCGCGCGGACTGGAACGCCTGTTCGTGCTTACCACGCGCACCGAGCACTGGTTCCTCAAGCGAGGCTTCGTCAAGGCCGGCGTGGACGACCTGCCCGCCGACCGCCGCCGCCTCTATAACTGGCAGCGCCGCTCGCTGGTGCTGATCAAGAAACTGTAACGGTGAACGGGGCGGCCGGCACGCGCGATGCAACGCGTCTCTTGTGTTGCGCCTCGCTGCCCCCATATCCCGCTATCGACGATCGACGGACAGATCCACCGGCCGATCGGGAATGACACACCCGCGCGGGCAGGCGCGGCCAGTCTGCACCGCCACCGCCCGATAACGCGGCAACCCACTTTGTTGCCATCCGGCATACCACGATTACGAAGGAGTTCCCCATGGCCCGCATGGTCCAATGCGTCAAACTCGGCAAAGAAGCCGAAGGTCTCGATTTCCCGCCGATGCCCGGCGAACTCGGCAAACGCCTCTGGGAAAGCGTCTCCAAGGAAGCGTGGGCCGGGTGGCTCAAGCAACAGACGATGCTCATCAACGAGAATCGCCTGAACATGGCCGACCCGCGCGCACGCCAGTACCTCGTCAAGCAAACCGAAAAGTACTTCTTCGGCGAAGGCGCCGACGTCGCGCAAGGGTACGTACCGCCGGCGTCGGAATAAACCAGGGCCGGGCATCGTCTAGCTACCCAGCCCCGAAGGCCTCCCCCGGACATCAGCCGGACATCAACCGGACTCGCGGCAAAAAGGACTGCCGATCGGGGGCGATCGGGGGGCGATCGGGGGGCGATTGAGGAGCGATTGACGAGCGATTGAGGGCGCCGATCCGTCCCCGCACTCGCACACAGCGCCTTCCGTCAAAAGCAAAAGGCTGAGTTCCCGGATTTCGGGCTCAGCCTTTTGCTCTGCGCTCGATCGCCTGGGGCGGCGTCGCTATGCGGCGCTCACTGCACCTCCTGCGCCACTACCCGCCGAACGCGCCCCGCAGTGATGGCAGAAGTGCGCGAACGCGTTCTTTCGCGTGGTGCACGTCCCGCAACGATCGAACAAACAGATGCCGCAGTGCACGCAGAAGTCGCGCTCGACATCGTCGAGCTTTACCGGCCGCTCACAACCCGGACACACCGATTTCGCCAGACGCGCTTGCGCCAGATCGTATGACAACGTCTTGCGCCGCTCCTCGTCCGGCAACTGCTCTTCCGCCTTCTGGCGCGCCAGATATCGCTGCAGCGAGACGATCGCATAGCGGCCGATCAATACCGTCAGCACAATCCCCACAAGGTAGCGCACGTAGCCGCCATAGTCCGGCAGATACGGCACCAGCTCGACGAAGAATGCGAACAGCGCGAAAAAGATGAAACCCCAGACGAACGGCCACCACGTGCTCTTGCGCTGACGCACGAACAGCCAGCCCGCTACCGCCAGCAGCGGCAAGGTCAGCGCCAGACGAATGCCGAAGACCTTCAACTCCCGCGCGTGCTGCATGGCGGCCAACTGCTCACCGGCCGCCGTGTTGAGCGCATCGCGCGCATTGCGCGCCGACTGGACGCTGCGTTGCGCATCGAGCTGTTTGGCTTCAAGACCGTCGACCTGCGTCTGCGCATCGCGCTCGGCCGCCTTGAGCGCGTCGAGCGCTCGCGTGCGCGACACGAGCTCGGCATCCTGGCTGGCCTGCGCCGTGGCCGTGCGCGTGGCGACCCAGTCGTTGAACGACTCGCGCGCGTTGCGATACGCCGTGCTGCGCGCCTTGAGCTGAAGACGCGCCGTCTCCAGTTGGCTCGCCACATCTTCGAGCTGCGTCTGCGCCTGCCTGATGGCCGCATCCGCGCGCCGCGCCTGCACCGGGTCCACGAAGGATTCGAGCGTCGGCGCCTGCGCCACGCCCGGCAACTGATCGACGACGAGACCGCCAAGACCGATCAGGAACGCCGCAAACAGCACGGCAATCAGCCACAGTCCTCGACGGAACCAGGTTTCGGGAAGACGACGCGATCCAGCCATCCTGCCCTCCGGCGATCAGCTCTTGTAGTCGATGGTGCGCACGCCTTGCGGCGTGCCCATGAGCGTGATGTCGGCGCCGCGCTGCGCGAAGAGGCCGACCGTCACCACGCCCGGGATCTGATTGACCTGCGTCTCGAACGCGACGGGGTCGAGGATCTGCAGACCGTGCACGTCGAGGATCGCGCAGCCGTTGTCGGTCACATACGGGCTGCCGTCGGCCCGCACGCGTGCCTGCGGCTTGCCGCCGAGCGCCGCCAGCGCGCGCGCGACGCTCGCCTGCGCCATGGGGATGACTTCGACGGGCAGCGGGAACACGCCGAGCACGGCCACTTCCTTGGAAGCGTCGACCACGCAGACGAATTCCCTGGCCACGGACGCGACGATCTTCTCGCGCGTGAGCGCGCCGCCGCCGCCCTTGACCATATGGCCGAGCGCGTTGATTTCATCGGCCCCGTCCACATAGACGGGCAGGCTCTCGATCTGGTTGAGGTCGAACACTTCGATGCCATGCTTGCGCAGGCGCTCGGTGCTCGCTTCGGAACTGGAGACCGCGCCGCGATATCGGCCCTTGTGCGCGGCCAGCGCGTCGATGAAGCAATTGGCCGTGGAGCCGGTGCCCACGCCGATCACGCTGCCCTCGGGCACGTGTTGGTTCACATAGTCGGCGGCTGCCTGGCCGACCAAGCGTTTGAGTTCGTCCTGGGTCATGGGGAATTCCGGCAAAGTTTGGTAAAGTCGGAAGTTTACCGGAGTCGGACGGGACGCGCCGTATTTCGTGGCCCCGCGCCTCTCGCACGTCAGCGGCAGGCCGCATTTGGCCAGCCCCCGTCATCGAGACTCGACGCTCGACTCCTGCCGTCCCGCGCCGGTCGCGTCCCCCTCTGTCGGGTGCGCTCGGCATCATGTCACGCAATGCACTGTCGCAAGGCCGCTCTCATGAACCTGCTCGACCAGCTCAAACGCCACACGATCGTCGTCGCCGATACGGGTGACTTTCAGGCGATGGCCGCCTACAAGCCGCAGGACGCCACCACAAACCCCTCGCTGATTCTGGGCGCGGTGCAAAAGGACGCCTACCGGCCGATCCTCACGCGCGTGGTCGGCGAGCATCGCGCCGAGTCCACCGACGAAATCATCGACCGTCTGCTGATCGCGTTCGGGCGCGAAATCCTCGACATCGTGCCTGGGCGCGTGTCGACCGAGGTGGATGCACGGCTGTCGTTCGACACTGCGGGCACGGTCGCCCGCGCGCGCAAGCTCATCGCAATGTACGAAGCGCAGGGCATCGAGCGCGAACGCGTACTCGTCAAGATTGCGTCGACGTGGGAAGGCATCCGCGCGGCCGAAATCCTCGAGCGCGAGAACATCCGCTGCAACATGACGCTGCTCTTCTGCCTCGTGCAGGCGGCCGCCTGCGCCGAAGCCGGTGCGCGGCTGATCTCCCCGTTCGTCGGCCGCATCTACGATTGGCACAAGAAATCGGCAGGCGCGAATTGGGACGAGGCGGCGAACGCCGGCGCGAACGATCCCGGCGTGCGCTCCGTCTCGGCCATCTACCGCTACTACAAGCACTTCGGTTACGAAACGGAAGTCATGGGCGCCAGCTTCCGCTCGACGGGGCAAATCCTCGCGCTGGCCGGCTGCGATCTGCTCACGATCAGCCCGGCGCTGCTCGAACAACTGCACACGACCGAAGGCGAAGTCAAGCGCGAGTTGGATCCGAAGGCAGCCCGCGAGGCCGTGATCGATCGCGTGAAGACGGACGAGCCGTCCTTCCGCTTGCAGCTCAACGACGACGCGATGGCCACCGAAAAGCTCGCCGAAGGCATTCGCGCATTCGCCGCGGACGCCATCAAGCTCGAAGCGCTGATCGACGCGGCACGCTAGGCGCACCCGCCGCTCACGCGGCGTGCGCGGGCGAGCTTACTTCGCCGGCTTGATCGCCGCGGCTGCCGCGCTCACCGTCGCGCGCTGGCGCACGGCCTCATACAGGCAAACGGCGCTGGCCACGGAGACGTTCAGGCTTTCGCAGCCGCCGGCCATCGGAATGCGCATCAGCGAGTCGCAGTTCTCGCGCACGAGGCGGCGCATGCCCTCGCCTTCCGCGCCCATCACGATGGCCATCGGGCCCCTCAGATCGGTGCCGTAGATGTCGGCTGGCGCGTCGTCCGACGTTCCCACCACCCAGATGCCGCGATCCTTGAGCTCGCGCAGCGTGCGCGAGAGATTCGTCACCATGATGTACGGCACGGTCTCGGCCGCCCCGCTGGCGACCTTGGCCGCCGTGGCGTTCAGGCCGACGGCGCGATCCTTCGGCGCGATGACGGCGTGCGCGCCTGCCCCGTCGGCCACGCGCAGGCACGCCCCGAGGTTGTGCGGATCGGTCACGCCGTCGAGCACCAGCAACAGCGGCGGCCCCGAAATGCCGTCGAGCAACTCGTCCAGATTGAGCGCCAGCGACACTTCCTGCGCCCGCGCGACCACGCCCTGGTGCCGCGACGATCCCGCCATGCCGTCCAGACGTTTGCCGTCGGCCTGAATCACCTTGATCTTGACGCCCGGCGCGCCCTTGGCCGATTCCACATGCTTCAGGAAATCCGTCATGCGCCGATCGCGGCGGCTCGGGTCGTAGTAGATCTCCTCGATGCTGCCGGCATCGTGGCGCAGGCGTGCCGTCACGGCGTGAAAGCCGAACAGCAATTTCAGTTGACTCATTTCACATCCTCAAAATAGCGTGTGCGCGGCTCGCTCGGGCAACGTGGCACTCGAGCGGCACAAAGCACGACGGCGGCGGTGCCCGGTAGGACAACCGCCGCCGCATCAGACTCGCGGGCACCACATGCCGCCCGCCGCCGGCACAAGGCGCCCATCTTACTGCAAACATCGCATTGCGCGGTTTATCCGCGCCGCGGCTTCTTCGCCGGACCTCCCGAATGCTTCGCCGGCGCCTTGCCGCCGCTGCGCTTGGCCGGCGCCGCGCCTCGCTCGGCGCGCGCGGCCTTTACCCTCGCCGACTTCGGCTTGGCGGGGCGCTTGCCGACCGGCGCCGGCTGCACGCCGTTGAGCAGCGCACCGCCCTTGGGCAGTTGACGGATGCTCGGGCCGGCGCCGGCCGTTCCGGCGAGACCCGGCGTGCCCGCTGCCGGCGCCGGGACCGGTGCACCGCCGCGCTCGGCGCGTCCCGAGGTCTTCGCGAGCGAGCGGGCATTCGGTTCGCGCACGAGCCGGAAGTCGATCTTGCGGGCGTCGAGATCCACGCGGCTCACCTGCACGCGCACACGGTCGGTCAGACGGTAACGGATGCCGGTGCGCTCGCCGCGCAGTTCGTGACGCACTTCGTCGAACTGGAAGTAGTCGCTGCCGAGTTCGGTCACGTGTACGAGGCCTTCGATGAACAAATCGTCGAGCTGCACGAAAATGCCGAACGAGGTGACGGCGCTTACCGTGCCGCCGTACTCCTCGCCGAGCTTGTCGCGCATGAAGTAGCACTTGAGCCAGGCCTCGACGTCGCGCGAGGCTTCGTCCGCGCGGCGCTCGTTGGCCGAGCAATGCAGACCGAGCTCGTCCCAGATGGCGTCGCGCTTCTTCGCCGAAGGCGCCTTCTTGCTCTTCGCGGCCTCGTCGTCCTTCTGCAGCTTGCGCGCGTGGGGCGAGAGGCCGGTCGTCATTTCGACGCCCTCGGGAATGATCGGCTCGTACTTCTTGCCCGCGAGCACGGCCTTGATCGCACGGTGCGTGAGCAGATCGGGGTAGCGGCGAATCGGGCTGGTGAAGTGCGTATAGGCCGGATACGCGAGGCCGAAGTGACCGATGTTGTCCGGACTGTAGACGGCCTGCTGCATCGAGCGCAGCAGCATGGTCTGCAGCATGGGCGCGTCGGGCCGCGCTTCGATCTGCGTCATGAGTTCCGCATAGTCGGACGTGGCGGGCTCGTCGCCGCCGCCCAGCGTGAGGCCGAGCGTCTTGAGGAACGTGCGCAGCACCTGGAGGCGCTCGCCGGACGGGCCGGCGTGAATGCGATACAGGCCCGGCTGCTTGTGACGCTTGAGGAAGTCCGCGGCGCATACGTTGGCCGTGAGCATGCATTCCTCGATGAGCCGGTGTGCGTCGTTACGGGTGCGCGGCAGGATCTGCTCGATCTTGCCTTGCGCGTTGCAGACGATATACGTCTCCGTCGAATCGAATTCGATGGCGCCGCGCGTCTTGCGCGCCTTGGCGAGCACCTTGTAGAGATCGTACAGATTCTGCAGATGCGGCAGCAGCGCCGCGCGGCGTTGGGCTTCGGCGCCCTTGGTGTTGCCGAGGACCGCGGCGACTTCCGTGTAGGTGAGGCGCGCGGCCGAGTGGATGACTGCCGGATAGAACTGATAGGCCTTCACGTCGCCGTTCGCGGCCACGAGTGCGTCGCACACGAGCACGCAGCGATCGACGTCCGGGTTGAGCGAGCACAGGCCGTTCGAGAGCTTCTCCGGGAGCATCGGGATGACGCGTCGCGGGAAGTAGACGGACGTGCTGCGCGTGAGGGCGTCGGCGTCGAGCGGGCCGCCGGGAGTGACGTAGTGCGAGACGTCGGCGATGGCGACGATCAGGCGAAAGCCGTTCGTTCGGCCGACCTTGGCCGGCTCGCAGTAGACGGCGTCGTCGAAGTCGCGGGCGTCTTCGCCGTCGATCGTGACGAGCGGGACGTCGCGCAGGTCGATGCGATGGCGCAGGTCCGGCGCGCGGACCTCGTCGGGCAACGCGCCGGCGGCGGCGAGCGCCTCGGCCGAGAACTGGTGGGGCACGCCATACTTGCGCACGGCGATCTCGATTTCCATGCCGGGGTCGTCGATGTCGCCAAGCACTTCCGAGACCCGGCCGATGGGCTGGCTGTAGCGGCTCGGGTAGTCGGTAAGTTCGACGGAGACGACCTGCCCGACCTTGGCCTTGCCCTGGGCGCGGGGCGGGATGAGGATGTCGTGGCCGATGCGCTTGTCTTCCGGGGCGACGACCATGACGCCGTTCTCGTTGAGAAGCCGACCGATGACGTGGGTGTTGGCACGGCTGACGACCTCGACGATATGGCCCTCGGGGCGACCGCGGCGGTCGTAGCCGGCAATGCGCAGGAGGACGCGGTCATTGTGCATGACCTTCTTCATTTCCTCGTTGGGCAGGAAGAGATCATCGCCGTCGTCGTCGCGCACGGCGAAGCCGTAGCCGTCGCGGTGGCCGATGACGCGGCCTGCGATGAAGTTCGACGGGTGGGTCAGTTGATAGTAACCGCGCCGGTCGAGACGGATCTGGTCGTCGCGTTCCATGGCGGCGAGGCGTTTGAAGAAGCCTTCGCGTTCCTGCTTCTTGATGGCCAGGGATTCGGCGATATCGTTGGCGGACAGCGCGGAGTCTGCGGTGCGCAGGACACCGAGGATCTCTTCGCGACTCGGGATCGGATAGGGATATTTGCTCAAAGGTCGGTAGCGTTGCTGTGCCGGTTGAGTCCGGCCGAGTGGCGCACCATGCGCCCGACGGTCCGTGGTGTCGTGCGGCCCGCGATTGCGTGGCAGCACGAACAGGGACAATCATACGGCAAACCTCGCGAAATCTGCCACCTGTGCGGATTTCGAGCGTGGGAGCGCATGAGGGTGACGGAAACAAAATTTTTTTCGCCCGAACTGTTGACACTCCCGCATCGCATCAGCATAATTTCACTTCTTCGCAGCGAGCACACAAAAACAGGTGTGCGAGTTGACGGGGCCCAGATGGCGGAATTGGTAGACGCACTAGTTTCAGGTACTAGCGGGTAACACCGTGGAGGTTCGAGTCCTCTTCTGGGCACCAAAAATATTTGAAAAGCCGATGATCGATGATCATCGGCTTTTTTCATGCTTGCCCGGAAAGCAATGCGCCCGCGCACATAGCCCGGGGACTGGAAAGGCATCGCTTGCCGGCGACGCCGGGGGCGCGGCACATGACCGGATCCGCGCGACGTCGCAGATGCCGCTGCCGTATGCGCCGTAGGCCCGATGCGCCATATGCCCCGTATGCCCCATATGGGGCCTGGCGTATTGCCGCGCGGCGTCCACAGCCAACGCGGTGGACTCGAGATGGAAAATAGGTAGAATTTTGCTCATAAAAAAATGAATATTATTCAATGAGCACTTAATCCGTTACCTGTTGGAAACTACATGCCAGCCTTTACTCGCGGCGAGCTTGCCGACCTGAACGTTTTTGTCACCATTTGTCGTCGTCAGAGTTTCCGGGAGGCCGCTGCGGAGTTGGGCGTGACGACCTCGGCCCTGAGTCACGCGATGCGCAACCTGGAGGCGCGTCTGGGAGTGAAGCTGTTGAATCGGACGAGCCGTTCCGTGTCGCCGACGGCGGCGGGCGCCGCGTTGGCGAAGGAGTTGGAGCAGGGTCTGGAGCAGATCGCGTCGGCGATTGGGGCGTTGGACCGGTATCGGGCAGCGCCGGCGGGCCGGTTGCGGTTGAATGTGCCGCGCGATGCCGCGCGTTTGCTGCTCGATCCGATATTGCCGCGGTTTGTGGCGTCGTATCCCGACATCGAACTGGATGTGACGGTGGACGACCGGATGCTGGACATTGTGGCGCAGGGTTATGACGCGGGCATGCGGTATGGGGATACGGTGCCGGGCGACATGATCGCGACGCCGTTGACGCCCACGTTGAAGTGGATCGTGGTGGGGTCGCCGGCTTATCTGGCGCGGCGCGGTCGGCCGCGGGTGCCGCAGGACCTGATGTCGCACAACTGCATCCGGATGCGCCTGGGTGATAACACGTTATACAAATGGGAGTTGGGCAACGGTCCAACGGCCATCGAGCTGGACGTGCCGGGGGCGTTGAGCATCAACGAGAGTGACGGGGTGATTGCGGCGGCGGTCGGCGGGCTGGGGTTGGGATATGTGCTGGAGCGCAATGTGTCGGGGCAATTGGCGCGGGGCGAGCTGGAGGCGGTGCTGACGGATTGGGCGGTGGACGGGCCGCCGTTGTCGATGTATTACCCGAGCCGACGGCAGACGCTGCCGGGGTTACGGCATTTGATCGAGATGATACGAGCCGAGCATTTGGGGGTAGCGGCTTGAGTCGGGGGTGCCGCATTCAGATTTTTGAGCAAACGTATTGACAGCATCAGACGCCCCATGCATAATCCCACTTCTTCGCAGCGAGCACACAAAAACAGGTGTGCGAGTTGACGGGGCCCAGATGGCGGAATTGGTAGACGCACTAGTTTCAGGTACTAGCGGGTAACACCGTGGAGGTTCGAGTCCTCTTCTGGGCACCAAGAATATTTGAAAAGCCGATGATCGATGATCATCGGCTTTTTTCATGCCTGTCCGAAAAGCAGCGCACCCGCGCACATTGCCCGGGGACTGGAAAGGCGTCGCTTGCCGGCGACGCCGGGGTCGCGGCACGTGACCGGGTCCCCACGGCGCCACCTCCCCCAATCAGTCATAAGCAATCAACAAAAAAATAGTTGCCCACTCCGATGTGCGTAGGGAGCATGGATGTTTTGCCGGGGCGGTCGAACCGGGACCTGGGGGTACTGAAATGCCGGACGAGGAACGGGCGATGGGAGATTGGGCAGATAACCGCGATTGGGGCGGGCGTCGGGCGGACGCCATCGCCGCTTCCGACCCTGACCGCGTTGCTGACTGGTTGCTCGCCGGGCTCGAACTGAAGAGCACGCTCTTTCATGTCGGGGAGTATTGCGGGACGTATCAGGCGAGTACGGCAGGGCATCAGCGCGCGAGCTTCCATCTGGTGTTGGGCGGCAGTTGCCACCTCCATGTCGGCGCCGCCGCCGGCCGCCCTGCGCGCAGCGTCCCTCTGCATACCGGCGATGCCGTATTTCTGCTGTCGGACATTGCACACTGCCTGTCGCCGGATCCCGAGCCCCCCGCCGATCTGAGCGCCCGCGCGGGCACGATGTCGCCGCTGCCGCCCCTCCTGCCCCTCCCGCCCCTCCTGCCCCTTCCAACCGCCTCGCAGGTGCCCACGCCGCGCGCCGTCTCTCTGGCATGCGGATTCTTCGAATTCCGAACCGATCTCGACGCGCTGGCCCTGGGCATGCTGCCGAACCCGATCGTGGCACGCCGCGACAGCGGCCGCCTTGACGGGATGACACAAGTTTTCGGGCTGATCCAGGCGGAGGCGCGACGCCCGGGCGAAGCCCCGTCGCCCTTGCTCGCGCGGCTCACCGATCTGCTGTTCTATTACGCGTTGCGCGAAGCCGTCCACGCCGAGGACGTCGCACCGGGGATGTGGCGCCTGATGCGCCGCGACGCGTTCGGCCGCCTGGCCGCGGCGATCATCGAATCACCCGGGGAGCGGTGGACGACGGATGCGATGGCCGCGTTCGTCCACATGTCGCGGGCACGCTTTTGCAAGCAGTTTGCGGAGATTGGCGGGCAGCCGCCGGCGCAATTCGTGACACTGGTGCGCATGAAGACGGCGGCCGCGCTGTTGCGCGCTGGCGTTCCCGTGCCCGAAGCCGCGGAGCAGGTCGGCTATCAGTCCGAGTCCGCGTTTGCGCAGGCGTTCAAGCGCGTGACGGGCATCCAGCCGGGCGCGTGGCGGCGCCAGAGTCAGGCCTCCGATGGCCGCCTTGTCGCGCCCGCCACCGGCGCGGTGCAGCCGTACCCGCTGCACTGACGCTCACCGGGCGCGTTGCCGGGCCCGCCCCCGCCCCCGTCGCCGTCTCCCCTTCCCGCCAGCAACCGATGCCGCGATGGGCCGTGGCCGTCGCCCAATGAGACAAATCCGCATATTTTGCAGACGGGCGCGCATTGAGCCGGCGTCCAGGCTTGCGCACAATGGATGCTCGACTGTAAGGAGCCCGATATGAGCCGACTGCCATTGCATACCCTCGAGACCGCCCCGGAGGCGAGCCGTCCGTTCCTGGAGAAATCGCTCGCGGCGAACGGGTTCCTGCCCAATCTGGTGGCGTCGCTGGCCAATGCCCCGACCGCACTGGAAACATATCTGACGGTCGGCGCCATCAACGGCCGTGCGAGCCTGACGCTCGCCGAACGCGAAGTCGTGCAGATCACGGCGGCAGGCATCCATGGTTGCGGCTTCTGCGTGGCCGGCCACACCGCCGTGGCGCTGAAGAAGGCGCAATTGCCCGAGGCGCTCGTCGACGAAATTCGCGACCAGCGCTCCCTCTCCGACGCCAAGCTCGACGCGGTTGCCGTGTTCACCCGCGCGGTGATCGCCACGCGCGGCGCCGTATCGGACGCCGAACTCGCTGCCTTCAAGGCGGCCGGCTACAGCGACGCGGCCGCGCTCGAAGTCGTGCTCGGCATCTCGCTGGCGACGCTTTGCAACTTCGCGAACAACCTGTCGCAGAACGAGCTGAATCCGCAACTGGCGGCGTACCGCTGGGCGCCGAAGGAAAAAGCGGCATGAGCGCCTCAGCCAGTCAGCGCGGGCTAGCGGTGCGTGCGCCGGGACTGGCGTCCTGGCTCGACGTCAATGCCGAAACGCTGGACACGGACGCCACGCTGTGCGGCGCCGTCGTGCCCCACCTGGCCGAAGCCGGGCTGCTGCGCATCGGCGTACCGAGCGAATTGGGTGGCGACGGCGGCACCATCGGCGACGCGATCGACAGCGTGGCCGAGGTTGCCGAGCACTCGTTCGCCGCCGCCTTTGTGCTGTGGGGACAACGCACGTTCATCGAGTACCTGCTGCAAAGCCCCAACCGCGGGCTGCGCGAGCGCCTGCTGCCAACGCTGCTCTCGGGCGAGCTCGCCGGGGCGACCGGATTGTCGAACGCCATGAAATATCTCTCGGCGATCGAGCCGCTGCAGATCCGGGCGGTCGACGCCGCCGCGCCCGCCGACATGGCAAGCGGGGGGCGCGCCTGGCGCGTGAGCGGCGGCCTGCCGTGGATCACGAATCTGCGCAAGCAGGGTTTCGTGGCCGCCGCCGCCGTCGATCACGCGTCGGGCGGTCCGCCGTCGATCTTCGCGATTGCGCACCACACGCCGGGCGTCACGCGTAGCGACGACCTCGATCTGGTCGGCCTGCGCGGCACCAACACCGCGGCGTTGCAGATAAAGGAAGCGCTGGTGACCGAGGACGACCGGATCACCGACGACGCACCTGCGTGGCTGACGCATGTGCGCCCGGCGTTTCTCGGCCTGCAGTGCGGGATGTCGCTGGGACTCGCGCGCCGCAGCCTGGCGGGCGCCGACGAAGGGGGGCCCGGCGCGAGCGCCGCCCTCGCCGACGAAGCCGCGGCCTTGCACGAACAGTTGCACGCCCTCGCGGCGCGACTGAAGTCGGGCGTCCTGCAGGGCGAGTTCGTGGCATCGCCCGCGCGCCTGTTCGAACTGCGCATTGCCCTGGCGGGCGTGGTCCACGGCGCCGCCACGCTCGAGGTGCAGGCAGGCGGCGGGCGCGGCTATCTGCGCGGCCTGTCGGGCGTTGCCCGGCGTCAGCGCGAGGCGGCGTTCGTGCCTATCGTGACGCCGAGCCTCGTCCAGTTGAAGAACCAGCTCGCGGCGCAGCGCGCGCAGCGCAAGACCGGAACGGCCTCATGACTCGACCCGCAGCGACGCAACGCGCGCACACCGACACGTTCATCGCCACCGCGCGCGAGGAAGCCTCGCGCGCATCGTCATTGGCTTCATCGTTCCTGACGCTGCGCGACATCGGCTTGTCGTATGGCGAGCGCGCAATCCTGCGCGGCGTCGACCTGTCCGTGGCACCGGGGGAACTCGTTGCCGTACTGGGCCCGAGCGGGTCGGGAAAGTCGACGCTGCTGCGCATTGCCGCTGGCCTGCTGCGTCCGAGCCGGGGCACCGTCACCGTCGCGGATGCACCGCTCACGGGACCGCGCCCCGACGTGGCACTGGCATTCCAGGATCCGTGCCTCCTGCCGTGGCTGTCGGTCGAGCGCAACGTCGCATTCGGCCTGACGTTCTCCCGTCAACCGGCGTTGTCACGCGAAACGCGCCGTGCGCGCATTGACGCGGCGCTCGCCGAGGTGGGTCTGGCCCATGCGCATGGCTTGCATCCGCGGCAGCTCTCGGGCGGCATGGCACAGCGCGTCGCGCTTGCCCGCTGCCTCGCCCGGCAGCCACGCGCGCTGCTGCTCGATGAGCCGTTCGGGGCGCTCGACGAAGTGACGCGCGCCGACATGCAGCGACTGCTCGTCACCGTCGTGCATGACACGGGCGCGGCGACCGTGCTCGTCACGCACGACATCGACGAGGCCCTGCTCATCTCGGACCGCATCGTGCTGTTGGGCAACCAGGGACGCACGCTGGCCCAATGGCAAGTGGACGTGCCCGCGCCGCGCGAGGCGCACGTCGAAGCGATGGGCACGCTACGTATCGAAATCCTGCAGGCGTTGCAGCGCGCGATGTCGCGCGAGAGCACGCCGGCGTGACGGCTCGCAGCGGCTCATCGTCCAACGCACACGACAGACCACACCGACCAGACTTACGGGGATTCCCAGACCATGTGCCAAATTTCCCGCCGTGAATGGCTCAAGCTTGCTTCGATGATGACGGTCGCGGGCGCCGCACCGCTGCTGGCCTCGGCCGCCGCGCGCGCTGCGGCCGAGCCGGATGCGCCGTTGCGCATCGGCTACCTGCCGATCACCGATGCGACGCCGCTGCTCGTCGCGCACAACAACGGCTACTTCGAGCAGGCCGGCGTCAAGGCCGAAAAGCCGACGCTCCTGCGTAGCTGGGCACAGCTCATCGAGGCATTCCTTTCAGGGCAGGTCAACGTCGTTCACCTGCTCTCTCCGATGACGGTCTGGGCGCGCTACGGCAGCCAGGCGCAGGCCAAGGTCGTGGCGTGGAATCACGTCAACGGCAGCGCCATTACCGTCGCGAACGACGTGAACAAGGTAAGCGAGCTCGGCGGCAAGACGGTGGCCGTCCCGTTCTGGTACTCCATTCATAACGTGGTGCTGCAAGGGCTGCTCGCCGCGGCCGGCCTCACGCCCGTGCTCAAGAAAACCGGCACGCCGGCGGCCAACGAGGTCAATCTGGTCGTCATGGCGCCGTCCGATATGCCACCCGCACTCGCGGCCAAACAGATCGCGGGCTACATCGTGGCCGAACCGTTCAACGCCGCTGCCGAGAATCTGAAGGTCGGCAAGATCCTGCGCTTTACAGGGGACGTATGGAAAAACCACGCGTGCTGCGTCGTCACCATGCACGAGCGCGACTTGACGTCGCGCCCGGCGTGGTCGCAGAAAGTCGTCGACGCCATCGTGAAGGCGCAGGCATGGACGCGCGCCCACCCGGAAGACGCCGCGCGCCTGCTCTCGAAGGAAGGCGAAAATCGCTACACGCCGCATCCGTTCCAGGTGTTGCAGCGCGTATTGGCGCCGGCCGCATCCGAGCAGGGCCGCTATCTCGCCGACAAGGCGATCGTGCACGCGGATTGGCATGAGAAGCGCATCGATTTCCAGCCCTACCCGTATCCGAGCTATACCGAAGCGTTGGTGCGCCACATGCAGAAGACGCAGGTCGAAGGCAGCGCACCGTTTCTTGCGAAGCTCGACCCGGCTTTCGTCGCCCGCGACCTCGTGGACGAGCGCTTCGTGAAGAAGGCCATCGCCGCGGTGGGCGGCATGAAAGCGTTCGGCCTGCCGGACGGCTTTACCCGGGAGGAGACGATCGTTGTCTGATATCGCGTCCGATACCGCAGTCGAGCGCACGGTCGCCGGAGCCGTCACCCCGCGCGGCGCTAGCGTGCCTTCCCGGCCCGGCATGGCGACACGCGCAGTACGCCGTGCATGGCTCGGCGTCACCGGGCTCGCCGCCATTGTTGCCATCTGGTGGCTGGGCATCGCGCTTTTCACGGTGCCAGGCTCGCTCGCGGCGCAATTCTCGCCATCGGCCGCCCTCGGCGCCCTGCCCGAGCTGATTCGCGACGAGCAACTCGGCCGGCACGTGCTCGCAAGCCTGCGACGGATCGCTGTGGGCCTGGCCTGGGCCGTCGTGCTAGGCGTGCCGCTCGGCTTTCTCATCGGGCGAATCCGCTGGCTCGACCGGGCGCTCACACCGTCGCTGCAATTCCTGCGCATGGTCTCGCCGCTGTCCTGGATGCCGATTGCCGTGATGTCGCTCGGCGTTGGCGACCCGGCGGTCTATTTCCTGCTCGCGTTCGCGGCGCTGTGGCCGCTCGTGATGAGCACGGCCGCCGGCGTGACGCATATCGACCGGCGCTGGGTGCAGCTCGGCGAGAGCCTCGCCGCCACGCGCTGGGAAATGCTCTGGCATGTGTACGTGCCCGGCATCGCCGCACACGTACTGACCGGCGTGCGACTGGCCATCGGTATTCTATGGATCGTGCTGGTGCCCGCGGAAATGCTCGGCGTCAACGCCGGCCTCGGCTACCTGATTCTCGACACGCGCGACCGGCTGGCGTACTCGGAGCTGACGGCGGTCATTCTCGTGATCGGCGTGCTCGGCTTCGCGCTCGACTGGGCCGCCCGCTTCGTCTACCGGCGTTTTGGCGGCGCACAGCACGACGAGTAAGCCACCGCCGGGCATTCGCTGACACGGTCGCCGCAGGGCATCGTCCGCGCGAGGCCGCTACAATAGCGGCCTGATTTCACGATGCCAGACGGAGAGCGGATCATCGAGCTAGAACGTTTATTGCAATCGCAGGGCTTCGGCAGCCGCAAGATGTGCCGCAAGCTCATTGCCAGCGGCGCCTTCGCCATCGACGGCGTGGTGCACGACAACCCGCGCGAGTCGGTCGACCCCACGGGACTGCAATTCACGCTCGACGGCCAGACGTGGGAGTACCGCGAGCACGTCTACATTCTGCTCAACAAGCCCGCCGGCTACGAGTGCTCCACCAGCCCGACGCACCACGAGGGCGTCCATTCCCTGCTTCCGCTCCCGCTCGCCGTGCGCGGCGTGCAGCCGGCCGGGCGGCTCGATCAGGACACCACCGGCATGCTTCTGCTCTCCGACGACGGGCCGTTCCTGCACGCCATGATGTCGCCGCGCCGGCACGTGCCCAAGCGCTATCTGGCGACGACCCGGCACCCCGTGACACCGGAAATGCTCGAGGCGTTGCGCGACGGCGTCATGTTGCGCGACGAAACCGAGCCGCTCGCGGCCACTGACGTGGAGAGCCCGTCATCGCACGAGATTGCGCTGACGATCACGCGAGGCAAATACCATCAGGTCAAGCGCATGATCGCGGCGGCCGGCAACCGGGTGGAGGCACTCGTCAGAACCGCCATCGGCGGACTGCCGATGGGAAACCTCGCCCTGGGCGAGTGGCGTTATCTGTCGCCGGACGAGTTGCTGTCGCTGCCATACGAAGCCCCGGCAGCCCGCAAGTAATGCCGTCGGCGCGCGGGTAGCGAAGGTGGCGAAGGTGGCGAAGGCCGATCGCGAGCATCGCGGCACGTTCGGCAAACGCCAATGCGCCAATGCTCCGACGCCCGGCAATGACGCCGGGCGCCCGACGTCGCGTCAGGCCTGCTTGCCTTCGAGCAGGAATTGCGCGCCCTTGTCCTGACCCAGCGTCTTGACGAGGTACGGCAAGGTTGCTTTCAGGGTGTCCTGCAGCGTGTATGGCGGATTCACGATGAACATGCCGCTGCCATGCAGCCCCAGCCCGCCCGGCACGGGATTGCATACGGTCAGCGCCGCGTGGACCCAGTTCTTGATCGGCTGGCCGTTGATGGTGAGTCGCTTCATGCGCTCGGGCAGTTGTGCCGCCTCGCGGCGCTGAACCAGCGGATACCACACGGCGTACATCCCCGTCGGGAAGCGGTCGAGGCCTTCCTGCACGGTCTGCGTGGCCCGCGCATAATCGCGCTTGTCCTCGTATGACGGATCGATCAGCGTGAACGCGCGGCGCGAAGCCGGCGGCAGAATCGTCTTGAGTCCCGCGAAACCATCGGCGCCGAAGATCATGGTGCGACGCGCGACCGCCCGGCCTTGCGCCTCGAAATTCTCGCGCAATACGTCCTGCTCCGTCGGGTGCGCCTCGAACAGACGCAAACGATCGCGATCGCCCAGCAATTGCAGGGCGAAGTACGGCGAGCCGGGGTAGTAGGTCAGCTTGCCGTCCGGGTTGAACTCGCGCACGAGTGTGACGTAATCGGCCAGCGCGGCAGGCAGATCGTTGCGCGTCCACAGTCGCCCGATGCCGGTCTCGTACTCGCCCGTCTTGTCGGCCCATTTGCCGTCGAGCGCATAGCCGCCTGCGCCCGCATGCGTGTCGATGTACCAGAACGCCGTATCTTTCTGGCGCATGTAATCGATGCATTCGACGGCGATGAAGTGTTTCAGTACGTCGGCGTGGTTGCCGGCGTGAAAGGCGTGGCGGTAGCTGAACATTAGGCAGATCCTGATTCGTCAGGCGCGATTGTAGCCGACGCTGCACCCCCATGCCGTTTCGGCGCCTGCGCGCGCGCCGCGCCGCCGGCCAGACGCCTTACGGCCTTGTGGCGCGCACACGCGACGAGATGGTCGTTCACGAGCCCTGCCGCCTGCATGAACGAGTAGCAGATCGTCGAGCCCACGAACGTGAAGCCGGCCTTCTTGAGCGCGCGGCTCATCGCGTCGGAGACCGCCGTGCTCGCCGGCACCTCGGCAAGCGACGCCCAATGATTCTGCAGCGGCTCCCCACCGACGAACTGCCAGACGAAGTCGCTAAACCGCGTGCCCGCCGCCTCCATCGCCAAATAGGCCCGCGCGCCCCTGATCACCCCGTTGACCTTCAGACGATTGCGCACGATACCGGCATCCGCCATGAGCCGCGCCTCGTCCTCCGGCCCGTATGCCGCGATGCGCACCGGGTCGAAGCCGTCGAATGCCTTGCGGTAGCTCTCGCGTTTCTTGAGGATCGTGGCCCACGACAAGCCCGCCTGCGCGCCTTCGAGCATCAACAGCTCGAACAACGCGCGCGAATCGCGCAACGGCACGCCCCACTCTTCGTCGTGATACCGACGGTACAGCTCGAAACCTTCACTCCACGGACACCGTTCCATTTGCCCCTCGATGGTTGCGTCCGGTCAGCCCTCGTCTCGATGCGGGCCCGTGCGGACGAATGAGGCAAGTGTGCCAGCATTCGCGCACGAAGCGAACCCGTGAGCGTGCGCCGGGCCAAACTTTGCGCCGCCCGGCAATACGCACGCGGAATTTTCCGGGGACGTTGCAGCATCGGCCCAGGCCCACGGCGGCGACATCCCGCCCCTCTCCCGCCCCTCTCCCGCCCCTCTCCCGTCCCTCTTCCGTCCATCCCCGCCACCCGCACCGCAGCGCCCACGGCGATCGCGGGCTGCCGCGCCGGATCAAACCATCAGCTGACCGCCGTTGACTTCGATGATCTGGCCCGTCACGTAGCTCGCGAGCGTCTCGGATGCAAGGTACAGGAACGCGCCCGAGCACTCGTCCGGCTCGCCCAGACGCCCCATCGGAATGCTCTGACGGAACGCGTCGATCTGCGCCTGCGTGCTGAATTGCTCGTGAAACGGCGTCATGATCACGCCCGGCGAGACCGCGTTCACGCGGATGCGATCCGGCATCAGTTCCTTGGCCATGCCGCGCGTGAGCGTGCTGACGAATCCTTTGGCCGCCGCATATATGAGCGCGCCGGGGCCGCCGCCATGGCGCGCGGCGATCGACGTGACGTTGACGATGGCGCCGCCGCCCTGCCGGCGCATGGCCGGCACGACGGCGCGCGAGAACGCGAGCACCGAGCGCGCATTGACGTTGAGCACTTCGTCGAAGTACGCGTCCGTCACCTCGGTAAAGGGCGTGCGCTTGACAAGGCTGCCGGCGTTGTTGATCAGCACGTCGATGCGCCCGAAGCCGTCGAGCACGTGCGCGACGGCGGCATTCACCGCGTCCGAGTCGGCGGCGTCGGCGGCCACCGTCATCGCCTTCACGCCATGCGCGCGCACGGCGGCGGCCACCTCGTCGGCCTTCTGCGCCGAGCGGTTGTAGTGAATGGCGACGTTCGCTCCCTGCGCCGCGAACGCCTTCGCGGCCGCCGCGCCAATGCCGGTGCTCGCGCCAGTGATCAGAACGAATTTGCCTTTCAGGTCTTGCATGGTGAATGACTCCCGGTACTGTCGATGGCCGAAGCGGCAGCGCACGGCGCCGCCGCAAATCCGTCACCGTACAGGATGGATGTGAAGAGAATCGGTCAGTCGAGCCAGCGCGTGTCGTAGGCGTGCACGGTCTGCGTCTGCTCGCCCAGCCCGTCGATACCCAGCCGCATGACGTCGCCCGGCTTGAGGAAGATCGGCGGCTTGTGGCCCATGCCCACGCCCGGCGGCGTGCCCGTGGTCACGAGATCGCCGGGCTTGAGCGTGGTGAACTGGCTCAGGTAGTGCACGAGATAGGCGACGCTGAAAATCATCGTCGACGTGTTACCCGTCTGACGCCGCGTGCCGTTCACGTCGAGCCACATGCCGAGCTTCTGCGGATCGGGAATTTCGTCGCTCGTGACTAGCCACGGCCCGACGGGGCCGAACGTGTCGAAGCCCTTGCCCTTGTCCCACGTGCCACCGCGCTCGATCTGGTACTCGCGCTCGGACACGTCGTTGACCACGCAATAACCCGCCACGTAGTCGAGCGCGCGCTCGAGCGGCACGTATCGCGCCGTGGTGCCGATGACGAAGCCGAGCTCCACTTCCCAGTCGCCCTTGACCGAATCCCGGGGCAGGACCACGGGGTCGTTCGGGCCATTCAGACAGTTCTCCCACTTGGTGAAGAGCACCGGCTCCGCAGGCACCGCGAGACCAGCCTCCGCGGCGTGGTCGCTGTAGTTCAGGCCGACGGCGAGAAACTTGCCCACGCCGGAGAACGGCACGCCCAGGCGCCCGGGCGACGCCACCACCGGCAGCGTATTCACATCGAGCGCACGCAGCGCCGCCAACCCTTGCGGCGTGAGCGTCGCGGGCGTGATGTCGGCGAGCACGCCGGACAGATCGCGCACCTTGCCGTCGGCATCCAGCAGTCCCGGCTTTTCCTGGCCCTTCGGGCCGTAACGCAGCAGTTTCAAAACGGTTCTCCTCGTAGATTGAAAAAAATGGTTCGCCGCGACAAGGTCAGTTGGACCAGCCGCCATCGATCAGGTGAATCGCGCCGGTCGTGAAGGCGGACTCGTCCGAGCCCAGGTAGACGGCCAGCGCCGCGATCTCCTGCGGCGTTCCCACTCGCCCCATCGGCTGACGGGCGACGAATTGCTCGCGCACGGCCGCCAGCGTGCTCCCCGCCGCGTCGGCTTGCGTGGCGATGCGCTCGCGCAGCGACGGCGATTCGACCGTGCCGGGGCAAATCGCATTGCAGCGAATGCCGCGCGCCACGAAATCGGCGGCAACCGACTTCGTGAGCCCGATCACCGCTGCCTTGCTCGCGCCGTAGACGCAGCGGTTGGCCACCCCCTTCACGCTCGACGCCGCCGACGACATGTTGATGATCGACCCGCGTCCGGCCGCGAGCATGGCGGGCAAGAAGGCGCGCGTGGTGCGGTACATGCTCTTCACGTTCAGGTCGAACGAGAAATCCCACGCGGCTTCGTCGCAGTCGAGAATCGAGCCGTGGTGAACGAAGCCTGCGCAGTTGAACAGCACGTCGACGGCGCCGAGCTCCCCGGCCAGCGCCGTCACGGCCGCCGCGTCCGTCACGTCGAGGGGACGTCGCACGAGATTGGGATGGTCCTCGAGTCGCGACAGTGTCTGCGCGTTGAGGTCGGTTGCGATGACGCGCGCGCCTTCGCGCAGATACGCCTCGGCGCTCGCGCGTCCGATGCCTTGCGCGGCAGCGGTAATGACGGCGGTCTTGCCCGCCAGTCGGCCAGTCATGAATGTCTCCTCCAGGGCCAGGGAAAGTGTCTTGAGCGTTGGATCGGGGGGGCGTCACGCCACGGCGTTGCCGTCGGCTTCGACCTCGGCGCCCGCCGCCTGGGACGCTGCGTAAGCGTCGCGCACCCGGCTCAGGTGTTGGCGCATGGCTTGTGCCGCTCGCGCGGGATCACGCGCTTCGAGCGCCGCCACGATGCCGCGATGATCCTCGAGGCTGCGCCGCAGTACACCGTCGATGCGCGAGGTCACGCCGCGGCTTTTCTTGCCGAGCAAATAGAGGCTGTTCGCAATGCTCTGCAGAAACGGGTTCCCGCAGGCGTCGATGATCGTTTCGTGAAAGGCCATGTCGAGCGCCGAGAACCGTTCCGGGTTGCCAAGGAGCGCTTGCTCGTCGTCGACGAGAGCGTGCAGGCGCGCGAGGTCGGCCTCGCTCATGTGCGTGGCGGCCTGCGCGGCCACGCCCGGCTCGATGACGAGACGCGCGTCGAACAGCGCTTCGAGGGTGCCCGCGTTGAGCTCGATGACCATTTCGAGCGGCTCGAGAAGTTCGCGCGTCTGCAGCGATCCGACGAAGGTGCCCTCGCCCTGACGGATGCGCAGCAGGCCAAGCAGCGCCAGGCCGCGGATCGCCTCGCGCACGGCCGGGCGCCCGACGCCGAGCATGCTGGCGAGCTCGCGCTCGGGCGGCAACTGCTGCCCGGGCTTAAGCAGCCCCGTGCGGATCATCGTGAGCAGACGCTGCGCCACTTGCTCGGAGACGGAAACCTGGACGATCGGATCGAAGGACATGGCGGCAAGCGAGATGACGAACCCAAGGAATCACTGAACGACAGTGCGACTCCGTGTCGTTTAGTGGTAAGACCATTGAACGAACATTACCCGCGTCGCTCGCCTGTTGTCAACGTGGCGGCCTTTGCGTGTCGTTCGTGCGCCATCTCCGGTCTCCCTGGGAATTTCAGGACGCGCCCGCGCTCGAAGCCGGCTCGGGCCAGGCGCCGTTGGCGGCTGTGCAGGTCAGTCCGTGCGCGACGCACGCACGGATGCGTCCGATGACGCGCCTTTCTGTTGTCGGGGTGTCACTTTTCTGCGACCATGAATCGCCGCTTCGGCGTTCTTGCCGGGGCAACGTTCCCGCCGCAACCCATTCAGCCGTACCGCACCGTCCGTACCTCGAGTCACGAGTGGTACGCCGTTTTCTGAATTCTGGAGTCTCCGACGATGTCCTCCTCAAAGACCGCCAAGCTGGGCCACTGGACCGTGTACATGCCGATCGTGGCACTTATCGTGCTCGGCATTGCCGACTTCCTGCCGTATGGCGCGGCGCTGGCGCTATGCGCCGCCGCGCTTGCCGGCGCCGTGTTCTGCGCCGTGCACCATGCCGAGACCGTCGCGCACAAGGTCGGCGAGCCGTTCGGCACGCTCGTGCTTGCCGTGGCGGTGACCATCATCGAAGTGGCGCTGATCGTGTCGGTCATGCTCTCCGGCGGCCCCGACAAGGCGGGGCTGGCGCGCGATACGGTCTTCGCGGCGATCATGATCGTCTCGACGGGCATCGTCGGCCTGTGCCTGCTCTTCGGCGGCGTGCGGCATCACACGCAGGGCTTTACCGTGGAAGGCGCCAGTGCGGCGCTGGCCGTGCTGTGCGTGCTCTCCGTTCTCACGCTGGTGCTGCCCAACTACACGAGTTCGGTGCTCGGCCCGGGACTCACCGCGTCGCAACTGGCCTTCGAGGGCATGATCTCGCTCGTGCTGTACATGGTGTTCGTATTCGTGCAGACGGTGCGCCATCGCGACTATTTCCTCTCGAAAGCGCCTGGCGAGGAGGTGCACGTGCCGCCGCCGTCGCGCCGCACGGCGGTGTTGAGTCTGGGGTTGCTGATCGTCGCGCTGCTCGCCGTCGTCGGCCTTGCGAAGAAGCTCTCGCCGGCGGTGGAAAGCGCGGTGGCCGAAGCGGGCGCGCCGAAAGCCGTGGTGGGGATCGTGATTGCGGCGCTGGTCCTGTTGCCGGAGGGGCTCGCCGCGCTGCGCGCGGCCCGTGCCAACAAGCTTCAGACGAGCCTGAATCTGGCGCTGGGCTCCGCGCTGGCGAGTATTGGCCTGACGATTCCGACGGTGGCCGCGGTGTCACTGCTGCTCGGCCAGCCGATCGAACTCGGCCTCGCGCCCAAGGAGATGGTGCTGCTGGCCGTCACGCTGCTCGTGGGGGTGATCACGCTGGGCACCGGACGCACCACGGTGCTGCAGGGCGCCGTCCATCTGGTGCTGTTCGCGGCCTTCCTGTTCCTCGCGATCGTGCCCTGAGCGGCAGCGCCGCCCGCTGCGTAGCGCTCAGTCCTGCTTGCCGCCTTGCGGGTCTGCCGCTGCGCGCGGATCGCCCTCTTCCGGCGTCGCCTGCGCATCGACCGGCGTGCCAAGCAAGGCGCCGAGCAGCTTGCTCCCGCCAGCACCACGTTTGCCTTGTGCGCCGACGCGCCTGCCCGTGGGCGGGCCGCGACGCACGCCGGCGTCGATCTTCAGGCCGCGGCGCTTCTGAAGTTCAAATTTTGTCTGCGTCATGATGCTTTCCGTAGGGGCGGCCTGCGAGGTGCGAGGCGCGCCGTATGAATTCCGCGCTCAGAGGGGTCGATGCCGGGGCCGCCGTCGTCCGCCGGCAGGCAGCCTTCGAAACCCATGTCGATCCCGTGAAAAGGCGGCATCGTAGCACGTTGCGCGACGAGCGGCATCTCGCCTTGAGGCAGTAGAATACGGCGGCATAGCAATCAGGCTTATCCGACTCTCTTTACCGACATCACGATGTTTACCGGAATTGTTCAAGGCACGGCCACGCTGTCGTCCATCGAAGCGCGCGACGGCATGCGCACGCTGACGCTGGCCTTTCCCGAAGGTTTTTGCGACGAGCTCACGCTGGGCGCCAGCGTCTCGGTCGACGGCGTCTGCCTTACGGTCACGCAGTTGATCTCGCCGACGGCGGCGTCGTTCGACGTCATCCTCCAGAGCCTGAACGTGACCACGCTGGGCGGCTTCGGCGTCGGCGCGAAGGTCAACGTCGAGCGCGCTGCGAAGGATGGCGCCGAGATCGGCGGGCACCCGCTGTCCGGACATATCGATTTTTCGACCGAGATCCTGAGCGTTCGCACGTCCGACACGAACCGCGTACTGCGCATTGCGATTCCGGAGGCGTTTCGCAAGTACGTGTTCGCCAAGGGGTACATCGCGATCAACGGCGCGAGCCTCACCGTCTCCGAAGTCAATCGCCAGGAAGGCTGGTTCGAGGTTTGGCTCATTCCGGAAACGCGCCGCATGACGACGTTCGAAGAGAAGGCGGCGGGCACGCGCGTCAATATCGAGATCGAGCGCAGCACGCAGGTGGTGGTGGACACGGTGCGCGAAGCGGTTCAGGAAAGTCTCGGGCGCCTGCAACCGGTGCTCGAAGCGCTGCTCAGGGAGAAAGGTCTTTCGCTCGACGACTTCGTCGGCGTGCCGCGGCTGCCGGCAGGCAACGAGGCAGCCGCCGATGCCGCGGCGCAGCGCGAGAAGCGCTGAGCCGGCGCCCGCCCTGTCGCGCCCTATGCCCGTTGCGCTCTATCACGCGCCCTATCACGCGCCCTATCACGCTCCGTAAAGAAGAGAACCGATTTTCATGCAACTCGCCACCTGGAACGTCAACTCGCTCAAAGTTCGCCTCGCTCACGTGCAGGATTGGCTGCGCGGCAATCCGGTCGACGTCCTGTGTCTGCAGGAACTGAAGCTCACGGACGAGAACTTTCCGATCACGGAGCTCGCCGCGCTCGGCTATACGTCCCACTTCACCGGGCAGAAGACCTACAACGGTGTTGCGCTGCTCATCAATCATGCCAAGGTGGGCGAGGCCACGGACCTCGTGAAGAACCTGCCGAACTTCGTCGACGACCAGCGGCGCCTCATTGCCGCCACCGTCGCCGGGGTACGCATCGTGTGCGGGTACTTTCCGAACGGACAGGCCGTGGGCTCGGAAAAGTTCGCATACAAGCTGAACTGGCTCGACGCCCTCACCCACTGGATCTCCGACGAAATGGAGCGCCACCCCCAGCTCGCACTGCTCGGCGACTACAACATCGCGCCGGAAGACCGCGACGTGCATGATCCGGCGAAGTGGGAAGGCGAGAACCTGGTCTCGCCGCAGGAGCGTCAGGCATTCGCCCGCCTGCAGGGACTGGGCCTGCGCGACACGTTCCGCATGTTCGAGCAGCCCGAGAAGACCTTCAGCTGGTGGGACTACCGCATGGGCGCGTTCCGCCGCAACGCCGGGCTTCGCATCGATCACATCCTCGTGTCGTCGACGCTCGCCGAACGCTGCACGGCCTGCGAAATCGATCGCGTGCCGCGCACGTGGGAACAGCCCTCCGATCACGCGCCGGTCGTCGCCACGTTCAAGGACTGAACCGCCGCCGCACCGTAGCGCATTGCGCGTCGCCCCCCGGTATCCACAGGAACGGCACCCGGCGCGGGCGCCGTTCTCTTTTCCTTGAAGCCGCGAGTCACTGTCCCGTGCGCGGATCCGTCAGGCGGGACTCGTAGACGAAGCAGCGGATCGCCGCCTTGTTGCGCATATCCATCTGCATGAATTCGAGCCCGTACACCCAGGTGCCGTCCGCGCGTGGACCATCGGCACTGCGCACGGCCGCCATGCCGAGAATGGGCACGACGTCGGCCCCGACCGGCACGCGAAATTGCAGCGCGACCAGGTGACAGCCCTCGGGCAGCGGCGCCTTCGCCACGATCCCGGCACCGTCGGCGCTGATGTCGCGCACGAGCACGAGCCACTCCGGCGTGTCCTGCGGGTCGGCCAGCATGCGCGTGAACGACGCGCGCGAGGTTTCATCGAGCGGCGACAGCCGCGCCACCAGCCGCGTGTCGACGCGCGGCGTGCGCCGCACCGGCGTCTCGCGCACCTGCGCGGGGCGGGACAGGACCACGTAATCGAACGGCCCCTGGTGAATGCTGTGTACGTCGCACATGAACTCGTACAGGTTGTCGCCGGGGAACGTCCACAGCGCCAGCGTATCGCCCGCCACGACGGGCAGTCGTGCCTGCGCCGAGGACGGCGGCGTGATGATCAGCATGCCGTTGGGCGCACGCCCGATCAGGCGCGCGCGCACGCGCGTGGTCTCGGCCTCCGGCGCGACGCGCACCTGCAGCCAGGCGCCGATCGGCAGCGGCACGGGCAAGCCTTGCAAGTAGACGGTGGATGCGGGCGCGCTCAGCGGCGACGCGGCGTTGGCGGCCTCGCCCCGGCCGGCAGCCTCGCCTGTCACTGCCGCCTCGGGCAGCGGCCGGTGCGGCGCGAACATCGTGAAAAGCCAGTCGAGGTCGGCTTCGGACGGTAGCCGTTCGCCTGCGGCCAGCAGGGGCGTGCCGTCGGCGTCGAACAACGGCCATGAAAGCGGAGCGCGCGCGTCAAGCTCGCGGCGGTTGACCGCCACGAACCCCGGATAGCCTGACGCAGTACTAGTCGAATGCATGATGCCTGGGAGGGTGCGAGACCCTTGAGAGCCTGGGAACGAGGCGTCGGCCTTCCCAGCACTCCAGCATGCGGGGGCGCATCCTAGGCGCCCCTCTTCGTGCTGTCATGCGAGACCAACACCCCTGCAAATGTCGCCAACCACACAAGCCGCCCGTTCGCCCGATTTCGACCGGCCCCAAACGGCTTGGATGCGTATTCCGTCGAAAGGAAACGTCATGCGCGTCCGTATTTTTACCACGAAAGCCGAGGCGCCCTGACGGCCAAATACGGGCCAAAAACGGTGTCAATCCGAACGGTGTCGATCCGTCCGCTCCCCATCGGGCGGCAATGGCCGCGGCTCGATAACGCGGCGCAAGGTCGCGGGCGGCAACGGCAGGCGCATGGCCCAGTCCCATGGCAGCGTGTGACGGCACGCGTCGGCCAGCCCGCGCAGGCCGCGCACGGGGGAACTCGCGAGCCAGCCGAGGAGGTGAGCGCCAAGCTGCTCCGGCGAGACCGCATCGGCGCCGGACGCCGCGAGACTGCCGCGCAACGCCTCGACTTCCGCCATGGGCGCCGCCGCGCCGGTCCCTGTCGTCCCTGGCCTTCCCACCAACCCCGCCATCGATTCGTTGAGCAGGGCGAGCGCGTAGCTGCGGTAGAGCGCCTGACGCGCGCCGTTGGTCGAAGAAATGCCTGTGCCCCCCGGGGCGCCGCGTGCCTTCGCCGGCCGGTCGGGCTGTGTGGAAAGCCACGCAAGGCCGGCCGCGAGCGCCGCCAGCCACGCGCCACGCGATATCGAGACGTCCCGGCACGCACCGCCCCCTTCGGCCAGCCGCGGCGCATGGCTGAACACTTCCTCGATATCCCGATGGGCTTCGCGACGCAGCCATGGCATCATCGACGCGCCCTCCCAGCGCACCGTCGCGTCGAATCGCTCGGCGATCGCCAGCGGAAATTCGGACGGAGCCGCCTGCGCCCATGGCGCCGGTGAGCCGGCGGCGGGATGCGGCCGGTTCCGAATGATCGCATGCGCGTCACTGGCCAGCGCGGCGCCGACCCAGCGTCCCAGCAAGCGGACGAAGCCGTCGAGCGAGCGCTGCGTCGGCCACAGATCGGCCAGGCAGCCGGACTCGCGCAACAATGCCTGCACCTGTGACGGCGTGGCCGGCAGGAAGTCGTCAGAGGCGTCGGTGGCATCGGTGGCATCGGAGTGGCCGGAGACGGCGCGGACAGCGCGGACGGCGTTGCGGGCCACGGCGCGCGCGCCCAGCCAGTGCAGGTCCGGCACCGTCGCCGGCGAGGCGGCGTGCCGGGCGTCGAACACCATCGCAAGACAGCGCGTCGGCACACGCAGGGCCACATCGCCATTCGTCAGCAGCACGAACGACGGGTCGAAGGCGTCCACGCCATCGAGCGAGAGCGCCGCATGCAGCGGCGCGGGCAGCACGCCGAACCAGGCCGCGCGAAGACGCCGGGCGCGCGCGGCGCCGATGCCGCCGGCCCCCTCGCCCGCCCAGAACAGCGCCTGGCACATCGGTGCGGCGAGCGCGCGCACCTCGGCCGGCGACGCCGTATTGCAGCGTGTCTCCAGCGTCGCCATGAGCGCCGGCAAGATCCATGCGGCCTGCTCGCCGGTGAGCTTCACTTCCGCCAGCCGGCGCAGCGTCCGCGTCAGCCATTGCCGCCGCAACCCGGCAAATGCATCGTGATCGCCCACGCCGCCCACATCGCCTCCCGCCGTCAGCAGCCTGCCGAGCCATTCGCTGCATTGCACATGCAACGGCAGACGGGGCAATGCCGGTGCGCGCGCGGCGTCTGCACCCAGGACGGGCCCCGCGCTTATCGCCCTGAGCAGCTGCGCGAAGACGTCGGCGCGCAGTGCAGGCGCGTCGGCAGGCAACGTCATCCACGATCGCGCGACCTTGTCGAGTTGCTCGGGCGGCAGGCTGCGCAGCCAGTGCGCATCGAGCCGCAGTCGCGCGCCTTGCCACTGCGTGCCGGCGAGATTGCAATCTGCCCCGAGCCGGACGTCCGTGAGCCTTGCGCCGCAAAACCGTGCGCCGCGCAGGTCGCACGCCACCCAGGACGCACCGGTGAGCTTCGCCCCACGGGCCTGCCAGCCCGTGAGATCGCATTCGCGAAATTCCGCACCGCGCAAGTCGGCCCCGCACGCATTGCACTGCGGCATGGCCATCGCCGTCCAGCGCGTCTGCCTGGCTTGCGCCGCCGTGAGCCGCATGCCGCGCGCGCTCCCGCCCTCGAAGCTGGCGCCGTGAAGGCGTGTGCGCTGAAACGAGGCCTCATCGAGCCGGACGCGGCGGAACGTCAAGCGCTGACACTTCGCCTCGCCGAGATTCGCATCACGCATCACCGTGTCTTGCAAGGTCGCGCCCCGCAGGTCCGCGCGAAAAAGCCGGGCGCGGGTCAGGTCCGCCGCGCTGAAGACCGCGCCTCGCAAATCGGCCGATTCGAAGTCGGCATCGACCTGATGCGAATGATCGAATCCGGCGTTGCGCAGCGATGCACCGCTCCACCAGGCGCCGTTGCCATTGACGCCGGCGAGGTGGGCGCCGTCGGCCACGATGCCACGAAGGTCGCCGGCCGGTAGCGAAAGATCGGACAGATTCGCGCCGCGCAGGCGCGAAAGCGACAGCACCATCGCGACAACCGGGGCGGGCCATTCGCGCAACGGGGTCCCGCGGTACGCCGCCGGGTCGTGGAACGGTTCGCCGGGAAGGGCGAACCAGCGCCACGCCGGCTCGGACCGCCAACGCGCCGCCTTGCACCACTTCACGAGCTCGCCCGCGACGTCCGCGGCCTTGCCCGCCTCGCACAAATGGGCGAAGCGCACCCGCCAGACGCGTGCGGCCGCGGACCTGGCAAGCGGCAACGTTTGCGTGACGACGTCGGCACGCGCGCTGTGTCTTTCCTCACGCGAGTCCGCGGCCATCATGTGGGTGATCCAGGCGACCTGCTGTGCGATCTCGCGCCGCTCGCTCACACTCGCGCGAAGCATCGCGAGCTGCAGCGCCCGGGGCGGTGCGCCGGGTTCGTTCGCCGGCCCGGCCGGGTCAATGGCCGATGCTGCTGCGACCGCCGACGGCAACGCCATCGGATGCCGTGCGTCGGGACTCGCGTTCGGGAATCGCATCATGCGTAGCTCCTCGTCGCGCGCTCACGCCCGCGCGCAAAAAGCCATCATGTTGCAGAAAGCCGTGGAGGCCGCGCGCTGAGGAATTTCCGAATCGACGTGCGGCCCCGGTGGGAAGGGGTCTTATGCGAGACAGAGCGTCAGCGCATCGCGCCAATCAGGCGCGCGCACGCCGAACGTGCGGGCCAGTTTGTCGTTGTCGAGCACCGAATAGGCCGGGCGTTTAGCCGGCAGCGGATAGGCAGAAGTCGGAATCGCCACAACGCTCGGACGCTTCTGCGTAGCGCTGCGCTCGAGGATCGCCTCGGTGAAGCCATGCCAGGTCGTCTGTCCGCCCGCGCTCAGGTGATAGAGGCCGCCGTGCTCGCGCCAGAAGTCGGTGTCCACGCCCTGCTCGGTCAGTCCCTGCGCGAGCACTTGAGACGTAAGCTCCGCAATCGTGCGGCACCACGTCGGCGCACCGTACTGATCGGCCACGATGCGCAGTTCGTCACGCTCTCGCGCGAGCCGCTGCACCGTCAACAGGAAGTTGGCGCCGCGCGAACCGTACACCCAGCTCGTGCGCAGCACCAGATGGTTTGCGCCGCTCGCGGCAATCGCCGCTTCGCCGGCCAGCTTCGTGCGGCCGTAGGCGTTTTGCGGATGGGTGGGGTCGTCTTCGCGATACGGCGTCCGCGAGGTGCCGTCGAAAACGTAGTCGGTGGAGTAATGCACCATCAGCGCCCCGCGGCGCGCGGCCTCTTCGGCCATGACGCCCGGCACGATCGCGTTGACCTGATGCGCCGCGGCTTCTTCGGTTTCCGCGCGGTCCACCGCCGTATAGGCCGCCGGATTGATGATCAGGTCCGGCGCGAAATCGCGCACCGTGCGCACCACGCTGTCGGTGTCGAGCAGATCCATCTCGGCCCGGCTCGGAGCATGCACGTCGCCCATGCCCTGCAGGCAGCGTGCCAGTTCCCAGCCGACCTGCCCCGTGGCGCCCGTCAACAGGATGCGTCTTGCCATGATCCGACTCCCTCGTCGTTGATTGGTGAAACGAGGGAGCCTACCGCGATTGCCCTCAGCTTTCCAGTCCCAGCTCCTGAATCTTGCGGGTGATGGTGTTGCGGCCGATGCCCAGACGGCTGGCCGCTTCGACCTTGCGCCCGCGCGTGAAGTCGAGGGCTTCGTTGATCAGCGCCGTCTCGAAACGGCGCGTGAGCTGGTCCATGACATCGGGCGACGCCGAGCGCAGCAGGCGTGCCACCTCGCGGCGCAGAATGGGCTCCCAGCTCTCGCCGGCAGCCGTCTCCCCCGTTGCCGCGAGCGCGCCGCTGCCCGACGGCATACCGCCGGAGGGCGGCGCCCCGAACGACGAAGTCGGCACCACCGTGCCATAGCCGGAAGACGGCATCCCGGGCGCGGCGCTCGCCGGCGAGGCGGCGGCGGTGTAGGTCGGCACCGGATTGGCCGCGCCGGCGGGCGCTGGCGCCGATGCGGGCGCCAGCGACTGGAATTCCGGCGGCAAGTCCTTGATCTCGACGGTCTGCGCGGGCGCCATGACCGTGAGCCAGTTGCTCAGGTTCTCCAGTTGCCGCACGTTGCCCGGAAACGGGAAGCGCGTGAGATGCGCCAACGCCGCCTCGCTGATGCGCTTGGTCTCCACGCCAAGCTCGCGCGCACTCTTTTGCAGGAAGTGCCGCACGAGCAGCGGAATGTCCTCGCTACGCTCGCGCAGCGACGGCAGGCGCAGGCGAATCACGTTCAGGCGGTGATACAGGTCTTCGCGGAACAGCCCCTGGCGCACCCGGTCTTCGAGGTTCTGGTGCGTGGCGGCAATCACGCGCACGTTCGCCTTGATCGGGCTGTGGCCGCCCACGCGGTAGTAGTTACCGTCCGAGAGTACGCGCAGCAAACGCGTTTGCAGATCGAGCGGCATGTCGCCGATTTCGTCGAGGAACAACGTGCCGCTTTCGGCCTGTTCGAAGCGCCCGCGGCGCGTGGCCTGGGCGCCGGTAAACGCGCCGCGCTCATGACCGAACAATTCGGATTCCAACAGATCCTTTGGAATCGCGGCGGTATTGAGTGCAATGAACGGGCCCGACGCACGCGGCGAATGGCGATGCAGCGCGCGCGCGACGAGTTCCTTGCCGGAGCCGGACTCGCCGGTGATGAGCACGGTCGCGCTCGAATGGGACAACCGGCCGATGGCCCGGAACACATCCTGCATCGCGCTCGCCTGCCCGAGGATTTCGGGCTCTTCGGTCATGCGTTCGTCGTCGGTCGCCTCGCGCAGGCTCTCCTCCACGGCACGCAGAATCAGCTCGACCGCGCGGTCCACGTCGAACGGCTTGGCGAGATACTCGAAGGCGCCGCCTTGAAACGCCGCGACCGCACTGTCCAGATCCGAGAAGGCCGTCATGATGATGACCGGCAACCCCGGGTGGCGCTGCTTGGCCGCCTGCAGCAATTCGAGGCCGGAGCCGCCCGCCATGCGGATGTCCGAGACCAGCACTTGCGGCGAGTCGTGTTCGAGCGCCGCGCTCGCTTCGCGCGGTCCCGTAAAGCTGCGTACCGGCAAGTTGGCGCGCGTGAGCGCCTTTTCCAGCACCCATCGAATCGATTGGTCGTCGTCTACTATCCAGATCGGCTTCATTGTTCACCGTGTAACGTCTATGCCCGGCCGCAGTGACTACGGCCGACGGCGTAAGGGCCGCATCAGCCCAGGGGCAGCAGGATTCGGAAATCCGTCCGTCCAGGCCGGCTTTCGCATTCGATCAGACCGTCGTGGCGCTGCACGAATGACTGCGCCAGCGTGAGTCCGAGGCCGCTTCCGCCATCGCGTCCGGAGACGAGCGGATAGAAGATGCGGTCACGAATGTCGGCGGGAATGCCGGGCCCGTTGTCGATCACATGCAATTCCAATGCCAGCTTGTGCAGTCGTTTGGCAATCGTGATCTTTCGCGCCACTCGTGTACGCAGCACGATGCGTGCGTCGCCCCTCGCGATCTGCTCGCGCAGCGCCTCGGCGCCGTTGCGCACGATGTTGAGCAGCGCCTGTATGAGTTGCTCCTTGTCGCCCCGGAAGTCGGGCAGGCTCACGTCGTAGTCGCGCTCGATCGACAGGCCCTGCGGAAACTCGGCCAGCACCACCGAACGCACGCGCTCGCACACCTCGTGGATGTTCACGTCCGTGGCGATGTACGGATGCCGGTGCGGCTCGAGCAGGCGATCGACGAGCGTCTGCAGCCTGTCGGACTCCTTGATGATGACCTGCGTGTACTCGCGCAGCTCGCGCTGCTCGAGCTCGAACTCGAGCAGTTGTGCGGCGCCACGGATGCCGCCCAGCGGGTTCTTGATCTCGTGCGCCAGATTGCGAATGAGCTGCTTGTTCATCAAGGCCTGATCGATGATGCGCTCCTCACGCTCGTTCTTGAGCTTCTGCTCGTTCTCGATGAGCTCCACGATCACGAAGTCAGGCGCCGCTTCCGGTGCGGCCACGATCGCGTGCGTGTGCAGCGGCTCCTGCGCGGTGCGTTCGAGCACCAGATCGAGGCGCGTCGACTGGAAGTGATTGCCGATGAGCTCGGACATCGTCGACGCGAGCACGTCGCCGTTGGTGAACACGTCGTTCCACGTCATCTGCGAGAGCGAGCGGCGCGAGAGCGCGAGCAGCGCTTCGGCCGCCGGATTGGCGAAGACGACGCGCAGCGTGTACTTCTCCAGCACCAGCAGCACGGTGGGCAAGGCTTCGAGGCCGGGGAGCATGCCGGTCGCCGCGAGGCGCGCTTCCCACAGCTCGGCGGCGTCCGCCGCCGCGCGCAGATCGGTCGTCTCGGGGGACGCACCCGCCGCCCCGGCGAGCGCGGAGTCGTCGGACGCCGACGGCGAGCCGTTCCCGGCCGTTCCCTTCGCAGCAGCGCGAACACTTTTCATCAGGGATCCAGGCGATAGGTTCATGAAGGGCTACATGGTCTATAACGCGCCGCAGACAAAAAAGGGGGACGGCCGCGGCCATCCCCCCGTGCTTGTCGAGCATGACGGTCGGCCGCTGGCGTTCCGTCATGCCGGCGCATTCCCTGCGCGGCGATTCGCTTACAGCGAGTAGTACAGTTCGAACTCGAGCGGGTGCGTGGTCATGGCCACACGACGCGCTTCGTCCGTCTTCAACGCGATGTACGAATCGAGCATGCCGTCGGTGAACACACCGCCGCGGGTCAGAAATTCGCGGTCTTCGTTCAGGTACTCCAGCGCCTGCTCGAGGCTCGAGCACACGGTCGGGATCTTGGCATCCTCTTCCGGCGGCAGGTCGTACAGGTTCTTGTCGGCAGCCTCGCCCGGGTGGATCTTGTTCTGCACGCCGTCCAGGCCGGCCATGAGCATGGCGGCAAAGGCCAGGTACGGGTTGGCCATCGGATCCGGGAAGCGCGCCTCGATGCGGCGGCCCTTCGGGTTGGCAACGTAAGGAATGCGGATCGAGGCCGAACGGTTGCGGGCCGAATAGGCCAGCTTCACGGGCGCTTCGAAGTGCGGCACGAGGCGCTTGTACGAGTTCGTCGACGGGTTCGTGATCGCGTTGAGCGCGCGGGCGTGCTTGATGATGCCGCCGATGTAGTACAGCGCGAACTCCGACAGGCCGCCGTAGCCATTACCGGCGAACAGGTTCTGACCATCCTTCCAGATCGACTGGTGGATGTGCATGCCCGAGCCGTTGTCGCCCACGACCGGCTTCGGCATGAACGTGGCCGTCTTGCCGTAGCTGTGGGCCACGTTGTGCACGACGTACTTCAGGATCTGCGTCCAGTCGGCGCGCTGAACCAGCGTCGAGAACTTCGTGCCGATTTCGTTCTGGCCCTGACCCGCCACTTCGTGGTGGTGCACCTCGACCGGCACGCCCAGTTGCTCGAGCAGCAGGCACATTTCCGAGCGCATGTCCTGGAACGTGTCGACCGGCGCCACCGGGAAGTAGCCGCCCTTCGTGCCCGGACGGTGGCCGGTGTTGCCACCGTCGAATTCCTTCGACGACGACCACGGCGCTTCTTCCGAGTTGATCTTCACGAACGTGCCCGACATGTCCGTGTTCCACTGGACCGAGTCGAAAATGAAGAACTCCGGCTCCGGACCAAAGAAGGCGGTGTCGCCCAGCCCCGTGCTCTTCAGGTAGGCTTCGGCGCGCTTGGCGATGGAGCGCGGATCGCGGTCGTAGCCCTTGCCGTCGGCCGGCTCGATCACGTCGCAGGTCAGCACCAGGGTGCTTTCTTCGTAGAACGGGTCGATATAGGCAGTGTTGGCGTCCGGCACCAGCAGCATGTCCGAGGCTTCGATACCCTTCCAACCGGCGATCGACGAACCGTCGAACGCGTGGCCGCTCTCGAACTTGTCGGCGTCGAAGTGCGACACCGGCACCGAGACGTGTTGCTCCTTGCCGCGCGTATCGGTAAAGCGGAAGTCGACGAACTTGACGTCTTCTTCCTTGACCAGATTCATCACATCTGCCACAGATTTGCTCATGCTATCTCCCGAAAGATTCAATCTGGCGCTGCTGGCGCTCGTCGCCCGCATCGCCGCACCCTCTTAACGAACTCCGTGTTCGGATTCGCCAGTGATAAGCAGGAAGCGTGCCACCCCCTCACCTCTGACCGGATGTCCGGTTCGCCGCGCGCCGTCCCCCTGATTTCTAAAGGAATAACCGGGCGAGGGCGCGCTCGCCCGAATTCCCTGCTCGCGGACCGGCATTCCCCACTTGTGTGCATTTCCGGTTCCCATATCCCCAATATGGTGCATATTGCGATTATGCACCTTTTTAGTGCCGCCAGACGACATTCGCGACCCGTCATCGTGCATTGCGACGCACCGCTTTGATGCCTTCGTCCTGAAACGCCGTCGTGTCGAAACGCGGGCCGAGCCCGTCCGCGGTGCGCCGTATCTGGCATATCCGCCGTCCGCCGTATCCGACGCTCAGACGTATCGCACGTATCGGACGGCCTCGGCACGTAGCGGACGGCCTCGTGACGTATCGGGAGACGACCGGGTGTCACGCAAAGCGCATCTCGCTGCGAGGGCACGCTAGAATGCAGGACAAACCATCGACCAACGAGATCACAGCAATATGACAAGCGCCAAAGCCATTCTCGAGCAAGCCGCCCAACGCCGCGCCAGCGGCCAGCTCGCCTACGCGGGTGCCGTGACGCCGGAAGAGGCGCTGGCCCTGCTCAACGCCGATCCCAACGTGCGTCTGATCGACGTTCGCACGCGCGCCGAACTCGACTGGGTCGGCCGCCCGCAAGTCCCCGACGGCCAGTACGCCAACGTCGAATGGGTGCGTTACCCGGGTGGCGTGCCCAATGAGCATTTCCTCGAGCAACTCGCGTCGCAGGCGCAGGACAAGAACACGCCGCTGCTGTTCCTGTGCCGCAGCGCTGCGCGCTCGAAGGCCGCGGCGAAGGTGGCTTACGAAGCGGGCTACACGCAGTCGTTCGACATTCTCGAGGGCTTCGAAGGCGACAAGGACAGCGCCGGACACCGCAAGCAAGTGAGCGGGTGGTGCTTCCGCGGTCTGCCGTGGATCGGGGCCTGAGGCGAAACGGATCGATGTGAGCATCGAGCGCACGGCGCGGCCGCGCTCTCGTGCATGATGACTTGTCGTCGAAGCGAGGAGACGCGCTGATGGACTGGACACATTTGCTGACTTTTGCGCTGGCCCTGCTCGTGGGCGCCGGCACCCCGGGGCCCGGCATTGCCGCGATCGTCGCGCGCGTGCTCGGGCGCGGCACGCAGGGCGCCATCGCCTTCACGGCCGGCGTGGCGATCGGAGATGTCGTGTGGCTCACGCTCGCGGTGCTCGGCGTCGCTGCGCTGGCACACACGTTCTCGGGCGTATTCCTCGCGATCAAGTACGCGGGGGCGGCGTATCTGCTCTATCTCGCATGGAAGATGTGGCACGCCCCGGCGATTGCGCCGACCGAGCCGATGGCCGCCGTGCCGCGCGAACGATCGTGGCGCCTCTTTCTCGGCGGCCTGTCGGTCACGATGGGCAATCCGAAAGTGGTCGTGTTCTATTTCGCGCTGCTGCCCAACCTGCTGGATCTCCAGCGCGTGACGGCGCTCGGTTATCTCGAAGTCGTCGGCGTCACGTTGGCGGTGCTCACGCTCGTGTTCGGCACCTATATCGTGCTCGCCGCCCGGGCGCGACGCCTGCTCAGTTCGGCACGCGCGGTGCGACGCCTGAACCGCGCCACCGGCACGGTCATGGCCGGCGCGGCCGTCGCCATTGCGACACGCTGAGTATCGCGCATCTGTCTCAGCCCGGCCGGCCACGTACCGACGCCACCTTCGGGTGGCGTTTTCGTGTCGGCTTCGGATTGCCGCGAGCGCAATGTCCGTCCGGCTCGGCCGCCTTCCCGACCGCCCCCCCCCCGCCTTCCCCCGCCTTCCCCCGCCTTCCCCCGCCTTCCCCCGCCTTCCCCCGCCTTCCGGTGGGCGCCCACCCGATAGCCGCGCCTCGATTGTTGCGATTCGCGTAATTATTTATTGGCTCAATTGCCGTTTTTCTGCGATAGCCCCAGGCCTACACTGCCTTCAACGGTCGCGCACAACGCATACCGGCAAAGCCGGTACCCATGCATTGCGCGCCCCCGCAACACAGAAGAACAGGAGTTATCGCCATGAATCGCAAGCTCATCGCTTCGGCGCTCGTCTCGGCCATGTTGGCTGCCGCCGCAGGTTCGGTTTTCGCCCAGGCCGCACGCACCAGTGACGCCTATCCTGAAGGTTCGCAACTTGCGTGGGTGCCGCAAACCTCGCAGATCACCCGTGACCAGGTACGGCAGGAACTGGCCGACGCCCGGGCTCAGGAACTGATCCCGCAAAATGACTACGAGTATCCGGCCCTTGCCACGTTCAAGAGCCAGGCGCCGGCCAAGAGCCGCGCTCAGGTCTATCAGGAACTCGTGCAGGCGCGCCAGAACGGCGAAATTCGGCGCTCCAATCCGTAAGTTCACGCGGCCGCATGGCGCAAGCCTGACGTCGCGGTGCGTGGTCCCGGCGATCGTTGCCGCACGCGCAGCGCGTCGATGGCATCGCGTGCGCCGCGCGAACGAATCGCATCGGATGTCTGGATGTTCCCGCGGCCGTCCGGCGCGAGTCACACCGCCCCTCGCCGTGTTGCCGTGATCCGGCAATGCGGCATGACGCGCGCAAGCAGGAGGCATCGCCTGCCTGCGTTGCGTCACCTTGTCATCTTGCGACCTCGCCACTTCATCGTTTCATCCCTTCGTATCGTCCCACCGACAGGCGCGCGCCCACGCCTTATCGGGCAACCGGGCCGCACGCCGTACCCGCTCACTTCCCCTCGGGTCCGGCATGCCGTACCGGATTGCCTACGGGCGCATCTCCTGTCCCCATGCGTTCCCCGTTATCGCATGGGACTTTCGCCCGCTCCCCGCCCAGGGAGCGGGCTTTTTTCGTTGGTGCGCGCAGGCTGCGTGCTACCATGCAGCCGTTTCAATTTGCATAAACAGGATCATCCGGTGAGTCAGATCGAATTCGATATCGAGTGGACGGAGCGCGCAGCGAAGAAGGCCGAACGTCTCGTCCCCAAGGGCACCCCTCTCGCCCTGCCGCCGATCGAATGCATGCCGGCCGAGGGCGACGTGCTGTTCCTCGGTCAAGGCGACAAGAAGCAACCGTTCATCGTGGTCGAGCGTCAGTATCATCACGAAGGCGAAGACGCCTGGACGATCATCCTGATTCTCGATCTGCCGGAATAACGCGCTCACGGCGATGACGATCCACGCGCGGCGTCCGGCAGGCCCGGGCGCTCGCGTGCGACGTCAGCACAGCGCGAATTCGGATACATCGCATCGCAGCACCGCACGGCGCGGCACTGGGGAAATCCCGGTTGCCGCGCCGCTTTGCTTGGAAAGGGCCGCTTTCTATACTTGAAACGCGTTCCAACTCGCGTGATTGCGGCAGGGAGATCGGCAATGATCATGCCCCACCTTTCCAACGCTCAACTCGTCAGCATGTTCGCGCTTGCCGTGTTCGGCGCGATCGTCGTGGGTGCGATGCCCTGCAAGGGGGCCATCCGAATGTGCTGGCGCTCGCTTCTCGTTGTCGTTGGCGCCGTCCTCGCCGTGCTGGCATTCGAACTCGTTCCGCTGCTCGCCTAGGGCCTTTTTCGCGGATTTTCACCATTAAGGGTTGACCCCATGCATAAGAGCCGATATTATCTCGGTCTCGTTGGGGCGTTAGCTCAGTTGGTAGAGCAGCGGACTCTTAATCCGTAGGTCGAGTGTTCGAGTCACTCACGCCCCACCAG
>NZ_CABPSC010000010.1 GCF_902459585.1 Pandoraea nosoerga
TCGGCCAAGCTGGCGCTCGAGGGCGACAAGGGCGAGCTGGGCGAAGCCGCGATCATGGCGCTGGCCGAAGCGCTGGACACGTACATCCCGACGCCGGAGCGCGCCGTTGACAAGCCGTTCCTGATGCCGGTCGAAGACGTGTTCTCGATCTCGGGCCGCGGTACGGTGGTGACGGGTCGCGTGGAGTCGGGCGTGATCAAGGTTGGCGAGGAAATCGAAATCGTCGGTATCACGCCGACGGTGAAGACGACCTGCACGGGCGTTGAAATGTTCCGCAAGCTGCTCGACCAGGGCCAGGCGGGCGACAACGTGGGTATCCTGCTGCGCGGCACGAAGCGCGAAGAAGTTCAGCGTGGTCAGGTTCTGGCCAAGCCGGGCTCGATCACGCCGCACACGGAATTCACGGGCGAAGTGTACGTGCTGTCGAAGGACGAAGGCGGTCGTCACACGCCGTTCTTCAACAACTACCGTCCGCAGTTCTACTTCCGCACGACGGACGTGACCGGCTCGATCACGCTGCCGGAAGGCAAGGAAATGGTCATGCCGGGCGACAACGTGTCGATCACGGTCAAGCTGATCGCCCCGATCGCCATGTCGGAAGGCCTGCGCTTCGCAATTCGCGAAGGCGGTCGTACCGTCGGCGCCGGCGTCGTGGCCAAGATCATCGCCTAATCATTGCGGATTCGATGAAGCGGGCGTCGGCGCTGCCGCCGCCCGTTTCGAAAAGTCTGTTTGCTCTTTGTGATTTACCCGGCACCCGAACGAGGGCTGCCACGCTCTTTGGAGAATTTCCATGCAGAACCAGAAGATCCGCATTCGCCTGAAGGCCTTCGACTATCGCCTGATCGACCAGTCGGCCGCCGAAATCGTTGAGACCGCCAAGCGCACCGGCGCCATCGTCAAGGGCCCGGTGCCCCTGCCGACGCGCATCGAGCGTTTCGACATCCTGCGTTCGCCGCACGTCAACAAGACCTCGCGCGACCAGCTCGAAATCCGCACGCACCAGCGCCTGATGGACATCGTCGATCCGACGGACAAGACTGTTGACGCACTGATGAAGCTGGACCTGCCGGCTGGCGTGGACGTCGAAATCAAGCTGCAGTAAGGCTGACGAGCGACTTTGCTCTTGAAAGCCCCGCCAATGCTGAACCCGGCGGGGCTTTTGTTATGCGATTTAGCAACACTTGTCAAGCGATAAAAGCTCGTCTATAATGGCGGGCTCAAGTGTAGTTTTGAAAAGATGGCCCACGTCCGTGGACCATCCTTTTGTCATTTAGCCCCGGCCAATCGCAGTCGGGAATGGAGAAAATCATGAGCCTTGGCCTTGTCGGTCGCAAGGTTGGCATGACGCGTATTTTCACGGACGACGGCGATTCGATTCCCGTCACCGTGCTCGACGTGTCTAACAACCGTGTGACGCAAATCAAGACGGATGAAACGGACGGCTACACCGCCGTTCAAGTCACTTTCGGCACTCGCCGCGCCACGCGCGTGGTCAAAGCCGCCGCCGGTCACTTCGCGAAAGCAGGTGTCGAAGCCGGTGAAATTCTCAAGGAATTCCGCGTTGACGCTGCCAAAGCTGCTGAACTGCAGCCGGGCGCGGTCGTTGGCGTCGATCTCTTCCAGGTGGGCCAGAAGGTCGACGTGCAGGGCGTGTCGATCGGTAAGGGCTACGCCGGTACCATCAAGCGCTACAACTTCGGTTCGGGCCGCGCTTCGCACGGTAACTCGCGTTCGCACAACGTGCCGGGTTCGATCGGTATGGCGCAGGATCCGGGCCGTGTGTTCCCGGGCAAGCGCATGACGGGTCACCTGGGTGATGTCACCACGACGGTGCAGAATCTCGAAATCGCGCGCATTGACGCTGAGCGTAGCCTCATCTTCGTGAAGGGTGCCGTTCCGGGCGCCAACGAAGGCAAGGTTTTCGTGACCTCGGCAGTCAAGGCCAAACTCGCGAAGGGAGCGTAACAATGGAACTGAAGCTCCTGAATGAGCAAGGTCAGGAAGGCGCTGCTGTCAACGCGTCGGACGTCGTGTTCGGCCGTGACTACAACGAAGCGCTGATCCATCAGGTTGTGGTGGCCTATCAGGCCAACGCCCGCAGCGGCAACCGTGCGCAGAAGGACCGTGAACAGGTCAAGCACACGACGAAGAAGCCGTGGCGTCAGAAGGGTACGGGCCGCGCCCGTGCCGGTATGTCGTCGAGCCCGCTGTGGCGCGGCGGTGGCCGTATCTTCCCGAATTCGCCGGAAGAGAACTTCACCCACAAGGTCAACAAGAAGATGTACCGCGCCGGTGTGTGCTCGATTCTGTCGCAGCTCGCCCGCGAAGGTCGTCTGTCGGTCGTCGAGGACATCAAGCTGGATGCCCCGAAGACCAAACTGCTCGCTGAAAAGATCAAGGCGATGGGCCTTGAGTCGGTGCTGCTGATCACGGATAGCGTGGACGAGAACCTGTTCCTGGCCTCGCGCAATCTGGCTCACGTCGCCGTCACCGAGCCGCGTTTCGCCGACCCGCTGTCGCTCATCTACTTCAAGAAGGTGCTGCTGACGAAGGGCGCGATCGCCAAGATTGAGGAGATGCTGTCATGAGCGACGTGCGTAAAAACGACCATCGTCTGTACCAGGTCCTGCTCGCGCCGGTGATCTCCGAGAAGGCGACGCTGGTGGCCGACAAGAACGAACAAGTGGTGTTCCAAGTTGCACGCGACGCGAACAAGCTGGAAGTGAAAGCGGCTGTCGAGCTTCTCTTCAAGGTGGAAGTCGAGTCGGTGCAAATCCTGAACCGCAAGGGCAAGCAAAAGCGCTTCGGCCGCTTCATGGGTCGTCGCGACCACGAGAAGAAGGCCTACGTGAGCCTGAAGCCGGGTCAGGAAATCAATTTTGAAGCGGAGGCCAAGTAATCATGGCACTCGTCAAAACGAAACCGACGTCGCCGGGCCGCCGTTCGCTGGTCAAGGTCGTCAACAAGGATCTGCACAAGGGCAAGCCGTTCGCCCCGCTGCTCGATACCAAGAGCAAGACCGCCGGCCGTAACAACAACGGTCACATCACCACCCGTCACATGGGTGGCGGTCACAAGCAGCACTACCGTATCGTCGATTTCCGTCGCAACAAGGACGGCATCCCGGCGAAGGTCGAGCGTCTGGAATACGATCCGAACCGCAGCGCGAACATCGCACTGCTGTGCTACGCCGATGGCGAGCGCCGTTACATCCTGGCCCCGAAGGGTCTGACCGTCGGCCAGCAACTGGTCAGCGGCTCGGAAGCCCCGATCAAGGCCGGTAACACGCTGCCGATCCGCAACATTCCGGTCGGTACCACGATTCACGGCATCGAGCTGCAACCGGGCAAGGGCGCGCAAATCGCTCGCGCCGCCGGTACGTCGGCCATGCTGCTGGCTCGCGAAGGCACGTATGCACAAGTGCGTCTGCGTTCGGGTGAAGTTCGTCGCGTGCACATCGAGTGCCGCGCCACCATCGGTGAAGTCGGCAACGAAGAGCACAGCCTGCGCCAACTGGGCAAGGCCGGTGCCAAGCGTTGGCGCGGTATTCGCCCGACCGTTCGCGGTGTGGCGATGAACCCGGTGGATCACCCGCACGGTGGTGGTGAAGGTCGCACGGCTGCCGGTCGTCATCCGGTCAGCCCGTGGGGGCAGCATACCAAGGGTAAGCGTACCCGCTCGACCAAGCGCACCGACAGCATGATCGTTCAGCGTCGCAAGAAGCGTTAATTGGAGCTAGCAAATGACTCGTTCTGTTAAAAAAGGTCCGTTTTGCGACGCTCATCTGCTGAAAAAGGTGGAAGCGGCGGCTGCATCGCGTGACAAGAAGCCGATCAAGACCTGGTCGCGTCGTTCGACCGTCCTGCCCGATTTCATCGGTCTGACGATCGCCGTTCACAACGGCCGTCAGCACGTGCCGGTGTACGTGACGGAAAACATGGTCGGCCACAAGCTGGGTGAGTTCGCACTCACCCGTACCTTCAAGGGCCATGCGGCCGACAAGAAGGCGAAGAAATAAGGGGCCGATCATGGAAGTGAAAGCAATTCATCGCGGTGCCCGCATCTCGGCGCAGAAGACGCGTCTGGTCGCTGACCAGATCCGCGGCCTGCCGCTGGAGCGTGCGCTCAATGTCCTGACCTTCTCGCCGAAGAAGGCCGCGGTCATCATCAAGAAGGTGCTGGAGTCGGCAATCGCCAACGCCGAGCACAACGAAGGTGCTGACATCGACGAACTGCGCGTCAAGGGCATTTACGTCGACAAGGCGACCTCGCTCAAGCGTTTCACCGCGCGCGCCAAGGGCCGCGGTAACCGCATCGAGAAGCAAACCTGTCACATCACTGTGACGCTGGGCAACTAAGGGGTCACGATGGGACAGAAAATTCATCCGACTGGCTTCCGTCTGGCTGTCAGCCGTAACTGGGCTTCGCGTTGGTACGCCAACAACCAGAATTTCGCGCAAATGCTGAAGGAAGACATCGGCGTTCGCGAATATCTGAAGAAGAAGCTGAAGAACGCTTCGGTCGGCCGCGTGGTCATCGAGCGTCCGGCGCGTAATGCTCGCATTACGATTTTCAGCTCGCGTCCGGGTGTCGTGATCGGCAAGAAGGGCGAGGACATCGAAATCCTCAAGGCCGAGCTGCAAAAGCGCATGGGCGTGCCCGTGCACGTGAACATCGAGGAAATCCGCAAGCCGGAAACCGATGCGCAGCTGATCGCCGACTCGATCGCTCAGCAGCTCGAGCGCCGCATCATGTTCCGTCGCGCCATGAAGCGCGCGATGCAAAACGCGATGCGTCTGGGTGCCCAGGGCATCAAGATCATGAGCTCGGGCCGCCTGAACGGCATCGAAATCGCCCGTACCGAGTGGTACCGCGAAGGCCGTGTGCCCCTGCACACGCTGCGCGCCGACATCGACTACGCTACCTCGGAAGCGAAGACGACCTACGGCATCATCGGTATCAAGGTGTGGGTGTACAAGGGTGACACGCTGGGCCGCAACGACGCTCCGGTGGCTGAAGAGCCGGCCGAAGAAAAGCGTCCGCGCCGCAACGCGCGTCCGGGCGACCGTCGCCCCCGTCGTGACGACGCTGGCGACAAGGCCGGCGCCAAGCGCGGTGGTGCACGCCGCCCGGCTGGCAAGCCTGAAGGCGACGCCAAGACTGGAGAATAAACATGCTGCAACCGAAACGCAGAAAGTATCGCAAAGAGCAGAAGGGCCGTAACACTGGCGTCGCCACCCGTGGCAACGAAGTGTCGTTCGGCGAATTCGGCCTGAAGGCGGTCGGTCGTGGTCGCCTGACGGCTCGTCAGATCGAAGCCGCGCGTCGTGCCATGACCCGCCACATCAAGCGCGGCGGCCGTATCTGGATCCGTATCTTCCCGGACAAGCCGATCTCGCAAAAGCCGGCTGAAGTGCGTATGGGTAACGGTAAGGGCAACCCGGAGTACTACGTCGCCGAGATTCAACCGGGCAAGATGCTGTACGAGATGGACGGCGTGACCGAAGAGCTGGCGCGCGAGGCGTTCCGTCTGGCGGCAGCCAAGCTGCCGATCCAGACGACGTTCCTCGTCCGTCGCCTTGGCGCCTGATTGGAGAGAATGAAATGAAAGCATCCGAACTTCGTGCCAAGGATGTCGACGGTCTGAACAAGGAACTGTCGGATCTGCTGAAGGCCCAATTCGGTCTTCGCATGCAAGCGGGCACCCAGCAGCTGAGCAACACCAGCCAGCTGAAGAAGGTGCGCAAGGACATCGCGCGCGTGCGTACCGTGTTGACTGAGAAGGCGAGCCAGAAATGAACGATACCGCTAAGACCTCGCTGAAGCGTACCCTCGTGGGTAAGGTTGTCAGCGACAAGATGGACAAGACGGTTACCGTGCTGGTCGAGCGTCAAATGAAGCACCCGCTCTACGGCAAGTACATCGTGCGTTCGAAGAAGTACCACGCGCACGATGAGACCAACCAGTACAAGGAAGGCGATACGGTCGAGATTCAGGAATCCCGTCCGCTGTCGAAGACCAAGGCCTGGACCGTCTCCCGTCTCGTGGAAGCCGCCCGCATCATCTAAGGCGCGCTGAAGCGAACGTTGACTTGCAAGTCCGGAATTATCATTGTATAATTCCGGACTTTCCGCTTCTTTCGCCAAAACCGGTCTTTGGTTTCGCAAGGGAGTGGATGGCTTCCGAAGCCGATTCGTACCCTCTACGAGTCTGGCCCAGGTGGCAAGGTTGTCCACTTTTGAACGACTCAACCCAAACGGCATCCTTTGATGCTGACGGGGACCAAGACTGACCGACGCGTATGTGTCGGATTAAGTTGGGAAGATAACACCATGATTCAAACTGAAACCCGGCTCGAAGTAGCCGACAACACCGGTGCGCGCGAAGTGATGTGCATCAAGGTGCTGGGCGGCTCCAAGCGTCGCTACGCCGGCATTGGCGACATCATCAAGGTCAGCGTGAAGGATGCTGCCCCGCGTGGTCGCGTCAAGAAGGGCGAAATCTACAACGCAGTGGTCGTGCGCACCGCCAAGGGCGTGCGTCGCCAGGACGGCTCGCTGGTCAAATTCGACGGCAACGCCGCCGTGCTGCTCAACACCAAGCTCGAGCCGATCGGCACCCGTATCTTCGGGCCGGTTACGCGTGAACTGCGTACCGAACGCTTCATGAAGATCGTGTCGCTGGCCCCGGAAGTGCTGTAAGGAGCCGACACATGAACAAGATTCGCAAGGGTGACCAGGTCATCGTGCTGACGGGTAAGGACAAGGCCAAGCGTGGCACGGTCCTGGCCGTCCAAGGCGACAAGGTGGTCGTCGAAGGCGTGAACGTTGCCAAGAAGCACGTCAAGCCGAACCCGATGAAGGGCACGCAAGGTGGCGTGGTCGACAAGACGATGCCGATCCACGTGTCGAACGTGGCGCTGGTGGATGCCAATGGCAAGCCGTCGCGTGTGGGCATCAAGGTCGAAGACGGCAAGAAGGTCCGCTTCCTCAAGACGACCGGTGCGGTCGTCGGTGCCTAAGTCGCAGGGAGTATAGATAATGGCCCGTTTGCAAGAATTCTATAAGGACAAGATTGTCGCCGAGCTGACGAAGCAGTTCGGCTACAAGTCCATCATGGAAGTGCCGCGCATCACCAAGATCACCCTGAACATGGGCCTTGGTCAAGCCGTCGCTGACAAGAAGATCATTGAACACGCCGTTGGCGACCTGACGAAGATCGCCGGCCAGAAGCCGGTCGTGACGAAGGCTCGCAAGGCAATCGCCGGTTTCAAGATCCGCGAAGGTTACCCGATCGGTACGATGGTGACGCTGCGCGGCGAGCGTATGTTCGAATTCCTGGATCGTTTCATCACCGTGGCCCTGCCGCGCGTGCGTGACTTCCGTGGTATCTCGGGCCGTGCGTTCGATGGTCGTGGCAACTACAACATCGGTGTGAAGGAACAGATCATCTTCCCCGAAATCGAGTACGACAAAATCGACGCGCTGCGTGGTCTGAACATCAGCATCACCACGACCGCGAAGACTGACGAAGAAGCCAAGGCTCTTCTGTCGGCGTTCAAATTCCCGTTCCGTAACTGAGGTAATCGTGGCTAAACTGGCACTTATCGAACGCGAAAAGAAGCGCGCCCGTCTGGCGGCGAAGTACGCTGCCAAGCGTGCTGACCTCAAAGCGATCATCGAAGACACCAGCAAGTCGGAAGACGAGCGTTATGAAGCACGTCTGGCGCTGCAACAGCTGCCGCGTAACGCCAACCCGACGCGTCAACGCAATCGTTGCGACCTGACCGGCCGTCCGCGCGGTACCTTCCGCAAATTCGGCCTGGCCCGTAACAAGATCCGTGAAATCGCCTTCCGCGGCGAAATCCCGGGCGTGACCAAAGCAAGCTGGTAATAGGAGAAGCACCATGAGCATGAGCGATCCTATCGCCGATATGCTGACTCGCATCCGCAACGCTCAGATGGTTGAGAAGGCATCGGTGAAGATGCCCTCGTCCAAGCTGAAGGTCTCGATCGCCAAGGTCCTGAAGGACGAAGGCTATATCGAAGACTTCGCGGTTGAAGCAGAAGAAACCAAGCCGGTGCTGAACATCGCACTGAAGTACTACGCTGGCCGTCCCGTGATCGAGCGCCTCGAGCGCGTCTCGCGCCCGGGCCTGCGTGTGTACAAGAGCCGCAACGACATCCCGCAGGTCATGAACGGCCTGGGCGTTGCAATCGTCTCGACCCCGAAGGGCGTGATGACGGATCGCAAGGCGCGCGCCACCGGCGTGGGCGGCGAAGTCATCTGCTACGTGGCCTAACCGAGGAGAGTAGAAATGTCTCGAGTAGGTAAGAGTCCTATTGCGCTGCCGAAGGGCGTTGAAGCAACGCTGGCCGGCAATGTGCTGACGGTCAAGGGCGCCCTGGGTTCGCTGACCCGCGGCATCAACGCGCTCGTGAACGTCAAGATCGAAGACGGCACCATCACCTTCGCACCGGCCGACGAAAGCCGCGAGGCGAACGCGCTGTACGGTACCGAACGTGCACTGGTCAACAACATGGTGACCGGTGTGAGCAAGGGTTTCGAAAAGAAGCTGCAACTCGTTGGCGTGGGTTACCGTGCCAAGGCTGAAGGTAACAACCTGAAGCTCGAGCTGGGTTTCTCGCACGACGTCGTGCATCCCATGCCGGAAGGCGTGAAGGCCGAGACCCCGACGCAGACGGAGATCATCATCAAGGGCGTTGACAAGCAACGCATCGGACAAGTGGCTGCGGAAGTTCGCGGTTACCGTCCGCCCGAGCCCTACAAGGGCAAGGGCGTCCGCTATGCGGACGAGGTGGTGATCCTCAAGGAAACCAAGAAGAAGTAAGGGTGCGAAACATGGACAAGAAACAATCTCGTGTGCGCCGCGCTCGCCAGACCCGTATCAAGCTGGCAGCTCAGAAGGTGCATCGCCTTTCCGTGCATCGCACCAACGTGCACATTTACGCGCAAGTGTTCTCGGAAGACGGCACGCAAGTGCTGGCCAGCGCTTCCACGCTGGAAGCCGAAGTGCGCAAGGAACTGGGCGACAAGGAAGGCAAGGGCGGCAACACCGCCGCTGCTGCGTTGATCGGTCGTCGTATCGCCGAAAAGGCGAAGGCTGCCGGCATCGAGAGCGTGGCTTTCGACCGCTCGGGCTTCCGCTATCACGGTCGCGTCAAGGCTCTGGCCGACGCTGCCCGTGAAGCCGGCCTCAAGTTCTAAGTAAGGATCCGTCATGGCAAAGATGCAAGCGAAAGTTCAGGCTGACGAACGCGACGACGGCCTTCGCGAGAAGATGATCGCGGTCAACCGTGTCACGAAGGTGGTGAAGGGCGGCCGTATTCTCGGTTTTGCCGCGTTGACCGTGGTTGGTGACGGCGATGGCCGCATCGGCATGGGCAAGGGCAAGGCGAAGGAAGTGCCGGTTGCCGTTCAAAAGGCAATGGAACAAGCCCGCCGCAACATGTTCAAGGTGCCCCTGAAGAACGGCACCCTGCAACACAACGTTCTCGGCCAGCATGGCGCCTCGCGCGTGCTGATGTCGCCGGCGAAGGACGGTACCGGCGTGATCGCCGGTGGCCCGATGCGCGCGGTGTTCGAGGTGATGGGCGTGACCAACGTGGTGACGAAGAGCCTCGGCTCGACGAACCCGTACAACCTGGTCCGCGCCACGCTCGACGGCCTGAAGAAACAATCGACTCCCGCTGACATCGCCGCCAAGCGTGGCAAGTCGGTGGAAGAGATCCTCGGCTAAGGGTGATCAATATGTCGCAGCAAACTGTGAAAGTTAAGCTGGTCAAGAGCCTGATCGGCACGCGTGAAGACCATCGCGCGACCGTCAAGGGTCTGGGCCTGCGTCGCCTCAATTCGGTCAGCGAGTTGCAGGATACGCCCGCTGTGCGGGGCATGATCAACAAGGTTTCGTACCTTGTGAAGATCGTCGACTGAGCGAGGGCAACATGGAATTGAATTCGATTAAGCCGGCAGAAGGCGCCAAGCACGCCAAGCGCCGCGTCGGCCGTGGCATCGGTTCGGGTCTGGGTAAAACCGCCGGCCGTGGTCACAAGGGTCAGAAGTCGCGTTCGGGTGGCTTCCACAAGGTGGGCTTCGAGGGCGGTCAAATGCCGCTGCAGCGTCGTCTGCCCAAGCGTGGCTTCAAGTCGCTGACGCGTCGTTTCATGGGCGAAGTTCGCCTGTCGGACCTGAACAACCTGCCGGTCGACGAGATCGATCTGCTGGTTCTGAAGCAGGCCGGTCTGGTGAGCGAGCTGTCGCTGTCGGCCAAGATCATCGCCTCGGGCGAGATCACCCGCAAGGTCGTTGTGAAGGGTCTGGGCGTCACCAAGGGTGCGCTCACCGCCATTCAAGCGGCTGGCGGTTCGGTCGCCGAGTAAGTTAGGACACCCCGGAGCCATCATTGGCCAAGTCTCCTAATCTCGCTAAGCCTGGTACGCAGGGCCCGAAGTATGCGGATCTGCGCCGGCGGCTGGTTTTCCTGCTGCTGGCGTTGATCGTCTACCGTATTGGTGCGCATATCCCGGTGCCGGGCATCGACCCCGATCAGCTGGCGCAGTTGTTCCAGCGCCAGTCGGGCGGGATCCTGGGCATGTTCAACATGTTCTCGGGCGGTGCGTTGTCGCGTTTCACGGTCTTCGCGCTGGGGATCATGCCGTATATCTCGGCGTCGATCATCATGCAGCTGCTGGCGATGGTCTCGCCGCAGTTGGAAGCGTTGCGCAAGGAAGGCCAGGCCGGACAGCGCAAGATCACGCAGTACACCCGGTATTTCACGGTGGTGCTCGCGCTCTTCCAGGCAGCGGCGATCGCGGTGACGTTGGAGAGCGAGCCGGGGCTCGTCGTCGATCCGGGCATGGTGTTCCGCCTGACGACGGTGATCACGCTCGTGACCGGCACGATGTTCCTGATGTGGCTGGGTGAGCAGATCACCGAACGCGGCCTCGGCAACGGTATCTCGATCATCATCTTCGGTGGTATCGCGGCCGGTTTGCCCAATGCCGTGGGCGGCCTGTTCGAGCTCGTCAGCACTGGTTCGATCGGTCCGTTCTCGGCGATCGTGATCTGTGCCCTCGTGGTGCTCGTGACGTTCTTCGTCGTGTTCGTGGAACGGGGTCAGCGCAAGATCCTCGTGAATTACGCCAAACGCCAGGTCGGCAACAAGGTGTACGGCGGTCAGGCTTCGCACCTGCCGCTCAAGCTGAACATGGCAGGCGTGATTCCGCCGATCTTTGCGTCGTCGATCATCCTGTTCCCGGCAACGATCGCGAACTGGTTCGGTGCGGGTGACAATGCGCGCTGGCTTAAGGATATCGCCGCGAAGCTGTCGCCGGGCCAGCCGATCTACGTGATGCTCTACGCACTGGCGATCGTGTTCTTCTGCTTCTTCTACACCGCACTGGTGTTCAACAGCAAGGAGACCGCGGAGAACCTAAAGAAGAGCGGCGCGTTTGTTCCGGGAATCCGTCCGGGCGACCAGACGGCTCGGTACATCGACAAGATCCTGACGCGTTTGACGCTCGCCGGCGCAGCCTACGTCACCCTGGTGTGTTTGCTGCCCGAGTTTCTGGTGTTGCGCTGGAATGTCCCGTTCTACTTCGGTGGAACCTCGCTGCTGATTATCGTGGTGGTGACGATGGACTTCATGGCGCAAGTGCAGTCTTATGTAATGTCGCAACAGTATGAGTCGCTGCTCCGCAAGGCGAATTTCAAGGGCGGCAATAACATGACGCTTCGCTGATCCGGGATCATGTCGAAAGACGACGTTATTCAAATGCAGGGTGAGGTGCTTGAAAACCTCCCCAATGCCACCTTCCGGGTAAAGCTGGAAAATGGCCATGTAGTACTCGGACATATTTCCGGCAAGATGCGGATGCACTACATCCGCATTCTGCCCGGGGATAAGGTGACGGTAGAGTTGACGCCCTACGATCTGTCGCGTGCGCGGATCGTCTTCCGGGCGAAGTGATTAGAGAGAGGGAATTGTCATGAAAGTTTTGGCATCTGTTAAGTGCATCTGCCGCAATTGCAAGTTTGTGAAGCGCAAAGGCGTGCTGCGCGTGATCTGCAGCTCGGATCCGCGCCACAAGCAACGTCAGGGCTAATCGGCCTTTAACGCTATTTAGTTGGGGAATTACGAATGGCTCGTATCGCAGGGGTTAACATCCCGAACCACCAGCACACCGCAATTGGCCTGACGGCCATTTACGGTATCGGTCGCACGCGCGCTCGCCAGATTTGCGAAGCCGCCGGTGTGCCGTTCTCGAAGAAGGTCAAGGACCTCGACGACGCCGATCTCGAAAAGCTGCGTGATCAAGTCGGTCAACTGACGGTGGAAGGGGATCTGCGCCGTGAAGTGACCATGAGCATCAAGCGCCTGATGGATCTGGGCTGCTATCGCGGCATGCGTCACCGCAAGGGCCTGCCGCTCCGCGGTCAGCGCACCCGTACCAACGCGCGTACCCGCAAGGGCCCGCGTAAGGCCGGCGTTTCGCTGAAGAAGTAACCAGAGGATAGGAACTCATGGCTAAGCAACAGAACAACGCCGCTTCGCAGCGCGTTCGCAAGAAGGTCAAGAAGAGCGTTGCCGAAGGCGTCGTGCACGTCCACGCTTCGTTCAACAACACGATCATCACGATCACCGATCGTCAGGGCAATGCGCTGGCATGGGCGACCTCGGGTGGCCAGGGCTTCAAGGGTTCGCGCAAGTCGACCCCGTTCGCCGCTCAGGTCGCTGCCGAGTCGGCTGGCCGCGTGGCGCTGGAACACGGCGTGAAGAACCTGGAAGTTCGCATCAAGGGCCCGGGCCCGGGTCGCGAGTCCGCGGTTCGTGCACTCAATGCGCTGGGCATCAAGATCACGGCCATCTCGGACGTGACGCCGGTCCCGCACAACGGTTGCCGCCCGCCGAAGCGTCGTCGCATCTAAGACGCGTAAGAAAATCCTGCTATAATCGCGGGTTCGCGCACGGTCTCGGCCGTGCGCGTAGCAATTTCTAAGACCACCGTCCGGTACATTGGTACCGGACTTGCGCAGTGGACAAGGTTCGCTGCGTCAGATTTTGAGATAAAGGAACAACCGTGGCACGTTATATCGGCCCGAAGGCCAAACTCTCCCGTCGTGAAGGTACCGACCTCTTCCTGAAGAGCGCACGCCGCTCGCTCGCCGACAAGTGCAAGCTGGACAGCAAGCCGGGTCAGCACGGCCGCACCTCGGGTGCTCGCACCTCGGACTACGGCAACCAGCTGCGCGAGAAGCAGAAGGTCAAGCGTATCTACGGCGTGCTCGAGCGTCAGTTCCGTCGTTATTTCGCGGAAGCCGACCGCGTCAAGGGCAACACGGGTGAAAACCTGCTGCAATTGCTCGAGTCGCGCCTGGACAACGTCGTGTACCGCATGGGCTTTGGTTCGACGCGCGCCGAAGCGCGCCAGCTGGTCGGCCACAAGGCGATCGTGCTGAACGGTGTTGTTGCCAACATCCCGTCGATCAAGGTCAAGGCCGGTGATGTGATCGCCGTGCGTGAAAAGGCCAAGAAGCAAGTGCGTATTCAAGAAGCACTGTCGCTGGCCGAGCAAGTCGGTTTCCCGATCTGGGTTTCGGTTGATGCCAAGAAGATGGAAGGCACTTTCAAGGCACTGCCGGAACGTAGCGATATCGCGGGCGACATCAACGAAAGCCTGATCGTCGAATTGTATTCGCGTTAATCCGTATGCTGACGCGCCTCACGGCGCGTTTTGCGTTCCGTGCAGGTTGTCACCCATCAGCCTTATCGGTGTAACGAGCCGAGGGTATTGAAAAGGAAACCTATGCAAACCAGTTTGTTGAAGCCCAAGATCATTGCGGTTGAGCCGGTCGGTGAGCATCACGCCAAAGTCGTGATGGAGCCGTTCGAACGTGGCTACGGCCACACCTTGGGCAACGCGCTTCGCCGCGTGCTGCTGTCGTCGATGGTCGGTTATGCGCCGACGGAAGTGACGATCGCCGGCGTAGTGCACGAATACTCCACCATCGACGGTGTCCAGGAAGACGTCGTCAACTTCCTGTTGAACCTGAAGGGTGTGGTGTTCAAGCTGCATAACCGTGACGAAGTCACCGTTACGCTGCGCAAGGATGGTGAGGGTGTGGTGCGTGCTTCGGATATCGAAGTGCCCCACGATGTGGAACTGATCAACCCCGATCACGTGATCGCGCATCTGGCCAAGGGCGGCAAGCTCGACGTCCAGATCAAGATCGAGAAGGGTCGTGGTTATGTCCCGGGTAACGTGCGCCGCTATGGCGACGAGTCGGCCAAGGTGATTGGCCGTATCGTGCTCGATGCCTCGTTCTCGCCGGTCAAGCGCGTGAGCTATGCGGTCGAATCGGCCCGTGTGGAGCAGCGTACCGACCTGGACAAGCTCGTGATGAACATCGAGACCAACGGTGTGCTGTCGCCGGAAGAAGCGATCCGTCAATCGGCGCGCATCCTCGTCGACCAGCTGTCGGTGTTCGCTGCGCTCGAAGGCACGGAGGCCACGAGCGAAGCGCCGTCGCGTGCGCCGCAGATCGATCCGATCCTGCTGCGCCCGGTGGACGATCTCGAGCTCACGGTGCGTTCGGCCAACTGCCTGAAGGCCGAAAACATCTACTACATCGGCGACCTGATCCAGCGTACCGAGAACGAACTGCTCAAGACCCCGAACCTGGGTCGCAAGTCGCTCAACGAGATCAAGGAAGTGCTTGCCTCGCGTGGTCTCACGCTCGGCATGAAGCTCGAAAACTGGCCGCCGGCCGGTCTCGAGAAGTAAGGTGTAATGACATGGCCGCCTTCGGGCGGCCGTGTTGCTACGTAAGTGCGGCGCGTCGGAGCGATCCGATACGGCCGATAGCGAAGGTACCGGCCCGCGGTGTTTGTCACCGATAGAAGAGCTTGGTCGAAAACTCTGTTTAAAGGAAAGTTGAAATGCGTCACCGTCATGGTCTGCGTAAACTGAACCGTACCAGCAGCCACCGTCTGGCTATGCTGCGTAACATGTCGAACTCGTTGATCCAGCACGAAGCGATCAAGACCACGCTGCCGAAGGCCAAGGAACTGCGCAAGGTCGTCGAGCCTCTCATCACGCTGGGCAAGAAGGACACGGTTGCAAACCGCCGTCTGGCGTTCAACCGCCTGCGCGACCGTGAAATGGTCACCAAGCTGTTCAACGAACTCGGCCCGCGCTTTGCCAACCGTCCGGGCGGCTACCTGCGCATTCTGAAGATGGGTTTCCGCGTGGGCGACAACGCGCCGATGGCTTTCGTCGAACTGCTGGACCGTCCGGAAGTCGACACGGAAGCGCCGGAAGTCGCTGAGTAACTCGTCAGCAATTCGCGCAACGGCCCTTGCGGGCCGTCCGCCGTAAGAAGAAGCCAGGTCACCGACCTGGCTTTTTTGTTTTTTTGGGGTATTGTCCGAAGCCATCGCCGGCATTTGCCTCGAAATGGGGCTGCTATTGCACGCTTGCGGCGGTGTCGGTGTAGAGTGAACGATCCTCAAGCCACTCGGGTCTACCGCACAACATGGATGCCCTTCTCATCGTCATGACGACGTTCCCCGACGAGGCGAGCGCCGAAGCCGCCATTGACGGTATGTTGACCGCGCGCCTTGCCGCCTGCGTCCAGCAGATGGCGCCGGTGCGTTCGAGCTATCGGTGGCAAGGCAAGCGCGAGACGAGCGTGGAAGTACCGCTCATGATCAAGACGAGCGCGGCGCGTTATCGCGAGCTCGAACAATACATCAAAGACCACCATCCTTACGACGTACCCGAGATCGTCGCGTGGCCGGCCGCCGCCGCACTGCCGGCGTATGCGCGCTGGGTCGAGGATGAAACCCGGGGAGAGTTGCATGTTTGATGTGAAGACGACGGTTCGGCGGGTTTTGGCTGGCGCGGGAGCGAACGCATCGGGCGCATCGGGCTTGCCCGGTGCCGCCATGCCGGGGGGCTCACGCGTTTTCGCGTTTTGGGCAATGGTGCTGTGCGCCGTCGCAATGCTGCTGACGCTGACGGCCGGACGCGCCCACGCCGCCAGCGACTTTCTCGATCCGGATGTCGCCTTCAAGGTCTCGAAGACCGAAGAGCCCGGCGCCGTCGTGCTGCACTTCGACGTGGCAAAGGGCTATTACCTCTATCGCGAGCGCTTCGCCTTTGCCGCGGACAACGGCGCCGCTACGCTCGGTGCGCCCCAATTCCCCAAGGGCGAGGTCAAACATGACGAAACCTTCGGCAAGGACATGGAGGTGTACCACGAGCCCATCGACGTTCGCATTCCGGTAAGCCAGGCCAGCGGCCCGTTCACGCTGAACGTCACCATGCAGGGATGTGCGGACAAGGGCTTGTGCTATCCGCCGATGGACAAGCCACTCAAGATCTCGGCTGTGGCCGCCGGCGGCGGTGCTGCCGGCCTCGCGGGGGCAGCGTCCTCGCCCGGACCGGCAACACGAGCGTTGCTGGGGGGGGGCTCCCTCCCGGCGGCGGAACCCGCGGCTTCCGCCGATCCGGCTGCGACGTCAGCGCCTGCCGGCAAGGGCGGCTGGCTGTCGGCCCGCGAGGATTACAGCGAAGCCGAACGCATCCTGTCAGGCGGCAGCTTTGCCGTGGCGCTCGGGATTTTCTTCGCATTGGGCGTCGGACTGGCATTCACGCCGTGCGTGCTGCCGATGGTGCCGATTCTGCTGTCGATCGTGGCGGGGCAGTCGGCAAGCCGCGGCAAGGCACTGCGTCTGGCCATCGCCTACGTGCTCGGAATGGCGGTGGTCAACACGGTGATCGGCGTGGCCGCCGGCCTGCTGGGCCAGGGATTGATCGCGTTCCTGCAGGCGCCGTGGGTGCTGGCGTCGTTCGCGCTGTTGATGGTGATCCTCTCGCTGTCGATGTTCGGCATGTACGAGATTCAGTTGCCGTCGGCGCTGCGTGAGCGCATCGACAACGCGGCGCGTAAGCAGAAGTCCGGTCAGTGGCTTGGCGCCGCCATGATGGGCGTGCTGTCCGGACTCATCGTCAGTCCCTGCGTGACGGCGCCGCTGGCGGCCGCCCTCGCCTTCATCGCGAAGACGGGCGACGCCGTCTTCGGGGGCGCCACGCTCTTCGTCCTGTCACTGGGGATGGGGCTGCCGTTGGTGATCCTTGCGGCAGGCGGCGGTACGCTGCTGCCCCGCGCGGGCGCCTGGATGGAAGGGGTCAAGCGCTTCTTCGGTTTCCTGTTGCTCGGCGTGGCCCTGTGGATCGTGCGGCCTCTGCTGCCGACGCCGGTGCTGCTGCTGACCTCGGGGGTTCTGCTGCTCGTGGCGGCGACGTTCATGCGCGTGTTCGACAGCCTGCCGGATGGCGCGGGCGGCGCGCGGCGTCTGCTCAAGGGACTTGGCGTGGCCGTGGCATTGCTCGGTGCCGTGGCGCTGGTCGGCGCGGCCGCCGGTGCGCGCGATCCGCTGGCGCCGCTGGCGGGCCTCACGGCAGGGGCGACGGCGACCGGGGCGGCGGTCGCCGCCGAAGGCGCCAAATTCGAGCGCGTGCGCAGCGTGGCGGAGCTCGACCAAATCGTGGCAACCGCCGGGCGCCCCGTGATGCTCGACTTCTATGCCGACTGGTGCATCAGTTGCAAGGAAATGGAGCGATTCGTCTTCACCGATCCGAAGGTGAGGGCGCGGCTCGACGAACTGGTGCTGCTCAAGGCGGACGTGACGGCAAACAGCGCCGACGATCAGGCGCTTCTCAAGCGTTTCGGGCTGTTCGGACCGCCGGGCATCATCTTCTTCCAGGGCGGCAAGGAAATCCCGGGCGCGCGCGTGATCGGCGCCCAGTCTCCGGAACAGTTTCTGCGCAGCCTCGACAAGGCCTTCGGGCCTTCGTTCGGGCCCTCGGCCTGAGTCCGGCGCGGCGTCGAATATGAGCCGCCGCGCTTACCGGCCCGCCGCGAGCCGAGCGGGCGCTTTCATGGCGTCAGGGCCCGCGATCGTTCGCCTGCGACCGTCTCAGGCCTGTGCGCGTATCAGGCGGGCGGCGTCGAGCGCAAAGTAGGTGAGGATGCCGTCGGCGCCTGCGCGCTTGAAGGCGAGAAGCGATTCCATCATGACCTTGTCATGATCGAGCCAGCCGTTTTGTGCGGCGGCCTTGAGCATCGCGTATTCGCCGCTGACCTGATAGGCGTAAGTGGGAAAGCGGAACTCGTCTTTCACGCGGCGCACGATGTCCAGATACGGCATGCCCGGCTTGACCATCACCATGTCGGCCCCTTCCTCGATGTCGAGCGCCACTTCGCGAAGGGCCTCGTCCGAGTTGGCCGGGTCCATCTGGTAGGTCATCTTGTTGCCCTTGCCGAGGTTCGATGCCGAACCGACGGCGTCGCGGAATGGGCCGTAGAAGGCCGACGCGTATTTCGCGGCATAAGCCATGATGCGCGTGTGGATGTGTCCGCCCGCTTCGAGCGCCTCGCGGATCGCGCCGATACGCCCGTCCATCATGTCGGACGGCGCGACGATGTCGACTCCCGCGTCGGCCTGCGTGAGCGCCTGCTTCACGAGAATGGACGTGGTCACGTCATTGACGACGTAACCGTTTTCGTCGAGTACGCCGTCCTGGCCGTGGCTCGTGTAGGGATCGAGCGCGACGTCCGTGAGCACGCCGAGCTCGGGGAAGTGGCGTTTGAGCTCGCGCACCGCGCGGGGAATCAGGCCGTCCGGGTTGGTGGCCTCGATGCCGTCGGGCGTTTTGAGCGAGGCTTCGACGTTCGGGAACAACGAGATCACCGGCACGCCCAGCGTGACGCACGTATCGGCCACACGCAGCAACTCGTCGATCGACACGCGCTCGACACCCGGCATCGAATCGACGGCTTCACGGCGGTTGTGCCCGTCGAGCACGAACACCGGGTAGATGAGGTCATCGCAGGTCAGGCGGTTTTCGCGCATCAGACGGCGCGAGAAGTCATCGCGTCGCATGCGGCGCGGGCGAAGCAGGGGGTAGGAACTCATGCGATCGGTCCTTTGGACGGAGAATGGCGCGGCGGAAAATTCCGTAATTCGGGGCGTGTCGACGCGTCCCGAAATGCACCGCCGCTGCGTCTGGCTCAATGAAACCGTAAGGCGGAAGGCGCGCAAAAAAACGGCGCTTGCCCGGAAACTTTCGGAAGCATGGTATATCATACCAACCGGATGTTCGCACTGCGTGCGGCGTCCCCCGCTTCTCCTCCCTGAGCGGGCGCCTGTCGTTCTACGATAAGGCTTATTTAAACCCGCCGTGCCTACACGGCGGTTTTTTTATGTGCGCGCACTTTGCGACGTCGATGTCCCCGGATGCCGGCCGACTCGCGCATTTTCGCTGAACTTGTCACCCTCATCCGTTCGGCCGAGGGACCCGAGTCCCGCATTTCCCATTCGATGCGCGGCCGCCGTGCGCCGCGACGATTTGTCGCGCCCGCGGCGCCCGTTCGACCACTACCTTACGGAGTTGGACGCCGCATGATCGGTGCCATGGGGAGCGAGAGAGCGGACAACGCGAACGAGCGCGGAACCAAGCGCGGAACCGAAGGAAGCGCGACTGGTCGGTGTGGCCGAGCGTCGCTCATTTCTTGCCTGACTCGCGCGGCGGGATGGCGAGCCAGTCTTCGAGCATGCGCTGGGCGGCGTCCACGCCGGTGCGCTTGAGCGACGAGAACAACTGCGCCGTGAACTGCGGTGCGACGGCCGGATCGTCGGACGGCAGACCGTCGGTGCGCGGCAGGGCCGACAGTCGCTTTTGCGTGTCGCGCAGCACGACTGTGGCCTCCTGACGCGTGAGCTTGTCTGCCTTGGTGAGCAGTGCATGGATGGGGCGTCCGGTCGGCAGAAACCAGTCGATCAGTTCGCAGTCGAGTTCCGTGAACGGGCGGCGCGAATCCATGACGAGCACCAGGCCCCGAAGTTGCGGACGTTGCACGAGGTAGTCGCCCAGCAACTGTTGCCAGTGGACTTTCACGCCGCCGCCGACTTCGGCGTAGCCGTAGCCGGGCAGGTCGACCAGGTAGCCGTACAGATGCTCCAGGTGCGCGATCTCGAAGTAGTTGATGTGCTGGGTACGGCCCGGCGTCTTGCTCGAGAAGGCGAGGCGCTTCTGATTGCAAAGGATGTTCAGCGCGCTCGACTTGCCCGCGTTCGAGCGGCCCGCGAAGGCGACCTCGGGCACGGCCGTGGCAGGCAGGTCGCGCAGGTGATTGACGGTCGTAAAGAAGCGGGCTTGATGAAGTAGGGACATGGCGAAAACCGGGAGCGCGCAAGCTGCGGGAGGCGGCTGCAACGCGACTGAAGGGGCGCAAAACGGCGAGTCCGACGCTCACCGGCAACAGCCCGGGAAGCCCCGCTCTGCGGCCTTCTACATGGAAATCCCCTAAAGCCGGGGAAAGTCTTTATTGTACAATATCAAAGTTAACCTTGGCCTTGCCAAGGCTTGCCCGAACGTCTCGCGCGCCGTGAGGATGGAGGAGAAACACGGCGCCGGACGGTGAGTTCGAACGACCGATTTCCCGACAAAACAGATATAAGGTGTGCGAATGAACCGAGGAGTGTGGAAGTCTCTCGCTGCAGCACCGTTGGCGCTGGCATGCTTGCTTCTGAGCGGCGCCAGTCAGGCCGCCGATCCGCCGGCGCCTGCCAAACCTGACCTGAACCGGGGACAGGCGATTGCCAGTCAGGTCTGCGCATCCTGCCACGGCGCGGACGGCAACAGCACCGGCGGCGCTTATCCGAAGCTCGCGGGCCAGCATGCCGAATACCTCTACAAGCAGCTCGCCGATTTCAAGGCGCAGCCGGGCAAGACCCCTGCACGAAACAATCCCATCATGGCCGGCATGGCCGCGGCACTGTCCGATCAGGACATGCGCAACGTGTCGGCGTATTTCGCCTCGCAGACCGAGAAGCCGGGCGCCGCGCGCAACAAGGCCACGGTGCCGCTGGGCGAGAAGATCTACCGCGGTGGTCTGGCCGACAAGGGCGTGCCGGCCTGCGCGTCGTGCCATGGGCCGGCGGGGGCCGGCATGCCGTCGCAATATCCGCGTCTGTCGGGCCAGTGGGCCGATTACACCGCCGCCCAACTAGTCGCGTTCCGCGACGAGACGCGCGGCAACAATGCCCCGATGCACGACATCGCGTCGCGGCTGTCGGACAAGGAAATCAAGGCGGTCGCGGATTACATCGCCGGTTTGCGCTGACCGGCAGCCCCTGCCCTGACATCGTGTGAACGTCAGGGTATATTCGCTGACTTATAACGAAACCAGCAGCGTTGCCGCGAGGCGATGCATTCGAACTGGTTTAGCATACACAGGGTGGCGGGCGCGTGAGACACGCGTCCCCGCCCTTTTTTGTTGTCGGAATCAGGATGAGCATCAGTACCTCCGGAATGCAGATCAAGGGCGCGCAACGCTGGGTGCGCGACGGCGTCGAACTCGTCAGTTCGATGCGTTTCGCCATCAGCCTGCTGACCGTGCTCGCCATCGCCAGCATCGTGGGTACGGTGCTCAAGCAGGGCGATCCGTATCCCAACTACGTCAATCAGTTCGGCCCGTTCTGGGCCGACATCTTTCGCTCGCTGGGCCTGTACACGGTCTACAGTTCGTGGTGGTTTCTGCTGATCCTGTTCTTCCTGATGGCGTCCACGACGCTGTGCATCGTGCGCAACGCGCCGAAGATGATCGCGGACATCCGAAGCTGGCGCGATCACGTGCGCGAGGGCAGCTTGCGCGCTTTCGGTCACAGGGGCGAGTTCACCGGGCCGGCGCCGCGCGCGGAATTGCTGCCGCGCCTGACGCGCTATCTCGGCCATCGCGGCTACCGCTTCGTGGTCCGCGAGCGCGATGGCGCCACGCTCGTGGCCGCCAAGGCCGGGGCTGTCAACAAGATCGGCTACATCTTCGCGCACAGCGCGATCGTGATCATCTGCCTGGGCGGACTCATCGACAGCGATCTGCTGATTCGCGTGCAGATGGCGCTCTTCGGCAAATCCCCGCTGCAGGGCAACGCCGTCATCGCGCAGATCCCCGAAACGCACCGCCTGTCGCCGAACAACCCGGCATTTCGCGGCTATTCGTTCGTGCCGGAAGGCGGCAAGTCGACCACGGCGATCCTGAATTTCCAGGATGGTTCGGTCGTGCAGGACCTGCCGTTTGCCATCGAGCTCAAGAAATTCCACGTCGATTATTACTCGACGGGCATGCCCAAGCTGTTCGCGAGCGACATCGTGGTGACCGATCCCGAGAACGGCAAGACGATGAGCGCGACCGTGAAGGTCAACGAACCGTTCATCTACAAGGGTGTGGCGATCTATCAGTCGAGCTTCGAGGATGGCGGCAGCAAGCTGCGCCTGACCGGCTACCCGATGCACGGCCCGTCGAGCAAGCCGTTCGCGTTCTCGGGCGACGTCGGCGGCTCCACGCAACTGCGCGGCGGCGCGGCGGGCAAGGACGAATACACGATCGAATTCAGCGACTTCCGCGCGATCAACGTGGAGAACATCAGCACCGGCGGCGGCGAGCGCGACGTGCGAGGCGTGGCCCGCAAATCGTTGCGCGAGGATCTCGGTGCGCAACTGGGTTCGGGCGCGCGTCCCGATCTGGGCAAGGACCTGCGCAACGTCGGACCGTCGGTGCAATACAAGGTGCGCGATCGCAACGGGCAGGCCAAGGAGTACCGCAACTACATGCTGCCCATCCTGGTCGAGGATGGGCAGCGCGTGTTCATGACCGGCGTGCGCGACACGCCTGACGGCCCGTTCCAGTACCTGCGCATTCCGGCTGACGAAGACGGCTCGGTCAGGCAATGGATGCTGCTGCGCGCCGCCCTGCAAGACGATGGCGCGCGCGCCGAAGCGGCCCGCCGTTTCGCGGCGCAGTCGCTGCCGGCGCAGACCTCGGCACAGTTGCGCGAGCAACTGCAGGAAAGCGCGAAGCGCGAGCTCGACCTGTTTGCCGGCGCGATTCCGGCGAGCAGGAACGGTCGTGCGACGGGCGGTCTGCAGGCGATTGCCGAGTTCGTCAGCGAGAAGGTGCCGCAAGAGCAGCAGTCCGCGGCGGCGGACATGTTCCGTCGCATTCTCGACGGCACGGTGTGGCAACTGTGGCAGGTCGCACGCGAGCATGCCGGGCAGGCGAGTGCGGAGTCCACGCCGCAGACCGAGCGCTTCGTGCATACGGCGACCAATGCGCTGTCCGACAACTTCCTGTATGACGCGCCCGTGTTCCTGCAGCTCGACTCGTTCGACCAGATTCAGGCGAGCGTCTTCCAGCTCACGCGCTCGCCCGGCAAGAAGATCGTGTATCTTGGCAGTTTGCTGCTGGTGCTCGGCATCTTCTCCATGTTCTACGTGCGCGAGCGCCGCTTGTGGCTGTGGATCAAGGATGCACCCGAAGGCGGCAGTTCGGTGCTCATGGCGGTGTCGACCACGCGCCGCACGCTGGATTTCGAAAAGGAATTCGCCCGCACGAAGGCGGAAATGGACGAGATCGTCACAAAACGATGAAGGTGAGACAGATGGAGTTATCGCAACAGTATTCGGAGGCCTCGTGGCTGCGCCGGCGCAGTCCCGGCGACTGGCTGTTCGCGCTCGCGCTGGCCGTTGGCGCGGGCGTGGCGCTGAGCCAGTACGGTCACTACATGGACTACTACGAGCACACGATCCTCGTGCTCGCGGTGCCGACCTTCGCGCTGCTGGGCTGGCACTGGCGTGCGGTGCGCTGGTTGATGGCCGGCATCGCGGTTCTCGCGCTCGGTGGCATCGCCATGTATCACCACGATCTGGCGCGCGCCGATCAGGCCTTCTTCCTCAAGTATTTCCTCTCGAGCCAGTCGGCGATCCTGTGGATGAGCGCGCTGTTTTTCCTGTCGACGCTCTTCTACTGGGGCGGCCTGCTCGCACGCTCGCCGTTCGGCGCGAGCGTAGGCTCGTCGCTGTGCTGGGCGGCCGTGCTGCTCGGCTTTACCGGCATGATGGTGCGCTGGTACGAGTCGTATCTGGTCGGCGCAGACGTCGGGCACATTCCGATCTCGAACCTGTACGAGGTGTTCGTGCTCTTCTGCCTGATCACCGCGCTGTTCTACCTGTACTACGAGCACCGCTACGAAACCCGCGCGCTTGGCCCGTTCGTGCTGCTGGTGATCAGCGCGGCCGTGAGCTTCAACCTGTGGTACAGCGTGGCGCGCAGCGCCTATGAGATTCAGCCGCTGGTGCCGGCGCTGCAGAGCTGGTGGATGAAGATTCACGTGCCCGCGAACTTCATCGGCTACGGTACGTTTGCGCTCGCTGCGATGGTCGCGGTGGCGTATCTGCTCAAGTCGAGCGAGAACAAGCGGCTGGCCGCGGCGGGCAAGGCGCCCGACACAGGCTTCTTCTCGTCGCGTCTGCCGTCGCTCGAACTGCTCGACGACGTGATGTACAAGGCCATCGCCGTCGGCTTTGCGTTCTTCACGATCGCGACGATCCTCGGTGCGCTGTGGGCCGCGGACGCGTGGGGCGGCTACTGGAGTTGGGACCCGAAGGAGACGTGGGCGCTGATCGTCTGGCTGAACTACGCCGCGTGGCTGCACATGCGCCTCATGAAGGGGCTGCGCGGGGTCGTGGCGGCATGGTGGTCGCTGACGGGCCTGCTGATCACCACATTCGCATTCCTCGGTGTGAACATGTTCCTGTCGGGGCTGCATAGCTACGGACAGCTCTGACGCGGCGCCTGACGCCGAACGTCGCCCGAAAGCCGCCGCGCTCATGAGCCGGCGGCTTTTTTCATCGTGGCGTATGATTTTTGCATTGCGTGCGGGGGAACCGGCAGGCGCGCGAGCACGGTCGAACCGACGTGTCGGGGCGGGCGAAGTCCCGGGGCTTGGCGCAGCGCGGCGCCGCTGCCGGCAAGCTGCATCAGGAGAGCGAGTCATGAGCACGAACAAATCCCGCCTGCGTGGCGCGGACATCCCGGCGAGCAGCATCACGCCGCGGGAACTCGTCGAGGCGCGACGGCATTTTTTGCGCGCTTGGGGCGCGGGGCTGGTGGGGCTGACCGGTATCGGCGGCGCTGCGTTGGGCCTGCTACCGCACGAGACTGCCTTGGCGGCGCCAGGCGCCGACAGTCCGGGCACGGGGCTGGCGAAACTGAGCGCGCCGCGCAACACGCGCTATGTCGTCACGGACAAGCCCACTGACATCAAGGACGTCACCACCTACAACAACTTCTACGAGTTCGGTACGGACAAATCCGACCCGGCGCATCGGGCGGGCACGCTCAGGCCGCGTCCGTGGCAGATTGCGATCGAAGGCGAGGTGCGGCAACCCAAGGTCTACGACATCGACGCGCTGCTCAAGCTCGCGCCGCTCGAAGAACGCGTCTATCGCCTGCGTTGCGTCGAGGGCTGGTCCATGGTGATTCCGTGGATCGGCTACTCGCTGTCCGAGCTGATCAGGCAAGTGCAGCCGACGAGCAATGCGCGGTACGTGGAGTTTGTTTCGCTGGCCGATCCCAAACAGATGCCGGGCCTGTCGTACCCGGTGCTCGGCTGGCCATACGTCGAAGGGCTGCGCATGGACGAGGCAATGCATCCGCTTTCACTGTTGACCTTCGGCCTGTACGGCGAGGTCCTGCCCAACCAGAATGGCGCGCCGGTGCGCATGGTGGTGCCGTGGAAGTATGGCTTCAAAAGCGCGAAATCCATCGTGAAGATCCGCTTCGTCGAGAAGATGCCTGTCACGAGCTGGCATCGCGCCGCGCCGGAAGAGTACGGCTTTTACTCCAACGTGAATCCCGACGTCGACCATCCGCGCTGGAGCCAGGCCACCGAGCGCCGGATCGGCGACGGCGGCATCTTCACGCCCAAGCGCAAGACCCTGATGTTCAACGGCTATGGCGAGCAAGTCGCCAGCCTGTACCAGGGCATGGATCTGCGCAAATTTTTCTGAATCTTCCGAGTCGACGCGTCGTGTCCACCCAACCCACCGAATCACGCGACGGTCTTGCCGTTTCCTCGCCGCCGGCACGAGACGGCCCGGTGCGCGCCTGGCAAGCCCACGTGCGGGCCGTGCCGAGGGGCGGTGCGCCGCGCTGGGTGCCTTGGGGAAAAGCCACCGTCTTCCTGCTCGCGCTGCTGCCGCTGCTGCGTCTCGTGGTGAACGGCATAACGGACCGGCTGGGCGCGAATCCCGTCGAGTTCATCACGCGCTCGACCGGGACATGGACGCTGGTCCTGCTTTGCGTCACGCTGGCCGTCACGCCCGTGCGGCGGTTGCCGCGTCTGGCATGGCTGCTGCGCTTTCGCCGAATGCTGGGGCTCTTCGCGTTCTTCTACGCCGCGCTGCATTTCACGACGTACTTCTGGCTCGATCAGTGGTTCGACTGGGCGAGCATCATACGCGACGTGACGGGCAAGCGCCCGTTCATCACGATGGGCTTCGCGGCATTCGTGCTGATGGTGCCGCTGGCGTTGACCTCGCCGCATGCGATGGTGCGGCGTCTGGGTGGGCGGCGCTGGCAACGGCTGCATCGCGCGATATACGCGATCGCGGTGTTGGCGATTCTGCACTACTGGTGGATGAAGGCGGGCAAGCGCGACTTTGCCGAGCCGGCGATCTACGCGATCGTGGTGGCGTGCCTGCTCGGCGCCCGCGTGTTGTGGGCGCTTCGCAGGCGCGCTCAGACGCCATCGGGCAGCAGCCGTTCGCCGGCGAACAGCGACTCGACCGTTTCGCGCTCGCGCACGAGGTAGGCGTTCTCGCCGTCGACCATCACTTCGGCGGCGCGCGGGCGCGTGTTGTAGTTCGAGCTCATCGTGAAGCCATAGGCGCCCGCCGAACGGATTGCGAGCAGGTCGCCGGGCGCGATGGCCAGCGCCCGGTCGCGACCGAGCCAGTCGCCGCTCTCGCAAACCGGGCCGACGACGTCATACGTGGCAACGTCCAGCGCGCGCCGCTCGACCGGGTCGATGTCGTGATAGGCCTCGTACATGGCGGGACGGGCCAGATCGTTCATGGCGGCATCGACGATGGCGAAGTTCTTCGTTTCGCCGTGCTTGAGGAATTCCACGCGCGTGAGCAGTATGCCGGCGTTGCCCACCAGCGAGCGGCCCGGCTCGAACAGGACCTGCCGATGGCCGTGGCCGCGCTTGGCGATATGATCGAGCAGCGTGGTGGCAAAGGCGGTGATGTCCGGCGGTGTCTCGTCGGTGTAGGTGATTCCCAGGCCGCCGCCCACATCGATGTGATGTAGTGAAATGCCGGCGGCTTCGAGCTTTTCGACCAGATCGAGCACCTTGTCGGTCGCGTCGAGATACGGCGAGATTTCGGTGATCTGCGAGCCGATGTGGCAGTCGATGCCGACCACTTCCAGGTGCGGCATGGCGGCAGCGGCGCGATAGGCGTCGAACGCTTCCTCGTAGGCCACGCCGAACTTGTTGCCGCGCAGGCCGGTGGAGATGTACGGGTGCGTCTTGGCGTCGACGTTCGGGTTCACGCGCAGCGACACGCGGGCGCGCTTGCCCGTTTGCCCGGCGACCTCGTTGAGGCGGTCGAGCTCCGGACGCGACTCGACGTTAAAGCAGAAGACGTCCTTTTCCAGCGCATAGCGCATTTCGTCGGCATGCTTGCCGACGCCCGAGAACACCGCGCGCTTCGGGTCGCCGCCGGCTGCGATGACGCGCGCCAGTTCACCGGCCGACACGATGTCGAAGCCGGCGCCAAGGCGCGCGAACACGCCGAGCACGGCGAGATTCGAGTTCGCCTTGGCGGCGTAGTGCACGGCGGCGTTGCGCCCTTCGCAGGCCTTGGCGTAGGCCTGATAGGCGCGCGTCAGAGCCGCCTTCGAATAGACGTACAGAGGCGTGCCGAAACGCTCGGCGAGCGCCGGCAGGGCAACGCCCTCGGCATGGAGCACGTCGTCGCGGTAGGAGAAGGTGGCGTCGGACATTGCGAGTACTCGGTAATCAAACGGTGGCCCGCCGGTGGGCGGCGGGCGTGGGCCGAATAGCGCTCGATTGCGCTGGGTCTGGCCGTAGCTTAGCCGGAATTCGAGGGGAATTTGCCGGCGGTTGTCTGGGGGCTGGCCGGGATTGGGCTGGCCGCCAGGCTCATTCGGGTTTGGCGGGGGGCAGCACGTCTGCGGGCGGCACCTCGACCGACGGGCCGCGCTGCGGCTCCGGCACGCGCGGCGGCGGGGGCAGCGGGGCGCCCGGCGGCGGCGTCGGTTTGACGGGCCGGGCCGGGATATACAGCGGCCCGGCCTGGCCGCAGCCGGCCAACACGCTCAGAAGAGCAATCGACGCTACAATCGCGCTGGTTCGAATAGGTGCAGTCATGGGGGTATCGCCGCGTGGTGCGGCATGCAAACGATGACGCAAATCGTGGAGTTTAGCATGACGGAAAGTGAATTCCTGGCGCTCGCCGAGGCGGTGCTGGCGCAGGTGGAGGCGGCTGTCGAGGGCAGCGATGTGGACATCGATTGCGAGCGCTCCGGCAATGTCCTGACGCTCGAATTCGAAGACGGCAGCAAGATTATCGTCAACTTGCAAACCCCGATGAGCGAGATCTGGATCGCGGCGCGCTCGGGCGGCTATCACTACCGGCTCAAAGGCGACAAGTGGCGTGACACCCGCGATGATTCGGAACTGTTCGAAGCGCTCTCGCGCTTCGCGTCGGAGCAGGCCGGCGAGACGGTCACGCTGAGCGCGGACTGAGCGCTCGAATCCCACGGCCCCGGCTCGGTCTGGAGCGCATTGCCGAGTGCCCCCCGCCCCCGGCGCCGGCCTAAATGCAGTCGCCGCCTGCTCCGCAGGCGCTTCCCAGCGTCAAGGCTTGCTGTTGAACATATCCAGGATACGTTGACGCTCCTGCCGATCGACCGGTGCGGGCGTCGGCGCCGGTCCCGGCGACGCCGGCATCTGTCCCGGGAACGCACCGGCGCCGGTTGACGTCGACGGCCCGGTCGCGGCCGATCCATCCGGGGCCGTATCCGCGCTCAGCCCCACCGTGCTCACCGCACGGCCAGGCGGATAGTCGTCATAGAAGTAATCGCCATTGGCCTGGATGATGCCCGGCGGCACCGGACGCGTCGACTCCGGCACCCCGCGCAACGCCTTGGCCATGTAGTCGATCCAGATCGGCAGCGCCAGCCCGCCACCGGTCTCCCGATCCCCCAGATTGCGCGGCTGATCGAAGCCGATCCAGGCCACCCCTACGAGTTGCGACTGGTAGCCGGCGAACCAGGCGTCGTGAGAATCGTTGGTCGTCCCGGTCTTGCCCGCGAGGTCGCTGCGCTTGAGCACGTTGGTCTTCGCCGCAGTCCCGCGCGTGGCCACGTCGTGGAGCATCGAGTTCATGATGAACGCGTTGCGCGCAGGGATCGCGCGGATCGACTCGTCACCCGCCGTCGTCGGCTTCTCCTCCATGATGACGTTGCCCTTGGAGTCGGTGATGCGCGCCACGATGAAGGGATTCACGCGGAAGCCGCCGTTCGCGAAGACCGCATATGCACTAGCCATTTGCAGCGGTGTGACCATGCCGGCGCCGAGCGCCATCGGGAGATACGCAGGATGCTTGTCCGCCTCGAAGCCGAAGCGCCCGATGTACTTCTGCGCATAGCCGGGCGTGATGCTCTGCAGAATACGGATCGACACGAGGTTGCGCGAGCGCATCAGCGCCACGCGCATGGGCATCGGCCCTTCAAAGCCCCCGCCGTAATTCTTCGGCTCCCACGGCTGACCGCCCGTTTGCGCCGCGGTGAAATAGAGCGGGCCGTCGTTGATGATCGTCGCCGGCGCGAAACCCTTTTCCAGGGCGGCCGAATAGATAAATGGCTTGAAGCTCGACCCCGGCTGCCGCCATGCCTGCGTGACGTGGTTGAACTTGTTGCGGTTGAAGTCGAAGCCGCCGACGAGCGAGCGAATTGCGCCGTTCTGCGGGTCGAGCGAGACGAATGCGGCTTCGATGTCCGGCATCTGCACGATGCGCCAGTTTTCCTTCGCGTCCTTCGTGACGCGGATCACCGAACCGCGACGGATCTTCTGCTTCGGTTGCGCCTTGGCGCTCAGGCCCGCGGCGGCAAAGCGCAGCCCGTCGCCGGTCACCGTCACGTCGTCGCCGTTGAGCAGCACCGCCTTGACCTGTTGCGGCGTGGCCGACAGCACCACGGCCGCGACCATGTCGCCGCTGTCCGGATGCTCGACGAGGGTATCGTCGATCAGTTGTTCGCGGGCGTCCTGATCGTCTGGCAGATCGATGTTCGCCTCGGGGCCGCGGTAGCCGTGGCGCAGTTCATAGGCCATCACACCCGAGCGCAGCGCTTCATACGCGGCTTCCTGGTCGGCCGAGTTGATCGTCGTGTAGACGTTGAAGCCGCGCGTGTAAATCTCGTCCTTGAACTGGGCGTAGAGCAACTGACGCACCATTTCCGCGACGTAGCCGGCGTGGACGCTGAACTCGCTGCCGAGCCCGCGCACCACGAGTTCCTGGGCGATGGCCTGGTCGTATTCCGCCTTGGAAATGTAGCCCAGGTCGTACATCCGCTTGAGGATGTATTCCTGACGCACGCGGGCGCGCTTGTAATTGACGATGGGGTTGTAGGCGGACGGCGCCTTGGGCAGGCCGGCGAGCATGGCCGCCTCGGCCAGCGTGATGTCCTTCAGATCCTTGCCGAAATACACCCGCGCGGCGCTCGCGAAGCCGTAGGCCCGCTCGCCGAGATAGATCTGATTCATGTACAGCTCGAGAATCTGATCCTTCGTGAGGCGCGATTCGATCTTGTAGGCGAGCAGCGCTTCGTAAATCTTGCGCGTATATGTCTTCTCGCTGGACAGGAAGAAGTTGCGCGCCACCTGCATCGTGATCGTACTGGCGCCCTGCGAAGAGCCGCCGCGCGTGAAGTTCGCCACGCCCGCGCGGAATATCCCGATGAAGTCCACCCCGCCGTGCTGATAGAAGCGGTCGTCCTCGATGGCGAGCACGGCTTTTTTCATGACGTCCGGGATATCGGCGAAGCGCACCAGATTGCGACGCTCCTCGCCGAACTCGCCGATCTGGATTTCGTCGGCGGTATAGATGCGCAGCGGAATCTTGGGTCGATAGTCGACGATCGTGTCGAGCGACGGTAACTGCGGCGTCATCACCACCAGGATGTACCCGGCGAGCAACGCGCCACACACGCCCATCGCGGCGACCAGGCCGACGAACCACAGAGCGAGGCGCAGCCACAGGGAGCGGCGCGGTTTGGGTGGGCGCTTGTCGCGAGGTGTCTCGGTTTGGGGTGTGCTTGCCATGGGGGAACCGGAAAAAACGATGGGCCGATTATAACGAACGCCCCGCGCCCACCCGCCGGACCTGCCGGAAATCGGAGTGCAGGCCTACGGGGTCTCGGAAAAAGACGAGAAAAAACACGCATGAATTCCTAAAGCGGAAATTGACCGCTATGTGCCTCTCAGGATTCGGACTGGTCCGATTGGACTGCCGTATCGCCATCGCTAGGATCGATCGCATCGACAAAGCGAGAAACGGAAGGAGGGGCATGATGAGAGCGGTCCTGCGCGGAGTACGTCAGATGAGCAGCGGACTCACGTCGGCGCCGCCACGCGCCGGCGGTGGCGGGGTGGGCATTCACTTTGACGCGGCGGCGGTCCAATTCGTTCGTCTGACGCGGTGTGCCGGCCCCGCACGTCTGCGCCTGACGGCCTATGGCAGCGCGGTGGTCGAAGACGGTGTCGTGCGAGGCGCGTTGATTGCCAAGCCCGAAGCAGCTGCGCGTCACCTCGCCGATTTGCTGGAGCGAACCGGCATGAGCGCTTCGGAGTTGCGCGACGACACGATCGTGCTGGCGCTGCCGGCGCACGGGCTCAAGACCGAAGTCGTCGACTATCCGGCGGACGTGCCGCCGCGCGCACTACGTGCGTGGTGCGAGCGGCGCGCCGCGCTGTTGGTGCCTGGCGACGCGGACGCCGGCCTGCGCTGCCGGGTCGGGGTGACGTGGGCAGACCCCGCCAACCATCGGCTGCGGCTGTACGCCTGCGAGGCGGAGTTGGTCGACGCTCGCGTCGCGGTACTGGAAATGTGCGGCTTGCAGCCGCAGGCGGTCGATGCGGCACACGAAGCAGCACGACGCGCGTTCCGGTGGGCGTGGCCGAGCGCCGCGCACGCGGATGCGTCGGCCGGCAGCGGCGCCAACACCGAGACTGACGCGAACGCTGGGGTGGAGCGGGAGCCGCCGCCGTTGGCGTTGCTGCAGGTGGATGCCCACGAGTTCGACCTTTCGGTATTTGACGGTAGCGATTGCGTGGCCGATGCGCGCGAGCGATTCGACGGCATTGGCGGACATCCGGACGCGCTGGCGGGTATTGTGCGCGAGGTGGCGGGCAAGCTGGCGGTCAGACCCCGTGCGATGTACCTGGCCGCACAAGGCGCCAGCCCGGGCACGCTGGTCGCAATCTGCGATGCACTCGAGGCGGCATGTGGCATTCCGGTACGCCCTTTCGATCCGTTGCGGCGATTCTCGATCTCGCATCGCCGTCAGCCATTCGCGCAGCGCGGCGCCTTTGCGGTGGCATGCGGGTTAGCGCTTCGCGCAATGTCCGTGCAGGGGGTGTCATGCGAGTGAAGGCCTCACTGCCACCGCTCGACTTCCTGCTGACGCTCGAGCAGCGCCGTCAACTGGCGTTCCGTCGTCAGTGGCGACTTTGGACCGCGATCGCGGCGCTCGGAGCCGTGGCCGCGGCCGCGCCGATCGCGCTTGATCTCCACTTACGCGGGGAGGCGCGGGCACGACTTGCTGCGCTGCGCGCGAGCAATGAAGCCCGAGCGGGCGAGCGCGCAGCTTTCGATGCGACCGCGCGTGCTCTGTCTGCCATGGTGGCGCATCGCCGCGCGGCCGTGACCCTGGTCGAGCAGCGGCAATCCGTCGCCCCTCGGCTGCTGGACGTGATGCGCGCCTGCGCTGACGGCGTGCGGCTCACGTCCGTGAAGTCTGGTGGAGACCATTTGCGCATCGAGGGGTACGCGACGACTCAGTCGAGAGTCCGCGAGACACAGAAGCGCCTGCGCGCACTGCCGTGGGTGCGCAAGGTCGCCGAGGTCGAGTCGAGCGTGGTGCCCGAGAGCGTTCGGCGCCAGTGGGCCGATGCCGACACCTCGGGCCCACAGCCTGAGATCCGTCGGTTCACGCTGCGCATCGAGCCCAAGCCGTCGCCCAGACCGGCGGCGCGGGGGGTAGACACCGTGGACGAGTGGTCGTCGGAGGAGGTGGCCGATGTACGGTGAACCCCATCCGCCGGACGACGTCCGCGACGTTGTACACGACATGTCGAGCCGCTGGCGCGCGCGATGGGCCGCGCTGACGTCCACCTCGCCCACCGAGTGGTCTGCACCTGTGCGATGGGTGTTGGCGGCGGTTGCATGGTTGACCGGGCTGATGTTGGCGTGGTCCGTATGGTGGCTCATCGGATTACCGACGCGGGCGGCGTTGCAGAAGGATCTCGGCATCGAGGAGGCGACGCTGGCACGAACCGATGAGGCCGCAGGACAACTGCCCGTGCTGGCGGAGTCGCTCCGGAGGGCGCACGCGGACGACGTTGCCTGGCAGCGCTTGCTGCCGCGCGCGGACGGACCATCGGGCGCTTCGTTGGCGTCCGGCCAGCCTTGGGGCGGTGCTGCACCCCGGATGGAGGAACCGCATCACGAGCCGTCGAGCACGTGGCGCGCGGACCTCGAGCAACAGGTGGCACGAAGCGGGCTGATATTGGAGACGGCGCGGCCGGGCGCCTCGGTGGCGTCCGAACACGCCAGCCGCGAAGACGGTATTGAAATCGAGCGGGCGGAAATGCGCGTTCGCGGCGCGGTAGCGGACCTGCTCGCCTGGCTCGCCGAAGTGGACCGAATGCCGCGTCATCTAGAAGTCGAACGGTTTTCGTTGCAGGGCCCTTCGCGGGAAACCGCCGGGGCGACGGATGCGCAGGCCGTGCTGACCGTGACCGTTGCCGCCTTTCTCTGGCGCAAGCCCTCGGACCTCGCTGTGCGTGCCGCCTCGCAAGCTGTTCCTGCAATGCCCGCACTGCTGCCGCCGTGGGCGCTACCCGCAGACATGGTCGACGTATTCCGAACGCCGCTGACGCGCCGGCCGGCGCGCGGCGCCGTGACGATGGCGGCGTCCAGCCAGGCGCCATCGATCGAGAAGGCGCCGCTGGTGGGGTCGATGCGAGCGGGTTCGCGTTACGTGATGCTTCGGCGCGGCGCCACCGGACTGGAGGCGACCTGGCGCGAAGCGCCCAGGGATCAACGGCGGACGAAAACGGCGGATGCCGACACCGTGGACGTCACGCTGCACGGCGCTCCGGCGGGCGACGCGCTCCGGACTTTCGCTCAGCTCACCGGGCGCAGCGTGGCGCTCGGGGAGCCCGTGCACGGGAGTCTCGACATGGATTTGCACGGAGTGACGGCCGAGACAGCCTTCGACGTTATGATTCGCAGCGCCGGGCTGGGGGTGCGACAGGTCGGTGGCGTGGACTGGATTGCACCGCGCGCGCAGTTGCTGGCCGACGAGCAGACGCAGCTCGAGGCCGAGGCCAAGCGGGAGGCGCTGCTGCCGCTCGCGAGTCGTCGCTTCACGCTCAACTATCCGCGCGCGCAGGCCCTGCGGGAGATCATCATGGGAGAGAAGGATGCCAAGGGGCGGCGGCTTTTATCGGCACGAGGCAGCTTGATTGCCGATCCGCGCACCAACCAGCTGTTCGTCACGGATGTGCCCGAGAAGCTCGAAGCGCTGGCCTCGTTCATCGCGCGCATCGACGTGCCGGTGCGCCAGGTTCTCATCGAAGCGCGCATCGTCGAAGTCGACGATCGATTCAGCGATTCGCTCGGCGTGCGGCTCGCGGGATACAGTGGGGCGCCGGGGAACGGCGGTGGTGGCGGTAGTGGCGATTCGTCGGATCGTGGCGGCCGAGGGGGTTCCGGCGAGCCGCGAGGTGCCGAAAAGCCCGAGGGCACGCGTGGCGTCGGAGGCAAGCCACGCGGCAGTTCGCTCGACATCGGCTTGCCGGCCGCCGCGCTGGCGGGCGCCGTACCGCCGAGCCTGGCCATCACCCTGTTCGGTCGCTCTGCCACGCGGTTCCTGCAACTCGAGCTCTCCGCTCTGGAGACGAGCGGACGCGGACGCGTGATTTCCCGACCTCGCGTGGTGACGGCGGATAAGATCCAGGCCGTCATCGAGCAGGGTACGGAATTGCCTTATGTGATGCGCGAGGGCCGGCGCAGCCTGCCGTCGGTGCGCTTCAGAAAGGCGACGTTGCGGCTGGAAGTCACGCCGCTGATCACCCCCGACGGTCGCGTAATTCTCGACGTCGACGTGCGCAAGGACAGTGTTGGGCAGGAGGTCGTCGGTGGGTTTGCCATCGATACGCGGCAGGTCAAGACTCAGGTACAGGTCGAGAACGGGGGAACGGTCGCCATCGGCGGGATATATCAGGAGGAGCAGCGCGATTCCCGGGCGGGCGTGCCGTGGATTGGAGAGGTGCCAGTGCTCGGCGCCCTGTTTCGAAACCGCACGGAGGAAAACCGACGCACCGAACTGCTGGTATTCCTGACGCCGAGTGTGGTGCCCGAGGGCGGTGCCCTACCCGCGGCCGCGCCGCCCCTCGTGGAAGCGCTGCCTGAACTGCCGGCCGTACCGGAGGCGGCGCCGCCACAGACTGCCCCGTCGCCCGCGTCAACGGTATGGGTGCCGCCGCTGGCGCCAAGGGGCGACCTACCTTCCGGCCATCCCAGGCTGACCGAGGGGATGCCCGAGGCGACGCGTTCCGCACGCCGGAGGGATATCCCGGTATCATCAGGGATTGGAACCCAAATATCAGCGATTTATGCTGGAAAACGTAATACTTGTCGGACTGATGGGGGCGGGCAAGACCACGGTTGGACGCGCAGTGGCACGACGTCTCGGACGGCAGTTCTATGACTCCGACCACGAGATCGAAGCGCGCACAGGCGTGCGCATTCCGGTCATCTTCGAGCACGAGGGCGAAGACGGTTTCCGTCAGCGCGAAGCCCAGACCATCGACGAACTCACCCAGCGCAGCGGCATCGTCCTCGCCACCGGCGGCGGCGCCGTGCTGCGCGCCGAGAACCGCGAACGCATCAAGTCGCGCGGCACTGTCGTCTATCTCCGGGCCAATCCGCATGACCTGTGGCTGCGCACGCGCCGGGACAAGAATCGGCCGTTGCTGCAAACGGCGGATCCGCGCGCGCGTCTCGAACAACTGTTTCAGGAGCGCGACGCGCTGTATCGCGAGTGCGCGACCTTCGTGATTGAAACGGGGCGGCCGAGTGTGAATGCGCTCGTCAACATGGTGCTGATGCAACTCGAAGTCGCGGGCATCGTGCCGAGCACATCCGGCGCCGTGCCGGGCGTGCCCGACAGCGCACTCGCCGAAGTGGCTCCGACCGTGGCACAGGGGCAGGATGTCCCGCGTGAGGGTGGCAGACTGATATCGTCAAACAGCGCCTCAATTAGCGTGCCGAATAGCGCGCCAAATCGCTGGCCAAACCATCGGCCAAATAGCGACGACCCGGAGTCGGCAGCGTCCGTCCCGCCGGCCCACGATGCCCCGTGATACCCGTGACACCTTTTCTCGCTGATATCGGCCGGCCGATATCGCGAATACGACAACAAGCGGCATGATTACCCTCAAACTCGATCTGGGCGAGCGCGCCTATCCCATCCACATCGGCACCGATCTGCTGACGCAGGACGCGCTGTTCGCGCCGCACGTGCGCGGCACGCATGCGGTCATCGTCACGAACACGACCGTCGCACCGCTGTATGCGGAGCGGGTGGCCGCCACGCTGCAGCGGTTGGGCAAACGCGTCGTCACTGCGGTGTTGCCCGATGGCGAGGCGCACAAGAACTGGCAGACGCTCAATCTGGTGTTCGACGAATTGCTCGGTGCCCAGGCTGACCGCAAGACGACGCTGATTGCCCTGGGCGGCGGCGTCGTCGGCGACATGACCGGCTTCGCGGCGGCCTGCTACATGCGCGGTGTGCCGTTCGTGCAGGTGCCCACGACGCTGCTCGCGCAAGTCGACTCGTCGGTTGGCGGCAAGACAGGCATCAACCATCCGATGGGCAAGAACATGATCGGCGCTTTCTGGCAGCCGAGCGCCGTGCTGGCCGACATCGGCACGCTCGCCACGCTGCCCGAGCGCGAACTCGCGGCGGGCCTGGCCGAGGTGATCAAGCACGGCGCGATTGCGGACGAGAAGTTCTTCAATTGGATCGAGGCGAACATCGACGCGCTCAACGCGCACGATACGGCGGCGCTCTCATACGCGGTGCAGCGTTCCTGCGAGATCAAGGCGCAGGTCGTGGCCAGCGACGAGCGCGAACAGGGCCTGCGCGCCACGCTGAATTTCGGGCATACCTTCGGCCATGCCATCGAGGCAGGGCTCGGCTACGGCGAGTGGCTGCACGGTGAGGCTGTCGGCTGCGGCATGGTGATGGCGACCGACCTGTCCGCGCGCCTCGGGTTCATCGACGAAGGCCTCGTGCCGCGCATCAAGGCACTGGTCGCGGCGGCCCGGCTGCCGGTCGTCGGGCCGGATCTCGGCGAAGACCGCTACGTCGATCTGATGCGTGTGGACAAAAAGGCCGAAGGCGGCGACATCCGCTTCGTGCTGCTCAACCGCCTGGGGGGCGCGTTCATGACAAGCGTTCCCGACGCCGATTTGCGCGCTACGCTGCGCGCCAACGTGTAAGGAAGGAGGCGGGCGATGATCGATTACGAAGCGTCGCTTGCCCCCTACGCGGCGCGCTCTTCGGCTTCGCGCGGGCGGCGCTTCGCCGAGCCTGCGCCGGCGACGCGCACCGAATTCCAGCGTGATCGCGATCGCATTATTCATTCAACTGCATTCCGTCGGCTGGAATACAAGACCCAGGTCTTCGTGAATCACGAAGGGGATCTGTTTCGCACGCGTCTCACGCATAGCCTCGAAGTCGCGCAGATCGGCCGCTCGATCGCCCGCAATCTCCGTGTGAACGAAGACCTCGTCGAGGCGATCGCGCTGGCCCACGATCTTGGGCACACGCCCTTCGGCCATGCGGGACAGGACGCGCTCAACGCCAGCATGCGCGAGTACGGTGGCTTCGAGCACAACCTGCAGAGTCTCGTCGTCGTAGACGAATTGGAGGAGCACTACGGCGGCTTCAACGGCTTGAACCTGTGCTTCGAGACACGCGAGGGCATTCTCAAGCACTGTTCGCGCGCTAATGCGCGGGCGTTGGGCGAATTGGGTGAGCGCTTTCTCAAGGGGCGCCAACCCGGCATCGAGGCCCAGATCGCCAATCTGGCCGACGAAATCGCCTACAACAACCACGATATCGACGACGGCGTGCGCTCGGGGCTGCTGACGCTCGAACAACTCGACGACGTCCCACTCTGGAAACGCTATTGTGCCGAAGCGCGGCTGGAGTGGCCGGCGATCTCTGGCCGCCGTCTGGTACACGAGACGACGCGCCGGATCATCAATGCGCTGATCGTCGATTTGATTGCCACTACGCGGCGTCGCGTGGCGGACGCTTCGCCCGCCTCGATGGAAGAGGTCCGCGACGCCGGCCCGCTGGTCGCTTTCAGCGACGAAATGCGCGAGCACGCCGGCCAGCTCAAGCGGTTCCTGTTCGAGAACCTTTATCGGCACTACCTCGTGATGCGCATGGCGGCCAAGGCGCAACGCATCGTCCAGGAACTGTTCGACGCGTTTCTCACGGATCCGCGCCTGCTGCCGCCGAATTACCGCACGGAGAATGCGGCCGATCAACCGCGTTGGATCGCACACTACATCGCGGGGATGACGGATCGCTACGCGATCAAGGAATACAGCCGGCTATTTACCATTGCGCCAACGCTCTGATCGCACTGCGACCGCGTCGACCGTCCGTTGGCCTCCTGTTGCCCGCCCGTCGGCCCTCGGTCGACCATAAGGCGCCCGAGAGGGGAAGCCCGCGAGCCACAGGTGGACTTGGAAGGCGAACGAGCGAACGAAATAGCGAAACAGCCGGCGGGTTTGCCGGCTGTTTCGTTTGAGGCGGGGCGTCGGTAGCGCGGGTCCCGGCGTCCGCAGGTTTTTGACCTTTGCAGCGCACGCCCCCCACGCTGCCATGCGGCGAGGCACATCGGGGCGCTCGGGAGCCTAGCTGCGACCGGCGATGAAGCCGAGCACCAGCGCGACGGCCGCAACAGTCCCGAGGGCTTGCCATGGGCGCTCGTGTACGTAGCCGTCGGCCTCGTCCCACACTTCGCCCGCTCGCCGGCGCAAATTCGCGCGCGCATCGCCGAAGTCGCTGCGAGCCTGCCGCAGCTTGTCGCCGATTTCGTTGCGCAGCGCTTCGATGTCCGACGCCGATTTCGCGTTGGCGAGGGCGTGTTCGAGATCGTCGAGAAGGTCGCGCACGCGAGACGACACATCGCCGCCGGCGAGCCGTGCGGCACGCGCGGTGCGGCGGCCGGCGTAGCGCGCGTCCTCCAGGCTGCTGTTCAGTGCAGTTTCCGCTTTCGAGGCAATTCCCATTTTCAGACTCCCAAGAAGAGGTATTGAAATACGACGTTCGCGTATCCGGAGACGGGAGCGGACGCCGGTGGAACCCTGAGGCGAGCGACCATTATGACGCGCCGGTTCTAGCTCGGGGGCATCTTCAGAGACAGTTCGCAAAAATGGAAAGTTGCAGCGCGATGGCCGAAGATAACGTCAGAACGGGCCGACAGTGCGAGAGCACCGCCAAAAATGCGAAAACGCCGCATATGGCGGCGTTTTCTCGTTCATCCGATGCGACTTCGGCGGCGTCGGGACAATACGCGGGCGGCTTAGAAGCGATAGCCCAGCGACAGGAACGTCACGACGGGGTTCAACTTGACCTTGGCCTCGCTGGTGGTCGTGATCGGGCCGCGCGTAGTGGTCAGCTTGGCCGTGGTGCTCACCGGGATGTACGACACGGAGAAAGCGAGTGTCCAGTGCTTGTCCATGTTGTAGTTGATACCCGCGTTAAACACCGGCGCCCACGAGTTGGTCAGCGAGGCCGTGGTGTTGCCTCCCGGCGCGCCGGTCAGCGCGGCACTGGCCAGGTTTTGGAAGCCCGGCGTGAGCTCGATGTTCGAGTAGAAGAAGTAGCTCGCCCCGATACCCACGAACGGACGCCACGTATCGTTGGCCTGGCCGAAGTAGTACTTCAGCAGCAGTGCCGGGCTCCACTGCTTGGCCGAGGCGAGCGATCCGCCGCCCGGCAGTGCCAGCGCTCCCTTACCATAGAGACGGAACTTCGGCGGAAGGCCGACGACCGCCTCGACAGCGATGTTGTCGGTAAAGAAGTGGGCGAAGGTCAGGCCCGGCGTGTCGGCGTCATCCACGTCCGCGCCTGTGTTGCCGAGGCGGCTGTTCACTGCATTGGCGAGACCCGGCACGTTCGAGCCGGTTACATGCAGCGGGTCGCTCGAAACCTGGGGCGAGAGGTGGAACCAGCCAAGGTTGATAACGTTATCGCCGGCTTGTTGCGCGAAGGCGGCCCCCGATGCCGTCAGCATGGCCGCGGCAGCAATCGTCAGATGTTTCAACTTCATCGATTCGTCTCCTGCTCAAGATTCTTTATTGTCGAGAATTTCGTTAAATGAAATTCAGGGCCATTATGCCGACGGTGCAAAGGCCGGGGTAGCAAGAGTCTGGAGGCTGCGCTCTAAAGGTGTTGTATCCACGCATCGACTCATGGAATGCCCTTAGGAAAAAGCGCTGGACGAAAGAAAGGCGTGCCCGTATATGTCAGGCACGCTTTCGGAATTCACTGCGGAGTCCGACATGCCGGACGCAATACGCGTCCCGCACGCTGGGTCTAGAACTTGTAGCCGAGCGAGACGAACGTCACAATCGGATTGAGCTTGATTTCGGCATCGGACGAGGACAGCACCGTACCGTCCTGTGCCTTGATCTTGATGTTCGCCGTCGTCTTGAGCGGCAGGTACGAGACCGATGCGCTGGCGACCCAGTGCTTGTCGAAGGCATAAGAAAAGCCGGCATTGAAAACCGGCTGCCACGACGCGGACGATTTGGCTTCCACGCTCGTCGGGCCGTTATGCCCCGAAGTGAAAGCGAGCACGCTGCCGAAATTCTGATTCAGCGCCGATTCGAAATTCGGATTGAGATTCACGTTGGTAAAGAACGTGTAGCTCACGCCGATGCCGAGAAACGGGCGCCACGTCGAGTTGGCCTGTCCGAAGTAATACTGAAACACGAGCGCCGGGCTCCATTGGCGCACGCTCTGCACGATCGGATTGTTTTGCGCGGCGCCCAGATCGATGCTGGTCAGCGCACCGGCCACACCCGGCGGCGCAATGACGCCCTGTCCGTTAAGCTTGAACTTCGCGGGCACGCCGGCCACCGTCTGAACGGCGATGTTGTCGGTGAGAAAGTGCGTGATGACCAGCCCGAGCGTGTCGGCGTTGCTGACCTTGGCGCCGCTGCCCGGGGACGTGAAACTCGAGGGCACGAGCGCCGGCGTGATGCCCTGCTGGGTCACGTTCGTAGTCATGGGTTTGCTGGAATCCTGCGGGGCGATGTGGAACCACCCCAGGTTGATGACGTTGTCTCCAGCTTGTTGAGCGAAGGCGCCGGCGGACGCCAGGGAAATGCCGAATCCGAGCGCGCACAAACGCGCCGCGGACCGATAGGCCCGAGTTGTCATTTGTCTATCCTCCCAAGATTATTTATTTATTTTTCGATGCATTATGCGCTTGGGATTTCGCAGTGCAATCGTCGAATCTAGAGTTTTTGTACGAATCGAAAGGATTTCGCTAGATATCAGTATTTAAAGGGTTTTTGAGCAGTGAAAGTCCCTCGAATATCGTGATATCGAGTTTTAAAGCATTACATTTGAATCCGCATGGCCCGATTACCGCGACTTTTCATTCCGCGCCAACCGCAGCACGTAATTCTGCGCGGCAATAACCGGCAGGCGATCTTCGTGGACGACGAGGATCGGCGCGTATTTCACGACCGCCTGCGCGACGCCGCACGCACGCACGGCCTGGCAATCCACGCGTGGTGCATGATGCCGAACCACCTGCACCTGGTCGCCACGCCCGCCGACGAGCGCAGCCTGCCCGCAACCCTGCAGGCGGTGGGGCGCTACTACGTGCTGTATTTCAACCGGCGCCACCAGCGCACGGGCACGCTCTGGGAGGGCCGCTACCGCGCCACCGTGATCGAAGCCGAGCACTATCTGCTGCTCGCCAGTCGTTACGTCGAGCTCAATCCGGTACGGGCGGGCCTCACCGATGCGCCGGGCAACTATGTGTGGTCGAGCTACAACCATCACGTGGGCCTCACGGTCGACAGCCTGGTCACCGACCACGCCCTGTACTGGGCCCTGGGGAATACGCCGTTCGAGCGTCAACGCGCCTACGCGGAAGGATTCTCCATCCCGCTGCCGGCGCACGAAGTCGACGCATTGCGTACAGCCACGCAGAAGGGCTGGCTGCTCGGCGGGCCCGAATATCAGGCCCGCATGTCGCTCGCCGCCAACCGTCGTGTGAGCCCGCTCACGCGCGGGCGCCCCCGCAAACTGGCCGCCGGCGCCGCTTGATCGCCCCTGCGGCAGGCCGTCCCCGGTCTGCCGTCCTTTCGCCAAATGCTTGAAAACACGAAATTTTTCTATCGTCGGGGCCTGTGTCTCGTTAATCTGACCCCAATAAAAACAAGCCTCCTTTTGGTGCGGTTTTTAAATTGCATCCGACCCTAATAAAATATTTTGTCATTGTGAAATTCCTGGCGTATATTCCAACTTCGGCCGATTGGTGCGATGCGCAAAACCGTGCGCGCTGAGTCGGCCCCCTGTGGCAACGCTCGAGAAAGACCTTCGACGTGCGCGAATCCGCAGCTCTGGCCGGCCCGGCCAACCCCACTTAACCCGGTCGACCGCGACGAGCATGCGCGCGGCGACCTCGCCAAGAGACGGTGTAACTCGTGGAAAAGAAACAGCAACCGATTGCGACGGCAGCAGCGCTGCCGGGTGAGGCGTACTCGGCGCCGGACGCACAGGGCATGTACGACCCGGCCAACGAACACGATGCCTGCGGCGTCGGCTTCGTGGCTCACATCAAGGGCGTGAAGAGCCACGCCATCGTCGAGCAGGGTCTGAAGATTCTCGAAAACCTCGACCACCGGGGCGCCGTCGGCGCCGATCCGCTGATGGGCGACGGCGCGGGCATCCTGCTGCAGATTCCCGATCAGTTTTTCCGCGAAGAGATGGCCAAGCAGGGCGTGACGTTGCCGCCGGCTGGCGAATACGGCGTCGGCATGATCTTCCTGCCGAAGGAGCACGCGTCGCGCCTGGCCTGCGAGCAGGAACTCGAGCGCACCGTGAAGGCGGAAGGTCAGGTCGTGCTGGGCTGGCGCGACGTCGCGATCGATCGCGACATGCCGATGTCGCCGGCCGTGAAGGCCACCGAGCCGGTGATCCGTCAGATCTTCATCGGCCGCGGCCAGGACATCATGGTGACGGACGCGCTCGAGCGCAAGCTCTACGTCATCCGCAAGACCGCCAGCCACCGCATCCAGGCGCTCAAGCTCAAGCACGGCAAGGAATACTTCGTGCCGTCGATGTCGGCGCGCACCATCGTCTACAAGGGCCTGCTGCTGTGCGATCAGGTCGGCCGCTATTACCGCGACCTTGCCGATCCGCGCACCGTCTCGGCGCTCGCCCTCGTTCACCAGCGTTTCTCCACGAACACGTTCCCGGCCTGGGAACTGGCGCACCCGTATCGCATGGTCGCGCACAACGGTGAAATCAACACCGTGAAGGGCAACGTGAACTGGATCAACGCCCGCACGGGCGCGATCTCGTCGGCCGTGCTCGGCAACGATCTGCAGAAGCTGTGGCCGCTGATCTACCCGGGCCAGTCGGACACCGCGTCGTTCGACAACTGTCTCGAAATGCTGACGATGGCCGGCTACCCGCTCGCCCACGCCGTGATGATGATGATCCCCGAAGCCTGGGAGCAGCACACGCTGATGGACGAGAACCGCCGTGCGTTCTACGAGTACCACGCCGCGATGATGGAGCCGTGGGACGGCCCGGCGGCCATCGCCTTCACCGACGGCCGCCAGATCGGCGCCACGCTTGATCGCAACGGCCTGCGTCCGGCGCGCTATCTGATCACCGACGACGACATGGTCATCATGGCCTCGGAGTCGGGCGTGCTCCCGATTCCCGAGTCCAAGATCGTCAAGAAGTGGCGCCTGCAGCCGGGCAAGATGTTCCTGATCGACATGGAGCAGGGCCGCATCATCGACGACAAGGAGCTCAAGGACAACCTGGCCAACGCCAAGCCGTACAAGAGCTGGATCGACGCCGTGCGCATCAAGCTCGACGAGATCGAACCGAAGGTCGAGGAGGCCGGCGTGCACCACGACACGGCCACGCCGCTGCTCGACCTGCAGCAGGCGTTCGGTTACACGCAGGAAGAAGTGAAGCTGCTGATGACGCCGATGGCGATCAACGGCGAAGAGGCCGTGGGCTCGATGGGCAACGACAGCCCGCTCGCGGTCATGAGCAACAAGAACAAGACGCTCTATCACTACTTCCGCCAGCTTTTCGCACAGGTGACGAACCCGCCGATCGACCCGATCCGCGAGAACATGGTGATGTCGCTCGTGTCGTTCATCGGCCCGAAGCCGAACCTGCTCGACACGAACAACATCAACCCGCCGATGCGTCTCGAGGTGTCGCAGCCGGTGCTGGACTTCAAGGAAATCTCGAAGATCCGCCACATCGACAAGTACACCGGCGGCAAATTCCGCTCCTACGAGCTCAACATCTGCTACCCGGTCGCATGGGGCAAGGAAGGCATCGAAGCGCGCCTCGCCTCGCTGTGCGCGGAAGCCGTGGACGCCGTGAAGTCGGGCTACAACATCCTCATCGTCTCGGACCGTCTGACCAATCGCGAGCAGGTGGCGATCCCGGCGCTGCTTGCCACGTCGGCCGTGCACCAGCATCTGGTCGCGCAGGGCCTGCGCACCAGCACCGGTCTCGTGGTCGAGACGGGTTCGGCGCGCGAGGTGCATCACTTCGCGCTGCTCGCCGGCTACGGTGCGGAAGCCGTTCACCCGTACCTCGCGATGGAAACGCTCGCACAGATCGCCCGCAAGCAAGGTGGCGACCTGACGCCGGAAAAGGCGATCAAGCACTTCGTCAAGGCGATCGGCAAGGGCCTGCACAAGGTCATGTCGAAGATGGGCATCTCGACGTACATGTCGTACACGGGCGCGCAGATCTTCGAGGCCATCGGCCTGTCGCAGGAACTCGTGCAGAAGTACTTCCAGGGCACGGCGTCGAACGTCGGCGGCATCGGCATCTTCGAAGTGGCCGAAGAAGCGGTGCGTCTGCATCGCGATGCTTTCGGCGAGAACCCGGTGCTCGCCAACATGCTCGACGCCGGCGGCGAATACGCGTACCGCATCCGTGGCGAAGACCACATGTGGACGCCGGACGCCATCGCCAAGCTCCAGCACTCGACCCGTTCGAATTCGTACCAGACGTACAAGGAATACGCGAATCTCATCAACGATCAGAGCAAGCGGCACATGACGCTGCGCGGTCTGTTCGAGTTCCGCGTCGATCCGCAGCGCGCGATCCCGCTCGATCAGGTCGAGCCGGCCAAGGAAATCGTGAAGCGCTTCGCCACCGGCGCCATGTCGCTCGGCTCGATCTCGACCGAAGCGCACGCCACGCTGGCTGTCGCGATGAACCGTATCGGCGGCAAGTCGAACACCGGTGAGGGCGGTGAAGATCCGCGCCGCTATCGTAACGAACTGAAGGGCATTCCGATCAAGAAGGGCGAGTCGCTCGCGTCGATCGTGGGTCGCGACGTCATCGAGACCGACATCGAACTGCAGGACGGCGATTCGCTGCGCTCGAAGATCAAGCAGGTGGCCTCGGGCCGCTTCGGCGTGACAGCCGACTATCTGGTGTCGGCCGACCAGATCCAGATCAAGATGGCGCAGGGCGCGAAGCCGGGCGAAGGCGGTCAGCTGCCGGGCCACAAGGTGACCGAGTACATCGGCAAGCTGCGCTATTCGGTGCCGGGCGTCGGCCTGATCTCGCCACCGCCGCACCATGACATCTACTCGATCGAAGACCTGGCGCAGCTCATTCACGATCTGAAGAACGTGAACGCGTCGTCGTCGATCTCGGTGAAACTCGTCTCGGAAGTGGGGGTGGGCACGGTTGCCGCCGGCGTCGCGAAGGCCAAGGCCGATCACGTGGTGATCGCCGGTCACGACGGCGGTACGGGCGCCTCGCCGCTCTCGTCGGTGAAGTACGCCGGCACGCCGTGGGAACTGGGGCTGGCCGAAACGCAGCAGACGCTGGTGCTCAACCGTCTGCGCGGCCGTATCCGCGTGCAGGCCGACGGTCAGATGAAGACCGGCCGCGACGTGGTGATCGGCGCGCTGCTCGGCGCCGACGAATTCGGGTTCGCCACCGCGCCGCTCGTTGTCGAGGGCTGCATCATGATGCGCAAGTGCCATCTGAACACCTGCCCGGTGGGCGTGGCGACGCAAGATCCGGTACTGCGCAGGAAATTCCAGGGCAAGCCGGAGCATGTCGTCAACTATTTCTTCTTCGTGGCCGAGGAAGTGCGCGAAATCATGGCGCAACTGGGCATCGCGAAGTTCGACGACCTGATCGGCCGCGCGGACCTGCTCAACACCAAGGCGGGCGTTGAGCACTGGAAGGCGAAGGGGCTCGACTTCTCGCGCATCTTCCATCTGCCGCAAGTGGAAGCCGAAGTGCCGCGCCTGCATGTCGAGTCGCAAGACCACGGCCTGGCCGGCGCGCTCGATCACGCGCTGATCGAGAAGGCGATGCCGGCGCTGGAGAAGGGCGAGCATGTGTCGTTCATCCAGCCCGTGCGCAACCGTAACCGCACGGTCGGCGCCATGCTCTCGGGCGAAGTGGCCAAGCGCTACGGTCACGAGGGTCTGCCCGACGACACGATCCACGTGCAGCTCAAGGGCACGGCGGGCCAGAGCTTCGGCGCATTCCTCGCGCGCGGCATCACGCTGGACCTCGTCGGCGACGGCAACGACTACGTGGGCAAGGGCCTGTCGGGTGGCCGCATCATCGTGCGTCCGACCAACGACTTCCGCGGCAACGCCGAGGACAACATCATCGTGGGCAACACGGTGATGATCGGCGCGATCGAAGGCGAGGCGTTCTTCAACGGCGTGGCCGGCGAACGCTTCTGCGTGCGCAACTCGGGCGCCACGGCTGTTGTGGAAGGCACGGGCGATCACGGTTGCGAATACATGACCGGCGGTACGGTGGTCGTGCTCGGCGAGACCGGCCGCAACTTCGCCGCCGGCATGTCGGGAGGTGTGGCCTACGTGTACGACGCCGACGGCACGTTCGCCGCCAAGTGCAACACGGCCATGGTCGCGCTCGATCCGGTGCTGCCGCACGGTGAGCAGGAGCGCACGGTGAGCCCGGGACTGTGGCATCGCGGCCAGACGGACGAAGCGCAGTTGCGCGAGCTGATCGAGCGCCACTTCCAGTACACCGGTTCGACGCGCGCCAAGGCGCTGCTCGAAGACTGGGACGGCGCGCGCCGCAAGTTCGTGAAGGTGTTCCCGAACGAATACAAGCGCGCCCTGGGCGACATGGCGAAGGCTAACGACAAGCAAGCACTGGCGGCCTGACGCCGTTTGCGCGGCACAGCCGTGGGGCAAGGACCCCGCGGCGTGCCGCGCGCGGACGAGGCACGGTAACCACAAAACTTTCCGACTGAAGAAACATGGGCAAGGTCACAGGTTTTCTCGAATTCGAGCGCCAGAGCGAGTCTTACGAAGCACCGCTGGCACGCGTGAAGCACTACAAGGAGTTCGTGCTCGCGCTCTCCGACGAGCAGGCGAAGGTGCAGGGGGCGCGCTGCATGGACTGCGGCATTCCGTTCTGCAACAACGGCTGCCCGGTCAACAACATCATTCCCGATTTCAACGACCTGGTGTATCGCCAGGACTGGAAATCGGCGATCTCGGTGCTGCACTCGACCAACAACTTCCCCGAGTTCACGGGCCGCATCTGTCCGGCGCCGTGCGAGGCCGCCTGCACGCTGAACATCAACAGCGACGCGGTGGGCATCAAGTCGATCGAACACGCGATCATCGACAAGGCGTGGAGCGAAGGCTGGGTCGAGCCGCAACCGGCGAAACACAAGACCGGCAAGACGGTCGCCGTGGTCGGCTCCGGCCCTGCCGGGCTCGCGGTCGCGCAGCAACTCGCGCGCGCCGGTCACGACGTGACCGTGTTCGAGAAGAACGATCGCGTGGGCGGCCTGCTGCGCTACGGCATCCCCGACTTCAAGCTCGAGAAGTGGCTGATCGATCGCCGCATGCGTCAGATGGAAGCCGAGGGTGTGACCTTCCGCACCGGCGTGTACGTCGGCAAGGACGCGCCGGACGCGCACATCAATAATTTCTCCAAAGAGACGATCTCGCCGGAGCAGTTGCAGGCGCAGTTCGACGCGGTGGTCATTGCCGGCGGCGCCGAGCAGCCGCGCGATCTCCCGGTGCCGGGGCGCGAGCTCGATGGCATTCACTTCGCGATGGAGTTCCTGCCGCAGCAGAACAAGGTCAACGCGGGCGACAAGCTGGCCAAGCAGTTGACGGCGACGGGCAAGCACGTGATCGTGATCGGCGGCGGTGACACCGGCTCGGACTGCGTGGGGACGTCGAACCGCCACGGCGCGAAGCGCATCACCCAGTTCGAGCTGCTCCCGCAGCCGCCCGAACAGGAGAACAAGCCGCTGGTGTGGCCGTACTGGCCGACCAAGCTGCGCACGTCGTCGAGCCACGAGGAAGGTTGCGAGCGCGACTGGTCGGTCGCCACCAAGCGCTTCGAAGGCAAGAACGGCAAGGTCGAAAAGCTCATCGCCGTGCGTCTCGAATGGAAGGACGGCAAGATGCAGGAAATCGCCGGCTCGGAGTTCGAGCTCAAGGCCGATCTGGTGCTGCTCGCGATGGGTTTCGTCTCGCCGGTGCAGACCGTGCTCGACGCGTTCGGCGTGGACAAGGATGCGCGCGGCAACGTGCGTGCGTCGACCGAAGGCGAGCGCGCCTACGCGACGAATCTGCCGAAGGTGTTCGCGGCCGGCGACGTGCGTCGCGGTCAGTCGCTCGTGGTGTGGGCAATTCGCGAAGGCCGCCAGTGCGCGCGTGCCGTCGACGAATTCCTGATGGGGCACTCGGAGCTGCCGCGCTGAGCGCCATCGGTCTTGCCGTGCGCCCGAGCGCACACGGTTACACCTGACGAAACCTCGTGAATACGAGATGGGCAGAGGTTGAGAGGAGGAGGCGCGGGGGTAGGCCGCCGCGCCACTGTGAAGAAACCGTCCGGACGGCAACGTCCGGGCGGTTTTTTCTTGCCCGCGCGGGCGTGGCGGAAGGAGGCCGACGAGTCGCCAAATGACCGAAAATGCCGCGACATAGGACGTCATACATTCAAGCGTTCGATTGCCTTTTCGGTATGCGGTAAAACGCTCCCAATATGTGCATGTTTCAGCGGTGTCAAGCGAACCGACGGAATTCGGAATCGAGCGAGAAACCTTAGGGATTATCCGTAAACACCGTTTTCAGCCATTGTCATCGTACATCATCTGACGTAGGATGCCTCTCCATGCGAGCCCCGGCCCGCAACAGAATAAATTACGGAGAGAGACACCCATCATGGCACTGAAGATCAAAGGCCTGCGCTGGTGGATGATCGGGCTGCTGACGCTCGGCACGGTCATGAACTACCTCGCGCGCAGCTCGCTTGCGGTCGCCGCCCCCACGGTAATGAAAGATCTCCACATTACCACTCAGCAGTACGGCTGGATCACCGGCGCCTTTCTCGTCCTGTATCCGATCGGTGCGCCGCTCACCGGCTACCTGATGGACCGCATCGGGCTGCGTCTGGGCTTCCTGTTGTGCGGCGTTACGTGGTCGGTCGTGTGCATGCTGCACGGCCTGGCCGACGGCTGGATCGGCCTGTTCGTGCTGCGCGGGCTGCTGGGGTTGGCCGAAGCGTCGTTCATTCCCGCCGGCATGCGCGCCGCCGCGTTCTGGTTCCCGACGAAGGAGCGCGCCCTGGCGGCAGGCATCTTCAACATCGGCACGTCGGTTGGCGCGATTCTCGCGCCGCCGCTGATCGCGTGGTCGATCATGCGCTACAACTGGGAGACGGCGTTCGTGATCGCAGGCGGCATGGGCCTCGTGTGGGGCGTGCTGTGGCTCGTCTTCTACCGTCACCCGACCGATCACCCGTCGCTCACGCAGGCCGAGTCGGACTATATCAACGAAGGCCGCGCGGTCGACGCCGCAGCCGACGCCCGCAAGCCCAGCCCGCTTTCCATCCTGCGCCAGCGCAACTTCTGGGGCATCGCGCTGCCGCGCTTGTTCGCCGATCCGGTGTGGGGCACGATCGTCTTCTGGATGCCGCTGTATCTCAATCAGGCGCGCGGCTTCGACCTGAAGACGATCGCCGCGACCGCGTGGCTGCCGTTCGTGGCGGCGGACGTCGGCTGTCTGATGGGCGGCACGATCTCCCTGTGGCTGAACAAGCACTTCAACATCACCATCTTCAACGGCAAGCGCGTGGTGTTCACGATCGGCGCGATCATCATGACGGCGATGTGCGGCGTGGGCTTCGTGAAGGACCCGATGATGGCGATCTTCCTGCTGTGTCTCGGCGGCTTCGCGCATCAGACGCTCTCGATCACGGTGATCTCGATGTCGGCCGACCTGTTCGCGCGCAACGAAGTGGCAACGGCCACGGGGCTGGCGAGCCTGTCCGCCGGCATCGGCAACCTGCTCTTCACGCTGGTGATCGGCACGTTCGTGACGGCACTCGGCTATGCACCGTTCTTCGTGGCGCTGGGACTGGGTGACCTGATCGGCGCGGTGATTCTGTGGACGGTGGTCAAGCCGGTCAAGCCAGTCATTCCGGGCACGGTCGCGCCACAGTCGGGCGCGCGGGGCGACGCGCATGCGGCCCAGGCGCCGTATCAGGCGCATCAGGCCCATTAGACACATCAGGCCCATCAGGCCCATCAGGCCCCCCGCACGGCGGCCGGCGCCTGACCCGGCGTAGGAACCATGAGGCGACGCGCTCGCGGCGAGCGGCGCGGCGTCGGTGTGAGAGTGGCGATGCACCGCGGTGTGCATGGCGATCCAGCGATGAATGAGGAGTGACATGAGCCAGACTTCCGGCAAACCGTACCGCCGTCTGCTGCTGACCGGCGCGGCGGGCAATCTCGGCAAACAACTGCGCGGCAAACTCGCTCAATGGGCGGACATCGTGCGCGTGAGCGACATCGCGCCGATCGCGGCCGAAGCGCCGCACGAAGAAGCGATGCAGGTGGACCTCGCCGATCGTGCGGCGGTGCATGCGCTGCTCGAAGGCGTGGACGCCCTCGTGCATCTGGGCGGCATCTCGGTCGAGGCGCCGTTCGACGACATCCTGCAAGCCAACATCCTCGGGCTGTACAACGTCTACAGCGCGGCGCAGAAGCACGGTGTGAAGCGCATCGTCTACGCCAGCTCCAACCATGCCGTCGGTTTCCATCCGGTCACCGAAGTACTGGACGTGGATGCACCGCATCGCCCTGACGGCATGTACGGCATCTCCAAGTGTTTCGGCGAAGACCTGTCGCGCTACTATTTCGACCGCTTCGGTCTGGAGACGGTGTGCCTGCGCATCGGCTCGTCGTTCGAGCAACCGAAGAATCCGCGCATGATGGTGACGTACCTGAGCTATCGGGATTTCGTCGAACTCGTGCGCTGCTCGCTGTTCACGAATCGCGTGGGACACGCCATCGTCTACGGCGTGTCGAACAACCCCACGCTGTGGGTCGACAACACGAAGGCGGCGTTTCTCGGCTTCCGCCCGCAAGACAGCTCGGCCGAGTTTGCGCATCTGTTCCCGCCCAAGGCGCCCGATCCGCAGATGGACGACTGGGCGCAGCGTTATCAGGGCGGCCCCTTCGTGCTGCTCGGGCCGATGGAGCCCAAGCCATGAGCGTGTCGATCGAACGGCTCGAGCCGTCGCGCCCGACACCGCACGCGGTGGGCGAGAGCCCGCTGTGGCGCGCCGACGAGCAGGCGCTGTACTGGGTCGACATCCCCGCGCGGCAATTGCATCGAGTAACGCCCGCTGACGGCGAGCACCGGCAATGGACGTTCCCCGAGCAGGTGGCGTGTTTCTCCTTCGATGTTTCGGGCACGCTGCTCGTCGGCGCCGAGACGGGGCTGTTCGCGGCGAAGCTGGGCGCTGACGCAAACGTTACCGCGGCGCAATGGCGGCGGCTGGCCGCGCCGGCGTTCCCGGCGGCGGGCATGCGCTTCAACGACGGCCGCTGCGATCGTCAGGGCCGCTTCTGGGCCGGCACGATGGTGCAGGACATGTCGCTCGCGAGCGATGCCGGTTCGCTGTTCTGCTTCGACGCGCAAGGGCAGTTGTCCGCGCCGCTCGTCGACGGGCTCGTGACGCAGAACGGGCTGGCCTTTTCTCCCGACAGTCGCACGATGTATCTGAGCGACTCGCATCCCACGCGTCGACGCGTGTGGGCATACGATTTCGACGCGGCGAGCGGCGCCATCAGCGCGCGGCGCCTGTTCGTCGACATGAACCGGTATCCGGGGCGGCCCGACGGCGCGGCGGTCGATGCGCACGGATGCTACTGGACGTGCGCCAACGACGGCGGCCGACTGCTGCGCTTCACGCCCAGGGGCGATCTCGATCGGGAAATCCTGCTGCCGGTGTCCAAACCGTCGATGTGCGCGTTCGGCGGGCGCGAGTTCGACACGTTGTTCGTGACGTCGATTCGCCCCGGCGCGAACGCGACCGATCAGGACGGTCACGTATTTGCCGTGCGATGCGGCGTGAAGGGACTGCCGGAGACGCCCTATGCGGGGACGTTGCCGGCGGCACTCGTGTAGGAGAGACGGCGCTCGCGACGCCGCGCGGCATTCGAGCGCCGTCGATGGCGCCGCGACGAGCGATCCGGCGTCCCGTCTTGCCGCCCGTCGGCTTCAGCGCGCGGGGTCGGCCGCCGTGAGCGCCTTGCCGCGCGTCTCGGGCAGCAGCAGCGCGCACACCACCACGAGCAGGTAGCCGCCGCCCGCGACAATGCCGATCGCCTTCACGAGCGAGCCCGCCTGCGCGAGCATGCCGACCCCGATGGGGAAGAACGACCCGATGCCGCGCCCGAGGTTGTAGCAGAAACCCTGGCCGGAGCCGCGGATATGGTTCGGATACAGCTCCGTCAGATACGCGCCGATGCCCGCGAAGATGCCCTGCACCACGATGCCCAGCGGGAAGCCCAGCAGCAGCATCGCACCGTCGGTGATCGGTAGCATCGTGTAGGCCATGCCCAGCAGGAACGACGCCACCGCGAAGAAGATGAACGCCGCGCGGCGTCCGAACTTGTCGGACAGAATCGCGCCGACGATGTAACCCACGAACGACCCCACGATCAGCACGATGAGGTACGCGCTCGTGTTGAACACGGACAACCCGCGCTCGGTCTTCAGATAGGTCGGCAGCCATGTGGTGATGGCGTAGTAGCCGCCGAGCATGCCGCTGCACAGCAGGCTGCCGAGAATCGTCGTCTTCACGTGCGCGGGTGCGAAAATCTGCGCGAAGTTGCTCTTGAGCGCGCCTTCGGCAACCTGCTTGCGCGTCTGCGTGAAGATCTCCGGATCCGACACGTTGCGGCGCACGTAGGTGATCCACAGCGCGGGCACGATGCCGATCCAGAAGCACGCTCGCCATGCGGTGTCAGCCTCGAACACGGCGAAGAAGAACCAGTAGAGCAGCGCGGCGGCGCCCCAGCCGACCGACCAGCTGCTTTGCACCGTGCCGACCGCTTTGGCGCGATGCTGCGGCGAGCGGATCATCTCGCCCATCATCATGGTGACGACCGTCCACTCCCCGCCGAAGCCGATGCCCTGCAGGGTGCGCGTGACGAGCAGTTGCCAGAACGAGTGCGTGAAGCCCGAGAGGAACGTGAACAGGCAGAAGGTGGCGATGGTCCACTGCAGCACGCGCACGCGGCCGTAGCGGTCCGCGAGAATGCCGGCGAGCCATCCGCCCACGGCCGACGAGATCAGCGAACTCGTCGCGATCATGCCGGCCTCGCTCTTCGACATGCCCCACGCGGCGATGAGCGTGGGGATGAGAAACGAGTAGATCATGAAGTCGAACGCGTCGACGGCGTAGCCGCCGAAGCCCGCATACAGGGCCTTGCGCTCCTTCGTGTTGAGTTCCTTGAACCAGGAAAAGAATGCCATGAAGACTCCTCGGTGGACCGTGTGCTTGTCGTTATGTGTGATGTAGGGAGGTTTGTCGCGCGGCGCTCGTTCAGAGTGTCAATCCACCGTCGACGTGAATCACCTGCCCGGTGATTTGCCGCGCGTGCGGGCCGAGCAGGAAGGCGGCGAGCGCGGCGATGTCGTCCGGCTCGCACAGGCGCCCGGTCGGCGTGGCGTGCGCCGCACGCTGCCATGCGGCCGGATCGATCGCCGAGTGACCGCTGTCCTTGCGCGTGTAGCCGGGCGCGACGCAGTTGACCGTCACGCCGGCGCGCGCGTATTCGGCGGCGGCGCTCTTCGCGAGCGCCTCGATCGCGGCCTTGGCGGCGGCCGTCGCCGGGAAGCCGGCCTGATTCGGCGCGAAACGATGCGCGACGAACGAACTGACGGCCACGACGCTGGCGCACGCCGAGCGCTGCAGGTCGGGCAGCGCCGCACGCAGGATTGCGGCGAACGCACCGGGCATGGCCGAGAGCGTGCGGGCGAAGGCGTCGGCGTCGATGTCGGTCAGGCGCTCGCGCGTGGCGAAACCGGCGTTGCTCACGATCTGGTCCACGGCGCCGAACGCGTCGCGCGCGGCGTCGATCAGTCGCGTGGCTGCGGGCGCCTCGCACAGGTCGCCAAACCACAGCGCGCATTGCGCGCCGGCGGCCTCGCAGGTCTGGCGGACGTCGGCGAGGCGCGTGCGGCTGGCGTCGGAGGCGCCGCGCGTGTGCAGCAGCAGTCGGGTGTCGGGGGAGGCGAGCCGGCGGGCGATGGCCGCGCCGATGCCGGAAGCGGCGCCGGTGACGACGATGGTCCGGCGCTGAGTCGTGTCGGCGCTGCCGGACGAGGGAGTGGGGGTGGTCACGATGAGCCCGTGTAATGCCTAGGGTGCTCGTGATTATGCCAAACCGCCTGCGCCTCGGGACAGGCGCGTCAATATTATTTAGCAGGTGAACGAACTACGCCGCGTCCACCGCCTGCGGCGGGTCGGCGCGACTCGTGCGCTGCGCGTCGGCCGCCTCCTCGCGAGCACCGCGCAGCGTCATGGTGTGCTGATGAAAGTGCGAGAGTGTGTCGCGATGCGCCACGCTCACCATCGTCGTCGCCGGCAGGCGGGTATGGAGCGCTTCGTATACGGCTTGCTCCGTTTCCACGTCGAGTGCGCTGGTCGCTTCGTCGAGGAACAGATAGTCGGGCTTGTGCAGCAACGCGCGCGCCGCGGCCAGGCGCTGCTGTTCCCCGCCGGAGAGCCGCCGCGCCCAGTGGGCGACGCTCGGCAGGTCGTCCAGATACTGGCCGAGGTTCACGGCGGCGAGCGCGTCGCGGCACTCGTCGTCGGTAAACGCCTCCGGCGACGACGGGAAGGCCAGCGCGGCCTTGAGCGTGTCGATGGGGAGGTAGCTCTGCTGCGAGAGGAACAGCACGCGCGCGCCCGCCGGAACGTCCACGCGGCCGGCGCCGAACGGCCACAGGCCCGCCAGCGCGCGCAGCAACGTGCTCTTGCCGCTGCCCGAGCGCCCGCGAATGAGCCAGCGCGAGCCCGGCGCGAACGCGAACGAGCCCGCGGCGGCGAGCGGCGCGCCGTCCGGCAGCGCGAGCTGGAGGTCCGTCGCCGCATAGGCGGCCGACGAGAGCGACGCGGACTGCGCGGTGACCACCGAGATACCGCCTTCGCGCGGCGGCGCGTCCACCACGCGCGTGAATTCGCGCAGACGGTTGACGGTGGCCTTCCACTCGGCCAGCGTTGCGAAGCTGTTCACGAACCAGGAGAAGCCGTCGCTCACCTGTCCGAACGCGTCGATGATCCGCATGAGCACGCCGAGCGTAAATGCGCCGGCGAAGTAGCGGGGGGCCGCGGCCATGATCGGGAACACGATGGCGATCTGCCCGTAGATCGAGTTCGCGAAAATCAGGCGCTTGGTCACCACCATGATTTGCCACCAGTTCTCGCGCACGGCGCCGAAGGCGGCCTTCAGACGCGAGAGCTCGGCGCCCTCGCCGCGATAGAGCGCGACCTGCTCGGCCGATTCGCGAAGACGCACGAGCAGGAAACGGAAGTCGGCTTCGACCTGTTGCTGACGATAGCTCAGGCCCACCAGCGGGCGGCCCACCTTGAAGATGAAGAACGAGCCCACGATCGCGTATAGCGCCGCGACCCAGACCATGTAGCCGGGAATCGTGATGTTCATGCCGCCCAGCGCGAACGACACGGCGCCGGAAATCGTCCAGAGAATGGTGACGAACGAGAACAGCGAGACGAGCGTGGTGAGCAGGTCCAGCGAGAGCGACGAGCTGACGAGCGTGCGGATGTCTTCCGAAATACGCTGGTCGGGGTTGTCCGCGAGATGATCGCGCTCGATGCGGTAGTAAGCCTGCTGCGCAAACCATTTCGTCAGATTGGCGTCGGTGACCCACTGCCGCCACTTGATTTCCAGCATTTGCCGGAAGTAGGTGCGAAACGTCGCGATGATGATGAAGCTGAACGCAAGCACCGCGAATTCGGCGAGCGACGACTTGAAGACTGGCCAGTCGCGCTTGTCCAGAGCGTCGTAGAAGCCCGTGTTCCAGGCGTTGAGCCGCACGTTGATGAACACGACCGCGAGGTTCAGCGCGATGACGAGCGCCAGCAGACGCCGCCCCTCCCAGCGCTTTTCCGAGACCCAATAGGGCCGGATCAATTGCCAGGCGCCCGGAGCCTTCGGCAGTGACGCGGCAGCGCGGGCGGGGTGAGCGGCCGGCGGCGTGCCGGCAGGTGTGGGGGACTCGGGCGTGTGGGCCATGATCGTCTGGCGGCGCGGCCGCTGTGATGCAACGTGTTATGGGGCGGTGTTATGGGGTTGTGTTATGGGGTGGTGCCATGCGGTCGTGCCATGCGGTCGTGCTATGGCGGGCACGCGGCGGCGATCGCGCGGGCGTGGGGCAAACGCCTGCGCGTGCGCCGCTGTCCGACGGTCGGTTTGACCGGCGCGTTAGATGATGCGTTGCACGAATTCCGGCCCGAAACCCGCGTGTCGTCGAAATTCAGTTTACGCACTGTTACAACGGTCCGGGGATTCGTCAAAAAACGAGACGCGACGAGCGTGCAACCGCCCGGGAGGCCAGCTTGCACGGGCGTCGGCATCTATGTTGTAATGACTGCGGGCGAAACAGGGGTGCTCCGTACCGAACGCGGGTGTGAACCATGCGTGACGAGTGGCACGGGGCTGAGAGAGACCCTTTGCACCCGACCCGGGTAATACCGGCGTGGGAAGTTTCCGACTCCTCCAGTGGGGTAAGGTGTCCAACACCGTTTCGTCCTTTTGCTTTCATGAGGAAAGGACCCCATGCGCTGCCTTTCGCAAGTCCCTGCGATTTTTCCTTCGGATTGTCCTGAGTGCGTGTGCGCCGTGACGGCTCGCGCGGCGGTGCGCGTATGAGCGCTTCGACTCCCGACGTCGCGGTGCTCGGCGGCGGCCTGGCCGGCCGTCTGCTCGCCTGGCAACTGGTTCGCACGGGCGCGCGCGTGGCGCTCTACGAGCGAGGCGGCGCGGACGGGGCTTCGGCCGCCGGCTGGGTGGCCGCCGCCATGCTCGCGCCGCTGGCCGAAGCCGCCGTGGCCGAACCGAGCATCGTCGCGATGGGCGCCGCGGGCCTCGGGCGCTGGCCCTCGCTGATGGACGGCCTGCCCGAACCGGTGTTCTTCCAGCGCAACGGCACGCTTGTCGTCTGGCATCAGCCCGACCGCGCGGAAGCGGTGATGTTCGATCGACGCATGCGCGCCAACGCGCCGCCCGAGCTGCTGCGCGGCGGGGTGGAGCGGGTGTCGGGCGCGCAATTGGGCGAGGTGGAGCCGGCGCTCGCGGGGCGTTTTCAGGAAGGCTGGCTGCTGCCCAACGAGGGGCAGCTCGACAACCGTCAATTGTTGCGCGCGCTGGCGGCCGGCTTGGCGAAGGCGGGCGCCGTGCTGCACTGGCACACCGAAATCGGAGAGGGCGCCTATCCGGAGGCCGGTCTCGTCATCGACTGTCGCGGCCTGGGCGCGCGTGGCGCGCTCCCGCAATTGCGCGGCGTGCGCGGCGAAGTCGTGCGCATCCACGCGCCGGGTATCGGTCTGCGCCGCCCGGTGCGCCTGCTGCACCCGCGCTATCCGATCTACATCGCGCCGAAGGAAAACGATCTGTACGTGATCGGTGCGACCGAACTCGAGTCGGAGGACATGTCGCCAATGACGGTGCGCTCGGCGCTCGAGCTGCTGTCGGCGGCGCACTCGCTGAACCCGGCGTTCGGCGAGGCGCGCATTGTGGAGCTGAACGTCAATTGCCGGCCGGCGCTGCCCGATCATCTGCCGCGCGTGCAATGGGACGGCAAGCGGCTGCTGCGTGTGAACGGCCTGTATCGCCACGGCTATCTGCTCGCGCCGGCGGTGACGGGCGAGGCGTGCGCGCTCGCGCAGGCATTGATGCAAACGACGGACGCGCCAACGGGAACGGGGCACGCGTTCGACTGGGAGACGTGGCGAGCGAGCCGGCCGTGGCCGGATCTGTTCCGCCGGGCATGAGAGGGAGCGGTACACGATGGACATCCACATCAATCAACAGACACTGAGCGTGGCCGAGACGGCGACGCTGGCCGAGGCGCTGGCCGCCTACGGCGCCAGGCCGCCGTTCGCCGCGGCGGTCAACGGGCAATTCGTGCCCAAGACGCAATACGCCGCGCACGCGCTCGCGCACGGCGACAGGATCGATGTCGTGCAACCGGTGGCCGGAGGCTGAGATGAACGCATTCACGGAATCGGCCAACGTGGCCGCGGGCAGCGTGCGCGACGCTCTCACGCTGTACGACACTCGCTTTGGCAGCCGCTTTTTGCTCGGCACGGCGCGCTACCCGTCGCTGCAGGCGCTCAACGACTCGATCGACGCCGCCCGGCCGGGCATGGTGACGGTGGCGCTGCGTCGCCAGCTCTCGGGCGCCGGCGCGCAGGCCTCGGAAGGCCATTTCTGGGAGACGCTGCGGCGCCTGGCCGTGCCGGTGCTGCCCAATACCGCCGGCTGCCACTCGGTGCAGGAGGCGGTGACGACCGCGCAGATGGCGCGCGAAGTCTTCGAGACCGACTGGATCAAGCTCGAGCTGATCGGCGACGACTACACGTTGCAGCCTGACCCGTTCGGTTTGGTGACGGCCGCCGAGCAACTGATCCGCGACGGCTTCAAGGTGCTGCCGTACTGCACGGAGGATCTGGTGTTGTGCCGCCGGCTGCTCGACGTGGGCTGCCAGGCGCTCATGCCGTGGGGCGCGCCGATCGGCACGGGCAAGGGCGTGATCAATCCCTACGGACTACGCCTGCTGCGTGACCGTCTGCCGGACACCCCGCTCATCGTCGACGCCGGCCTGGGCTTGCCGTCGCACGCCTGCCAGGTCATGGAATGGGGCTTCGACGGCGTGCTGCTCAATACCGCCGTGGCGCTCGCCGCGCAGCCGGTGGAGATGGCCGGCGCGTTTGCCGCCGCGATCAGGGCCGGGCGCGCGGCGTGGCTCGCCGGGCCGATGGCCGAGCGCGAGAGCGCGCAAGCGAGCACGCCGGTCGTCGGCGTGCCATTCTGGCACCAGACGAGCGCATGACGCCGGCTGCGGGCTTGCCCGCAGCCCACCCGACACCCTTCCATCCGTCGAACGAGGATTTTCAATGACGACGCCCGCCCGCGCCGCCAGGCTTTCGCATGTGCAATGGCTGCCGGCCGGCGCGCCAGCCGCAACGGCGTGGCAGCAAGCCGCCGGCGCGATTCGGGCGCGCCTTGCCCCGTGGCCGGCCACCGCGGACGATGGCGCACCGTCGTGGCGCCTGCATGTCGAGCCGCCCGCGCACGCCGGCCAGGGAGATGTGGTCCGGCTGTCGGCGGCGTCGACACACGAGGCGGGCGCCGCGTCGTTGCAGATCGACGCGTGGCGCGCCGCGGGTGCCGTGGTGCTCGTCACCCGCGCGACGGTGCCGGGGCACGCCGAAGATGCCCTGTACACGCCGGACGCTGTCTATCGCATCGCCGGTGTCGACGATCCGGCGTTCTTCCCGGCCTTCGCGGCGTTTCTCGACTGCGGCTTCGCGCCGCACGACGCCCTGGTGCTGGGACGCGCCTGGCGCAGCGACGGCAGCCACGCCCGCGCCGAGGACGCGGCCGCGCTCGGCGAATGGCCGACGGTCTTGGAGACGTTCCCCACGGTCCTCGGTCAGGCGCCGTCACCCGGACGCTTCCCGGCGTGCCCGCCGCGTCTCGGGCTGTATCCCGTACTGCCGGATGCCGGGTGGTGCGAGCGCATGGCCGACCTGCAGGTCGGCACGGTGCAGTTGCGGATCAAGGATCCCGCGCATCCGGGACTGCGCGAGCAGATCGCGCGGGTGGTGAGGGCCGCCGAGCGCGTTTCGCGCGACGGCGCCTGGTTCATCAACGACCACTGGCGCGAAGCCGCGCAGGCCGGGGCCTACGGCGTGCATCTGGGGCAAGAGGACATGGCCGCGCTCTCGGCCGATGAAGTCGCGGCATTGCACGCGAGCGGCATGCGGCTTGGCATCAGCACGCACGGCTATTATGAAATTCTCGCGGCGCACCATTTCCGGCCAAGCTATCTCGCCGTCGGGGCTGTGTTTCCGACCACGACCAAGGTGATTGCCACCGCGCCGCAGGGGCTGGCGAAGCTCGCGCGCTATGTGAAGCTGGTGGCGCCCCATTACCCGCTCGTTGCCATCGGCGGCATCGATGCCGGCAACCTGCCTCGCGTGCTCGATACCGGGGTGGGATCTGCCGCCGTCGTGCGCGCCGTGACGCAGGCCGCGGACGTGGCCGCCGCGGTGCAGGGCATGCAACGCGAGTTCGCGATGCGCGCCTGAGGAAGACTTGCGCAGGGCGCGCGGGGGGGCGGGGGTGGCGGTGGAGCCTTACAGGCGACGCGTCATGAAGACCGCGCCGTCGCCATAACCGGCGAGCTTGGCGGCGATGAGTGGGGAGACGTCCGTCGCCACGGCATAGCCGAAGCGCGCCCAGAAACCCTGCGATTGCTGCACCGCAACGAGTGCGGACACCTGCAGGCCCAATCCCCGCGCCGATTCGAGCGCGGCCGCATAGAGGCGGCTGGCGACGCCGGCGGCGCGCGTGCGCGGCGCGAGCGCCATGTCGTGCACGTACCAGCAGTCGGGCGCGTCGGGCAGCGTGTCGAGCACGGTATCGAGCGGCGGCGGCGCTGCGATCTGCCATGGATGTGTGAATAGATAGCCGGCCACACGCGAGCGTTCGGCGTTTGAGGTTGCCGCGCGGGCTGGCGCGTGCCTCGCGTCGACGTTCGCCAACGCCATGACGTCCATGGCGTCTGTAGTGACCCAGCACGTTGCGGGAGAGAGATGCAGGCGGGAGGCAAGCGCCGCTTCCGATTCGAGCATGGCGCTCCCGTAGGCCTGCGCCTGCACGGACAGCACCTCGGGAAGATCGTCGGGCCGCATCGGACGGATCTGAAACGTCCGGGCTTCGTCAGCGGGAGGACGCCGGCCGTCGCCCGGCAAGGGCCGAACGGATGGAAGGGGCCGCAAGGGCAAGGGAGGGAAGCGTTTGGCGGCGGACATCCGGCTCGACAGGTTGTTGCGTCAAGCGGAATATTGTAGCAACGGCGCAACACCGCTGCCGCCACCGCCGGTAAGTCCTTGCCGCGGCTGGCATTTTGTCCGTTGCATTGACCGGAACGCGGCGCCGTCGATCCGCGAAGGCCCTGTAAAATGCCGCCGGACGTTGCCCATACTCGCGCCGGCGAGCCGCCCGTGCGCGGCATCGATCGGCATTCCCCCCTATAATTGGCGTTTTGCGCCGCACTATAAGACCCGAAACGTGCCTACCCCGAACCCGGAAAATCTGCTCGAATTGCGCGACGTCAGCTTCGGTTATGGCGAACGACTCGTGCTCTCCGGGTTGAATATGCGGTTTCCCCGCGGCAAGGTGATTGCGGTCATGGGCGGCTCCGGCTGCGGCAAGACGACCGTGCTGCGTCTGATCGGCGGACTCGTGCATGCGAGCCGCGGCACGGTCGATTTCGACGGCACGGACGTGTCCACGCTCGATCGCGACGGCTGGTTCCGGTTGCGCCGTCGCATGGGCATGCTGTTCCAGTTCGGCGCGCTGTTTACCGACATGACGGTGTTCGACAACGTGGCGTTTCCGCTGCGCGAGCACACCCGACTGGATGAGTCGCTCATACGCGATCTGGTGCTCATGAAGCTCAACGCCGTGGGTCTGCGGGGGGCGCGCGACATGAAGCCGGCCGAGATTTCGGGCGGCATGGCGCGTCGCGTAGCGCTTGCGCGCACGATCGCGCTCGATCCCGATCTCGTCATGTACGACGAGCCGTTTACCGGGTTGGATCCGATCTCGATGGGCATCACCGCGAACCTGATCCGCAAGCTCAACGACGCGCTCGGCGCTACCTCGATCATCGTCTCGCACGACGTGGCGGAGACCTTCGCCATCGCCGACTACATCTATTTCATCAGTGAAGGCCGCATCGCCGCCGAGGGTACGCCCGACGCGCTGCGCGCCTCGACCGACCCCACGGTGCGCCAGTTCATCGAGGCGCAGCCGGACGGGCCCGTGAAATTCCAGTATCCCGCGCCGCCGCTCGCGGAAGACTTCGGCATCGGAGCGCGTGCATGATCACCACTATCGGCAGTTTCGTTCGCGGCCACGTGGAGCGCCTGGGATACGGCGCCCGCATGTTCCTGCGCATGCTCGCGTCGAGCGCGGCGCTGCTGCGCCGTCCGCGGCTCGTGACCGACCAGATTCATTTCGTCGGCAACTATTCGTTCGTCATCATTGCGGTCTCGGGGCTGTTCGTCGGCTTCGTGCTGGGGCTGCAAGGCTATTACACGCTCAACAAGTACGGCTCGGAACAGGCGCTCGGCCTGCTGGTGGCACTCTCGCTCGTGCGCGAGCTCGGACCGGTGGTCACGGCGCTGCTGTTTGCCGGCCGCGCGGGTACGTCGCTTACCGCGGAGATCGGCCTGATGAAGGCCGGCGAGCAACTGACCGCGATGGAGATGATGGCCATCGACCCGATCGCGCGCGTCGTGGCGCCGCGCTTCTGGGCGGGCGTGATCGCCATGCCGATCCTCGCGGCGATCTTCTCGGCGGTGGGCATCTTCGGCGGTTATCTCGTGGGCGTGCAACTCATCGGCGTGGATTCCGGCGCGTTCTGGTCGCAGATGCAAGGCGGCGTGGACGTCTGGTCGGACGTCGCCAACGGCGTGGTCAAGAGCCTCGTGTTCGGTATCGCCGTCACGTATATCGCGCTGTATCAGGGATTCGAGGCACAGCCGACGCCGGAGGGCGTCTCGCGTGCGACCACACGCACGGTCGTGCAAGCGTCGCTTGCCGTGCTCGGTCTCGACTTCCTGCTCACGGCCCTGATGTTCAGCTAACGGGCCGGCTTGCCTGCCAACCTTATCGACAGACCGTTTGCGCACACTGACACAATGAAAAAACACCCCCTCGACTTCTGGGTCGGCCTGTTCGTGGTTCTCGGCTTCGCGGCGCTGCTTTTTCTCGCGCTCAAGGCCGGCAACATGAGCTCGCTGTCGTTCTCGAGCTCGTACCCCGTGACGGTGCGCTTCGACAATATCGGCGGCCTCAAGCCGCGCGCCGCGGTCAAGAGCGCGGGCGTGGTGGTCGGGCGCGTGGCGTCGATCAAATTCGACGACAAGCGCTATCTGGCCGACGTCACGCTCAACATCGATTCGCAGTATCAATTCCCGAAGGACTCGTCGGCCAAGATCCTGACTTCGGGGCTGCTCGGCGAGCAGTACATCGGGTTGGAGCCCGGCGGCGACGACCAGATGCTCAAGGCCGGTGATACGATCACGCTCACGCAATCGGCGATCGTGCTGGAAAACCTGATCGGCCAGTTCCTGTACAACAAGGCGGCAGACGCCGGCGGCGCCCAGGCGGGCGGCGCAGCGTCGGCCTCTGCACCGGCAGCGACGGTAACCCAAGGAAAATAAGAGAAATGACCAGCTTCCGTACTTCGGCAGTGCTGGCCGCCGGCGCGATGGCGCTGGCCGGTTGCGCCACTGTCACGAATCCGAACCCCGCGGACCCCATCGAAGGGTTCAACCGTTCGATGTACACGTTCAATGACAAGCTCGACAAGGCTGTCATGACGCCCGTGGCCAAGGGTTATCGCTTCGTCGTGCCGGAGCCGGCGCGCGACATGGTCACGAACTTCTTCTCGAACATCGGCGACGTCTACAACTTTGCCAATAACCTGCTGCAGCTCGAAGTCACGGCGGCCGTGCAGGATCTGATGCGCCTGACCATCAATACCGTGTTCGGTGTCGGCGGTCTGGTCGACTTCGCATCCCCGGCCGGTCTGCCCAAGCACAGCCAGGATTTCGGCGTGACGCTCGGCAAGTGGGGGCTGCCCGATGGCCCGTACCTGGTGCTGCCGCTGCTCGGCCCGAGCACGGTGCGCGACACGGTCGGCCTGGCGGGCAACATGTTCATCGACCCGACGTCGTACATCAAGCCGGATTGGGTGAGCTACACGATCTACGGCGTGCGTCTGGTCAACACCCGCGCCAACCTGCTCGACGCGTCGAACCTGCTCGAAGCCGCGGCACTTGATCCGTACTCGTTCACGCGCGACGCCTATCTGGCGCGTCGCAAGTATCTGATCAACGGCGGGGCCTCGGGTAACGCCGCGCTGCCGAACTACGAAGACGAGGGCGGCGCCGCCGCGGCGGGTGCCGGCGCAGGCGCTGCGGCCGCCGGTGCGGGCGGGCAGCCGATGCCGGCCGGCGCGCCAGCACCCGCGTCGGGCGCCAAGGCCGAACCGGAAGCGCCGCAAGGCTCGCCGGTGCCGGGCAAGATGGTCCCGGGCGGACTGCCGTTGCGCCGCTGATTGCGCGCTGCGCGTGGTTCGCCGGACCGGTGCGATCCGCGCCATGCCTTTGCCGTGCGCGACCCGTCGGGCGGCACGGCACCGGCGGGCTCGCCGGGCAACAGTTTGTTACACGACGCTGTCGTCGATCGGAGAACTCCCGACGCGACGCGGGTATCCAACCCCGCAACACTCGTCACTCGAAAGAGGAAGTCCACAATGAAGAAGTTCTGGCTCATTCCCGTCATGGCATTCATGACGTACACCGCCGCCGGCGCTGCCATGGCGCAGGCGCAGACCCCGGACGCGCTGGTCAAGCAGACCGTGACCGACGTGATGGCCGCCGCCAAGAGCGACCCGAACATCCAGAAGGGCGATCTGAACAGCATCACGCGACTGGTCGAGCAGAAGATCATGCCGCACGCCGACTTCTCGAAGACCACGCAGCTCGCCACCGGCGCTGCCTGGCGCAACGCCACGCCGCAACAGCGCCAACAGCTCACCGAACAGTTCAAGACGCTGCTGCTGCGTACATACGCGGGCGCCATCGCGCAAATCCGCGACCAGCAGGTGAATTACAAGCCGTTCCGCGGTCAGCCGAGCGACACCGACGCCGTGGTGTATACCGACGTCATCAACAACGGCCAGCCCATCGAGCTCGACTACCGGCTGTACAAGACGGCCAGTGGCGAATGGAAGCTCTACGATCTGAACGTGCTGGGCGCCTGGCTGATCCAGACGTACCGCAACCAGTTCGCGGAGAAGGTCAACCAGTCGGGCGTCGACGGTCTGATCAAGTTCCTGACCGAGCGCAATCAGCAACTCGCAGGCGGCAAGTAAGCGCATGCTCGCGTTGCAGACCGACCTCACTCACGACACCGCCGGCGACGTGCTCGCGCAGGCCATCGATCGCATCGATGCGGGCGAGACCCACGTCGACTGCGCCGGCCTCAAGCACTTCGACTCGTCGGCAATTGCCGTGCTGCTGGCCTTGCGCCGGCATGCGGCACAGCGGGGCAAGACGTTGGCGTTCACTAACTTGCCGACCGGGCTGGCCAGCCTCGCGCTGGTGTACGGCGTCGATCACCTGCTCTCGAGTTGATCGGTCGGGTCGGACCGCTGCCAGGCGCCGTCTTCGGACGGCGCTTTTTTTATGCCGCGGCGAACCCGGCGGGAGAGCGGGAGAGCGGGAGAGGGGCGACGGGCGGTGGACGGGGCGCCCGACGCCGGCGGCGGCAGATCGGTCGCGCCCGTGGGGGCCACGGGCGGCGCCAGGGCGGCAAGGCGGCGGCAGGATCACGGCGGTCACCACCAGCACGGCCGCCGGCGGCTTCCTTTATAATCAGGGGTTTTCTGCCGACTTTTGGGCAGTTACCCCCATCCGGGCACCGACACCGGCGCCGCCGCGATTGCCGCGGTTCGCGCACACGGTCGGCCGTGGCCGGAGAATAAAAATGGCGCGCCCGCCACACGGGTGCGTGCAGTCCATGGCCGCCATCGAAATCCGTAACGTCAAAAAACGCTATCAGGCGTTGCAGGCGCTCAAGGGCGTCAGCTTCTCGATCGAAGAAGGTGAATTCTTCGGTCTGCTCGGCCCGAACGGCGCGGGCAAGACCACGCTGATCAGCATTCTCGCGGGCCTCGCGCGCGCCGACGCCGGCAACATCAGCGTGCTCGGCCACGACGTCGTGCGCGACTACCGCAGCGCCCGGCGCAAGCTCGGCGTGGTGCCGCAGGAACTCGTCTTCGATCCGTTCTTCTCCGTGCGCGAGACGCTGCGCATCCAGTCCGGCTACTTCGGGCTCACGCGCAACGACGACTGGATCGACGAGGTCATGGCCAATCTCGATCTTACCGACAAGGCCGACGCCAACATGCGCCAGCTCTCGGGCGGCATGAAGCGCCGCGTGCTCGTGGCGCAGGCGCTCGTGCACCGCCCGCCGGTGATCGTGCTCGACGAGCCGACCGCCGGCGTCGACGTGGAACTGCGTCAGACGCTGTGGAAATTCATCTCTCGTCTGAACCGCGAAGGCCACACCATCGTGCTCACCACGCACTACCTCGAAGAAGCGGAAACGCTGTGCGATCGCATCGCCATGCTCAAGCGCGGCGAAGTCGTGGCGCTCGAGCGCACGGCGTCGCTGCTGCAGCGCTTTGCCGGCACGCGTCTGGTGCTGCGCTTCAAGCAGGGCACGCTGCCGGCCGAACTGCGCCCGCTGCTGGTCGACGGCTCCGACGTGAACGGCCACCAGTTCGCGCTGCGACTGGCCGGCTGCGACGAAGTGGAGTCGATTCTCGCCACCTGCCGCGCGGCAGGCGGCATCGTCGAGGACATCGACATTCAGAAGGCCGATCTGGAGGACGTGTTCGTGCAGATCATGTCGGGTTCGCGCGCGCAGGAGGTGGCGGCATGATGGGCGGCTTCGTCGGATTTCGCACGCTGTTCTACAAGGAAGTGCTGCGCTTCTGGAAGGTGAGTTTCCAGACGGTGGCCGCGCCGGTGCTCACCGCGCTGCTGTACCTCATGATCTTCGGCCACGTGCTCGAAGATCGCGTGAAAGTGTACGACCAGATCACGTACACGTCGTTTCTCGTGCCAGGACTCGTGATGATGAGCGTGCTGCAGAACGCGTTCGCGAATAGTTCGTCGTCGCTGATCCAGTCGAAGATCACGGGCAATCTCGTGTTCGTGCTGCTGCCGCCGCTCTCGCACTGGGAGATGTACGGCGCTTACGTGCTCGCGGCCGTGGTGCGCGGCCTGTGCGTCGGGCTGGGCGTGTTTGCCGTGACCGTGGCCTTCACGCATCTCACGTTCGCCGCACCGCTGTGGATTCTCGGCTTTGCGTTCCTCGGCGCGGCCATTCTCGGCACGCTGGGGCTGATTGCCGGCATCTGGGCGGAGAAGTTCGACCAACTCGCCGCATTTCAGAACTTCCTGATCATGCCGGCAACGTTCCTGGCGGGCGTGTTTTACTCGATTCACTCGCTGCCGCCGCTGTGGCAGGCTGTGTCGCATTTCAACCCGTTTTTCTACATGATCGACGGGTTCCGTTATGGCTTCTTCGGCGTGTCCGACGTGGCTCCGCAGACGAGCCTCGCGGTCGTCGGCGCGACTTTTCTGATTCTCGCAACCGTGGCGCTCCATCTGCTGCGCCGCGGCTACAAATTGCGTCACTGAACTTTCCTAGGATCGGCAAATGCTGCCCACCCCTGAACAAATCAAACAATACATCGAAGCCGGTCTGGCTTGCGAACACGTGGACGTCGAAGGCGACGGCCAGCATTTCTTCGCGACGATCGTGAGCGCGCAGTTCGAAGGCAAGCGCCTCATCGCCCGTCACCAGCTCGTGTACGCCGCGCTCGGCGACCGGATGAAAGCGGAAATCCACGCGTTGTCGATGAAGACGCTCACGCCGGCGGAGTATCGCGCGCAATGAGGATTACGCAAGAAAGCGCTGGCGTAGCCGGCAACGGCGAGGTCTGCGCCGGCGAGCGTGTGGCCGCGGACCACCTGGAAATCGAGGGTGGCGAGCGGCTGGACGGAGAGATTACCGTGTCGGGCGCCAAGAACGCGGCGCTGCCAATCCTGTGCGCGAGCCTGCTGACGGCCGAGCCGCTGGTGCTGGGCAACGTGCCCGACCTGCACGACGTGCGCACCATGCTCGCGCTGCTCGCGCGCATGGGCGTGAAGGTCGAGCGCCACGGCGAATCGGTGACGCTCGACGCGTCGCAGATCACCGAGCCCGCCGCGCCATACGAGCTGGTCAAGACCATGCGGGCGTCGATCCTCGTGCTCGGCCCGCTGCTCGCGCGTTGCGGCGAAGCGCGGGTCTCGCTGCCGGGCGGCTGCGCGATCGGGGCGCGTCCCGTGGACCAGCACATCAAGGGCCTGCAGAAAATGGGCGCGCAGATCTCGCTTGCGCACGGCGACATCCTCGCACGCGCCACGCGTCTGCGCGGCGAGACGCTCGTGACCGACATGATCACCGTCACCGGCACCGAAAACCTGCTGATGGCGGCCACGCTGGCCGACGGCGTGACGGTGCTGGCCAACGCCGCGCGCGAGCCTGAAGTGACCGACCTCGCGCACCTGCTCGTGAAGATGGGCGCGAAGATCGAAGGCATCGGTACGGACCGCCTGGTGGTGACCGGCGTGCCGCGCCTGCACGGCGCCACGCACGACGTGGTGCCCGATCGCATCGAGGCCGGCACGTTCCTGTGCGCGGCGGTGGCCACGCGCGGCGACATCACGCTGCGCCGCGTGGTGCCGGGCACGCTCGACGCCGTGCTCGACAAGCTGCGCGAAACCGGCGCCACGGTGAGCGCCGGTGCGGATTGGCTGCGCGTGACGATGAACCGGCGCGCGCAGGCCGTGAGTTTCCGGACGTCGGAATATCCGGCCTTCCCGACCGACATGCAGGCGCAGTTCATGGCGCTCAATTGCATTGCGCAGGGGGCGTCGCAGGTCGTGGAGACAATCTTCGAGAACCGCTTCATGCATGTGCAGGAATTGCAGCGCCTGGGCGCGAATATCGGCATCGAGGGCAATACGGCGCGCATTTGCGGCGTCGATCGCCTGTCCGGCGCGCACGTCATGGCGACCGACCTGCGCGCGTCGGCCAGCCTGATCGTGGCGGGCCTGACGGCCGAGGGCCGCACCCTCGTCGACCGCATTCACCACCTCGATCGCGGCTATCATCGTATCGAGGCAAAGTTGCGCGCCGTGGGCGCGCGAATCCGGCGTGTCGAAGCGCGCCAGGGAGACATTGCATGAGTTCCGCCAAGCCGGCCCAGCCGCTCAGTCAGCCACTCAGTCAGCCGCTCAGTCAGCCGCTCACACTGGCGCTCTCGAAAGGGCGTATCTTTACGGAAACGCTGCCGTTGCTCGCGGCCGCGGGCATCGAAGTCACGGAAGACCCGGAGACCTCGCGCAAGCTGATTCTGCCGACGACGGATCCGAACCTGCGCGTGATCATCGTGCGCGCGACCGATGTGCCGACCTATGTGCAATATGGTGCCGCCGACTTCGGCGTGGCCGGCAAGGACGTGCTCATCGAGCATGGCGGCGGCGGACTGTACCAGCCGATCGATTTGAACATTGCGCGTTGCCGCATGTCTGTGGCTGTACCGAAGGGCTTCGACTACGCGAACGCCGTGCGCCAAGGGGCGCGCCTGCGGGTGGCGACCAAGTACGTGCAGACCGCGCGCGAGCACTTCGCGGCCAAGGGCGTGCACGTCGACCTGATCAAGCTGTACGGCTCGATGGAACTGGGCCCGCTCGTGGGACTGGCCGACGCGATCGTCGACCTGGTGAGCACCGGCGGCACGCTGCGGGCCAACAATCTGGTGGAGGTGGAGGAGATCATGGACATCTCGTCGCGCCTCGTGATCAATCAGGCTGCGCTCAAGCTCAAGCGCGAGTCGTTGCAGCCCATTCTGGATGCCTTCGAACGGGCCTCCCGTCAAAAAGCATGAAACTCGATATTCGCAATCTCGACTCCGGCGCTGAAGGCTTCGACGCGCAGTTGCGCGAAGTCCTAGCGTTCGAGGCGAGTGAAGACGCCGCTATCGATCGCGCGGCCGCCGAAATTCTTGCCGACGTAAAGACACGCGGCGACGCGGCCGTCATCGAATACACCAACAAGTTCGATCGCCTGAACGCGCCCGACATGGCCGCGCTGGAGCTGCCCGCCGAGGCGCTGGCGGCGGCGCTCGAGAGTCTCGAGCCGAAGCGCCGCGCCGCGCTCGAGGCCGCGGCCGCGCGCGTGCGCGCCTATCACGAGAAGCAGCGCATCGAATGCGGCAGCCACAGCTGGCAGTACACCGAGTCGGACGGCACGGTGCTCGGCCAGAAGGTCACGCCGCTCGATCGCGTGGGCATCTACGTACCGGGCGGCAAGGCGGCGTATCCGTCGTCCGTGCTGATGAACGCCATTCCCGCACGAGTGGCCGGCGTGAAGGACATCATCATGGTGGTGCCCACGCCGGACGGCGTGCAAAACCCGCTGGTGCTGGCCGCGGCGCACATTGCCGGGGTGGACCGCGTATTGACGATCGGCGGCGCGCAGGCGGTCGGCGCGCTCGCGTATGGCACCGAAACGGTGCCGGCCGTCGACAAGATCGTCGGCCCGGGCAACGCCTTCGTGGCGGCGGCCAAGCGCCGCGTGTTCGGCACGGTCGGCATCGACATGATTGCCGGTCCGTCGGAAATCCTCGTGATCTGCGACGGCACGACCGATCCCGACTGGGTGGCGATGGACCTGTTCTCGCAGGCCGAGCACGACGAGCTGGCGCAATCGATCCTGCTGTGCCCGGATGCGGAGTACATCGCGCGCGTGCAGGCGTCGCTGGAGCGCCAGATCGACGACATGCCGCGCCGCGACGTGATCGCCGCGTCCCTGCAAGGGCGCGGCGCGCTCATCAAGGTGCGCGACATGAACGAGGCCTGCGAGATTGCCAACGTGATCGCGCCGGAGCACCTGGAGATCTCGGCTGAAGACCCGCAGCAGTGGGGCGACCGGATTCGCCACGCCGGCGCCATCTTCCTCGGCAAGTTCACGAGCGAGAGCCTTGGCGACTATTGCGCGGGGCCCAACCACGTGCTGCCGACCTCGCGCACGGCGCGCTTCTCGTCGCCGCTGGGCGTATACGACTTCATCAAGCGCTCGAGTCTCATCGAGGTGAGCGAGGGCGGCGCCCGCATGCTCGGCGAGATCGCGGCCGAACTGGCATACGGTGAAGGGCTGCAGGCGCATGCACGCAGCGCCGAGTACCGTCTGCATCACGAGTCCTGACATGCGCGACGACGCCCAGCGGCCCGCGTATTGCCAGACGACGCCGGTGACCGCCCGGCGTCGCTCCCGCACCATCGCGGCTTCACTCTTTTGCGCTTTCCCGGATTTCCCGACTTTATTGGCTTTCCCGGTCTCGCCGGGGCGCCGCGCACGGCGCGCGGCGGCCGCGCTCGGCGCATTCGCCTTGTTCGGCGTGGGCGCGGTTGCCGGCACGCCAGCGCATGCGGCCGGTAACTATTGCCAACACGCCGCGTTTGGCAACGCCTCGGCTGAGCGCATGACCGTTTGCGTACACCGGCAGGCGTTCGACAACGACGTCTACGTGTTGCGGCTCGACGGCAAGACCGCGTTGCGCGGCACCGACGAGGAAGTCGCGCACGGCGTGTTCGGCCGTGTCGGCAACCGGCTCGTCGCCATGCGTTGCGAGGCCGAGGCCGCTCCCGCGCGCGTGAGCCCGGCGGTCGCGCAGGCGCTTTCCTGGCAGACGGGAGTGCGCGTGCAGCGCATCACCGACGCGCTGGGCAGCGTCGAGACCGGCCGCCGCTGCAGCGTGAAGATCGACGGCGCCGACGCCGGCATGCTGACGTTCGCCTTCGACTGATGTCATCTCTCAAGACCTTGCCCCCGAGCCCGCGCCCCATGTCCGTCGACCAAGTGATTCGCCCCGACGTGCTCGCCATGAGCACCTATCCCGTGCCCGATGCCAGCGGCTTCCTGAAGCTCGACGCGATGGAGAACCCATACGGCCTGCCCGATGCGCTTCGCACCGCCCTGGGCCAGCGGCTCGCCGACGTGGCGCTCAATCGCTATCCGGCGCCGCGTCCGGCGGCGCTGCTCGGCAAGCTCGCGCGCACCATGGGCGTGCCGGCCGGCGCGAGCCTGCTGCTGGGCAACGGTTCGGACGAGATCATCAGCATGATCGCGACGGCCACGGCGCGCCCGGGGGCCGCCGTGATCGCGCCGACGCCCGGCTTCGTGATGTACGAGGTGTCCTCGCGTCTGGCCGGCATGGCGTTCGTGGGCGTGCCGCTGCGCCCGGATTTCTCGCTGGACATGCCGGCCATGCTCAACGCCATTGCGGCGCATCCGGGTGCGGTGGTGTACCTGGCCTACCCGAACAACCCGACCGGCAACCTGTTCGACGACGCCGACATCGAAACCCTCGTGCGGGCGGCCGGCCGCGGCCTGGTGGTCATCGACGAGGCGTACCAGCCGTTCGCGGGCAAGACCTGGATGCCCCGATTGCCGGAATTTGCGAACCTGCTGGTCATGCGCACGGTGTCGAAGCTCGGCCTGGCCGGCATCCGCCTGGGCTACGTGGCGGGCAGCGCGGCCTGGCTCGAACAGCTCGACAAGGTGCGCCCGCCCTACAACGTGAACGTGCTCACGCAGGCCTGCGCCGACTTCATGCTCGATCATCTGGACGTGCTCGACGCGCAGGCGGCCGAGCTGCGGGCCGAGCGCAGCCGGCTGGCGGCCGCCGTGGCGGCGTTGCCTGGGGTGACGGTGTTCCCGAGCGACGCGAATTTCCTGCTCGTGCGCGTGCCGGACGCCGACAAAACCCACGCGGGCCTGCTCGCGCACAAGGTGCTGATCAAAAACGTGGGTAAAATGCACGTGTTGCTGGCCAATTGCCTGCGGCTGACGGTCGGCACCCCCACGGAGAATGCGGCGATGGTCCACGCCCTGGCCGCATCACTCTAACAAGCCATACGACGAGAACTCACCATCATGCGCATTGCGGAAGTCGTTCGCGATACCAGCGAAACGCAAATACGCGTCAAGATCGACCTGGACGGCACCGGCCGGAAGACGCTCGATACCGGCGTGCCGTTTCTGGACCACATGCTCGACCAGATCGCGCGCCACGGCCTCATCGACATGGAAGTCGAAGCCAAGGGCGATACCTTCATCGACGATCATCACACGGTGGAAGACGTCGGCATCACGCTGGGCATGGCCGTTGCCAAGGCGATCGGCGACAAGAAGGGCATCGTGCGCTATGGCCACAGCTATGTGCCGCTCGACGAGGCGCTCTCGCGCGTGGTGATCGACTTCTCAGGGCGTCCGGGCCTCGAATTTCATGTGCCGTTCACGCGCGCTCGCGTGGGCAACTTCGACGTCGACCTGACCATCGAATTCTTCCGCGGGTTCGTCAACCATGCGGGCGTGACGCTGCACGTCGACAACCTGCGCGGTATCAACGCCCACCACCAGTGCGAGACAGTGTTCAAGGCGTTCGGCCGTGCGCTGCGCATGGCGGTGGAGATCGATCCGCGTGCGGCGGGTGTGGTGCCGTCCACGAAGGGCAGCCTGTAACGCCAGTGGGGCCAATGAGGCCAATGGGGCCAATGCGGCCAGTGGGGGCCAGTGAGCCGGGCAGAGCGGGCGGTGCCTGCCGTTGCTGGGCAGCCCGCCGGGCGCGACACCCTGCAAGACGCATCATCGACCGGCCGGATGCCGCCGCCATCTGGCTTTACGACGTCCTGACGACGCCCCTATGACGCTTGATGCCTTCAAGTTCTTCATCTCGCTGCTGGCGCTGATCAACCCGCTGGGTGCGATCCCGCTGTTCATCAGCCTGACGTCCACGCAGACGCGCGAAGAGAAGCGGCATACGATCGACATTGCGGCCATTGCCGTGGCGCTGGTCGTGGCGGGATCGGGCCTGTTCGGCGAGTCGATCATCCGGTTCTTCGGCATTTCGATCGCGTCGCTCGAAGTCGGCGGCGGGGTGATCATGCTGCTCATGGCGGTCAACATGATCAACGCGCAGACCGGCAACACGCGCGCGACCGCCGAGGAGCGCCACGAGGCGGAGGAGCGGCCGAACATCGCCGTGGTGCCGCTGGCGATTCCGCTGCTCACCGGGCCGGGCACGATCAGCACCGTGATCATCTACTCGGGCCGCGCGCATGGCTGGGCGCAGATCCTGGCGCTCGTCGCGATCGGGGCAGGGGTGGGCGCGGTGTGCTGGGTGGCGCTGCGCAGCGCCGGGCGCATCGAGGGCTGGCTCGGTCGCACGGGCATCAATATCGGCACGCGCCTGATGGGGTTGATCCTCTCGGCGCTGGCCGTGGAATTCATTATCGATGGTTTGAAAATACTGCTGCCGGGTTTGAGATGAACAAGATTGCGATTGTCGACTACGGGATGGGCAACCTGCGCTCGGTCTACCAGGCGCTGCGTGCCGCCGCGCCGCAGGCCGACGTGAGCATCAGCAGCGACGCCGCCGAGATTCGCGCCGCCGACCGCGTGGTGCTGCCGGGACAGGGCGCGATGCGCGACTGCATGGGCTGTCTGAACGAATCGGGGCTGCGCGAAGCGGTGCTCGAGGCGGCCGCCACGAAGCCAATGTTCGGCGTGTGCGTGGGCGAGCAGATGCTCTTCGACGTCTCGGAAGAGGGCAACACGCCGGCGCTCGGCCTGTTGCCGGGGCGCGTGGTGCGCTTCGAGCTCGACGGGCGGGTGCAGGACGACGGCTCGCGCTTCAAGGTGCCGCAAATGGGCTGGAACCGCGTGCGCCAGACCCAGTCCCACCCGATCTGGGCGGGTGTGGCCGACGACAGCTACTTCTACTTCGTGCACAGCTATTACGTTGTGCCGGCAAAGCCCGAACTGACGGCCGGCGAGACGGTCTACGGCGTGCCCTTTACCTGTGCAGTGGCTAAAGATAATATCTTCGCCACCCAGTTTCACCCGGAAAAGAGCGCCCAGGTGGGTCTTGCCCTTTATCGCAATTTTGCGCAGTGGAAGCCCTGAGCGTCACCCGTGCGGCGCACCGGCGCCCGGGGTGCCTTCCAGAGCGTACTCCCTGTCACCGCTTATACTGTGTGTCATGTTGATGAAACCGATCCCGACGTGCCGGCCCCCGGCAGGGCAGGGGTCGGTTTCGTGTTGTCCGCGTAAATTGCGAATATCTTTTTCTTCCCACTAGCGACGTTTCACGATTGCCTATGCTGCTCATCCCGGCCATCGACCTTAAAGACGGTCAATGTGTTCGCCTCAAACAAGGCGACATGGATCAAGCCACCGTATTCTCGGAGGACCCCGCTGCAATGGCCCGACACTGGGTCGAGCAAGGCGCGCGCCGCCTCCATCTGGTGGACTTGAACGGCGCATTCGTCGGCAAGCCGCGCAACGAGGCGGCCATCCGCTCGATCATCCAGGAAGTCGGCGCCGATATCCCGGTGCAACTGGGCGGCGGCATTCGCGACCTGAATACCATCGAACGCTATCTGGACGACGGGCTGTCGTATGTGATCATCGGCACGGCGGCGGTGAAGGATCCGGGCTTCCTGAAGGACGCCTGCAGCGCGTTCGGCGGCCACATCATCGTGGGGCTCGACGCCAAGGACGGCAAGGTCGCCACCGACGGCTGGAGCAAGCTGAGCGGCCACGAAGTCGTGGATCTGGCGCGCAAGTTCGAAGACTACGGCATCGAGTCGATCATCTACACCGACATCGGCCGCGACGGCATGCTCCAGGGCATCAACATCGACGCGACCGTGCGCCTTGCGCAGTCGGTGAGCGTGCCGGTGATCGCCAGCGGCGGCCTGTCGAACCTCGAAGACATCGACGCCCTGTGCAAGGTCGAGAGCGAGGGCATCGAAGGCGTCATCTGCGGCCGCGCGATTTACTCGGGCGACCTGAACTTCTCGTCGGCGCAAACGCGTGCGGACGAGCTTTCCGAAGGAGCGGCATAAGCGGGGCGCCGGCTGCGGCCGTCTCGCGTGCCAACATCATGGCTCTCGCTAAACGCATCATCCCGTGTCTGGACGTGACGGCCGGCCGCGTGGTCAAGGGCGTCAACTTCGTCGAACTTCGCGACGCGGGCGACCCCGTGGAGATCGCTCGCCGTTATGACGAGCAGGGCGCCGACGAACTGACGTTCCTCGATATTACGGCGACCTCCGACGGCCGCGACCTCATCCTGCCCATTATCGAGGCGGTGGCCGCGCAGGTCTTCATCCCGCTCACCGTGGGCGGCGGGGTTCGCGAAGTGGCCGACGTGCGTCGCCTGCTCAACGCCGGCGCGGACAAGGTCAGCATGAACTCGTCGGCCGTGGCGAATCCGCAACTGGTCGCCGACGCGGCGTCCAAGTACGGCTCGCAGTGCATCGTCGTGGCAATCGACGCCAAGCGCGTCTCGGCCGACGGCGAAGCGCCGCGCTGGGAAGTCTTTACCCACGGCGGGCGCAAGGGCACGGGCCTGGACGCCGTGGAGTGGGCACGCCGCGTCGAAGCCCTGGGCGCGGGCGAGATCCTGCTCACCAGCATGGACCGCGACGGCACGAAGAGCGGCTTCGACCTGGCGCTCACGCGCGCCGTGTCGGACGCCGTGAGCATTCCCGTCATCGCCTCGGGCGGCGTGGGCTCGCTGGCCGATCTGGCCAACGGCGTGACCGAAGGGCATGCCGACGCCGTTCTCGCCGCGAGCATCTTCCACTACGGCGAGCACACCGTCGGCGAGGCCAAGCGCTTCATGGCCGACAAGGGTATTTCGGTGCGGCTCTGAACGGGAATCGAAGCATCATGACGCAAGACTGGCTGGACAAGGTAAGTTGGGACGCACAGGGGCTCGTGCCCGTGATCGCGCAGGAAGTCGGCAGCAACGACGTGCTGATGTTCGCCTGGATGAATCGCGAGGCGCTCGCGCGCACGGTCGAGACGGGCGAAGCCGTCTACTACTCGCGCTCGCGCAAGCGCCTGTGGCACAAGGGCGAGGAATCGGGGCACGTGCAGAAGGTGCACGAGATCCGGCTGGACTGCGACGAGGACGTGGTGCTGCTCAAGGTCGAGCAGATCGACGGCATTGCGTGCCACACCGGCCGCCATTCCTGTTTCTTCCAGAAGTTCGAGGGCAGCGCCGGGGATGGCCGTTGGGTCACCGTCGAGCCGGTGCTCAAGGACCCGCACAAGATCTACAAGTGACCGCCATGAACGATACGCTCGCGCGTGTTGCCGAAGTGATCGCCTCGCGCAAGGGCGGCGATCCCGACAAATCCTACGTCGCCCGCCTGTTTCACAAGGGCGATGACGCCATCTGCAAGAAGATCGGCGAAGAGGCCACCGAGGTGGTGCTCGCGGCGAAGGACATCCGCATTGGCGGCGCGGCCGACCCGCGCCAGAAGCTCGTCAACGAAACCGCCGATCTGTGGTTTCACTGCATGGTGTTGCTCGCCCACCACGACCTGAGCCCGAACGAAGTGCTCGCCGAGCTGGCGCGCCGCGAGGGGCTCTCCGGCCTCGTGGAGAAGGCCCAGCGGGGCACGCGCGGCGAGCACGCGGACTGACGCCGACCCCAGGCCGATATGTCGCGCAGGCTTGCGCGAGGAGACGTTGCATGAACGACCCGCACATTCCCGGCTCGCCGGGCAGCACCGACAACCCCTACGTCGCGACGGTGCCCAGCGCCGAGCAGGAGCGCGCGCTGCGCAAGCTCACGCACGTGCTCTACGCGCTCTATGCGCTGTTCTGGCTCACGGGCGGCGTGACCGCCATCGTTGCGATCATCGTCAATTACGTCAAGCGCGACGACACCGTTGGCACGCTCTACGCTTCGCACTTCACGTGGCAGATCCGCACGTTCTGGTGGTCGGTGGTCTGGGGCGTGCTGGGCGTGGCGCTGGCCGTGGTGATGGTCGGCTTCGCCATACTCTGGGTGCTAGGCATCTGGACGCTGTATCGCATCGTCAAGGGCTGGCTCTATCTGAACGACAGCAAGCCCATGTACGCCGCGCGCGCCTGAGGACGCCCTCCGCCGCGCAGATTCATTCGGGAATTCGAGAGGAAGACACACGCATGACGCACGAGAACTGTATCTTCTGCAAGATCGTCGCCGGGCAGATTCCGAGCGCACAGGTCTATGCCGACGAGGACGTGGTGGTGTTCAAGGACATCAACCCGGCTGCCGATCTCCATCTGCTCATGGTGCCGCGCAAGCACATCGCCACGCTGCAGGACTGCCAGGCGCAGGACCAGGCGCTGCTCGGCAAGATGATGCTGCTCGCGCCGAAGCTGGCCGCCGAGCAGGGCTATCGTTTCGATGGCAACACCGGCAACATCGACGGCAACGGCTTTCGCGTGGTGACCAACACCGGGCCGGGCGGCGGGCAGGAGGTTTATCATTTGCACATGCACATTCTGGCCGGGCCGCGCCCGTGGAAGCGCATGTAACGGCGGGAGACGGCCGGATGTGGCGGGTGTGGCGGATGTGGCGGGCCCGCGAGGCGCGACAGTAGCAGTGACGGCGACCGCCACGGCGGCACGGGGGCGGGCGGGGTGCCGAATCGCCGAATCGCCGAATCGCCGCACCGGCCTCGCGCGAGGCGCATCGGCCGCGCATGGCGAATCGTTTCACGAAACATTTATTTCTACCCGGTGTCCGGCCCGGTTACGATGCTGGACGTGACGCACGATGTGCCACAATGGGGCATGTTGCTGCGGACACGGGGGCAGAAATGGCGCATAGCCGTTATGGCGCACAGCCGTTCCGCGGGCATGTGGGCTCGACAAGATCCCGGCGCGAGGCGACCGGGGTGGGAAACGCAAGGAGAGTGGTCATGGGTTCGTTGAGTATTTGGCACTGGCTGATCGTGCTGGTGATCGTGATGATGGTTTTCGGCACCAAGAAGCTGCGCAACATCGGCAGCGATCTGGGCGGTGCGGTCAAGGGCTTCAAGGACGGCATGAAGGAGGGCGAAGGCGCTCCCGGCGCTAAGGAAGATCCGGCGAGCGCCAAGGAACTGCGCGATTCGACCACCATCGACGTGCAGGCCAAGGACGCCAGCAATCACAAGCAAGGCTGAGTTCGCGTCGACATGATCGATCTCGGCCTTTCCAAACTGATGTTGATCGGCGTCGTGGCGCTGGTCGTGATCGGTCCCGAGCGCTTGCCGAAGGTGGCTCGCACGGCGGGCGCGCTCTTCGGCCGCGCACAGCGTTACATCAACGACGTGAAGGCCGAGGTCAGCCGCGAGATGGAGCTCGACGAGCTGCGCAACATGCGCCACGAGTTCGAGGACGCCGCCCGCAGCGCGCAGAACACCATTCAAAAGCAGCTGCATGAGCAGGAAGCGTCCTTGAACGAGGCCTGGGCGAGCGCCACGGGCACGTCGACGTCGGACGGCAGCGGCAGCGATGCGGCAACCGGTTCCGACAGTTACCTCGCCGAGCCGGTGGTGACCTCCGGTTATCGTGCGTCCGCCAGGCGCCGCAACTGGCGCGTGCGGCGCGCGGCAACGCCCGTGTGGTTCAAGCAGGCCAGCGCGACGCGCACGCGAGTGCAGTCCGGGGCGGCGCGCGTGGCGCGTCACACGCCGGCCAAGCTGCGCCGGCCGATCAAGTTCTTCTGAGGTTGCCGCGCACCGCACTGCACGCCATCGGGCACACCCACGGGTACGGTAAGTGGCATCATTCCTGGATAAGTCGACGTGAGCGACGAGAAGCAAATCCCCGCAGGGGGTACCGAAGAGACTTTCATCTCGCACCTGATCGAGTTGCGCAACCGCATCATTCGCGCGGGCGCCTCGGTGATCGTAGTGTTCCTTTCGCTCGTCTACTGGGCGCCGGACATCTTCCGGTTGCTGGCCCGCCCGCTGATGCAGTCGCTGCCGGCCGACGGCAAGCTCATCGTTACCGACATCACCGGCTCGTTCTTCGTACCGATGAAGGTCACGCTGATGGTGGCCTTCGTGATTGCGCTGCCCATCGTGCTCTATCAGGCATGGGCGTTCGTCGCGCCGGGGCTGTACCAGCACGAGAAGAAGCTCGTCATGCCGCTGGTCGTGAGCAGCTACACGCTCTTTCTGGTCGGCATGGCGTTCGCGTACTTCCTCGTCTTTCCGACGGTTTTCCACTTCATCGCGCACTACAACGCGCCACTTGGCGCGGAGATGAACACCGATATCGACAATTACCTGAGTTTCGTCCTGACCATGTTCCTATGTTTCGGGGTGACGTTTGAGGTGCCGGTCGTGGTGGTCGTGCTCGCGCGCATGGGCGTGGTGAGCATCGACAAACTCAAGCAGGTGCGCCCCTACGTGGTGGTGGGCGCCTTCGTGCTGGCCGCCGTGGTGACGCCGCCTGACATCCTTTCGCAATTGATGCTGGCCGTTCCGCTCTGCATCCTGTACGAACTGGGGCTGATCGCGGCGCGTTTGTTCGTCAAGCAAGGCAAGGCGACGGACGAGAGCGAGCAGAACGGCGAGGCCACGCCGTAGGCAAGCGCGGGCCTTGCCGGCGTCGAGGGCACGGCTCGAAGAACCGGCGGCGAATGGAGCGGCAATGGGCGCCGGGAGAGGCCCTGGCCTGCCGTCCGTCAGCCGCCGCGCGCGGTGCGCCATCGCTCAAAAACGGAACGGCCGCGCCGAAGCGCAGCCGTTCGTTCTTGCCGATCCGAGGCACGGTGGGGGGATCGACGGTCAGGTCAGTCGCTGCTGTTCTCGTCGCTGCCGTCGTCCTCGTCCTGCACCGGCCGCTTGGGCGGTGGCGGGCGCTTGCCGATCGTCACCATCAGGTCGAGCTCCTTCTTCTTGCGCGTGACGTGCAGCTTGGCTTGCGTGCCCGGCTTGATCTGCGCGATGACGTTGAGCAGTTCGGTGGTGTCGCGGATCGCGTCGCCGTCGACTTTCGTCAGGATGTCGCCCGGCTGCACGCCAGCCTTGTCGGCCGGCCCGCCCTGGACCACGCCGGCGATGATCACGCCGGAGTCCTGTTGCAGGCCGAACGACTCGGCGATGTCCGAGGTGATGTCCTGCGGCTCGACGCCGACCCAGCCGCGCGTGACGGTTCCCGTGGTAATGATGCTCTCGAGCACCGAGCGCGCCGTCGACACCGGAATCGCGAAGCCGATACCCATGTTGCCGCCGCTGCGCGAGTAGATCGCCGTGTTGATGCCGAGCAGGTTGCCGTTCACGTCGACCAGCGCGCCGCCCGAGTTGCCGGGATTGATGGCCGCATCCGTCTGAATGAAGTTCTCGAACGTGCTGATGTCGAGGTGGTTGCGCCCGAGCGCGCTGATAATGCCCATGGTGACCGTCTGGCCCACGCCGAACGGGTTGCCGATGGCCAGCACCACGTCGCCCACGCGCACCTGGTCCATGCGGCCGAGCGTGATGGCGGGCAGGTTGTCCAGCGTGATCTTGAGGACGGCCAGATCCGTTTCGGGGTCGCTGCCGACGAGCTTGGCGCGGGCCTTGCGACCGTCGGCGAGGGCGACTTCGATCTCGTCGGCGCCGTCCACCACGTGATGATTCGTGAGAATATAGCCTTCGCTGCTCACGATCACGCCCGAGCCGAGGCTCGACACCGGGTCTTGCCGCACCGTGCCACCGCCGTCGCCGAAGAAGTAGCGGAACAGCGGATCATCGAGGCGCGGGTCGCGGTTCTGCTTTTGCTCCTTGCTGGAAAAAATGCTGACGACCGCGGGCATGGCTTTTTGCGCGCCATCGGCGTATGAGCCGGCTGCCGGCTTGTCCGACAGGCTCGGGGCGACTTCCTGCAAGGCGATGATCGGATTGGCGAGTTGCTTGCCGAACGAACCCTGGCGTTGCAGCCACTGCGGCTTGAGGGTGGCGATGATGAAAAGCAACGCAAGCAGCACGGTGACCGCTTGCGCGAACAGTAGCCAGAAGCGTCTGAGCATGAAAGAGCGAGGCCTTATATGAATCGTGTTGAACTGGAATTGTATCTGAACGATACCCTGCAAATCGGGCAATTTCGCGATTACTGCCCGAATGGCCTGCAGGTCGAAGGCCGCGGCGAGATCAGGAAAATCGCCAGCGGCGTGAGCGCGAGCCTGGCATTTCTCGAAGCCGCCCGGGACTGGGGCGCCGACGCCGTCCTCGTTCACCACGGCTATTTCTGGAAGAACGAGGATGCCCGCATTACCGGCATGAAGCGGCGTCGTCTGGGCGTGCTGATCGACAACGACATCAGCCTGTTTGCCTTTCATCTGCCGCTGGACGCCCATCCCGAGTTCGGCAATAACGCACAACTGGGCAAATCGCTCGGTTTCGCCGACGATGGCGGCCGTTTCGGCCCGGATCAGCTCGGCTGGCTGGGCGCACCCGAGCAGCCGATGACCTTGGCCGCGCTGGCGTCCCATGTCGAGGCCCGTCTGGGCCGCACGCCGCTGATGCTAGGCGAGCCCGGGCGCGAAGTGCGACGCGTGGCGTGGTGCACCGGCGGAGCGCAGGGCTTTTTCGAAGCGGCCATCGCGGCCGGGGCCGACGTCTACATCAGCGGCGAAGTGTCCGAACCGACCACCCATCTGGCGCGCGAGAGCGGCGTGGGGTATCTGGCGGCGGGGCATCACGCGACCGAGCGCGGGGGCGCAAGGGCGCTGGGCGAACATGTCGCCGCACGCTTCGGGCTCGAGCATCGGTTTTTCGACATCCCGAATCCGGTCTGACCGTCCGCGGGTCAGGGCCGGGCGCAGCCGGGGCGCGAGGCACCCCGGCGGGCGGAGGCAAAGGGGCCGGAAGGGAAGAAAAGGGAATAAAAGGGAATAAAGGAAAAGGGCGGGAACGCCGGGATCAGCCGTTCTGCCTCTTGAGGCTGTCGCGAATTTCGCGCAGCAAAACGATGTCCTCCGGCGTGGGCGCCGGGGCTTCGGGCGCTGCCGGGGCCGGGCGCTTGAGGCGGTTGATCTGCTTGACCATCACGAAAATGATGAAGGCCAGGATCAGGAAGTTCAGCGCGACGGTGATGAAGTTGCCGTAGCCGAAGACTGCCACGCCGGCCTTGGTCAGGTCGGCATAGGACGCCGGGTTGCCCTTGAAGTCGGGAGGGATCGATCCGAGAAGAATGAATTTGCTGGAGAAGTCGAGCCCGCCGAAGATGGCGCCGACGACCGGCATGATGAGGTCTTTGACGACCGAATCGACGATCTTGCCGAAGGCGCCGCCGATAATGACACCGACGGCCAGGTCGATCACATTGCCTTTGACGGCAAATTCCTTGAATTCCGACATGAAGCTCATGCCATTCCTCCGCTGTTTTGATGAGTCGCCGGGGACAGCACTGCTGCGCCAGCCCTCATGAATTGGCATTGATTGTTACCGGCAGTGGCCGGGGGGCTGAAAGGCAACGGCATCGGCGGCATCGGTCGATGTCACGCGTTTGCCATAGGTCTGGCCCGATGTCGCCGGGGCGAGACAGGGAAAATGATGACTAAATGTCGTGCACGCGTCAACGAAAGCGGCGATCATAGCGGTTCTCGTGCAGCATCCCAGAAGCGAAACCCCGGGTGGCCGCCGGCCACCCGCAGGGTGCGTCAATCCTTTGAAAATACGCGAAAACCACTAGGAGGCTGGGGCGTTTTGCCGTTGTTTCAGGCATTTGCGCTCGCGTATGATTTAAGGTTGACGGAAATACAAATTCAACCGTGTGGGGCTTGTGATGAGTGACAATCAAGAAAAGGCCGTCGACAGTAGCCGCCGGAATCTGCTGATTGCAACGTCCGTAGCTGGAGGCGTGGGCGGCGTTGCAACTCTGGTTCCTTTCGTCAGTTCCCTCGAACCCTCGGAGCGCGCCAAGGCAGGCGGGGCGCCAGTCGAGGCCGACATCAGCAACCTCAAGCCCGGTGAGAAGATGACCGTGGCGTGGCGCGGCCTGCCCGTGTGGATCGTGCGCCGCACCCCCGAGGAGATGGCTTCGCTGTCCAAAGTGACGTCCGAGCTGGCCGATCCGGACTCCAAGGGAACGTTTTCCTACCCGATGCCCGAGTATTGCAAGAACGCGTATCGTGCGCGTGCCGAGCACAAGGACGTGCTCGTGGTGGTCGGCATCTGCACCCACCTCGGCTGCATTCCTTCCGGCCCTTACCAGGCGAATGCCATTCCGGCGCTGGGCAAGGACCCGGGCTTCCTGTGCCCGTGCCACGGTTCCACCTACGATATGTCGGGCCGCGTGTTCAAGAACAAGCCGGCGCCCCTGAATCTCGACGTTCCCCGTTTCATGTTCGTGAACGACACCAAGATCGTGATCGGTAAAGACGAAAAAGGAGAAGCGTAATCATGGCCGCCGACAAACAGGTCGACACGACGGGCTTGCTGGGCTGGATCGATCGTCGGTTTCCGCTGACGCAGCTTTGGAAGGATCACGCCGCCGAGTATTACGCGCCCAAGAACTTCAACTTCTGGTATTTCTTCGGATCGCTGGCCATGCTGGTGCTGGTGATCCAGATTCTCACCGGCATTTTCCTGGTGATGAACTACAAGCCCGACGCCAACCTCGCGTTCGCCTCGGTCGAGTACATCATGCGCGAAGTGCCGTGGGGCTGGCTCATTCGCTACATGCACTCGACGGGCGCCTCGATGTTCTTCGTCGTGGTGTATCTGCACATGTTCCGCGGGCTGCTCTACGGTTCGTACCGCAAGCCGCGCGAGCTGGTCTGGGTGTTCGGCTGCCTGATCTTCCTGTGCCTGATGGCCGAAGCTTTCATGGGCTATCTGCTGCCCTGGGGGCAAATGTCGTACTGGGGCGCGCAGGTGATCGTGAACCTGTTCTCCGCGATTCCGTTCATCGGCCCCGACCTGTCGCTGTGGATTCGCGGCGACTACGTGGTGTCCGACGCCACGCTCAACCGCTTCTTCGCGTTCCATGTGATCGCCATCCCGCTGGTGCTGATCGGGCTGATCGTCGCGCACATCATTGCATTGCACGAAGTCGGCTCCAACAACCCCGACGGCGTGGAGATCAAGGACAAGAAGGACGCCAACGGCCGGCCGCTCGACGGAATTCCGTTCCATCCGTACTACACCGTGCACGACATCATGGGCGTGGGCGTATTCCTGATGGTGTTCTCGGCGATCGTCTTCTTCGCGCCGACGATGGGCGGCTACTTCCTCGAGGCGAACAACTTCGTGCCGTCCGATCCCCTGAAGACGCCGCCGCACATCGCGCCGGTCTGGTATTTCACGCCGTTCTACTCGATGCTGCGCGCGACGACCGACGACTTCAAGCATGTGCTGATGGCGCTGGCGGTGATCGTCACGGCGGTGTGGTGGATCAAGGGCAAGGCGGCCGCGACCACCAAGGTGGCGGCCTCCGGCGGCGTGGTGCTGCTGTTGCTCGCGATGTATCTGACCGAAGCCAAGTTCTGGGGCGTGGTCGTGATGGGCGGCGCGGTAGTGACGCTCTTCTTCCTGCCGTGGCTCGACAAGAGCCCGGTGAAGTCCATTCGTTACCGTCCGGGCTTCCACAAGGTGCTGTTGGGTATTCTCGTCGTCGTTTTCGCGGTGCTGGGCTATCTGGGGATTCAGGAACCGACCCCGGTGAAGACCGCGATCTCGCAGGTCGGCGCGCTGTATTACTTCGGGTTCTTCTGGCTGATGCCGCTCTGGAGCAAGCGGGGCGCGTTCAAGCCGGTGCCGGATCGCGTGACGTTTGCGGCGCATTGAGCGCACTGAATCGACGACTAGGGATATCAAGATGAAAAAACTGTTGCTCATCCTGGCGCTCCTCAGTGGTTTCGCGGCGCCGGCCATGGCTGAAGAGGGGGCGGCGCTGGACACGGCGCCGAACCGGATCGACGATCTGGCATCGCTGCAGCGGGGCGCGAAACTGTTCGTGAACTACTGCCTGAACTGCCATTCGGCGGCCTCGATGCGGTATTCGCGGCTCAAGGACCTGGGATTGTCGGAAGCCGACATCAAGAACAATCTGCTTTTCACGACCGACAAGGTGGGCGAGACGATGACCGTGGCCATGCGCGCGGCGGACGCCAAGGCGTGGTTCGGCTCGGCCCCGCCGGACTTGTCGGTGGAGGCGCGGGCGCGCGGCACGGACTGGCTTTATACGTACCTGCGGACCTTCTATCGGGACGATACACGCCCGACCGGCTGGAACAACCTGGCGTTTCCGAATGTGGGCATGCCGAACCCGTTCTGGCAGTTGCAGGGGCAGCGTGGATTGAAGCATGCGGAGGGCGCGCAGCATGGCCCGGTCCAATTCGTGCAGATTACGCAGGGGACGATGAAACCGGTGGAATTCGATTCTGCCGTGGCCGATCTGGTATCTTATCTGGATTGGATGTCGGAACCGGCGCAGCGCACGCGCCGGCAGTTGGGCGTCTGGGTTTTGTTGTTCTTGGGACTCTTTACGGTACTTGCCTGGCGCCTGAATGCGGCCTATTGGAAGGACGTGAAGTAAAATAACGTCTGTACGACGGGGCCAGGGTATGGGAAGCGTCGATTTCCCGCCCCGGCCCCGTTGGTTTTTAAGGAAGACGCGCTATGATGGTTTTGTACTCGGGCACGACGTGCCCCTTCTCCCAGCGTTGCCGGCTGGTTTTGTTCGAAAAAGGCATGGATTTCGAAATCCGTGACGTCGACCTGTTCAACAAGCCGGAAGACATTGCGGTGATGAACCCGTACGGTCAGGTGCCGATCCTCGTCGAGCGCGATCTGATTCTGTACGAATCGAACATCATCAACGAGTACATTGACGAGCGATTCCCGCATCCGCAACTGATGCCGGCCGATCCGGTGCAACGTGCTCGTGCGCGCCTGTTCCTGTTCAACTTCGAAAAAGAGTTGTTCGTGCATGTAAGCACGCTGGAGAACGACAAGGGCAAGGCGGCCGAGAAACTGCACGAGAAGGCACGTTTGTCGATTCGTGATCGCCTGACGCAGCTCGCGCCGATTTTCATGAAGAACAAATACATGTTGGGCGAGGAGTTCTCGATGCTCGACGTGGCGATCGCGCCGTTGCTGTGGCGTCTGGATCACTATGGCATCGAGTTGTCGAAGAATGCCGCGCCGTTGATGAAGTATGCCGAGCGGATTTTCAGCCGTCCGGCGTACATTGAAGCGCTGACGCCGTCCGAGAAGGTCATGCGTCGCTAATGCGTTGATTGCCCGCTGGCGGGGCCGGTCCGTCGATGGTGATGGACGGGGCTCGCGGCGGGGCGAGTTGGTCATATGCCTGAAACGTCTACCAAGCCTTACCTTTTGCGCGCGCTGTACGAGTGGTGTACCGACAACGGATACACGCCGTATCTGGCCGTGCATGTCGATGCCAAGACGCGTGTGCCGCGCGAGTTTGTGAAAGATGGCGAGATCGTGCTGAACATCAGCTTCGATGCCACGAGCGGGCTGCAGATGGGCAACGACTGGATTGAGTTCAGCGCTCGTTTCGGCGGCATTTCACAGAAGGTGGAAGTGCAGGTGTCGAACGTGCTGGCGATTTACGCCCGCGAGAATGGCCAGGGCATGGCGTTCCCGGTCGACAAGCAGGCGTCTGCGGACGACGGTGCCGTGCTGGAAGCGGCACCGCCGGTGCAGACGTCCGACGATGACGATTCGGATCCTACGCGCCCAGGTGGCGGTGCGGCTGGCGGCAATGCCGGACGTGCTCGTCTGAAGGTGGTGAAGTAATCCGCGACGGGGGCCAGTGGAAGGGCGAGCGATCGCGATTTCGACGGCCTGCCGGGATGGACGATTTTGCACTCCCGGATCGCCGCAGTGACCGACGAATCGGTTACAATGTGCGACTTCGCCGGCTTAGCTCATCTGGTAGAGCAGTTGATTTGTAATCATCAGGTGGCGGGTTCGAGTCCTGCAGCCGGCACCATATACAACAAGGGGTTACGAGATTTTTCTTGTAACCCCTTGTTCATTTTTGCTGCTCATGTAACCGGTGTGTAACCCGATTTCCTCAATCCCGGTCAACGTCGTTTCGGTTACATGACATCCCCAAAGGGAGCTGACCAGGGTTGGCGCGAGTCGAGCTGCGTGCCGTATGGGTTGCCGCCGACATCGACGCCAGAGTAATCCTCGCTGGTCATCGGCAACCGACGCTGGCACGACGCCAGCGTCGGGGTGGGGGCCCGCCTTTTTTGCACTAATGTCAACGACAAAGACCCGTTGCCGACCTTGGGCACGTTGTGCCCGCCGGCCGCTCTGCAGTGCGGATTCAAAGATCGGATTTTCGCACCTTTTGACTTCGGGTCATGGTCCAACGACATTTGGGAGGGAAGTTCCGGGACCGGAGGCCACGCAAGTTAATCAGTCTCGCCCGAGTATGACTTTGACGTTGGCGAGAATCGTGTTCAGGTCAAGTCCTATACCTTCGTGTTCCTCGGTTACTAACAGAGTCCCCGCCCTTCCATCATCCGTTTCAGGTATCGGCAAACGAAGAATCCCGGCTTTACGGTAGGCAGCCTCTTTGCGTTCCCAACGTTTCCTGTACTCGTCGTCGGAGAGCATGCCGTTGTGCTCCCAGTACCAGACCGTGCCGGCATCCTCGTCACGAATTGTGAAATCAGGCAAACGCTCAATGCCGTCCAAAACGAGTGGCTGCTCGTACTGGTACTTGATGCCGGCGGCCTTCAGCTTGTCGGCGATGATCCATTCGGATTTTGATCTGACCAAATCGCCGTTTTCCGTCAAGTAGATCAGCTTCTCATCCAGGAATACCGACTTGTTCCGGACCTTGATTTCTACCGGCGCCGACGGTACGAAGAGATTTGTCATCCGTCGGTTGATCTCCGATGCTGCTTCTTGGCTGAAGTGCTGCAGATCCCGGAAGTCCCCTTGGTGAAGAATGATGATCTTGTCCCTCTGGCGTGTCAGGGCGGTGTACAGCATTTCACGTGTCAAGTTGCGGCAGGGGTTAGGGACCACAACAAAGGTTTTGCCGAACTCACTTCCCTGCGTCTTATGCACGGTCAGCGCATAGGCCAGTTCAAGCGGTGGCGTACTCTCCTGCGAATCGAATTCCCACGGCTTGTACTTGTAGGAAATCCCGGGCTGCGAGGCCAACTCAACTTCGACTTCGTAAGGCGCCCAATTTCTCGCCTTGGTCTTGCGGTGCCCGGTGACAATGCCGATGTCGCCGTTGGCAACGTAGGCATCATCCGTTTCCGGGTAGGTGTCGCGCCCGCTCTTGTTGATGACGTTGATAACTTTGTCGCCGTAGATAATTCCCTCTGGGCCCGCGGGGCTTGGGATCTTCTTGTTCCACCCCGTTTGAGCAGCCATCTTGAGGAAGGACTTTCTAAACTGCTGCTGCAGCGCCCGGTTGATAGCCGTGACACCCGCTTGATACTGCTTGACGGGTGAGAGGATTTGCCAAGCTTCGGCCTTCTTCGATGCTCCGGCCCGATCGTTGTACTGGGTATTGAAGAACACGGTTGAGCCGCCGTCGAACTCCGAATAGACGCCCCCCAGAGACTCTTCGAAAGTTACTTCATCCGTGATCGACTTGAGATTCAACTCAGTCTTCAGTTCGTCGAGCAGCAGCTGTTGAAGCTGATCTGGCTTATTCCAACGAACCAGTTTCACGAAGTTGGACTTCCCGGACGCCACCGTCTGCCAGATCTCATCGGCACCAGCATCTAGTGGTCGGCCGCTAAAAGACTGAGCAAGCAGCACGTCGTCGCGAACATCCCCCTCCCCAGCGCTTTGGCGCATGGTAACGGTCAGTTCCGCGAAGCACCCGGCAACGCGAGTTCGCAGGCTCTCGATATTGGCGGGCTTCAAGAAATTGACGATGTCCACGTAGGGCCGGCCTGCACCGATCGGCGGTAGCTGCTTTGGGTCGCCCACCAGAACCAGCCTGTCTACGCTTTCGACCGCGTCCAAAAGTGCCGCGAGTTGCTCCTCAGTCAGCATGGAGCATTCATCAATGATGACTGTGGCATGCACGGCCGAGCGGTCGGCATGCTCATTTACGAAGTACCGCCCGGTCTTACCGTCATACCGGTCCAGTCCATTCAAGAACTGGGCGACTGTCTTTCCTTGGCCAGCCATGCCGCTTGCCTGCTCCACCCATTTCCATCTGCGACACGTCGAGCTCGATCGGCAGCGCGCCGGCGTCTTCCATGGTGTTGTAGAAGATCGGAGCGATCTTGCTGCCCAGGCACACGCCGCCAAAGCGCTTGTTCGGAATGAACGGGATGTCCTGGCCCGTGAACCACAGCACCGAGTTGGTGGCGGACTTGCGCGAGGAACCCGTGCCCACCACATCACCCACATAGGCGACGAGATGGCCCTTTTCCTTGAGCGATTCGATGAACTTGACCGGGCCGCGCTTGCCGTCTTCTTCCGGGGTGATGCCCGGACGCGCGTTCTTGAGCATGGCGAGCGCGTGCAGCGGGATGTCCGGGCGGGTCGTGGCGTCCGGGGCCGGCGAGAGGTCGTCGGTGTTGGTTTCGCCCGGCACCTTGAACACGGTGATGGTCAGGCTTTGCGGCACTTCCGGGCGGCTCGTGAACCACTCGGCGTCGGCCCAGCTTTGCAGCACGGCGCGGGCGTTGGCATTGCCCTTGTCGGCCAGCTCCTTCACGTCATGGAACTGATCGAACATCAGCAGGGTGTTCTTCAGCGCGTCGGCCGCGACCGTGCCGACTTCGGCATCGGACAGCAGTTCGATCAGCGGCTGGATGTTGTAGCCGCCCAGCATGGTGCCGAGCAGTTCAGTGGCGCGGGCGCGCGAGATGAGCGAGCATGCGGTTTCGCCCTTGGCCACGGCGGCCAGGAAACCGGCCTTCACGCGGGCGGCTTCGTCCACGCCGGCGGGCACGCGATGGGTGATGAGATCAAGCAGCGTTTGCGCTTCGCCGGCAGGCGGATTGGTCAGCAGCTCGACCAGTTCAGCGGTCTGCTGCGCCGTCAGCGGCAACGGGGAATACCAAGCGCGGCGCGGGCGGCCACGTGAGCACGATAGTTTTCGAGCATGAGAAGACCTGCTGGTGGTGCGTTTCGGGGGAGGGTGTCAGACCTCCAAGGCTTTTTCCAATACTGCTTTTGCCCGAGATTTTAGTCCCTATGCCAGGTGCGGTCAAATGTCTTATGTCTTATATAAGAGTTGAGGCTCTGGTGGAAGGCGCGATGAGCTTCGACAGAAACCGTTCGCATCGGGCGATCTCGGCCAGCGCCACGAATTCGTCGGGCTGATGGGCCTGTTCGATGCTGCCGGGTCCGCAGACCACCGTCGGGATGCCGGCGCGCTGGAAGAAGCCGGCCTCCGTGCCGTAGGAGACCTTGCGGGCGGCGGTGTCGCGCGTGAGGGCGTGCATCAACTGCACGAAGGGCGCCGACGCGGGCGCCTTCATCGACGGCGGGGCGGCGATCTTCGTGAACCGGATGGTGGCGTTCGGATGCACCCGTGCCATCTCCGGAATGAGGGTCTGCGCGGCGAACGCCTCGATCCGGGCGAACACGGCGTCGGCGTCGACACCGGGCAGATTCCGGTATTCGAAGACAAATTCGCACGCGGCGGGAATCGTGTTCAGGGCGATCCCCCCTGAGATCGTGCCGGTCTGCGCCGTGCTGAACGGGACGTCGAAACCGTCGTCGTAGGGGCCGTTGGCCGCAAAGGCGTCCGCAACATCGCGAATGTGGCAAATCAGGCGCGCCGCATACTCGATGGCATTGACCCCGCGCGGCGTGAGCGAGGAGTGCGCCGCATGCCCGTGAACGCAGCAACGGTAGATATTGATGCCCTTGTGCGCGACGATCACGCGCATGCCGGTCGGCTCGCCCACCACGCAGCCCTGCGGCCGGATATTGCGGCGCGCCATGGCGGCGAGCATGGGCGAGACGCCGAGGCACCCGACCTCCTCGTCGTACGAGAAGGCGAGATGGACCGGCACCCCGGGTGGCGTTGCGCACCACGCCGGCACCCGACTCATGACGGTGCCGATGAAGCCCTTCATGTCGCACGCCCCGCGCCCGTAAAGGCGACCGTTTCGCACCGTCGGCGCGAACGGCGGGCTGTGCCAGTCCTGGCCGTCGACCGGCACCACGTCGGTATGCCCGGACAGCACGATGCCGCCTTGCGTGCGGCCGTCGCTCGCCGGCAGGGTGGCGAAGAGGTTGGCCTTGGCGCCGCTCGCGTCGTAGTCGAGCCAGGCATGCACCCCGTGGGATCGGAGGTCGTCGCGAACCGCTTCGATCAGGCCGAGATTGGACTGGCGGCTTGTCGTATCGATCGCGATCAGGCGCGAGATCCATTCGATGGCGGCGCTCGACGCCGGTTGCCCGGGGTCGTCGCGACGTGAGGCGGTGACGGTGTCGTTGTCGTTGTCGGTGGACGGGGGGATGGGTTTGGACGATGCCATGGGGGGAGTTCCTGTCGCGGGCGTCAGATCAATGCCGAGTGCGCCGTCTCGCGCGAGAGCCGCGATGCGACGAGGCTTGCGAGCGCCCCGGCGGCGATGTACCAGGTGAGCGAGAGCACATTGCCCGTGGTCCCGATGAGCCATGTCGCGACGAACGGGGCGAAGCCGCCGAAGATCGTGACGGAAATGTTGTAACTCAGCGAGATGGAGGTGGTGCGCACCGCGGCCGGATACAACTCGACCTGCCAGGCCGGGGCGGGTCCCGTCATCATCGCCATGAAGGTGGCGAGCAGGCACAGCGCACCGAGCACCGGCAGCGTGTGCGGATGGGCCGACATGAAGGCGAACAGCGGGTATGTGCCGACGAGAACGCACAGTGCGCCGGCGCTCATGAGCGGACGACGGCCCCACCGATCGGATAGTCGCCCCATCACCGGTGACAGGACCATGAAGCAGGCGATCTGCAGGCTCACGGCGGCCAGCGCCTCGCTCGCGGGCAGTCCCAGCGTGCGCGTCAGGTAGATGGGCATGTACAACAGGTAGAGATAGTTGGTGACGGTCCAGCCGATCGTGAAGAGGCTGCCGATGCCAAGGGCGCGGCGCTGCTCGCGCAGTGCGGTGCGAATGGGCGATGACGGAGACGTCCCGGCTTGCGCGCCGCCGCGCGGCGGCTCGTCGACGTTGCGCCGCAGCCAGAAGCCGAAGGTGCCGATGACGACCGCGCCCAGCACGAACGGCACGCGCCATCCCCAGTCATTCAGGGCCTGTGTCGACATGAACCAGGTCATGACGCCAGCGGTGAGCGAGCCCAGCAGCAGCGCGACGGCAAGGCTGGCCTGCTGCCAACTGCCGTACAGGCCGCGACGGTGCGCAGGTGCGTATTCGACGATGAAGCTCGTGGCGCCGCCCCATTCGCCGCCGGACGCGAAGCCCTGCAATACGCGCGCGATCACGATCGATATCGAGGCATACACGCCCGCCGTGTCGAACGCGGGCGTGAGGCCGATCATCGCCGTGCCGATCGCCATGAGCAGGATCACGACCAGCAGGGCGGCCTTGCGTCCCGCACGGTCGCCGTACGCCCCGAGAACGGCGGCACCCACCGGGCGCGCGACGAAACCCACGCCGAACGTGGCGATCGCGACGAGAAATGACGTCGATTCGCTGGCCGCCGGGAAAAAGTGATGGGCGATTTGTGGCGAGAAGTAGGCGTAGAGCACAAAGTCGTACCACTCGAGGATGTTGCCGAGCGAGGCGGCCACGACTGCGCGTCTGGCCTGTGTCTGTGTCGTGCGGCGGGTGCCTGTCGGACATGGCCTATCGGCGGCGCTACCCGGGATGTCGGTGACGGCGGCAGGAAGATGGGTGTCGGCCGGCGCGGCGGCGTGTGGCCAGTTGTCATGCGCTTGCGAAGGGTTCGAGTTCATGAGGCAACCTGATGAGTGGACAGGGAAGTACGCCCGTGAAGGGACAGGCCGCGTCCGAGGCTCGGACCGGCGCTGGCGACGACGGGAGGGGGAATGCGGCCGGCCTTGTGGCCGCTGGTGCGCGAACGCTTCCGCGGTGCTAGTGGCGCATCGAGCGGAATGCTTCCACGACCCGGTCGAGGTCGTCGTCGGACAGCGCGAGTGACGCCTGCAGCCGCAAACGGGCCTGCCCCTCGGGAACGACCGGGTACGAGAACGCTTGCGCCAGAATGCCGTGCTGCGCGAGCGCCGACGCGGCGGCCTGAGCACGTGCCGACGTTCCGAAGCGGACCGGCACGATCGGATGGTCGCCAGGGATGACATCGAAGCCTGCCGCTGTCAGGCGCTCGCGCAAATAGATGCTCATCGCTCGCAGGCGCGCGAAGTCGATCTGACCTTGTTCGATCAGGTCCAGGGCGCGAAGCGCGGCGGCGGCGATCGCGGGCATCAGGGCATTGGAGAACAGATAGGGGCGTCCGAACTGGCGCAGCGTATCGACCACGGCCTGCGGCCCCGCCACGAATCCGCCTGCCGCGCCACCCAGTGCCTTGCCGAGCGTGCCGACGAAAACGTCGACCGCGGCGGACTGCGCCTGCGCCTGGGCGGTTCCGCGCCCCGTCTCGCCGATGACCCCAATGCCATGCGAGTCATCCACGACGAAGAGTGCCTGGCGCTCTCGACACAGCGCGGCCAGGGCCTGGAGCGGTGCCTGCGTGCCATCCATGGAGAACACGCCGTCGCTCACCAGCAGACGTGCGCGGGCGTCGTTCGCTTCGTCGAAGGCCCGCGCGGCGCTGTCGACATCGCGATGCGCGTAACGAAAGCGGGCGGCCCGGCTCAGGCGTATGCCGTCGATGATGCTCGCATGATTGAGCGCGTCGGAGAACACGGCGTCCTCATCGCTCAACAGCGCCTCGAAGAGCGCGCCGTTGGCGTCGAAAGCCGAAGGGAACAGCGCGCATGCCTCGGTGCCGAGAAAGTCGGCCAGCCGTTGCTCCAGTTCCCAATGCAGCGCATGCGTGCCGCTGATGAAGCGAACCGAGGCCATGCCCAGGCCGAAGCGCGAAATGGCTTCCGTCGCCGCCTCGACGATGCGGGCGTCGCCAGCCAACCCGAGGTAATTGTTGGCGCACAGATTGAGATACCCGCGTGGCGCCTCGGCGGCGCTCGTGTGCGCGGTGATGCGGCCGCCCTGCGGCGAGCCGATCGCGATCTCGCGCTTGAGGGCGTGCCGCTCGACGAGCGCTTGCCGCCGGGCTTCGAGACGGGAGCGCAGCGCTTCAGCGAACACGATCCGCCCCGTCGTAGTCGACCGCCAGCGTCCAGGCCGGATCGTCGTGCCAATCCCAGTAGGTGCGAAAGATCGTCCGGGTCAGCTCGCCCGGCATGCCATTGCCGACGACGACGTCGTTCAGGCGCGTGACCGGCATGATGCCGCCTGCCGTCGACGTGATGAAGATCTCGTCGGCGTGACGCAGTTGTGCTTCGCTCACGTTGCCCGCGTGCACTTCGATGCCGAGTCGTTCGGCAATGTCGAACACCGTACGGCGGGTGATGCCATGCAGCACACCGCGCTCGGGCGTGTACAGGGCGCCTTCCTTGACTGCGAAGATGTTGAAGCCCGGGCCTTCGGCAACGTTGCCGTCCATGTCCTTGATGACGACGGTCTCCGCCCCGGCGTCGAACCCCTGGAATTGGGCGGTGACCAGATCGAGCCAGTGGTAGTTCTTGATCTGCGGGTCCACCGACTCCGGCGGGATCCGACGTACGGTATCGATCAGGTGCAGATGCAACCCTTCCTTGAGTTGCCGGGCGTTGGCCACCGAACCGTAGGGCACGGCGAACGCGACGAACTGGTTCGCGGCGTCGCGCGGGTCGCGGCTGAATGTCGGCGAGAGGCCGCGCGTGCACAGCATCTCGACGTAGGCGTTGCGCAGCCCTGAGCGTCGGACGCACTCGATGAGGATGTCGCGCAGCGCGTCGTCGTCGTACGCTACTCGCAAGCGCAACTTCTCGAGCGAGCGGCGGAATCTCGCGATATGCAAATCCAGCCGGAAGAACCTGCCATTCCAGACGTGCACGGTGTCGTAGGTCACGTCGGAGTGCAGCAACCCCCAGTCGAGCACGGAGATGCGGGCCTCGGACATGGGAAGGTATTGGCCGGCCATGAAGGCCGTGCCCGGGGGGTAGGTCAGACCGTCGATGCGGCCAACGTCGGGGCGGGTCATCACGTCTCTCACAGAGGTTGAGGAAAGTAGTCGACTTGTGCGGCGAAGGCCGCGCGGTGCGCCTCGAAGACCGTGCGGTGCACGACGGCGTTTTCGCCGACGGCGCGATCGAACGAGAGCTTGCCGTCGAGATGGTCGATCTCGTGTTGCAGCAGTTCGGATTCCGGGCGGCCGAGCGCCTGCCGGAGATGCCGCTCGCCGCGCATGTCCAGAAAGTCCACGGAGATCGACGCGAAGCGCGCCACCCGCACGAGCATGTCCGGAAAGCACATGCAGTCGTCCCAGAGCGTCATGCGTTCGCTGCTGGTCCACACGATCTGCGGATTGACGATGACGTCGGGCCATCCCGGCATGGCCAGTCCGATCATGCGTTTGCGAATGCCGATTTGCGGCGCGGCGATGGCGCGTCCGAAACCGTGTTCCGCCCGGAACGCCCGGATCGCCTCGCCCAGCGCGTTGGCTTCACGCACGACGACGGGGTCGTCCAGACGCGTGACCTCGGCGGCCACTTCGCGCAGGCCGGGCGATCCGACCCGGAGAATGTCGAGACTCATTTCGATACCTCGGTCAAAGCCATTTTCTTGCCTTCCTTGTAGGTGGAGATGGTGGCGGCCGGCTGGCGCAGATCGCCGCGCTCGTCAAATGCGATCTGCCCTGTGACACCGCTGAACGAAACGTGATGTAGCGCTTGCACGATCTTGTCGGGGTCCGTGGATTGCGCGGCGACGGCGGCGCGATAAATTGCGGTCATGGCGTCGTAGGCATAGGGGGCATAGAGCTGGACCGGCTCGCCGTACTTCTGGCGGAACTTCGCGGCGAACGCCGCGCCGCCCGGCATCTTGGCGAGGCTGCGTCCCCCGTCGGCACAGAAGAGATTGCCGTCGAGCGCGGCGCCCGCCAGCCGGATCATTTCAGCGGTGCAAAGTCCGTCGCCGCCGACCAGTGGCGCGGCAATCGAATATTGACGCATCTGCTTGAGCATCGGCCCGCCCTGGGCATCCATGCCGCCGAAGAAAATGGCGTCCGGATTTTCACGTTTGACGCGGGTCAGCACGGCCGAGAAGTCGAATGCCTTGTCGGTGGAATACTCGCGCGCCACGATCTTCGCCCCGGCCTTCTCGGCCTCGCGGGCAAAGACTTCGGCGATGCCCTGTCCGTAGGCGGTACGGTCGTCGATGACGGCGATGCGCCGCGCACGCAACTGCGTGGCGACGTATTGCGAGAGGGCCTGCCCGAGGTAATCGTCGTTGGCCAGCATGCGGAACGTGGTGTCGAAACCGAGGCGCGTGAACTCTGGGTTGGTGGCCGACGGCGTGAGTTCGGCGATGTGCTGTTGGGCGTAGATACGCGCCACGGCGATGGAGGTGCCGGAGTTCTGATGGCCGATCACGGCACTCACGCGGTTGTCGGCGAAGCGCTGCGCCACGGTGGTGGCGATGCGCGGGTCGGCGCCGTCGTCCTGCGCGTCGAGCGCGAACTGTACTGCCTTGCCGCCGATGACGGGATGCGTGGCATTGATCTCATCCATTGCCAGGCGAATGCCGCGCTCGCTGTCCTTGCCGAAGTGCGCCTGAGCGCCTGTGAGTGCGCCGGCATAGCCGATGGTCACCACCGTTTGCGCGTGCACGCTCAGGGTGCAAAGCATGGCCGCGGCGGCGGCGGCAAGGGCTTTCGGGAACATGATTTTCTCCATGGAATCGATCGGGTGGCGATGCTACGATTCTAGGGACCGGTCGCGAAATTCAATATTCGCGCGGACCATGTTTGCTTAACCGGATTTCTTTTTTTAGGGTGTTTGCGAAATATGAGTCAGAACCCCGCCACGCCACTCGACGAATACGACCTGCGTATTCTTTCTCTGCTGCAAGTCGATAACCAGATCAGCAACCAGGCGCTGGCCGCCGAGGTGAATCTGAGTCCGCCAGCCTGCCTGAGGCGGGTGAGACGGCTGCGCGAAGAGAAGTACATCCAGAAGGACATTTCGGTCGTGGATCCCAACAAGGTGGGGCTGCCTATCATTATGTGGGTGTTGGTCCAGGTCGAGCGCGAGCGGCTCGACCTGCTCGACGAGTTCAAGCGGTTCCTTCAGTCCGTGCCGGAAGTGATGCAGTGTTATGTCGTCACGGGACGCGCGGATTTCGCGATGATGATCGCCGTGCGCGACATCGACCATTACGAAGCGTTTGCGACGCGCGTCTTTCGTCAGAATCCGAATATTCGGCACTTCGAGACAATGGTGGTGATGTCACGCGTGAAGTTCGGCATGTCGCTGCCGCTTGACGAGGCGCGCGAGTGAGCGGCACGTTGGGCCGTAACCGAACGTGTGCCGATCGCGGCCGGCGTGGGGTAGGCGTGGATTAGTACGATTTTCTGGATGATCCATCCAGACTCAAGTTGTTTATGCAAGTGCGCCGAGTGTCTACATTGGAGTCTCCCCTTCAGCAAGGAGCATTTCATGGCAGACCACGCAATTCAGGGCAAGGTGGTATTGATTGCCGGCGGCGCGAAGAATCTAGGCGGGCTGATCGCCCGCGATCTGGCACGGCACGGCGCGAGGGCCATTGCGATCCATTACAACAGCGCGGCGAGCGCGGCGTCGGCACAGGAGACGGTTGCCGCGGTCCAGGCCCTGGGGGCCAGGGCGGTGGCGTTTCAGGCGGATTTGAGTGCGGCGTCGGCCGTCGAGACCCTGTTTCGCGATGCCACCGATGCGGTCGGACGGCCGGATATCGCCATCAACACGGTGGGCAAGGTGCTCAAGAAGCCCCTCGTCGAGATCACCGAAGCGGAATACGACGAGATGAGCGCGGTCAACGCGAAGGCCGCCTTTTTCTTCCTGAAGGAAGCGGGCAAGCATGTAAACGATCATGGCAAGATCGTCACGTTGGTGACCTCGCTGCTCGGCGCATTCACGCCGTTCTATGCGTCGTACGCCGGAACCAAGGCGCCGGTGGAGCATTTCACCCGCGCGGCGGCCAAGGAGTTCGGTGCGCGCGGCATCTCGGTGACTGCCGTGGGACCGGGGCCGATGGACACGCCGTTCTTCTACCCCGCCGAGGGCGAGGATGCCGTGGCGTATCACAAGACGGCGGCCGCGTTGTCACCGTTCAGCAAGACAGGACTGACCGACATCGAGGACGTCGTGCCGTTCATCCGCCACCTGGTGAGCGATGGATGGTGGATCACCGGTCAGACGATCCTCATCAATGGCGGCTACACGACCAAGTGAGTGCGCGCCCGGTCCGTGATCGCGGGACCCACACGACGGCGGCGCGAACTGACGTTCGGGCACGGGCCGTCGTGCCGGCGCTCATTCGGGGCCGGGGCGGATCGATTGGGGCGTGATAAAAGGCGGACATGGATAGATTCGATCGATACCGGATCTTCGTGAAAGTGGCGGAGATGGGCAGCTTCATCAAGGCGGCGCACGCATTGGAGGTGCCGCGCGCGTCCGTGTCCGCCGCGATTGCGCAGTTGGAGGCGCAGGTCGGCACACGCGTGCTGCATCGAACCACTCGGCGGGTCACGCTCACCGCCGACGGCACGCAACTGCTCGAGCGCGTACGGGGATTGCTGGCCGACGCCGAGGAAATCGACCTGTTGTTTCACGCCAGCCAGCGCCAGGTATCCGGCCGGTTGCAGATCGACGTTCCCAGCCGGATCGCGCGTCGGCTCATCGCGCCGGCGCTGCCGACGCTGCTGCGCCGGCATCCGCGCCTGCGCCTGATGCTGCAATCGAGCGATCGTGCCGTCGATCTGGTCCAGGAGGGCGTGGACTGTGTGGTACGCGTGGGCCTGTTGCGCGACAGCAGTCTGGTCGTGCGGGCGCTGGGCGCGATTTCGCTGATCAACTGTGCAAGTCCCGGCTATCTCGAGGAATTCGGCACCCCCCGTCGCCCGGAGGACCTGCTCGCCGGGCATTGCGCCGTCGGGTACGCGTCGCCGACAACCGGGCGCGAGTTGCCGTGGGAGTATCGCGACGAAGGCGGCGTGGCGCGTGCCCTCGACGTTCCCAGTCAGGTGGTGACCAACAATGCCGAAAACTACATCGCATGTTGTCGCGCGGGCCTGGGGCTGATCCAGATTCCGCGTTTCGATGTGCAATATCTGCTTGATTCCGGCGAACTTGTCGAGGTCATGCCCGAAGCTCGCGCGGCGCCCATGCCGGTCTCGTTGCTTTACCCGCACCGCCGCCAACGCTCGCGGCGCCTGACCGTCTTTCTCGACTGGTTCGAGGCGCTGATGCAGCCGCATCTGGAGGCGTGACCTTCGCGCCCGTCAAGGGGGCGGCGAACCCGGGCGAGCGAGGGTGGCGAATTACCTTCCTTTGTATTACATTCGGTGTCCGATGCGCCTGTCTACGCGGTCGCGTCGTCCCAGCGCTCGACAATTTCAATTCGAACGGCATCTCAGAGCACTGGTGTTCGAGAACTGCCGTACTGCGGGGGAAAGGCCAAATCTTCTCGGTCGCCGGTCGCCATGCACGGCGCAAAACGAGAGGATATCCGTGGTCTCACGCAAACCCAGGCGCGTATCGCGCCGTGTCAAATCCGCCCAGCCTCCGTCCGCGACGCCCGCGCTGCACGACGTTCGCCATCCATTGTCGCGGCCGACGCGGCATGCCATGGGGGCACGAATTGTTCGCACTGCAACCAGTACGGCGGTCGCACTGGCGCTCGCGGGCACCGCGCCGTCCCTATGGGCCGCCGGGACTTGTACCGTCAGCGACATCAGCGGCTGTGGTGCGGCGGGCGGCGACGGTGCCTCGGGGCGCGGCGGCCCGGGCGGCGCCGGCAATGGCCAGGGAGGCGGTTCAAGTACGCTTGATTCGAGCAGCGTGACGGTGCAGGTCCCCGGGGGGTGGGCGACACAGGGTACCGGCGGCACCGGGGCGGCCGGCGACAGCGGCGCGTCATCGGGCGGAGCACCTGCGCAGACCGAGTCCGCCGGCGGCCTGGGGATCAACGTGCCGCTTCTCGGCCCTGCCGGCGGCGCCGGGGCGGACGGCATCAATTTTGCGTCTGGCGGGAACGGCGGCACCGCAGGACTCTATTACACCGGCGATAACATCACCGTCTCGTCGGGCGGCGGGATCTCCGGAGGCGCGGGTGGGCAGGGCGGTAACGCCTCGGCAGGCGTCGGCAACGGCGGCGGCGGCGGCGGTGGCGGGGCCGGGTTGATCTCTGCCGGCGTCGTGGCATCGATCAGCAATTCGGGGACGATTTCGGGCGGCGATGGCGGTACCGGAGGCTCGGGCGGCTTCAGCGGCGGCGGTGGCGCTGGCGGGGATGGGATATTGTCGCTTGGGGGATACGCCAACATTGTCAACATCGGCACGATCTCGGGCGGTGCCGGAGGTGCGGCCGGTAGCGCGACTCTCGCTGGTGGCACGGCTGGCGGCGGTGGCATCGGCGTCAATCTCGCAGGAACACACAACTCGGTCGCCAACGTCGGGACGATCTCGGGCGGTGCGGGTCTGGTGGGCGGCGTTGGCGTGCGCACGCGCGGCATGGACTTCATCACCAACGCCGGCCTGATCACCGGTGGGGCCTCCACCGGCGGCGCGCCGCGAGCCGCGGCGATCGAGTTCGGCGGCCTGAACAACGGCCTGAATCTGCTTACCGGCTCGGCGATTCTCGGCGACCTGCTGTTCGATGCGGGTGCGAGCGCGACCATCAGCGCCAGAAACGCGGGGCTGACGTTGAACAATGCCGTCGTGCTCAGCGACGCGGCGTCGAATGTGATCTTCTCCACCGCGACGAACAGCCTGACGATGTCGGGCGTGGTCTCCGGCGCGGGCGCGCTGACGCTCGGGGGGATCGCCTCGACGACATTGACGCTCACGTCGGCCAACACTTACACCGGCGCCACCACGATCAACAGCGGCACGCTGGCCCTGTCGGGCGGCGGCAGTGTCGCCGCTTCGTCCGGGGTCACCGTCGTCGGCGTGGGCGGCGTGGGTGGCGTGTTCGATATTTCGGGCGTGAGCGCCGGTGCGTCGATCCAGGCGCTTTCCGGGGGTGGCGCCGTGCAGCTCGGCAGCCAGACGCTATCGCTTACCAACGCGGCTGGAACCTTCGACGGTGTCATCGGCGGCACCGGTGGCATACGTCTTGCCGGCGGCACACAGACGCTCACTGGCGTGAACACCTACTCGGGTGCCACCACGATCAACAACGGGGCGGTGCTGGCACTGAGCGGTGGCGCGAGCATCGCGTCGTCGAGCGGTGTGGCGAACAATGGCACGCTCGATATTTCCGCCACGACGAATGGCGCCACGCTGACGGCCCTGACCGGGCCTGGCTCGGTCGCGCTCGGGGCGCGCACGCTGACGCTCACGAATGCGTCGGGTGTATTCTCCGGCGCGATCGGCGGCACGGGCGGATTGACGCTGAACGGCGGCACGCAGACGCTGGCCGGCGTCAACAGCTACACCGGCGCGACCACGATCAACGGCGGCACGCTGGCACTGGCGGCGGGCGGACAGTTGTCGTCGGCCACGACCCTCTCCCTGGTCGGCAGCGGTGCGACGTTCGACGCGTCCGGCGCGGGCGCGCAGACGCTCTCCGGCCTGTCCGGAGGGGCAGGCACAAGCATTGCCATTGGCACGAGCACCCTGACGCTCGATACGGTCACCAACACAACGTATGCCGGCGCACTCACCGGCAGCGGCGCCTTCGTCAAACAGGGCGCAGGCATGCTAGTGCTCAATGGCGCGAGCAATGGATTCACCGGGGCGACCACCGTGGGTGCGGGCACGCTCGAGGTCGGTGATGCCGCTCACGAGAGCGCGGTACTGGGCGGCAACGTGGCAGTCGGTTCGCAGGGCACACTGCGCGGTCACGGCACGATTCTGGGCAGCGTGACCAACGGCGGGATCGTGGCGCCGGGCGGTTCCATCGGTACGCTGAGTGTTGGCGGCAACTACACGCAGGCGTCGAGCGCGACGCTGGCCATCGAGGTCAGTCCGACGGCGGCGTCGCTGCTCAAGGTGTCGGGCAGCGCGACGTTGAATGGCGTGCTCGCCATCACGTACGATCCGGGAACCTACCGGTCGACGCGCTACACCGTGCTGAGCGCCGCGAACGGTGTGAGCGGACGCTTCTCTTCGGTAACCGAAGCGTTGTCCGCCGGTGCCGACCTCGGCAATCTGCGTTCCGCCCTGAGCTACGGCGCGAACGACGTGACGCTCGCGCTCAATGCGCCGGGTACAGCGGACCCCGGGGCCATCGATCCGTCCGGCGGCGTTGTCATCGCGCCGAAGAACACCAGCATTTTCACGGCCTTGGGGACTGCTTCGCTGATGAACGCCCAGTCGGCGACGGCGGCGGTCCTCGACCAGGCCACGCGACGCACTGTGGAGACGGGATTGGCTACCGGCGACGCAGCCTCTGGCGGCCCTTCGGTCTGGGCGAACGCGACAGGACTTCACGGCCGTCTGTCGGGTTCCGACGGTCAGCCCGGTTTTCAGGAGAACCGTTACGGCTTCCTTGCGGGCGCGCACAAGCGCGTGGAGCGCAACACGTTCGGGCTGGCTGGCGGCTATTCTCACGCCGATCTCTCGGAGACCGGCACGGCGAACTCGGGCACGATCGACACGCTACGGCTGGCCGCGTACGCCAGTCGCGAAATGGGGCCGATCGACGTTGCGGCAACGGTAGGCTACGGGCTCGATTTCCTGTCGCAAAAGCGCCCCTTCGCAGGCATTGGAACCGCGCAAGGGGATCATGTCGGACAGGAGTTCACGGCGGCGGCGCAGGTGAGCGCGCCGATGTCGATTGCCGGGATGGTCGTCACGCCGCGCGCCGGCCTGCGCTACGCCTATTTTCATGCGAACGGTTTCGACGAAAGCGATGCGGGCGGGCAGAATCTGCGCGTGGGCACGGACAATACCCGCAGCCTTCAGCCGTTCGTGGGCGTGACGCTCGACAAGGCGTTCGGAGATGCGCTGCGGCCGATGCACGTGCAGGTTCGCGCGGCGTATGCACATGAGTTGCTCGATGCCGGTCGGGCGATTACCGTGGCGTCGCAGGACGGCACGATCTTCGTCGCACCGGGCACGCATCTGGCGCGCGGCTATCTGACGCTCGGCGCCAGCTTCGGTGTAACGCTCGCCAGGCACCTGGACGTCTCGCTCGCGTACGAGGCCCTCGTCAACACCGCACGGGCGTCAGCGCAGGCGGGAAGCCTGAAGGTGACCTACCGGTTCTGATTGCAGGCGGTCGATCAGGGGGCGGCGAACCCACGGCCGGTGTCGCCACGCTGTCGCCGCCCGGAGCGACAGACTCTCCAGCGTCGGCGGGAAGATCGGGCAACGTCGTTCTCACGACGCGCACCGCCCGAATCATGCGAATCGCAGGAATCGCCGGAATCGCAGGAAGCGCAGGAAGCGCAGGTTCAATCGACGATGAATAGCCTTGCGCCTGTTTTCGTATACGACTGATGCGCTTCCGCCTCGTCTCCTACCTGGTAGCTCATGCCCGGCGTCAGGACGAACTTGCGTCCGTCTTCGAGTGTGGTTTCCAGTTCGCCCTCGAGGCAAAAGAGAATGTGACCCTTGTGGCACCAATGATCCGCCAGATAGCCGGGCGAGTACAGAGCACTGGCATTTCTGAGTAGATGGATGCTGCGCGGTACACGGATTATCGGTTTGAGCGACGACCGGTTGCTGACCGAGCCGGATGGCCGCGTGAAATTTGTGAGTCACCATGATCAATACTCATCGGGCAACAGGAGGGTGGTGGTCGACCGATCAGCTTCGGTGATGATCCAAAGCGTCTGTTCGCCGCCAAGCGGGTAGCAGGACAGCACACGTCGCCCTGCCACGACCGACAGGTCGTTTTGCTCCCGATCGGCTTCGGGTAATTCTCCCCAGTCACCGCAAGCATGTCGGTTGACCAAAGCAAAGATCGAGGCCCCGGCCGATTGGATGGCATCGACCGCGGCAGGCGTTGCCAACAAGCGGCCGAGTGGCAGACGTGCGCGTCGGATGGGTAAAGTGGAATTCATCGAAATATCCTCCTAGATAGGGGCGAATGGTGGCCTCCGAACGAATCGGATGCGCCGTTGCATGGAACGAATGGGCGAAATGCCAGACGCAGAACGCGTCCGTATGTGATGGTTGTTGCAGTAACTAGCGCACTTCGGAGGCGAGCGCGTTGGGGTAGTGCTTAGCGAGAATCTTGTTCATTCGGTCGACGAGGTCGGCGCGCAGGAACGTCAAATGACCATTTCCATTCTTGAACCAACGTAACTGGAAATAAACGTTCTCAGCCTCCGTCTTGTGTAGACGCTGGGCGTGCGAAATGAGCGACGATATGCCATGCCGATGATCCGGCTCGGGCTTGCCATCGAGCACGCTGAACACTCGCGTTAGATCGTCCAGTTCGTTGGTGACGTGATAACTAGAGCACCCTTGCGAAAGGAGATAGCGCACGATGATGCGCTTGCCGAACCTGAACGGCGAATTGGATTTATAGTCCCACGACAGTCGGCGAAAGCACTGGAGCACGCCGCGCTCGAACATGTCGCCGCGTGCGCCGTAGAGCTGGGCGAACGTGGATTCGATATTGGCGACGGTGAGTTCTGGTACGTCGCCCTCTGCGATCTGCCGGTTCCACTGCTCGCGCGCCTTTGCGTCCATGAACGTACGCATACCGGATTCCGTCAGCAGGTAGTTCCAGCCGTGGGCATCGATGAGACGCACCATGGCGGTTTGGGCTTCGTCGCGTTTGGCATAGTCACCGGTGACGCTGGGACGGCCGCGGCAGCCATAACTCTCGTCGAGGACAAGCCGTGGAAATCGTAGATGCGCTGCGGTGGCGAGCTGTTGAGCTTCGCCGAGCAGGTCGAGTGCGGCGTGGATGCGTTCGACGACGGCGGTGCGTTGATTGGCGAGGTTGGCGATGCTGATGCTTTTGACGAGATCGGTGGTGTCCATGTGTCATGACAGGGGATAAAAGTAAGGGAAGAGAGAGGGCATAGTCGCAGGGGGAAGCCCTGGCTTCTATGCCGAGACGTTGCGTTCGGCGACTCGGGACCTTTCTGCCAGTTGTCGGCGCAGGGTGGTAGCACGAGCTTGGGAGCAACCGAGGTGACGGCGAATGTCGGCGACGGTGGGGCGTAGTCGTCCGGCAGCAATGTCCCGAACGAGTTGCGTTGTGTCGTGATCGATGGCCTCAGGCGTCTGCATCGGCGTTGGTGACGGTATCGTCAACGGCGCGACGGGCTGGTCTGGTATGGCGTGACTGTCACAGTCACCGTCGTCGCAGTCGTGACTTTCCATGACCGAGGGCGTGACTGCTGCCGCGACTGGCGGTGCTACTCGACACTGAATTGCGATGCTCCAGAGCACGCACGCGACGCCTTCTAGGACTGAGGCAAATGCCAGTCCGGTCAGCAGGTCGACACGCGCTCCCGTCGTGCCAAATACCGCGGCGAGTCGTGCAGTCACGGGATCAGTCGTCAGCACGTCACGCTGAGTCATGGCCCGGTCGTCCCAGTCCTGTGCGCGACGAATGTCGCTGGCCTCCGCGTTCAACGCCTCGAGCTTGGCAGCCAGCGTAATGCGTCGTGCCTCCAGCCCAGTGCACTTGCCGGAACACGATTGAACATTAGCCGTCGCGAGTCGCGCCGAGACTTCCGCCCTTTCTTGCATAACGACGGTAAGACTGCGTTGGGGTGGCACACTCAGGACGATAGGCGCAGCTTCGGCCCGGCGCTCCGAGGCGTGCTGCTGAGCGAACAGGAAGAAGTAGGCGTGACTGTTGATGGTCGCGAGCATGCATGCGGCCCACAGCCAGTAGCCTACCTCACCAGCTTGGAACCGTTCCAGTCTTGCTGCCAGACCATCATTCGGAAGTGTGAGCGAGCGAATTGAAGATCCACTGTTCTTCGGCTAGGGATAACTTAGCCTCGCGGCAAGGTTGGATGGCCGCGACTTAAGAAGGCTTTGAAACACGTGTGAATCTTCCCGGGAGAGGCTGTCGTGCCACCATCGGTTGTCATCAGTCGACTTTTCAAGAGCGACTGAGAATCGTCATTTGTCTTGGCACACATTTGGTGCTGTTGATGCTGGCGCTAACGCACGGCGCGAGACATACGAACGAATGCGTTTCCTCACTAAAGATCGATACGTCCAACTCGAAATTGCCATAATTTCTGGGTCTATAAATGAAGCAAGGCCGGACGACACCCTACCGCGTGACAATGCGCTGCGCCGCCTGCTGTATGACGCTGCGCAACCAGCTCAATTCCGGACTTCGATCGCGGTGTCGGGCTCAGAGCATGATGAGATTATGCGGCGGAAAATCAATGGGAGGCGGGAACGATCGGATGGGAAGATTTCTGTTGCATTGACATACGAGGGACGACGAACGATCGCTACCGCGTCTTTCATCGAGGCGACTAGTTCTGGGAGAAGTGTGAAATAGGGGACGATGAATTTGTCGTTTTGCGTGAGTCCCAATTCATCCAGAGTTTTGTGTGATAGAGATTGAACGTCGCATGCGGCCGGGCAAGATACTCATCCAATGTGATCGGTGTCGGACTCTCCGGGCGGAGTGCTGATTCGATGGCGACCAACCTATCTTCAAGACACACTTCTTGCTGAAAGTCGGAATCGGCACCGACCAAGTTCGAAAATTCCGTCGCGATCAATGCTTGGGGGGCGATTAGCTAGTCGACAAACCCCATTTGAATTTCCCTAGCAGTGGCGCCGGTACCTTGTGAGACATGCAGACTGATGCCAGGAGCGAGTTCTGCAAGAACCCTGCCGAGCTCACCGATCATGAGGGCCGAAACGTAGTCGGCGGTGACTATGCGAAAGCGGTGTGTCGATGTGCTCGGATCGAACTGTTCTTCGTTGACCAACAAGCTAACATATTCGATGAGTTGTTCGACTGAGGGCATCAGCTTGACGGCTCTCTCCGTTAGCACCATTTCCCGCCCGCGCAGCTTGGCCGCCTCCGGGGGTGTCGTCATCGGGCAGCGGCAGGCCGCTGGGGTTGAACGGCACCTCGGCGCCCATCGTGGTGAGCAGCCGGGTGGCTTCTTCGCTCATCAGGTGGCTCAACGAACGCTCGCGCGACGAGCCTTAGAACATAAGGATGCGTGGCAGGTTTCAATGGCAAGCAACCACCCCTGCACCCAGCGCTAACACGCTGAACATAGAAACGAATGGCGAATGGCATTTGTAATTCGTTTCTAATGGGACGCTTCAATGGCCGTATTGCCGCTGTGTCTGTTGCTGTTGGCGGCGAAGCGAGTCGATCATGATCGATGCGGCATCGGCCCAGTTTTGCATGCCGTTTGCGCCACCCTGACCGCGTGTTGCACGCACTTGCGCAAGATCGAGACGGGCGCGCGTGTAGTCTTGCGACGCCGCACGCGCCAGCCACTTCTCGCTCTCGGCATAGTCACGTTGTGCGAGCTTGCCTTCGAAGTAGATCTCGCCGAGCAGTGTCTGCGCAATCGGATAGCCGGTGCTCGCCGCGCGCTTGTAGAAGTTGACGGCGGATTTGCCGTCGCGCGGCACGCCGTAGCCGTTCTCGTAGATCATGCCGAGCGTGGTGAGTGCTGCCGCGTCATTGCCGCGCTTGCGCAGCGAGGCAATGTCGTTGCGGTCGGCGCGCTGCGCGGCCTGCGTGATACGTAATTCGGCGTCGTCCCAGGCGTTGGCGCGCTGTGTCTGCGGTGTCTCCTGAGTTTGCTGCGGTGCCGCCGGTTGCGCATTCGCGTTCTCTCGAACCTTCGCCAACTGATCGACCAGATACGGTGGCACGTGGGGGACGGAGACCGTGCTGCCCGGCGGAGCGGCGGGGGCGGGGGTGGTGCCGCGTGTTGCACCGCCGCGTGTCGCATCGGCCGGCTTGCCCGCAGGCACGTTGGACGCGACAAGGTACTGTGCGCCAAGCGGCACGTCGCCGATCAGGCCGCTCGAAATCCACGGGCGCTGCTGTCCGCCCGTGAGCTCCGCCACCTGCTGCTGCACGAGGTCGAGCGTGTGCTTGATCGTGGCGCCGGGCGTCTTCATGTTCATCGCCAGGTAGTAGGCGAATGGACTGTTGTCGGCCGCGCTGCCGAAGCTTCCGAAGTTACGCATGGAATCGTAAGCAGGCGCCTGATCTGCCGTAGAGAAGGCGATCAATTCACCTTGGCCCACTTTTTCGGGCTTGAGTCCCGGACCGGCATTGCCGCGCGAGGGAACGCGGCAGGCGTCGATCACCGCAATGAACGACGTGGGGGCCGACGGCATGACCTTGCTGCGCACATAGCCCAGCCGAAGGGCGCGTTCGAGCAGAATGGGGCGCGTCATCGCGCGAATGGGCACCCCGGCATGCACCGGCACGAGGAAGTTGTCGCCCCCCGACTCGAAACCGTGACCCGCGAAGTAGAAGAGCGACACTTGCGCCCCCTTGGACGCCTGCGCCAGCCACGCCACTGCGGTCCTGAATTCTTCCTGCGATACATCGGTCGCCACGCGTGTTTCGAAGCCGAGCTGGCGCAGCGTATCGCTAATGAGCTTGACGTCGTTCGCCGGGGCGATGAGCCGGTCGGCGCCATCGTAGCTGCTGTTGCCTACGACGAGCGCGACCTTGCGCGCGGGCTGTGGCGCCGGGGCGGCCTGGCTCAGGGTAGGCGACAGGCACGACGCGCACAGCAGGACGAGGGTCAGGCCGCGCAGCAGCAAGGAGGTCATGGGCATGGTGACTTGAACGCGTTCGATGGAGACAACGCCGTCAGGGCGTGAGCGGCTGCGGGGCGATAACCCCGTCGGCCACCGCGTGCGCGTCGGGCCTCGGCACGACGATCAGGCGCGAGGGATCGACGAAGTGGGGGAGTGCCTGCGTCATCGGGTGCGCCGACGCAAATGGATGCTTGGGATGCGATGTCGCGTCGCGCTCGGCCGGGACGCGGAATCGCACATCCGCATGACGCGCAGCGCAGAACTGGGCGAATTGGGCGAGTGAGCGGCAGGCTGTGAGATCTGTGCGGACGATGCCCGAGAGATCGAGTACGACAGGCAACGGCGGCAGCGCGCTCAGCGCAACCCCGGGGTGATTGCGCTCGCGCGCCGCGTTGGCGTCGTCCACCTGAGCGAGCAGCGGTTCGACGACGGCGCTGTCGACGTTGTAGGCGAGCAGGGCACCGCTCAGCGTGGCGATGAGGCTGTTGTCACGTTCGTCGCTCGTGGCGACGGTGATGGTCAGGCGACGCGGCGTGGGCCACGCGACGAGGGCTCCGAACACGGCACCCACGCCAAAGCCGACCAGTGGCTGGCCCGAGGCGAGTGTGGCAACGAGTTCGAGCGTGAACAGCCACATCGCGGCGCCGAACAACCGGCGAGGCCGCGCGTCGGAGAATGCGTGACGCGTGATGGTGCGCGCACCCTCGTCGATCATGTCGAGCGACATCACGATCACGACCACGGCGACCGCGAGTTTCGGCAGCATGGCCACGAGCCCCACACCGGCCGTGAGCGCGACACAGACGAGCACCGCGTGCATGACGGCGGTCCAGCGCGTTTGCGCGCCGCTGGCAATCGCCATGTTCGAGCGCGTGACCGAACCGACGTTGGGCAGCAGGGCGAGCGCGCCGAGCAGTGTGTTGACCGCCCCGAACGCGAGCAGGTCGCGGTCGACGGTCCCGCGTCTCAACGTGAGCGATTCGATGGACGAGACCGCAATCACGGTGTCGAGGGACGACACGAAGCCGATTACGAGGCCGTAGCCGATCGTCAGGGCCAGCGCGTGCGGGCTCACGCCGTGCAGCAGGTCGAACCACACGCCGGTGTCGACGGGACGCCACGCCGCGAAATCGAGACCGGCCACGCCGATCAGACGACAGGCCGGCGAGGGTGCCGGTAGCGCGCGCAGCGCCAGATAGTACGTGCCGGCCGCGACCAGCATGGCGACGAACAACGACAGACCGGCAGGCGGTGCGCCGCTGCGTTTTGTGCGAGCCATACGTTGCGCGAACGCACGCCACGCGAAATGACTGGCAATGCCGAGTCCGGCAATCGCCAGCGTGACGATGCCCCAGTCGAGCGTACAGCGCACAAGGAAGTTGACCTGATCGGCCACGGCCAGCCCGGCCACACCGAAAATCAGACCGGAGAGCACCGGCGCGGGCACCTTGCGCACGAACGACCCGCCATGACGCAAGCCGATCACCATCTGCATCAGTCCGGAGATCAGCACCGCCACCCCGGCCAGCGTGAGGATCGGTCGCATGCCCTGCGCCGCCATCGCCGGATCGGCTACCAGTGCCCCTACCAAATTCGATAGGAAGAGTGTCGACGCGACGCGCGGACCCGATATCATCGGCCGCGTACCGGCACCCAGCGAGGCAAGGGCGATGCCGATCACGGCCGTCAGGATACCGATCAAAATGCCGAAGGCGGCCGCTTGCGGGCCGGGCAACGCGGAGGTGGCTTGTGCGCCGAGCGCAATGTATTCGGTGGTGCAGCCGAGCGTGACGACCAGTGCGGCCAGTGCCTCCTGGCCCCAGCGCACGCGAGGTTGCGGCGAGCTCATGCGCGGCATTGCGGGTTTGCCGCCACACGGGCAACCCCGTTGGCGCGCGAGGTGGCTTGCAGGGCGTCGTCGAGCGACAGTGCCGGGAAGTGCAACTGCCATGCGCCGTTTTCGTTGGGGCCGTAGGTGACCACGGCGCCGTATTGCGTCAGAAACTCGTTGAGATTGGCGAGCGAAGCCTGCGGACCGAACCAGGCCTGGACTTCACCGCAGATGCCGTCGCCGGCACCTCGCCGGGCGGCTTCGCCGTGGCTGCCACTGAGCGTGGCGGCTGCGTGGCCGAGTCCGAGGGTGAGGCCGGCCAGTGCCAGCAGCAGGGCAAGCACAAAAGCGGTCTTGCTGTTGATCCAGTCGGCAATCGTATCGAACACGTTCGCTCTCCCCAGGCAGCGCGGCGGTGGCGCGCATGGCGTGAGAGCACGGTTGGCGCCTTGTTTTGAGTGCGCCGAGCATAGCAGAGAATGGCAGACCGAAAAATACCGTTGCGTGCGCAACACGGGCGTAGCGCCCAGCCCGTCTCGTCATCGTTTCGGTAGTTTCGATGTGAGAGAATCGGGCGCCAGATTTGAGAAATCAAACAACTAGAATGAAACGAATTGAACACGGGAAGTGCGGTGCGGGCTGGGGTGCCCGCACGGCAATGCGGCGCGCAGGACTGCTGAGCGTCATTGTCACGACTTTCACGCTCGGCGGTTGTGCCGTGACGAAAAACAGTCAGGGCAACACGGTCTACGGCATCGATCAGGCGAGCCTTTTCGGTACGGTGGTCGACACCTTCAAGCTGGCTGACGGCTCGGAAGGCAATCTGCGCCGCAGCAACGGTCAGTACTCACTCAAGCTCGAACGCTACATGCGCGTGCTGCCGTTGCAGAACGCGATCACCGCACGCGTGGTGCGCAATGAGGTGATCGGCGACCGCTCCGTTGTGGTGGTCGAAACGCAGGAGCGCAACTGCCCGTTCAAGTACGTGCTTTACGCCATTCAGGACAGCGATGTACTTGGCTGGACGTTCGGCAACTGCGCGGACCGTCCGCGTGCCGATCTGATCGACCAGGGGCGCGCGCTCGTGTTCGACTTCCCGGGCAACGGCCGCCTCGTGCGCCACACCTATACCGACAGCCGTCTGCTGCAATCGGCCATCCCGGTGCCGCCGGGTGTCGACGTCCGTCGCAAGCCGTTCGCCGATGCGTCGCTCAAGGCCATCGACGACCCGGCCGACGCCAATCGCTTCATTCCCGCGCCGCCGCAGGCCGCTGGCGCGACGGCGAACAACAATCCGGCGCCCGCGCGTCATGCGCCCGCACGCCGTCAGGCGCGCAACACCGGCACGACGGCGCCGGCCAACAATGCGCCGGCACCGAACACGCCCACGACCGTGGCGTCGTCCGGCCGCACCGTGCCGGGATTGCCGAGTGCCCCCAGCGCCGGGCTGACATTCGGCGCTGAAGAAGTCAAACCCGTTCGAGTCGACCTGCGGAACTGATCGTGCGCAATACCCTGCTGAAACAGACGGCGTTTCTGATCGCCCTCACGCTGGTCTACCTGACTTTCGAACTCGGCTTCAACGGGCGCCTGCTCGACGTGGTGGGCGGCACCGCCACCATCGACGATGTGCATCACATCGAAGTCTACGGGCGCACGCTCTCGGGCATTGCGGCGGCGCTGTTCGTGCTGCAATGGCTCATGGGCAAGCGTACGAGGAGTGGCAAGGACGGCGGCAAGGATGGCGGCAAGAAGTCGCCCGGCTTGCGCACCATCGGCATTGCGTGCCTCGTGACCATCGTCGTGGTGTATTTCGCCATCAAGACCTTCGTCGACGTGCTGGTGACCACACGCGACGCCGAGTTCCGTCGCATTGCCGCGAACACGATTCTGTTGCAACGCTCGCTCGTCGAGGGACGTCTGCAACTGGACGGTCTCACGGGCAACGACACGGTGTTCGCCAAGCCGCAGGGCAAGGCGTTTTTGGCGCTGTTCCCGGTGCTGGCCGTGTCGGTCGACCGGCTCGACGAGAAGACCCGCGCGGTCAAGGCGACGCTGGTGCGCGAAGCGGTGCGCCGCGAGATCGGCGGCGCGAAGGGCTACTACGACAACTATCGTGACGCGATGAAGCGCCTGCACGACGACTGGAGCAAGTACGCCGCGATCATTCCCGATGGCGATTCCGGTCTGATCGCCGAGCAACAGCGCGCGTGGAACGACTATCGCGCCCGCTTGTCGCGCCGTGGCTGGCAGCCGGAGACGGTGCCGTTCTACGCGCGCGGCAAGGTGAGCGCGAGTGTTCGCCGCGATCTGCCTGCGCTGCCCGGCAACTGGCATCCGGGCGATATGGTGTCGTTCTATCGTGCGGTTGCGGTGAAGTACCGTCAGCAGGCCGCGCGCAAGGTCCACAGCGTGGAAGTCGGCGGCGAGACGATTCCGCCGGGGCTCTCGTACGAAGCGTTCGTGGCCCGTGCGGGCGTGCAGAAGGAACTGCGCAAATCGCTCGGTCTGCCCGCGAGCGCCACAGTGCAGCCGTCGTACGCCAGCACCGAAGCATTCGGTCAGTTGTTCGACGCCTTCTCCGACGAGCAGGCGCGCTTGCAGATGAGCAAATACGATGCGAAGCCCGCCGACTTCGAGGATGGCGGCAAGTACGCGCAGGAAGGCATCGACGCCACGCGGGCAGCCATCGTGCCCGCCGTCGCACTGTTCTTCTCGCTGTTGGGCGCCATCGCACACTTCTCCAAACTGTTGTTCCTGAGCGCCAAGTGCCTGATGCTCATGCGCACCGGCCCGGATGGCGAGTTGAGCCGCCGCGCCTCGCGCACGGCGCTCGCCGTACTCTTCTGCGCGATGATCGGGGTGTGGTCGATCCTGTCGATGGCGTCGAACGACATTACCCGCAGCGACTTGTTCGGCCAGATGATGTCGTGGGCGCGCACGGGAGCCTCGGGCGGTCGTGCGCTGACCAACATCGCGCATGTGGTCGTGGTGGGACAGGGCTACGGTTATCCGCTCAACGAAGCGATTCGCAAGGATGTTCTGCAAGGGCTGAACTATGGCTATCACCCGGCTGCGCACTAACACCGCCGCGCTTGCGTTGACGGTACTGGCGGTGGCGGCCTCGCCGTCGTATGCCGCCTGTCTCGGCATGCAGATTCACGCGCATCGCGGCTCGGCTGCCGACCCCGAGAACTCCGGCAGCGCGCTGCGCAGCGGCTACGCCGGGAAATGGGACGGTGTGGAGACTGACATGCAGCAGTTGTCCGACGGTACCTGGGTGCTGCATCACGACCTGCGCACGGGCCGCTCCGTGCTCGCGGGCGCACCGCGTCCGGTGGCTCAGCTCACGAGTGCCGAGTGGCGTGCCGCACGCATGACGCTCAATGGCCGGCCGACTGCCGAGGCGCCGCCGTTTCTGTCCGACGCCCTTGCCATCGCAAGCCGCTATCCGGGCAAGACGCTCAACGCGGAAATCAAGGAAGTCGTCGGCAACTGTGCACCGATTCAGGGGCTGGTGGCGCAGATGCGCCAGGGCATCTCGCATGGCAACTGGTTCCTGACGTCCGGGTTGTTGCATAACCTGCGCTGCGCGCGCACGTCCGATGCTCAGGGGTATATGGGGCTGATCGTGTTCGATGGGCGCAATGCCGAGGCGGCGGCGTCGAACCGCTGGACGAAGATGATTGCCAAGCACGCCAAGGCCCCCGTGCTCGACCGGAACTGGATGAACCGGCTGGTCGCAGAGCTTGGCCTGCCAGCCGGCATTCACGTCGACGCGCGCACCATGGACGCCAACCCGGATCTGCTGGCAGACGCCACGGCCTCAGGGCTGGCGGTCTTCGCCTATGCGGTGCAGGGAGACGCCGCGCTTGCGGACGCCATCGGCCGGGCGCGGGCACGCACCGGGAAACTGCCGAGTGGTGCGGTGATCGATGGCGATGCCGACGCTTTTTGCCGTCGCGTTGCGAGCACCACCGGCCTGCACTGAGTCGTCGTGACGTAAAACCTTTCCGGTTTTCCGCTTCTGCTGCGAATAGGGGATGTCGGCGCCTTGCCGCCAGCCCGCCGGTCACCGCCGGCGGGTCCATCCCGATCGCATTCGGATCTCTTGCGGATCCTCAGGAGCCAGCCATGCATCAAGCCATTCCGACCCTGCTCGATTACTTCAAGCGCGAGGGCTATGTCGCCCATGTGGACGACGACGGCGACATCGTCTTCAAGCGTGAAGGCATGAACTACGCCCTGTGTTTCGATCGCGAGGACCCGGAATTCTCCAAGTTGCTCCTGCCCAACGTGTGGTGTATCGATACGCCGCAGGAGCGGGCGTTTGTGTTGCACGCCATGAACGAGATCAATCGTCGCTACAAAGCCATCAAGATCCACACCGTTGACGACCAGGTGTGGCTGGCCGTCGAGATGTGGCTCGTCGATCAGGCCGACTGGACGGAGCACCTGCCGCGTGCGGTGCGGGCGTTGTCGCATGCGCTGTTCCGGTTTGCGGAGCAGATGCGGATCTCGGTAGAGGAGGCACGTGGGGCCAATGAGACACTGCGGCTGAATCACTGATTCAAGCGGGGACGGTACGGCGCGGATCACGTAGAATTCGCGCTGGACTACGCCCTGCCCGCATGAAAAGCGACGACATCGACAACGAAGAACTGACGCGCCTGCTGCGCAAGTTCGGTAAAGCCGGAGACCGCAGCCGCGAGGCGCTTGCGGCACACCGCAAATTCTACGATCACATTGCCCGCGTGCTCGACCGCCAGGCATTGCAGGCGACCAATTACAACGAAGATCTGGCCGTCACCGCAGTGCAGGACGCCTGGCTGCGCATTCTGCGCAAGGCCGAGACCTACGATCCGGCCCGCGCTACGGTCAAGACTTGGGTCAAAGACATCACGTACAAATGCGCGATCGATGTCTTGCGCAAGCACTACAAGCACAATCGCAATACCCCCCTGTCCAATGAGGATGCTGCGTCGGCCAAGGCCGATGGCGACGCCATGGCCACCCCTACCGGTGCCGGCCACTGGCTCGCAACCGCGCCTGTTTCCGATCCTGACGAAACCGCCTGCGACTTGCCGTCACCGGAAGACCGCGCCTACGGTTCGCAACTGGATCGCGTGATGCGCGCCTGTCTCAACACATTGCCGACCGGCGACGGGCCGAACTACCGGCTGGCAATGGAGCTCACGCTGGAGGAAGAACTGAGCTACGCAGACATGACCGTGCGCTTGCAGGAACAGACGCCGCCCGGGGTGCTCATCAATGCCGAACAGGTGCGCGGCTGGGTCCGGGCGGCCACGCAGCGTATGCGTCGGTGTGTGTCGGCGAAACTCGGCTGGGAGCGTCCGAAGCGAGGCGGCCCGGCCACGGATCAAATGGAGACGCGCGCATGACGAACGACGATCAGGACCGCTTCCGCGCGCTGGCACTGCTGTATGTCTGCGGCAAGGTCGACGACACCGAGTCGGCATGGATGAAGCAGAAATTGGCGGCGCATCCCGAATGGCAGGCGGTGCTCGACGAGGAGCAGCGCTTTGCCGACGCCACCCGCGACGCCATCGATGCAAGCTACGCCGAGCATCGTCCGCTGGTGGCATTCGATGAGCTGCCCACGCTGGCGCCGGAGCGCGGCGCACTGTCGTTGGCGGAGCGCTTGCGTGCGTGGTGGACGCGTCCGATACCGCGCGGCTGGGCGTTCGCCTCTCTCGCCGCACTGGTGCTGGTGGCCGGTACACAGACGATGCGTCTGGCCGAAATGGCATCGACGTCCGAAGACAACGGCGCAAGCGCGATGCGTGGCGCACCGGTGTCTCCTGCGCCGGGTGTGCCGATGGTTCAGGTGATCTTCGCAGACGGCACGACCGTCGCGCAACTGCGCAAGGCGATAGGCGATCTGCAACTGGATATCGTGCGCGGTCCCGACGAGGACGGCATGATCTGGCTCGCAGTGCCCACGGGGAACGCTGCGAAGGCGCTCACGGATCTCAAGGCGACGGGGCTGCTGTCATACGGCGAAGTGGTGGACGACCCGCACTGACCGGGGGGGCGCTGCTGCGCATCGACACGCACGATCAAGGGGGCTTCGGCCCCCTTTGCTTTTGTCCGCGCGCCTATCGCGTCGCGCGGGGATTTCGCCCGCGAAAATATTTCTCAGATTCTCTTCCGGTTTTGCCGGGCCGCTCCGAATAGGGGGTATCCGCCGCGATGCTCGATGAGCCCGGCGGGCAACGACGCGGGCCCGTGAGACGGCCGTGCGCTCGACCCAACCCCTCGGCGTGCCGCAGATGCGACACCAAGCACTGGAGAGAAACGATGAACCAACGTGGCAAGATTTTGCGCGACACGAGCACCGGCCCCGGCCTTGTCAGCATTGGCGGTCGCCAATATCCGTTCACCCTGGAAGGTGTGTGGCAATCGGAGCAGGCCCCCGCTGTGAACATGACGGTCGATGCGCTGATCGACGAAGCGGGCCAGTTGGTGCAACTGCGCGCGGTCTCCGATAGCCAGCTCGCCCGCGAGGCGACCGACGAGGCACTCTCCGCAGTCAAGCAGCGCGGTAATGCGCTCGTGGCCCGCTTCGGGGCGCGCACGCTCGGCGCGATGGGCTTGCTGGCCGTGTCCTGGTTCTTCCTGAACACCATCACGGTGCAGGTGTCGTCGAACTACAAGGTCGGCATTTCGCTGTGGAAGCTGCTGGGCCTGATCAATGCGCCGGGCGGCATGATCAACGCGCTGGGCGGTAACGGCGGCAGCGCAGGTGTGTACGGCGTTGTGGCCGCAGTCGCACTGTTCGCGCCGCTGGCCCCCTACTTTGTGCGCGATCCGCGCGCGCATCTCGCGAACCTGTTGCCGCTCCTCTTCATGGGGGTGCTGATGGCCGGCATCTACATGAACATCAGCGATGGCATTTCGCAAGCACAGGGCGCGGCAACGATGTTCGGCGGCAAGCAGGCGGCAGACTTCGCCAGCGAACTCGTTCGTGAAGCGCTCAAGGCCGTGTCGATCGGTCTGGGGGGATATCTCGCCGTGCTGGTGAGCCTGTATCTCGCGGCAAGCGGCGTGCTCGGCTGGACGGCGGCCAAGCGCTGATTCGCACCGTCGACCGACATCGACTTCACGCGTCATTCCTACTTACGAACGCACTCGAATCCCGAGTATTCCTCAATAAGGATGCCCATCATGCATACGCACACGCTCGCTCTGCAACGTACTTTCAAACATCTTGTGCTGACGGCGGCGTTCGCCGCAGCGTCGGTCGGATTGTCGGCCTGTGGCGACAAGGCGCCGCAGGGCAAGCCCGCCGCCGACACCGCCCCCGCAACGCCGAATCTGGCCGACGCGACTTCGCCGCGGGCCGTGGCACAGGCGCAGCAGCAGGCCGCGCAGGCGGCGCTGCCCAAGGGAGATCCGGCCACGCCCGCATCGAGCTACGTCGAATACAACAGCGGCAATCAGTTGATGTTTGCGTACCTCGCGCTGGCCGACATGCCGGTCGACTACGATCAGATCGCCAATCGCATGTCGCGTGACTATGCGGGTGCGAACGACGAGTTCCGCAAGCGCGATCTGCTCGCAGCCCTCAAGCCACGAATCGATCAGGCGGTTGCGCAGGCCAAGGCACAGCGCTACTTCCGCATTACCGTGAGCAATCCTGTCCAGAAGTACGACTTCGAGAAGAAGAGCTTCCCGCTCGACAGCTCGCTGTGGGAGAGCGGCTCGTTCCGCTATTTCTACGATAACGGCGAGTACCGTCTGAGTTTCAGCAATGGCGATGGCTTCCGTTATCTGGCGGTTGCCAATGAAGACGCAGCCCGCAACATTGAGTCGATGCGCGCGCGTGGCGCGGCGCCGACGCTGGTGGTCTATGGCTACACGCAATCCGCCGACATGTCGAACAAGGCCGTCAAGGCACAAATCGTCAAGGTGGCGCTGGTCGATCGTCAGGGCAACGTGTTGGCCGAGCAATAATCCGGCCTGAGTGCGGGAGGCGCGTAATTAGGCTCGGAATCCATCTGGGAATGCCTCAAGATATGTTGTAACGTACTGCACTTAGGTGTTCCTGCCCATTGGGACTGTTGCACAACGAGCGCTCCTCCCGCGCTCGCAAAAAAATGCATTCGATTATGTCAATTCGAGCCGGCTACGATACGTGGTCCACCACGTACGACAACGACGAAAACATTACACGTGACCTCGACTCCAGGGTGACAGAGAAGCAGTTTGCGAATCAGGCTTTCCAGGCGGTCATTGACTGCGGCTGTGGCACGGGAAAGAACATTCCATTTTTTGCGGCGCGTGCGGAAAGCGTTCTGGGAATGGATTTTTCTGCGGGAATGATCGGTATCGCACGTCAAAAAGAGGTGCGCTCAAACGTTGCATTCCTGGAGTGGGATATCAGCCAGCCGTGGCCGGTGGACAGTGCCTCACATGATCTGATCAGTTGCAATCTGGTGTTGCAGCACGTGGAACGACTCGACGCGGTGTTTGCTCAGGTGCGGCGCTGCCTGAAGCCGGGAGGTCGTTTTTTCATCAGTGAGCTCCATCCCATAAAGAAGTATCAGGGCAGCATGGCGCGCTATGTCCGCAATAGCGAGGACCTGACGGTGCCTGCGTTTGACCATCAGATCAGCCACTTTCTCCAGGCGGCGCGGCAACATCAGCTTCGCCTGGTGGATATGGATGAGGCCTGGCATGACCGCGATGCGGGGCGTCCGCCCAGGCTGGTCACATTCCTCTTTGAGAAAATCTGACACAGCAAGCCCATGGACGGCACCCCGGTCTATCGGATGACCCAGACCTCCTTGTCAATTTCCTGCCAGAGTGTCTCCAGAACGCCAAGGCGGGGTGCCGACTGCATTGCGACTGCGAGAGGACTGACCATGCGCACGACGTTCCCGGCCACGCCGGGTTGGCGTGGCGACAGGAAGTCCAGGTATTCCCGCGACAAGGATGAGGCGTCGATCCAGTCTGTCAGTTGTCGACATTGCTCGATCCAACGCTGTAGTGCCGCGGCAGGCATGCCTTCTTCCACGCGGCATCGATCGAGGAACTCGTGCATGGCTGCTACCGTTTTTGAAATGTCGCGGGCGATCTCGGCAGCATCAGGCGCCTTTCTGACCGAACGCCGGCGATGTTGCGCCTGTGCCAGCCGTACCAACGCATCTGCGCTGACGGACGTTGCCGACAGGCCATCGAACCCGTTCAGTCTGGGGATATCGTCAGAATGCAATTTTCCACAGAAATCCAAAATGAAATAAAAGCGTGTCTGCGGAAAGCGTATGTTCGATCTGACGTACGATTTTAAGAATTTTTTATCCAGATCATCCATGGTCTGAATAGGCGATTTCGGCATGTGCGTAGCGTTCATTGCCTAGGGCGACGACTGCAAATTTGGATGATTTCGTATTTTATTTCAGATTTCGATATCGGTAGAAATGCATAAGATCAACGGCATTGTCACGGTTGAAGTGGGTTCGCGTTTTATGGACGTGGCTTGGCGCGACGGGAGTGTCAGCCGTTACAGCAAGTTTTGGCTGCGCGACAATTGTGCGTGCGAGATTTGCGGCGACCATGAAAGCGGCAGCCGTTTTCAGTCGTGGCTGAAGATTCCGCAGGACGTGACGTTGCGCCACGTAGCATGGGACGGCGCTTGCCTCGATGTCGTCTGGGATCACGGTGACCATCGATCCCGGTACGACCTTGCATGGCTGCGGCGCAACTGCCATGTGCAAGCCACGTCGCATACGCAGAAGACCCTCTGGGACAGTACCTTGCCCGAGATTCCCACGGCTGACTATCGCCTGGCGTTGCACGACGATCGCGAGCGATACCGGTTGCTCGATCATGTGGTTCGCTATGGCTTCGTGGTGGTGAAGAATGTCGGGACCGATCCCGCAGAAACCGCCACGTTGACCCGGATGCTTGGCTATACGCGTGACACGCATTTTGGCGCCATCACCGATCTGCAACTGCGCGAACAAGGCAGCCATTTGTCCGATTTCCCGGTCGAGATCCTGCCGCATACCGATGAAACGTACCGGCCTGTGCCCACCGGCATCAATGTCTTTCATTGCATAACGCCCAGCCGCGATGGCGGTGGCGTGTCTTCGATGACGGACAGTCACGCCTGCGCGAAACAGCTACAAGCTCTCGACGCTGCAGCGTACGAAGTGCTGTGCAAGACCCCTATTCGTCATGCGCGCCGCGCCGGCAACGAAATCATTGTCTCGAATCATCCCGCCTTTATGAGGGACTCGGCGGGCGAGTTGACGGAGGTGCGTCTTAACGAGCGCACCATGTCTGCCCTGCGCATCGATCCGGAGCAGATGGATGCCGTCTATGCAGCCTTGCGCAAGGCATTGGAGATTGCCTATTCCGGTGCCTATACCGTCTGGTATCCCATGGAAGCGGGTGACGCCATGGTGTTTGACAATCTGCGCGTTCTGCATGGTCGCACCGCGTTCCGAACGGAGCGACTGATTCGACAGACCAATGTGATGCGCGATGAATTCCATGCCCGCCATGCCTTCCTCGCGGAGCAACTGCATTCCATCGGAAGCAACCGCTGATTTTTAATAATTATCTGACTGCTGTGCACAATCTTACAGAAGAACAAATATCGGCTCTGTCCAATCAATTAAATCTGGCGGACGGTCATGCATATCGTGAATTGAGTGCGGAGGAAAGTGCAATTATTCAGAATCTCCCTCGCATCTTCATGCAAGTCGATCGCATGCAGCAGCGAGAAATTGAGCGGGCCTATGTGCAAACGTTTCTCGGGGCGGCACGCCAGACCTGTGATCACGATGCCTGGTCTTACTTCATGTGCTTCACCGCGTCGATCGGCCTGGAAGTCGTGGCGAACTACCTTCGCCTGGAAAAGCGCACCGCGGCGTTGATCGAGCCCTGCTTCGACAACCTGCATGACATCCTGCGTCGCCATGACGTTCCGTTGCAGGTATTCCCTGAGGCTTGGATGCAAAGCCGGCCAGATGAATTGTCGATGCATCTGGAGCGCCTTGAAGCGGACGTGCTGTTTCTGGTTGCGCCTAACAATCCGAGCGGGATGGAGCTGCCGCAGGAAAACCTTCAGGTCGTGATTGATTTCTGCGAAAAGAAAAAATGCCTGCTGGTGTTGGATGCGACCTTCCGCTTTTTTCAGCGGCCCGGGGCAGTCTATGACCAATACGCCATGCTCGCGCGCTCCGGGATCGATTGCATCCTGATCGAAGATACGGGGAAAACCTGGCCAACCAAGGAAATCAAGGCGCCCTTTTTCAGCGTTTCCATGGGGCTGGCGCCGCGCATCGCGCATATCTACTCCGACTTTATCCTCCACGTATCGCCGGTGGCCATCGAGTTGTTGCGGAATTTTGTCGCGTTGGGTACCGAGCAGGTGCACGCCGTCATTGCGGCCAATCGTCTGGCCTTGCAGGAGGCGCTGGAAGGCACCTGTCTCTGTCCGCAAGAGGGGGGGCGCATGAGCGTCGCGTGGTTGCAGGTCACAGGGCCGCGCACGGCCACGCAGTGGCAGGCATTGATGGCGGAACACGGCCTGTCCGTACTCACCGGCGTGCAGTTTTACTGGGCCCATCCTCACGCAGGTGAGAAATACCTGCGCGTGGCGCTCCAGCGCAATCCTGCGATGTTCCAGTTGGCCTGTACCCGCTTGCGGGCCCTGCTGATGGCCGAGGGTTGAAGACTATGTCCGAGGTATCCAATCTGTTGGCGTCCTGGAACCCTGTCCCCGCGCATCAACTGCAACATGTCCGATTGGAAGAGGATATCCGCGACGCCTTGCAAAGCGTACGTTTGCGGCAGCCCGCGCTTGCGGAAAGAATCCGTCTGCTCGAATTGAGCGCCGCGGTTGGCGTGCAACATGCCTTTCTGGGATTTCCGGCGGCATCACCACAAGAGTACGACCGCTGCACAGCGCTGGCCCGGCATGTCCATGACCGGAAGTTGCCGATAGAACCTGTGTTCATGGCCCGGGCCGTGGAGGCCGATGTTCAGGCGATTCTGGCGATCCGCGACGCGACGCAGGCCCCCATGGCTGCGGATATTTTTATCGGCATCAGCGACTTACGGCTGCGGGTCGAACATTGGACGTTCGAACAAGCACTGCAAAAGCTTGAGAAAGCGTGTGCTTTGGCCGCGCGGGAAAACTTGCCGTTCCGGGTGTCGTACGAAGATGCTTCCCGCGCAGGGCCGGACGCGCTGACCCGGGGGCTGCAAGCGGCGACCGACTGGGGTGCCCTCATCGTCGTGATTTGCGACACCGTGGGTGACTGTGTTCCCGAGGGGGCCCGGCGTCTGACCGAATTCGTGATGAATGTGCTCGCACGGATCCATTCCTCCGTGGAAATGGGCTGGCATGGTCACAATGACAAAGGCTTGAGTCTGGCCAACGCGTGGGCGGCCGCCACGAGCGGGGCGTCAATGATAAGCGGCACTTTTCTGGGCGTCGGCGAGCGCACCGGCAATACGCCGCTGGAGCAGTTCATCTGGTTGTTGCGGGAAGCCGGCAATAGCCACTTCGCTCTGGAACCCATGGCGCGCTTATGTGCCCTTTTTGCCGAATCCGCGGGCATCGGCATTGCCCCGCAGGCGCCGCTGGTCGGCGCTGATGCGTTTAGCACCTCTACGGGCACCCATGTCGCCGCAATTCTCAAGAGCCGCGACTTCGGCGAGGCCTATGAGGATCTGGTCTACTCGGCCGTGCCGGCGCGCGCACTCGGTCGCGAGCAGGCTTTGTTGCTCGGGCCGGGCAGCGGCCGCGCTGCGGTGGAGTATGCGTTGCATGCCTGTGGTGTAGACGTGCAGCCGGAACGGGTCGCGCGCCTTTGGGCGTATTGCCGTAGCCGTGAGGGCTGCCTGACGGGCATGGATGAGATCCGCCTCGTCGTCGGGCAATTGCTTCGGGACGAGGCGTCTTCCCCAGTCGGAGCGTCGTCATGAGCGCCCGGCCGGTTGCGGTCGGGCCGGTGCTTGAGCCCGCGCTGGCGGACGCACTGCATCAGTATTTTGTCCACGCCGATGTGCAGCAATTGCTGGTGCAACTCCGGGCCTTGATGCCCATCCCCTTTTCGGGGGTGGTGCTGTATGGCAGCCTGGCGCGGCGTCCGTTGCCGGCGGAAATCGGCGACTCGGATGTCGACTTGCTGCTGCTGACCGATGAGCCTGCCCACGGCGGCATTTTCGGTTTTGCGCAGGAGGTTCAGGTGGATCTGCATGTGCAAACGCGCGCCGACACACTGGCTGACTTCGCGTCAAACTGGGTTTACGCAGATGCGCGAATTCTCTGGGACGGAAGGCCACCCGAACTGCTGCAATGGCAAAGCACGCTGCGCGCCTGGAAGAGCGCTCACCGGCCCGAGTGGAACGAGGTGGATCGTTTGCGCAATCAGGTTTGGGCTGAGCGACTGATCCGTCGGCTTGAGAAGCTGGCTCCCGTGGATGAAGGGAAAGCCTGGCTGCTGTCGTCACGGCTGATTGCCGCCATACCGCAGTTCCATGCACACGTGCGTGGCATGCATACCACTTCGTTTAGCCAATGGTGGGGTGCGTTGGCGGTCAGCGACCCGCTGTTGCATGACCGGCTGGACCAGTACCTTTGCGCCAGACAACTCGGCCCGCAAACACTGAGAGAGATTTTTGCTCTGATTTTCGAGGCTCCCGTGCCCTGCGATCCCGGCCAATCGGTGCCTATGCCATGACACGCCCCCGTATTTCGGTGCTGCTCGCCGTTTTCAACGGAGAAGCGTTCCTGTCGCAGCAGTTGGAAAGCCTTGCTGCGCAGACGATGTTGCCCGATGAGCTGGTTGTGTGCGATGACGCATCCACGGATACCAGTTGGGACATCCTGGAGCGCTTTGCAGCGCGGGCTCCCTTTGCCGTACGGATGCAGCGGAATGAAAAAAATCTGGGCTATTCGCGGAATTTCGGTCGCTGTCTGGAAATGGCGCAAGGAGAGATTCTGTTTTTCTGTGATCAGGACGATGTCTGGTTTCCGGAAAAAATTGCATCTGTGGTGCAGAAAATGGAGTCCCGGGACGATGTTCTGCTGGTGATCCATGACGGAAAACTGGTGGATGAGAATCTGACATGGCAAGGCGCATGCAAGCTTGAACAGGTAGCGGCGGATAAGCGTTTCGCGTTGCAGGTCGTGGACAAACTGGACAAGACGGCACAAAGCCAAGCTTTGCTGCAGACTATCTACAGCAGCAAGGTGGCCAGTGACTTTGCGCCGCCCTCAATTCAGTCGCTGCATTACTTTGGTCGTGGCCTCAGTCGGGAACAAGCCGAAGCCCTCCAGAAGGCGCCTCGCGCGCTGATCTTGACCTTTGCCCACCCAGCCAGCCAAAGCGTCACAGCTCTGCGGCGGGCCGAACAGTTCGTTGCAGAATTGGCGAAGAAAGGCCATGCCATCATCTGGGACGACGAAACGCGCGAAGCCTTCACCCCTGAGGCATGGGAAACGAGTCGTTCGGGCGCGTGGGATGGCGACACTCCCGACGTATCGAAGCAGATCGTCATTCACGCATACAAGAGTGGAGAGGCTACCCGCGCAATTTCGTTGGGCATGGCGCGGTTTGGCTTACCAGACATCGTTATCAACGACAGCACTTGGTCGCTCAACCGTCCGCTAGGGAACACGATCAATGCGGTAGCCCAGCAACTTGTTGAAGCCGGCGCGCCAAACGACAGCGCAACCGTGCAACTTAGGGTAGCGAGCATCCGTCATGCTGCAGTACGCAAGCGCTTGACTGACAGCATCCTGTCGGGTGGCAAGGGTGAAGGGCGTTTGCGGTTGGTGGAGGCCGCACCAGAAGCCGGAGACCCCAACAATGCGCTCGCTGCATTGAGCTTCGACGCTTATCCTGGCCGAGACATCACCGAACGCCAGACCAATTTTGTGATGGCGGTATTTGGCGCCCAGCCGGACGAAGTGGCCTACGTCAGAGAGGGCGCCGCATTACGCGCCGCAAGCGAACGCGCCCGCGCTCAATTGCCGGCACTGCAGCAAGCATTCCAGCGGGGGCTCGCGCCAGGTGAACAACTGCAAGTAAAGGCGCCATTTACCACCCGAGATGGCAGTCGCGAATGGATGTGGATCGAAGTCACAGAGTGGAAAGGCGACCGGATCAAGGGCATGTTGCGCAATGAGCCGCGCAATGTGGGTGGCCTGAAGGCCGGGCAGATGGTTGAGGCTCGCCAGTCGGAGCTCTTTGATTATCTGCGAGTCTTCCCTGATGGCCACACCGAGGGCAACGAGACATCCAAGATATTGAAGCAGGCGGCGCATTGAGGCTGAGGGGCGGTGGAGCTCGCTTCATTACTTCTTCTTTTGATGGCCATGGTGCAACAGCGCCGCGCCGGTCGATGAAACCGACCATCCGAGTCAAGGGATCCCGACTGACACGGCATTTTCTATGCTTCCCCGCGTTTCCGTACCGGCCAAGAGATCTACTGCCACTGTTAACCGCACTTACAGCGTGAATCCTTAGTCTAGGCGCGGCGGGCCAGTCACCTAAGGTTCTGCCTGATGCAACTTTATGCGCGAGCTGGGTGCTCGCCTCAAAGAAAAAGGGCTGCCCACGGCAGCCCTTCCTCTGTCGTCGCGGAGGTGGTCAGTCAGTGCAGTTCGCCGCTCAAGCGCTACACAACGGTCGCCGGCTTGTTGTGATTCCTCAGCTTCCGTCGTAGGCGTAGGTGTCGTGCTGAGCTCGGCAACTTCCACCAACATCGAGGCGATGTGGTGCCTCGTGTTTGCGTTCCAATCCATATCAGCGCGGCGGCTTCACCGACGGTTTCCGGGCGAATAGTGGCTTGCCATGCTCGTTATGGCGGGTGTTTGTTGTATGGCCGGCTGAGCGTCGTTTTTCCTCCCGTCCCCTCTCTGACACTTCAATGTGGCGCGCCTATACGCGGCGCTTGCCGGGATATTCGCCTTCAGTTCTGGGCATGGCGTTTCCAATGCCAACGTTGGCGTCGGGGCTGCACAGGCGCAGCGCCCGGACGCGAGCGGCATTCGCCGCCATGAAAGTCGTTCGAAGCGGCGCTCGCAATGGGGCCACGCTCGCGGCAAGTCGATTCCAGATGACTTCGACTTGCCCCTTCTGCCCTTGCGTCCCTTCGCCTCTTTTGCCCTTCCACGCGCGCCGCGGCCGCGGGCTTCTCGGCCATCCTGGCCATCGCCCGCTTGCTCGCCTTACGCCTGCAATGACGGTGGAGGCTCAACCCGGCACGGCAACGCCGGTTTCGCGATTCGCATGGTTTCTTTCCGCTCCTCCGCGAATGCCGTACTGCTCAATGCCGATCCCGACCATCCTGAGATCGCGCCGGCACCGGCCGGTCCAATCACAATCGGAACCGTCCTACACCCACACGATACGCCGGCGACCGGCCACGATGCCGCGTACCCGCATCGGCGCGCCGGGCGCCCGCTCGTTAGCGCAACGCCAACACGCTCGACGGCCCGCTCCCGGAGCGGGCCCATATCCTCCGCTTCCGTTATCCCATCACCTTGACTGGCATTCCCCGGCCCGGCGAGTAGAGCACCAGGCTGGGGCTGGTCAGGCGATCCGAGGCGACGACGGCGTGCGCGAAGCTGTCGAAGTAGATGGCGTTTTCCGAGTCCGCCACATGAGCCTTCTTGATTTCTCCGGCCGACTCATCCCATTCCAGGCCGAGATATCGCCTGTGCTGATAGAACCAGACGACGTGTCCCTCGCGTGCCAGTGACTTAGGGATATCGAGCCCGCCCCAGTCGCCGCCAGCGCCTGCTTTCGTTCCGTTTCCGACGATCATAGATGTTCCTCATGAAAGGAGGGTTGATTGGCCCATAGTGGCCAATTTCATCATCGCAGCAGTGCCGTGCCTTGAGTTTCAGCAACGTCTGAATCCATTTTCCCGACGCGTCGACACTCGAAACGTATCGACGCCGAAAGAAAACGCGCGCGGCGTATCGACGCAGCCGAACGAAAAAAGGGCCACGCGATTCGCGTGACCCTTCCCGGTCAACCCGATGAACTTGCCGCTATCGTCAGCCCTTCACCTGTGGACGGAGCCCTTTGCCGGGCGAGTAGAGAACGAGACTCGGGCTCACCAGGCGGTCCGAGGCGACAACCGCGTGCGCGAACGTATCGAAGTAAATGGCGTTCTCGGGATTCGCGACATGCGCCTTCTTGATTTCGCCCGCCAGTTCGTCCCACTCCAAGCCCAGATACCGGTTGTGCTCATAAAACCAGACGACATGCCCTTCACGCGCCAGCGATTTCGGAATGTCGAGTCCGCCCCATTTACCGTCCCCACCTGTCTTCGTACCGTCTTTGGCGCTCATAGAGAACCTCCGTAGAAGTGTGTGAATTGGCCGGTCCCGTGGCCAATTTCATCATCGCAGCAGCGCCGGGCCTTGAGTTTCAGTAACTTCCGAATAATTCGTCGAATGCGTCTACGCTCGAAACGTATCGAAACGCATCCGACGGCAATGGGATACGCTCGCAAGGTGTCACAACACGAGTCACGGAAACAGCGGTGACTCGGGGGCATGGAACGCGAAGAGGCGGGGGGCTCCTTGATCAGAACGCCCGCCGGAAAATTTCCTCGATTTCGGCCTGTTCGGCTCGCCGCGGGTTCGTGAAGCCGCACGCGTCCTGCATCGCGTTGGCCGCCAGCGTTGGAATGTCTTCCTGCTTCGCGCCGAGCTCGGTCAGACCCGCCGGAATGCCGATGTCCTTCGACAGGCGGCGAATCGCGGCAATCGCGGCCTTGGCGCCCGCTTCGTCGCTCAGACCATCGACCTTCTCGCCCATGGCCCGGGCGATGTCCTTCAGGCGGCCGGCGCTCACGCTCGCGTTGAACTCCTCCACGTGCGGCAGCAGCACGGCGTTGCAAACTCCGTGCGGCAGATCGTAGAAGCCTCCGAGCTGATGCGCCATCGCATGAACATAGCCGAGCGATGCATTGTTGAATGCCATCCCCGCAAGGAACTGCGCATACGCCATGTTCTCGCGCGCCGTCATGTCGTCACCGTGCGATACGGCGCGCCGCAGGTTCTGTGAGATCAGCGTCACGGCCTTCAGTGCGCAGGCGTCGGTGATCGGTGTCGCGGCCGTCGAGACGTAGGCTTCGGTCGCGTGCGTGAGGGCGTCCATGCCGGTGGCCGCACTCAGCCCTGGGGGCATGGCTGCCATCAACGCGGGATCGTTGACCGACAGCAGCGGCGTCACGTTGCGATCGACGATCGCCATTTTCACGTGGCGCTTTTCATCCGTGATGATGCAAAAGCGCGTCATCTCGCTTGCCGTCCCGGCCGTCGTATTGATGGCGACGAGCGGCAACTGCGGCTTCTTCGAGCGATCGACGCCCTCGTAGTCGGCAATCGTCCCGCCGTTGGTCGCACACAAGGCAATGCCCTTCGCACAGTCGTGCGGCGAGCCGCCGCCGAGCGAGATCACGAAGTCGCACTGATGCTGCCGGAGCAGTGCGAGGCCGGCTTCCACGTTGCCCACCGTGGGGTTGGGCTTCGCGCCATCGAAAATCACCGACTGGATGTCCTGCTGCGCCAGCAGCTTCGACACTTTCCCGGCAACACCGGCCTTGGCGAGTCCCGCGTCGGTCACGATCAACGCGCGGCGAAAAGGGTATTGACGCAGCGCGGCAATCGCCTCGTCGAGACTGCCGATGCCCATCATGTTGACTGCGGGGATGAAGAAGGTCGTGCTCATGGTCGTGCTCCTTGTCGATTCCGTGAACGGCGTACCGTCGCGCGTGTCAGGCCATGCGGGGCCGGACGCCAACGCCGGGACGATGTCGGATTCATTCGCGGATGTTGAGGACAGCATCGCACCGCAGGCGCGATGCTTCCTTGATCTGCTGCAAACGCAACGCCGAATAGAGGCGGTACTCAAAAGAAGCCGAGCGGCTGCGTGCCGTAGCTCACCAGCAGGTTCTTCGTTTGCTGGTAGTGGGCGAGCATCATCTTGTGCGTCTCGCGACCGATGCCGGACTTCTTGTAGCCGCCGAACGCCGCGTGGGCCGGGTAGAGGTGATAGCAGTTCGTCCACACGCGTCCGGCCTGGATGGCGCGACCCACGCGATAGGCGCGGTTGATGTCGCGCGTCCACACGCCGGCGCCCAGGCCGAACTCGGTGTCGTTGGCAATGGCGAGCGCTTCGGCTTCGTCGCGGAACGTCGTTACGCCAACGACCGGACCGAAGATTTCTTCCTGGAACACCCGCATGCGGTTTTCGCCCTTGAGCAGCGTCGGCTGAATGTAGTAGCCCGAGGCGAGCGGACCGTCCAGCATCTCGATGCCGCCGCCGGTGAGCACCTGCGCGCCCTCCTTGCGTGCGAGATCGAGGTACGTGAGGATCTTGTCGAACTGCTGCTGCGACGCCTGCGCACCGACCGCCGTCTCCGTGTCGAGCGGGTCGCCGCGCTTGATGCGCGCGACGCGCGCCATCACCACTTCCATGAAGGGCTCGTAGATCGATTCCTGCACGAGGGCGCGCGACGGGCACGTGCACACTTCCCCCTGATTCAGGAATCCCAGCACGAGCCCTTCGGCGGCCTTCTCGATGAATTCCGGCTCGGCTTTCATGATGTCGTCGAAGAAGAGATTCGGCGACTTGCCGCCGAGCTCCACCGTGCTGGGGATGAGGTTGGCCGCAGCCTTTGCCAGGATCTGTCCCCCCACGGGCGTCGATCCCGTGAAGGCGATCTTCGCGATGCGGCGGCTCGTCGCAAGCGCTTCGCCGGCCTCCCGACCGTAGCCCTGGACGATGTTGAGCACACCCGGCGGCAGCAGATCGCCGACCAGTTCAGCGAACAGCGTGATCGTGAGCGGCGTTTGTTCGGCCGGCTTGAGCACGACGCAGTTGCCCGCCGCCAGCGCCGGGGCCAGCTTCCACGCCGCCATCAGCAGCGGGAAGTTCCACGGGATGATCTGGCCGACGACGCCGAGCGGTTCATGAAAGTGATAGGCCGCCGTGTGCGTGTCGATCTCGGCTGCCGTGCCTTCCTGTGCGCGGATGCAGCCGGCGAAGTAGCGGAAATGATCGATGGCAAGCGGCATGTCCGCAGCGAGCGTTTCGCGCACCGGCTTGCCGTTGTCCCAGGTCTCGGCGACGGCAAAACGCTCCAGATTTTCTTCGAGCCTGTCCGCGATCTGCAGCAGGACGCGCGAGCGCGCCTGAACGGACGTCTTGCCCCACCCGGGCGCCGCCGCATGCGCGGCATCGAGCGCGAGCTCGACGTCGGCCCCGCTCGAGCGGGGGAATTCGCCGATCACGCTGCCAGTGACCGGCGACGTGTTGGTGAAGTAGCGTCCCTCCACCGGCGGGACGAACTTGCCGCCAATGTAGTTTTCATAACGCGGTTGCAGGCACAGCAGGGCGCCGGGCGTGCCGGGCGGGGCGTATCGCATGTCGTGTCTCCGGATATTGTGGTGTCGGTGGTGGCGCATCGGCCACGCGCCACGCCCAAGCAATTCGCGGGCCATCGGCGCCGAGCCCCGCGCCGACGAGCTTTGTCCGATATTCGAGCGGTCGACGTGTATCGGATCCGTGACAGTGGTGTCACCTCTCATGACACTACGTGTCACGTCCGTGGAACAGCCAATCGCCGCACGCCACACGATTGATTTCCCGCATTGCGCTCGGCCTCGGCATGGGGGATGCTTCGGGAACGACTACGCGACCATCCGGCGGGGGGAGACGACCAATGCCAGCCACTCCAGAATTCGCGCACGCGCGCCGCGTGCTCAACGTCGTGCAGGGCGATGCGACGTCAGCGGTTGCTGCGACGGATCCGAACATCGCCAGTTCATGGCGCCGCTGCCTCGATGAACACGCACTCGATCCCGGCGCGCGCATGGCGCCGCGTGTGCTCGCGTCATCGGAGCTGCGCGAGCGACGCCATGCGATGGAGCGCCTGCGTCACGTGTCGATGCCCGTGCTCGAACGCCTGCAACGCCAGTTGACGCACCCCGATCAGGCCGTACTGCTGACCGGCCCGGACGGCGTGATCGTCGACTCCCGCCTGCACGACCGTTCGCGCGACGCTTTCCATCGTGCGGGCCTCTGGCCGGGTGCGGACTGGAGCGAGTCGAGCGAGGGCACCAATGGCATTGGCACGTGCCTGGTGGAGCGTGCGCCCGTGATCATTTGCCGGCAGGACCACTTCCGCGCGCTGCATACCTCGCTCACGTGTACCGCGAGCCCGGTCTTCGCGCCGCAGGGCGAGCTGCTCGCCGTCATCGACGTGTCGTCCACGAGCGCTGACGTTACCCGGCAGAGCCAATTCCACACGCTGGCCCTCGTGAACCTGAGCGCCAAGGTCGTGGAGAGCGAGTATTTCTTCCAGCAGTATCGCGACGAATGGCTGTTGCAATTGCAGGAGCAGGCCGATCACCTCGGCGGCTTCGCGCAGGCGCTGATCGCTTTCGACGACACGGGGCGTGTGCTCGCCGCGAACCAAAGCGCACTCAATCGCCTGGGTGCGACGCGCGGGGAAATCGTGGGCTCGCGCATCGACCGGTGGTTCGCGCCAACGCTCGATTCGCTCTTCGCGCAGGGGCACCCCGCGCCGAACACGTGCTGGCCGATTCGCACCCATACGAGCGAGCTGTTGCTGGCCATGGTGCGGGCGCCCTCGCGCGCGGCAGTGCGTGGGCCGCGTCGCAGCCACGAGGTCCCTGGCGTCGCGCAGCACAAGGCGGCGAAACCGTTCGCCGACCCGGCGCTCGCGCAAGCCTTTGCGCGGGCGTGCCGCGTATTCGCGCATGACGTGCCCATACTGGTCCGCGGCGAGACCGGATGCGGCAAGGAGGTCTTCGCCCGCGCCGTTCATGCGGCGAGCGCCCGGGCGAACGGACCGTTCGTTGCCCTCAATTGCGCGGCGATTCCCGAGTCGCTGATCGAGAGCGAGCTCTTCGGTTATGTGGGCGGAAGCTTCACCGGTGCGCGCAAGGAGGGCATGAACGGCAAGCTGTGGCAGGCCAACGGCGGCACGTTGTTTCTCGACGAAATCGGCGACATGCCGTTTGCCATGCAGACCCGCCTGCTGCGCGTGCTGGAAGAGCGCATGGTGATGCCGCTGGGCGGCGGCGAACCGGTGCCGCTCGACATACGCGTGCTCAGCGCGACGCATCGCGACTTGCCGGCGCGCATTGTCGAGCGCCAATTTCGCGAGGACCTTTTTTACCGGCTGAACGGTCTGGAAGTCAGCGTGCCGCCGCTGCGCGAGCGTGAGGACAAGCGCGAACTGATCTTCCATCTGCTCTCGCAAACGCACGCGCAAGGCCGCATCGCGCTCACGCACGAAGCGCAGGAGCGCCTTTGCGCCTATGCGTGGCCCGGCAATGTGCGTCAGATGCGCAGCGTCATCCGCACGCTCGTGGCGCTATGCGAGAACGGTGTGATCGCGCTGGGCGACCTTCCGGAGGAATTGCGAGAGACGGACACTTCGCGGCTCGGGCGCGACGAGGCGGCACGGGAGCTCGAAGCGCCGCTGGAGGCTGCGGAACGCCAGGCGCTGCGCGCCGCGCTCGACGCCTGCCAGGGACAGGTGAGCGCCGCGGCGCGCCGGCTCGGCGTGAGCCGCAACACGCTGTATCGGAAGTTGAAGCGATTCGGGTTGCCGCGCGCGTGACGCAGGTGGCGGTCCGCTCCCGCCCGGCGCGTGCGCCGTCGGCTACTTCGTGGGAATCGGTGTGGCGCGATCGATGGGAACGGCGGTGATGCTGTTCTGCGGCGACCCGTCGATGAGCTTGTCGGAATAGGTGAGGTAGACGAGCGTGTTGCGCGTCTTGTCGACCATGCGCACCACGCGCAGCTTCTTGAACAGCGGCGACAGCCCTTCGGAGAAGACCTCTTCCTCGTGCGGGAGTGGCTTGCCGAAGGCGACCGGTCCGACCTGGCGGCAGGCAATCGACGCTTCGGCCTTGTCCTCGGCCAGTCCGACCATGCCTTTCACGCCGCCGGTCTTGGCGCGCGAGACGTAGCATGTGATGCCTGGTACCCTGGGGTCGTCGTAGGCGTCCACGACGATCTTGTGATCCGGCCCCAACAACTTGAATGCGGTACTGACGTCGCCGACGCGCTCGGCGTGTGCCCAGCTCGCGGCGACCGTCAGTGCCAGTGCAACCACTTTCTTCATGAGGATGTCCCGTCAAAAGTCGCGGCACGCGGCCGCGCGATGCGATTCTACTCGCGTCGCGTGACGACAAACGCGTCCGGTGAACGGCCCGCCGATGGCGCCTGGGTAGCGCGCAAGGACGAAAGCGGTTGCCCACCGCGTTCAAACGCGCTATAGTCACGCCTCTTCGCGCGGGGGTATAGCTCAGCTGGGAGAGCGCTTGCATGGCATGCAAGAGGTCAGCGGTTCGATCCCGCTTACCTCCACCAAACGAATGACGGTCTACGTCCCCTTCGTCTAGAGGCCTAGGACATCACCCTTTCACGGTGAGTACAGGGGTTCGAATCCCCTAGGGGACGCCATCTATCGGCATCGGTGTGACATCCGCACATCGCGGCCCGCCGGCGTCGGGTTCGGCAAAACGCATACCAGGGCCGGATGTCTTCGTGACATCCGGCCTTTTGTGTTTACCTTTTGCGTTCACCTCTTGCGTTGACATTCTGGGGCGGGCCCCGATTTGCCCGTGGGCGTCCCGAGCCGGATTTCTCACCCGGTGCGAACACCCGTCGCGATCGCGGCCTGCCCGGGCGAACAAGATGTCGCGGATATGACAGCGTTCCCGAGCCCCATCGACCGCTCCCCAGGGTGCAACGCTCCATGGCTGCATCGTTGGCAAGATGCGCCTGCGGCAACGTACCCGCCGTTCCGCGCCGAAGCGCGCCGCGCGAGGACTTCCGTGCGCTGCCCGTCCTTTCGCCTTGGGGGCCCCTGTGGACCGCACGCACGCCCGGCCTTGATTTCCAAGGACTTTTTTTGTTGTTGAGACGCTACAGCGTTCGTTTCTTCCCTGATGGGGGGACTGTATGGGGACGGTGGACCTATACTATGCGCACCAACCTGGTTTGTGCTGCCGCGAAAAAACGCGTGATTGGCAGCGGGGAATCGGGTGGCAAGAGGGGGGTATTCGATCCCGGCCGGGTCGGTCGGTGTCGTTCGCAGGTCTTCGTCGCGCAGACGACCGATATCAATATATCGGATACCGACACAATAGTCGTAGCGTCGCTGCTGTCGTCCCGTCCTTGTTTCCGAGCTAGCCCTGTCCGATGTTCCGGGACGAGATGAGCCTGCGCGCCATACGGCGTGAGCAGACGCCGACCAAAGAAATAACGATGAAAGTTCTGTCTATCTTCGGCACGCGCCCCGAAGCGATCAAGATGGCGCCCCTGGTGACCGCGCTCGATCGTGAGCCCGGCATCGACAGCGTGGTTTGCGTGACGGGTCAGCATCGTCAAATGCTCGATCAGGTCATGTCGCTCTTCGGGCTGTCGGCGAAGTACGACCTCGATGTGATGGTGCCGAACCAGACGCTCAACGGGCTGTTCTCGCGCGCCATTGCTCGTGTGGACGCCGTGCTCGAGGACGAAAAGCCGGACTACGTGCTGGTCCACGGCGACACGAGCACTGCGTCGGCGTGCGCGCTGGCGGCATTCCATCGCCGCATTCCCATCGGCCACGTCGAGGCCGGCCTGCGCACGGGCGATCTGGGTAAGCCCTTCCCCGAAGAAATGAACCGCCGTGTGGTGGACGCCGTGGGCGACTGGCTGTTCGCGCCCACGGCCACGTCGCGCGAGAACCTGTTGCGGGAAAACCTGCAGGGCCGCATCGCCGTGACCGGCAACACGGTGATCGACGCGCTTGCCACGCTCACCGCACGTCTGCGCGACGATTCGCCGCTCGCCCGCAGCGTCGCCGACCGTTATCCGTGGCTCGACAGCTCGCGCCGCCTGCTGCTCGTGACGGGCCACCGCCGGGAGAGCTTCGGCGACGGGTTCCGCAACATCTGCGCGGCGCTCTCGGACCTGGCGCGCCGCGACGACATCCAGATCGTCTATCCGGTGCATCTGAACCCGGCCGTGCGCGAAGTGGTGATGACAGCGCTGTCCGGCTTCAGCAACGTGCACCTCATCGATCCGCTGGACTACGTCGACTTCGTCTGGTTCATGCAGCGTGCCTATGTGATCCTCACGGACTCCGGCGGCGTGCAGGAAGAAGCGCCGTACCTGGGCAAGCCGGTGCTTGTCATGCGCGACGTGACCGAGCGTCCGGAGGCCGTCGCCGCCGGGACGGTGGCGCTCGTCGGCGCCCATCGCGAGCGCATCGTGGCCGGCGTGTCGCGCCTGCTCGACGAGCTGGCCTATCACACGTCGTTCTCGCGCCGCCTCAATCCCTACGGTGACGGTCACGCCTCGCAACGCATTGTCGACGCCCTGTGTGGACGCGCGGTGAGCGAGTTCGATCCGGACGCCGCCGCGCCCGGCCATGCGTCCTGACACGATGCCGGAGCGCTCCCGATGACTGTCCCGACCTCCATGCCGATGCCCACTCACTCTGTCTCGATCGCTCGTGCGAGCGACGCGCCTACTCACGGAACCATCATGCCGCAGCCTAACCCGTTGCCCGCCACGACCGCCACGACCGCCACGCGCGGCCGCAAAGCCCCCGACACGCCGTCCCCCTCGTCATTGGCGCCGCCGACGCCTGCGCCCCGCACGCGCCGGGTCGCCGCCGGCGTGCTCGCCGCGCTCGGCGTGTTGGGCGCCGTTGCGCCGGCCGTCGCGCATGCGAGCGCCCTGGGCGACAGCGTGCGCGCACTCGGCGCGGGTACGAACCTGCAGCGCAGCATCGCGCTGTCGGACCTGGGTATCACGGCGCCGGTCGTGCTCTCGGGCGACGCAAGCCAGGACTTCTATCTCCCGGTGCCCAAGGGCCTGCCGCTGGCCGACGCATCGATCGCCTTCGATGGCCGCTACCTGAAGGGCGAACGCGGCGCGGCGTCGGTGGTGCTGTCCATCGACGGCCAGCCGATGACGTCCCAGTCGCTGCCCGATGGCGACGGGCCGCTGCAGCGCACGCTCGCCGTCTCACCGAGACCGCGCGACTCGGGCTTCGTGCGTTTTTCCGTCAATTGGCATTCGCGCACGGGCGAGTATCGCTGCGAGCCCGACCGTTCGCTGGCCAATTCGGTGACGATCACGCCGCAAACGCGCCTGACGTATCGCATCGACCAGAAGTCGGTGTCTAGCCTCGACGACGCCTGGGGGACGCTGCCCGGCACACCGTCGCTGCTCGTGGCTTCCAGGACGCTTGCTCAGGACGCGTTCGACAGCGCCTGGCGCATCGGCGTTGCGCTCGAGCGCAGCGGCAAGCGCGTGACCGTGCGGGCGCTGCCGGCCGTCGGCGACGTCGTCGATACGCGCGGGGTCAATGTCCCGGCCGGTCTCGCCGGTGTGCCCGCATTCGCCGCGCTGCGCGACAACAGCGCGACGCACAAGCTCGCCAACGACGCCGAGCTCGGCGCACTGCTGGCGCTCAACGCCGCGTCGGTCAGCGGCGACGTCGTGGTGGCCGATGCGGCCCTGCGCGCGCGCCTGGCCGCCGCTTTCGACGCACTGCAGGCGCAATTGGCCAGCGACGCGGACGCAGCCGATGCATTCAAGGCATGGCGCGCCCAGCGCGCACCGCTGGCCAACGACGCCCTCGCGGCCAAGCAGATCCGCCTGCTTAACATGGGCAATCAGTCGGTGATCGCCGTGGCCGGCGACGCCGGCGCACAAGCCGCGGGCCTGTTCGACAACGCGCTGCGCCGCCTGCTGTTGTCGAACAACGTGACCGTGCCCGTCGCGCATACGCCCGACATCGCCGACAAGCAGGTCGTGCGGCTCTCGAGTCTGGGCGGCTCGTCGGACAGCTTCGACGTGCTCGCGCGCGGCGACTGGACCGTGAGCTTCCCGCTCGGCGCGGTCGCCTCCGACGGCCGCATGCCCGGTGAAATTTCGCTGTATCTGTCGGCGGCGCCCGGTCCGGCGGCGTCCAAGCCGGTGGCGACGGTTTTCTGGAACGGCATCCTGCTCGCGGCGAAACAGCTCGACGCGAACGGCCGTCCCGAGCAACTCAAGGCGCGCGTGCCGGGCTACGTGCTGGGCGTGAACAACACGCTGCGCGTATCGGTGCAACGTCAGCCGTATTCGGCGAACTGCGACGAGATCCCGCAGGCCTATCCGGTCAATGTGCTGCCGGCCGCGAGCTACATCCGCCCGGGCAAGGCTGAGCCGGACGGTACGTTCGTCGGCCTGCTGCCGCTCATGGCGGGCAACCCGCAGCTAATCGTGCCCGATCGATATCTGCAGGACGCCCCCGCGAACATTCGCCGCGTGATCGGCATTGCGGCGGCAAGCGGTCTCGCGCCGTCGCGCACGGAACTCACGGTCGCCGCGGACGGCAAGCGCGTGAAGCCGTCCAAACCGTTCGTGGCGATGGAAGTCCAGGTCGATGGCGCCAAGCCGACGGTAAACGTGTCCGATCGCAAGCGTCTCGAGATCGGTGGCAAGGACGCCAAGTGGCTCGACATCACCGGGTTGCAGAACCTGTCGACGGCGGAAGTCGTACGCGGCGGCGGGGAAGACGGTCTGTTGTGGTACGCCGTGGGCGACGCGAAGGCGGATGTCGGTGAGCCGTTCCTGCTCAATCGGGGCAACCTCGCGATCATCGGCCCGGCCGGTCCCGTTGCCTGGATCGACACCAGCAACCCGGACGCCAGCCAGCCGCCCGGCGCCGGCGAGAGCGCATTCTATGAATGGCGTCGCTACGTGTCTTGGGGCGTGCCGGCAATCGCCATCGCGTTGCTTGCGATGCTGGTAGTGCTCGTGCTGGCGCTGCGCGCCGGTCGCAAGAAGCAGAACGGCCAGTGACCGGCAGGGGCGTGACGCCGTGATCTCCTCGCTCTACTGGCCCTACCTGGTGGCCGACTACTATCACGTGCTGGAGGTGATCAGCGCGGTGGTCGGTCTCATCATCCTGTTCTCGGCCATCGACGATCTCTTCATCGATGGCTGGTACTGGGGCCGCCAGCTCTACCGTGCGCTGTTCATCAAGCGCCGATACGCGCCGTTGCAGGCGTCGCAGCTGCGTGCCGTGCGCGAACAGCCGCTCGCGATCATGGTGCCCGCATGGCTGGAGTACGACGTGATCGCGGCCATGCTCGAGAGCATGGTGGGCACGCTCGAGTACAAGAACTACATGATCTTCGTCGGCACGTATCGCAACGACGACAAGACCAAGAACGAAGTCGAACGCATGCGCCGCCGCTACCGTCAGCTGGTGCGCGTGGAGGTGCCGCACGACGGGCCGACCTGCAAGGCGGACTGCCTGAACTGGATCGTGCAGGCGATCTTCAAGCAGAACCAGCAACAGGCCGAACCGTTCGCCGGGGTGATCCTGCACGACAGCGAAGACGTGCTTCACCCACTGGAGCTCAAGTACTACAACTACCTGCTGCCGCGCATCGACTTCATCCAACTGCCGGTGACATCGCTCGAGCGCGAGTGGTATGAACTGGTCGCGGGCACTTACATGGACGAGTTCGCGGAATGGCACACCAAGGATCTGGTGGTGCGCGAGAGCCTGTCGAAGATGGTGCCTTCGGCCGGTGTAGGCACCTGCTTCTCGCGTCGCGCGCTCGAGGAGCTTGCCGCCGAGACGCAGAATCAGCCGTTCAACACCGACACGCTGACCGAGGACTACGACATCGGCGCCCGGCTCGCGCGCAAGGGCATGAAGCAGATCTTCGGCAAGTTCCCGGTCGAGTACGTGGTCAAGCGCCGCGGGCTGTTCGGCTTCGGCCGGGAAAAGGTTTCGACGATCCGCATGCCGCTGGGTATCCGCGAGTACTTCCCGAACACCTTCAAGACTGCCTATCGTCAGAAGGCGCGCTGGACGCTGGGCATTGGCCTGCAGGGCTGGATGCAGGTCGGCTGGGCCGGCTCGCTCGCCACGAAGTACCTGTTGTTTCGCGACCGCAAGGGGCTGGTGACGTCGTTCGTCGCCATCATCGCTTACGTGCTGCTGGTGAACTTCCTGCTGTTTCTGCTGGCCGACAGGATGGGCTGGTGGACGATCTATTATCCGTCGGTGTTCCCGCCCAATGGCTGGCTCGTCACCCTCATGGGAATCAACGCGCTGGCGCTGGCGCTGCGCGTCTTCCAGCGCAGCTACTTTGTGTACCACATGTACGGGTGGGAGCATGCGCTGCTGGCGTTTCCGCGCATGGTGATCGGCAACTTCATCAATGCCATGGCGGCAGCCCGCGCGTGGCGCTTGTTCATCGTCCACCTCATCACCGGCAAGCGCCTGGTGTGGGACAAGACGATGCACGACTTCCCGTCGACCGACCAGCTCTCGCAGCAGCGTCAGCGCCTGGGCGAATTGCTCATGTCCTGGCAGGCCATCGACGAAACGAAGCTCGCCTACGCGCTGGACGTGCAAAAGCGCGAAGGGCGGCCGCTAGGCGAAATTCTCATCGAGCAGGGCTGGCTGGACGAAGCCACGCTGCACGAAGCCATCTCGTTTCAACAAGGCGGGGCGGGCCCGGCATTGCAACCCAATGATTCTTCTTCCGTCGCGACATGAAGCCGCCTTTCCGTACGCTTTTCCTCGTCACGGCCATGGCCTGCTGCTGGCCTGCCACACAGGCGGCGGCCCAGACCCCGCCGCGCTCGGCTCGCCCGAGCGGCGACGCGCCGCTTTCCGGGCAAGCTTGGAAGCTTGCCGATCAAGCCTACAAACACTATCAGGCCGGACGTTTCGCGCAGGCCGCGGGCGCGGCTGCGGCGGCCGTGCGCCTGCGCCCGGACGTGCTGCGCCTGCGCATGCTGCTCGTGTACTCGCTGCAACGGGCCGGCAAGCTCGACGAAGCGCGCAAAGCCGTCGAGGACGCTATCAAGTACGGGTTCGACTCGCCGGCGCTGCGCGACGCGAGCGCCAACCTCAGCCAGGCGCAGGCGGGCGGACCGCCGCCGACGCAAGCCTACCGTCGCGCTTTCCCGATCGCCACGCAGGCCTATTCGGAATACAACGCGCAGCAATACGCGGAATCGACCGAACACGCGGAGCAGGCTTTTCGCATCGATCCGACGCAGGGCGCCTGGGCGCTGCTGTGGATCGCGGGACTCGAAGCGCAGGAGAAGTTCGAAGACGGTGTCGCTGCAGCCAACACGGCGATCTCGCTGGGTGCTCCCAACACGTCGGACCTGAAGGCGCGCATCCAGGTGCTGCGTGCGCGCATGGCCGTCGAGCCCGCAAGCCGGGGCTATCAGGCGATCATCGACAACAAGCCGAAGGATGCCATTCCGTTCGCGCGCGAAGCGGTGCGGCTCTCGCCCGACGACGACAGTTACCGCCTGCTGCTGATTTCCGCGCTCATGCTTGACCAGCAACTGCCCGAAGCGGAGGCCGCCGCGACAGACGCACTCAAGCAGAACGACGAGAACACCGTGGCGCTGGAAATGCGCGGGTATCTGCGTGCGTTACAGGGCAAGAAGGAACTCGCGGACGCCGATTTTGACGAGGCGCTCAAGCAGGACTGGCTCGACGAGGGACAGCAGCGCAACGTGCGTCTGATCGCCGTCGACGCCGCACTCGCGGCGGGCGATCATGCGCGCGCGCTCGCGCTGCTCGCGCCGCTGGCCGATAAGGATGGCAAGGAAAGCAGGGACGAGCTGGTGAAAAAGCGCCTGAAGCTCGCGCGCTCGGGCAAGCGCGCGCCGAAGGTACTCACGCAGGCCAACTTCCCGGCACCGATCCAGGATCCGCGCGAGACGCCTTACGGCACTGTCTACGAATTGCTGCCATACGACACCGTCGGCTATGGAGGCCCGTCAGCGCAGGCCTATGCGGCATACGACCGCGAAGATTACCAGGAAGCAATCAGGCAGGCGCGCCGCGCGGTTGAACTCGATCCCAAGAGTCCGATCTACCAGAACCTGCTAACGTCGACGCTGGCCGCCGGCAATGCGGAGCAGGCCAAGGAAGCGGGCGAGCGCATCGACAAGGCGCTCGCCGAAAGGCCAAACGATCCCGACCTGCTGGTGCAACGCGGCTATTTGCGTCAGCGGCTCAACGAACCGGCGCTCGCCGTTGACGACTTCCGCGCCGCACGTGCGTCCGGCAAGGCGCCACCGGACATCGTGCTGGCCGAAGGCTATGCGCTCGCCGCCGCCGGCAAGAAGGACGAAGCCGAAGCGACGTTCCGCCACGCCATCGACGAGTACGACGCGAAGCGTCTGCCGCTCACGCCTGAGCAACTGTACGACACGCGTGGGGCGATCGCGGATGTATCGCGTCAATGGGGCGCAACGGTGTCGGTCGGCTATCGCGGCGCGCGTCCTGCGGGCGGTGCGCTGGGCGGCGCGGCGATCTCGGTGCCCGGCGACGCCGTATTCAGCACCGCCGAAGTGTTCTGGCGCCCGCGCGGCTGGCTGAACGCCAACGGCCGCGCCTTCGAAGCCTACGCGCAGGTGTCGAACACGCTCTACGACGGCGGCGGTCGCACGCTCGCGCAGACGGGACTCGACCCCTGCAGCCAGGCGCCTATCAACATCGACCCGACGTCCAACCGGGGCATTGCTGGCATTCCGACGACGCAGGGCATTCTCGGCGTGCGCTTCACACCGTCCACCGATATCGGCCTGACCTTCGGCATCGAGCGCCTGTTCAACCTGGGCACGGCGACGCGTACTGGCACGTTCCAGCCCAAGCGTCAGGATCTGCGATGCGCACTCAATCAGCAGAACGCGACCGGGAACTACCGGTCCAACGCCGGCAATGGCGGCTGGCAAGCGTACATGACGTATGGCTACTACATCGGCAGCGAGCTGCGCATGGACCAGCCGAGCTGGTTTACGCTCGAGAGCTACGTACAGGCGGGTTATGCGTGGCAGGACATGCCGTCCGATCTCTGGCTGACGGACAACACCACGGGCGCAACGACGACGCGCACTTCGGGCAAGGTCAAGCGGCGCCAGTACTTCGGCGCTTTCGAGGTGCGCGCGGGTGAGAGCTTCCGTATGGATCAAATCAGCGAGCATCTCGTGCTCTACCCGTATGCGGTGCTGGGCGGGGACTGGATCAAGACGGCCGATCGCGTGGAAGGCTTGCCGATCTCTGGCGTGGACGACTACGAACTGCTCGGCAATGCGTCCTCGTGGTCGCTCGGCGCCGGGCTCGGCTTCAACGTCCGCTATTACTTCCGATCGGATCACTACAACACGGCGCGTTCCTACGTGGACTTTGCCACGCAGTATCGCTTCAACATTGGCGGCGGGCAGGCGGATCGTGCGAAGGGGTTGTTCCTGACCTTCACGCTCTCGTACTGAGCGCGGACACAGTGCCTGACACGTTTTCATCGATATCGAGGAGTTGCAGCATGACCCCGTTTGCTTCCGAAACCCCTGTATCGCGCGGACTTAGCCGTGGTCTGGGGCATGGCCTCGTGCGCTGCCTGACGGCGTGTGCGCTCACGCTAGCCATAGGCGCCGCGCAAGCGCAGGACGCGTCCACGCTGATCATCCGCGGCAAGGACAACTGGCTGTTCCCGGGCTGGGGCAGTCTCACGCAGGTCGACACGCGCGGCATCGACGCAAACACGGCGTTGGTGCGCGAGGCGCGCGACGCCCTCGCCGCGAAGCAAATCAAGCTCGAAGTGCTGCTGCTGCCGGACAAGTCGCTGTTTTATCAGGACAAGCTTCCCGACGACAAAGTCATGAGTCCGGAAGTCAAGGCACGCTACAGGACCATCCTCGGCAAGCTCGAGGCTGCAGGCATCAGCACGTTCGACGACGAGGCCATCCTGCGCCGTATCAAGAACGGCGGCCAGGACGTGTACTACCGCACCGACCAGCACTGGACACAGGTCGCCGCCGACGCGACCGCCGAAGCCACGGCAGAGATGATCCGCAAGGACGTGCCCGTGCTCGCCGGCAAGCCGGGCACGGGCATGCCCCTGGGCGGCATGGTCAACGACCGTCGCTACGGCGATCTGGCCGATCTGTTCCTGACGGCCGACGAGCGCAAGAAAATCGGCCGCGAGGTCTTCACCGTGCGCCGCCCGTCGGAAGGTCAGGAGTTGCTCGACGACGCCCCCGCGCCCGTCCACATCACCGGACACAGCATGATGCAGCCGTACTTCGGCTTCCCGCAGAAGCTGTCGAATCTGCTCGACCGCCCGGTCTCGGTGAACTGGAAGCCGGGAAACGTCGGCCAGTGGGTGATGCTGCTCGAATACCTCGAATCGCCCGCGTTCAAGCAAACCAAGCCACAGGTGCTCGTCTGGCAGATCTTCGAGCCCGCGTACTCGCAGGGTCCGGACGCCGCCGGTTTGTGGGATAACGCCTCGATCATGACGCCGGACGTCTGGCGCAAGCGTCTGAAGGCCGCACTGGGAAATTGACGACGTGTCGGACATCAAAGCTTCTCGAGGGCCGTCGCACCGCCCGAGCGCCATCATCACGGCGGTGCTGCTTGCGTGTGGCCTCGCATGGGGGCTGTGGATACTCGCGCATGCACGTCTCGATCGGGATCAGGTCAGTGTGCAAGCCTGGCTGGACGGCACGGCGGGGGCAGCGCTCAACAAGTCGCTGAGGCTGCCCGGACAGGCCAGCGTGGAGATGTGGAATGCCGCGGTACGCTATCGCGCGCTGGGCGACGTCGGCGAGCAGGTTGCCATGGGGTGTCCGCAGTGGATGTTTTACCGCGACGGCATGCGCCCACGGCCCGGTACGCCGCAGACCGTGTTCCACGACCGCCTGCGTCTCATGCATGACTGGCTCGGGCAATTGCGCGCACGCGGCGTAAAGGTCATGGTGGTTGCCGTGCCGGACAAGGCGCGTATCGAAGCGGCGCATCTGTGCGGGAGTCAGATGTCGGCCGAGATGCTCGCGCGCCTGGACGCCGTGAAAGCGTCGTTGCAGCGCGAGGGAGTGCCGTTCGTCGATTTGCGCGAGACGCTCGCGGGGCGCGACCGGCCGATGTTCTTCCGCACGGATGTGCATATGAACGCCGAAGGGGCGAGGATCGCGGCGGCGGCCGTGGCGCGGGCCGGCCTGGCGCTGTTGTCCGGCAAGGGGTCGCAGCAATTCGAGGTGGGTACGCCCGCTGCGCCGCAACGGCGCGTAGGCGATCTGCTCACGCTCTCGGGGTTGGGCGACGCGCCGGACGGCTGGCGTCCGCGCCCTGATCTGGCGTCGGCCCAGCACATCGCGCCGATGCGCAGCGGCGGTCTGCTCGACGATACGCCGCCGGTGGAGGTGATGCTCGCGGGTAGCTCGCACGGTCGCCGCAGCAATTTTGCGGAATGGCTCGGCGTCGATCTCGGGCGCGAAGTCTGGAACGTGAGCATGGACGGCGGCGATTTCGCCGGCGCGCTCACCGCGGCGCTCAGGCAGCGCGAGCAATGGCCCCAGAGCCTGAAGCTGGTGATCTGGGAGTTCTCGGAGAACGCTCTCTCGCTGCCTTTGAGCGACGACGAGAAGTCCGCGCTGGCGCGGCTGCCCGAGGCCAAACGGCACGACACCGAACGACATTGAACGATACGAGACGCGACCCCCGATGCTGTTCAACTCTTATCTATTCCTGCTGCTGTTTCTGCCGGTGGCGCTGGCCGGGCACTACCTGAGCGGCGCCATCCATCTGCGGCTGGCCGCCTTCTGGCTGTGCCTGACGTCGTTCGTGTTCTATGGCTGGTGGAATCCGCAGTTCGTTGTGCTGCTCGCCATTTCGATCGCGTTCAACTACCTCGTGAGCCAGGGCGTGCTGCGCTATGCCGGACGTGTGCGCGTGCAGAACGCGATCGTGGCCGTCGGCGTGGGCGTCGATCTTGTGGTGCTGTTCCACTACAAATACTTTGCAGCGCTGCTTGGTTTCCTGCGCGATCTGGGGCTCACGCACGCGAGCGTCGATACGCTGGTGCTGCCGCTGGGCATCTCGTTTTTCACGTTCACGCAGATCGGCTTCCTGCTCGATTGCCGTGCGGGGCTCGTTAAGGAGCGCAGCCTGCTCAGCTACGTGCTGTTCGTCACGTTCTTCCCGCATCTGATCGCGGGACCGATCCTGCATCACAAGGAAATGATGCCGCAGTTCGCGCAGCGGGAGAATTACCGCTTCAAGGCGGAGAACCTGTCGATCGGCAGCATTCTGTTCGTGATTGGCCTGGCCAAGAAGGTGCTGCTCGCCGACGCGATGGCACCATACGCCGACGCTGGCTTCGCTGCCCCTGGCGACCTGCAGTTCTGGGCCGCGTGGGGCACCAGCCTGAGCTACGCGCTGCAGGTGTATTTCGATTTTTCCGGCTACTCGGACATGGCGCTCGGTCTTGCGAAGATGTTCGGCATTCGCTTCCCGCTGAACTTCAATTCGCCATACAAGGCCACGAGTGTCATCGACTTCTGGGCGCGCTGGCACATCACGCTCACGCGCTACCTCACGTCCTATCTGTTCTACCCGGTGACGATGGCCATTTCGCGGCGTCGCAGTGCGCGCGGTCTGCCGGTCGGCTCGGAAGGCGCCCGCACGCCGTCGGGGTTCATGGGCGCCATCGTCGTGCCGACGGTGTTCACGATGGGCCTAGCCGGCGTTTGGCACGGTGCGGGGTTCCAGTTTCTCGTCTTCGGGCTGCTGCACGCGGCGTATCTCTCGATCAACCACGGCTGGCGCATCTTCGTGATCGGCCGCCGGCCGGCGTCCCACAAATCGAAGTGGTACGCCCATGCGGCTTCGGTGGCGCTCACGTTCGTCGCCGTGCTCGTCGCGCAGGCGTTTTTCCGCGCCAACGGCGTACAGGACGCGCTCGCGCTGCTCGGCGGCATGATTGGCCTGCGCGGTGTAGAGGTGTGGCCGTCGTTCGGCTATCTTGCGCACGCGAGCTTCGGCGATGCGTGGCGCTTGCTCGTGGGGCATCACCTGCAGCTCGTATACGTGGTGCTGCTGCTTGGCATCGTCTGGTTCACGCCGAACGCCCACCAGATAATGGGGCGCTATTCGCCCGCGCTGTTCAAAGTCCAGGAAGCCGCGCAGCGTTTCATGCGCTGGCAGCCCAATACGGCGTGGCTGTCGGTCACGCTTGCGCTGCTGTTCCTGTGCCTGGTGAATCTTCACAAGGAAACCCGTTTCCTCTATTTTCAATTCTGATTGCGGATCGTTCGCGGGAGTCGTTTCATGAATCTCAATGACATCGAAAACAAGGTCGCCGAGATCGTCGGCAACATCGTTCTTACCCACGTCGAGCCCGATACGCTGCTGATCGATTCGGGACTGGTCGACTCGCTGTCGGCCGTCGACGTAGTGCTCGCGGTGGAGCGCGAGTTCGGCGTGAAGGTGCCACCGTCGGAAATCGACGTCTATCTCGTGTCGGTGAGCACGCTTGCCGCGTTCATCGCGGAACAGAAGGGCGCCTGAGCGCCGGCGACCGAGTCGGAGGGCTTCGATCATGTATTTCGATTTCGACCGTCTGGCGTTTGCCGCGACTGCGCACGCGCCCGACGCACCCGCGGTCGTCGATGCAAAGGGCGCGCTCACTTGGGCGCAACTGCGCTCAGCGACGGACCAATGGATGGTGCAGGCCACGGCGGCTGGAGCGAAGCCCGACGTGCCACTCGTCATTTCCGGGCACAAGGAGCTGGCCTTTCTCGTGGCGATTCTCGGTTGCTTGCGCCTGGGCGTGCCGTTCGTGCCGGTGGACGTGATCAACCCCGCGCAGCGCATTGCGCGCATCGGCGAGCTGGTGCAGGCGGCGTTGCGCTACGACGCGCAGGCCGATGCGTTCGTGCCGACCGGACAGGCGGGCGCCGTGCTCGCCGAGCGTGGACTCGCGTACATCATGTTCACGTCGGGCAGCACCGGCGATCCGAAAGGCGTGCAGATTGGCCGGGAAAGCGTGGCACTGTTCGCCGGATGGATCCGCGACGACGTGAAGCCGGGCCCCGCACCGGCATTCATGGACCAAATGCTGTTCAGCTTTGATTTCTCGCTGTTCAACTGGGTCGGCGCGCTCGTCACCGGCGGCTGTTGTGTGCTGTGTCCGCGCGAGATCATCGCCGATCGCGAGGATTTCGCCGCCTACCTCCACGCCACGCACGTGAACGTGTGGGCCTCCACGCCGTCGTTCGTGCGGCAGCAGTTGCTCGATCCAGCCTTCGATGGTGCCCATCTGCCGGATCTGCGAATGTTCGTGTTCGGCGCCGAGTCGCTCACGCCGACGGTCGCCGAGGCGCTGTGGCAGCGCTTCCCCGGCGCGCGCATCGTCAACTCCTACGGACCGACCGAAGCGACGTGCTCGACGACCTGGGTCGAGATCGATTCGGTGTTGCGCGCGGCGGCCCCCTTGCCGTTCCCGATCGGGCGCGCCAAGCCATACGCCGAAGTCTTTATCGACGACGGCGAGATTTGTATCGCCGGCGACCACGTCATGCGCGGTTACCTCAACCGGCCTGACCTGAACGCGACGCGCCTGTTCGAGTACAACGGCAAACGGGCCTATCGCAGTGGCGACCTCGGCGAGATCGATGCACAAGGGCTGGTCACGTTCCGCGGACGTCGCGACGACCAGATCAAGATGCACGGCTATCGCATCGAGCTGGCGGAAATTGATGCGTCGCTCGCGACGCTGCCCGGCATTCGCGCAGGCGCAGCCGTAGCGCTGCGCCGTCCCGATGGCGCGATCGTGCGCATGATCGGCTTCGTCGAACCGGAGACGAGCGGGCCGCCGGGGCTGCATGCGGTGCCTGAGGGATTGTCCGACTGGAAGGCGCTGCTCGGCAAGCGTCTGCCGTCGTACATGATTCCGTCCGAACTACTTGTGTGTCATGGTTTTCCGACCACCAATAGCGACAAGGCGGACCGGAAGCAGTTGGAGCGAATGTACATGGACGCGAGGGCGCGTCCGGGCACGAAAGGAAAAACGGAGTCGCAAGCATGAGGACGTGGCGAATTCTGACAGTCGCACTGGCGCTAGGCGTGGCCGGGGGAGGCGGTGCAGGCGTGGCGAACGCGGAAGGCATTTTCTCGCGGCTTTATGCCGCGCGTCCGCCAGTGGGCTCGTCGTTCGTGAGGGTGGTCAATCCCGGTGGCACGCCAATGCGGGCGCAGGTCGCCGGTGGCCCGGCACAGACGCTCGCAGGCGAGAAGGTGGCAAGCACGTACGCCATCGTGAAGGGAAACGACGCATTTCCGATCGTCATCGACGGCAAGCCGGCAGGCACGCTCCAGGTCGCGCCCGATACGTTCAACACGTTGGTGCCGCGACGCGAAGGCGGCAAGGTGACGTTCACCGTGCTTACCGACGCGGGCGGCACGCAGGACGGCCTCAAGGCAGAACTGCGCTTCTACAACCTGAGCGCGAATTGCGCGGCGGGCCAGTTGCGCGTCAGCCCGTCCGGCCCGATGCTATTCGACGGCGTGGCGCAGGGAGCGTCGGTGGCGCGCGCGATCAACCCGGTCAAGGCTACGCTGGTGTCGGCGTGTGGGAGCGCCACGACGAAGACGCTCGCGCTACCCGCGCTCGAACCGGGGGATCACTACAGCCTGTTCCTCGTCGGCACTGACACCGCCCCCGTGTTGCGCGGACAGTTGAGCGCGACGGACACGTATCAGCGATAACCACGCGGATGCGAGTCGCGGCGGCAAGTGGTGGCAGGCGCGGTCAGAAGCGCGTCGAAGCAGACCGAGGCGGAATGGCGCCAGTAGAACGTCCGCCGTCGCGCAATCGCCCGGCGCCGGTCAGCGCAGGGCGGCCTGCCATTCGCGCAGCAGCGCCTTCGACTCCGGGGTATCGTCGAGCACCCAAGGGTCGATGGCGAACGCGACGAGCCGCGTCGCACCGTAGTCGCGCGCGATCTCCCACTGACGCTTCACGCGGGCGAAGCTCGCAGCCCTGGCGTTGAATTCGGTGCCGTCGTCTTTCTTCGACGGCAGTTCCTCGAAAAGCTCGATCACGAGATCGAACGGCGCGGCTCTGGCGCGCAGCATGTCGTGCAGGGGCGCGAGCGAGTCGTAGTTCGCCAGACCGGCGACACCCACCCCGTCCTGAATCATCGGATGTAGCGTGACGCGATCGAGCAACGTGCGCCATAGGTCAGCGAGCGTACCGGTGGTCGGCAACCGGCTGTAGTACGTCGAGATTGTCGGCGTGCGCCCGCTCGTGGCCACGGCCACGGCCGACATGTCGCCGAGCCATACGGCAAGCTTGTCCTGCCGTGCCGGCAGGGCCCAGTCGTACTGTTCGATCTCGTATGGGAAATACCAGCCACGAAACGCGTGATGCCGGGGCCACACGGTCTGTTGCATATAGCGCGCGACGCGCTGCCCGGTGCGCTGAAGGTAGGCGTCTAGCGGCGCGTCGTCTGCCATGCCGATAGCCTTCCACCAGCGCTCGTCATACGGCAGGCCCAGGTGCACGCCCATGCCGAGCGCGGCGCTTTCGTCCAGAAGGGTCTGGACGAGCGAGTCGGGTGCGATCCACGTGTTCGCCGGCTCGCCGTCGATGCCCACCCATTGCACGAAGATTTCCTTGCAGCCGAGCGCGTGCGTGGCGGCGAGGCGCTGGCGCCACTGATCGGGCGTCCAGTCGAGATGACTGCGCCAGAGTTGCACGAACGTTCCGCCGACCTCGGGCGGCGGCGTGCAGGCGGCAAGGGGAAGGCAGGCAGCGAGTGCGGCCGCCTGCATCAGGCGGCGGCGCATCGGGGAATGGGGGGCGGCAAAAGACGAGGGCATCGTGGGTCGGCTCAGCGCCAGAGTTCGGGTGAAAGGTTCAGGAAGCGGTACAGCCCGGTAGAATATCGCCTTTGCACACGCAACGGCCGAGCGCGCCGCAGCGAAATTCTCATGAGCAAACCCGCCCTCACTCTCAAGTTCAAGTGCACCAAGTGCGCCAAGCCGGTCACCCTGTATCTGCAAAAAACGTCGGCGTGCTCGCACATCACCCCGTATCAGGGCTGGTGCAAGTGCGGTCAGTTGATGCGCTACGCCACCGGCGACAAGGACGCCGTCGCGTCGTTCGTCGACTCGATGGATCCGCTATGGTCGCATCGCCACCATCATCATTGAGTCAAGCGCGTGTGCGCATGGTGCCCGGGGCGCGTCCCCGACGCGTCCCCCTTGCCGGGAACGACTACGTCAGGCAGTTCTGTCGCCTGCGTGGGCTTATGAAGCACGCGTAGCGGCGGTTCCGTCCGCGCAATGAGAACGCCCGCCGGCATGGCACCGGCGGGCGTTGTGTTTTGCGCGGTGACGCAGCGATGCGCCGCCGCCGTGAAGCGATTACTGCGGATACACCGTATCGTTGGCGACGGCGGCGCGCTGGCCTTGCTGTACGCGCAGCGGCGGCGCCTGCGTGACGGTCGCGACACGGCCGTCGTCCAGGCGCACGGTGATGCGATACAGCACGTTCGGCTGTCCCATGCTGTTCTCGATGCGGTTGCCGGCGATGCCGCCAATGACCGCACCGGCGATGGTCGTGGCGGTGCGTCCGCGTCCGCCGCCCATCGTGTTGCCGAGCAGGCCGCCCGCCGCGCCGCCGAGGACCGTACCGAGAATGTTCGGGCTGTTATTGGCGCCGTTCAGTTGCTCGATCGATTCCACGCGGCCGTACAGCGCACCCTGCATCTGCGGTTGCGGCTGCTGATAACCCTGCTGATAGCCTTGCTGGTAACCCGGCTGATACCCCTGTTGGTAACCCTGCTGGTAGCCCTGCTGATAACCGTACTGCGGCCCCGGCGCGACGCAACCGGCCAGCATGACGGCGGCCAATGCCGCGCTGATTCCCGTAAGTGCTTTGATGTTCATTTTCCGTTGTCCTCGTGAGCGTGAGGTGAATGCGTCGCCATCGCGGTGAAGGATGGCGTGGCGCACCTGTGGCACATCTGTTGCGACCACGACGCGGAATGTAGGGTTCCGCCGCGCTTTGTGCTGTAAAAAACGGTAAGCATTTGTAATGGGACGGCCCCAGGCGTTCGCGCGGTGTTTCGATGATATTCCCACCTGGCGAGACGTGGGGGCATTCCCCGCCAATGTTTAACGCAAAGGGGGAATGCACTATACATACGGGGTGATGAAGAGAATTGTTGCTGTCTTGTCGCGAAAATCATCGGGGCAACGCTGGAATCATCTAAGCATATAACTACAAAGCACTTGGTGGCGTGAGTACCAAGCGGTAACATCGCCACCTTTGGCGATGGCCGCGATCCGCCGCCCGTCGCCCGTTCCATTGCTGGGTCTATTTCACTGGCTCCATTTCATTTCCCATCCCCCATTTCCGTTTCTCCGGTTGCGCATCATGTCTGTCGACGTTTCCCTGTCTCCCGCCGCGGCGCACGCGAGTGCCGGGCACTCCGCCACACGCGCCGCTGCGCCGGCCGTCATCCGTTGCGCTGGCGATGTCGCGCAGCTCGTCAACGAGGGCGGCGCCCGCGTCTCGAATGCGCGCTGGATTGTGGCGATCGCGCTCGGCGGCGTGTTCCTCGATGCCTATGACCTCGGCGCGCTGGCCTTCGGCCTGAAGGACGTGGCGCGCGAGTTCAACCTCACGCCGGCCGGCACGGGCATGGTCGCCTCGGCGATCACGTTCGGCGCGATCGTGGGCGCCTTCCTCGGCGGCTATTTCACCGACCGGATCGGCCGCTATCGTGTGTTCATGGCCGACATGCTGTGTTTCGTGATCGCTGCCATCGCGTGTGCGCTCGCGCCCAACGAGTACGTGCTCGCCGGCGCGCGTTTCGTGATGGGGCTGGGCGTGGGCATCGACCTGCCCGTGGCCATGGCGTTCCTCGCCGAGTTCTCGAAGCTCAAGGGGCGGGGGAACAAGGCTGCGAGGGTCGCGATGTGGTGCCCCACGTGGTACGCGGCGATCTGTGCGTCGTACCTGCTGGTGCTGTTGTGCTATTCGGTGCTCCCGGCGTCGCATAGTGCGCTGCTGTGGCGCATCATCCTGGGCTTCGGCGCCATTCCCGCGCTGGCGATCATCGCCGTGCGCAGCCGCTACATGAGCGAGTCGCCGGTGTGGGCCGCCAATCAGGGCGATCTCGACGGCGCTGCGAAGATTCTGAAGCGCTCGTATGGCATCGACGCCGTCGTGGCGCCGGATGCCGAGCGCGCCGCACCGAAGCGCCCCGCGTCATGGAGCAACTACGGCAAGCTGCTCCAGGGCGTGTACCTGCGCCGCACGACACTCGCGACCATCATCGCCGTGGCATCGTCGTTCGCCTACAACGCAGTGGCGTTCGGGCTGCCCGTCATCATCGCGAGCTTTCTCGCACAGTCGATGCTGACCACGATCCTGATGTCGCTCGCGCTCAATCTGCTGTTCGCATTCACCGGCGGCCTGCTGGGCGTGCGCCTGGTGCCCAAGGTCGGCGCCTGGAAACTCACGGTGCTCGGCTACGCGTTTCAACTGACGGCGCTCGTCGGTCTGGCGCTCGTGGGCAAGCCCGCGGGGGGCGTTCAGGTGGCCTGGGCACTGGGTTTCCTTGCGCTGTTCCTGCTGGGGCAGGGCTTCGGTCCCGGCGCGCATTCGATGACGTTCGCGTCGCTGAGCTATCCGACCTCGTTGCGCGGCGTGGGCGTCGGCTTCAACCAGACGCTCATGCGCGCCAGCTCGACGGTTTCCCTGTTCCTGTTTCCGGTGCTGGCCGCCGCGCTTTCGACGAAGGTGTTCTGGGTGATCGCCGTCGCACCGGCCATCGGTCTGCTGGCGCTGCTCGCGATTCGCTGGGAGCCGTCGAACTACGACGTCGACGCCGAGGACTTCTGACGTTCTGCGGGGCCACGGGCACGTTGTGGGCCGGGCCGTGGCCCGTCCGTCGACGATTTGCTCGCTCGCTCCGGAAAAAACGGCGCTTCGTGTGAAGCGCCGTGCCCCCTGATTGCGCCGCCGACGGGTTCGCGAGCGGTCGGCCCGGACCGGCCCGGCTTTCCGGGCTTTCCGGTCTTTCCGGCGTCAGCTCGGCCGCGAAGGCGAGCGGCCCGCCATGGCGGCGGCGCCTCCCATGATGTAGTTCTCGAGCTGGTCGATGGTGAACTGTTGCTCGGAGATGATCGCCTTGACGAGGTCGCCGATCGAGAGCAGGCCCACGAGTTCGCCGTCCTTCATGACGGGCAGGTGGCGGATGCGATGCTCCGTCATCAGCGACATGCATTCCTCGTTCGTCTGATCGGGGCTCACGTAGCGCACTGCCGAGGTCATGACGTCGCGCACCGGGGTGTTGACCGATGTGCGTCCCATGAGCGCCACTTTGCGCGCATAGTCGCGCTCGGTGAAGATGCCCACGATCGTGCGGTCGTCTTCGCTCACGAGCACCGCACCGATGCGCGCTTCAGCCATCAGCGTCAGGGCGTCGAGCACCGAATCGGACGGGCGCACCTTGTACACCGTGTTCACCGATTTGGACTTCAGGATCTGAGCGACTGTTTTCATGATCAATCCTCCTGCGGGCTACGGGTACTTACAGCATAGTTGAGGGCGCGCCGCGCGTCATGCTCGCGTTCTCACCGAGTCGACCGGACGCCCCGGGGCGCGAAATGGTCCCTCGGTGCTCGCCATGATGCAATGCGCCACAAATTGCCTCGGAAAGCCCCCGGCATGGCCTGCCGGCAGCACATTTTTCCCACGGGCGACGCAGAAAGGCGTATGCTTGCGGAATCGGCGAAAATTCGCCGATCATCGCCTGACGATCGCGAAATGCTTTATCGGCGCCGCTGACAGCCATGTCCCGCGGGCCGGACCACTCGCTGTGCCGATGACGCGGACCGCACGGTCTTCGCCCTCCCGACACGCACTGCTCGTCATTGCGGCACTGCCGCAATGTGCCTTGCTCCTTCGAACCATCGCCGCGTTTCGGTGCGCCGCCATGTCCGACATGGCCGGTCCGCCGGGTAGGCTCCTTTTGGCGTTCGATGTGCACCCCGCCAAGCACCGGGGTGCGGCGAAGGTATTGGCGAACGAACCTTCTGTAACACCGGTGCCGCGCCCCTCGCGAGCGGCGCCCAAAAGAGGACACGATATTGGCCAAGGAAGAACTGATCGAATTCAGCGGACACGTTTCGGATGTGTTGCCGGACAATCGCTTTCGCGTCACGCTCGAGAACGGCGTGGAAGTGGTGGCATATGCGAGCGGCCGCATGCAGAAGAACCGCATCCGCATTCTCGCGGGTGACCGCGTGACGCTGGAGATGTCGCCCTACGACCTGAGCAAGGGCCGCATCAACTACCGTCACAAGAACTAGGTCAGCGACGTCGTCTGACTCTGACGCGCCAGCCGCTGCCCGTCGCGGGCGTAGCCATGGCGCGCATAGAAGCGATGCGCGGCGACCCGATGGTCGCTGCTCGTCACTTCGAATTTCTCGCACCCCCGCTCGCGGAACCACGCGTGCGCGGCCGCCATCAGCGCGTGCCCCACGCCCGAGCCCCGCACATTTTCTTCCACCACCAGCGCCGTAATGCGCCCTAGCCGCCCCGCCAGATGGAACATGGTGAGCGCGTGCAACCCGATGCATCCCACAATCTGCCCGTCGGCGTCGAGCGCGACGAACGCGGCGTCGTCGCCCTGCGCCGCCGACAGCGCGATATTGCGCCGGACGATCTCCAACGGCGTGTCGTAGCCGAGCTGCGAGAGCAGCGTCACGATGCGCGGCGCGTCATCGTCGATGGCAAGGCGTGTGCGAAGCGTGGCGGGGCGCGTCATGTCAGAGCTGTTCGAAACGGTCGAAACGCCGGCTCGTGTACTCGACTTCGCTCTCGAAGTCGGTCACGCGTGCGCCGGGCGGGCCATGCCGCATCCACTCCAGCATTTTGTCGACCTGGTCGGGCGTGCCCTGCACCATGGCGACGATGTCGCCCTCGGGCAGCGCCTGCACCCAGCCGCGCACGCCGATCAGGTGACCCTCGCGCACGGCCGCCTGACGGTAGCCGACGCCCGTGATCTTGCCGCGCAGACGCACGGCAACGGTTTCGAGCGAAGAGGCAGGTGGCAGTGACTTCATGACGGCAGCAGCATGGGACATTCAGGCAAGGGCGATTGTAGCGTCATCGAATGCCGCTCGCCCGGGCAGCGCGGCGGCGCCGGGGAAGGCACGAAGGCGCGAACGCGGATGCCGCGCAGACCGGGCCCGGGCTCAGGCGTTGCCCGGAACCAGCCGGATCCGCGTGATCTCCGAGGGCGCGCCGAAGCGCTTGGGCGGGCCCCAGTAACCGGTGCCGCGGCTCACGTACACGGCCAGCCGCCCCAGCCGATGCAGGCCATGCACGAAGGGCTGTTGCAGCGGCACGAAGTACATCCACGGCCAGAATTGTCCGCCATGCGTGTGACCGGAGAGTTGCAGATCGAAGCCGGCTTCCTGGGCCGCGGGCGCGCTGCGCGGCTGGTGTGCGAGCAATACGCGCGGGACGCCTTCGGGCGAGCCCGCCGCGGCGGCCATGGGGTCGCTGCGCTTTGCCGGGTCGAAGTGATGCGCGGTGAAATCCGTCACGCCGGCAATGGTCAGCGCCGCGCCCTCGTGGTCGAGCACCACATGCTCGTTTTCCAGCACGGTGAGGCCGAGTCGGCGCAATTCTTCGACCCACGCCGGCGCGCCCGAGTAGTACTCGTGGTTGCCGGTGCAGACATAGGTTCCGTGGCGCGACGTGAGCCGGGCGAGCGGCGCAATGTGCTCGCGCAGCGCGGGCACGCCGCCGTCGACCAGATCGCCGGTGATGGCCACCAGGTCGGGCTTGAGTTCGTTCGCGGCCTCGACAATCGCTTCGATGTACCGGCGCCGGATCGTCGAGCTCACGTGAATGTCGCTCAACTGCACGATGGTGAAGCCTTTGAGTGCGGGCGGCAGGTCGGCGATGGGCACGTCGATCTCGACCACGCGGGCGAGGCGCCGCGCGTTGTAGAAGCCGAGCAGGGTCGACACGGCGGTGAGCACCAGCACGATGATGGCCGAGCGCGTGGCGAGTTGGGCGTCGACCCCGGAGACCGCCAGCGCCACGCCGAGCACCACGTCGCGCAGGACCGTGAGTACGAACAGCGACGAGAAGATGCCGATGGCCGTCATGCCGGCCCAGGTCAGCAGCGTCGCAAGCGGCTCGCGCTGGATGGCGCGGCTCATGAGGCCCAGGGGGATGAGCACCGTCGACGCCACGAGCCACGCCGCGCCGAGCACCTTCCAGCCGGGGGCGACCGGCAGGGGCGTGAGCAGGCGCCAGCCGATGTAGGCGTGCAGCAGCGCGATGATGGCGAGCATGAGCCAGCGCGGCCGCGCGGGCAGCGTGCGCCGCGACGGCTTGCCGTGCGCGTGCGCCGCGCCAGGCGGTGACGGCGACGCCGTGGGCGCCGAGAGGGGCGGGGACGCCTGAGAGGCCCGGGAGCCTGGAGAGGACTGCGACATGGACATGGATCTCTTCGACATTCGAGGGAATCGCCTTGGGACGCGCGCAACCGTAATGCCCGGTATGGCCGGTATGCCCGATACGCCCGGTACGCCTGGTATGGGGGCGCGGGGCGACATTGCAAGGTGTGGGTCAGGCCGGCGGCACCGGATACTTTTCGGCGTTCATGACGAGTTTCTCGTGTACGGCGCGATTCAGGTCGACACCGAGTACCGAGGCGAGCCGCACGAGATACATGGCGATATCGGCCAGTTCCTGCTCCACGTGTCGCGCTTCGCTCGTCTGCATGACGGCCTTCGCTTCGGCCTCGGTGTGCCACTGGAAGATTTCGACCAGTTCGGCGACTTCGACCGACAACGCCATCGCAAGGTTCTTCGGCGTGTGATGGCGGTGCCAATCGCGCGCATCGGCAAACGCGTGCAGCGCGGCTTCCAGGCCGGACGTGTCGATGAGTCCGGTGAGCGCGGTGGATCCAGCAGGCTGTCCCGCAGCCGCGGCCTCCGATGACGGCGCGTTGACGGTCATATTGGCGGTCATATTGGCGGCCACATTGGCGGGCTTGTCGTTGGGCTTACTGGCGGGCGCGTGTGCAGGCGTAGTTTCGGGAGCAGCGGACATGGGCGGACCGTAATGGAGATCGCAGCGCACGGCGGGCACGGAGCGAAGGGGCGGCCGGGCATTGCCGGGCGACGGACCTCGATGCCCGCGACGCGCCCGCCGAGGCGACAAAAGGTCGGGGAACGGGTTATGGTAGCGCGTTGGCGCAAGATGCGCCGTGCACCGTTTCGACGCCCACCGAGCGCCTTTGCCTTGAACCGTCCGCCCCCCGACTCCGCCAACGTCTCCGAACCGTGCGCCGACGCCGCGCGCGACACTCATGCGCCAGGCGCGCCTGCATGCCGCATCACGCTTGCGCCGTCGGGCTGGCAATTCGATGCGCCGCCCGACGTGCCGATTCTGCTCGCCGCGCAGGCGGCGGGCGTCAGGCTGCCGAGCCTGTGCCGCAACGGCACGTGCCGGGCCTGTCTGTGCCGGGCGCAGACGGGCGGCGCACCGGCGCCGGTAACGTACCGCATCGAGTGGCCGGGCATGTCGCGCGAGGAGAAGGCCGAGGGCTGGCTGTTGCCTTGCTGCGCCTACGCGCGCGGCGAGCTCGTGATCGACGCGCCCGATGCCGTGCGTGTCGCCCTTTGTTAAACTTGCCGCTATCTGGCGCTCGCCCGAGAGCCGTCACAACCGTTTCAGAATCAGGAAAGCCGAATGGCACAGTACGTATTCAGCATGAACCGCGTGGGCAAGATCGTGCCGCCCAAGCGTCATATCCTCAAGGACATCTCCCTGTCGTTCTTCCCGGGCGCCAAGATCGGCGTGCTGGGCCTGAACGGCTCGGGCAAATCGACGCTGCTCAGGATCATGGCGGGCGTCGACAAGGAGATCGAGGGCGAAGCGATCCCGATGGCAAACCTGAACATCGGTTATCTGCCGCAGGAGCCGCAGCTCGACCCGGAGCAGACCGTGCGCGAGGCCGTGGAAGGCGGCATGGGCGAGGTGATGCAGGCACGCGCGAAGCTCGACGAAATCTATGCCGCATACGCCGAGCCGGACGCCGACTTCGATGCGCTTGCGGCCGAGCAGGCCAAGTACGAAGCGATTCTTGCCGCGAGCGACGGCAACAATATCGAGCAGACGCTGGAAGTTGCCGCCGACGCGCTGCGCCTGCCGCCGTGGGACGCCAAGATCGGCGTGCTCTCGGGCGGCGAGAAGCGCCGCGTGGCGCTCGCGCGTTTGCTGCTCTCCAAGCCCGACATGCTGCTGCTCGACGAGCCGACCAACCACCTGGACGCCGAATCGGTCGACTGGCTCGAACAGTTCCTCACGCGCTTTCCGGGCACCGTGGTGGCCGTGACCCACGACCGTTACTTCCTCGACAATGCCGCCGAGTGGATTCTCGAACTCGACCGCGGTCACGGTATTCCCTGGAAGGGCAACTACAGCTCGTGGCTCGACCAGAAGGAGCAGCGCCTGAAGCAGGAAGAGGCGAGCGAGTCGGCCCGTCAGAAGGCGCTCAAGAAGGAACTGGAGTGGGTGCGCCAGAACCCGAAGGGCCGTCAGGCGAAGTCGAAGGCGCGTCTGGCCCGCTTCGACGAGCTGAACAATCAGGAATACCAGAAGCGCAACGAGACGCAGGAAATCTTCATCCCCGTGGGTGAGCGCCTGGGCAACGAGGTGATCGAATTCAGGAACGTCTCGAAGGCCTTCGGCGACCGTCTGCTGATCGACGATCTGAGCTTCACGGTGCCGCCGGGCGCCATCGTCGGCATCATCGGCCCGAACGGCGCCGGTAAATCGACCCTGTTCAAGATGCTCACGGGCCGCGAGCAGCCGGACAGCGGCGAGATCAAGATCGGGCCGACCGTGAAGATGGCCTACGTCGATCAGAGCCGCGACGCGCTCGACGGCAACAAGACCGTGTTCGAGGAGATTTCGGGCGGCGCCGATGTGCTTACCGTGGGCAAGTACGAAACGCCGTCGCGCGCCTACATCGGCCGCTTCAACTTCAAGGGCTCGGACCAGCAGAAGCAGGTTGGCTCGCTCTCGGGCGGCGAGCGCGGCCGTCTGCACATGGCCAAGACCCTGATCTCCGGTGGCAACGTGCTGCTGCTCGACGAACCGTCGAACGACCTGGACGTCGAGACGCTGCGCGCGCTGGAAGACGCCTTGCTCGAATTCGCCGGCTGCGTGCTGGTGATCTCGCACGACCGCTGGTTCCTCGATCGCATCGCCACGCATATTCTGGCTTTCGAGGGCGACTCGCACGTCGAGTTCTTCCCGGGCAACTATCAGGAGTACGAGGCCGACAAGAAGAAGCGCCTCGGCGAGGAGGCAGCAAAGCCGAAGCGAATCCGCTACAAGCCGATCGCGCGGTAATGCAGGAAAAGGCGCCGCAAGGCGCCTTTTCCGTTTGGACGCGATCAAGCGAACGTGGTGAACGCTGTATATCCGACGAGCCATGCCGGTGCGCGCAGCACCGCATGACCCGCCATTTTGACGAATCGGGAGTGTGCAAATGAGCCAGTCAGTGAATCAGTTGGATGGAAAGGTCGCCGTGGTCACCGGGGCGGCGAGCGGCATCGGCAAGGAAATCGCGCTCACGCTCGCGCGTGCCGGCGCGGCAGTCGCCATTGCCGATCTGAACCAGCAGGGCGCCGACGCCGTGGCCGAAGAGATCAAGGCGGCGGGCGGGCGCGCGATCGGCGTGGCGATGGACGTGACGAACGAAGACGCCGTGAACGGCGGCATCGACAAGGTCGCCGAAACGTTCGGTTCGATCGACATTCTGATTTCGAACGCGGGCATTCAGATCGTCAATCCGATCGAGAACTACGCGTTCGCCGACTGGAAGAAGATGCAGGCCATTCACGTGGACGGCGCCTTCCTCACCACGAAGGCGGCGCTCAAGCACATGTACAAGGACGATCGCGGCGGCATCGTGATCTACATGGGCTCGGTGCACTCGCACGAGGCCTCGCCGCTGAAGTCGGCCTACGTGGCGGCCAAGCACGCGCTGCTCGGGCTCGCGCGCGTGCTCGCCAAGGAGGGCGCGAAGCACAACGTGCGCTCGCACGTCATCTGCCCGGGCTTCGTGCGCACACCGCTCGTCGACAAACAGATTCCCGAACAGGCCAAGGAACTCGGCATTTCGGAAGACGAGGTCATCAAGAAGGTCATGCTCGGCGGCACGGTCGACGGCGTATTCACCACCGTGGACGACGTCGCGCAGACCGCGCTCTTCCTGTGCACGTTCCCGTCGGCCGCCTTCACGGGGCAGTCCTTCGTGGTGAGCCACGGCTGGTTCATGCAGTAACCGGCCAATTAGTAGCCGGCCAATTCCCGACGCGCGAGGCGGGGGCGGGAGCCGCCCGCGCCGTCGCACCCGGTCAGCGTCTGCAAGCCTCAGGAGAACGTTCATGACGGCCAATCCGCCGAAAGTCCCCAAGCGGGCCATCGAACTGCCGCCTTACGAGACGGTGGCGCTCGTGTTGCAGGGCGGCGGCGCGCTCGGGGCCTATCAGGCGGGTGTGTACGCGGGTCTGTACGAAGCGGGCATCGAGCCGAACTGGATCGCGGGTATTTCGATCGGTGCGCTCAATACCGCCATCATCGCCGGCAATGCGCCCGAGCGTCGCGTGGCTCAGCTCGAAGCGTTCTGGCGCACGATCTGCGAGCCGGCCGTGTTCCCACCGCTGCCCGCACCGTTCGAAGCAGCCATCCTCAACGGTCCGGAATCGGGGCGCATTGCGTACAGCGCGTGGCAGGCCTGGCGCGCATTGGTCGAGGGGCAGAAGGGCTTCTTCACACCGCGCTGGCCGCAGCCGCTGCCCACCGCCATGGGCGATCCCGCGCACGCGAGCTATTACGACACGACCGCGCTGCGCGCCACGCTCGAACGCTTCGCCGACTTCGATCGCATCAACTCGCGCGAGATTCGCGTATCCGTCGGGGCGGTCAACGTGCATACCGGCAACTTCGTCTATTTCGACAATACGCGCGAGGTGCTGCGTCCGGAGCACTTCATGGCGTCCGGTGCGCTGCCGCCGGGCTTTCCCGCCGTGGAGATCGATGGGCAGTATTTCTGGGACGGCGGTCTCGTATCGAATACCCCGCTCTCGGAGGTGCTGGGCACCTCGCCGCGGCGCGACACGATCGCGTTCCAGGTGGATCTGTGGAGTGCGCGCGGCCCGCTGCCGGACAATCTGAACGACGTGGCCGACCGGCAAAAGGACATCCAGTTCTCGAGCCGCACGCGTCTCGTCACGGACAACTTGCAGCGTGCGCAGCATTATCGCCGCGTGTTGCGCGAGGTGCTCGAGCGCGTGCCTGCCGACGTGCGCGCGCATGATCCGTGGTGCCACGCGGCGCAGGAAATCGCGTGCAGCAAACGCTACAACGTGATCCAGCTCATTTACCGGAACAAGGAATACGAGGGCCACTACAAGGACTACCAGTTCGGGCTGGCTGCCATGCTCGATCACTGGTCGAGCGGTCTCGACGACATGCGACGCACCCTCGCGCATCCCGACTGGCTCGCCATGCCGAGCGACACCACGGGCTTCGTCACGCACGACATCCACCGCCACGAAGCCGTCTGAGCCGGGCTGTCACCGTCCCGGCTTCGCGCATAAGCCACGGCGCGCGCCATCACTTCGCCCGCCTGCGGCGCGCCGCTCCCCGCCCCCCGGGGACGCCGCAAGGCTTTGGCGCCGGCGCATCACTGCGCCAGCGCGGTCTCCAGCCGTAGCCTGAGCGGCTGCAGGTCCAGCAGCATCGCCGTGCGCGCCTGAGCGCCGGCCGCCGGCAACTCCACGGCTTCACGCATGTCGTGGCGCATCTCGTGCGTGGCACGGCCGAGCAGCAGCGCCGGCACTGGCAGCTTGTCGGCGTCGTCGAGCGTGACGATGTTCTCGATCGCGTCGACCAGCAGGCCAAACTTGTCCTTGCCGTGTTCGATCACGAGGATCTTGCGCCCCTGCGCATCGTCGTGCGGCGGCATGCCGTAGAGCGCGCGCAAATCGACGATGGTGACCAGCTCGCGGCGCAGGTTCAGGATGCCGCGCACGAAGGGCGGCGCGCCCGGCGCCGGCATGACGTCGGGCGAGTCGTGAATGATCTCTCGCAACTGATCGAGGCGCACCGCGAGCATGTGCTGCAAACGGAACGATACGTAAGCGTGGCGCGTGCCGCGCGACGACTTCGCGCCCATGCGCGCTGCCGCCTCGCTCGCGCTCGCGTGCTGCGCGGCGGGCGCCTCGCGATACAGCTCGCGGTGGCCGCGCGTGAGTTCGAGCACCTGTGAATGCGTGAAGAGTTCGTCGGCGTTGAGCAGCACGATGTCGTCCGCCGGATCGCGCGCGATGCAGCCGGCGAAGAGCTGCGCATGCGACGCGCTGAAGGACGGCACGGCGAGCAGTTCATCGGCGAAGTACGTGACGATGCTGTCCACGGCGTCCACGAGCAGCCCGAAGTGGACGTCCTCCTGCCTGACGATCAGGATGCGGCGCGGGTCGGACGCCGTGCCTGCGATGCCCGCATCCGGGCGGGCGGCCTGCAGGCCGAGGAAGTGCGCGAAGTCGATCACCGGCACGATCGTGCCCCGGAGGTTGAGCATGCCGACGCAGAACGCGCTCGCGAGCGCCGAATTCTGCAGCTCGGGCACGCGGATGATTTCGCGAATCGCGCTCATCGGCAGCGCGAGTCGCGAGCGCTCGACGGTGAACGACACGCACTGCAGGCGCTGACGTTGCTGGCGGCGCTGCGGCGCGCTGAGCGCCTGGCGTGCGATCAACTGCGGCATGTTTTCGATGCGCACGAGGGCGCCCGGCGCGAGGATTTGCAGAATGCGATCGCCGCCGTCGAGCTTGATCGCGCCCGCGATGACCCGTGGCGCCGTATGCGAGGTGCCGTACTGAAAGCTGGTGCGTTGCGACGCGCGCACGCGCAGGAGCTCGCCCGTGGCGTCGAACCACAGCCCCACGCGCACGCCATCGACGTCGACGATGGCGATCTTGCCGGCGTCGTGGTGCGCCGCGGGCGCGTCGGCCGTCATCGCCAGCAGCGGCGTCAGATCGACGATGGGGATCAGCGTGCCGCGCAGGTTGAACAGCCCGAGCAGGAACGGCGGCGCGAGCGGCACGGGCGTGACGCGCGACGGATAGTTCACCACTTCCTGCAGCGCGACGATGGGCAGCGCGAATTCAATGCCGCCGAGATGGAACGAGCCGAAGACTTCGGCCTCGTCCGTCCTGGGCATCGTGGGCACTTTGGGCACTTTGGGCGCCTCGGGCGTTGCCTTTGCCGGCGCGCCGACGCCTTGATACGCGTGATAGGGCGACGTCGTCTGCGGCAGAACGGCCGTGCCGGCGACGGCGTCGCGCGTGGAGACCGGCAGGAAGGGAAAGCCTGGCGTGCGAGCATTCATGATTCACGTCCCACGAGTCGGAGGGCCGGGCGGCGAGGGGCGGCCGCGCCGCCGTTGCAGCCGATGGTGCGCACGGCAAATGCGTGCCGTGCGCAGTCGATGGTCAGTTGGCGGCCGACGTCGCCGCCGACTTCGATATGCACGATCGGGATGCCCGCCGCGGTGACGAGCGCCTGCGCCACTCTGGCATTGGCCTCGCCGATCAGCCCGTGCCTCGCCGGCGGCTGGTGCGGCATCATGTTGCCGCCCCCGGCAATCACGGCCTCGATCTCGCCGCGCCGTGCACCGGTCGCCTTCAGGAGCGCGAGCAGCGACGGCACTGCCTGCGTGACGTACTTCGCGCCGATGGCGAGCACCGGCTGCGGCGACTCGGGCAGCAGACAGTGCGCCAGTGCGTACAGGCCGCGCGCCCGCCACATCAGGCCGATACCCACGCAGGAGCCGAGGGTTGCGCGCAACACGTCGCCGCCGCGCCCCAGGCGCACCTCGCCCATCAATACCTGGATGTCATGCGACGGCCCCATTCGGTGCTCCCTGGTTCCGGTAGATGAGCGGCTGCTCGAAGCGATAGCCGGTCGAGAGCCGCGCAAGCGACTCCGATTCGCCGACGATCAGCACGCCGTGGGGGGCGAGCGTGCGGCGCACGTTCTCGAGCACGCGTTCCTGGTCGGCAGTCTCGAAATAGATCAGCACGTTGCGCAGCATGACGAGATCGAAAGCCTCGCGTCGCGCCATGTGCTGGTACAGGTTGTGCTCGGCGAACGTGATGTGGGCGCGTAGCTCCGGCACGACCGTGAAGCCGGCCGCGTCGGCACGGAAGTACTTCGCGAGCATGGCCGGGCGCTGCTGCCGCAGACCGTCGATGCTGCGTCCGCCGTAGCGCCCCGCCGCCGCCGAGGCGAGCACCTGGCTCGAAATGTCGGTGGCGTGGATCTGATACTGGAAGCCCGGATGGCGCGCGCGAAATTCCTCGCAAATCATCGCCGCCGAATACGGCTCCTCGCCGGAGGACGCCGCCGCCGACCACAGGCGCAGGCTGCGCCCGGGGTTCGCGGCATACCAGCGCGGCAGGTAGTGCTGCGCGAAGTAGTCCCAGACGCGCGGCGTGCGGAAGAACGCCGTTTCATTCGTCGTGACGAGATTCACGAAGTTGCGCACTTCGTCCGGTGCGTTCTCCAGCAGCGCGAGATAGTCGCGGTAGCAGCGCAGTGACAGCGTGCGCAGGCGCGGACGCAGGCGGCCTTGCAGCATCGTCCACTTCTTCTCGTTCATCGAGATGCCGGTGTGGCGATGCACGGCGCGCAACAGCGCCTGCTGGGTGCCGGGGTCGACGTCGGCTTCGATTTCCATGGCGGGCCCTCCGGGCGGACGGGTGAGCCGGCCGCGCACGGCGGGACTGTCGGGCGTGGCCGGGGCAATGAGGTAATGACGCAATGACGCAATGGCGCAATGAGGCTGGCCGGGGGCGGGGGGACGGCGCCCTCGGGCGTGCCGCTCGCGGACGCAGCCCGCAGCGGCGCGCACGCTCCTTCGTTACACCCTGAAGCGCGATACCGTGCGATCGAGTTCCTCGGCGCCCTGGCTCAGACCGGTGGTCGCTTGCGCGATCGTCTCGCACGCGCCCGCCGAGCGCTCGGTTTCCTCGGCCACGTGCTGGATCGCCACGCTCACTTCGCGCGCGGCCACGAGCTGCTCCTCGGCTGCGCAGGAAATTTCCGAGATCGCCTGCGTGGTGCGCGACACGCCCGCCACGATCTTCTCGAACGCTTCGCCCGCCTGACGCGAGACGTCGCTGCCCTGCGCCACGCGTTTGGTCGATTCGTTGATCAGCTTGGAGATTTCCTTGGTGGCCTGTGACGAGCGCTCGGCCAGCTTGCGCACTTCGTCTGCCACGACCGAGAAGCCGAGCCCGTGCTCGCCGGCGCGGGCCGCCTCGATGGCTGCGTTGAACGCGAGCAGATTCGTCTGGCCGGCGATCTCGCCAATGACCTTCACGATCTCGCTGATGTCCTCGGATGACTTGTTGATGAGCTCCATCGCTTCGACCGAGCGGGCAATGGCGCGCGCCCCCGTCTCCGCTTCCTGCTGCGTCGATCGGGCGAGCTGATCCGCGCCCTTGGTGTTGTCGGCAATGGAGTTGATCGACGCGGTGAGTTCCTCGATCGATGCATTCATCTCTTCGACGGTCGCCCCGAGCGCCTGCGCGCCCGTGGCGACGGTATTGGCCCGCTCGGCGATGTCGCGCGAGGCGCCCGTGAACTCGCCGGCCGAGTTGACCACCTTGCCGATGACGGCGCGCAGGTCGTCCATCATGTGACGAATGCCTTCGGCCAATTGGTCGATGGGATCGGTGCCCGCCACGGCGATCTCACCGGTCAGATCGCCCGCCGCGGCGCGGTTGACCGTCTCGAGCAGGCGCGCCACCTTGCGCTGATCTTCCTCCGCGCGGCGCTTCACGCTTGCCTCGAGCTCGACCTGCTGCGTGATGTCGGTGGCGAACTTCACCACCTTGTACGGTCGGCCGCTGGCGTCGAGGATCGGGTTGTACGTCGCCTGAATCCACACTTCGCGCCCGCCGCGCCCCAGCCGCTTGTAGCGGCCCGCGTCGAATTCACCGCGGTTGAGCTTCGCCCAGAACTCACGATAGGCGTCGGAGAGCGCGTAGTCCGGCTCGCAGAACAGGCGGTGATGCTTGCCGCGAATGTCGTCGAGCGTGTAGCCGAGCGTCTTCAGAAAGTTGTCGTTCGCGGTAATGACCGTGCCGTCGAGATTGAATTCGATGACCGCCTGAGCCAGATCGATCGCGCGCACCTTGCCCTCGAACTCGGCCGCCTGGCGCCGCTGCGCGGTGATGTCGGAGGCGAACTTCACCACCTTGTACGGACGGCCCTCGGCGTCCATGACGGGGTTGTACGACGCCTGGATCCACACTTCGCGCCCGCCCTTGCCGATGCGGCGGTACTCGCCCGAGTCGAATTCGCCCCGATTGAGCCGCGCCCAGAAGTCTCGGTAGGCGCTCGAGCCCGCGTACTCCGGGTCGCAGAACATGCGATGGTGCTTGCCCTCGATCTCGTCGAGCGAATAGCCGAGCGTCTTCAGGAAATTATCGTTTGCGTGCAGTACGTGGCCCTGCATGTCGAATTCGATGATGGCCTGAACCCGGTTGAGTGCGGCGCTGATGGCCTGCAGTTCCTGCTGTTCCATCTGGAATTCAGGCGTTGCGATTTCCATGACTTTTTCCCCTGTTGCGCTTGCCCCGGCGCGTAACTTGCGGCCATCACGAAAGCACTGTTGTTTGAATTCAAATTACCTAACCGAATTGCACAGCCCCCTATAGCGGTGATTACGACACCATCAAATTCGACTTTAGGTCGGTACTTGCCCGAGGATTGCCTGGTCTTTGAAAGGCGAACGCTTCGGAAAGGCCCGTCGGATAAGGATTCAAAGATAAAGGAAACAAATTGAAAGTCGACGCCGTTATCGCGTTATTACCTTTCAAACGCATGGATGGAATAAAGACTCGATTTGAGACGCGAAGGAAAGACGCGGCCAAGTGGCGAAGCTCGATGGCGGGGAAGGAGAGGCGGTCCGGCATGTGAAATCCCATGCCTGCCGAACGGGAAAAAAAAGTCCCTCCTCCCGCGTCTGAAACGGGAGGAGGGTTGACTCAAGGCCGCACTTTTCGGGGCAATTGAAAGAGCGACGCTTAGCCATACGCAAACCGCATGCCAGCGTCGTTGCCTCGCCAAAACCCGCATGGTGACTGGTTTCGATCGGTGAATCGGGGTGCGGTGTTACGGCTTCGCCCGGCCATGTTACGTAACAAAGTGCGACACGTGTGGTGTTTGGCAACCTTCGCTTACACGGCTTACAGACGCGTGATGGGCCCGCAGACGACGCAACGATATAAAGGAAGCGAACGGATGCACGTTCCCCTATCAGGAGTCAGACCATGAAGTTAGTCGTTGCTGCATTGCTGGCCGTCACCCTTGCCGGATGCGTCGTCGTACCGGCGCGGCCGTACTACGGCGGATATCACGGTGGATATTACGGCGGGTATTACAGTCACCCCTGCTGCTACCGCTATTGACCCTTCGCCGGCCTCGGGCGGACAAGCGGCAATCCGGTCCCCGGCGCCCCAGGCGGTGAAACCGCACCGCCAGCAAGACGAAGCCCCGCGGGATGGTTGTCCGGCGGGGCTTTTCGTTGCTGCGCTTGCGTGGATCAGTGGCGATAGTGGCCGCCGTGGCGGTCCCAGCGGCGATCCCAGCCGCGATCGTGACGCCAGTGCCCCGGGGGCGGTCCACGCCAGTAGTGCGGGCGCGGTGCATAGATCACCGGCGGGGGCGGCGCCACGACCAGCGGTGCGGGCGCCGCATAGAGGGGAGGCGGCGCATAGACCGGCGCCGGGGCCACGATGGCGGGACCGGGAATACCGATGTTGACCGAGACGTCGGTGCGCGCGAGGGCGCTGCCCGAGGCGATCGCGGCCGCGAAGCCCACAGCGGCGATCCAGTAGTGACCTTTCATCTGTTCTCCTTGTTTGACGACGCGCTCCCCGCGCGGACGAGGTCGGTGCGACCTTGTGGCGACCTTGTGGCGACTGTGGGGCGACTGTGGGGCGACCGTGTGGTGGTCCTGTCGTGACCCCGTGGTCGGCGTCTGCCTGTGCGCCGGCGCGCGAATCACGAGCCCCGATTTTACGAAGCGTGCACGCCCGACGGTGCTACGGCGGCACTACAGATGTAACAAGGCGTAAGGGGCTAAGGGGCTAAGGGGCTAAGGGGCCAAGGGGCCAAGGGGCCGAGGGGCCGAGGGGCCGAGGGGCGGCGGGCGTGGGCAGGCATGAGCGCCGTAAGAGGCGTGAGGGACGCAAGAGACGCAAGAGACGTCAGGGAAGTCAGGGAAGTCAGGGAGTTGAGGGGGGGCGGCGCTCAGCGCCGCTCGTGGTCCCGCGGCGCGAGAAAGCTGGCCGGACGACGGCCGCGCCGGGCCGAGGTGGCGAAATACGACGGACGCCGAAGCGCCTGCGTGTCCTGCGGGGAGCGCCAATAGGGCGTGCGCGGCGTGCCGAGCAACTCGCCCGGCCGGTGCGGCGAGAGCGGCGGCATCGACGCCGGCCACGCGAGCGTGCGCCAGCGCGCGCCCGCCGGTACGACGAGCACGAGCATGACGAACAGAAGCATGACAACGGCATAGACGACAACAGGCGAGAGGGCGGTCTCCATGGCGAACTCCGGTTGCGGACATGTCGCATGCAGGGGGCATGCGGCCTGGCACGCGAAGTGTAGCGTTTTTACTATAGTTCATGCCGCTCGGACTGACACTCGGTTGTCGCCACGCGGGTTGCGAGACTACACTACAAACGCAGTTTCCCGAATGCCGTCGCCCCGCGCGGCGGCTCGCTGGCGTGCATCGCCACTTCGCTGCCCGGGGGATCGTGATGACTCAGGCCGTGCTTGACCCCACCTCCGCCGTCGATCCGTCGGCAACGGTGACCCCCGTGGCCATCGACCATGTCGCGTATCCGAGCTACGACGCGATTCTCACCCACCGCTTCTACGTCGACGTCATGGGCTTTCGGCTTGCGGGCGCGCAGACGGGCATGAGCCGTCTGTGGGGCAAACCCTACCTGCTCGTGAGCTACGAACTCGCGCCCGGTGCGGCGCTGGCTTTCTTCAATTGCGACGGACTCGCGCCGACCGACCATCACGACACGCCCGCGGCGCAGATCCACCATGTGGCGCTGCGCGTGCGCGATCGCGAAGGCATCGAGCGCTGGAAGGCGCGGCTCGACGCCTACGACGTGCCGTTCGCCGCCGAGCGGCATGGCGACGGCGAGCATCTCTATCTGCTCGATCCCAACGAGGTCATGCTGGAGTTGTGCGTGCAGACGCCCGAGTCCGCCGCCGGCCAGCCACAGGGCGCGCTCGACACGCTGCAGCGCTGGGTCGACGGCGTGCGCTAGTGCGTGCGCTGCGCGGGACTGCCGGCGTCAGGCTTCCGCGCCCTTGCCGAGGCCGTCCCAGCTCGTGGAGACCGGCGGGGCGATGCCGAACAGATCGATGACGCGCGCAACCGTGTCGTCGACCATTGTGTCGAGCGATGCCGGGTGGTTGTAGAAGGCGGGCAGGGGCGGATAGACGATGCCGCCCATCTCGGTGACGGCGGTCATGTTGCGCAGATGCGCGAGGTTGAACGGCGTCTCCCGCACCATCAGCACGAGACGGCGCCGTTCCTTGAGCGTGACGTCGGCGGCGCGCGAGATGAGGTTGTCGGACAGACCGTGCGCCACGCTGGCAAGCGTCTTCATCGAGCAAGGCGCCACGACCATTCCGGCCGTGGCGAACGAGCCGCTCGCGATGTTCGCGCCGATCTCGCGCACGCTGTGGTATTGATCGGCCAGCGCCTGCACGTCGGCGCGTTCGAGTCCCAGCTCGTGGCGCAGGGTCAGCCAGCCGGCGCTCGAGACGAGCAGGTGAGTCTCCACACCGCCCATGGCGCGCAGGCGCTCGAGCAGACGCACCCCGTAGACGGCGCCGGTCGCCCCCGTGATGGCGACGACCAGCCGCGCGGGTGTCGCCGCCGCCGTTGCCATCGAGGGTGCCGAGGGTGCCGAGGGTGCCGAGGGCGCGGAGGACGCGGGGGGCGTCGAAGGCGTCATTGGCGCCGAATTACGCGACTTCGGCGAGGATCTGCTTGAGTTCGCCGCTCTGGTACATCTCCATCATGATGTCCGAGCCGCCGATGAATTCGCCGTTGATATAGAGCTGCGGAATGGTCGGCCAGTTGGCGAATTCCTTCACGCCCTGACGGATTTCCTCGTCCTGCAGCACGTCCACCGTGAACAGGTTGTCGACGCCGCACGCCTTCAGGATCTGCACGGCACGGCCCGAAAAGCCGCACATCGGGAATTGCGCATTGCCCTTCATGAAGAGCACGACCGGGTGGTCGGTGACGATTTGCTGGATACGTTGCTGGGTAGTCATGGTGGAAAGCCCGTGGGGATGCCGGAAAATCGGCGTATCCGCCATTTTAGCGGTTTTCCGCCGCGGCCGTCGGGGCCAACGCGGCGGCGGCGGCGGACATCGCGTCGGTGCCCCGCAATGCCGGCGCCGGCCCGAGCTCAGGGGCGCCGTCCGCCCGTCGTGCGCTCGATGCCGGCCAGATCGCGCTCGGAGACTACGTCCGCGAAGCCCGCCGCGGCGCACAGCGCCCGCACGTCGGCCGCCTGATGGTAGCCGTGCTCGCACAGCAGCCAGCCGTTCGCCACCAGTCGCGAGGGCGCACCGCTCACGATCGTGCGCAGCGCGGCGAGGCCGTCCGCGTGATCGGTGAGCGCGTCGACGGGCTCGAAGCGCAGATCGCCCCGCGACAGGTGCTCGTCGCCGGCGACGATGTACGGCGGATTCGAGACGATGACGTCGAAGGGCGCGGTGTCGGCCGGCAGGGCGGCGTACCAGTCGCTCGCGAGCCATTGCACGTGCGTCAGGCCGAGCCGGCGGGCGTTCTCGCGGGCGACGCCGAGCGCCGCGTCCGAGCGATCGAGCGCGATCACTTTCGCGTCGGGGCGCGCGTGGGCGATCGCCAGGGCGATCGCGCCGCTGCCGGTGCCCAGATCGAGCACGCGCGGCGCCTGGCGTGCGGCCAGACGCTCGAGCGCCAGCTCCACGAGCAATTCGGTTTCCGGGCGGGGAATGAGGACGGCGGGGCTGACCGAGAGCGTCAGCCCGAAGAACTCGCGCGTGCCGACCAGATAGGCAATGGGCTCGCCGGCGAGGCGTCGGGCGCGCAACTCGCGATAGGCGGCGACCGTGTCGGGCGCGAGGGGTTCGCGGTCTCGCGTGATGAGCTGCGTCCGGCTCCAGCCAAGCACGTGCGCGAGCAGGATGCGCGTCTCGAGCGCCGGCAGACCGGGCTCGCGCAACAACGTCGCGACGGTGAGCGGCCCGGACGCCGGCGCGTTTCCCGTCGGGCCGTGCGCCATCACGCCGTCTCGCCCAGCGACGCCAGCAGTTCCGCCTGATGCTCGGTCACCAGCGCGTTGATCAACTCGTCGAGATCGCCGTCCATGATGTATTCGAGCTTGTAGAGCGTGAGATTGATGCGGTGATCCGTCATCCGGCCCTGCGGGAAGTTGTACGTGCGGATGCGCTCCGAGCGGTCGCCAGAGCCGATCAGGCTCTTGCGCGTGGCCGCTTCCCTGGCCTGCTGGGCCCGCAACTGCGCGTCCTTGATGCGCGCGGCCAGGACCTTGAGCGCCTTGTCCTTGTTGCGATGCTGCGAGCGATCGTCCTGGCACTCGACGACGATGCCCGTGGGAAGGTGCGTAATGCGCACGGCCGAGTCCGTCTTGTTGACGTGCTGGCCGCCGGCGCCTGACGCGCGGAACGTATCGATGCGGATGTCGGCCGGATTGATTTCGACGTCCGTGACGTCGTCGGCCTCCGGCATTACCGCGACCGTGCAGGCCGAGGTGTGGATGCGGCCCTGCGTTTCCGTGGCCGGCACGCGCTGCACGCGATGGCCGCCCGATTCGAACTTCAGACGCGAGTAGGCGCCCTGGCCGACCAGGCGCACGATCACTTCCTTGTAGCCGCCCAGATCCGACTCGCTCGCCGACATGATCTCGACCTGCCAGCGCTGGCGTTCGGCGTAACGCGTGTACATGCGCAGCAGATCGCCGGCGAAGAGCGCCGATTCGTCGCCGCCGGTGCCCGCGCGGATTTCCAGGTAGATGTTGCGATCGTCGTTCGGATCGCGCGGCAGCAGCATGCGCTGCAGTGTGCCTTCCATGTCTTCCATGCGGGCACGCGCGTGCGCCGCCTCGGCTTCGGCGAACTCGCGCATTTCGGGGTCGGACGCCATCTCATGCGCGGCCGTGACGTCGTTGTGCGCCTGGCGGTATTGCTGATACTGCGCGACCACGGGGGCCAGCTCGGCGTGTTCGCGCGTGAGCTTGCGGTAGTTGTCCAGATCGCGGGTGACGTCGCCCTGGCTCAATAGGCCATCAAGCTCGACCAGACGTTGCGTCAACTGGTCGAGCTTGGCTTGCATGCTCGCTTTCATCTATTTGTCGGCGGATCCCGAGGTGCGGAACAGTTCGGGAATGAGGTGAAGGATCTGCTCGCGCGAATCGCCGCGCGCCGTGTTCAGCGCGTGGGTCGGGCCGTGCAGGAATTTCTTCGTGAGGGATTGGGACAGGGCGTCGAGCACCGCGGCCGGGTCGTCGCCGCGTGCGAGCATGCGCTGGGCGCGCTCGAGTTCGGCAAGACGCATGGCCTCGGCCGCGCCGTGAATGTCGCGGATGACCGGCACGACGCTGCGGGCGTCGAGCCATTGCATGAAGTTCTGTACGCGCGTCTCGATGATCGCTTCGGCTTGCGCGACGGCAGCCTGGCGCAGTGCGTTGCCTTCGCGCACGACTGCGCCGAGGTCGTCGACGGTGTACAGGAAAACGTCGGTCAGGCGGCCGACCTCCGGCTCGATGTCGCGCGGCACGGCCAGATCGACCATGAACATCGGCTTGTGCTTGCGCGCCTTGATGGCGCGCTCGACCGCACCCAGCCCGATGAGCGGCAGCGTGCTCGCCGTGCACGACACGACGATGTCGAACTCGTGCAGGCGCTGCGGCAGCTCCGAGAGGCGGATCGCCGTGCCGCCCAGGCGCTCGGCGAGCTTCTCGCCGCGCTCGGCGGTGCGGTTGGCGATGTACAAGGCCTTCGGGGTCTGCGCGGCGAAGTGCGTCGCGCACAGGTCGATCATCTCGCCCGCGCCGATGAAGAGTACCTTCTGCGTGCTGAGGCTTTCGAAAATGCGCTGGGCCAGACGCACCGCGGCGGCGGCCATCGACACCGAGTGCGCGCCGATCTCGGTCTGGCCGCGGACTTCCTTGGCCACCGCGAAGGTGCGCTGGAAAAGCTGGTTCAGATACGTGCCCAGGGCGCCGGCTTCCGCGGCCGTGCGCACGGCGTCCTTCAACTGCCCGAGAATCTGCGTCTCGCCGAGCACCATCGAATCCAGGCCGCTCGCCACGCGAAAGGCGTGACGCACGGCGTCCGACTGGGGCAGCGCGTACAGATGCGGGGCGAGCTCGCCCGCCGGGATGTTGTGGAACTGCGACAGCCAATGCACCGCGCGCTCGCGGGCGGCGACATCATCCGTCACGCAGTAGATCTCGGTGCGATTGCACGTCGAGAGAATGGCGGCCTCGGGCGCGCTCGACCGGCCGCTCCCGCTGCCGGCCCACAGGCTCCGGAGTCCCGCCAGCGCCGGCTCGATCCGCTCGAACGGAAACGCCACCCGTTCGCGCAGCGAAACGGGCGCCGTGTGGTGATTCAGGCCGAGAGCGAGCAGTTGCATGATGTGGGGGATCTGATAGCCCCAGATTATAGCGCGTCGACGCGACGCCCGTTTCCTCGCCGCACGGCCGGGACCGCGTGGCTGCACGGGCGCTGCGCCCCCGCAGGTTGGCTAGCGTGCCTCATGATGGCGCAGCCGGGGATTTTTGACAAATAGCCGGCGCTTATAGGCGGCATAGCATCGCGGCATGCGTCGACGGTCCCGGCATGTGGGCCGCAAGGCCGCGGGCCGGGGCTCGCCGGGACGGTTGCCGAATCGGCCGGATTCGACGCTATACTGCGTTCGGGTTACCGTCCTTGGAGACACGTCATGGGCATTATCGGCACCATCGTCGTTGGTCTGATCGTCGGCCTCGTTGCCCGCGCGCTGCATCCGGGCCGGGACAATATGGGCATCATCATGACCATCATCCTCGGCATTGCCGGCGCGCTGCTCGCCAAATATGTCGGCCAGGCCCTGCACCTCTACACCGAAGGCCAGTCGGCCGGCTGGATTGCGTCGATCCTCGGCGCCATCGTCCTGCTCGTGATCTACGGCATTCTCAAGCGCAATCGCACGGCGTGACGCCGCGCGCGCGGCGGGTGCGGCCCCAGGCCGCATCGGCGCGCCTGAATCGGGGGACGGCGACTGTCGCGCGCGGGCAACGCGCGCGGCGACGGTCGGGGGGCGCGTCTGTGCGCTTGCGCACGCAAAACGTCGATAACCCGCCTTCGGGCAGGGTTATGCGCGGCGTAAGTCCCCGTCGCACAAGGCTTTGCGCCACGCTGTCGGCCGTGCGTCGCGGCGTCATACGCGTTTTCCCGCATTCGGCTATGCTTGGCTGCATCGCCTGGCCCAAGTCGTCTTGACGACGCGCGCGGCCGCTGCCGCCACGTTCGATCCGTCTTCCGCCGTCCGGCGTTGCCGCTGCCCCCGACAGGAGGGCGGCGATCCTCGCAAGTTGTTGCCTTCATCCCCCAAAACCAAGAAACACATGTCTGCGACACGCAATTCCGTGCGGCCGTTCATCGTGGCGTCCGTGATGGCGGCCACGTCGATGGTGGCCATCGAAGCCACGATCATCTCGACGGCCATGCCGCAAATCGTTGCCCAGCTCGGCGGCCTGAATCTCTACAGCTGGGTTTTTTCCGCCTTTCTGCTCGCGCAAACGGCCATGACCGTGGTCTTCGGCAAGCTCGCCGACCTCTACGGCCGCAAGCCGGTGATTCTGGTGGGCATTGCCGTGTTCCTGGTCGCCTCGCTCGGCGGCGGGCTGGCCTGGTCGATGCCCGCCATGATCGCGTTTCGCCTGCTGCAGGGCGTGGGCGCGGCCTGTATCCAGCCGGTCAGCCTGACGATCATTGCCGACTACTACCCGATCAGCGAGCGCGGCAAGGTGCAGGGCTATCTCGCGAGCGTGTGGGCCATCTCGGCCGTGCTCGGCCCGATGCTCGGCGGTCTCATCATTCGCGATCTGTCGTGGGCGTGGATCTTCTGGATCAACATCCCGATCGGCCTGCTCGCCGCCGCGGGCTTCGTCGCCTATCTGCATGAAGAGGCGCCGCGCCAGCGGCCGAGCATCGACGTGCCGGGCGCCGCGTTGTTTACGGTTGCCGTGGCCGGGCTGATGATCGCGCTCACCGATGCGAACGCCTTTACCGACACGCATGTGTGGTCGGGTGTGCTTGTCTGCGCGGTCGCGTCGGCGCTGTTCGTCTGGCAGGAACGCCGCGCCAGGGACCCGATGATCTCGTTCGCGCTGTGGAGCCATCGCCCGATTGCAGCGGCCAACGCGGCGACCCTGCTCTCGGGCATGGTGCTCATGGGCCTGACGACGTTCCTGCCGATGTACGCGCAGGGCGTGCTGCGCCAGACGCCGGTCGTGGCCGGCATGGCGCTCACGATGATCATGGTCGGCTGGCCGATCGGATCGACGATCGCGGCCAAGACGTTCGCGCGCTTCGGCCTGCGGCGCATTCTCGTGGGCGGCAGCCTGCTCATGCCGCTGGGCGGCATCGTGTTCGCGCTGCTCGGGCCGAGCAGCTCGCCGCTGCTCGCCGGCTTCGGCTCGCTGCTGATGGGCTTCTCGATGGGCACGGGCAGCGTGAGCGCGCTCGTGCTGATTCAGGAGATTGTCGACCCGTCGCAGCGCGGCAGCGCCACGGCGTCGAACATTTTCTCGCGCAACCTGGGCAGCACGCTCGGCGCAACGCTGTTCGGCGCCGTGCTGAACTTCGGGTTGACGCATTCGAGCGGACTCGGCCCGGTGACTTCGGACCAACTGCGCCATGTGCTCGAAGACCGCGGCGTGTCGAACCTGGCCGACGAGGCGATCCGCGCGGTGCTGCAGCACTCGCTGCATCTCACGTTCCTGTCGATTCTCGCGATCTCGATCGGCGTCGTGCTGCTGTTCCTGCTCGTGCCCACGAATGCGGTCGATCGCTCGCGCGAGCGCAAGCGCGAGAAGCCGGAGTTCGTTGCCGGCGGACATTGAGCGAGCGTCGCGCTTGCCCGGGAGCGTTCACCCGGCAATACGGCCGGTCGGGATTTCCCGCCGGCCGTTTTTCATGCGGGACGACGCGTCTTCGCGCTCAGCGCGCCGACTCCGGCACCAGATGCAGCCGGGTCTCGGTATCAGCCTCGACCGCCGCGCGCGAATAGGGCAGCCTGAAGTACTGGCCGTCGAGCCACTTCTGCGCGAGGTCGCGATAGTGCGGGCTGTCCGGATTGCCCGACTCGCCCGGTAGATTCATCGCGCGCGTGTTGTCCCAGTTGCCGACGTCGACCACGATCCGGAACGACGGACCGTTGGTCTGCCGGAAGTCGCTCACGCGGTACGTGGACTGGTTGGGCGTGAACGCGCTGCCGCCCTTGGGCATCGGACCGACGTTGAGCCTGGCGCGCATGTCGGCGTCCACCGCGTCGGCGAGCGGGTGGGCGTTGAGGTTCGTCTGCAGCTTGCCCCATTGCCACGCGCCCGGGTCGGGGCCCTGGAGCCTGACCATCTCGCCCCAGGCTTGCCCGAGGCTCGTGAGCAGCACGGCGTCGCGCCTGGCGCCGGCATTCTCGCCGAAGCGGGCGGCGGGTTGCTCCAGGGCGTCGAGCATGGCGGCAGGGTCGGGCGCACCGAAGCTGTCCGCAGCCGCCTTGGGCAGCACGGCGTTCTTGTACGCGCGGCCCAGATGGCGGCTGAACCACACTTCCTCGAGCGCCGCCTGGGCCGAATCGGCGCGCATTTCGGCGTCCCAACCCTTGAGCAGGCGCAGCGCGGCGGCCGTTTGCGGGTCGTCGCTCGAGAGCGGGGCGAGCAGCGCCGTGAGGCGCCGCGCCGGAATCGACACGATGTCGTTCTGCAGGCGCTCGGAGTCCTCGAGCGAGACCTTGTCCTTCGCGCGCAGCACTTCATCGATGCGCGCGTGGCGCGAACCGTTGGTCCACTCGAAGCCGAGCTTGCGTTGCGCGTAAGGGTAGCCCGCAGGCATGTTCATCTCGTTGGACGTCGTGAAGTAACCCGCGGCGGGGTTGTACGCCGAGGGCAGCTGATCGCGCCGCCAGAAGCCCGCCCATTCGTAGCGCCCGTCGCCGGGCACGGGCAGCAGGCCGTCCCAGTTCGGACGGATCGGCGCCATGCCGCTCGGCACCCAGCCGATGTTGCCCGACGCGTCCGCGTAGACCTGGTTGACGGTCGGGGCGCCCCAGGTGTCGAGCGCTTTCTGGAACTGCGCGTAGTTCTTCGCGCGCATGTAGCGCATGGCGTCGAAGTACGGCGACATGCCGGGTTCGAGCCAGGCGGTGCGCACGGCATACGCGCGGTGCTTCGCACGGTCGACGTAGATCACCGGACCGTGCTTCGTGAACTTGAGGTCCGTCTGCACGGGGGCACCGTCGCGCACGGCGATCGACTCGCGCACCGTGCGCATGGGCACCCACTTGCCGCGATACCGGTACTGATCGGGGTTGGCCGGGTTCAGGTCGTAGACGTAGAGGTCTTCCTGGTCGATGTTGAAGATCGTGAGGCCGAACGCGATCGTGCCGTTGTGGCCGATCGCCACGCCGGGAATGGCCGGCTCGCCCGCGCCGATCAGATCGAGGGTGGGCGTGCTCACCTGCACGATGTAGCGCAGGCTCGGGGCGGCGTAGGCGCGGTGGGGATCATTGGCCATGATGGCGCGCCCCGTGGCCGATTTCTGCGGCGAGACGACCCAGTTGTTGCTGCCCTCGGCCGATTCGGTGGACGCATCGTAAGGGCCGGCGTCGGCCAGCTCGACGATGTCGGCGTCGGCCCGCTGCAACGACTCCCGGGTGATTTTCACACCCTGCGTGGCCAGATCGAAAACCTTGAGCAGATCGTCGGGCAGGCACGGGTCGAGCCCGTCGGGCACCTGCGTCTTCCAGGCCGGCTGCAGGCCGACGCGCACGCTGTCCGCGTCGAGCGACGCCTTGCACACGACCTTCGCGCGCGCGACTTCGCTCTTCAGATTGCGCGTGAGGCCGTGGCTGCGAATGCGCACGATGTCCTCGGCGGTCCACTTCGACGGCCAGTACCCGACCTTGCGGAACTCGTAGGGCATCTGGTCCGGATGCGCGGCGAGCCAGTCGATGTAGGCGTTCACGCCGGCGGCAAACGCCTGGGCAGCCGGTTTGGCGTCCGGCCCGTAGCGGCGCCATTCGGCCGCCATGTCGCCGCGGTAGAGGAAGCGGCGCGCGGCGTCGTCCTGCGCGACATAGGCGCGGCCGAACACTTCGGAGAGCTGGCCGAGGCCGCGGCGGCGCCACAGGTCGATCTGGAACAGCCGGTCGCGCGCGGCGTTGAAGCCTTGCACGAAGAATCCGTCGCGTTCGTTGGCGGCGAAGATGTGCGGTACGCCGTTGCGGTCGATCAGGATGTCGGCCGGCTGCGAGAGGCCGGCCACCGTGAGCGTCTGCGACGCGGCAGGCGCCATCACGGGCGCGGGCGCGGTCTGGGCGGCCGCGACCGCGGTGCTCCACGCCGCGGCGGCAAAGACCAGCAGGCTCGCGGCATGGATGGCGTTGGGGCGTTGCATTGTCTTCCTCCTGTTCTTGTCGGGGGGTGTCATTGTTGCGGAGTACCACGCAATCCTAGACGCATCCCGTGGGCATGCAACCCATATTCCGGGAAATGGAATAAATTCATGATCATCGAGGCCTGACGGCGGGCTCGCGACCCGTGGCGGTCGCCGGCGTTCGTATCGTCAGGCGAACCACGCGCCGTCTTTCGCGAACCTTCGCCATGTCCGATCCGCGTCCTTCGTCGACGACCATGCAACGGCTGCGCGCATCGCCGCGCGTGCGCACGCTCGTCGTGCCGCTCCTGCGCTTCGGGGTGTCGGGGGTGGTCTGCACGGCGGTGCACGTGATCGTGGCAATCACGCTGATCGAGGCGTTCGGTGCGGGCCCGGTGCTCGCGAATGCCATCGCGTTCTGCACGGCCACGCCTTGCTCCTACCTGCTCAATACGTTGTGGAGCTTTTCGGCGCGCGTACACCGCGCGAGCCTCGTGCGGTTCGTGCCGGTCTCGATCTTCGGGCTATTGCTCACCGCCGTGGTGGCGCGCACGGTGGAGGGCCTGGGCGGCAATCACTGGCTGGGTATCGCGGCCGTGGTGCTCGTCGTGCCGCCGACGACCTTCGTGCTGCATCGCTACTGGACTTACCGGAACGTTTGAGCGCGGCGGCGGGCGTGCGGCGTCAGCGCGACGGGAGTCGGCGTGCGCGCGTGGCGAACGACATGCTGGCGCCGGTCGGGGTGCGCAATGCCTTGCGCGCAGGCGGGAGCGCCGCGCCGGCGCCGTGCGGATGACGAAGCGCGCGGCTGCCGGCGCGTGCGGGCAGATGGCTTACCTTGACGCTCGACTGGTAGCGCCGGCGCACGAGATACAGCGGCCGGCCCTTGGACTCGTAGTAGATCCGGCCGACGTACTCGCCGATGACGCCGATGCCCACGAGCTGGATGCCCCCGAGGAAGAGCACGCCGACGAGCAGCGAGGCATAGCCCGGCACGTCGACGCCGTGAATGATCGTGCGCAGGACGATGTAGGCGCCGTAGGCGAGCGAGACGAGCGCCAGCGAGACGCCGATATACGTCCAGCAGCGCAGCGGCACCGTGCTGAAGCTCGTGATGCCTTCGAGCGCGAAATTCCACAAACGCCAGCCCGAGAACTTCGATTCGCCCGCACTGCGCGGCTCGCGCACGTACTCGACGATCTCCGTATGAAAGCCGACCCAGGCGAAGAGGCCCTTCATGAAGCGGCGGCGCTCCGGCAGTTGCCTGAGCGCCGTGACCACGCGGCGGTCGATCAGGCGGAAGTCGCCGACGTTCTCCGGCAGCTTCACTTCGGACAGATGGTTGTGAACGCGGTAGTACAGACCGGCGGCGACGCGCTTGGCGACGCTGTCGCTCGCACGGTTCGTGCGTTTGGCGAGCACCACTTCCGCACCGTCTCCCCAGCGTTCGATCATCACCGGGATGAGCGCGGGGGGATCCTGCAGATCGGCGTCGATGGGGATCACGGCGTCGCCCTGCGCCTCGTCGATACCGGCGCTCAGCGCGGCTTCCTTGCCGAAGTTGCGGGTGAAGTCGATGACGCGGATGCGCGCGTCTGCCCGGCGCAGCGCGAGCAGCACGTCGAGCGTGGCGTCGGTGCTGCCGTCGTTCACGCACACGATCTCGAAGCGCACGCCGACGACCGTATCGAGCACGGGCGCCACGGCGCGGTAGAACCTGTCGAGCGCGGGCGCTTCGTTGTGACACGGCACGACAAGCGAGACGAGCGGCCCGTCCTGCGGCGTGGCAAGCGTGCCGGACGGCGAGTGGGGGGCGGCGGCGCGGGGCATGGCGATTACCTCGTGAACGCGGGCGTGGGGCCGGTGCGGCGCACGGCGGCGCCGCCGTCCGGGACGTCGAACGCGTCGGGGCCGTCCGGCACGTGGGTGAGACGCCGACGCCGGCGGCACAACATCAGGAGTGTGGCCAGCGTGATGAACGGCATGAACTGGAAGCCGACGTGCAGCACGCCGAACAGGCCGAACGCCGGGGTGAGCCAAAGCACGACGAGCCATTCGCGTTCGCCGCGCAGCCAGCCGCGCGCCAGGCCGTCGCGCACGTACCAGGCAATGACGAGGGCGAGAATCGCGAGGTCATAGTCGTAGAGGTACGGGCTCACGAGCGTGCTTGCACAAACGAGGGTGGCCGCGCGCAGCGCAAATGCCCCGGGGCGCCGCCAGAAGTCGGCCATCACCGCCACGGCGGCCAGCGCGACGACGCCATGGACGACCGCGGCGAGGATCACCGGCGCACCCAGCATGCGGGCCGTGACGAAGAAGGTCGGCACGCGCGCGATTTGCGCGTTGCCGCTGACGACGCTCTGACGCGCGAAGTCCGTGGCATGCAGGAACACGGCATATACCTCGGCCCCGAAGACGGCCGCCGCGAGTGCGGTGGTAAAGGCCACGGTCGCGACGCAAGCGGCGAGCGCGCGCCATTGCCGCGCGCACAGGAGCGCAAGCGGGAACAGCAGCGCAATATGCGGCTTGATGAAGAGCAGGCCGGCGAAGACGCCAGACAACACGGGCCGCTTGCGCAGCAACACGAGCGAGGCGCCGGCGATGGCCGTGGTGTAGAGCGCGATCTGGCCGGCGAGCAGGACGATGAATGCGCCGGGGAAGCCGAGTGTGGGCAGGCGGGCGTCGCGCCAGGGGGCCGTGCGGCGCAGCGTCGCGTAATAGGCGCCGTACCCGATGCAGGCATAGACCACATACGCGTAGGCGAAGGGCAGCAGGGCGATCGGGGCGAGCAAGAGCATCATCACGGGCGGATACAGCCACGGCATGTAGCCGCCCATCTTCTCGGCGTAGGGAAGCGCGGCGATTTGCGCGCGCGACATGATCTCGACGTTGTAGGCGTCGAGCGGGTGACCCTGGAGGACGAAGTGCGAGGCGCCCCAGAACGGCAGGAAGTCGAGGCCGATCGGGCCGACCTTCGGATTGGCGGCGAGAAAGTGCAGATACCACCACAGGACGATCACGCCGACGAGGCACAGCAGGCCGGCGCCGCTGTACAGGCGGATGCGAGCGCGGTCCTCCGACCAGTGCCGGCGCTCGCGCAGCGTTTTCTCAACGGCAGCCGACGACTTCGATGTCATGCGCGGACTCCCCCTAGGCGGCATGCAAACGGCGATTCGACTACGGACTGCGGACTGCGGACTGCGGATCAGGGACTGCGGACCACGGCGGCGGCACGGCTGTCGCAGGACGCACGTTGTCTTTCGGTCGATTGTCACTGGCAGTGCGCAGCAATCTCAAGCAGGGCATTCCCGATGTGACGTGCGGCGTGGCGTGGTTTTCTGCCGGGCCGGGGGGCGCAACCCGATGTCGTGACGTATTGGCGTAGTGATTCGAACATCGAGATACCTTTGGGCCCGCGCCGCGATTCCATATTAGACGAGACGGAGTCCGAAAACATGCCGTCCTATGGATTGCGGCAGCGCAGTGTGCAAACCGCCGTTTGAAAGTGAGTGTCGGAAGGGGGCGGGAAACACCGGGGCGCCGTGGAGGCGAGGAGGCGAGGAGGCGATAGGGAAGTGCTGATAATATATGATTTCTCAAATTATATATTATCAGTCGATGAAGCAGACGATGCATCGGGAATCCGGGACAGCCACGGCGGTGGAGCGGGCGTATGAAGACCTGCGCGAGCGGATCGGGCGCGGCGAGTTGAAGCCGGGCGAGGCGCTGCGCCAGGATCACCTGGCCGCGGAGCTGGGGGTGAGCCATGTCCCGGTTCGCGAGGCGTTGACGATGCTCGCGGCAGACGGGCTCGCGCAGAGCCGGATGAACCGGGGCACGGTGGTGTCGGCGTTGACCGAGGACGATGCGCTGGAGTTGGCCGACTATCGGGCGCTGCTGGAGGGCCGGTTGATGGCGCTTGCGATGCCGAACCTTTCGCGCGCCGATATCGCGCGGGCTCAGGCGGCGCTGGACGCCCTGGAGGCGGCGACCGAGGTGGCCGACATCGTGACGCGAAACGCGTCGTTTCACGCAATGCTTTATGCGAAGGCGGGGCGCCCGTACTTTCAGCGGGCGGTGGCGACGGCGCGGCTGAACCTGGGACGGTATCTATTCCTGTCGTGGCAGAAGGCCGGCAACGCGCAGCGTTCGCACGCGGAGCACCGCGAACTGCTGCGTCTGTGCGCGAAAGGCGACGACGCCGGCGCCGTCGCGTTGGTACAGGCCCACAACCGCGCGACGGGCGAACGGATCGCGCAGATCATTCGCGAGGGGTGGGGGGAATAGGGGCGGGCCGTCAGACGTTGAACAGGAAGTTCATCACGTCGCCATCATGCACGACGTATTCCTTGCCTTCGGCGCGCATCTTGCCGGCTTCCTTTGCGCCCTGTTCGCCCTTGTACTGGATGTAGTCGTCGAACGCGATGGTCTGCGCACGGATGAAACCGCGCTCGAAGTCGGTGTGGATCACCCCCGCTGCCTGCGGTGCGGTGTCGCCCACGTGGATGGTCCACGCGCGCACTTCCTTCACACCCGCCGTGAAGTACGTCTGCAACCCCAGCAGCTTGAAGCCGGCACGGATCACACGGTCGAGCCCCGGCTCGTCCATGCCCATGTCCGCCAGGAACTCGGCCTTGTCCGCATCGTCCATGTCCGCGATTTCCGCCTCGATCGCCGCGCACACCGCCACCACGGGCGCATTCTCCGCCTCGGCGTACTTGCGCACCGCGTCCAGATGCGGGTTGTTCTCGAAGCCGTCGTCCTTCACGTTGGCCACATACATCGTCGGCTTGGCCGTGATCAGGCAGAACGGCTTGATGAGCGCGAGTTCCTCGTCCGAGAGCTTGATCGAGCGCACCGGGCGCGCTTCGTTGAGCACCGGCGCCACCTTCTCCAGCACCGCCACCAGCTTCGCCGCTTCCTTGTCGTTGCCCGACCTGGCTGCCTTCGTGTATCGCTGCAGCGCCTTCTCGACCGTGCCCAGATCCGCCAGCGCCAGTTCGGTGTTGATCACCTCGATGTCCGAGATCGGGTTCACCTTGCCCGCGACGTGAACCACGTTCTCGTCCTCGAAGCAGCGCACCACGTGCGTGATGGCGTCCGTCTCGCGGATGTTCGCGAGGAACTGGTTGCCCAGGCCCTCGCCCTTGGAGGCACCTGCCACCAGGCCCGCGATGTCCACGAACTCCACCGTTGCCGGCACAATGCGCTCGGGCTTCACGATCTCCGCGAGCTTGGCCAGACGCGGGTCCGGCACCTCCACCACGCCCACGTTCGGCTCGATGGTGCAGAACGGGTAGTTCTCGGCGGCGATGCCCGCTTTGGTCAGTGCGTTGAAAAGCGTCGACTTACCCACGTTGGGCAAGCCCACGATGCCGCATTTGAGGCTCATGCTAAATCCTGTCTATCCGATGATGGCGCCGCGCGCGCATGCGTCTGTGTCTCTACGACGCTATCTACTATCTTCAGGCCGTGCGGGGCGCCGGCACGGCGCGCCGGTAGCGTCGCGCAAAGTCCGCTATTGTACCCGTTTCGCCCTGCGCATTCGCGGCGCGCCGGCCCCCCTCGGGCGCCCCCGCCGCGGGCGCGCTCATCAACTCAGTTGCTTGGCGGAAAACGTGTCGCACTTGCGCACGTCGCCATGCTGCAGGCCCTGACGAAGCCAGTAGACGCGCTGCGCGCTCGTGCCGTGCGTGAACGACTCCGGCACCACGCGGCCCTGCGACTGCTGCTGCAGGCGGTCGTCGCCAATGGCCGCGGCCGTCTTCAGGCCTTGTTCGATGTCGCCCGGCTCCAGCAACTGATCGTTGGCCTTCGCCGCATTGTTTGCCCAGACGCCCGCGAAGCAATCCGCCTGCAGCTCCAGGCGCACCGACAAGGCATTGGCCTGCGCCTCGCTCATGCGGCGTCGCAACTCGTCGAACTTCTCCGAGATGCCCAGCAGGTTCTGTATGTGATGCCCCACTTCGTGCGCGATCACGTAGGCCTGCGCGAAGTCGCCGCCCGCGCCGAAGCGCTGCCGCAGTTCGTCATAAAACGCCAGATCGATGTACACCTTGCTGTCGCCCGGACAATAGAACGGGCCCATCGCCGTCTGCCCGGTGCCGCACGCCGTGGGCGTCGCGCCCGTGAACAGCACCAGCCTGGGCGCCACGTACTGGCGATTGAGCTGCTGCGGGAACACCGTCGCCCAGGTGCGTTCGATATTGCCAAGCACCTTGCGCGTGAAGACGCTGTTCGCGTCGTTGGCGGGCGCGGCGTTCGGGGCGGGCTGCGACGAGGTCTGCCCCTGGATCATCTGCGAGCCCTGGACGATCACGCGCGGATCGATGCCGAAGAAGTATGAGGCGGCGAGCGCCACCACGATCGTGCCGATGCCGATGGTGGTCCGTCCGCCGAAACCGCCGCCGCGGCGATCTTCGACGTTCTGGCTTTCGGACTCGTTATCGAGGCGCATGAGTCGGGCTCCCTGAATCTGGTTTCGCTATGCGCGCAAGTATAGCGCCGGGCCGTGACGCGCGACGCTGCGTCGCAGCAGCGCGCCGGGCGGCAGGGCGTCGCCGGTGCGGCAGGCGTGCGACAATACGCCATCTCGTTTTCTGAACCAGCGGTCTCGCGCGATCCCGGCGCTGACGCTGTATTCGCCGCATGTCATTCACGCAAACCCCCAGCCAAACGCATGACGTCGTCGTGGTCGGCGGCGGCCTGGTCGGCAAGGCTGCCGCCTTGCTGCTCTCGCAGGCCCGTCTGTCCGTTGCCTTGCTCGCCCAGCCGGCCGCCGCCGCGCCTGGCGCCGGCGCCGACGAGTGGGACGCGCGCATCTACTCGCTCTCGGCCAGTTCGCAGGCGCTGTTCGAGCGCATGCGCGTGTGGCAGGCCGTCGATCCGGCGCGCGTGTGCCCCGTCTACGACATGGAAGTGTTTGGCGACGAACGTGGCACGCTGCACTTCAGCGCCTATCAGGCCGCCGTGCCGCAACTGGCCTGGATCGCCGAATCGTCCAACCTGGAGCGCGCGCTCGACGCCGCGCTGCGCTTCTCGCCGCAGGTGCAGTGGATCGACGCGCGCGCCGAAGCGCTCGACGTCGACGCCGCCGCTGCTTCGGTGCGTCTGTCGGACGGCAAGACGCTGCGCGCCTCGCTCGTGGTCGGCGCCGACGGCGCGCACTCGTGGGTGCGCAGCACCGCCGGGCTGGACGGCTCGGTGCGTCCTTATGAACAGCTCGGCGTGGTCTGCAACTTTCGCGCCGAACGGCCGCATCGCGACACCGCGTTCCAGTGGTTTCACGACGGCGAGATCATCGCGCTGCTGCCGCTGCCCGATCAGCATGTCTCGCTCGTATGGTCGGCCGCAGACGCGCACGCGAAGCAACTGCTTGGGCTCGATCCCAAAGACCTCGCCGAGCGTGTCGGCACGTTCTCGCGCAGTGAACTCGGTGCGCTCACGCCAGTCTCAGCGCGCGCCCAGGGATTTCCGCTCGTGCTCGCACACGCCCGGCGTTTGATCGCGCCGCGCGTGGCGCTCGTTGGCGATGCCGCACACGTCGTACATCCGCTGGCGGGCCAGGGGATGAACCTCGGCCTGCGCGACGTCGCCGCGCTGGGCGACGCACTGGCCGGTCGTGAATCGTTCCGCGACTGCGGCGATGCGGCGGTGTTGCGGCGCTACGAGCGCGCGCGCAAGGAAGACATCGGCAGCATGGCGTTTACCACCGACGGGCTGCACAAGCTGTTCTCGGCGAGCAGCCCGCTCGCGAAGTTCGTGCGCAACGCGGGCCTCGACAGCGTGAACATGCTGCCGTTCGTCAAGAAGTTCCTGATCGGACGCGCCCTGGGCTGACCTCACCGGGCGCCATGGCCGGTTTGCGGCGCCAGCCGCAAACGCGTCTCTCGCCTCTCGATCGATTCACTTCCGGAGATATTCGATGTTGCAACGTTATCGCGCCGCGGCGCTCCCCGCGCTCACCGCGTTCACGGCGCTGGGCCTGGCGGCCGTCTGTGTCGTGACTTCCACGACGCCCGCCGTCGCGCAGAACAAGTCCGACGCCACGCTCGATCGCGTCAAGGCCGCCGTGCAAAAGACCCTCGGCGCCGACGCTCCGATCAAGTCGGTGGCGCGCACGCCCGTGCCGGGACTCTACGAAGTGGCGATCGGCGGCGAGATCATCTACGCTGACGAGAAGGCGCAATACGTGATCCTCGGCGGCAATCTCGTCGACACGAAGACGCGTCAGAACCTGACCGAAGCGCGCCAGTCGGAACTCAACAAGGTCGACTTCGCCAAGCTGCCGTTCGATCGCGCGATCAAGTACGTGAAGGGCAACGGCGCGCGCAAGATCGCCGTGTTCTCGGATCCGAACTGCCCGTATTGCAAGCGCTTCGAAGATACGCTCAAGACGTCCAAGCTCGACAACATCACCGTCTATACCTTCCTGTACCCGGTGCTCGGTCCCGACTCGGACGCCAAGTCGAAGGCGATCTGGTGCGCGCCCGACCGACTCAAGGCATGGCATGACTGGATGCTCGACAAGAAGGCGCCGCCCACGGCCGGAGCCAGGTGCGACGACGCCGCCATCGAGCAGAACGTTGCGCTGGGCCGCCAGTTCAACGTGACCGGCACGCCGACGATCATTCTCGCCGACGGCCGTCGCCTGCCGGGCGCCGTGCCCGCCGAAGAACTCGAGAAGGCGCTGGCCTCGGTCCGGTAAGGCGCCCGCCATCCCTCAACAACAAGAAGCCGCCACGTCATGAAAGCCATGTCTGCTCCGTCCGCGATCCGGTATGCGATCGTTCCGAAGTCGCCCGCCGCCCATTTGTTCGAAGTGACGGTAACGGTCTCGAACCCCGCACCCGGGGGCCAGCGGTTCACGCTGCCCGCGTGGATTCCGGGCAGCTACATGGTGCGCGAGTTCGCGCGCAACATCGTGACGATCGGCGCGACGTGTCGCGGCCGCAAGGTTGCGCTCGACAAGCTCGACAAGCACACGTGGCAGGCCGCGCCGTGCAAGGGCACGCTGATCGTGACGTATGAGGTGTATGCGTGGGACCTGTCGGTGCGCGCCGCTCACCTGGACGACACGCACGGCTTTTTCAACGGCACGAGCGTGTTCCTGCGCGTGGAAGGGCAGGAACACGCGCCTTGCGAGGTCGACATCCTGCGCCCGCGCGGCGCCGCCTTCAAGGCGTGGCGCGTGGCCACCGCGCTCGCGCCGGCCGACGGCACGGCGGCGCTCGACTTCGGCCGCTATCTGGCCGTCGACTACGACGAGCTCATCGATTCGCCGGTCGAGATGGGCACGTTCGTGCATGGCGCGTTCAAGGCCTGCGGCGTGACGCACGAGGTCGCGATCACGGGTCCGGTGCCGAACCTCGACCTGGAGCGCCTGCTGCGCGACATGAAGAAGATCTGCGAGGCGCAGATCCGTCTGTTCGAGCCCGGCGCCCGCGCGCGCGCGCCGATGTCGCGCTACGTCTTCCTGCTCATGACCGTCGGCGACGGCTACGGCGGCCTGGAGCACCGCGCGTCCACGGCGCTGCTCGCGAGCCGCAACGATCTGCCGGTGCAGGGGCAAGCGCGCATGAGCGACGCCTATCGCGGCTTTCTCGGCCTGGTGAGCCACGAGTATTTCCATACCTGGAACGTCAAGCGCATCAAGCCGGCGGCCTTCGCGCCGTACACGCTGAGTGTGGAGAACTACACGCGGCTGCTGTGGCTGTTCGAGGGTTTCACGTCGTACTACGACGATCTGATGCTCGTGCGCAGCGGCGTGATCGAGCCGAGCGCGTATTACGAACTCGTTGCCAAGACCGTGGCGAACGTGCTGCGCGGCAGCGGGCGCCTCAAGCAGACCGTGGCCGAGAGCTCGTTCGACGCGTGGACGAAATACTACCGCCAGGACGAGAACGCGCCGAACGCCATCGTGAGCTACTACACCAAGGGCTCGCTCGTGGCGTTGGCGCTCGATCTGACCATCCGCGCGCAGACGCGCGGCCAGAAGTCGCTCGACGACATCATGCGTGCGCTGTGGCAGCGCTACGGACGCGATTTCTACCGCGGCAAGCCGATCGGTATCGAGGAAGACGCCGTGCAGCCGCTTTTCGAGGAAGTCTCGGGACTCGATCTGTCGGAGTTCTTCGCCACGGCGATCAACGGCACGCGTGACTTGCCGCTCGCGGCGCTGCTCGCCCGCATGGGGCTGACGCTGGAGCCGGTGACGCCGCAGAACGGCCGCCCGGCCCTGGGTGCGAAGACGACGAAGCGCGGCGACGAGCTCGCGCTGGCGCAGGTGCTCGACGGCGGCGCGGCGCAGGCCGCCGGGCTGTCGGCGGGCGACACGCTCGTCGCCATCGACGGTCTGCGCGTGACGGCCGGCAATCTCGACAAGCTGCTCGAGCGCTATCGCCCCGGCGATCGCGTGACGGTGCACGCGTTTCGCCGCGACGAGCTGCGCGAGACGCCGCTCACGCTCGGCGCCCCCGAAATCACGCAGTACCGCATTACCGAGTCGCGCGAGCGCGCGGCCGCTCAGCGCCGGGAGAAGTGGCTGGGCGCGTGAGCGCCGAGCGGGCACGGCGGACGATCCCCGCCCGTTCCCGAGTGCCGAGCATGTCCTGCCAACGCCCCGCTAGACGCGGGGCGTTTCACCCTCCGAGGGACCGGGCACGCTCGGGTCGCGGTTTTCCTCGGGACAGGTTCTCGCCACCGCGAGCATGTGTTCGATGAACGCCTGCGTCTTGCGTGGCAGGAAGCGCCGAGAGGGCGTGACGAGATGCACGGGGCTCGCTGGCAGCGACCACTCCGGCAGTACCTTGACGAGACGGCCGGTGCGCAAGGCGTCCTCCGCCAGGATGTCCGTGAGCGCCGCGATGCCGCTGCCCGCGAGCGCCATTTCCTTGACCATTCCCATGCTGTTGACCTGAATCGCACCGTGCATGGTGATGTCCACGCGCTGACGCCCTTTATGCAGCGTATCGGTGTTGAACAGGCGCCGTGCGCCCTGCAGGATCACGAAGCGATGCCCGTCGAGTTCGTCGGGCGTGGCGGGCAGTCCCGTCGCACTCAGATACAGGGGGCTCGCGTAAAGGCTGCGCGTGAGCTTGAGCAGCGGGCGCGCCACCAGCGTGGAGTCCGAGAGCTGGCCGGCGCGAATGGCAACGTCGACCCGTTCCGCGATCAGATCCACGTGGCGCGAACTCAGGTCCACGTCCACCATGATTTCGGGATATGCCGCGCAGAACGTGGCGAGCGGCACGGCCAGCCATTGCGCGGCGAAGTCCGCCGGCGCGGTGATGCGCAGGCGTCCGCGGGGTTTGCTCGAGAGTTGCGAGGCAAAGTCGCGCGTCTCTTCCACCTCTTCGAGAATCGGCAGACAGCGCTCGTAGTAGGCCTCGCCGACTTCGGTCAGTTCGAGACGCCGCGTGGTCTTGTGCAGCAGCTTGGTACCGAGGCGCGCTTCGAGCCGGGAGAGCCGTCTGCTCACGGTGGCCTTGGGCAGATCCAGCCGTTCGCCCGCGCGGGTGATGCTGCCCGAGCGCACCACCTCGGCGAAGATCAGCATGTCGTTCAGGTCGTCAATCATCGCAGGCGCTCCTCGGTGACGCGGTGGTGCGGCACGTCAAAAAGACCACGGTGGGCCGGAAAGTGGGCTGAAAAAGGGCCCAAAAAAGCCGGTACCGAAAGGGAAAGACCATTGTTCCAAAAAGGGAACAAACAATTCGATTTTACCGGCTTGTTTCATTTTTGGGGGTAACTAGAATTCATTCCAAGCCGACGCGCAACGGACGGTGATCCCGAGATGGGGGCCCGATGCGCACCGGATTCTCGAACCCCCAGGCTCAGGAGCCATTGAAATGACCACCATTCTGCAAATCAACTCGGCCGCCCGCTCGCAAGGCGCCAACTCGACCACGCTCGCCAACGAAACCGTCGCTCAACTGGTCGCCAAGAACCCCGGTGCGAAGGTCGTCGTGCGCGACCTGCTCGCCGACGGCGTGCCGCACCTCGACGAAGCCGTGATTGGCGCGTTCTTCACGCCGCAAGAGCAGCGTTCGCCGGAGCAGAATGCCATCATCGCCCGCAGCGATGCGCTCATCGCCGAAATCCAGGCAGCCGACTACGTCGTGTTCGGCGTGCCGCTGTACAACTTCCAGGTGCCCACGCAACTCAAGGCGTACTTCGACTGGATCGCCCGCGCCCGCGTGACTTTCCGCTATCGCGAAGACGGCACCGTGGAAGGCCTCATCCAGGGCAAGAAGGTGATCGTGGCGTTCGCGCGCGGCGGCAACTACAAGGACACGCCGGCCGACAGCCAAACCCCGTACCTGAAGTCGATCCTGGGCTTCCTGGGCATGACGGACGTGACGTTCATCTACGCCGAGGGTCTGGCCCGCGGTCCGGAGTCGGCGGCTGCCGGGTTCGCGACCGCGCGTGAAGCCATCGCCGCGCTGTAAGCGGGGCGGCTGCACCTCGAACGCACGCGCAGGCGCCCCCATGGCTCGTCCGACGCCTCTGCATCCGCGTCCGGCGAAGCGCCTGGCCTCGCATGCCGACGCGCGCGCCATGCCGCGCGTGCTTCCCGTCTCCCGTCCCGGTCGCTGCGCCGCGGTCGCGGGGGCGGGGGTTTTCGATCAGGTCGAGCAGACCGATCCGTTTCTGTCGATCGACATCTTCCGGCGCCACGGCGCGTCCATTCCGCCGCATCCGCACGCGGGCTGCACGGTGGCGACTTACCTCTTTCCCGATTCCACGACGGCGATGCGTTGCCGTCACGCGCATGGCGGCGACGACGTGGTGCGTCCCGGCGACCTGCTGTGGCTCGACACGAATTGCGGCACGGTGCACGAGGAACTGCCCGAGCATGCGGGCGCGATCGCGCGCGGCGTGCGCATGATCGTGAATCGGGCGGGGCGCCACGCGCACGGTGCGCCCGCGCAGACGGTCGTGCGCGCCGATGCAATGCCGCACTGGCGAGAGGGCGCGCTGGCGTTGACGCTCGTCTGCGGCCAGTGGCACGAGCGTCGGGTGCCGCGCGAGGTGCAGGAGATGCATGCGTCGCATGAGATACGTGGCGGCAGCGAGAAGGGCGAGCGGAATGACGTTGGCGAGCGCACGACGCTCCTGCAACTCGATTGGCAGGAAGACGATCTGCGCACGCTGCGGGTACCGTGCGACGGCCGGCGCTGGATCGCGCTGATGGTGCGTGGCGACGCCGCGCTGGCGGGGCATGCGCTGCGCGCAGAGGGCGGCGCGGCGCAGGCGCTGGCGCTACCGCCCGGCGAGTGGCAACTGGCCGGCCGCGCCGGCACCCGCCTGTTGCTGGCGGGCGGCGAACCGCTCGGCGAGCCGGTCGTCTATCGCGGCAACTTCGCCGCGCGCGACGAGAGCGATCTCGTGGCGCTTACGCGCCGCTATCAACAAGGGGCCATGGGCACGCTCACGTGCCCCGGCGAGTGAGCGGGCAAGCCGATCTCGCCCCCCATCCCGTCACCACCCGCCTCCATTTGGCGAAGTCACGCCGGCACGCGCCAGTCGATCGGCGGCTTGCCGTGCCGCTCCAGGAACGCGTTGGCGGCGCTGAAGTGCCCGCAGCCGAGAAAGCCGCGGTGCGCCGACAGCGGCGACGGATGCGGCGCTTCGAGCAGCAGATGGCCGTGACCCTCGAGCAGCGGCGCCTTCGCCTGCGCGTGGCCGCCCCACAGCATGAACACCAGCGGCCCGTGCCGCGCGGCGAGTCCTGAGAGCAGGGTGTCGGTGCAGGCCTGCCAGCCGCCGGTCCTGAACGGCTTGGCGTGGCTCGCGGCGTTGCCGGCTTCCACGGTGAGCGTCGTGTTGAGCAGCAGGACGCCCTGTCTTGCCCACGCGTCGAGATTGCCGTGCGACGGCGGCGCGATGCCCAGATCCCGCTCGATTTCCTTGTAGATGTTGCGCAGCGACGGTGGCACGCGCACACCGCGCTGCACCGAGAACGCCAGACCGTGCGCTTGCGCGATCCCGTTGTCGTCGCCGTGATACGGGTCCTGCCCCAGGATGACGACCTTCACGTCTTGCGGCGACGTCATGCGCAGCGCGTGGAAGATATCCGCGGGATAGACGGTCTTGCCTGCGGCAACCTCGGCATCGACATAGCGGCATAGCGGTGCGTAGGCGTCGCTGTCCACGAACGGGGCCACGAGCGATCGCCACGCGGCGGGCAATGCTTCGAACTGGTCTTCGACGCGCCCCCTGAGCGCGCCTTCGATGCGAGCGCCGGGGGGAGCAGCATTCGCGCCGGCAGTGGCGCGCGGCTTGGATGCCGGGTCGTCGAACAGGGAACGTTGGCGTTCGTCGGAATGCGCCGACGTCTTGGAAGTAGGCTTGCGTGAGCGTGTTGCCATGCGTGGATCGGTCAAACGATGAGTGGGGTTGCGTCGACGGACAATGTGCCGGTAAGCGATGCCCGACGGCGAGCGGTGGGGCCAGCCGCCCCAACCAGGCGCCTCGTGCACGAAGACGCTCAGTCGCCGAGCACCCTCTGTCGCAGGCGGTAGCCGCGTTGCGCCTTGCTGAGGTCGTCGCCGTGCAACTCGGGCAGCACCCGACGCAAATCCTCAGCCAGGGCGTGGAGCATGCGTTCGCCTTGGCCGGCGCGATCCCCGTCGGGGGCGTCGAGCAATTCGAGTTCCACTTCCAGCAGTGGTTCGGTGTGTCGCCGGCCATCGGCCTCGACCGCCACTTCTCCGCGGTCGAATGCGATTTCCACGACGGTGCCATCGCCCGCCACGTAGCGCCACAGACGTCGCACGAAATTGGTTTCGAACTGCGCCACCACGCTCGCGCCTTCGCGGCGCAGGATGTCCGCCGTGGCCGGCACGTCGCACGCGGCAATCAGCTGCGGCAGGTCCAGCGCCTCGCCTTTGACCGGCTGCTCCCATTCATGGCGCACATGCAATCCGTCGCGTGCTTCTCCCACCGACTTGAGCGTTTGCAGCCACTGGCCGGCATGACCGTCGCGCGCGACATAGCGAAGGCGCAACGCCGCTTTGGCGCGCGCGAGCGCCAGCGTGGCCGTGTCGAAATAGCGGTTGACGAGATGGCGTTCGCCGCGCGCCTGCGCGCCCGGCAACTGGTCCAGATGAGCGATCAGCGCGTCGGCGCGCTGGTCGGGAAGATCGCCCGGCAGGGCAAGTTTGAGTTCGCGTTCGATGGCCACGGGCCGCTCCTGTGAGGGCGTCGGACGGTTAGGCCGGTGCGGTGCCGTGCCGGGATGCGACGCGCCCCGCCCGCGGGAAGCCGTGACGGCGTCCGGGCGGGACGCCGCACCCCCGATTGCCCGATGCCGCTCGCGTGCGCGAGTCAGCGGGGCATGTCGAACAGCGTGGCGAGGGCGTCGCCCGGCTCGGGCGCGCGCATGAAGGCCTCGCCGACGAGAAAGGCGTTGACGTTGGCCGCGCGCATGCGCGCCACGTCGTCACGCGACAGGATACCCGACTCCGTCACCACCAGACGATCGTCCGGGATGTGCTTGAGCAGGCCCAGCGTGATGTCCAGCGTGACCTCGAAGTCATGCAGATTGCGATTGTTGATGCCCAGCAGCGGGGTTTTCAACTCGAGCCCGGCGTCCAGCTCGCGGCCGTTGTGCACTTCGACGATTACCGCCATGCCGAGTTCGTGCGCCTGCGCCTCGAGATCGCGCATGTGCGAGAGCTCGAGCGCGGCGGCGATCAGCAGGATGCAGTCGGCGCCCATGTCGCGCGCCTCGTACACCTGATAGGCGTCGATCATGAAGTCCTTGCGCAGCACGGGCAGCTCGCACGCGGCGCGCGCGGCCTTCAGATACTCGGGAGCGCCCTGGAAGAACTGCACGTCGGTGAGCACGGACAGGCACGCGGCGCCGCCGCGCTGGTACGACTCGGCGATCTGCGGCGGCACGAAATGCTCGCGGATCACGCCCTTCGACGGGCTGGCCTTCTTGATTTCGGCGATCACGCCGGGCACGCCGGCGCCGATCTTCGTGCGCAGCGCGCCCACGAAGTCGCGCGTGCGCAGTGCGCTGTCGCCAACGGTCGCTTCGGCGTCGCGGCGCAGACCGGCGAGCTCGCGGACGCGCTTCGCAGCAGCGACTTCTTCGGCCTTCACGGCCAGGATCTTGTCGAGAACGGTGGACATGGCAATCGGGAAATTCGGGCTTCGTTGAGATATCGGTGCGATGCCGGTGTGATATCGGCTATATCGGCTATGTCGGTGCCATATGGGTGTTCGGCGGCCGCCCGCGCTGCGCGGCGCCGTGCCGCCCGTGCGCGTGCTCGCCTCAGGCCCTGAAGCGTTGCGTGAACCGGACGAACTCGTCGAGCTTCGCGCGCGCGGCGCCGCTTGCGATGGACTCGCGCGCCATCTTGATACCGTCGCCGATCGAGGCCGCGCGGTTCGCGGCGTACAGCGCCGTTCCCGCGTTGAGCGCGACGATCTCGCGCGCGGTGCCCGGCGTGTCGTCGAGCGCTTCGATGAGCATCGTCTTCGATTCATCGGCGCTGCCCACCTTCAGACTGCGATTGCTCACCATCTGCAACCCGAAGTCTTCCGGGTGGATCTCGTACTCGGTGACCTTGCCGTCCTTTAGTTCGCCGACCAGGGTGGAGGCGCCCAGCGACACTTCGTCCATGCCGTCCTTGCCGTACACCACGAGCACGTGCTCGGCGCCCAGGCGCTGCATCACGCGCACCTGGATACCGACCAGATCGGGGTGGAACACGCCCATCAGCTGGTTTGGCGCGCCGGCCGGATTCGTGAGCGGGCCCAGAATGTTGAAGATCGTGCGCACGCCCATTTCCTTGCGGATGGCCGCCACGTTCTTCATGGCCGGGTGATGGTTAGGCGCGAACATGAAGCCGATGCCGACCTCGCGAAGGCACTCGGACACCTGTCCGGGCGAGAGCATGATGTTCACGCCGAGCGCTTCGAGCACGTCGGCGCTGCCCGACTTCGAGCTCACGCCGCGGTTGCCGTGCTTGGCGACCTTCGCGCCCGCGCCCGCGGCCACGAACATCGACGCCGTGGAGATGTTGAACGTATGCGAGACGTCGCCGCCCGTGCCGACGATGTCGACGAAGTGCTCGTCGGCCGGTGCATCGACGTGATTGGCGAACTCGCGCATCACCTGCGCGGCCGCGGCGATCTCGCCGATGGTCTCTTTCTTCACGCGCAGGCCGGTGATGATGGCCGCCGACATGACCGGCGAAATCTCGCCCTTCATGATGAGACGCATCAGGTGCAGCATCTCGTCGTGGAAGATCTCGCGGTGTTCGATGGTGCGCTGCAGGGCTTCTTGTGCGGTAATCATGGAATGCGGTTCTCCTCTGTCCCGGGGGCGTGGCCCGGAGTGGCGGGCGTGGGTTCAGGCAGCGCGTGCGGCGCGCGGCGCGGCTTGCAGGAAATTGCGCAGCACGGCGTGACCATGCTCCGACAGGATCGACTCGGGGTGAAATTGCACGCCTTCGACGTCGAGGGTCTTGTGGCGCACGCCCATGATCTCGCCGTCGTCGGTCCACGCGGTGATCTCGAGGCAGTCGGGCAGCGTGTCGCGCGCGATGGCAAGCGAGTGGTAGCGGGTGACGGTAAAACGCTTGGGCAGATGGGCGAACACGCCTTGCTGCGTGGTCTCGATCTCGCTCACCTTGCCGTGCATGATCTGCTGCGCGCGCACCACCTTGGCGCCGAACGCTTCGCCAATGGCCTGATGACCGAGACAGACGCCGAGAATCGGGATCTCGCCGGAAAAGCGCTTGAGGACGTCGAGCGTGATGCCCGCGTTGGCCGGGCAGCTCGGGCCGGGCGAGAGGCAGATGCGCTCGGGACAGAGCTCGGCGATCGCGTCGAGCGTGATCTCGTCGTTGCGAAAGACGCGCACGTCTTCGCCCAACTCACCGAAGTACTGGACGATGTTGTAGGTAAACGAGTCGTAGTTGTCGATCATCAGCAGCATGATGGTCCCTGTTCGTCTGGTGACAAAGGATTGTCGAACGCGTGAGATTTGCGAATTCCCCCTGAGCATGCCCCCACATTGAGTCGCGTGTCCGCGGGGGGAGGGCGCTATGGGGATGAGATGGACGTGGCGGGTTACCGCCACCAGCGCAGGGCAGCGGTCAGGGGCGACCAGAGGAGGGAGGAAGACAGGTACGACTTCATGGTGGCGTCGATTGTAGCAGCAAGCATGGGGTGCCGTGGGCGGGGTGTCGTAAAAAGCGGTCGATCGAGGCGTTTCAGGCGTGGTCTCGGCGTTTTGTGCAAGAATTTGCGTGCGGCGGCCATGGTCGTTCGATGATTCTGCGATGGCCGCCCTCTCGCCAGTGTGCTCAATACTCGGCGTCGAGACCGTCCTGCACCTGCTCGGCCGCACGCAGCACGGCGCGCGCCTTGTTCTCCGTTTCCTGCCATTCCGATTCGGGCACCGAGTCGGCCACGATGCCGGCCGCGGCCTGCACGTACAGGTTGCCGTCCTTGATCACGCCGGTGCGGATCGCGATGGCCACGTCCATTTCCCCGCCGAACGAGAGATAACCGACCGCGCCACCATACAGGCCGCGCTTGACGGGCTCGAGCTCGTCGATCAGTTCCATCGCCCGCACTTTCGGCGCGCCGGTGAGCGTGCCGGCCGGGAACGTCGCGCGCAGCACGTCGATGTTCGACAGGCCGGGTTGCAGGCGACCTTCCACCGAACTGACGATGTGCTGCACGTGCGAGTACTTCTCGATGACCATCTTGTCGGTCACTTCGACGGTGCCCGTCTGCGCGATGCGGCCCACGTCGTTGCGCGCCAGATCGATGAGCATGACGTGCTCCGCGATTTCCTTCGGGTCGCCGAGCAGTTCGGTGGCGAGTTCGGCGTCGCGCTCGGGCGTGGCGCCGCGAGGACGCGTGCCGGCCAGCGGGCGGATCGTCACGATTTCGTGCTCGCCGTCCGGCGTCTGGCGGCGCTCCTGGCGCACGAGGATCTCGGGCGAAGCGCCCACGACCTGGAAGTCGCCGAAGTTGTAAAAATACATGTACGGCGACGGGTTGAGCGAGCGCAGCGCGCGATAGAGCGAGAGCGGGGCGTCGCGGTAGGGCTTGATGAGCCGCTGACCGACCTGCACCTGCATGAGCTCGCCGGCGGCAATGGCTTCCTTCGCCTTGGCGACGGCCGCCAGATAGTCGGGCTTGGCGAACTCGCGGAAAGTGTCGGTGCGCACGCTGCCCGACGTTACCGGCGCGTCGACCGGCGCCTTCAGGCGCGCGCGCAGCTCGCGCAGACGCAAACGGGCCTTCGAATAGGCTTCGGGCTGCGTGGGGTCGGCGTAGACGATGAGGTAGAGCTTGCCCGTCAGGTTGTCGATCACGGCCAGCTCCTCGGTGAGCAGCAACTGGATGTCGGGCAGATGCAGATCGTCGCGCGGCGTGCTGTGCGCGAGCTTCTTCTCGATGTAGCGCACGGCGTCGTAGCCGAAGTAGCCGGCCAGGCCGCCGCAGAAGCGCGGCATGCCGGGGCGCAGCGCCACCTTGAAGCGCGCCTGGAACCGGGTGATGAACTCGAGCGGGTCGCCTTCGTGCGTCTCGACGACCGTGCCGTCGCGCACCACTTCGGTCTTCGGGCCGAAGCTGCGCAGCAGCGTATGCGCGGACAGGCCGATGAACGAGTAACGCCCGAAACGCTCGCCGCCCACCACCGATTCGAGCAGGAACGTGTTGGCGCCGCGCCGGTCGCCCAGCGCGAGCTTCAGGTAGAGCGAGAGCGGCGTGTCGAGGTCGGCGAATGCCTCGGCGATCAGCGGGATACGGTTGTAGCCCTGGTTGGCCAGCGATTTGAATTCGAGTTCGGTCATGTTGCACTCTGCCTGAAGGTTTGCCGGCGGGCGGTCCCGCGGAATCGGCGTGGTTGGCGTTGAGAATACCTGAGTCGCTTGCGGGGTGGCCTGACCGGGAGATCGATGCGCGCCGCCGGGCCGGATGATGGCTTGCGTCGTCACCCGTACCGGCGGCGCTTGCGCGGCGACAGGCCGGGCAAGGACGTGGGTCGAGGCCCGTGGGCCGCAGGCGCGCGACGTCAGGCGCTTGGGCGGACGCGGCGCTGCCTTGCGGCAAGCGTCGGCCGACCTCGACGAACACGCACGCCGTGAACGCGGCGCGCCGATGCATTGACTCTTGGGAACGACAACGATGCAAGAAACGGGTTGCTGAAGACGAGCTCCAGCGGTCCCGGCCACCCCTTGGAAGGGTTTAGCAGGACCAGCGTCGCCAGGGCCAGGCCCCCCGGTCGATCACGCTCAGACTCCGTTTCTTGTTCAGGAACATGCGTTTGAATGCACGGTGGAAGATGACGAATTCAGCTCGCCAGTGTGGGCGTTGCATCGGGCAGGATCACCCTGGCCGCGCCCAGAATTGAGGCGACTATACCATCCGTGTCGATCGTTTGTATAGATTCGCCGTGGTTGTAGCCGTATGGCACCGTGAGCGAGCGGCAGCCCGCCGCCCGGGCGGCCTGCGCGTCGTTGCCCGAGTCGCCCACGAGCACCGCCTGCGACGGCGGCACACCGAACGCCTCGCATGCCTTGACGAGCGGCATCGGGTCCGGCTTGCGCCTGGGCCACGAGTCGCCGCCGTACACCAGGTCGAACTGATCCGACAGGCCGTAGTGCGCGAGCAGATCGACCGCAAAGCGATGCTGCTTGTTGGTGATGCACGCCACCGGCAGGCCGGCGGCGCGCAGGGCCGCGAGACCTTCTCGCACTTCCGGATAAAGCGCCGTGTGCTGGCCGTTGATCGACGTGTAGACGGCTTCGTACTTGTCCTGAGCGCGCTCGAACAGGGCGTCGATCTCGTCCGCGGGAAAGCGCTCGGCCAGCGTTTTGCGCACGAGGTTCGCGGTGCCCTTGCCCACAAACGTCATCAGACGCTCGGTCGGCACAGGTTCGGCGCCCAGATCGGCCAGCATGGCGTTGAGTGCCACGCCGAAGTCGCCGGCCGTGTCGACGAGCGTGCCGTCGAGGTCGATCAGGACTGCGCGAATGCCGTCCAGGCGCGGTGGGGTTTGCGACTGTGTCATGCCACGCTCGCGAGTCGGGCGCGCATCTGGTCGATCACCGCCTTGTAGTCGGGCTTGCCGAAGATGGCCGAGCCGGCGACGAAGGTGTCGGCGCCCGCCGCCGCGATCTCGGCGATGTTCTCGACCTTTACGCCGCCGTCGATCTCGAGACGGATTTCGCGGCCCGTGTCGGCGGTGTAGGCGTCGATGCGCGCGCGCACGGCGCGCAGCTTGTTGAGCGCTTCGGGAATGAACGACTGGCCGCCGAAGCCCGGGTTCACGGACATGATCAGGACCATGTCGAGGCGATCCATCACGTGATCGAGGTAATGCAGCGGCGTGCCCGGGTTGAACACCAGGCCGGCCTTGCAGCCGTTATCGCGGATCAGGCCGAGCGTCCGGTCGATGTGCTCGGAGGCTTCCGGGTGGAACGTGATGAGGTTCGCGCCCGCCTTGGCGAAGTCGGGCACGATGCGATCGACCGGGCGCACCATCAGGTGCACGTCGATGGGCACGTCCACGTGCGGACGGATCGCCTCGCAAACCATCGGGCCGATCGTCAGGTTGGGAACGTAATGGTTGTCCATGACGTCGAAATGGATCCAGTCGGCGCCCGCCGCCACGACGTTACGGACTTCTTCGCCCAACCGGGCAAAGTCGGCGGACAGGATACTGGGGGCGATACAGAATTGCGTCATGGCGGGCGGGGGAGTAGCGTCAAAACCGGTATTTTAAAGCTTTCGCATGGCGCCTGTCCGCCGCCGGCCGACCGGGCGCCGCGCCGGCGCCGATTGCCGGGGCCCGCCCGAGGCCGGCGGCGGCCCGCTGCGACCGATTGCGACCCATTGCGACCCGTCGCGACTTGCCGCAGAATGCCTTGCAAAACGAGACGGCCCGTGTGCCTCGCACACCCGGCAGGCCGTCATCGAACGAGCGGCGCGAGCCGCCAGACCAGAACGCCAACACAGAGCACGCATGCGCAACAGGAACACGCGATGAGCCAGTACGAATTTACCGTCACGGTGCGCCCGCAATACCTCCCGGAGCAATCGGAACCGGACCGTCGGCAGTTCGCCTTCGCCTACACGATCACGATTCGCAACAGCGGAGAAGTGCCGGCCCAGCTGATCTCGCGCCATTGGGTCATCACCGACGGCGACAACCACGTGCAGGAGGTCAACGGCCTGGGCGTGGTCGGTCATCAGCCGTTCCTGCAACCGGGCGAACAGTTCGAATACACGAGCTGGGCCATGGTCGCCACACCCGTGGGCACCATGCGAGGCGAGTACTTCTGCGTGGCGGAAGACGGCACGCGCTTCGAAGCGCCGATTGCCGAATTCGCGCTCACCATGCCGCGCACCCTGCACTGAGCCGCGGCATGCGCGCAGCGCTCACCGAACGTCAGCGACGGTCGTCGGACCAGTCTTCCCGTTTGAGCGGATCGCCGGAGGTCGCGCGCGCGGCGGGATCGGGCTCGAGCGGGTCGATGCCCTCGACGGTGTCGCTCGGCATCGGTTGCACCACGCGTGTGTGGCGCCTGCGGCGCGTGGGCGACGGCTTGCGACGCAGGATCACGATCGCGGCGACGATCACGATCGCCAGCAACACCTCCGGCAGGACCAGCAAGGCCGGATATTCATCGAACAGATTACCCATGACGCTTTTCCTGAATGTGTTCGGGCGGTGGCGCGCCGGCCGGGGCCTGGCGCTCGCCGCGTTTGCCGCATTGCTCTATGGTTGTTCCAGTGTGCCTCCGTCGGGCACCTATCGTCCAGGCGCGCCGCCCTCGAACGTGGCGACGCCGCCTGCCGGCGCCGGCCGCATGCAGCCCGTGTCGTGGTCTCAGGTCGAGGGCTGGCAGGACGATTCGCTCATCGGCGCGCGTCTGGCGCTCGCGCAGAGCTGCGTCAAACTGAGCCGCCAGCCGTCCTGGCAGCCGGCGTGCCGCGCCTCCGAGCGCCTCGACGATCTCGATCCGGCGGCCGTCCGGCAGTTCTTCGAACAATACTTTACGCCGTTCCGCATTGCGAACTCCGACGGCACGCAGACCGGCCTGATCACCGGCTACTACGAGCCGCTGCTGCACGGCTCGCGCGTGCGCGGCGGCGTGTACCAGACGCCGCTCTACAAATGGCCCTCCGGTCGCAAGCCCGGCACGCTGCCCGCCCGGGCGGAGCTCAACCGCAGCGGCATGCTGCGCGGCAACGAACTGGTCTACGTGGACGATCCCATCGAAGCGTTCTTCCTGCAGGTGCAAGGCTCGGGACAGATTCTGCTCGACGACGGCAGCGTCATGCGCGTGGGCTACGCGGGCAGCAACGATCAGCCGTACAAGTCGATCGGCCGCTGGCTGATCGATCGCGGCGAGATCACGGCCGCGCAGGCGACCATGCAGGGCATCCGCGCCTGGGCGCGCGCCAATCCCTCGCGCGTCGATGCGCTGCTCGACGTGAACCCGCGCTTCGTCTTCTTTCGCGAGATGCCCAATCACGGCGTGGGCGGCATCGAAGGCCCGATCGGCGCGCTGGGCGTGCCGCTCACGGCCGAGCGCTCCATCGCGGTGGATCCGGCGTCGATTCCGCTGGGCAGCCCGGTGTTTCTCTCGACGACGCGTCCGCCCTTTGGTCCGCAGGCGAACGCCCCGATCAACCGGCTCATGTTCGCGCAGGACACCGGCAGCGCCATCAAGGGCGGCGTGCGCGCCGACTTCTTCTGGGGGCTCGGCGACGACGCGGGCGACCTGGCCGGACGCATGCGGCAAAGCGGCCGCATGTGGGTGTTCCTGCCGAATCAGTAAGCCGCGGCGGCACGGCCGCCAGGACGCAAAAAAAGCCCGCGAATTCGCGGGCTTTTTCATGGCGACGTGCGCGCTCGTGGCGTTAGCGCGTGCGCTTGTCGATCACGCGGCGCGCCTTGCCGACCGAGCGTTCGATGCCGCCCACGGGCTTCACGCGCACGGCGCACGACACGCCGATCAGCGTCTTGATGTCGCGCTTGAGCTCGTTGCCCGCCGTCTGCAGCGCTGCGGCGTCGTCGCAGCCCACGGCGGCTTCGACTTCCACGGCCATCGTGTCCATCGGGCCCTCCTTGTCCAGAATGATCTGGTAGTGCGGCGAGAGCACCGGCTGGCGCAGCAGCAGCTCCTCGACCTGCGACGGGAAGACGTTCACGCCACGGATGATCATCATGTCGTCCGAGCGGCCGGTGATCTTCTCCATGCGGCGCATCGTGCGCGCCGTGCCCGGCAGCAAACGCGTGAGATCGCGCGTGCGATAGCGAATGATCGGCAGCGCTTCCTTGGTGAGCGAAGTGAACACCAGTTCGCCGAACTCGCCGTCGGGCAGCACTTCGCCGGTTTCCGGATCGATGATCTCGGGGTAGAAGTGGTCTTCCCAGATGGTCGGACCGTCCTTGGTCTCGGCGCACTCGCACGCCACACCCGGACCCATCACCTCGGACAGGCCGTAGATGTCGACGGCGTCGATGCCCATGCGCTTTTCGATGGCCGAGCGCATGTCGTTGGTCCACGGCTCCGCGCCGAAGATGCCGATGCGCAGCGACGACTCGGCGGCCACGATGCCCTGGCGCTCGAGCTCGTCGGCGATCGCGAGCATGTAGCTCGGCGTGACCATGATGATGTCCGGCTTGAAGTCCTGAATGAGCTGCACCTGCTTCTCGGTCTGGCCGCCGCCGAACGGAATCACGGTGAGGCCCGCGCGCTCGGCGCCATAGTGCGCGCCCAGGCCGCCCGTAAAGAGCCCGTAGCCGTAGCTGATATGCACCTTGTCGCCGCGTCGCGCGCCGGATGCGCGGATCGAGCGCGCCACCAGGTCGGCCCACGTGCTGATGTCGTTGGCGGTATAGCCCACGACCGTCGGCTTGCCGGTGGTGCCCGAGGACGCATGCACGCGCGAGACCTGCTCCATCGGCACGGCGAACATGCCGAACGGGTAGCTGTCGCGCAGATCCTGCTTCGTGGTGAACGGGAATCTGGCCAGATCGGCCAGCGAGTTCACGTCGTCGGGATGGACGCCGGCTTCGTCGAACTTGCGGCGGTAGACCGGCGAATTGTCGTAGGCATGCCGCAACGTCTTCTTCAGACGTTCGAGCTGAAGGGCGCGCAGTTCGTCGAGGCTCGCTTTCTCGATCGGCTCGAGCGGCAAGGCGGTGGTCATGACTGTCTCCTTGGGGACTTGCAACTTACTAGTGCTCAAACGTGTGTCTCGCGCTCTCATGGCCCTGGTCGTGTGTCCCGGGACCGAAGCGAAAGCGCGTACTGCCGGGCCGCCAGCTCAGATGACGCTGCCCTTGATCTGTGCGGACTTGCCGCGGAACATGGCGACCACATCGCCGGCCGAGTTCGTCACGCGAATGTCGTAGATGCCATGGCGGCCCGAGAGCACCTGCTCCTGTGCCTCGGCCGTGAGCGTATCGCCACCGGCGACCGGCTTCAGGAATTCGATGCTGCAACCGGCTGCGACGGCATTGACGTTGTAGCTGTTGCACGCGAAAGCGAACGTCGAGTCCGCCAGCGTGAACATGAGGCCGCCGTGACAGATGGCGTGACCGTTGAGGAACTCGTCGCGCACGCGCATCGTCATGCGGGCGTAGCCCGGGCGCACTTCCTGCAGTTCCATGCCGAGCCATTGGCTCGCGCGGTCGCTGCGGTACATGGCCTCGCCCGTGGCGCGGGCCAGTGCTTCCGGGGTCATCTCGGCGGTCGCCATGGTGGCGGGGGTGCTCGGGCTCATCGTGTCTGTCTCGTCTCGTTGTGCTGCGCTTGTTATGGTCTGCCGCGCGGTGCGTGCGGTCCTGGCGTTCGGTGCGTCGCTGGTGTTGTCTGTGGGGCCGTTCGTGATGGCGATCCGGTTGGCTTGCCCTGAGGGGGCGGGGCTCAGCGGCCCTCGAACTTCGGGGCGCGCTTCTCGAGGAACGCATTCACCCCTTCGGCGTAATCATACGAGGCGCCCAGCGCGCGCTGGCCGTCCCGCTCGAGATCGAGTTGCTGGTCGAGCGTGTTGGTCGCCGACGCGTACAGCGCCTGCTTGATGGTCGCCAGCGCAAGCGTGGGCTGCGTGGCGAGGTGCGCGGCGAGCTTCTGGGCTTCGGGCATCAGGGCGTCGTCGTCCACGCAGCGCCAGATCAGGCCCCACTGTTGCGCCTGCTCGGCCGAGAGCTTGTCGCCGAGCATGGCGAGGCCCATGGCGCGCGCCATGCCGACGCGCTGCGGCAGGAACCACGTGCCGCCCGTATCGGGCAGCAGGCCGATCTTCACGAATGCCTGCAGGAAATTCACGGAAGCGCCTGCCAGCACGATGTCGCAGGCGAGCGCCAGGTTCGCCCCCGCGCCGGCGGCGATACCGTTTACCGCCGCCACGATCGGCAGCGGCATCGCGCGCAGCTTGCGCACGAGCGGGTTGAAGTTCTCGTCGATCAGCGCGCCGAGGTCGGTCGAGGCGCCCGGCGTGAAGTCGAGATCCGCCAGATCCTGGCCGGCGCAGAAGCCGCGGCCGGCTCCGGTGAGCACGATCGCACGCGCGCCTTGCGCCTGGGCGGCGTCGAGTGCGTCGCGCAGCTCGGCGTGCATCTGCCGTGTGAAGCTGTTGAGCTTCTCGGGGCGGTTGAGCGTGATCGTCGCGACGTTGGCTTGCAGCGTCAGTTGAACCGTGGCGGTCATCGGTGTCTTCCTCCGGATGTCTTGTAGTGACGAACGGCGCGCGAAATCAGACGCGCTCGATCGCGATGGCGATGCCCTGGCCCACGCCGATGCACATCGTGCACAGCGCGTAGCGGCCGCCCGTGCGGTGCAACTGGTACATGGCCGTCGTCACCAGACGCGCGCCCGAGGCGCCCAGCGGGTGACCCAGCGCGATCGCACCGCCGTTCGGGTTCACGCGGGCGTCGTCATCGGCCACGCCGAGCTGACGCAGCACGGCCAGACCCTGACTCGCAAACGCTTCGTTGAGCTCGATCACGTCGAACTGGTCGAGCGTCATGTTCAACTGCTTGAGCAGCTTGACGGTCGCCGGCGCCGGGCCGATGCCCATGATGCGCGGCGCCACGCCGGCCGTCGCCATGCCGAGCACGCGGGCTCGAGGCGTAAGGCCATGCAGCCTGGCGGCGCTCTCGCTCGCGAGCAGCAGGGCGCAGGCGCCGTCGTTCACGCCCGAGGCGTTGCCGGCCGTCACGGTGCCGTCCGGGCGCACCACGCCCTTGAGCCTGGCCAGCGCTTCGAGGCTCGTGCCACGCGGGTGTTCGTCGCGCTCGACGACGATGGCGTCGCCCTTCTTCTGCGGGATCGAGACCGGCGTGATTTCCTGCGCGAGCGTGCCGTCGGCCTGCGCACGCGCCGCCTTTTCCTGGCTGCGCAGCGCGAACCGGTCCTGGTCTTCGCGGTTGATCTTGAAGTCGTCGGCCACGTTCTCGGCCGTCTCCGGCATCGAGTCCACACCGTACTGCGCCTTCATGAGCGGATTGATGAAACGCCAGCCGATGGTCGTGTCGAAAATCGCCGCCTGGCGGGAGAAGGCGCTGTCCGCCTTGCCCATCACGAACGGCGCGCGCGTCATCGATTCCACACCGCCGGCGATCATCAGGCCGGCTTCACCCGCCTTGATGGCGCGCGCGGCGGTGCCGATGGCGTCCATGCCCGAGCCGCACAGGCGGTTGAGCGTGGCGCCCGGCACGTCGATCGGCAACTCGGCGAGCAGCGCGGCCATGCGGGCCACGTTGCGGTTGTCTTCGCCGGCCTGGTTCGCGCAGCCGTAGATGACGTCGTCGACCTGCGTCCAGTCGACGTTCGGGTTGCGCGCCATGAGCGCCTTGAGCGGGATCGCGCCAAGGTTGTCGGCGCGCACGTCCTTCAGGGCGCCGCCGTATCGGCCGATGGGCGTGCGGATCGCGTCGCAGATGAAGGCTTCGGTCATGATGTCTCGTTCCTGTCTTGTCGTGAGCTATAGAAGAGGGGGCGGCGGCGCGCGTGGTGCGGCCGGCGGCGGTCCGCGCGACGGCGAGTGACTATGGTAATGACTTCCTGTCGCGCGGGCGCGTGTGCGGTGACTTCGCCCGGTGTCCTCTCTCTAATATAGGGGTCGTGTGCCGCTCAGTAGGGCCGCGTGCCGCTCAGGCGCCGCCCGCTTCGGACCGGGCCGCCACATGGTGGCGGCTTTGCACGACGCGGAAACGGTTGGCGACGAAGGCGGCGTCCGCCAGGCTGGCATTCGCGGCCGGGTTGCCGCCCGTGCCATGGTAGTCCGAATAGGCGGCCGACTGGTTGACGAAGACGCCACCGGTGAGATTCAGCGACAGGGCAACGCGGCCTTCGAGGGCGGCGTCGAGCGCCTGGGCCTCGCCCTCGGCGCTCGTCGTGTAGGCCGACAGCGTGAGCGCGCCATGCCGGGCGGCGGTGCGTCCGGCCAGTGCGAAGGCCTGGGCGCTGCTGTCCACGGCGATCACGAAGGTGATCGGGCCGAACCATTCGCGCGTGTAAGTGGCTTCGTCGGCCACGTCGAGCGCCACGATGAGCGGCGTGCGCACGCGGGCGTCGGCAAACGCGGGGTGTTGCAACGGCTGGCTGTCGAGCACCACGCGGCCGAGCTTGCGCGCCTCGTCGATGCGTGCGAGCACGCCCTCGTTCTGGATGGCGCCGAGCAGTTCCACGGCCTTGGCCGGGTCGCTGCAGGTCTTCTGCACGCTCGCGGCAATGGCCGCGACCACTTCGTCGAACGAGACCTTGCCGTCCGGCGTCTGGATGCCGTCGCGCGGGATGTAGATGTTCTGCGGCGCGGTGCACATCTGGCCCGAGTACAGCGCCAGCGAGAAGCCGATGTTGCGTGCCATGCCCTTGAGATCGTCCGTCGAGTCGATCACGATCTGGTTCACGCCGGCCTTCTCGGTGTAGACCTGCGCCTGGCGGGCGTGAGTCTCGAGCCAGTCGCCATTGGCGGTGCTGCCGGTGAAATCGATCACGCGCACTTCGTCGCGCCTGGCGAGTTGCTGGACGAGGGCGCCGTCGTTCGGATTGGTGGCGGCGAGGGTCACGACGTCCGGATCGAAGCCGGCCTCCTCGAGCACTTCACGCGCGACCTTCACGGTGATGGCCAACGGCAGGATGGCGCCCGGATGCGGTTTGACGATCACGGCGTTGCCGGTTGCGAGGCTCGCGAACAGGCCCGGGTAGCCGTTCCATGTCGGGAACGTGCAGCAGCCCAGCACCAGCGCCACGCCGCGCGGCACGACGGTGTAACGCTTTTCCATCGCCAGCGGCGGGTTCTTGCCCTGCGGCTTCTCCCAGTAGGCCGTGTCCGGAATGCGGCGCAGCTCGTCCCAGGCGTAGGCCACGGCTTCGAGGCCGCGGTCCTGGGCATGCGGGCCGCCGGCCTGGAAGGCCATCATGAAAGCCTGGCCCGTGGTGTGCATGACCGCGTTGGCCATCTCGAAACTGCGCTCGTTCAGGCGCTTGAGGATTTCCAGCGACACGCCCACCCAGGTCTGCGGCGGCGCGGCGCGCCAGGTCTTGTGGGCGTCGCTTACGCGGGCGAGCAGGGCGTCGATCTCGAAACCGGGATAAGTCGTACCCAGCGCAAAGCCGAACGGCGAGACTTCCTGGCCGACGCTGCCCGTGCTGCCGCGCTGCGCCAGCGGAAATGCGGCATTCAGATATTGCTTGAAGGAGGCTTCACCATCGGCGGCGGCCGTTTCGCCATAGGCGCGCGGGCTCGGCATTTCGGTGAACGGGCTCCAGTAACCACGCGTGGCGATGGCCTGCAGGGCGCGCTCGAGGGTCTCCTGGTGTTTGGCGAAGAAGGGATGGGTCATGGTCGTGGATCTGTCCGTGTCGGGATGCGGCTGGCGGGTTCGTTGTCTGCCGGCGGGCACGGTCGTGCACGACGCGCGCGGCAAGACGCCGGGACGGCCCCGGCGGTCGTCGTCGATATCGTTTGTCGACATTAATTAACCGACCGGTTGGTTTGTTAATATAGCATCAAATCTTTTCGGCGTGGCATGCGATGACGCCGGGTTTTCCCCGACGCCAGCGGCGCTGCGGCGCCGCGCCGGTGGGCACGGCGCGGGGGGGGGCGATGAGCGGGGCAATGAGGGCGCAATAAGGGGGGGCGTTGTCTGCGTGGCGGAACGAGAGGTGCGTCCCCCGGGGATCGATGGCATCATGCCTAACCACTGCAGTCGACGCCCGGTGAGCCGCTACTGCTGGTTCGTCGCGTGCGCCGCCGCGCTGCCGCCGCGTTGCCGCTGGGTTGCCGCTGCCTCGCGGCCATCAGCCCCTATCACAAGACGAGACTTTGACTGGAGGAAGAAGAGGATGACTTACGAGAACATTCTGGTGGAGACGCGCGGCCGCGTCGGCCTGATCACGCTGAATCGTCCGAAAGCGCTCAACGCGCTCAACGACGCGCTCATGGACGAACTGGGCGCGGCGCTCAGCGCTTTCGACGCCGACGACGCCATCGGCTGCATGGTGATCACCGGCAGCGAGAAGGCGTTCGCCGCGGGCGCCGACATCGGCATGATGTCGAAGTACACCTTCGCCGACGTGTTCAAGGGCGACTACATTACGCGCAACTGGGAAACCGTGCGCCGTATCCGCAAGCCGGTCATCGCGGCCGTGGCGGGTTTCGCGCTGGGCGGCGGCTGCGAACTGGCGATGATGTGCGATTTCATCATCGCGGCGGACAACGCGAAGTTCGGTCAGCCGGAGATCAAGCTCGGCGTGATACCGGGGGCGGGCGGCACGCAGCGTCTCACGCGCGCCGTGTCGAAGGCCAAGGCCATGGACATGTGTCTCACGGCCCGCTTCATGGACGCCACGGAGGCCGAGCGTGCCGGACTGGTGTCGCGCGTGGTGCCGCTCGACAAACTGCTCGATGAGGCCGTGGGCGCGGCCAACACCATCTGTGAATACTCGCTGCCGGTCGTCATGGCCGCCAAGGAGGCCGTCAATCGTGCCTTCGAATCGACGCTCGACGAGGGCGTGCAGTTCGAGCGCCGGCTGTTTCATTCGCTGTTCGCACTGGAAGATCAGAAAGAAGGCATGGCGGCGTTCGTCGAAAAGCGCAAGCCGGTTTTCAAGCATCGCTGACGCGTCGGTGAAAAACCGCGACGGCTTCCTTTTTGGAGGCCGTCCTGTGATAGGCTGCCGGTTTTTTCAGCAAGGGACAAAACGATGTCGATCAACCGACGTGCATTTGCGCTGGCCTTGATGTTGGCCTCGGGGCTGCTGTTGGGCGCCTGCGGAAAGAAGGAGGAATCCGCCGCGGGCCGGTCGGTGGGGCCTGAAGGCTCGCAACCCGTGTACGTCGTGGGCTCGGACGCGGCCTACGCGCCATTCGAGTTCGAGACCGATACCCGCCAGATCGCCGGCTTCGACATCGATGTCATGAAGGCTGTCGCCGACAAGGCGGGCATTTCCGTCCGGTTCATCAATACGCCTTTCGAGGGAATCTTCAACTCGTTGGTACAGGGCGACAGGGATATTCTGATTTCGGCGATCACGATCACGGACGAGCGTCGCAAACAGATGGACTTCTCGACGCCGTACTTCGAGGCGTCGCAGCTCATCGCGGTGCCGGTCAACTCGACCGTTCAGAAATTCGACGACCTGAAATCGTTGAAGGTCGGTGTGCAGACGGCCACGACGGGCGACGAAGTCGTGCAGAAGCTCATGGGCAAGAACAATCCGTCCGTAAAGCGCTTCGAAGGCACGCCGCTTGCGATGAAGGAACTCGAGGCTGGCGGTGTGGACGCGGTGGTCGCCGATAACGGCGTGGTCGTGAATTTCATCTCGAACAATCCGAACGCCAAGCTGCGCACGGTTTCCGATAGCAGTTTCCCGAAGGAGTATTACGGCATTGCCGTGCGCAAGGGAGATGCGGAGCTGCTCGCCAAGATCAACAAGGGTATCGATGCGATCAAGGCCGACGGCACGTACGACGCCATCTACGAGCGCTACTTCGGCAAGAAATGAGAAGTCGCGGCGTAAGCCGCCCGCATGGAAAAAAACCCGTCACGACGGGGTTTTTTCATGGGCATTCAAATTATTTTCACAAAGGCCTTGCACGGCTTCGGGGTTTTCACTAATATCTCGTCTCTCGCAACGACGGCGACGCGGCGCAAGCGGCGAAGCGACGGGGCGGGAGGGGCCGAGAGGCCCCGGTGGTTGGCGGTTTTGAGCGGGCGAGTCGCTACGGCGGCGAGCGGGAGGTGCGAAAAAAC
>NZ_CABPSC010000011.1 GCF_902459585.1 Pandoraea nosoerga
ATCACCAGTTGCGGCTGCTCCTTGTCGACGATCGCCTTGAGCAGCTTGGCCACCGCCAGCGGCTGCAACTCTTCGTCCGACTCGATCAGGATCGCCCGGTCGGCCCCGATCGCCAGCGCCGTGCGCAGCGTCTCCTGCGACTGCGCCACGCCCGCCGAGACCGCGATCACTTCGCTCGCCACGCCCGCTTCCTTCAGACGCACCGCCTCTTCCACCGCGATTTCGTCGAACGGATTCATCGACATCTTCACGTTCGCGATGTCGACGCCACTCCCGTCGCTCTTCACCCGAACCTTTACGTTGTAATCCACTACCCGTTTGACCGGTACCAGGATCTTCATGCGAAACTCCGTTGAATCATGAAAACCGGGCGGCGCGCCGAAGCTGCGGCCCGCGCCACCCGCGAAGGTGAGAACTTACTCGATCTCGCGCCCTTTCGTCTCGGGCAACAAAAATGCGGTCACGAGCACGACGAGATAGGCGCCCCCGGCAAACAGGCCGATGGCCGCGCCCAGGCCGCTCGTCTTGGCCAGATAGCCGACGAGGCTCGGGAAGAGCGCGCCAATGCCGCGCCCGAAGTTGTAGGCGAAGCCCTGCCCGTTGGCCCGCACCGCGGACGGGAACAGTTCGGTGAGGTAAGCGCCCATACCGCTGAAAATGCCCGAAGCGGCAAAGCCCAGGGGAAAACCGAGGATCAGCATCTGATCGTTGGTCAGCTGGAACTGCGTGTAAGCGTAAATGCTCGCGCCCGAGAGCACGGCAAAGACCAGCAGGTTCGCGCGGCGGCCCAGGCGGTCGGTGAGATAGGCGCCGGTGAGGTAGCCGATGAACGACCCCAGAATGATCACCAGCAGATAACCGCCCGTACCGATCACCGACAAGTGGCGCTCGGTCTTCAGGAACGTGGGCAGCCACGTCGTCACGGCGTAGTAGCCACCCTGCACGCCGGTGCACAGCAGGGCCGAGAGCACCGTTGTCTTGAGCAGCGCCGGCGAGAAGATGGCCCACGCCGACGTGCGCCGGGCCGCCGATGCCTCCTGCTTGCGCGTGCGCTCGAAGAGTTCCGGCTCAGGCACGTGCTTGCGAATGAAGAGCACGAACAGCGCCGGGATCACGCCGATCCAGAACAGCGCGCGCCACGCATATTCTTCCGGCAGATACGAGAACGACGCCGTATAGCACAGCGCCGCGACCGCCCAGCCGATGGCCCAACCGCTTTGCACCGTCCCCACGGCGCGGCCGCGATACTCCGTGCGCACGATCTCGCCCATGAGCACCGAACCCACGGCCCACTCGCCGCCGAAGCCCAGGCCTTGCAACGCGCGCAGCACGAAGATCTGCTCGAAGTTCTGCGCGAAGCCGATCAGAATCGTGCACACGGAGAACCACAGGATTGTCGCCTGCAGAATTTTCACGCGGCCGAAGCGGTCGGCAAGTACGCCTGCCAGCCAGCCGCCGATGGCCGAGAACAGCAGCGTCACCGTCGCCAGCATGCCGGCTTGCGCCTTGTCGATGCTGAAAATGGTGATGAGCGTGCTGATCACGAAAGTGAACACCATGAAGTCGAGCGCGTCGAGCGCCCACCCGCCGAAGGCGGCGATGAAAGTCCGCCGTTCGGTCTTGTTCATCTGGCGATACCAGTTCATCTTGTCTCCTCTTGAAATCTTGAGTGATGCGCGGGCACAGCGGGCGCGCGATGTCATGCGATCAGGCCGTTGCCGGGAATCCGTACAAACGCGCCGGGTTGTCGACCAGGATGCGGCGGCGCACGTCGGCGTCCGGCGCCCAGAGCGGCAGCAGATTGCGCAGCGCGCCCGTATTCGGCATGCGCGTGAGCGAAACGTGAGGCCAGTCGCTGCCCCAGACCATGCGATCGGGCGCGTCGTCGATGAGGGCCTGCGCGAACGGCGTCACGTCGTCGAACGTGGGGAATCGCTCGCTGATGCGATATGCGCCCGAGAGCTTGACCCAATAGCCGTGATCGCGCACGAGCGAGCGCAGCGCCGTGAAACCGGGCGCGTCGAGCCCTTGCGCCACCGGCGTGTGTCCCATGTGATCGACGATGCCGGTGACCGGCAGCTTCGTCATGCGGGGCATGAGCTCGGGCAACGTCTTCACGTCCATCAGGAACTGCATGTGCCAGCCGAGATCCTTGATGCGATGCGCGAGCGTCTCCATCGCCGTGAAGCCGATGCCGCCGCCAAACAGCACGTTGATGCGCAGGCCGCGAACGCCGGCCGCATGCATCGCCTCGAGTTGCGCGTCGGTCACCTCGGGCGAGACGACGGCGATACCGCGCAGCCGGTCCGGATGGCGGCGCAGCGTCTCGAGCATGTAGCGATTGTCCGTGCCGTAGACGCTGATCTGCACGAGCACGCCGTAAGTCATGTCGGTCGCGTCGAGCATGGCGAGGTACTTCTCCTGCGGCGCGGGCGGCGGCGTGTAGCTACGCTCGGGCACCATCGGGTAATCGCCGCTCGCCGCCACGACGTGCGCGTGCGTGTCGACCGCGCCGGCGGGCACGTCGAACGTGGGTGGATCGATCTGCGGCAGCGGGCCAAGGCACAGCGGCGCTCCGGCGGCGGGGTTTGCGGTCATGTCGACTCCTCAGAAGGCGCGAGGGCGACAGTGACAACGTCGGGCTCACGCCAGGGGCTAAAACGGGTCGGGCAACGACGCCCTTGAAAGTACGCGCGAAACAAGTGGCGCCGGCGAAAAAGCGACGCCAAGCGGAGGCAAGCCGCCGATGCGCTTACAGCAACTTGCCCGGATTCATGATGCCGGCCGGATCGAATACGGCCTTGATCTCGCGCATGAGACGCAGTTCCAGCGGCGACTTGTACTTGACGAAGTACGAACGCTTGAGCTGTCCGATGCCGTGCTCGGCGCTGATGCTGCCGCCGTGGCGCGCGACTTCGTCGAGCACTTCGGCCGTGATCGCCTCGCCGTGCTTGGCCATGAACTCCGGCGCCTCGCCGGCCGGGCGCGACAGGTTGTAGTGGAGGTTGCCGTCGCCGAAATGGCCGAAGACGAACGGCCGCACCTGCGGGCACACGCGGCGCACGCGCGCCTCGGCGCTCGTCATGAAGTCGGGGATGGCCTCGATCGGCAACGAGACGTCATGCTTCAGATGCGGCCCGTCCGCGCGTTGCGCTTCGGAAATCTCTTCGCGCAACTTCCACATCTGCTCGAGCTGGCCGAGCGTCGACGACACCACCGCGTCCGCACAAAGATCGCGCTCGAGCGCCGCTTCGATCACGCGCTCGAGCAAGGCGGCCAGCGCCTGTTCGTCGGCCGTGTCGGCGAGCTCGATCAGGACATAGCCCGGATGCCGCTCGGCGAACGGCGCGCGCACGCCGGGCACGTTGGCCGTCACCAGATCGACACACTCGCCGGTGAAGAACTCGAACGCCTGCATGCGCGCACCGCATTCGGCAAACAGCAGTTCGTAGAGTTCGAGCGCCTGGCGCGGCGACGCCACGGCCGCGATCACGACCTGACGCACGGGCGTCGGTGCGTAGAGCCGCAGCGCGGCCGCGGTGATCACCCCCAGCGTGCCCTCCGAGCCGATGAGCAGTTGCTTGAGGTCGTAGCCGGTGTTGTCCTTGCGCAGCGTGCGCAGACCATGCAGGATCTCCCCGTTCGGCAGCACGGCTTCCACGCCGAGCACGAGCTCGCGCGTCATGCCGTAGCGCACGACGTTCACGCCGCCGGCGTTGGTCGCGAGGTTGCCGCCGAGCTGACACGAGCCCTCGGCCGCGAGGCTCAGTGGCAGCAGACGATTTGCGTCGCGCGCGGCGCGCTGCAGGTCTTCGAGAATGCACCCGGCCTCGGCGACCATCGTGTTGGCGATGGTATCGAGGCTGCGCACGGCGTTCATGCGGTCGAGGCTCAGCACCACGTTCTGCGCCGACGCGTCGGGCGTCGCGCCGCCGCACAGGCCGGTATTGCCGCCGCGCGGCACCACGGGCGTGCCCGTACCCTGGCACAGCGCGAGGATCTTCGCGACGTCCTGCGTCGTGCGCGGCCGCACGACGGCCTGCGCGTTGCCACGGTACATGCCGCGCCAGTCGGACAGCCAGGGCGCCACGTCGTCGGCCGACGTGAGGACGCTGTCGGCGCCGACGGCATCGACGAGGCGTTGAGCAAAAGCGGTGAGGGTCATGGTGTCACGCGTCGGAGGTTACGGTGCGGGGATGGCATCTGACGAGGTCAAGCGCGGGTCGGCGCGATGGCGCCGGTGATGATGTCTCGTCCGGGCAGCGTCAGCCCGAGACGGGCCGATGCGCGCAGCAGGTGCGAGAGCGAGGCGGCGCGCGCGAGCAGCGGGTCGCGCGCCTTGATCGCGTTGAATACGGCGACGTGCTCCTGATGCACCTGCGCGGCAAGCCCGTCGTGAAGCAGCGTGTTCGTGCGCGCGGTGTGGACGACCTGGCGGATCTGCAGGTTCAGATACTGCAGCAGATCGGCGTAATAGCGGTTGTGCGTGGCGCGGGCGATCGCGGCATGGAACGCCGTGTCGTATTCCACACCGTTTTCCACGTGATACAGGTTCGTTTCGAGCTTCTCGAGAATCTCGCCGAGCCGGCGGATGTCCTCTTCCGTATGGCGCACGGCAGCCAGCGCTGCGGCCGTGCTCTCCAGATCGAGACGCAACTCATAGACGCTGGCGAGATCCGCGGCGTCTTTGCCCACCGGCACCTGAAAACCGCTCGACGGAGTGCGCGCCTTGACGGTCACGCCGGCGCCTTGCCGGCTGTCGATCAGCCCTTGCGCGCGCAGGCGCTCGGTCACCTCGCGGATCACGGCCGGGCTCACGCCATAAGTCTCGGCAAGCTGCTTGCCGGTCGGCAGCTTGGCGCCCACGGGATAGACGCCCTGCCGGATCGCATCCTGCAACTGCTGCGCGACCTGCTCGGTCAGGGTTCTGGGCTTGGTCGTCATCCTCTCACGTCCGTCTCATGCTTTTCTGGTTTGCATGTTATCTGAAAACTTTACGCGGATAGCACCGAGTTAACCCTTAGTGTCCCGTCACGTGAAAGACCGCCGGCAGAAACACGCCGGGCGGCGACGGGACTGCCCATGTGGCCGCCCGGCGCTCGCGTCACGAGGTGGCGCGGAAGGGGACGCCGGTTGGACGTCCGCTCAGAAGCCGATCAGCGCTTCCGTGACGTGGCCCACGTTGGGCGGCGCGGCAAAGCAGTCGCTCACCAACGCACGCCATTGCTGGAACGCCTCGGAGTTACGGAAGTGGACGGTGTGGTCTTCGAGCGTTTCCCAGGTGACCACGAGGCTGTAATGGGTCGGCTGCTCGATGGACTTGAGCAGACGCATGCCGTGGCAGCCTTTCGAGCCTTTGAAGAGCGGCGCGGCCTTTGCCACGCCTTGCTCGAAGGCGGCTTCCGTGCCGGGCTTCACTTCGATCTGGGCAATTTCAAAGATCATGGGATTTCCTCAGTGGTTGTGCGTGTGCCAATCGTTGGTGTTGTCGTCGCACGGTGGCGCCGAGCGGCCCCGGTGCGAAGCGGCCGGGCGTGGCGCGCGGCGCCGCGAGAACGCCCGATTCTATACCGCACGCGAGCGTGCCGCACTGTGCGCGGCAGCAGCGGGCCTTTCATCGCCCTTCCATGCCGGCGCCAGTCCCGACCGCCTCACCCACGCGCGCCTCCTCACGCCAGTCCCGTGTGCGGGCTTGCACTGACTTCGCTCACGAGCGCGGCGTGCAGCACCATGACCGTGCCGCGCGCGGCGGAGAGTGTCGCCTCGCCAAATAAAACATCCTGATAAATCAATGCGAAACAGGGCGCTGGCATTGCTTTTGCATATCTTCGTTCTTCCTTCTTTTTGCACCAAAAGAGCACATTCATGCCCAATTCCAATACACCCGGCGACGTGCTGTTTCTTTTGCTCGGCGCGATTCTGGTGCTTGCCATGCACGCCGGCTTCGCGTTTCTCGAACTCGGCACCGTCCGCAAGAAGAACCAGGTGAACGCGCTGGTCAAGATCCTGACCGACTTCGCGGTCTCCGGACTCGCGTACTTCTTCATCGGCTATCCGCTCGCATATGGCGTCGACTTCTGGTCGAGCGCGACCGTCCTCTCGGCGCACAACGGTTATGCGCTGATCCGGTTCTTCTTCCTGCTGACGTTTGCCGCGGCGATTCCGGCCATCGTGTCGGGCGGCATTGCCGAGCGTGCGAAGTTCCATCCGCAGTCGGTGGCGACCTTCTTCCTCGTGGGCGTGGTCTACCCGTTCTTCGAGGGAATTGCGTGGAACAACCATCTCGGCATTCAGGACGGGTTCACACGTGCGCTGGGCGCGCCGTTCCACGACTTCGCGGGCTCGGTCGTGGTGCACGCGGTCGGCGGCTGGATCGGACTGGCGGCGGTGCTGCATCTCGGCGCGCGTCGCGGGCGCTATAACGGCCAGGGTCAGGTCTCGGCGCACCCGCCGTCATCGATTCCGTTCCTCGCCCTCGGTGCGTGGATTCTGATCGTAGGCTGGTTCGGCTTCAATGTGATGAGCGCACAGCGCGTGGGCGGCATCTCGGGACTGGTCGCGGTGAACTCGCTCATGGCGATGGTCGGCGGCACGCTGGTCGCGATGTGGATCGGCAAGGACGATCCTGGCTTCATCCACAACGGTCCACTCGCCGGCCTCGTGGCGGTATGCGCGGGCTCGGATGTGATGCATCCGCTGGGCGCGCTCGTCGTGGGCGCGGTGGCGGGCGGGTTGTTCGTGTGGCTGTTTACGGTGACGCAGAATCGTCTTCGCATCGACGACGTGCTTGGCGTGTGGCCGCTGCACGGCGTGTGCGGCATCTGGGGCGGGCTCGCGGCAGGCATTTTCGGTCAGACGGCGCTCGGCGGGCTCGGCGGCGTGAGCTTCCTCGCGCAAGTCGCCGGCACCGTGATGGGCGTTGCCATCGCCTTTGCGGGCGGCTATCTCGTCTACGGCGCGATCAAGCGCCTCATGGGTCTGCGCCTCGACGACGAGCAGGAGTACTACGGCGCCGACCTTTCCATTCACAAGATCACGGCGACGCCCGAGCGCGAGACGAACTGGTAAGTGGCGAGCGCGTTGCCGCCTGCGGCGGCCCACGCCGTCCGGATCGGCGGGGCTCCTTCTGACGAACGCGGTCAACGGATCTTCATGCGGCGTCCATACGATATGGACGTCTCGTGTCGCGGACAGCCCGACTCAAACCCGTGTCGAATCGATGTCGACGTACACGACGCCGCCTGGTGCGCGTGCAATGCCGGGGGGATCGCCCGCTCGGGGCGCGCCGCCGGGCACCGCCCGCCCCTCGGCACGCCCGGCCGCCTCGGTGCATTGCGACGGGGTCAGCAGCCGCTCCAGCAACGCCGAACTCCAATGCTGGTACGACAGCAGCAACCGATACGTGGCGCGAACAGGCGTGGCGGGCCGGTTGCGCCAACCATCTTCCGCCCAACGTCTGCCCCACGGACTCTCGGCGGGCGACAAACTCAAACGCGTGCGCGCATCGACGCACACGGGGTAGGCCGTGACATCGAACGACTCGCACACACGCGCAATCTCGCCGGCCTGCAGCGGTTCGCGTGACGTGAGCAAGCGCTCGCACAGCGCCGCGCGCGATGCGATCTCGGCGAGCAGCGCCGTGTCGCAATGCGCGGCGAGATCCTTCACGCGTGTCACGCGCGCCAGCACTCGCGCCTCGTCGCCGCAGGGGACGAGGGCAAGCCGCTCGTTCAGTGCCTGCCAGCGTTGCGCGAGACCGTGGGCGTCGTCGGCAAACGCTGCGTTGCGCGCCCACGTGCCCACCAGACTCGTCATCGCGCGAAAGGAATCGAGCATCAGCCCGGCCACGCGCAAATAGCCTCGATAGCCGTCCATGGCGGCCGAAGGCCCCCGGAACCAGGACGGCAACCAGAGCGCCAGTCGCGCGGGCGGCACTGCCGTATTCGAAAGCGTAAAGAGCGTGGCCACATCGCGGGATCGGGCAAGCGCACCCAACCGGTTGCGCCACGACGAAGGCGTCGTCTGCGGTATCGCGACGCAGGTTTCGAGCAGACGGCAGGCCGCTTCCATGCGCTTGAGAATTTCGTCGGCCGCGTGATGGCGAATTAGCGTCGGCGAGCCGAGCGACTGCGTGACCACACCCTTCAGGCCCTCGAGTCCGAGCAGCAGCCAGTCGGCCCACGGCACGTCGAATGGCGTGTTCACGCTGGCCGCGCCCCGCGTGCGCGATGCGGCGTCGTGGCCCGCACCGCCGGCGCACGCCGCGGACTCTCGATACAGCGAGGCCGCGATGATCACCAACAGCGAAAGATTGCCGACCAGCGAGATCGTGTCGCGGGCCGCTCGAAAGCGCCAGCCGCGCTCGCCCGTGGCCGTCACGGTCTCCAGCCAACGCGAGATGTCGCGGCACGCATCCTCGACCGAGACGTCGGAAACGCGAGTGGGCACCAACATCGCCTCGGCGTGGCTGCGTGTCTGGGCGAGCTTCGGGTCGCGCACGTGCGCAAGATCGAACTCGTTGCGATAGAAATGCTGAGCCGCCGCCGTCGAAACCCACATTCCCGCCCAAGCCTGCGCGAAGGCGTGCCGAAGTTCGGAAGATGACCGGGGACCGGCGCGGCCGCCGCCGGCGGCGCGGAGATTCCGTCCACCTGATCCCCTTGATTCTCTTGATCCCCTTGATTCCCTTGATCCACTCGGTTCTCCCCGGCCATTCCGTTCGCTCCGTTCACTTCGTTCACTTCGTTCGCTTCGTTCGCTTCGTTCACTTCGTTCGCTTCGTTCGCTTCGTTCGCTTCGTTCGCTTCGTTCGCCCCATGCGGCGCCTCTTCCGGCCGTGGCGGCGTACCGTTCGACGTCCCGCGTCGTTGGCCGCGCGTGGGCGCCCGCGGTGAGCCGTGCGTCGTTATGCAAGGCGTTGAAGGTACGCTCGAGACGGGCCGGAAGATCCGTGCTCGCGACACGGCGCCACGCCGACGCCTCGCGCGTGCCCGCCGCTTCGGCGCCCGGGCTTCGGGCCTGCCCTGCATGCGCGCCCCACCCCGACACACCTGCCCCATGCGGATACCACATCCCATCCTCCTTCCGAACGGCGCCGGCGCGCCGGCAAACCGTCGACTATAGAAGGATCGTCCCTCGGGCGCGGCGCCTCGTCGAGCGGACACGCGCGCGAGGGCCGGCGCGTCGGCCTGCACGAGCGTCGACGCGCGTCCGGACAGCGCCCCAGCGAGGGCCCACTTACGCGAATTGCGCGAATTGCGCGAATTGCGCGAGTTGAGCGGGTTGGGCGAGTTGCGCGAGTTGCGCGAGTTGCGCGCGTTGAGCGAGTTGAGCGAGTTGCGCGACGCTCGGGGCGATACGTCGCTCGCCAAGTGCCGACGCGTCGCGGTAGACTTCGGACACCCGACGTCTGTCGTCGTGGTGCTCACGCCACCGGCCCGGGCGTCTCCGGGACGCCCGAACGCATGGCGCGAGCACTACGCGCATCACGCCCGACTCCCGAATACATGTCCGCACACGTGTCCACACCGTCTCCCGGCCAGGCGGCCACGCCCCTGCCCCTCACGGCCCTCCGGCCCGAATGGGCGTTGCTCGAACCCGCGCGCCACACCGCGCTCAAGTGCGACGTTCCCGAACGCTTGCCGGCACTCGGGGAAGCGTGATGGCAAAAGCGAAAGCCACTGAAGCCGAACGTCCGCGCACGCTCGCGAGCCAGACGCTTTTTCGCGGGCTCGACATCGTGGAGGCCGTGGCCGCCGGCATCGACACCGTGCCCGCGCTCTCGGCACATACGGGCATCACACCCTCGACCACCCACCGGATCGCCTCGGCGCTCGTTCACGCCGGCTACCTGCGCTTCGAGCCGCGGCGCGGCTATCGGCTGGGCAACAAGCTCATCGAACTCGGCTTTCTGGCGTACCGGCAGATCGACCTGCCGCGCGTGGCGCGCCCCGCTCTCGAGACGCTCGCGAGCGAGACGCGGGACACCGTGCATCTGGCCGTTGCCGATGGCTGGGAAGTGATGTATCTCGATAAACTGCCCGGACAGCGCGCCGTGGAAATCAGCTCGCGCATCGGCGGGCGCAAACCGATTTGCGTGACGGGCGTGGGCAAGGCGCTGCTGCTCGATCAGGATGAGAACGCGTGGCGCGCACAGCTCGAACACTTCCAGGCGTCAGTGCCCGCGCACCCCATCGACGCCACCGCTTGGCTCGCGCGCATGCATGACTACGCGCGCCTGGGCTACGCCTTCGATCTGGAAGACGACACGCCGCAAATCCGCTGCGTGGCCGCGCCCGTGTATGACGCGAGCCAGCGCATCGTGGCCGCCATCAGCGTGTCGAGCACGACCAAGTACATGAGCCGCGAGCGCATGCAGGAACTCGTGCCGCGCGTAAAGGACGCCGCGGCGCAGATCAGCCGCCAGCTCGGCTGGTCCGGCCACGCTCGCTGAAGCTGCGCACACGGGCGCAAAAAAAGCCGGCGCCGCGCGAAGCGGGCCGGCACCGGTACTGCCTGGATGATGACCGGCTGACCTCAGAGCGACGCCCCGGGTCCGGTATGGATGCGGTATGGACGCGGTATGGAACCGTATGGGTTCGTATGGGCCCGTATCGGATCGATGCGCGAGCTCTCGCGCGGCGCCGGGCGGCGACGCTTGCAGGCGGCCTATGCGGCGCGGCGCTTGAGCAGGTCGAGCGCGACGTCGACGATCATGTCTTCCTGGCCGCCCACCATGCGGCGCTGACCAAGCTCGACGAGAATGTCGACGGTCTTCAGGTCGTAACGTGCCGCGGCCGCCTCGGCGTGACGCAGGAAGCTCGAATAGACGCCTGCATAACCGAGCGCCAGCGTCTCGCGGTCCACGCGCACGGCGCGGTCCTGCAGCGGACGCACGATGTCGTCGGCCGCGTCCATCAGCGTGTACAGGTCGCAGCCATGGTTCCACCCCAGACGCGACGCGGCCGCGATGAACACTTCCAGCGGCGCATTGCCCGCGCCGGCGCCCATGCCGGCCAGACTTGCGTCGATGCGATCGCAGCCTTCCTCCACCGCGACGATCGAATTCGCCACGCCGAGGCTCAGATTGTGGTGCGCGTGCATGCCGGTGAGCGTCTCGGGCTTGAGCACGTCCTTGAACGCGCGGAAGCGATCGCGCACGTCGTTCATGCCCAGCGCGCCGCCCGAATCCACCACGTAGATGCACGTCGCGCCATACGACTCCATCAGCTTGGCCTGCTCGGCCAGATGCTGCGGCGTGGTCATGTGGCTCATCATCAGGAAGCCGACGGTGTCCATGCCCAGCTCGCGTGCATAGGCGATGTGCTGGCGCGAGACGTCGGCTTCAGTGCAGTGTGTGGCGATGCGCACCACGCGTGCGCCCGCGTCGTAGGCCGCGCGCAGATCGTGGACGGTGCCCACGCCCGGCAGCAGCAGCGTGGCCACCTTGGCGTGCGTGACCGTCTCGGCCACCGCCGCGATCCACTCGAGATCGGTGTGAGCGCCGAAGCCGTAGTTGAAGCTCGAGCCGGACAGGCCGTCGCCGTGCGCGACCTCGATCGAATCGACGCGCGCCGCATCGAGCGCCGCGGCAATCGCCTTCACGTTGGCAATGCTGTATTGGTGACGAATCGCGTGGCTGCCGTCGCGCAGCGTCACGTCGGAAATGTAGAGTTTTTTCTGCGTCATGGTGATGTGTCTCCGGGGAGCGCGCGCGGCGCTCAGGCGGCAAGCGCCAGGCGGGTGGCGGCGATGCGATCGGCACAGGCCAGCGCGGCGCTGGTCATGATGTCGAGGTTGCCCGCATAGGCCGGCAGATAGTGCGCGGCGCCTTCCACTTCGAGGAACACCGAGGTCTTCAGACCGGTGAGCTTGCCCAGTCCCGGCACGTTGAGCGCATGCGAGGCGTCGAACAGCTCGAACTGCACCCTCTGCTTCAGACGATAGCCCGGCACGTAGGCATGCACCTTGTCGACCATGGCCTGAATGCTCGCCTCGATGGCGGCCTGGTCGCCGGGCTCGGACAGCGCGAATACCGTGTCGCGCATGATGAGCGGCGGCTCGGCCGGGTTAAGCACGATGATGGCCTTGCCGCGCGACGCGCCGCCGAGCACCTCGATGGCCTTGGACGTCGTTTCGGTGAATTCGTCGATGTTCGCGCGCGTGCCAGGGCCGGCCGACTTGCTGGAGATCGAGGCCACGATCTCGGCGTAGTGGACCTTCGCCACTTGCGAGATGGCCGCCACGATGGGGATCGTCGCCTGGCCGCCGCACGTCACCATGTTGATGTTCTTCGCGTCGAGATGCGCATCGAGGTTGATCGACGGAATCACGTAAGGGCCAATGGCCGCCGGCGTCAGATCGATCACCTGTACGCCACGCGCCTGCAGCAGTTCGTTGTGATGCGCATGCGCCTTGGCCGACGTGGCGTCGAACGCGATGCGGATGTCGTCGAAGCCGGGCATGGCCAGCAGCCCGTCGATACCGCCTGCCGTGGTCGGTACGCCGAGACGCTCGGCGCGCGCAAGGCCGTCCGAGGCCGGATCGATGCCGACCATCGCGCCCATCTCCAGATGCTCGCTATTGCGCATCACCTTGATCATCAGGTCGGTGCCGATATTGCCCGAGCCGATGATCGCCACTTTCTGTTTGCGTCGTTCCGTCACTGTCGTCTCCTGAACGTATCCGTCCTCCGGTATGAGGCGCATCGTAAGTCCGCGACAACTTAAATGTCAATATGTAGAAATTGATCTCATATTTTGAGATTTATAAAGACAGCCGTTTATCCACATTTTTTGTTCACAAGGCAGTTGATAACTTGCGGAAAAGCGTCGCAAGTGGATGATTCGACAGGGAAGATTCGTCGCGCGCGAAAGTTGTGCCGGCGGCTGCAAAACGAGGCATGGCGCGGGTTTGCGAGAGTCGCCGTTATCCACAGAATCTGTTTGCAAGCCGGTGGACAACTCGCGGATAGCTCATTCAAGTCGTTGATCGGACGAGAAAAAAGTCGCGCGCGCATTTGCTGCGCCGTCGCCGCGCGGTCCGGCAAAGCGACGGCGTGGCGCGAGCGTGATGTGAACGGCATCGCCACGGGCCCCGCCGTTATCCACAGAAAATGTTCACAACCCGGTGAATAACGCGTCGATATCCGATGTATCTGGTTGACGCCAAAGGACTTTCATACAGCGCAGCAACAGTGCTCAACGCAGGCCCGAAGGGTGAGCCCATGCCGGCGGGACGATCGATGGCCACCGCGCCCAGGCGCCCAGGTGCCCAGTGCCGGGCGCCCCGGCGCCGACCGAGCGCGAACTTTTCACCGTGTGCTGCGGTCTAGATACGCCGCAAATCAAGGTAGCTCAGCGTCACCCATCTCGTCCGCTGACCCAGCATCCACACGTTTGCCGATTCGACGTCGAGGCTACGCCCGACGGTCCCCGCAACCCGATTCACTGCCGCACGCGCCTCGGGCGCTGGCGCATTTCACGCGTTACCTCTGCAATGCCTACCACCCCCCAAAACAACGGGCGGCTCGCGTCATCGATTCATCTCGCATCGGCTGCCCCCCTGTCTCGCGCCTCGCAACGTTGCCGCCATCTCGCCTGGTGCGCCGTGCTGTCCTCGCTCACACCATTCACGGCGCAGGCCAACGATGCGCCGAGCGGCATCTCGACATGGACCGGCGCCATCGTCGACGAAGTGCGCGAGGTGGCCACCCAAGGCGCCAGCGATCTGTACGTGCCGCTGCATACGCACCACCTGCGCTTCGCCTACACGCGCGACAAGATTTCCCAGTACAACGAAAACCCGTGGGGCCTCGGCTACGGACGCGTGCTGTCCGACGGCAAGAACGGCTCGCGCATGTTGTACGCAATGGCCTTCAAGGACTCGCACAACGACTGGTCGCCGATGGCCGGCTACGGACGGATCTGGAACGTCGCGAATGCCGGGCCGGTTCGCTTCGGTCTCGGCTACACGGTATTCCTGATGTCGCGCTCGGACACGCTCGGCGGGGTGCCCTTCCCCGGCGCGCTGCCGCTCGCGCAGATCGGCGTGGGACGCGCTTACGTTGCAACCGCCTACGTGCCCGGCGGCAAGGGCAACGGCAACGTGCTGTTCATCTTCGGCCGTTACACCTTCGGCAAGCCGGGCTGAGACGCGCTCCACTCCCCGAATGCCGCAATGTAGGCGTAGGCGACGGCCGGCACGAGGAACGACAGCACCACGCCGGCAGCGTCGGCCAGCGCGCCTTGCAAATACGGCAGCACCGCACCGCCCACGATGGCCATGCAGATCAGCCCGCCCCCTTCGCTCACTCGCGCGCCGAGCCCGCCCACGGACAGCGAGAAGATCGTCGGAAACATGATGGCGTTGCCCAGACCACAGGCCAGCAGCAGCCACATGGCAAGCGTGGCGGGCAAGACGAGAGACGCCAGGATGAGGAGCAGGTTGTAGATCGCGCACAGGCTCAGCATCCGTCCGGGCGACACGCTGCGCAGCAGCCATGCCCCCACGAAGCGACCGACCATCGCGCCGCCCCAATAGAGCGCCAGGTAGCGACTCGCGTGCGCATGGTCGGCGATGCCGGTGTTCGCGTGTGTCAGGTAGACGATGAGAAAGCTGCCTATGCTCACTTCGGCGCCGACATACAGAAAGAGCGCCACAATCCCGTAACGCAGCGGCCGATGCGCCAGCAGCCCCCGTACATTGCCGGCGTCACTCGCACCGGCCACGCTGGCCACACCGGCCACGCCGGCCCCCGCGCTCACCGCGGCTTGCGGCGTTTCCGGCGCTTCCGGGGCTCCTGTCTCGCGCCGCCCCGGTTCGGGCAGCCTGAGCCGCCACAGCACAATGCCGCCGAGCACGAGCGCCGCGGCCAGCAACCCGTAAGGGCCGCGCACGGTGTCGACCGCGTGCCCCGCGACGGGTCCCGCTTGCGGCGACAGTATCCACAACGCCGCCAGCGGCGGCCCGACCGTCGTCCCCAACGAGTTGAACGCCTGCACCAGCGTGAGCCGGCTGGCTGCCGCGCCACGCGAGCCCAGCGTCTCGACGTAGGCGTTCACGGCCACCTGCAGCAACGTGATGCCGCTCGCCAGCACGAAAAGCGCGGCAAGAAAACATGCGTAGGAGACCAGCGCCGCCGCCGGAAAGAACAACGCGCATCCGAAGCCCGCCAGCCACAGGGAACTTGCCAGCGCTCGCCGGTAGCCCACGCGCGCCGTGTACTGCCCCGCCGGATACGACACCACGAAATAGGCCGCGAAGAAGCTCGACTGGATGAGCGCCGCGTCGCGGTACGTCAGATCGAAGGCGGCCTTGAAGTGCGGAACGAGGATGTCGTTGAGCGACGTGATGAGCCCCATCGCGAAGAACAACGTTGCGAGCATCGACAGCACGCGGCTTGCCGACGGCATGCCGGCAGCGGTCGCGGCGCCCGGAACGGACGGCGATCCGGCGGGCAGCGGGGCGTTGACGCTCCCCGTGGAAGGAACGGATTGGGCGGATTGAGCGGATTGCGCTGATGAGAGCGCCTTCGAGCGATCGGCGGACATGCACGTCTCCGGAGAACGACGGCGCTTGGCCGCCGGTAAGGGGCACAGTACCCGGCCAGTGTAGACTTCGCGACCGACGCCGTGCGCTAGGCCGAGTCTCATATTTGCATGACGGCCCGATGGCACCGCATTCGGCGCCGTGTCCGGCTTTTCCCATGCTGTTCCCGGCTTTCCGCTCTTGTCAGCCGACGTCTTTTGTTCGACTATCCGCTGCATAGGATAAGCCGCCACATTCGGGGATACATCATGCGGGGTTTCAAGTCTTGGAAGTTCGCGACGGGATGGCTCGTCGCGGGCATGCTCGGGGTTGCCGGCCATGCACAGGCGCAATCGGTGAGTCCGGCACGCGCGCCGGCGCCCGCCTGCGATTGCGCGCGGATCGTCGCCGATTGTTCGGCCTCCGTGACGGTGCTGCCCACGCGCGCGGCCAACGGCGCCTTCTCGGCCGACGTCACGCTGCAGACCGACGCGCCGTCGTGCGCGAAGATCGACTACCGACTCGACGACACGCCCTACGTCACGATCCTGCGCGACGGCTCGATGGGCACGCAGCGCCTCTACGGCTCGCGTGCGCTCACCCGCAACAGTCTCTCCCGTATGTCCTGCCACGTGTGCGCTGCCGCGCCGGCGCCGGTGGCAAACGACGGATTGCCGCCCGACATGGCGCGCGTCGAAGGCGCACCGGGCACGTTCAGCGCCGCACCCGCTGCTGCCTCGCCGAGCGCCGCGCCCTCCGGCAACGTCAGTACCTATGTCCCGCCCGCCGCCGCGCAGAACGCGGCAGTCGCCAGCGCGACGCCGCAGACGAGCGCACCGCTGCCGGACAGCATCGGCGACACCGCCGGGCTCAATGCGCTCAACGCGCCAAATGCGAACGCGCCGGAGACCGCCCGCGACGTTGCCGCGATCGATGCGCCCGCGCCTGCCGGCACCACGCTCGTCACCCCGCCAATAGCGCCGGGCGCCGCCATGGCAGCGCCCGCCGCGCCGCCGCGCGTGGTGAACCCGTCCGGCCGCTGGCGTGGCCTGTGCAGGAACGCCCCGCCGTGGTGGGGATGGTTCAGCTCGCCGATGACTCGTCTGATGGCGCTCGCACTGAACGGCGCACAAGTCACGGGCAGCGTCGACGACGTCGAACCGAACGTCCACACCACGGTGCAGGGCGTGCTTGCAGGCGATCGCCTGCAACTGGCCGGCAGCTACGGCGCGAAGCACGACATCACTTTCGGGCCGGACGGCACGACGCTCACTGACGCCTGGTGCAACAGCGACGGCCGCTGCGAGACCTGCGAGATGCAGCGTTTCTAAGGGGTTCGAGGGCATTCGGCGAACGTGTCGGCTCGCACCGCGGGCCGGCGCACGCGCGAAAGCACCGCCAGCACCATCGGCGCCATCGATGCCATCAGCACCGTCGAAAATGATGGGAAAGCCGGCGCCCGATTGCGCGCGAACGCGCTCGCCCGATTCTCGTGGACGGGAGATCATGGCGGTGCCAGCGCGCGAGGTCGCGAACGAAACGAATGGAATCGCCGCCGCAATGTCGTCGGGATGGCGCCGGAACATCGCGGAATGGCCGCTCAGCCTTGTGCGGCAAGCGCGCAACATTCGTCGCGCACTACTCGCACAAAGCGATTTCTTAGGTAGAATCGTCGGCGCAGCAAGACGTATCATTCGGGTGGCCGTTCTCCGACGGCACTTTCTTATTCTCATCGATTGGATCGATATGGCAACGGCAAAGAAAGCAGCAGCAAAGAAGGCCCCTGTGGCGAAAAAGGCTCCGGCAGCCAAGAAGGCGCCGGCAGCGAAAAAGGCAGCGCCGAAGGCAGCCAAGGCAGCGCCGAAGGCAGCCGCAAACGGCAAGCTCTCGCCGATCAAGGAAACGCTCAACAAGACCCAGCTCGCAGCCCACCTCGCGGAACAATCGGCTGTCGCCGTGAAGGAAGTGAAGGCAGTGCTGGCCGCGCTCGAGAACACGATCCTCGGCTCGCTGCACAAGAAGGGTGCCGGCGAATTCACGCTGCATGGTCTGTTCAAGGTCACGTCGCAACAAATCGCCGCCAAGGCGAAGCGTTTCGGCAAGGATCCGTTCACGGGCCAGGAGCGCTGGTTCCCGGCGAAGCCGGCTTCGGTGCGCGTGAAGGTTCGCCCGCTGAAGAAGGTCAAGGACGCCGCCCAGTAAGTCTTGCCGTCGCCACGCCGTGCCTCGCACGGCAGCGCGATACGACAGGCTCTGGCCGCTACGCCCGAGAACGGCGCCGATGTTTCGGCGCCGTTTTTTTTGTCCGCACACCGGCTTTCGTCCCGTCGCCCTCTTTCGACGTCTTTCGCCGTGCTCAACGCCTGGCCGCCGCACTCGCCAGGCGTCAAAACCTAGGGTTTTCGCTGGGGTTTGTGCGGAGTGGACGCCTCATGCACCGCCCGCTAACATCGCTCGGGACACCGGTCGGCAAGCTGCGAGGGGGCTTCCTTGCAATACACGTTTGCGTTTGGCGACGTCTTCGCGGCGTGGCCGTTACTGCTCAAGGGCACGTGGATCACGATCGAACTCTCGCTGAGTGCGACGGCACTCGGCCTGCTGCTCGCCATCGCCTGCGCGTGGGGCAAGACCTCGGGGCCGGCGCCGGTGCGATGGATCGTCGAGGCGTACATCGAGCTCATTCGCAACACGCCGTTCCTCGTCCAGCTCTTCTTCTTTTTCTTTGCCCTGCCCGCCGTTGGCCTGCGCTGGAGTCCGCACACGGCCGCACTCACCGCGATGGTGATCAATCTCGGGGCCTACGCGACCGAGATTCTGCGGGCCGGCATCGACGCCATTCCCCGCGGCCAGATCGAAGCGGGCCTCGCGCTCAACCTCAAGCCGTGGGAAATTTTCCGCTTCGTCATCCTCAAGCCCGCGCTCAAGTCCATCTATCCGGCGCTCACCAGCCAGTTCATTTTGCTGATGCTGAGCTCGGCGGTCGTCTCGGTCATCTCGGCCGATGACCTCACGTCGGTGGCCGCAACGCTCCAGTCGCAGACCTTCCGCAGCTTCGAAATCTATATCGTGGTCGCGGCGATCTATCTGCTGCTCTCGCTCGCGTTCTCGGCGCTCTTTCGCGCGATCTACCGCCGCACGCTCGATTTCCCCGAGCGTCGCGGCCCCTGACGGAGGCGCCCGCCCATGCGCACGTTCGGCTGGTCCGAATTCTGGTTCATTGTCGAGGCCGCACGCTGGACGCTCGCCCTGTCGGCCATTGCCTTCGTCGGCGGCGGCATTCTCGGGCTTGGCGTGGCGCTCGCGCGCACCGGCGACATCGTCTGGCTGCGCAACATTTCGCTCGCCTTCATCAAGCTGTTTCAGGGCACTCCCCTGCTCCTCCAACTGTTTCTGATCTTCTTCGGCGCGCCCGTGTTCGGCGTGGAGATCGATCCATGGATCGCCGCGGGCGCAGCGCTGACGCTCAACAGCGCCGCATTTCTCGGTGAAATCTGGCGCGGCTGCATCGAGGCCGTGCCGCATGGGCAGACCGAGGCAGCGCAGGCGCTCTCGCTCACATGGTCCCAACGCATGCGTGACGTCGTGCTGCCGCAAGCGCGACGCATCGCGATTGCGCCCACGGTGGGTTATCTGGTGCAGATCGTCAAAGGCACATCGCTCGCCGCGATCATCGGCTTTACCGAAATCACGCGCGCCGGACAGATCGTCAATAACGCGACGTTCCAGCCGATGGCCGTGTTCTCTGTCGTGGCCGCGCTGTACTTCGTGATGTGCTGGCCGCTGTCGCGCTTTGCCGCACGGCTCGAGCGGCGACAGGCGGCGGCATGGGCGCGCTAGGGCGCACCGGGCCACGCCAGGTCGCGTCGGGGACATTGCATGGCACCGCAGCGGTGCAAGGCATTGTGGTACTGCTCTCGGGTGCTGCCTGGCGCTGCCTGGCGCTGTCGGGTGCTGTCGGGTGCTGTCGGGTGCCGCTGTTCGTGCCGCTGCCACCGGATGGGCTTTTCCGTCGATTTTCGACGTTTCGCACTTCGTCTCAGGAGACTTCGCATGACTCGAAAGCTACCGCACCCGGCCAGCCGTCCGGCCGCCCGCGAAGATGGCGCGACGCCGTCGCGCCGCCACTTCCTCGCCACGCTCGGCGTGGCCGCCATGCCCGCCGGCTTCGTCGGCTCGCTCGGCGGCACCCTCGGCGGCCTGCTGACGGGCACGCTCTCGCTGCTCGCCGCGCCCGCCCACGCGCAGACCGTGGCGGACATCAAGAAAAAGGGCACGCTCAACGTCGGCATGCTGGTCGACTTCCCACCGTATGGCACGTTCAACGCGCAGAATCAGCCCGACGGCTATGACGCGGATGTCGCCCGACTGCTCGCCAGGGATCTCGGCGTAAAGGTCAACATCGTGCCCGTCACCGGACCGAATCGCATCCCGTTTCTGCTCACCGGCAAGGTCGACGTGCTCGTGGCATCGCTTGCCATCACGCCGGAGCGCGCCAAACAGGTGCAGTTCTCGAAGCCGTATGCCGCGGCGACCATCGTGCTGCTCGGCAAGACGGGAGCGCCGCTCAGGTCAGCCGCCGATCTCAAGGGCGTGCGCGTGGGCGTGGCGCGCGCAAGCACGCAGGACATTGCCGTCACGAAAAGCGCGCCCGAAGGCACCGAGATCCGACGCTTCGACGACGACGCCTCCGCCATGCAAGCACTGCTCTCGGGACAGGTCGATGCGATCGGCTGCTCCGTCACCGTCGCCAACGCGATCCGGCAGCGCGCCCCGGGACAGTTCGAGCCGAAGTTCAATCTCCTGCAGCAATCGATGGGCATCGCGCTGCGCCCGAACCAGCCCGAACTGCTCGCCGCGATCGACGATTTCGTCGCCCGCAACACGGCCAACGGCGAACTGAACAAGCTCTACCGCAAGTGGCTCGACACCGACTTGCCGAAGCTGCAATGAGTGCCGCCGCCATGCGGGCGCCCGGCGAGGGCGGCGCCCCGATCATCGAGATGACCGGCGTGAGCAAATGGTTCGGCGAATTCCAGGTGCTCACCGATATCGATCTCACGGTCGCCGCGGGCGAGCGGATCGTCATTTGCGGGCCGTCAGGCTCCGGCAAATCGACGCTCATTCGCTGCATCAACCGCCTCGAACCGGTGCAGCGCGGGCGCATCGTCGTCGACGGCATCGACCTCACGGCCGGTGGTGCGAACGTAGCCAGCGTGCGGCAGGAAGTCGGCATGGTCTTTCAGCAATTCAATCTCTTCCCGCATCTGACCATTCTGGAGAACTGCACGCTGGCGCCCATGCGTTCGCGCAAGCTCTCGCGTGCGGACGCCGAGGCGCTCGCCATGCGCTTTCTCACGCGTGTGCGCATTCCGGAGCAGGCTCACAAGTATCCGAGCCAGCTCTCGGGCGGCCAGCAGCAGCGCGTGGCGATCGCCCGGGCACTGTGCATGACGCCGCGCATCATGCTGTTCGACGAGCCCACGTCGGCGCTCGATCCGGAAATGGTCAAGGAAGTGCTCGACACGATGATCGGGCTGGCCGAGGACGGCATGACGATGCTGTGCGTCACGCACGAGATGGGATTCGCACGGCGCGTGGCCGACCGTGTGATTTTCATGGCCGAAGGCCGCATCGTCGAGCAAGCCCCGCCCGCGCAGTTTTTCGATCGCCCGCAGCACGACAAGACCCGACAGTTTCTCGGCCAGTTGCTCAGTCATCCCGCGCCGTAGCCCCGGGTATATCGCTGTTGGCCGCCGGCGCGCCTCCCGCACTGTCGATATATCGATTTCGATAGAATTTTTCGGCCATTTCGTCGGTGCCAATGTCCTCGGCCTCCTCGGCCTCCTCGGCCCCCTCGCCCCTGCGGTGCAGGGGCCTTCACGCTGCCGGTCCCTGCCAATCAAAAATAATTTTGCTTTCGATGCAATTTAGATATATCGTAAACATGTCTTAACCACATCGATAAGGAGTCGCATTATGCGTGGATCACGTGGCGATTTCATGCGTCGGGGCCCGATGGGTCTGGAGGGAATGGATTTTGGCGACGAGCGTCGCGGCGGCTACGGCCATCGCCGGGGCGGGCGAGGCGAAGACGGACGCGACGGACGCGACGGGCGCGACGGATGGGACGGCCATGGCGGACACGGCGAGCGCGGCGCCCGGGGAGGACGCGGCGGCCGCCTGTTCAGCCACGGCGGCCTGCGGCTCGTGCTGCTGCATCTGATAGCGCAGCAGCCGCGTCACGGCTACGAACTCATCAAGGCGATCGAAGAAAGCGTGAATGGAACCTACAGCCCGAGCGCCGGCGTGGTCTATCCCACGCTCACGCTGCTCGAGGAGATGGGCTACATCCGCGTGCAGGAAAACACGGGCGACAGCCAGCGCAAGTCCTATGAAGCGACCGACGCCGGTCGCGAATACCTGGCGGAAAACGAAGGCAGCGTGACCGAATTGCTCGCGCGGCTGGCGACACGCCGCGAGCGCTCGGAAGACATGCCGCCGCAAGTCATGCGCGCGCTGCACAACTTCAAGTACGCCGTACACCTGCGTCTGGGCGGCGAGCCGCTCACGACCGAACAGGCCAACGCGTTCGCCGCGATTCTCGACGCGGCCGCACAACAACTGGAGCGAATCTGATGCAAGACAACGCTGCCCCGAACGCCACCCCCGAGCGCACGCCGCAGCGCGTGCGGCACGAACTGCGCATGCGCCTGCTCGAAGTGCGCAGCGTCGAGACGCTCACGCCGCACATGCTGCGCGTGACGCTGGGCGGTGACGACCTGGAAGGTTTTCACAGCCCCGGCTTCGACGATCACGTCAAGCTTTTCTTCCCCAATCCGGAAACCGGCGAGCTGTCGCTGCCGCGAATCGGCCCCGAGGGGGTGGCCAAGCCAGCCCCCGGCGAAGCGCCGCGCCTGATGCGCGACTACACCCCGCGCCACTACGACCCTGCCTCGAACACGCTCGTGATCGACTTCGCGATGCACGATTGCGGCCCCGCCACGCAATGGGCGCGCTCGGCCCGGCCCGGCGACCGGCTCGGCGTGGGAGGTCCGCGCGGTTCGTTCATCATCCCGACGAATTTCGACGGCTACGTGCTCATCGGCGACGATACGGCCCTGCCGGCGATCTCGCGGCGGCTGGCCGAGCTGCCGGCCGGCGCGCTCGTGTTCGTCTTCGCCGAAGTGGACGCTCCGGCAGACCGTCTGCGCTTCACGAGCGAGGCAGACGTCGTTGTCGAGTGGATCTACCGCGAGGGCACGCCTGCCGGACAGAGCACGGCGCTCGTCGATGCGCTCGCCTGCGCCACGATGCCGGCCGGCGACATTCACGCCTGGGTCGCTGCCGAAGCTGGCGTGGCCAAGGCCGTGCGCCGCCATCTGGTGGAGACTCGCGGCCTGAACCCGAAATGGGTCAAGGCGGCGGCCTACTGGCGACGCGGAGACGCCGCCGTGCACGAGAACCTCGACGACTGAGTCCGCGGCGCGCCCTGCGCCGTCGGCCCGCCGGGAGAGTGGCGCGTGTATCCTTTCTATCCCGCGTTGCAGTCCCCACACCGCCCGGAGCCCACGGAAATGACGACACCGCTCTCGCCCGACGCGAATCTGTTCGCCGGTCTGCCGGCGTCTGCCGATCCCGCGGCCGCGGAGCAATTCGACGCCTTGCTGACCCGGCCCGGCGTGCGCGTGGAGCGCATCGTCTCGACCGGGCAGGCGTCGCCGCCGGGTTTCTGGTATGACCAGCCGCAACACGAGTGGGTCGCCCTGCTTGCCGGCGGCGCGGGGCTCGCATTCGCGGACACCCCGGGTGAGACGCTCGTGCTGCGCCCCGGCGACGTGGTGACGATCGCGGCGCACCGGCGGCACCGCGTCGAATGGACCGCTCAGGGCGAAGTCACGGTGTGGCTCGCGCTCCATTACGACTGACGTCGCGGCCCTCGTTTGGAGAAATTCCCTGCCATTTTTCGGAATTGCCTGATAGAAAAGCCGGGAACAACTTCCGACTATGGAAACGCGCCCGCGGATGTCGAATTTCGGCACCTGGAGGGCGGTTCACCCAAGGGGGTACCACGGCATGGAGCAACGCAAACGACACGACGGCTTCGAGCGTTGGGCGGCTGGCGCCACGGCGCGTCAGGCGGGGCAGGAAAACGCCCGCTGGCGCGTATTTCGTGCGCCCGAGCAGGCCGACTTTCAGGGGTTCGTCGTCTGGTGCTACACGCAGGGCGTCTTCCTCGGGCAGGAATTCGATCGCCGGACCGACACCATCACGCACTGCTACGTGCGCAACGGCGCCTGGGCCGTGCAGTTCGACTCCTATGCCGAAGCGTGCGAGCGTGCGCTCGACATCCATGCGCCAACGCTGATCCTTTACGCGCCGGAGCGCAACGGGAACGTCTTCATTACTAGCACGGAGCAGTAAGTCGCCACGCAGGCGGCGCCCGCTCTTGCACGCTCCTCCATGCACTGCACGCCCCTGCACGCTCCTCCATGCTTGCCCACGCGCCCGCGCCGCCTCGACAGGCACCGCTGTGCGCCGCTGTGCGTCGATGTGCGCCGGCTTGCCAGGCCCTCGCGCCGGTGCTTTTATCGGATGCGCGCGCTCAGGCGTAATTGCGGATGTCGTCGATCTCGGTCTGGCCGAAGTCATCGCGCGCCGTCAGCGCCAGAATGCGGCGGGCGACGTCCTCCGGCGACGACAGCTTGCCGCTCGCCTTCATTTCCTGAAAACGTGCCAACGCCGGGAAGCTCTCCGGGCTGCTGCTGCGAATCGTCTCCTGCATGCCCGTATCGACCACCCCGGGAGCGAGCGACACCGCCTGCACGCCATGCGCGCGGTGTTCGGCGTTGACCACGCGCGTATACATATCCAGTGCGGCCTTGGTCGAGCAATAGACGGCCCAGCCCGCGTTCGGGTTGCGGCCGGCGCCCGACGAGATATTGACGATCTGACGCTTGGCCGCCAGCCCCTGCGTTGCCGCCAGAAAGCGCGACGTGAGCAGCATCACGGACGTCACGTTCAGCGCGAACGCGGCCCCGATGGCCGCGGCGTCGTCGAGCGCGGCGGCATTGGCCACCGGGTTGACGGTGCCCGCGTTGTTGATCAGCAAATAGCGGCCGGCCTCGCGCGGCAGCGCGGCGAAGATGCGTTCGGCCACCCCGGCGGCGGCCTCGGCGTCGGACAGGTCGACGGCAATCTGCTCGAGCGACGCGCCCCTCGCGGCGGCCTGCGCGGCGAGATCGTCGTCCGGGTGACGGGCCAGCGTCACGAGATGGGTGCCAGGCGCGAGCAGTTCGCGCGCGAGCGCGGCGCCCAGGCCGCGCGAAGCGCCGGTAAGGATGGCAATCGTTTGGGACATGGCGGGAATGCGGCGGCGTAACGCCGCAATAAGTGACAAACAGGACCGCCATTATCCGCGCATCGCGAAGCGGCCGCTATCCCGACTCGATGTCGCTTTTCCGGGCGCAAGCCCCAAAACCGCCTTGGGAATGGCCGCAATGGGGCGATTGGAGGGTGCGTCAAATCGACGCTGCGGGTCCTCGAAAAGCGAAATACAGTGTTGCGGAATATAATCGCGAACTTCGTCCGCCTACCGCCGCCTACCGCCCCGTACCGCCGCCCACCGCCCCATATCGCCGCCCACCGCCCCATATCGCCGCCTACCGCCCCATATCGCCGCATATCGCCCAGGTATGACACGGACGGCCGCGACGCTCGGCAACGCGGCAGCACGCGGACTTTCCTTCGCGCGTCAATGCCCCGTCCGCCAAGGGTGTCGCGGTAGGTACAGGCATTTCGGGTGGCCTGCACATTACCGTCTTATGGGTATATATTCCCCCCTCATGGAAACGATACCGAAAACTATTTCGGCGCGCGCTGTCGCGCCAAGCGCCGAGAAGACCACACGCCCCGTGCCGCCGCGCCCCCGCCAATACGACGCGCGGCTCGCGCGCCGGCTCGTCACGCCGCTCGTCGACACGCGCGTGAGCCCGAATCATCTGACCACGCTGCGGCTGATCGTCGGCCTGGCGTGCACGTGGGCGTTCGCCCAGGGCGGCTATGCCATGGCCAACCTCGGCGCGGTGCTGCTGGTCCTGTCGAACTTCATCGACCACACCGACGGCGAACTCGCCCGCATCAGCGGCAAGACGAGCCGTATCGGTCACTTCTACGATCTCGCGTCGGACGCGCTCGTCACCGTGCTGCTCTTCGGCGGCATCGGCATGGGCGTGGAAGCGCTGGCGCCGGGTCAGCGCCTGCTGCCGGTGCCGCTGTCGGCGTCCGCGCTGGGCTGGATCGCCGGCATCGCCGTGGCGCTGATCTTCTTTCTGCGCATGCGCATCGAGGAACGCGTGGGCAAGGCGGGCACGAAGCAGGCTTCGGTCGGCGGCTTCGAGACCGAAGACGTGCTGTATCTCATGCCGCTCGTCACGCTGTTCGACGGCACGCGTGGCTTCCTGATCGCCGCGGCCATCGGCGCGCCGCTCTTCGCCCTGCTGGTAATCGCCGATTACGTGCGCGTGATGCGCCGTGCGCTGCCGCCGAAGGCCGAATCGGGGCAGGTCGTCGCCGGTGCGGAACCGGCCTCGCCGCTCGCCCGCGCCACGCCTGCCGCACCGGCTGCCGCCCCTGCCGCGTTCGCCATTGACGCCGAGATCGAACAGGCGCTCGAAGCCATCGATCTCGACGCCGCCACGCGCGAGTTCAAGTCGCAGGACGCTTTCCTCTACCTCGAGAAGTTTCTGCCGCCGTCCGTCACGGAGCAACTGGTCGCCGCCGCGCGCGCGGTAACGCCCAACGTGAACCGCAACTACCTGCCGGGCCACAAGCAAGGCGGCAGCGTGAGCCGCCACACGCTCGACGAACGCGCCCCTTACGTGGCCGAGCTGTATCGCTCGCCCGCCCTCATGCGCTTTCTGGAGCGCCTGGCCGGCGAGAAGCTGCTGCCCTCGCCGCAGGACGATCCGCACGCGTATGCACTCTATTACTACACGCGCCCGGGCGATCACATCGGCTGGCATTACGACACGTCCTATTACAAGGGTCGTCGCTACACGCTGCTGCTGGGCGTGGTCGATCGCTCGAGCTGCAAGCTCGAATACCGGCTGCACACGCGCAATCCCGGCGTGGCGCCGGTCGACGGCGCCGTGGCCTATCCGCCCGGTGCGCTCGTGTTCTTCGACGGGGACAAGCTCCATCATCGAATCACGCCGCTCGGCGACAACGAGGAACGGATTTCGCTGACCTTCGAGTACGTGACCGACCCGCGCATGGGCACGTGGCAGCGCTTCATTTCGAACATGAAGGACGCCATCGCCTACTTCGGTTTCCGGCAAGTGTTTCGTCAGGTATTGGGACGGACGAAACGCTAAATGAACCGGACAGCCATCGTATCGCTCACCCTCGGCCTCGCCCTTTTCGTCGCCCTGCTGATCTGGCAGGGGGCCGGCTCGGTCATGTCCACGCTGGCCATGGCCGGCTGGGGTCTGCTGCCCATCGCGGCGTTCCACCTCGTGCCGCTGGCGCTCGACGCCGCCGCCATCCAGGTGCTCGTGGCGAGGTCCTGCTCGCTGCGCCGCGCCGTGCTCACGCGCTGGGTCGGCGAATCGGTCAACAGCCTGCTGCCCGCCGGCCAGATCGGCGGGCCGATCGCGATGGTGCGCCAGATGAAGCAACGCGGACTGGCGGGCCGGGAAGCGGCCGCCGCCATTACCGTGAGCACCACGCTGCAGGCCGTGGCACAGATCGTCTTCGCGCTGCTCGGACTCGCGGTGTTCGGCATCAGCGCCACGCGCGACACGGCCGCCGGCCTGTGGCTGCCGATGCTGCTCGCCACCGGCGTCATTTCGGCGCTGCTCTATGTGTTCTACGTCGCACAGCGGCGCGGCATTTTCGGCTGGGCGTTGCGCATGCTGTCGAAAATGTCGTCCAAGCGCGACTGGTCGTCGCTGCTCGATCGCGCCGACGCCGTCGACGAAATCGTGCAACGCATGTATGGCGAGCGCCGCCAGTTGTTTGCGAGCTTCGTGCTGAGCCTGCTCGGCTGGATCGTCGGCACCGCCGAAGTCTGGCTGGTCCTGCAGTTCATCGGCCATCCGGTGAGTTGGGTCGACGCCCTGCTGCTCGAAAGTTTGGGGCAGGCGATTCGCGGCGCCGCTTTCTTCGTGCCGGGCTCGCTCGGCGTGCAGGAAGGCGGCTACCTGCTGCTCGCCTCGCTCGTGGGCCTGCCGGCCGACGCCGCGCTGGCCCTGTCGCTGGCCAAGCGCACGCGCGAGCTGCTGCTCGGCGTGCCGGGCCTCGTCTATCTGCATTACTCCGAACGTGGCTGGCGTCGCCGGCGCGCTGCGCAACAGAGCGTGCCGCTGCCTGCCGCCACCGATACTGCACCGCTTTAAAGAAGGATATCGACCATGCGGGCCATTATTCTCGCTGCAGGCATGGGCCTGCGTTTGCTCCAGCCCGAAGACAAGCAGTCGCCGAAGTGCCTGCTCAGGTTCGACGGCATGTCGTTGCTCGAGCGCCATCTGCGCATGCTCGCGGCCGCCGGCATCACGGACGTCGTACTCGCGCTCGGCTTCCATCACGAGCAGGTGAGCGAAGAACTCGAGCGTCTGAACTGGACGCCGCGTCCGCAGATCCGCCTCAATCCGGAATTCCATCTGGGCAGCGTGCTCACGCTGCACACGGCGGCCGATGCGCTGAGCGCGGGCGGCGACGTGCTCGTCATGGACGCCGACGTGCTCTACGATCAGCGCATCTTCAACGCGCTGGTCGCCGGCCAGAGCGCCAACCGCCTGCTCATCGACCGCGACTTCGAAGTGGGCGACGAGCCGGTCAAGCTGTGCCTGAAGGACGGCGTGCCCGTCGAGCTGCGCAAGCAGGTCATGGTCGGGCTGGCCTACGACACGGTCGGCGAGTCGGTCGGCTTCTTCCGCTTCAACGAGGCCACGGCCACGCGCCTGGCGGAAATCACGCGCGACTACGTCGAATCGGGCCGCGCCAAGATGCCGCACGAAGAAGCCGTGCGCGACCTGCTGCTCGAGCGCGGCGCGCAATTCGAAACGGCCGACGTCACGGGTTTCCCGTGGATCGAAATCGACTACCCTGAAGACGTGAAGCGCGCCGCCGACCAGGTGCTGCCGCAACTCGAACCGCTCACGATGGTGTCCGAATGAACGCTCCCGACGCATTCTCCCTGCCGCCGAGCGCCACGCGCGCGGCACAACTGCGCGCGATGCTGCGCAGCAACCAGCTCGAATTCCTGATGGAAGCCCACAACGGCCTGTCCGCGCGCATTGTGCGCGAGGCCGGCTTCAAGGGCATCTGGGCCTCCGGACTGGCCATTTCGGCGCAGTTCGGCGTGCGCGACAACAACGAAGCGAGCTGGACGCAAGTCGTCGACAACCTCGAGTTCATGGCCGATGCCAGCAATCTGCCGATTCTGCTCGACGGCGACACCGGTTACGGCAACTTCAACAACATGCGCCGTCTCGTGCGCAAGCTCGAGCAGCGCGGCGTGGCCGGCGTGTGCATCGAAGACAAGGTCTTCCCGAAGACGAACAGCTTCATCGGCGGCGAGCGTCAGCCGCTCGCGGACATCGACGAATTCTGCGGCAAGATCAAGGCCGGCAAGGACTCGCAAAGCGACGACGACTTCTCGATCGTGGCGCGCGTCGAAGCGCTCATCGCCGGCTGGGGCATGGAAGAGGCGCTGCGCCGCGCCGAGGCCTATCGTCAGGCCGGCGCCGACGCCATCCTCATTCACAGCAAGCTCAAGCGCGCCGACGAGATCGTCCAGTTCGCGCGCGAATGGGGCAATCGCTGCCCGCTGGTGATCGTGCCGACCAAGTACTACAGCACGCCGACCGATGTCTTTCGCGACGCCGGCATCAGCGTCGTGATCTGGGCAAACCATCTGATCCGTGCGGCCACCTCGGCCATGCAGGCGGTGGCCGCCGAGATCCATCGCAGCGAGACGCTCGTCAACGTCGAAGACCGCATTGCCACCGTGGACGAAATCTTCCGCCTGCAGGACGCCGACGAATACACCGAAGCGGAAGATCGCTACCTGTCGGCGGCGAATGCGCCGCGCTCGGCCATCGTGCTGGCGGCCAGCCGCGGCAAGAACCTCGAGAGCGTGACGACGGATCGCCCGAAGGTCATGCTGCCGGTCGCGGGCAAGCCGTTGCTGCGCTGGCTCGTCGACGGCTTCAAGAAGCAGGGCATCAACGACATCACCGTCGTGGGCGGCTATCGTGCCGACGCCATCGACACGGCCGGCATCACGCTTGCCATCAACGAGCGCCACGCCGAGACGGGCGAGCTCGCCTCGCTCGCACGCGTGGGCCACGCCTTCGCGCACGACACGGTGATCTCGTATGGCGACCTGCTCTTTCGCAGCTACATCGTGCGCGATCTCGTCGAGAGCGAGGCCGACTTCACCGTCGTGGTCGACTCGACCGCCGCGAGCACCGCGAATGCGGCCAACGCCAGCGTGCGCGACTTCGCGTACTGCTCGGCGGGCGATGACCGCGGGCTGTTCGGCCAGCAGGTGCTGCTCGAGAAGATCAGCGGCGAGGCCGCCGACGCCGGCCGCACGCCGAATGGCCGCTGGATCGGGCTGCTGGCCGTGCGCGGCGACGAAGGCCGCGCGCGGCTGCAACGCGTGTTCGCCGCGCTGCAGGCCCGTCCGGAGTTCGATCGGCTCGGCATGCCCGAACTTATCAACGCGCTGGTGCACGATGGCGCGAAGATCGCGGTGCAGTACGTACACGGCCACTGGCGCGGGGTGAACGACATGGAAGAATTCCGCCGCGCCGCCGATTTCGCGCACGGCCAGACGCCGTACAGCGGCGCCAATGCGGAGGCGCAAGGTGATTGAGGCAGGGCAGTTCGTCGAAGCCGCGCGAAAGCACGGCTTCACTTGGTACACCGGCGTGCCGTGTTCGTTCCTCACGCCGTTCATCAACTACGTGCTGCAGGACCCCACGCTGCACTATCTGTCGGCGGCCAACGAGGGCGACGCCGTCGCGATCGCTGCGGGCGCCACGCTGGGCGGGGGCCACGGCGTACGCGCCGTCACCATGATGCAGAACTCCGGGCTGGGCAACGCCGTGAGCCCGCTCACCTCGCTCACGTGGACGTTCCGCCTGCCGCAATTGCTGATCGTGACGTGGCGTGGCCAGCCGGGCATCACCGACGAGCCGCAGCACGCGCTCATGGGCCCGATCACGCCGGCCATGCTCGACCTGATGGAAGTGCCCTGGGAGCTGTTTCCCACCGAGCCCGACGCGATTGCGCCGGCGCTCGAGCGCGCCGTAAGGCACATGGACGAGACCGGGCGTCCGTATGCGCTCGTCATGCAAAAGGGCAGCGTGGCGCCCTTCCCGCTGCAGCCGGCCGAGCGTGCGGCGCGCCCGGCGCAGCCCGCGCCGGTGTCGCTCATGCGCGGTGTGGCGCCCACCGATCTGCCGGCACGACGCGACGCACTCGAGCGCGTCGTCGCGCACACGCCGCTCGAGAGCACCGTCGTGCTCGCATCGACGGGTTTCTGCGGTCGCGAACTGTACGCGCTCGACGATCGCCCCAATCAGCTCTACATGGTCGGCTCGATGGGCTGCGTGACGACGCTGGCGCTCGGCCTCGCGCTCGCGCGCCCGGAGCTGCGCGTCGTGGCACTCGACGGCGATGGCGCGGCGCTCATGCGCATGGGGGCGTTCGCCACGCTGGGTGCGTATGGGCCGTCGAACCTCGTGCATCTGCTGCTCGATAACGCGTCGCACGACTCCACGGGAGCGCAGGCCACCGTCTCACCGACGGTTTCGTTCGCGGGCGTGGCCGCCGCCAGCGGTTACGCGCTCGCGCTCGAAGGCGATACGCTCGACGTCGTCGAGCAACTGTTCGACGCCCGCACGTCCAGCCCGAGCAGCGGGCCGCGCTTCGCCTGCCTGAGCACGCGCCCCGGCACGCCCGACGGCCTGCCGCGCCCGAAGGTCACGCCCGAGGCCGTCAAGTCGCGCCTGATGGGCCATATCGCATCACGCGCCCGGGCCTCGGCCTGAGCGTTTCCCTTTACCTATTTGCCGAGGAAGCTTCGCCATGCTGTTACTGAACCCGGGCCCCGTTACCCTGACCGAGCGTGTCCGCAAGAGCCTGCTGCAGCCCGACCTGTGCCATCGCGAGCCCGAGTTCTTCGACCTGCAGGATGAAGCCCGCGCGCGTCTGATCTCCGTCTACGGCCTCGACCCGGACGTGTGGACGCCGGTCCTGATGACCGGCTCGGGCACCGCCGCCGTCGAGAGCATGACGGCCGGCCTCGTGCCCGAAGGCGGCCGCCTGCTGATCGTGGAAAACGGCGTGTACGGCGAGCGCATCTCGCAGATCGCAAGGCAGTACCGCATCGATCACGACGTGATCCATTTCGAGTGGATGCAGGCGCCCGATCTGGCGCAGGTCGTCGCAAGGCTCGACGCCGCCGGCGATCGCCCGTACACGAACGTGGCGATCATCCATCACGAGACGACGACCGGCCGTCTGAACGACCTGGCCGGTATCGCGAACGCCTGCCGCGAGCGCGGCATCGACCTGCTGGTCGACGGCGTGAGCAGCTTCGCGGCCGAGGCCATCGACTTCGATGCACCGGGCATCGCCGCGGTGGCGGCCACGGCCAACAAGTGCCTGCACGGCGTGCCGGGCGTGTCGTTCGTGCTGGTGCGCAAGCGCGCGCTCGCCAGGGCGGCGAGCCGCACGTATTACCTCGACATCGGCCGTCTCGCCAAGCTCCAGGCTGAGCGCAACACCCCGTTCACGCCGTCCGTGCATGCGTACTACGCGCTCGTCGAGGCGCTGCGCGAGCTCGAAGACGCGGGCGGCTGGGAAAAGCGTCACGCGCACTATGGCGCCCTCGCCGAGCAGGCGCGTGCCGGTCTGGCCGCACTCGGCATCGACAGCGTGCTGCCGCCGGCCGAGTCGTCGGTCGTGCTGCGCGCGTACAAACTGCCCGCCGGCGTGGATTACCCGCGTCTGCACGATTGGCTCAAGGCCGACGGCTTCGTGATCTACGCAGGCCAGGGCGGCCTGTCGAGCACGCTGTTCCGCATCTCGACGATGGGCAACCTCGCGACGGCCGACATCGACCGCCTGCTGGCGTCTTTCGCGCGACTGGTGCAGTGAGCGCGGGCAAGGACGTTCAGCCATGACCGATCTGCTTGCCAGCATCCAGTCCCCGGCGGCCCTGCGCGCCCTCTCGCGCGCCGAGCTGCGCCGTCTGGCCGACGAAGTGCGTGCATGCGTGCTCGAGAACGTGTCGCGCACCGGCGGGCATCTGTCGTCGAACCTCGGCACCGTTGAGCTCACGATCGCCCTGCACTACGTGTTCGATACGCCCAACGACCGCATCGTGTGGGACGTCGGCCACCAGACTTATCCGCACAAGATCCTCACGGGCCGCCGCGAGGCCATGCCGACGCTGCGTCAGTGGCAAGGCCTCTCGGGCTTCCCGAAGCGCGACGAGTCGCCCTATGACACCTTCGGCACGGCGCACTCGAGCACGTCGATCTCGGCGGCCCTCGGCATGGCGCTGGCGAGCAGGATCAAGGGCGAGAAGCGGCATGCGATCGCCGTGATCGGCGACGGCGCGATGACGGCGGGCGAAGCCTTCGAGGCATTGAACAACGCCGGCGTGTACGACGACCTGCCGTTTCTTGTCGTGCTCAACGACAACGACATGTCGATCTCGCCGCCGGTCGGTGCGCTCAACCAGTACCTCACGCGGCTGATGTCCGGCCAGTTCTATTCGGCGGGCAAGGAAAGCGTTCGCCAGTTGCTGCGCAATGCCCCGGCGCCGATGCGCGAGCTCGCGCACAGGCTCGAGGAGCACGCCAAGGCCATCGTGCAGCCGACGGGCACGATGTTCGAAGAATTCGGCTTCAACTATCTCGGCCCCATCGACGGTCATGACCTGGACGCGCTCATTCCCGCGCTCGAGAACATCAAGGCGCTCAGGGGGCCGCAGTTCCTGCACGTCGTCACGCGCAAGGGGCGCGGCTACAAGCTCGCCGAAGCCGATCCGGTGCTGTATCACGGGCCCGGCAAGTTCAATCCGAGCGAGGGCATTCGGCCCGCCGCGCCCGGCACCGCCTCACCGAAGACCTATACACAGGTCTTCGGCGAATGGCTGTGCGATGCGGCGGCCGCCGACGCGCGCGTGGTCGGCATTACCCCCGCCATGCGCGAAGGCTCCGGTCTGGTGGCGTTCGAGAAGCGCTTTCCCGAGCGCTATTACGACGTGGGCATCGCCGAGCAGCATGCGGTGACGTTCGCCGGCGGGCTCGCCACCGAGGGGCTCAAGCCGGTCGTCGCGATCTACTCGACGTTCCTGCAGCGCGGCTACGATCAGCTGATTCACGACGTGGCGCTGCAGAACCTGCCGGTGGTCTTCGCCATCGATCGCGGCGGCCTCGTGGGCGCGGACGGGGCAACGCATGCCGGCGCGTATGACATGGCCTACCTGCGCTGCATCCCGAACATGGTGGTCATGGCCCCGGCCGATGAGAACGAATGCCGCCAGATGTTGCAAACGGCGCTGGGCATCGACGGCCCGAGCGCCGTGCGCTATCCGCGCGGCGCCGGTCCCGGCGTGGCAACGCAGAGCGGGCTGTCGACGCTGCCCGTGGGCCGCGCGCAAACGCGTCGTCAAAGCGGCGCCCCGGCCGGCCGCCGCGTCGCCATCCTCGCCTTCGGCTCGATGGTCGCCCTCGCGGAGCAGGTGGCGGAGGAGTTCGACGCGAGCGTGCTCAACATGCGCTTCGTCAAGCCGCTCGACGAGGCCGCCGTGCTCGGGGCCGCGCGCTCGCACGACCTCGTCGTGACGCTCGAGGAAGGCGCCGTGATGGGCGGCGCGGGCACGGCATGCGTGGAAGCGCTCAACGCCAGCGGCGTGCAGGCAAACGTGCTCCAGCTCGGTCTGCCCGACACGTACATCGATCAGGGCACGCCGGCGCAGCAACTCGCCTCGGTGGGACTGGACAAGCCGGGGATCATCGCATCGATCCGGCGCGCCATGGCCGAACGCCTGGGTGGCAAGGTCGAGTCCGTGGCGCCGGCGTCCTCGGCGCCCTCCCCGGCGCCGTCCCGCGCCTGAGGTGTCGGCCAGGCGTCGATCTTCACGCGCCCCAAAAGCAAAACGGCACCTTACGGTGCCGTTTTTCGTTGGACGACGTGATCGGCGCGATCGACGTCATCGCCAGCATGCCCGGCAGGCTACTTCAGCGTCCTGGGAGGCTTGAGCAGCGCCGCGCGCTTGTCGCGCGGTTTGCCCATGAGCACGGGCTGGAAGAACACCGCGCCGACGAGCGTACACACGAGCGAGAGCGCGAGCAGCTTGCCCATGCTCGACGTGCCCGGGTGGTGCGAGAGCCACAGACTGCCGAACGCGATACCGGTGGTCGCCGCCGAGAGCACGACGGCTTGCGTGAGGCTCGACTCGAGCAGGCGCGTCTGCCCGTGACGCCATGCGATCACGTAGTAGATCTTGAACGCCACCCCCACCCCCAACAACAGCGGCAACGCGATGATGTTCGCGAAGTTCAGCGGCAAGCCGATGAGCACCGTGATCTCGAGCGTCACGGCCGCCGAGACGAGCAGCGGCACGAGTGTGCGCAGCACGTCGCCGAAGTTGCGCAGCGCGAGCCACAACAGCACGGTGATCGACAGCAGCGCCCAGATGCCCGCTTCGATGAAGGCGCGAATGATGGTGTCGGCCGAGCGCAGGATCGAGATGGGGCCGCCCACGGCGTCGGGCGTGGTCTGCAGCACGGCGGCACTGAACTTGCGCAGCATGGCGTCGTCGCCCGGATCGGCGCCCTTTGCCACGCGTGGCGAAATGTTCACGAGCGCCCGCCCGTCGGCCGAGACCCATTGCGAGACGATGTCCTTGGGCAGCGTCTCGCGCGTGATCGGGCTCGGCTGAAGCGCGTCGCGCAATTGTGCAAGGGCCAGCTTCAGCGGCTCGGCAATGGCGCGTTCGGCGCGATCACGCGTGGCCGCGTCGGCCGCCGCGAGCTTGCGCAGCGCCGTCGCCAGACGCTGCGCTTGCTTCGCCCCTTCGCCCGGATAGTCGATGGCAGCGTCTTCCAGTTGACCCGCCGCCGTCCTGAGCGTCGCTACGCGCACGGCGTCGGGCACCGGCGCCAGCGGCGTCTGCGAGAGCAGCGGCAGCAGCGACGTTGCCGCCGCGCCGATCTGAGCGAGTTTGGCCGGCTGGTTGGCCGGCATGAACGTGGTGAGCGTCACCACGCGCCCGACCTCGGGTACGGCGCGCAGCTTCGCGGCCTCGGCATCGGCCGCATCGAGATCGGGCGCGAGCAGTTGCACGTCGTTCACCCCGGCTTCGGGCGAATTGGCCAGATCGAGCAGCGTAGCCATCGATTCCGTGTGCGGGTCTTTCAGATGCAGCGGATTGAAATCGAAGTGCAGACGCGCGAGCAGCGGCAAGCCCGCCACCACGAGGGCGAGCGTGCCGTACAGCAGCGGCTTGCGGTACTTCTCGGTGAAATCGTCGACGGGCCCGAGGCTGCGAAAGCCCGGCGAGCTCGGTTCTCCCTTCGGCTTGAACACGCTGATGAGCGCGGGCAGCAGCGTGATCGCCGACGGAAACGCCACGCACAGAATCCCGACGCCTGCGATAAGCCCCAGCTCCGACACGCCGCGATAGGCCGTCGGCAGGAACGAGAAGAAGCTGGCGGCCGTGGCCGCCGCAGCCAGCGACAACGGCATGGCAATCGCGCGCCCCGCGCTGCAGAGCGCCCCTTGCAGGACTTCCGCCTCGGAGCTCTCGCCGACCTTGTCGAGCCGATGGCGTTCCTCGCGATAGCGCACGCCGAACTGAATGCCGAAATCCACGCCGATGCCGACGAACAGCACCGCGAAGGCGACCGAAATCATGTTGAGCGCGCCGACCATCATCAGGCCCAGCGCGAAGGTCACCGCCAGGCCGGCCAGCAGCGTAATGAACACCGCCAGGATCATCTTGCCCGAGCGCACGGCAAGCCACAGCACCACGAGCACGGCGAGCAGCGTGATCACGGCGTTGGGCCCGGCGTCTTCGCGCACGGACGCGAACTCCTCGTCGGAGAGCGGGCGCGGGCCGGTCAGGCGCACCGTCGCGCCATAGCGTTCGGCGAGCTTCAGGTCGGCGGCCGCCTGCCGAATGCGCGTGGCGGCGTTCGCGCCCGCTTCGAGCGCGGCGTAGTCGAGCACCGGCTGCACGAGCACGAAGCTGCGCGCGGCAGTCTCGGGCGCCACGAGCGCGCGCCACGACATGCCGGCCGGGCGCCCCGCGAGCACGTCCTCGGTCGTATCGGCGGCGCGCCCGAGCAGGCGCGACATGTCGGAGAGCTTCACCTGACCGGTCAGCAACGGCGTCTGCAACGTGACCGAGAGCAGCCCTGCCAGCCCGTTCAGACTCGGATCCTGCGCGAGACGGCCGATGAGCGGCTTCGCATCTTCGAGCTTGCCGGTAAGCGACCTGACGTCGTCGAGCGAGGCGAACAGCAGCGCGTTGTGCGCGAAGAACTCGCCGGCGCCGGGGCGCGTCACGGCACGGAACACGTCGGTCTCGGTCGAGAGCCTGGCGGCCAGCTCGGCCGCGGCCCTCTCGGCAAATTCCACGGCCGGTGCCTGCACCACGGCGAGCGTGACGTCGGCCTTTTGCGGGAAGGCGCGATCGATTGCGCGGCCGCGCTCGGCGGCGGGCGTGTTCGAATCGATCAGGCTCGAGACGTCGGTATTGATGGCGAAGTGCCTGGCGACGTACACGCTGCTCGCAATCACGAGCAGGAGCGAAGCGAAAATGACCGGGTACGCGTGCTTCGCCGAAAAACGGACGATGCGCACGACGAGCGAACTCAGCATGTAACGGTTCCGGAAGAAATTGACGGCAAAAGGGTGTGGCCGACCGCCAGCGCCGGCGGCTCGAGGGCAAAAGGTAAAGGGTAAAGGAGCGGGCGAGGCCCGTCACCGGAACTGTCGCCGCGCGCGGCACGAAAATGTAACCAAACGCCACACGGCGGGCCGCCTCCGGGAACCAACCGGGGACGGAATCCGTCGATCAGACGTTGGCCGCCGATGCGCGAAAAGTGCGGAAACAGTGAATTTTCAAAACCGCAGCAGTATACAGGGGCCACATGGGGGTCGCCTGGACTACACTACGGCCTACCCCGATTTACACCAACGACGACAAGACTGGGCATGAACAAATTTCTAGTGACGGCAGCCGCGGCCGTTGCCTTGAGCACCACCGCGGGCATCACCGGCGTGAGCCTCGTGTCGAGCGCCTGGGCGCAGGCGAGCGCCAACCCCAACGACATGGTCAGGACGGCCGTCGAGACGGTCGTCAAGGCGGCCAAGGCCGATCCGGCCGCGCGCAACGGCGACGCGGCCGCCACGGCCCGCATCGTGGCGCGCGACTTCCTGCCCTACACCGACTTTCGTCGCACCACGCGCTACGCCGTGGGCCCGAAGGTCTTCGATGCGGCCACGCCCGCTCAGCAGGAGCAGGTTTTCCAGCAGTTCCAGCAATTGCTCGTGAACACCTACGCCCTGCAGCTCATGCAGGTGCGCGGCACCGACCTGTCGTTCAAGTTCGCGCCGGCCAAGCTCGCGCCGAACAGCACCGACGCGGTCGTGGGCGCGTCGGTGAGCGGCACCGGCGACAACCTGTCGGTGGCCTATCGGCTCGCCAAGACCGATAAGGGCTGGAAAATCTACGACATCAACATGATGGGCGAGAACGTGGCCGACGCCTGGCTCATCCAGCTCTATCAACCGCAGTTCAAGGCGCGCATCGCCCAGGGGGGCATCGACGGGCTGATCGCGTACCTGCGCGACAAGAACGAGCGTTTCGGCAAATAAATCAAATACTTGACAACGGGCAGCCCGTTCGCCGCCGCGCGCCGCCGCGGCGGGAATCGCCGGCGAACGGTATTACGGCAGGATCGGACGCATTTCGGCCCCGATGCCTGCCGGTTCGTCAACATTTTCGCAACATCGGCTGACGTTCTCCTACAGGGGCTCGTCAGCAACATTTGGCCGCGCCGGTTACAATCGTCGCTTGTCAAACGACCGGACGGCGGTCCCCCCGAAGGTACACCCGACTTGCCATCTCCCATGGCACCGGGCGGTTCACGGAACGCGTGCATTTCGCGCCGTGGCCCACCGATTGAGACCGTCATCCCGGCCGACCTGAGCCGGAGAGCTGAATGCAAGTCATCCTTGCCCAACCCCGCGGGTTCTGTGCGGGTGTCATACGTGCCATCGAGATCGTGGAACGCGCCCTGGAAAAATACGGCGCGCCGGTCTATGTGCGCCATGAGATCGTCCACAACAAGCATGTGGTCGATTCGCTCAAGGCCAAGGGTGCGCGCTTCATCGACGAGTTGTCCGAGGCCCCTGCGGGCGCGGTGACCATTTTCAGCGCCCATGGCGTGGCACGCGTGGTCGAACAGGAAGCGCAGACGCGCGGGCTCAAGGTGCTCAACGCCACCTGTCCGCTCGTGACCAAGGTGCATATCCAGGGCAAGAACTACGTGTCGGCCGGGCGCGAAGTGATCCTGATCGGCCACGCGGGCCACCCCGAAGTCGAGGGCACGATGGGCCAGATCGACGGCCCGGTGCATCTGGTGCAAACCGAGGCGGACGTCGACGCCCTGCCGCTCGCGCTCGACACGCCCGTGTCCTACGTCACGCAGACCACGCTCTCGGTCGATGAGACTCGCGGTATCATTGCTGCGCTGCAACGTCGCTTTACCAATATCGTCGGCCCGAACACCAAGGACATCTGCTACGCCACGCAGAACCGCCAGACCGCCGTGCGCGAACTGTGCGAGCGCGTGGACGTGCTGCTCGTGGTCGGGGCGACGAACAGCTCGAACTCGAACCGCCTGCGCGAGATCGGCTCCGAAATGGGGCTGCCGAGCTACCTCGTGGCCGATGGCTCCGAAGTCGAGCCCGAATGGGTGCGCGGAAAAGCCCGCATCGGCATTACTGCCGGGGCGTCCGCGCCCGAGCGCATGGTCGAAGACGTGATCGACGCGCTGCGCCGCATCGACACGGTCGAAGTGACTCTCATGGACGGCATCGAGGAAACCATCCAATTCCGCTTGCCGTCGGAATTGACCAAAGACGAGCCGGCCGCCGCCCAACACGCGGTCGCCGGCTAACGCAACACGAACAGGAGCCGAACTTGGCCATCCCCTTCCTGCAACAGGCGTATGTTGGCGCCTACCTGATGAAGCAGCGCCTCAAGGGCAACAAGCGTTACCCGCTGGTGCTGATGCTCGAACCGCTGTTTCGCTGCAACCTGGCCTGCTCGGGCTGCGGCAAGATCGACTACCCGGACCCCATCCTGAACCAGCGCGTCTCGCTCAAGGAGTCGCTCGAGGCGGTCGACGAGTGCGGCGCGCCGGTGGTGTCCATCGCGGGCGGCGAACCGTTGCTGCACAAGGAAATGCCGCAAATCGTCAAGGGCATCATCGCGCGCAAGAAGTTCGTCTATTTGTGCACCAACGCCCTGCTGCTCGAGAAGAAGATCGACGACTACGAGCCGAGCCCGTTCTTCGTCTGGTCGATTCACCTCGACGGCGACCGCGAAATGCATGACGCCGCGGTCTCGCAAGAAGGCGTGTACGACCGTGCCGTGGCGGCCATCAAGCTGGCCAAGTCGCGCGGCTTTCGCGTGAACATCAACTGCACGCTGTTCAACAACGCCGATCCCGAGAAGGTCGCCAAGTTCTTCGATTCGACCAAGGATCTGGGCCTCGACGGCATTACCGTGTCGCCGGGCTACGCCTACGAGCGCGCGCCGGATCAGCAGCACTTCCTGAACCGCTCGAAGACCAAGCAGCTCTTTCGCGACATTCTCAAGCGCGGCAACGGCGGCAAGAAGTGGTCGTTCAGCCAGTCGAGCCTGTTTCTCGACTTCCTGGCCGGCAACCGCTCGTACCACTGCACCCCATGGGGCAACCCCACGCGCACCGTGTTCGGCTGGCAGCGTCCGTGCTACCTGCTGGGCGAAGGCTATGCCAAGACGTACACCGAGTTGATGGAAACCACCGACTGGGACAAGTACGGCGTGGGCAATTACGAAAAGTGCGCCGACTGCATGGTGCACAGCGGCTTCGAAGCCACGGCCGTCAACGAGACGATGTCGCACCCGCTGCGCGCGCTCGGCGTGGCGCTCAAGGGCGTGCGCACCGAAGGCCCGATGGCCGAGGACGTCTCGTTCGCCAGGCAGCGTCCGGCCGAGTACGTCTTCTCGAAGCACGTCGAGATCAAGCTCGACGAACTGCGCCGGGCCAAGGCATAAATGCCCTCGCGTGTGCTGGTGACCGGCGCCTCCGGGTTCGTCGGTTCTGCGGTGGCACGCACGGCGCTCGCACGCGGTCACGAGGTTCGCCTGCTGGTGCGCGGCACCAGTCCGCGGGCGAACCTTGCCGACCTGCCTGTCGAAGTCGTGGAAGGCGACATGCGCGACGCCGCGTCGATGCAGCGCGCGCTCGAAGGCATCGACGCCCTGCTGCATGTCGCCGCCGACTATCGCCTGTGGGCGAAAGATCCCAACGACATCATGCGTGCCAATATCGACGGCACGCGCACGGTAATGGAAGCGGCGTTGCGCGCCGGCGTCCGGCGCGTGGTGTACACGAGCAGCGTTGCCACGCTGCGCGTGCATGACGCCACCGGTCCCGTCGACGAAACCTCCCCGAACGACGAAGCCACGACCATCGGCGTGTACAAGCGCAGCAAGGTCGCAGCCGAGCGTCTGGTCGAGCGGATGATCGCGAACGACGGCCTGCCCGCCGTGATCGTCAATCCGTCCACGCCCATCGGGCCGCGCGACATCAAACCCACGCCCACGGGCCGCATCATCGTCGAGGCCGCCCAGGGCAAGATTCCGGCCTTCGTCGACACGGGGCTGAACCTCGTGCACGTCGACGATTGCGCCGAAGGTCACCTTCTCGCGCTCGAGCGCGGCCGCATCGGCGAGCGCTACATTCTCGGCGGCGACGACGTCCTGCTGCGCGACATGCTCGCCACCATTGCCGGGATGGTCGGCCGCAAGGCCCCCACCATCTCGCTGCCGCGCTGGCCGCTGTACCCGCTCGCGATGGCGGCGCAAGGCGTGGCGCGCTTCACGGGCAAAGAACCGTTCGTCACGGTCGATGGCCTGAAGATGTCGCGCTATCACATGTTCTTCTCCTCCGAGAAGGCAAGGCGCGAGTTGGGCTACACCGCCCGTCCCTATGCCGACGGCTTGCGCGACGCGCTCGCCTGGTTCGGCTCTGCCGGATATCTGTCATGACTGTTTTGGCCTGGATCGCCGCGCTCTCGCTGGCCATCTGGATCTATCTGCTGAGCTCGCAAGGCGGCTTCTGGCGTGCGCGCGAGCGCGACGACGTCGACGAAGACCGCCTGCCCGTGCCCGAGGCCTGGCCCGCCGTGGCCGTGGTGATCCCCGCGCGCAACGAGGCGCAATCCATTGCGCAGGTGGTCGAGTCGCTGTGCCGTCAGGACTACGCGGGCCGGCTGCGTATCGTCGTCGTGGACGACCAGAGCAGCGACGGCACCGCCGGGCTCGCCCGCGAGGCCGCGCAGCGCGCCGCGGCCGAGGGCTTCGCGCGCCGCGTGGACGTGCTGAGCGGCCAAGCGCTGCCCGGCGGCTGGACGGGCAAGATGTGGGCGATCCGTCAGGGTGTCGCCTTCGCGAGCGATCCCGCAACGGACGACGACGGCATCGTTCCCGAGTACCTGCTGCACACCGACGCCGACATCGCCCACACGCCCGATAACGTGCGTCGCCTGGTCACGCGCGCCGTCGGCGACAGGCGCGTGCTCGTCTCGCTCATGGCGAAGCTGCGCTGCACCGCGTGGTTCGAGCGCACGCTGATTCCGGCCTTCGTGCTGTTCTTCCAGATGCTCTACCCGTTTGCGTGGGTCAACGATCCGAAGCGCCGCATGGCCGCGGCAGCCGGCGGATGCATGTTGATTCATCGCCGCTCGCTCGAAGCCGGCGGCGGCATCGAGGCGATCCGCGACGAGATCATCGACGACTGTGCGATGGGGCGCCTGCTCAAGAAGCAAGGCCCGATCTGGCTGGGGCTCACCGAACGCGCGACGAGCGTGCGTCCCTACGACAACCTTGGCGAGATTCGCAAGATGGTCTCGCGCACGGCATACGCGCAGCTGCAATACTCGCCCGTACTGCTTGCCGGGACGATCGTCTCGCTGTTGCTCACGTTCATCGTGCCGCCGGCGATGACGCTCTTCGCTTCGGGCATCGCGCAATGGCTCGGGCTGTTCGCCTGGCTTGCGATGACGCTCTCCTACCTTCCGATGCTGCGCTTCTATCGCCAGCCGTCGAGCTTCGGCCCCTTCCTGCCGGTCGTCGCCGCGCTCTACACGGTCTTCACGTTCGATTCGGCGCTGCAGCACTGGCGCGGGCGGGGCGGCATGTGGAAAGGCCGTGCACAAGCACGCGGGCAGCAATCGTCGGACGCCTGACCTCGCCCCAATCATCCCCAATCATCCCCAATCATCCCCAATCATCCCCAATCATCCCCGATCGCACGACGGCACGACCGCACGCCAGCCACCGTCGCGGCCATAAAAAATGCCAGCCTGTCCTTGCGACACGCTGGCATTTTTCATCGATCGAATGCAGGCGGCACCGCCTCGCGCGCGGGCCGTTTCAGATACCCGCTGCCGTGGCGCCAAAGCCGGCGCCGAGCTGCAGCGCGATGGCCCGTCGCCCCGCTTGCATGGCCCGCTTCGCACGGCCGGCGTCCTGCCCCACGCGCAGCAGGGCCGGCAACTGGCGCGGATCGCCGGCGAGCGAGCGCAGCACGCCGACGACGTCGGCCGAGCCATCCGGGCGCATGCCGGCCAGCGCCGCCGGCGGCAACGACCGTTCGGCCGGATCGATCACGACACGGGCCGCGACGAACGGCAATCCACGCGCCAGCGCGACACGCGCCACGATATGGGACTCCATGTCGACCGCCGCCGCGCCGGTCTCGCGCGAGAGCGCCGCCTTGTCGCCGGCGGCGACGACGGGCGTCGCCACGCCGGCCAGGTCCGCGTGCAGCGCACCGGGCATGGCGCGCAGCAGCACATCGGCCCAGCCGGGGTGTGCAGCGTACTCGCGCGCCTGCTGCGGCATGTCCAGCACCTTGTGCGCAACGACCCACTGCCCTGGCTTCACCCCGGGAACGAGGCCGCCCGCGGTGCCGAAGCTCACGAGTCCTCGCGCTCCATGGCGAGCGATCGCCGCGTCCAGTTCGGCCGCAAGCGTAGCGTTCTGCGCGCACAGGACATGCACGCCGTCGCCGCGCGCGATACGCGCCTCGAACGGCATGCCGGTCACGACCAGGATGGGCGCGTCCATACCGCTCCCTACATGCCGCAGGGCACCGGGCAGTCGTTGCGCACGGTAAGGTTGCGGTAGCGTGCGAGCGCCCACAGCGGGAAGAACTTGCGATAGCCGTGGTAGCGCAGGTAGAACACGCGCGGGAAGCCTGTGGCCGTGTAGAGGGCTTCGTCCCACAGGCCCTCGTCGTTCTGCGTGTTGAGCAGATAGTCGACGCCGCGCTTGACCGCCGGGTGATCGACCTTGCCGGCGGCCATCAGGCCAAGCAGCGCCCAGGCGGTTTGCGACGACGTGCTCGGCGCGGCTTCGTAGCCCTTGTATTCGAGCTTGTAGCTGTCGCCGTCCTCGCCCCAGCCGCCGTCGGCGTTCTGAATCGAGATGAGCCACTGCGCGGCCTTGGCCATGGCCGGGTGCTCCGGCGTCAAGCCGGCGGCCTGCAGCCCGCACAGCGCCGACCACGTGCCGTACACGTAGTTCATGCCCCAGCGACCGTACCAACTGCCGTCCGGCTCCTGATCGTCGAGGATGTACTTCAGCGCCAGTTCGGCCGAGGCGCGGCGCGCCGGCGACTGCGGCAGTTGCGCGAGCATCGACAGACAGCGGGCGGAGACGTCCACCGTGGGCGGATCGAGCAGCGCGCCATGATCGGAGAACGGGATGTTGTTCAGATACAGGTGCGTGTTCTCCGGCTCGAACGCGCCCCAACCGCCGTTGCTGCTCTGCATGCCGATGACCCATTCGGTGCCGCGATCGATCGCATAGCGCATCGGACGCGTGCTCTCGTCGACCTTGTCGCCCTCGAACTTGCCCGCGAGCTTCTCGTAGCGGTCCATGGCCATGGCCACGACGGCCGTGTCGTCCACGTCCGGATAGTGCGGATTGGCGAACTGGAACGCCCAGCCCCCCGGCCGCACGTTCGGACGGCGCGAGATCCAGTCGCCGCGCACGTCGAGAATCTGCAGCGGAATGAGCCACTCCAGCCCCTTGCCGGCCATCTCGATGGCGCGTTTGTCGCCCGTCTCGAGCAGCGCGTGGGCCGACAGTGCCGTATCCCACACCGGCGACAGGCACGGCTGCACGTAGGTTTCGTGCTCGGCCGGCGTCACGAGCTTTTCCACGGACTTGCGTGCGATCGCGCGGCTCGGATGATCCTCCGGATAGCCGAGCACGTCGTACATCATGACCGCGTTGGCCATGGCGGGATAAATCGCGCCAAGGCCGTCTTCGCCGTTCAGGCGCTCTTCGACGAACTCGACGGCGCGCCGAATCGACTTCTCGCGCAGTTTCTTCGGGAAGAACGGATCGAGCGCGCGCAGCACATGGTCGACGCCGGCGAAGAACGTGAACCAGAAGCGGCTCTGATGCGGCGCACGCTTGGGCGGACCGACGTCCTTCGGGCTGCCGATGAACAGCTCGTCGATGTGCACGCCCTTCGGATTGCGGGCGCGCGGACGCCTGGCCTGCAGCACCAGCAGCGGCACGATCACCGTGCGGGCCCAGTACGACACCTTCGAGAGGTGGAACGGGAACCACTTCGGCAGCAGCATGATCTCGACGGGCATCATCGGCACCGCCTTCCACTCCACCACCCCGTACAGCGCGAGCAGAATCCGCGTGAAGACGTTGGAATTCTGCGCGCCGCCATGCGCGAGGATCGCTTCGCGCGCGCGCACCATGTGCGGGGCGTCGATCGGCTCGCCGATCATCTTGAGCGCGAAATAGGCCTTCACGCTCGCGCTCATGTCGAACTTGCCGTTATGGAACAGCGGCCAGCCGCCGTGCTCACCCTGGATGCGGCGCAGATACGCGGCGATCTTCGCTTCGAGCTCTGCGTCGACCTTCTCGCCGAGATGATGGCGAAGCAACACGTATTCGGCCGGGATCGTGGAATCGGCTTCGAGTTCGAAGAGCCAGTGGCCGTCGTCGTGCTGCAGATCGAGCAGCGCCGTGATCGAGCGCTCGATGCTGCTCTCCAGCGTCTGCGTGGCCATTGCCGTGCTCACCTTCTGGGCGAGCTCGGTATGCAGTTTGAGGTCCACCGCCGTGGCGGTGGCCGTGCGTCGCGCTTCCTTGTCGGAAGCATCGCGTATCGTGTCCATGGCGTTCTTGCCCGTTCAAAGGCGAGTGAGCGGCGCTTGCTGCACGCCGCGGAAAAACAAAGACTTCAGAACAATGACTTCAGGCCGGACGCAGTTCGTCCGCCGCCCGGTTGCCGCTGCGCAATGCCCCTTCGATGGTCGCGGGCAGCCCCGTGGCCGTCCAGTCTCCGGCCAGCATGAGATTGCGCCAGCGCGTTTTGGTGCCGGGCCGGCGTGTGTCCTGCGCCGGCGTTGCTGCAAACGTGGCGCGCTTCTCGCGCACCAGTTGCCACACCGGCATCGGCGTGGCCGGAACCCGACAGGCCCGCGCGACCTCTTCCCAAATGCGTTGCGCGAGCGATTCGCGCGATTCGTCGAGCAAATGGTCCGCGCCGCTGATCGTCACCGACAGCCGGTTCTCGAACGCGAAAATCCAGTCGCTCACGCCGTTGACCACGCCGATCATCGGCGGGCAGCCCGGCGGGGGCGGCACCTGAAAATGCGCGTTGACAATGGCGCGGTATTCGTCGGGCGTCGTCAGGCCGGGGACCAGCGACGCCGCGACGTTCGGCGGCACCGCCAGCACGACGGCATCGTCCTCACCGAGCGCTTGCGGCCCGTCGCCGAAGTCGATCGATTCGACGCGGCTGCCGTCGGCCGCGTAGCCCAGCGCCCGCACGCGGTGCTGCATCAACACCTGCGCGCCCTTCGCGTCCAGAAACGCCAGGGCCGGCGTGACGAACGACACGTCGAGCCCGTCGCTCGCGATAAGCGGATGACACGCCTTGCCGCCGGCCGCGAGCGTCTCGCGGATGACGGCGCCGGCCATCTGCGCCGAGCCTTCGGCCGGATCGGCATTGAGCACGGCAAGAAACAGCGGATGAATCAATCGCTTGTACAGCGTGGGTGGGCAGCGCATCGCGTCGGTCATCGTCGCCTCGGGACCGGCGCGCAGCAGCGGCGCGAGCGACAGGTAATCCGACCATTTCGTGCCGGGCACGCGAGCGCGCCGATCGAAGATCCACCACGGCAGGCGACCCTCGGACAGCCGCACCGTCCAGCGCTCGTCGCTCTCGAGATCGACGAAAGCGAACTCGGCGCGGCCCGGGCCGGTGAGCGTATGTTCCGACCCGATGACGCGCGTGAATTCGCGCATCGCCGTATTGCCCGAGAGCACCAGGTGATTGCCATTGTCGATCACGGCGTTGAGCTGACGATCGAAGTAGGAACGGCAACGGCCGCCCGCCTGGGGCGCCGCCTCGTGCAGTACGACGGCCGCCCCGCGCGAGGCAAGCCGGACCGCGGCGGCCAGGCCCGCAAGGCCGGCGCCGATTACATGAACCGTGCCCGCCATCAGAAGACCATCTGCCGCAGCAGCATCAAAATCAGGCGCCAGCGCGGCACACGTACACGCTCGCGCGGCACGGCGAAGCCACGCGCCACGAGCTTGTCGAGAATTGCACCGTAGGCCCGTGCCATGACGGCCGGGGCTATGACCATGCGGCGCGGATGGCGCGCCATGATGGCGCGCGCCTTCGCATAATGCTCGTGCGCCCGGGCGACCAGCGGTGCGCAGGCGAGGTCGAGCCCCGCGGCAACCACCTTCTCGGGCGTCGCGCCGGCGATACCGGCCTGTGCCAGCGTCTCGCGCGGCAGGTACACGCGCCCGATGGCGGCGTCCTCGTCGATATCGCGAAGAATGTTGGTGAGTTGCAGCGCGCGGCCCAGATGATGGGACAGGTCGATGCCTTCCTGCTCCGGCATGCCGAACACTTTCACCGAAAGACGGCCGACGGCGCTCGCCACGCGATCGCAATAAAGGTCCAGCGTGGCCAGATCGGGCGCGACGATGGGCCCGCAGGCGTCCATTTCCATGCCGTCGATGACGGCGAGGAAGTCTTCGTGCTTCAGCCCGAATTGCCTGACCACGCGCGCGAGATTCGCGAGCGAGGGCGCGGGACGGCCATCGTAGAGGTCGGCCAGATCGCGTCGCCAGGCGGCCAGGCGGGCCATGCGGCTCGCCGACGTGTCGTCGCCGTCGTCGGCAATGTCGTCCACGGCGCGGCAAAAGGCATAGATCTCGAACATGCCTTCGCGCTGCGCGGGCGGCAAAATGCGCATGGCAGCATAGAAACTGCTGCCCGAGGCCACGCGAGCGCTGCTTTGCTCTGGCGAAATATCGATCGGTTCGGCGACGCTCACGAGGCTCCTCGTCGTGCAGGGGAACGGGGTGACACCACGGAAAAACTCTGGGGATTCTTGCAAGGAGGGAAGTATACCGGGGATTGGCGCGACTTTCCCGCCAGAATCGGGAACGATAGCATAGAATCTCGGGGCGCCCGGGGCGGGTTTTCCGGTGTCTTTTGGCGGTTTTCCGCCCGTGTTCCCCCCTGTTGCGCAACTTTGCCCCCGTTGCCCACGTTACCCGCGTTGCCCCGTCAACGCCGCCGCGATGACGTTGTCCCTTTGACGAGCCCGATGACTTCCGACGCCAAGATCGAGCATTACGAGAACTTCCCGGTCGCCAGTATCCTGTTGCCGCCTGAAATGCGCGCGCCGGTCGGCGTCATCTACAACTTCGCCCGCACGGCCGACGACATCGCCGACGAGGGCGACGCCACCAATGCCGAGCGCCATGCCGGCCTCGCGGCGTATCAGGCGGAACTCGACCGGATCGCGGCCGGCGAGCCCACCTCTCCCGACAGGCCGCTGTTCGCCGCGCTCGCCCGCGTCATCGCGCAGTACGGGCTTCCGGTCCAGCCGTTTTCCGACCTGCTCTCGGCCTTCGATCAGGACATCGAGGTCAAACGCTACGCCACGTTCGCAGATCTGCGCGACTACACGCGCCGCTCGGCCGATCCGGTCGGACGCATCATGCTCGGCCTGTTCAAGCTCGACACGCCGGAGAACATCGCGTGCTCGGACGACATCTGCTCGGCCCTGCAGCTCATCAACTTCTGGCAAGACGTGGAAGTGGACTGGCGCAAGGCACGGGTGTATCTGCCGCAGGACGACATGGCCCGCTTCGGCGTGAGCGACGCCGACATCGGCGCGCAGACCTGCGACGAGCGCTGGCGCGCACTGATGCGCTACGAAGTCGACTTTGCGCGGCAGATGATGCTGCGCGGCGCGCCGCTGGCCAATCGCGTGCCGGGCCGCTTCGGGCTCGAGCTGTGCTGCGTGGTGCAGGGCGGCCTGCGCATTCTCGACATGATCGAAGCCGCCGACTACGACGTCTTCCGCCACCGTCCGAAGCTCGGCAAGACCGACGGCGTGCGCGTCTTCCTGCGCGGCCTCGGCATGAAGCTGAGCGGCCGCCCGCCCCACGCCTGAGCGCAAACGGCGCGCCGGACCAGCGTGGCACCAACGATTGCCACGCTTCTGGCGCTTCTCTACGATCCCCGCCCGCCCTAACCTGTCGGCAAGACGCTTGCCGCTCCGCTTCCACTTGCCGCCCGGCCCGGCGCCGGCCATCGCTCCAGCCGTCACCCCGGCCTTCGCCTCGCTCGTCGGGCATCGCGCAACGTCGCCCTCCATCGTCCTGCCATGCCGTTCCGGGAGTCCGCACGCGTGAACCTGCCCGCCAGTCTGCAACGCCTCGCCTCACCCCATTGCCCGGTGCGCTCGCACGCGGGGTTGCTCTTTGTCATCGTGATCGTGACGTGGGGCGTGAACTGGCCCGTGAGCAAAGCCTTGCTCGCGCATGTGTCGCCGTGGTGGAGCGCGGCGCTGCGCGCGACCATCGGCATGTTCACGCTGTTCGTCATCTGCGCGCTCACGCGCCGGCTCGTGCTGCCGCGCCGCGGCGACTGGCCGGTGATCCTGAGCGTCGGTCTCTTGCACATGACGGTCTTCTCGTTGCTCGTGGCGCTGAGCCTGCAGTACGTGAGCGCGGGACGCTCCGCGGTGCTCGCCTACACCACGCCGCTGTGGGTCATGCCGGCCGCACGGCTCTGGCTCGGGGAGGCGCTCGCGCCACGTCGGCTGGCAGGGCTCGCGTGCGGCCTCGTCGGGCTCGGCGTGATGTTCAACCCGCTGGCGTTCGACTGGAGCGATGGCAACGCCGTCTTCGGCAATGCGCTCGTGCTGGGCTCGGCGTTCGTGTGGGCCATTGCGATCGTCCACATGCGTGCGCACCGCTGGGTCAACGGGCCGTTCGAGCTGAGCCCGTGGCAATTGCTGCTGGCGAGCGTGGTGATGTGTACGCTCGCGGCCGTAGTCGACGGCGCGCCGCATGTGAGCGGCTGGGCCGGCTTTTCGGCATTGCTCGCCTACGGCGGCATCGTGGGCGGCGGCATCGCGTATTGGCTCGCGGGCGTCGTGACCCGCCGACTGCCGGCCGGCGTGACGTCGCTGGGCCTGCTGGGCGTGCCGGTGGTCGGCACACTGGCGTCGGCGCTGATCCTGCGCGAGTCGCTTGGCGCGGACGTCTGGATCGCGCTCGCGCTCATCGTTGGCGGCATCGCACTGGGCACGGCGCCCTCGGCTGCGACGCCATGCCGCACCGAAGACGCCGCCTGAGCCCCGGCACACCCGCCCCATCGCAAGGCCCCTCGCCGGGCCGATGTGCCGGGCCGATGTCAGACTGCGCTTCGCGCATGCGCGGGCTTGAGGTGAAGGCCGCGCCGTCTTCGACGAACGGAACTGACATGAACGAGCCGCGTGCGTTGTCTGGCGGGCGCTTCGCATCGTGCCCCTTCCGTGCGGGCTCGTCACGACGATTATTGGGCCGGCGCCCCACTGCCGGGCGCCGGCGCGAGCGGCGCCGAGGCACTATCTCCGGCGGCGTCCCGCCCCGCCATCCGCCGATCGAAAAACGCCGCCAGCGCGGGGTCGTTCACCGTGAGGTCGAACTGACGATCGTCGACGGCGCTGAAATAGCCGTCGCACAAATCGGCCTTGGCGGCCGCGGTGGGCTGATCGTCGATGCTGCGCGCGTACACGACGAACTGGCGTTCGACGAGCATCGGCAGTTGGGTGCGCACCAGCGCGTCGAATTGCTCGCGCGAGCGCGCATCCGAGTACGACGCCTGCAATTCGGCGCGCACGCGCCGGCCCTCCGCGAGATACGCGCGATGGCGAGCCTGCCACGCGCGCAGCGCCGCGTTGCCGCGCGTCTTGGTCGCTTCGCCATACAGGCCGCACTTCTGAACGAGCCGATCGAGCACTTCCCCGACCCCCTCGGGCGACGCCATGGCCGCCCCCATCAACTCCGCCTCGTTCTTGTATTGCGGCGGCTGCGCGAGCGTCACCGTCCACGGCGCGCCCGCCAGCAGCACTGCGCAGGCGAGCGTGCGCCACCTTGTCATGCCAGGTAGATTCATTGCCGGATCGTTGGGATGGCGGGCTCGCTCGTCCCCGCTCTAGGAGATATCGCATCGGCCACGACGTCGATGCAGGCATCTTAGCCGAACTTGCAGACGCCCATCAGCCCGGCCGGCGGGCCCAGCCCCACACATGCTCCACACATGTCTCTCACACGGCGCCTCCCGTGGCTTCTCACTGGCTTCTCACTGGCTTCTCACGCGGCGTCTCGCACCGCGCCCGGCGATCAAACGTCAGAACCGCCAGCTCGCCGACACCGCGCCGGCAACATCCGCATTGCCAGCCTTGTAAAAGTTGCTCGAGATGGCGGCGCCCAACACCATGCGCCGGGCCATGCGATACGACACGCCGGCCTGCAGGCCGAGGCTGTCGCGGCCGACCACTTCGCTTCGCGTTGTGAATGCCGCGCCCGGATAGCCGGCGAAGTTCGCACGCTGCGTGAGCGCGCCTGCGGTCAGCTCATGGTTCCATGTGGCCTGCAAGTTGGCGCTCAGCGCATCGCCCGAGACCATCGGCAGCGCAAAGCGCAGTTCGCCGCCCAAACGGGCGCGCAGCGAGTGGAACGTCTTGCTGTCCAGATGCAGGCGCGCCCCGTCGGCACTGCCTTCGGTCAGGCTGGGACGATACAGCGCGGTGTAGTCCAGGGCGGCCAATGGGCCCACGCTCGTCGTGCTTCCCAACTGCCAACGCCAGCCACCGCCGACGCTCGCCGACGCCGTCGCGCCCGTCCACGTGCCGCGCGGTGTCGCGGTATACCCGCCCGCGGCGATCGTGCGCTCGACGCGAGCGTCTTCCACGCCAACACGCGCCAGCGCGAACCCATGCGGCCCGGCGTCCGGATCGGGCGCAAAGCGCGCATGCACGCCGACGTCGAGCGCCGTCGTCTTGCCGGAGGCCGGGGTCTGGCCGTCCAGACGCGTCGACTGCCCGCTCACGGCCCCATGCACGCCCAACGTCCAGTCACGTCCGTCGCCCGCCACCTTCTCGCCGCCGAACACCACGCCGTAAGTGTTGCCGCTCGCGCCAGCCATGTCGCCGTTGCGCCCGCGCCAGTACCCGCTGCCGAACGGTACCGCGAACGCTCGCCAGTTGCCCGTGAGCTCGCCATCGCCGCCGCCTTTTACGCCATCGGCGCCCACGGCGGCGGCCACCATATCGGTGATCTGGCGCTCGCGCAGCAGCCCGCCGGTCAACATCGCGCCATAGGCTGCCGGCGTGAGCTGCGGCAGTGCGCGGGCGATGCCGCTGCCGTCCGCCGCCGAGAAGTCGAGCGCCGTGACAAGCGGCTGCAGGTCAGCGCCCGCGCTGCCGGCAATCTTGTCGAGCGCCGCGCCCACCTGCCGGGCATTGCCGTCCGCGCCATATCGCGAATAGGCGTGGGCGGCACGCGCCACCTCCACGCGATAGGTGTTGCCGCCAAGCGATGTCGCCCGTGCCATGAGCGTCGGCGACGACAGCAGGGTGGTCACGCTGGCGAATGCACCGGTGATGCTCGCCGCATCAAGCCACTGATCCGACGTGACGCTAAAGCCGCTCGCATACCAGCTTCGCTGCGGGGCGATCGCAAGTGTGCCGTCGAGCGTTGCGTTGCCCGACACGACGAGCTTGCTGAGACTGCCGTCGCCCGAAAGCATGAACAACAGTCGGCCCGTACCTGTCTGCGTGTAGTTGCCCCCCACACTGATGAACCGGCCGGCGAGCAGCGGCGCGACCGTGCCCGCGTTGACGAATCCGCCCGCCGGATCGAGCGTGTAGCGGCTGTTGCCGGCAAGCGTTGCGCCGTTGGCCACGGACACGTCGTGCACGGCGTGATCGCCATTGATTTGCGTCGTACCCCCGAGCATCGCCAGCGACAGGTTGCCGCCCACGATATTGCCGTCGTACCGCCAATGGAAGGTCGGATCAGCCTGCACCGTAGCGACGCCGTTGGCGTCGGGCGCCAGGCCGAAGGTCAGTTGCGTGAGGCGCGGCGCGCCGCTCGCGTCGCGCTGCGAATAGAACGAGAGGATGTCGCCGTAAAGCGCCGCCCCGCGCATCACGTTGATTTGCTCAACGTAGCCGTTCTCCGACATGAACAGCGACGCATAGCTGCCGGCGAGCCGGCCCGTGATGTCCGCGCGCGTGACGAGCGGGCCGTCGAGTTCGTCGAGCAATGGCTGTGCCGCGCCGTTCTGGAGGAAGACGTAAGACCCGCGATAGTCGCCGGCGTCGCCCAGGGCGTTGTGACCGAAGTCGAAGCTCGCCGCAATGCCGTTGGCGCCGAGTGCCTGCACGTCGCCTCGCTGCGTGAAGCTGTGATGCCTGCCGTAGGCGAACATCACGCCGCGGCCGTTCACGCCGTCCGCATACACCCGCGTGCCGGGCAGCACCGTCACGTTGTTCGCCTGTCCGTCCACCCGTATGCCGGCGCCGCCCGGCCCGATCGTGAGCAGGTCGCCGCGTTGTGAAACCGTATTGCCGCTGCCATAGATGTGCAGCCCCAGCCCCTGCGTGGCGGTGTTGTACGTGTTCGGCACATACGCCGTGCCGTCGGCGTTGCGGCCGAAGAACGGCTTGTCGTTGACGACGCTCAGGCCGTCGTTGTAGATCGAGCGGCCGAAGACATTGCGCCGGTCGATGTCGTAGCCAATGTCCTGCAGCGCCGCGAGCTCCGCCTCCATGAACGCCGTGTAATTGCGATACGACTGGTGGCTCATCAGGCTGTTCTTCAACTCGATGTGCGACAGGAGCGGCGTGTCGTAATACGTGCCGGTCATCGCGCGTACCGGAATCCCCCGCATCGCGCCGGCGAGCACTTCGCCGACGTGCTCGCCGGTGAAGTACCCCGTGTCGCCGCGGATGTCGAACGCATCGGGATCCGACATATCGGCGTTCTTGGGTGTGAGGATCACCTGCGCGGGGCGGGCAGCTCTGCCGTTGTCGTCGTGCAGATGCGCGGACCAACTGTCCAGCACGTCGCCGAACCGCGCGGCCGGCTGGCCCGACGGATACTGGCCATAGGCGAAGTTCGTTCCCACGCCCAGTGCATGCGCCACCTCGTGGAACATCACCGCCGTCATGTCGGCCTTTGCGGTAACGGGAATCTGCGACGGCGCGTAAGGCGCCGTCGAGAAGTCCATCTGCCCGAGCGTGATCTCGCCGTGCGCCTGCAGGTACGTGGGGCCGCCAAGGCTGCTGTTCTGCAGCGCGGCCTGTACGAGCGTCGGGTTCCGGTCGCCCGCGGCGCTCGCATCGTTTGCCTTGTAAACATACGGGCTGAACGCATGGGCGCCCTCCTCGGTGCTCATGCCCACATTGATGATCGCCGGCGACTTGCCCGGGCTCACCCTGATGATCTCCCCCCAGTGTTCCAGCGCGCCGCGCACCTGTGCCGTCTGCAGCGGCGAGAGTGCGCCCGTCGAAAACAGCTTCGTCACGTCATCGACGTCGATGGCATAGGCGCCGTCCGTCGGTGAAAATAACCGCGCCTGTATGAACGGCGTGCCGCTGCGGTCGTCGATGTCGAGCGACGTGAACGCCTGCGCGGGCGACATCACCGTGCAAAGCGCCGCGAACGCGACGCCGGTCATGCGAATCGTCCTCATTCAGTACTCCGTATCCATGGATGGCTTCTGCCAGGCTTCGAAAGTCGAAGCGAATGGTACGGAGCGGGCCCGCAGACGTCACTGCGATTTATACGGGGTTTGCCGGAAGCCTGCCGGCATCTCCCGCCGCCCGCGTGAAACAAGGGGCTTCAAACGTCTACCCGCCGAAAACGCCGAGAGTCGGCCCGGCCGGTATTAATCACAGTTTCGCCGCAAGCAGGCGATGACGATACTTCACTCGACGGCTGACGAGACCCGCAACGGCCGGAAACCTCGCGCCGGACCCGAACGGCAGCACATCGACTCAAGGAGACTCACCATGGCGCCTCTCATCGACCTCATCGGCGGCCTGCTCTACAGCGACGCTTGCGTGCAAACCGGCATGCAATGCGCCGTCACGGTGGCCCACGTCTTCGGCTACTGACCGGTCGGCCGCAAACATCCACGTCGCCTATCCGGGAGACAACACATGGCCGCTGGGCGGCCGGTCTCGCGCACGTCTTCCGAGGCCGCGGCGGCGCACCGGCGTGCGTCCGTGCCAGACACGGCCTCGCACCGACTTTTCGACGGAAAATTTCGCCGTCCGCGATTTTTTAGTAGGATTTCGCTATTCCATATAAAAAAACCGGGGCCAGCGGGATGTCATCTCCCACCAAAGTTTTCTGTATCGAGGACGACCGCGATTCCGCCGATCTGATTCGCGAAGACCTGACCGATCGCGGCTACGTCGTCAAGGTGGCCTACGACTTCTCCACCGCATTGGCTACCCTCGCCTCCTTCATGCCGGACGTGATTCTGTGCGACGTCAACGTGCCGGGCATGAGCGGCTTCGAATTCCTCGAGAGCGCGCGCGGCATCGTGCAGGGCGAGCGCAAGATCCCCTTCATCTTCCTGACCGGCAACGCCGACAAGGCGTCGATCATGCGCGGGCACAGCACCGGCGCGGACGAGTACATGCTCAAGCCGGTCGACTTCGACGTGCTCGACACGGTCATTCGCAAGTACACGGTCCACGACCAGCCCGATGACGGCGCGCCGCTGCCCTTCGGGCTGAGCCGGCGCGAGGCCGAAGTGCTGCAATGGTCCGCGCGCGGCAAGACTTCCGCCGAGATCGCCATCATTCTCGATCTGGGCAAACGCACGGTCGACTTCCATATCGACAACGCCCGCGAAAAGCTCAACGTCGCCACCCGCACGGAAGCGGTGGTGCGCGCCGCCCTGCTCAATATCATCCAGCTCTGAAGCGCGCCGCCGCGCCGGACTCTCCCGCATGCCCAAAGCCTCGCCGCCATCGCGCAAGCCGCTCCCGATTCGCGGGCGGATGTATCTGCTGCTCGCCCTGTGCCTCGCCGCCATGATCGCTGTCGGCGTCGCCGTGCATCGCGAAGTCGACTCGTCCCAGCAACGCGCCATTGCCGCCGAACGCGCACAGATCGAGCACCTGAGCGTGCTCGAAGAACTCAACGACTACATCTCCGACTTCCGCACCGTGGAGTCGGAGGCGCTCGCCCCCATGTCACCCGGGGCGCTCGCGGACATCCGCGCCGCCGCCGATGAGTTCGACGTGAAGATCAGGGCTGCCTCGGAGCGCTACCAGAAGGTGCAGGCGCGCGACGAATTCCGCCTCGCCTTCTCGAAGTTCCTCACGCAGTGGGCGCAGTATCGGCGCGCCTCGAATCAGGTGTTCGAACTGGCCCGCAGCAACAAGCTCGACGAGGCGGCGAAGCTCTACCGCGGCGAGTCGAACAACAAGTACACCCTGGCGAACGGCACGTTCGGCTCGCTCGTCTTTCGCAGCACCGAGGCCATGATCAAGGAGGTCGAGGCCAAGAACGCCACTGCCCGCAATCGCCTGCTGCAGATCGACGCGCTCATCGCCGCGATGATCGTCGTCACGCTCCTGTGCCTCGTCTACGTGGACACGGTGATCCTCAAGCCGCTCACCCGCCTGATCCGGATGTCCGGCAATGCCGTATCGGGCAAGGACAAGCTGCGCCTGCCGTGGCTGTCGCGCGGCGACGAAATCGGCACGCTGGCGCGCTCGCTCGCCAGGTTCCAGGAGAGCATGGCGTCGCTCGTGCGCAACCAGAAGCTCGCCGCGGCGAAGCACACCATCCTGCAACGCGCGCTCGCCAACGAGGAACGCCTGAACCATTTCCAGAAGACGTTCCGGTCGATGGCAACGCACGAGTTCCGCACGCTGCTCAACGTGATCGACGGCCATGCGCAGCGCCTGCTCAACGCGCGCCACGAGGAGGCGGACTCCCGCCCGCGCTACACGAAGATCCGGGAAGCGGTCGCCAAGCTCAACAGCCTGATCCAGAACTGGCTCGACGCCGCCCAGAGCACTTCGCTCGACGACCCGAAGTTCGGCAAGCGCGCCGAACTGTCGCTCGTGGCGCTGCTCGAAGACGTGCGTGGCGTTGGCGCCGACATGTTTCCCAACGCGACGATCACGGTGCATGCTCCGCCGGCGCTCGACAGCCGCATGATCGGCGACGGCAACGTGCTGTTCCACGCGTTCATCAACCTGGTGAGCAACGCCACGAAGTACACGATCGCGGCGCCCGCCATCGAGATCGGCGTGGCCGACGCCGGCGACGCCCTGCGCGTCGTATTGCGAGACAACGGCACGGGCATCCCGGAGGACGAGCTCAAGGAGATCTTCCAGATGTCGTTCCGCTCGCGCAGCAACGCGGTGCTCGAAGACGGTTCGGGCGTGGGGCTCGCGGTGGTCCACGCCGCCATCGAGTTCCACAAGGGGGCCATCGAAGTGTCGAGCCAGGTCGGCGTGGGCACGACATTCACCATCACGCTGCCAAAGTCCCCGGCACTCACTGCGCACGCGGCCTGAAGCGCCAAGTGGCGCTGCGCGACACCAACCGCTGCGCGAAAAACAGCCGACGTCTGCCGGCTTTTTTCGCTTCGACGCCGCCTGATTCCGTTCAGGCGGGCGGGTTCGCGTCTGCGGGCTTGGCCGTACCGGCGCCCGATCCGAGCGCCACATCCGCCGGATGGTCTGCCCCGCCAAGCGCCTTGTAGAGCGTCATGCGGTTGTTCAGCAAATTCAAGCGAACCTGCGCCTCGGCGCTCTGCGAGTCACGCAGCAGCTTCTGCTGCTGCAACCACGGCTGAATGTCGATGGCGCCCGCGAGATAGCGGGAGCGCAACAGCGCCTCGGCGCGCTGGGCCTGCGCCAGCGACAGCGCCCGCTGCTCGCTTTCCCGGGCGAGCTGATCGCGTGCGGACAACGCGTTCTCGACCTCGCCGAGCGCAGTAAAGAGACGCTTGCGGAACGTGACGACGGCCTCCTCGTACTGCGTCTTCGAGACCTTGATCTGCAACTGCATGGTGTTCCACTGGATGAACGGCAGGCTCAGGCCCGCACCCAGTGTCCCGATCGGGTTGGCGAGCACGCGCTCCAGCGTCGAGCTCGCGGTGCCGAGCGAGCCCGTCAGCGTGAATGTGGGATAGAAGCTCGTGCGGGTGACGTCCACGTTGGCCAGCGTCTCGCGCAGGCGCAGTTCCGCCGCGCGCAGGTCCGGGCGGCGTCCGAGCAGTTCCGCCGGCAGCCCGGCCGGCACGGCCGGCAACGCCTGTTTGGGCAATGTCGAGGGTTCGGCCGCCGCCTGCTGCGGCGGCCGATCGAACAGGATGGCGAGCGCATTGCGGGTCTCGGCGCGCTGTTGCCATTGCTGCGTGAGCGCCGCGCGCTGATCGGCCAGCGCCTGTTCGGCCTGCGCCACGTCGAGCGCGGAGACCGCGCCCGCCGCATGGCGCGAGCGCACGAGGGCCAGCACGCGCTCGCCGTAGGCGATGTTGCTCTCGGAGTAGGCGATGATCTGGTTCAGATAGCCGATCGTCCAGTAGTACTGCGCTGTCTGGCTGATGATGGACAGCCGGGCGGCCTGCAGATCGGCTTCGGTCGCCTCGAACTCCCAGCGCGCCGCGTCGCGCTGCGCGGCGAGCTTGCCCCACAGATCGAGCTCGTAGCTCGCCGTCGCGTTGAGCGCACTGCTGCGCGACATGGCGTGGGTGTCGAGGCTGCGCGAGACGCCGCCCTTGCCCTCGATGGCGAGCGACGGCGTGAGGTTGGTGTCCGCCAGGCCCGCCTGCAACCGAGCGCGATAAGCGCGAATGCCCGCCGCCGCCAGATCGTTGTTGACGGCCAGGACGTCGGCGATCAGTCCGTCGAGTACCGGGTCGCCGAAGGCGCGCCAGAACTCGGACGCCGTCACGTCGCTTGCTGCGGGGCCGCCGGCCTGCGAGGCGGCGGCTGTCACCGGGGTTGTCGCTGCATTGGGCGTCGCGCCGGCCCACTGCGCCGGAACAGGCACCGCCGGCAGTGGATCGTGGCGCACGCCGCCGGCACAGCCGGCCAGCAGGGCGGCCGCGCTCGCCAGCGCGAGCGCCGTCCGGGACAGGCCCCGCGTGCGGATCATGGGAATCGTTCGGATCATCGGGCCATACCTCAATCGCGCGCCAGCGCTTCGACCGGATCCAGCCGCGCGGCATTGCGCGCCGGCATGAAGCCGAATACCACCCCGATGAACGTCGAGCACAGGAATGCCGTGACGACCGAGCCCATCGAGAACACCATCTTCCACTTGGCGACGAACAGCGAGAAGACGAAACTCGCGCCGAAAGACAACGCAATACCGATCGCGCCGCCCATCAGGCACACCATCACGGCTTCGACCAGAAACTGCTGCATGATGTCGCTCTGGCGCGCGCCGACCGCCATGCGAATGCCGATCTCGCGCGTGCGCTCGGTCACCGACACGATCATGATGTTCATCACGCCGATACCGCCCACCACCAGCGAAATCACGGCAATCAGCGAGAGCAGCAGCGTGAGCGACTGGCTCGTCTTCTCGACCGTCTTGACGATGCTGTCCATGTTGTACGTGAAGAAATCCTTGCGGCCGTGGCGCTGCGTCATGAGCGTCTCCAGGCTCTTCTCGGCCGCCTTGCTCGGCTGCCCGTCGCGCACGCGCACGGTGATGCTGTCCACGTTGCGCTGACCGAACAGGCGGCCGGCCGCCGTGGTGTACGGCACCCAGATGTTCAGGCTCTTCATGTCGCCGAACGCGCTTTTCTTCTCGGCCGTCACGCCAATCACCACGCACGGCAGGTTGCCCACGAAGATCACTTCGCCCAGCGGGTCAGGATTGGCGCCGAAGAGCTTGCGGCGCGTGTTCTCGTCGATGACGGCCACCTGGGCCTGCCGGCGCACCTCGTCCGCGCCGAAGGCAATGCCCTGTGCGATATTGAGGCCACGCACCTGGAAGAAATGCTCGCCCACGCCGGTGACCATCGCGCTCGCGTCGATGTTGCGATAGCGCAGCAACAGGCTGCGCGCCGTCTCGGGCGTGGCGCTGTCGACGTAGACCTGCTCGGCGAGCGCCGCCGCGTCTTCGGGCACGAGCGTCTGGATGGTCGTGGCGCGGTTGTCGCCCCAATCCTTGCCGGGGTAGATGTTGATCGTGTTCGTGCCGATGCTGCCGATCTCGGCCAGCATGTAGCGTTTGGCGCCCTCGCCGATGGCCACGATGGAGACGACAGACGTAATGCCGATGATGATCCCGAGCATCGTCAGGAACGTGCGCAGACGGTGCGAGACCAGCGCGATCCACGCCATGCGGAACGCCTCGGCGAAGCGACCGATGCCGCCGGTCCAGCGCCGCGGCGGCACGGCGCCGCCGTGACTGGCGTCGGCCGCCGCCGGATCGGCGCCCTGCGCGGCAGCGGCGGCGCGCGCCTGCTCGACCGGCGTTTCCTCGGCCTCGTCCATCGGGCCAGGCGGCGACGCTTCGGCCGTCGGCGTATTGGGCCGGTCGGCCACGATCTCGCCGTCGCGAATCTCGATGATGCGGCGGGCATGCGCGGCGACGTTCTCGTCGTGCGTGACGATGATGACCGTATGCCCGAGTGCGTTGAGCGCTTTCAGAATGCGGATCACCTCGGTGCCGCTGCGCGAGTCGAGCGCGCCGGTCGGCTCGTCCGCGAGAATCACCTCGCCGCCGTTCATCAGCGCACGCGCGATACTCACGCGCTGCTGCTGGCCGCCCGAGAGCTGGCTCGGCCGGTGGCCGGTGCGCTCGGCCAGCCCCAGCCGCTCGAGCAGCTTCACCGAGCGCGCGCGGCGCACCGCGTGCGGCGTGCCCGTGTAGACGGAGGGCATCTCGACGTTCGATGCGGCGTCCAGGTGCGGCAACAGGTGATAGCGCTGGAAGATGAAGCCGAAATGCTCGCGACGCAACTGCGCCAGCGCATCCGCATCGAGCTCGCGCGTCTCGCGCCCGGCCACGCGGTAGCTGCCCTCGCTCGGGTGATCGAGACACCCGAGGATATTCATCAGCGTGGACTTGCCCGAGCCGGACGCCCCCATGATGGCGACGATCTCGCCGGCCTCGATCGTCAGATGCACGTCGCGCAGCACGACGACATCGCGCTCGCCCGCCGGAAAGCGCCGGGTGACGCCCGTCAGTTCCAGCATGGGATGCGGGCTGGCTCGCGCGGCGGTGGGGTCGATGGTGCTCGACATGCTCGACATCCTTTATGTCCTTGACGATGCTCGACGGTTACTGCCCCTGCCCCACGCCGGACGACCTCTCGGACCCTTGCGCACCGGCCGGTGTGGACTCGCCCGCCTCGCCGATCACCACGCGCTCGCCCTGCGCGAGGCCTTCGCGCACTTGCACCCGCACGTTGTTGTTCAGCCCCGTCACGATCTGGCGCGTGCTCGCCTTGCCGTCGGCGCCGAGCACGCGCACTTCGTAACGATTGGGCGCAACGCGCTTGCCCAGCGCCGCCACCGGCACGCTCAGCGCCTGCTTCGCGGTGCCGAGCAGCACGTTGACCTGCGCCGTCATCGAAATGCGCAGGCGATGGTCGGGGTTGGGCACGTCGAACAGCGCGTTGTAGAACACGGCCGTATTGTTGCGCGCGGCGCCGCCGCCCAGCGTGCTCTGCGTGTCGAGGTAGTTCTGCGGCGCGGGCTCGATGGCGCGCAGCTTGCCGTAGTAGCGCTTGTCGGCGTCGCCCAGGATCGTGAAATAGGCCGTCTGCCCCGGCTCCACGCGGATCACGTCGGCCTCCGAGACCTGCGCCTTGACGGTGATCGTGTTGAGGTCGGCGAGTTTCAGAATCACCGGTGCCTGCTGCTGTGCGACCACGGTCTGACCTTCCTGCGTGACGATGGCGACGACTTCGCCGTCGATCGGCGCCTCGATGCGCGTATAGCCGACATTGGCCTTGGCCGTCTCGATGGCCACGGCCGCTTTGAGAATCTGGGCGTCGAGCCCGGCAAGCGCGGCCCGCTGCGTGTCGAGCGCCGCCTGCGCGGCCTCGAAGTCCTGCCGCGAGGTCGACTCGTCGGGCAGCATCTGGCGCTGGCGGGCAAACGCCAGTTCGGCCTGCCTGAGCTGGGCCTGTGTCGAGCGTTTCTGCGCCTGCAGGTTCTGCATGTCGGCTTCGGCCGAGCGCAGGCCGTTCTGCGCGAGCACGGGGTCGATCTGCGCGAGCCACTGCCCCTTCCTGACCTTGTCGCCCAGCTTCACCTTGAGCGACTTGAGCTGACCGGTGACCTGTGCGCCCACGTCCACCTGCTGGAAGGCGCCCAGCGTGCCAGTGGCGAGTACGGTGTTCTCGAGGTCGCCGCGCTCGACGCTGGCGCTGATGTATTGCGGCGGCTTCGGGCTCGCGAGGCTGCGCAGCCCAAGCACCACGAGAACGAGGAGCACGACGAGGCTGGCGGCGAGATAGCGTCGGCGGCGAATGAACTGGATCATGGAACGAAGTGGGTGATCAAAAGGGCACGTCGAAAAGCGCGCTTGCCGGGTCCGCTGCCGCACAAGCGCCGGTCGATCCGCCGGCCGCACGCCCGGGCCGGATCACCGCTTCGAGGCATCGTTCGGGGCACAAAAGGCGGAGCCAAAAGTGGAGCCAAAGGTGGAGATTCTAAGGGCTTTGGCGCCCTTGCAGGCCATTGCCCCATAAATACCGCGGCAACGATATCCCGCCGACGATGGCAACGAACAAGGCGTGCGCGCGAAAATGCGTGCGCATCACGGGGCCGGATGCGCCGCACGCCGCCGATCGATCTCTCGCAAAGTGATATATTCGCCCGGCAATCGAAGGGACATCATGAAAACAGAGATTTTCTACGCGCTGTACCTGATCGCCATCGTGACCGAGGCGATGTCGGGCGCCATCATGGGGATGCAACGCGGCATGGACCGCTTCGGTCTCGCCTTCGTCGGCATGGTCACCGCCCTGGGCGGCGGCACGATCCGCGACGTCCTGTTCGGGCGCCATCCGCTCGTCTGGATTGCGCACCCCGAATATCTGCTGCTCACGCTCGGGGCGGCCACGCTCACTTCCATCATCGCGCGCCACATTCACCGGCTGCGCATGACCTTCGTCACGGTGGACGCCATCGGCCTGGCCGCGTTCACCATCCTCGGCTGCGACATCGGCATGACCGTGAGTACGAGCCCAGTCATCGTGGTGCTCGCCGGCGTACTGACGGGCATTGGCGGCGGCATGCTGCGCGACCTGCTGTGCGGCCAGGTGCCGCTGGTGCTGCGCCGTGAAATGTATGCAAGCGTGGCGTGCATCGCAGGCGCCATGTATGTCGGCATGCTGCACTGGGGCGTGGACAATGGCATCGCGACGGGCATCGGCTTCGTGGCCGGCTTCGTCATCCGCATGCTGGCCGTCTGGTTCGGCTGGCGCTTGCGCACGTTCGAAGACGAAACCCCGGCCGACCCGATGCACTGACGACCGACGGGCCGCGACCGCGTGTCCGCAGCCCGTCGATCGATCACCCGCTCAGCGCTCCGCCTGAAGCGCCGCACGCTCCGCAGGCGTGAGCAGCGACATCGCGCGAGAGCTGAGCTCGGCGCCATGCCCCACGATCTGCACGCGGCTGCGCCGGTCGTAGGCGCTTGCCTGCGGGCCCGCCCCGGAGCCGCCGCCGTCGTCCTGCCCACCGCCCGGGCCTGCACCTCGCTCTCCCGTCCCGCTCGCCGTACCGAGCATTCGCACGGTGAATATCGACGGCTGGTTCTGGCGCTGCGCGACGCGCTCGCGCGCCATCGCGTCCTGAGCGGCCGCGGCGGCCTGCGCTGCCGTGGCACTCGCGTTGGTCAGCGCACCGACGTTGACCGCCGCCACGAGCGGCAGTCCCACCGACTTGCCCTGCACCTGCACGTTGGCCGCATTGACCACCGCCAACGCCGCGAAGTTGACGTTGCCCGACACGCGAATCCCCGCTTCGCCGGCGTCGATGGTGCCCAGCGGCGCCACCAGATCGACGTCGCCGGGCCTGACCTCGGGAATCGGATTGAGCGTGGCGATCCCCGCGCCCGAGCTCGGCACGTTCGGCGAGAGCGTGACGTTGCCCCACGCGTCGTACACGCGCCTGGGCGGCGTGTAGAGCACGGTGGTCTTCGAGCCGCGGCCCGCGTTGATGTCGCCTTCGGCCGACCAGCCCTGAATATCGCCGCCGAAAGTCGTCATCACGCGCGAGAGGCCGAGCAGGATGCTGCCCAGGCTGTACATCCGAATCGCGCCCTCGCCCTGCGTGAGCAGACCGGCCGGCACGGTGGCCGGGTCGGCGGAGGGCGTCACGCCTTCCACGCCCAGCGTGGTCTGTCCGGCAGGCACGAGCAGTTCGATGTCGCCGCCGGAGACGGTGCGGATCCCGCCGTTGGACGTTGCCCCCTGGAACAGGGTCAGGCCGCCGCTGCGGGCGATTGGCCGTGCGTTCGCATCGGTTTGCGGGAACAGCGCGGCGATGGCCTCGCGCCCGCGCAGGTAGCTGCCCGAGCGCTTGCCCGACGCGTCGTTGTACTCACGGCCTGAGGCCAGCAGTTCCGCGTAGTACGCCTCGCGCACCATCACGCGCTGCTGTTCTGCCGGCAGCGTCAGGAACCAGGCGAGCGCGGCAGCGCCACCCTGCCCCGTGTACCCGAACCGCGTGCGAAGCCAGTCGAGCAGTTCTGCCTCATAGGTCTTTGCCACCTTGCCGGGCTGTGCGGCGAGCGGCTGCGACGGGTCGGCGAGGTTGGCCGGATCGAAATAGCGGCGCGCGAACGCTGCCACGTCGGTCTGCCCCTGGCCCGGCGCGCCGGCGCCCAGCCCCGCCTGCACGACGATGTTCGCGCCGGGTCGCTTGTCGCCCGCCACGAGCGGCCCGAGGCTGGTAAAGCCCGCGACGTTGCCGAGGTAGATGTCGCCGCCGGCGGACACTTCGAAGGTGCCCGGCCCGGCGATGGTGAAGCCGGTGTTGTTGTACGGGCCGTAGAGGATATCGCCTGCGGCCGCCATCATCGACACGTCGGATTCGCGCGTCTGATTGATCAGGCCGTTGGTGTTGACGATGTCGCCGCCCGCCTTGATCTGCACCGGCTTCGACGCCAGATAGTGGGAGGCGTAGCCGGAGGGCGTGTAGAACGTGCGGATCTCGCCGATGCGCGCACTCTGGACGCTGCCGTTTACCGCATAGAGGCGCGACAGGGCGCCGTTGCCGTCTGCGCTCGTGTCGGTGAGCGTGTTCGGACCGAATATCGCGAGTCCGCCGCCAAGTCCCGTGTAGGCGCCATAGCCCGGGTTGTAATCGGTGTTGTAGATGTTCTCGTAGGTGTTGCTGTCGTGATCGGTTCCGCCGCCCCAGTAGTTCGAGGCGTTCGCCGTCTGCCAACCGGGCTGAGCGGGCGTCGCCAGAGACGACAAAGAGGTGCCGAGCGTGCCGAACGGGAACGCGCTCACGCTCGCGTTGTTGCGGTTCACGCCGGAGATTGCGTCGCGAGCAAGGAACTGGAAACGACTGTCCGGCGACGGCATGAGATAGTCGTAAAACTGCCGCGGTGCGAAGTAGATGCTGCCGCCGGCGGCCGTCACGTCGAGTATCGGCGGCAGATACGTCGTGATGCCGAAGTTGGACGTCACGTTGCCCAGCGGCGACGCGCTGCCTCCCGCCGCGAACAGCCGGATCGCGGTGTCGTCGCGCCACAGCGTGAACCAGCTTGCCGCGTTCGTGCTCACCCCGGCGAGCGTGGCCTGCGTCTGTACGCGCTCCTCGGCGCGCCCGGGGTCGACGACCTTGCCCATCACCACGTCGCCCAGCGCCTGCAGGACGACGTTGCCGTCACCGGGTGCGACATCCGCGCCATTGCGGCTCAGCGCGGAATACGGCGTGTGGCTGTCCAGACCGCGCGGGTCCGATTGCAGGGCGACGCCGTAGTCACGCAGCAGCATCGCGCCGATATTGCCGTCGGCCGAGACCTTCGTGTCACCGCGAATATCGGCGTAGAGGCCGCCGAAGACGTTCCCGCCGGCCGAGACATTGAGCGAGCCGCCGCCCGTCTGCACGATGCCGGCATCGGTCACGCGGCCGGACCCGCCGACCGCCACGACCACGTTGCGGCTGGCCGTCGCGTCGTCCACGCCGATATTGCCGCCCGCTCGCACGTTGACGTTGCCGCCGCCGAGCGCGCCCATGCCCGAGAACGCCGAGAGGCCCAACGTCGCGGTATAGATGTTGCCGTCGAGCGCATAGGTGCCGAAGTTCACGCCCCATGCCGTCGGCTGGTTCAACGCCGCGCCGCCCTGGCGCAGCACCCAGTTGCCGACCATTTCGCTGTTGGGCTCCTGCCAGCCGAGAATGTTGCCGCCGGCCGAGAGCGTGAAGTCGCCGCCGTCCTGCGTGTACCACATGCGCTGGGCGTTGAGCGTCGCCTCGTAGCCCGCGCGCGCCGGCGTGCCGCTGCCCAGATACGTGCCATCCGGCGCCAGAGCGCGCGGCGCATTCCATGCCGTGCCGGCGCCGGTGCCCGCCACCGGGCTGCCCGCCGTGTACACGCCGAACGGCGAGAGCTGCTGGTAGTCACCGCCCGCATACAGCTCGAGGTCCCCGGTACCGGTGCGCACGACGCTGATGCCGGCCGCCGGGGTGCCGAGGCCCTTGCCCTGCACGTTCACGGTAAACGGATCGTTGAGCACGATGTCGCCGCCCTGGGCCGCGCCGTGCACGGCGCGCGAATCGGGGCTGGCAAGATCGCTGCCCCCAACGAGCCGCATCGACCACGATTGCACGCCCGGCTCGAGCATTGGTGCAATCGCCCAGATCGGCCGTTCTCCCACCTGCGCCTGCGCGGTCGAAACATACATGCCGCCAGGCAGAATCGCGCCCTGCGGGAGATCGAGCGGATTCGCGAGGGCGTAGTTCTTGATGGGCGCGACCGACGTGTTGGCAGGCCACTGCATCTCGGCGAGTCGCATGATGTACGGCCCGCTGTCCGAGAACTGGATCGCGTTCATGCCGGCCTTGAGGATCGTGCCGGGCGGCAGCAGCATGTTCGATGCCGTCGTGCCGACGATGCCCACCAGCGACGAGGTGTTCGTACCGGCCGCGATCCGATAGCCGCCGGGGCCGACGGTCGTACCGTTCTTGAGCCGATAGCCTTCGGGGAGAATGATATCGGCCGTGGTGACCACGTTGGCCTTGATCCGGTTCGAGTTCGTATTCCCCCCGAGCACCACGTCGATGGGCAATCGGCTCGTGTCCGACAGGTAAAGCGGTGTGTTCGCGGCCAGATCCAGGCTGAAATTGAGCGTGCCGGTCGCCGGCAGCTTGCTTCCCACCCCGAGCGTGAGCCCGCTGGCCGCCACCGTGTACGGTCCGGTGAGCGTGACGGCCGAAAGTACCGTCTGGTACACCGCGCCGTCGGGTGAGGCCACCGGCGCCCCGAAGCCGTCCGTGATGCTGCCGTTGACCTTCAGGTCGCCGCCTGCGCGCAGCACGAGCACACCGGGCTCGCCCGCGCCGCGCACGCCGGCCGCCGCGCCCGGGCCATACCGGTAGCCCGACAAATCGAGGTCGCCCTTGGTGTTGATGTCCGCCGCGCTCGCGATCTCGACGCCGGGCCGCAGGTGAAACGCGTCGCCGTAGCTGGCGAGCCCGGCAAGACGCGACTGCAGCGAGGCGTTGCGCGTCGCGTTGTCGATGAATTGGCGGCTGCGCGCGTCGATCTGGGCGAGGCCGACCACGCCGTCGCCGCCCACGGGCGCGCCGGCGGCGTCGCCATTGTCCTGCGTCACGGTGCCATTGGCGTCGGTCGGCGAGTACTTCCAGAAGCCGTTCACGGCGATGCTGCGCGCGCCGGCAATGTCGGGCCGCGCCGACGCATCGATGCGAATGTCGCCGCTGGTTTCGTCCGCGCGCGGCGCGTTGATGTCGATCCGGCCGCGCGCCACGCCGTCCGGCGAACGCATGTCGAAGCGCACTCCGTCGCCGAGCCGCACCGTGCCGGTGCTCGACGTGAGCGCAACATGGCCGCGGTTCGACGCGTCGATGCTCGCGCCGTAACTGTCGGTCACGAGGCGGGTGGCATGCGTGTCGAGTACGGCGCCGCGACCGAGCGCGAGGTCCCCCAGCGCCGAGAGCATGATGGCGCCCGGCGTGGCGCCCGACGCGTCGATCGTGCCGATGACGGCGAGGCTGCCGTTGTCGGTCGCAATGCTCACGTTGCTGGCCCGTACCCCGTCGCCCACGGTGAGATCGCCCTGGCGCAAGCGGAACGCACGCGAGCCGAAGAAGCCGCCGTCGTTGAGCGACTGGTTGAGCGCGGCGAAGCCCTCGCCGCTCAACGAGCCGACGTCCAGGGCGAACTGAGCGCCGGTCTGCCCGGGCTCTGCCGTGCCGAGTACGCTCGCATCGACGCTCACCTGTCCCTGCGGTGCACTGAGGCCGAGCGAGCCGGCTGCCGCATGCGGCGACGAGACGTCGATGACGGCGCCGCGTTGCAGCGCGATGTTGCCGTTGGCGCTCGCGAGCTGGATCTTGCCGCCCCAGCTCGGCTGCGTCACGTCGAAAAAGGCCGTATCGCGGCCGGCGAGATCGAGACTGGCCTGCGGGCCGATGACGATCGCCCCGTCCGCATCGATCGAGAGCTTGCCGCTCGGCAGGGCCAGGGCGGTCTGCACGTCGACACTGCGCCCTCTGAACGCCAGCGACGCGCCGAGATCCTGTACAGCCGCCGTGGGCGCCGGACTTCCTCCTGCGGGCGCCGTGAGCGAGATGGTTCCGCCCGCGTCGTAGCGCATCGACGAACCGGCCTTGCCGGTGACGAGCGGCGCGACGATGTGCAGGTCGCCGCCACGGCGCGAGCCGTCAGCCGCCTGCGTGCCCCCTACCGTAAGTGTGCCGAGGTGGTTTGCCGTGACCCGTTCGGAGGCTTGCAGCGTCACGTCGGAGAATCCAAGCGTCAGGCGATCGAGCGCGCTCTGGCGTTGCGCCTGGCTCAGGTCGTCGTAGCCGAACTCGATCGTGCGCGCGTCCACGACGAGTTTGCCGGTACCGGTGCCGGGTCCGCCCGCGAGCACTGCGGCGGGCGCTTGCGAGCCGAACGGACTGTCCGTCGTGCCCGAGCCGGTCGAGACGCCGTTCCACAGGAAGTGCGACGTCGACAGGCGCACGACATCGGTGCTGCTGCCCAGTCCGTAGAACGCCGGCGAGTTGAACACCATCTGCACGGGGGAGTCGCCCGTGTCGAGGGTCGTCGTGCCGAAGAAGTTGAACGAGCCGCCGGCTGTCAGCGTCAGGCGCTCGAGCGCCGGAACGCCCGACGAAGCCGAGGGCCGCAGGAGGGTGTCGAGCGCATCCTGCGTGAGCTTCCAGCCAGCCGGCGCGCTCGCCATGGCGGCCGGCTCGCCGATGTTGATCTGGTCCTGCGACACGGTCAGATAGCGCGCGCCGAGATTGACGTCACCGAGTGACAGCGCCCCGGGCGCCGCAAAGGCGATGGTGCCCTGCGTGAGCAACGACGCCCCGTCGCCGACGCTCACCGTACCGTAGCCGTCCGATGGCAGGAACTCGAGCCATCCATTGCCGACGGCAAGCAGGCCCGGGTGATCGGCGAGGTACTTCCCCGCGGCCAGTCCCGTGGCATAGACATAGCCATAGCGCGAATCGATGACGTTCCCGTCAAAGCCGCGCGTGTCGATGCTTGCACCACTCTCGACGTTGACCGCCTTGCCGACGAGGAACACCTGTCCGGCGCGCAGTGCCGCGCCGCTGCGCACCGTCACACCGTTGTACAGCAACCCGTCGTTGCCGAAATACAGGCGTGCGCTGTCGCCCAGCGAGCTCTGTCCGTCGAAATACGTCCAGTACCCGCCCAGTCCGAGCGAGGGTGCCGCAAACGCGTTCAGATCGCGATCGACGAGCGAGACCATGCCTGCCGTCGGCGCCGCGCCCGGCGTGCGCACTTCGATGAGTGACGCGCCGCCCGTGACGAACAGCGCGCCGTCCACGCCCGTCACCTCGGGTGTCTGCACGCCGCCGAAGCGCACGGTGCCGGCAAAGTCGAGCGCGGGGCCGGCCGTCGTGGCGGGCTGGAACGCGATGTTGAGCAGTTTGCCGTCCTCGGGCAGACGCGCGCGCACCGTGCCGAACTGCTTTGCCTGCGAGAGCAGGAATTCGCTGAGCGTCGTCTCGTTGAATTGCGAGAGCTTGCGCACCGCCGCGCCGGGCGTGACGATCAGGCGCGTGAGCTGGTTGTCGTACTGCCCCGTGCCCGCCGTGCGCTGCGTGCCGGCGGCCGTCCACGAGCCGTCGCCGGTCGGCATGGCCGCTAACGCGGCGCCTTCACGCAGCGGGACCGTACCGGCCAGTTCCACGCGATACGCGCCGGGCATGAGCGCAAAGCTCGACGGCATCAACGTATAGGTGCCGGCGGGCAGCCCTGGCACGCCGTCGCCGATGGTGATCTGCCGGCCGACGGCGGGGTCGCCCGCGCCGTTGTCGAGCACCACCGGCGCATATTGGCTCTTGTAGCCCGGCAGGATCGCGTACACCCGGTTGCCGGCCGAACTGTAAGCGTTGGCCGCCGGGTTCGCGTTGGCCAGTGGCGTGGCCAGCACGTTGACGGAGCCGCCGCGCCCGGAGACGAACCCCTCACCGTGCAGCGTGCCGCCGCCCGACAGGTCGATCACGGCGCCGGCTTCGCCCACGAGATGCGCGGCGCCGATGTTCACGCCCGTCGCAAGCACGCGTGTATCGCCGGACTTCACGCCGCTCGTGTCGCCGCGCGACACGAAGGTGTCGGCAAGGTTGTATTGCGTCGCATACCGGCCGCCGACGTTCAGACCGCGGTAAGTCACGCCGTCGGTCGTGCCGCCGTAGGGCATCTCGAGTCCCGCCGCGCTCACCGACGTCAGACTACCGTTGCGCAGAATGACCGTGGGGTCGGTCTGCACGGCGTTGAGCACGCCGTTCTGGCCGAGCAACAGCACCTGTTGCCAGTCCGTGCCCAGATTGCCGCCCACGGTATTGAGCGAAATCACGCCGAGCGGCGCACGCACCACGCCGCCCTGATCGATGGCGCCGCCCATCAGAATAAGTTGCCCGAACACCGAGTACGGCGTGTCCGGCGTGCCCGCGCCGTTCGCGCGGATCGTCAGACGGCTGTCCGGCGCGATGCCCGTGTACCGGTCGCCCGCGATCACCGCGGCGTAGCCCGACGAGACCGGATAGACCTGCGCGGCCGTGAGGTTGATGTTGCCCTGCGCGTTCAGGCCGCCGGCAAGACGAATGTCGCCGGCGCTCACGAGCGACAGGTCGGCAAAGCCGTCTTGCGCCACGAACGTCGAAGGCACGGACGTACCGGCGATGTTACCGACCCCCTCCCATGCCGACGCGCCCGAGACCACGCGCCCCGCCACGTCGATGAGATTGCCCGAGAACGTGAGTGCGCTGTGGCCGGCCGACGCCTGTCCCGCACGCGGGCTGTAGACGCCCGGCACGAACGTGTCGTTGTCGAGCAGCGTGGGCGCGTCCCACGAGCCGCCGTCCAGACGGATGTATGGCGCCGCGATCCGGACCTGCGCGTCCGGCGTCCGGTCCGAGACGGTGAGCAAGCCGCCCTTGAGATTCACGCTGCCCGCCAGCGACAGATCGAGGTCGCCCTGGAAAACGAAGCGATCGTGCGTGGAGAGGACCAGGTTGTCGAAGGCGCCCGCCCGCAGCTTGTCCACGCCGATGACCGCCTTGCCGTATTGCAGCGGGCTGACCGATGCGTCCGGCGCCGGCGCATTCTGCACGAGCGTGATGTCATGCACGTTCGCGAACTGCGTGGGCAGATTCGCCGAATCGGTGTAGGTGCGGGTGTCGAAGTAAATGCCGAGCGTGCCGCCAGTGGCGCCCGCGCCGGCGGCGCCGGCCGCGGCCCGCAGCGTGCCCTCGAGCGCAAAGCCGTTGTTCGAATGCAGCGTGATGCTGCCGCCGTCTCCCGCGAGCGTTACGCCGTCCGGCGCGCCGGACGCCGCCGTGCCGGCGGTACGATCGACGCGCGCCGCTGCGCCCGACACGTCGAGCACCGCCCCCGGGCGGACCACGACATACGCGTCGCTGGGGTTCACGGTGATGCTGCCGCCATCGGGCGCGATACCGTAGGCCCGGCCGAGCGTGTCGTGGGCCACGTAGGCGCGCGCCGCGGCGTCGAGCCGCGCATCGTCGCCGATCCAGATCGCGCGCGTCGGGTCGTTCGCGTAGCCGATGCCGGCACTCTGCCCCGTCGCAGCCAGCGCAATGCTGCCGCCCCAGGCGTTGAGCGTGCCGTCGATCGTCAGTTGTCCTTCGCTGCTCAGGCGAATCGATTGCCCGGGGTCCACCGTGATCGTGGCGCCGCGACCGATCGTGAGCGGCGCGAGACCGTTCGAGCCGTCGTAACCGGCGCTGAGCGCCGCGCTCGCACCCGCACGCCGGGCGAGCGTGGCGCCGAGCGGGTTCTCGGTGTACTGCGGCGGCGTCCACACGCTCAGCACGCGCATCGGATCGCTGCCGGTGGCCGCGCGCCCCGCGAGTTCGGGATCCGCACGCAGGACCGGCATGATCACCTCGAGCGCCGTGTTCTCGGCGACGACCAGCCCGTCGTGCCCGTTCACGCGATAGTTCGAGAACCCCCGCTGGAAGATCGCCGGATCCACGCGGACCTGAGACGGCGTCGCCGCATCCGCCTGCGGCGCCGGGCCGATGGCAAGCGCGCCTCCGGTCGAAAGACTCAGTGTGCCCCCGCCATTGACGCCATAGCCGCGCACGTCGCTAAGCCAGCTCAGGCGCCCCTGCGTGGGCACGCTGCCCACGCTGTGCCCGGCCTCTAGCGTGACATCGCCGCCGGAGCCGCCGTCCACCGATCCGTTGGCGCGCATCACGGCGCCCGAGGACACGTCGATGCGCGCGCCTGCGCCGATGCCGACGTCGCCCGTGCTCACGACCGATACATCGCCCCCATTGACGAAGGGCAGCCCCGCCGTGCCGTTGCCGTCGAGCGCCAGATTGCTCCACAAGCCCGTCGTGTCGAGACGCACGCCGTCGGCGACGGACACGGCGGCGGACACGGCGGCGGTGCCGGCCGCGCCGCCCGGGTCCGCCGCCGGCGGCAATACGATCTCGGTGCTTACGCCGCTCTCGCCCACATGCGAGACGACGTTGCCGAGCGCAATCGTGCCGCCGTGCGCAGTGAGGCCAGCGGCCACGCTCACGTGCGGTGCATACAAGGCGATCGTGCCGCCCGGCGTCACGCTCAGCGCCCCTTCGACGCGCAGCGAGTCGCTCGCGGCCGCACGAATGGCCCCCACGCCGAAGAGGCTCACGTAGCGGCTGTCGAGGGCGAGCGTGGTGCCCGCATCGCGCGCGGCGGCCTCGGCCGCCGGCGCATCGCCGGTGAAGACGATCGTGCTGGCGACAGGCGACAGATTGTAGAAAACGCCCGTCGCGCCGAGCGATGGCGTCCAGTTTGCAGCGGACTGATAGCTGCCCAGTATCAGCTCGGCGCCCCGAGCCGCCGCCTGCTGGGCTTGCAGGTAGCCATCCGCCAGGGTCGCGTCGGCGGCCTTGACCTGCGACGGGCCCTGATACGTGGCGGCGACCACGTCGCCGGCGAGCGACGCGGTGGGCGTCGAGATGATGAGACGTCCTGCGTCGCGGCCTACGGTGTAGCCGTTTTGCAGCACGCGTTGCGGCGCGATGAGCGGGCTCGCATACGACTCCGTCGCGCTCGTGCCCCAGCGCGGGTGCAGGGCGTCGAAGCCTGTGTAGACGCCGCTGTACGCGACATTCGCGGGCGCCGCGTTGGCGTTGTAGATCTGGCCGTCCGCACCGCGCAGCCACGTCTGGTTCAGATAGCCCGTCTGCACGTCGAGCGAGCCGCCCGACACGTTGATGGTCGACCCCGCCTGCGTCACGGCATTGCCGCCGCTGAACGCCACCGTGCCGCCCTGCGCGGCCCATTCGCCGATGCGATGGCCGATGTTGTCCAGATAACCGCCGACCTCGAGCAGCCCGCCTGGCGTGTAGTAGCGGTCCTTGTCGTAGCCGCCGGCGCCGGCCGCCGTGTGCAGCAGGCGCCGCCGGTCGATCCAGATGTTGGCATTGTTGAGCGCGGCCCGGTCGCGGTTGGCGGGCGAGTCGCGCTGCTCGTTGCCCTGCACGTTGATCTTGACGTTGTTGCTGTCCATCGACAGTGACACGCCCACCGCGCCCGAGGCGTCGAGCTGCGCACCAGTCGCCACGAAACTGCGGCCCGTCGCGCTCACGGCGAGCTGGCCGCCCGTGGCGAGCGTCAGCGAGTTGCCCTGGAATTCGACGTTGCCGCCGCTCACGATTTCCACGCGCGACTGATCGCGGCGGTCGTCGAGACGAGACAGGTTGTCGAACAGGTCGACGGGGCTCTGACGACGGATGAAGTCCTGCGCCGCCGAGTCCTTGATGATGGCCGAGCGCTGGCTGTCGAGCGCCGTGGCGCCGTTGTCGCTGATCAGGACCGAGGTGAGCGCGCCGTTGCCGAGCGTCACCTTGCCTTGCGTGTCGCTTGCCGAGTTGAGCAGGTGGATCGTGCCGCGCGTATTGACCGTCGTCGTCGACACCGCCACGCCGAGTTGCTGCACGTCTCGGCCCGCCAACGTGATGTCGCCCTCCGGCGCCATCAACAGCCCCGTGTTGACGACTTTTCCTGCCGTGCTGTCTGCCACGAGCTGCGGCGAGATTTCGTTGCCGCGCGTGGTCGACGATGTGTTCGCATCCGTGCCCACACCCTTGCGGATCACGAAGCTGTCGCCGGCAGCGAGCGCGACCTGCCCTTGCGGCGTGACGATCGTCCCCGCGTTGCTCACGTCCTTGCCGAGCAACAGCACGTAGCCGCCGCCCTGCGTCACCGACGTGGGCGTGCGTGTCGTGATGCTCGCGCCGGCCTGCACCTCGACCTTGCCCAGCGCGTCGGTGAAGCTCGGCGTCGTTCCATTCGCGCCGTAGAGCCCACCGGTCTTGAACTGCGCGTCGCTCATGTTCGCCGCCGCAACCACCAGATTGCGCGTATCGACTTGACTGGCGCCGCCGAAGATCACGCCGTTGCGGTTGAGCACCAGCACGGTGCCGTCGCCGTGAATCTGCCCCTGGATCTGGCTCGGCCGCGCCTGCGGATCGTTCACGCGGTTGAGCACCGCCCAATCGCTTTGTTGCGCGAAGTTCACCGACGTGTTGCGACCGACGTTGAACGTCTCCCAGTTCAGGATCGCCTTGTCGGCCGTCTGCTGGATGTTGACGTTGGTCTTGCCGTTCGAGGTGCTTTGCGTGGGCGCCTGCGCGTTGATCCAGCCCTTGGTGAGGCTATTGGTATCGACCTTGAGACCGCCTTCGGCGAGGCCATCCGGGATCGTGGCATCGCTGTTGGCCGCGGCCGCACGCGCGCTCGCCTGCGCCGCCTGCATCGCGGCAATGCCCTGCGCCGCCGAGCCCAGATTCGCAATCGAGCGCTGCAGTTGGGCATTGGCCTGTTGCTGCTGCGCCGAGGGGTCCATGAGCGCGGTGACCGGCATGCCGTTCGGCAGGCGTCCCGTCTGTGAGGCCGTCGTCTGCGCCGCGCCGCGCGCCGCGAACCATGCACTGCTGAACGCTTGTTGCGCGTGGGCGCTGCTCCACAACCCGCTGCTGGCCAGAAAGACGGCCACGGCCCGCATGGTCGGGGAGATGATGGACGAAGGGATAGGAGAGCTGGCCGTGACGCGCCTGCGCGTCCGGAGGGGATGGCGTCGTCGGTTCGTTGCTGCGCCCTGGTGCCCGCGTGTGTTCATCTGGAATTCAGCCTGTGGTGGATGCGTCCTCCTAAAGACACGCGCACTGCACGAAATCCCCCAACTTTTTCGATGCCGCTCGAACGCAATTCCGCTGCGCCCCGCGCCAGACGCGGGCGCAGGGACTTCAACTCAGGATCAGCACACCGCCGGGCAACGCGCGTGACGTGAGGCCGAACGAGCGCTCGATCTGCAGCAGCGCTTCGTTCAGGATGGCGATGGAAAAACGTCCGCTCACGGGTTCGCCGCGGCGCGATTCGGCGAGCAGCACGACACGCCCGGGACGATAGCGGTTGATCTCGTCGATGACCTTCGCCAGCGGCGTCTGGCGAAACACCAGTTCGCCGCGCCGCCACGCCGACACGGCCGCCGGTTCGACGCCCGTCACGCCGCCGATCGCATCGTCGCGATAGACCGTCTGCTCGCGCGCTGCGAGCCGTCGTTCCCCAGCCGGATGCACGACGCGCACCGTGCCCTCCAGGCAGCTCACGCACACCCGGCCGTCGAGATAGCGCACTTCGAAGCGGCCTGCCCGCGCCACACTGCGCCCCACCCCGGCGCTCACGCCAAAGGGCTCGCGCGCGGACGCCAGATCGACGGCGACTTCCCCGGTAAGTAGATCGAGGCCGTTGGTGCGCCCGTCGCGCGTGTGTCGGCGCACGCTCGTCTGCGTGTTGAGCATGACGTCGACGCGCCCCGCAGCCGACGCCAGCGCGATATCGCGCTGCTCGCCGGTCGCGGTACGGTAATCGGCGGACCATGTGCCCACGGACGGCCACAGGCCCAGCGGCGGATACACCGCCGCCACGCCCGCCACCGCCGCTGCGCTCAGCCCCACACCGAGAAACGCACGCCGGCTGGCCAGTCCATTGCCGCGGGCGGCGCGCGAGCCGGCCGGGGGTCGACTCGCCAGACGACGATGGCGCGCCGCAGCCTCCGGGTCCGCACGCAGCCACTCGCCGATGGCCGGCCGCATCGCATGCCATTGCCGTTTGGCGTCGTCGAACGCCTCGGCGTGCGCCGCGCTCGTCCCCTGCCAGCGGCGAAATGCGTGCAGGTCGACCTGCCGCACGTCGCCACCGCTCAGACGGGCGAGCCAGATCCGTGCTTCCTGGCGAAGCACGTCGTCGTGATCGGTCCGCTCACGGGTTGCCTGCGGTGTGGTCATGGCGCGGTGTCTGCACTGGCAAGTCGATGACGTCGCACATTTTGCGCATGCGGCGCCGAAATATTTTTTGTCTTCATCGAGATGACATCTTTCATGGCGCGTTTCCGCCAACTTTTTTTGCGAGCCCGCGCCCGCCCGCCCGCGCAGGCCCCTCGCGGCGGGCCATCTGCTCGGCGCAGAAGTCCTGCGCGCGCCGCAGCTCGTGCTCCACGACGCTGACAGTTACCCCGAGGCGGGCAGCCACCTCCTTTTGCGACAGGCCCTCCCAGCGCACGAGCAGCAGCACGTCGCGTCGGCGCTGCGGCAGACGCTCGATGGCGCGCACGAGGGCGGCCATGTCCGCTCGCGCGCCGGTCGTCTGCTCCGGCCCGGGCGAGGCGTCCGGCATCTCGAGAATCTCGTCGATTTCGCTCGCGCTCGCCTGCTGGCTGTTGCTGCGCAGGTGGTTGATGGCGATGTTGGTCGCCATGCGCAAGAGGAACCCGTGCGGATTGAGGACCGTGGCCTGGTCCTCGAGGCGCGTCAGCCGCAGCCATGTGTCGTGCAGCGCGTCTTCGGCCAGCTCCGGGCTGCGCAGCGAGCGCACGAGATGCCGCTTCAGATCCAGATAGCGGGTGGACAGATAGGCCATGAGGGCCAGCCGGACTTCTTCCGTCATGACGCACGGGCCCCGGTGCGGCACGCCGGGCCGCCCCGCGAGGCCGGCAGGATCAGCATGGCGAACGGCTGCGGCATGTCGGGCAGCGGCGGCTGCGACACACGCACGCGCGAGAGCGTGTCGACGAGCGTGCGGGCCATCGGCGTCTCGCTCGTCTCGGAGAGCACACGGACGTCGACCACCCGGCCGTCCGGCGCGACACGAAAGCGAAGCAGCGCGCGATAGCGCGTCGCCGACGTGCGCGTGTCGGCGCAGATCGCCTGCCAGACCTCCGTTTGCACGAGCGCATCGTAGTCGGCGAACCGCACGGCGGAGTCGGGCTCGTCGGACGGCGTGCGCGGAGCGTCCCGCGCCGCGGGCACCAGCACGAACGTCGACACGCCTGAGGTACTGGCCGTCTCCACCGCGAGACCGGTGCCGTCCACCAGACGACGCAACGCCTCGAGCGCCGTGTACTGGCCGGAGACGGGTGAGGCCGTGCGCCCGGCAACGAGCGCGCTGCTGAACAGCGCCGAGCGTCCGGAAACGGTGGAGAACAATTCCAGTGCCATGTCGAGGGGTTGCGCGGGGATATCGAACGTGAAGCGTCGGTCGCCGGCGCCCGCCGCGGCCTGCGTGGCAGTCGTCTGCGCCTGTGCGCGGACGATCCCGGGAGCGCCCGCCAGGCTCAAGCCGCACACGAGGCCTGCCAGCACGAGCGCGCGGGCCGATGGCGGATTGCCTGTCATCTCGAGGGAACGATCGTCGGGGTACCGGGTGGGCGTCGAGCCGCTGTCTCGCCTGAAATGTCGTTGAATATTGTGACTTTTCAGTGACAAACGACATTCTTGCGGGGCGCGCCCGTCTATACGTCAGGGGCTTGCCGCCGCGAGGCGACGGGCGTGCGCGTGCGCGTCGCCACGCAGGCAGGCACGTTGGCAGTCGTCGGGCCGCCGCGGACATGGACTTCCTCGTGCGGCGGCATTGCCGCTCGTCACGCGTCGGCGTGCGAGCCAGGCGGTTGGCGGCGCGCGGCAGAAGGCGCCGTCGGCGCCGTCGCCGCCTTCGGAGCGCTTGTGGCCATGCCGCGCCTGACGGGACGGCGCGACTCGCTGATCCCGCCGCTGGCGGTGCGCCCGGTGCGCGTGGCGCAGTAGTCGAGTGTCTGGCGCAGCAGCGTGTCCACCTTGCGCACCGACAGGCCGTGACGCGCGGCGACCTCCTCGCGGGTCAGATCCTCGACGCGCAACTCCATCAGCACGCGCCGGTGGTACCCCGACATGTCCTCCAGCGCCCGGGCCAGCGCGGCCAGCTCCGACCGGGCGCCGGCGACCGCCTCCGGCCCCGGGCCGCGATCGGGCAGCGCATCGAACACTTCGTTCTCGTCGGCGATCGACGCCCACATGCGACGACCGCGCATCTGATCGACGGCAAGGTTGTACGCCATCCGGAACACATACGTCTCGGCGCTGTGTACGGCATCGGGCAACGTGGCGCTGCCGAGCCGCACCCACGCCTCGTGCAGGCTGTCGCTGGCCGTGTCGGCGCAACCGATGCGCCGCGACAGCCGGCGCAGCAGCCTGTCGTAGTTCGACGCCAGGCATTCGCGCAGCGCCTGCGTGGCCGCAATCTCCAGCGCCGCCCCGTCGACATCTGATGGTTCCGTCCCATCCGGTGGTTCCGACCCATCCGGTGGTTCCGACCCATCCGGTGCTTCCGACCCATCCGGTGCTTCCGTGGCTTCCGACGCCCCGCACGCCTTTGCTGCGCTGCCGCGCACGCCGTGTGCCGTACTCATCCCCGCGTCAGCATCCCCGTCGCCCGGAGTTCCCCGGACTTCCCCGTAACGCACGTGCGCGAACATTGTGTGCCCCCGATACCCATGAACGCCTGTGTCTGTCATCCATTGCAGACCTCAATGACATGACGGATATCAAAGGGCAAATCCGCACACTATTTTTTGTAACGCGATGCCGGAGTCACGGGCGCGCCCGGAACGGCACGGCGAAAACGCGAAAATGCGAAAACGCCCCTCCTGCCCCTCCTGCCCCTCCTGTCCCTCCTGTCCCTCCTGTCCCTCCTGTCCGCGTCATCGAGCGCCCCTGGACGCTGTGGAAAGCGTCAGGCAGCGGCGCTGCGGCGCGATTGACGCGGAGCGGGGCGCACGCTTAGCGCCCGAGCGCCCCGCATTGCACCTGGCCGGACACCGGGTCCTTGCGACACGCGGTGGCGCCCTGTCCGTCGAACGAAATCGAGCCCTGTGCATGGGCCGGCTCGCCGGGAAAACGTCCCGGCGGCGAGCGCTGCGGATCGGCCAGCTCGCGCATCTGCATGCTGCTGGCGGCGGACATCTCGCGCTGACGAAGCATGTCGCGCTCACCCTGCGCCATGCCCTGGCCGAATTGTGCGCCAACGCCAGTCGGGCGTTCTTGGCGAGGCGCCGGCGGCGTGAGCGCAATGCCCGGCGCGCCGTCCCCTGCGCTCTGGTTAGACTGCCGAATGCTGTTGAGCTCCCCGCTCTGCAAGTAAGACTGGGCTGCGGCAGGGCCGGCGACGCAGGCGCTCGCGGCGCCGAGACACACGCACAGCAGCGCTCTCGTGGACAGGTTTCGAGTCATTTTCGCTTCGGTTTCATGTCGCTTCGGTTTCATCTCGCCCCGGGCGCATCCGCAGATGCGTGAATCGGATTTTCGGGCGCACAGTTTAGCGTTTTGCGCCATGGAGTCCCGAACATCCCCAGAGGGGCGAAAAGAGCGACCGTGCGACGCCGGTGTTCGCCGCCTCACGAAAACGAAAAGCGCCTCGCGGGATACCCCGGAGGCGCTTGGGTGAGCGTCGGCAGCGCCGTTTTCTCGCGTGGCTGGCGCGGCCGGCGCTTCTCAGCCGCGACGCGTTGCGAGCTCGGCGCCCTGGCGCAGCGCTTCGAGCATGCTGCCTTCGTCGGCGATGCCCTTGCCGGCGATGTCGAACGCCGTGCCATGATCGACCGACGTGCGCACGACCTGCAGGCCGACGGTGACGTTCACGCCCGCTTCGAGGCCCAGCACCTTGACCGGGCCATGGCCCTGATCGTGATACATGGCGACGACCAGATCGAAGTCGCCGCGCCCGGCACGGAAGAACAGCGTGTCGGCAGGCAGCGGCCCCTCGATGTCCCAGCCGCGCTCGCGCAATCGCTCTACCGCCGGCACGATCTTCTCTTCCTCTTCCCCGTAGCCGAACAGGCCGTTTTCGCCAGCGTGCGGGTTGATGCCGCAAACGGCGATGCGCGGCTTGGCGATGCCGGCCTTCACGAGCGTGGCATGACCGCGCTCGATCGTGCGCTGCACCAGGCCTGGCTCGATCTTGCGGATCGCGTCGATGATGCCGATATGGGTCGTCACGTGAATCACGCGCAGTTGCGGCGCGACCAGCATCATCGACACTTCGTCCACACCGGTCAGGTGCGCGAGCATTTCCGTGTGCCCGGGGAATTTGTGGCCGCCCGCATGCAGGGCTTCCTTGTTCAGCGGTGCGGTGCAGATCGCGTCGATCTCGCCCGCCTCGGCCAGCTTTGCCGCGACCGCGATGTATTGATACGCCGCGTCGCCCGCCACGGCCGAGAGTTCGCCGAATGGCAGATCTTCCGGAATGAGGTTCAGGTCGATGCACTCGATCACGCCAGGCGTGAAGGTCGCGTCGGCGATCTTCTCGATGCGACGCACCGTGAGCGCGCCCTTGACGATCGCGATCGCCCGTTCGAGACGGCGCGCGTCGCCGATGACGACCGGACGGCATTGCGCGTACACGCTGTCGTGCGCCAGGCTCTTGACGATGATTTCCGGGCCGACGCCGGCCGCGTCACCCATCGTGATGCCAATGACAGGGAGGTATTGATTCATGGCGTATCCGTTGATATTCGTTCCGTTGGGGCTGCCCGGAGCGTTCTCCAGGCCATGGTGTTCTGTTGTCGCTTCAGGCCGCCGGCCGCACGCGATACGCGGCGCTCACCCGCCGGCCATGCCCGCGCGCAAATGGCGATAGGCGCTGTGCAGCGCGGCTTCACCGCCGAAGGCGCCGGCCTTCGTGACGATATGCACGGGCGAGCCGTCGGCCGGCCGCCCCACTGCCACGCCCGGCTCGACCTCCGAGAGCAGTTCCAGCGCACCGATCCCGGCCGCGCTCAGCATGGCGCGCGCCGTCTCGCCGCCGGTGACGACAAGGCCCGACAGGCGTGCGAAGTGCGGCGCGATCAGCGCTGCGAGCGCCGCGGACAGTTGCGCGCCTTCTGCAGGATCGAAGGCGTCGTCCCGGCCGATTCGCACAAGCAGGTCCGTTCCCGCGTCGATCGCCTCGCCGATGCGCTCGCACCAGCGTGCGGCGTCGGGGTGAGCGGCTCCTGCGCGCAACACCGCGGGCGGCACAATCCACTCGACCACCGCGTTCTCGGCGCACAGTCGCGCGCACTGCTGTTGCGCCACCTCCGAGAGGCTGCCGACCAGCGTGAGCACACGCGCGCCGCTAGGCGCGGGAGACGGGGCGGCCTCCGTGTCGTCGTGATGTGCGCGGTCTGCCTGGTTCGCGTGGTCCGCATGGTGAGCCGGGCCGAACAGAACCGGCAGCGCGGCCAGTTCCCGCGCGAGGCCGCCCGAACCTACCCAGAAGACGTCCGTCAGCGTCGCGCTCGCGCGCGCCAGCATGGCCAGATCGTCGTGCGTCTGCGCGTCGACGATCAAGGCCGTCACGCCTTGCTCGCGCGCCTGTGAAACAATCGCGGCGAACGATTCGATCACGGCGTCGGCATCGCCGCGCAAGCGATTTACGGACACCGTGCGCGTGCGCAAGCCGGCAGCGGCGAGCATCGGTGCGAGACGCGCTTCCTGGCCTTCGTGCTCCAGGCGCCACGTGTCCGTTCGTGCGAGCGGCACACCGCGCACAAACACTTCGCCGTTTTCCACCGTGCGTCCGGTCGCCGGAAATGCAGGCGCGACAATTGCCAGTCCCGCGAGCGGCTGCAGCGCCGCCACTTCCGCGACCCAGTTGCCGCGCAAGGTCGAGTCGATCTTCTTGTAGAGCCGACGCCCCGGCGCGGCCAGCCGCTGCCACGCGGCGACTGCGCGCAACGCCGCTTCGGCAGGCTTCAGGCGACGCGTATCCGTATCGATCGCCACCACCTGGGCGGCCGCACTGAAGCCGTCGACGTCGAGCGACACCACGCTGCGGCGGCCGGCATTGGTGAATCCGATCGCGCAGTCGGCGGCGCCCGACAGATCGTCGGCGACAATCAGCATGCTCACTGCACCGCTCCCTTGGCCGCGAGGCCGCGGGCGGCGACACGCCTGGCGACGGCCGCCGTCAGGATCGGCGAGACGATGGCCGTCACGACCACGCAGGCGGCCACCAGCAGCGTGGCGCTCTTGGCGGCCTCTTCGTAGACCGGATTGGCCGCCGCGATGAGCGCGGGTACGGCAGCGGCATTGCCCGCCGTGTTCGCCGCCGCAGTGCCGGCCACGCCCGTGCCGCCCGTAAGACGGTCGACGATATACAGCGGAATGCCCGTCACCACGACCACCGCGAAGCCGAGCAGGATGCCCAGCAGCCCGGCCTGCCAGACCTTGTGCAGATCGAGACCGGCGCCCAGCGCGAGCGCGAAGAACGGAATCATCACCGGCACGGCGCGGCCCAGGAAATCGCGCATCTCGCGATCGAGGTTGCCGAGCAGCATGCCCACAGCGAGCGGCAGGATACTGCCCACCAGCGTCGGCCACGGGAAAGCGGACAAGCCCGCCACACCCAGCGTCACCATCGTCAGGAACGGACCGGACTCGAGGGACATGATCGTGTAGGCGCCCACATCTTCCGAGCGGCCGTACTGCCCCATCAGCGCCATGTACAAGCCGCCATTGGTGTCGTTCATTGCCGCGACGACGGCCAGCGTGGAGATGCCCGCGAACAGGCCGGACGAGACCGGCGCCTCGCCAAGGAAGTGCCCGAGCACCACGCCGACGACAATGGCCGCGCCGACCTTGGCTGCGAACAGCGCGCCGCCCTTCTTGACCAGATACGGCGTGGCCTTCACATCGATGCTCGCGCCCATGCAGACGTAGAACACCGCCAGAATCGGCAACGCGCCGGTGAAGAGTGCGTTGGTAAACGAGCCGAAGAACTTCGGCATGCCCGGCATGAACGTGGCAATGAGCGAGCCGATCAGCAGCGGGACAATCATCATCCCGCCCGGCACACGCTCGATGGCGCGCTTGATTCGAATTTGAGCCATTGTTGTCTCCCGACTGATTAATTTTGACAAATCAATCATTATTTTGATCGATTCGAGCAAACCGAAGTCTAATCGTTGCCAGAAATTTGTGCAAATTTTGTGAATCGGGGTTTATCCTCGGTGTTCCCCGCTCTGCCCCCGGTTTTCCAGAGGCGGCACCACGCAAAAATGATTGAATCGGTCATTTTCGGGACGTCACGCGATCATCGCCGCACGGCGCGCTCGGGGCGGCCGGCATCGCGCGATCGGCGCTCGCCTCGGGCTACACTATGCGCGCGGCGCGGCCATCGCGGCGGCCGGCCGTCTCCTGTCACGCTACGACCGCAATGACCGCTACCGCATCCGTCCTGTCTTCATGAAAGTTGCCAACCGCCGCGAGGCGATCTACAAAGCCGTTCTGACGGGCATGACCGACGTTGCCGCGCTGTGCGCCCACTTCGGCATGTCGGAAGCCACCGTGCGCCGCGACCTGCGCGCATTGGCCGACGAGCGTCGCATCGTGCGCACGTATGGCGGCGCCGCCGCACCGGTGCGCATGCACGAACCCGAAGAGTCGCTCGAATTGCGCCGCGGGAGCTTTCGTGAACAGAAGGACGCCATCGCGCGCGCCGCCGTGGCGCACGTGGACGACGGCGACACCATCTTTCTCGACGGCGGCACCACGACCGAAGCCATGGCGCAGTTCCTCGCCGGACGCGAAGCCGTGCATGTCATCACGAACAACCTGCTGGCCGTGGGCGCGCTCGCGGCAAACAAGGTGCCCGTCACGCTCATCGGCGGCGACGTGCGCCCGTCGAGCATGAGCGTGCTCGGCCCGCTCGCGCAGCTGGCGCTCTCGCGGGTGTCCGTCGACAAGGCCTTTCTCGGCGCGGACGGCGTAGTCGCCGGCCGCGGACTGTGCGAAGCGTCGGCCGAACAGGCCTGGCTCAAGGAGTGCATCATCCGCCAGTCGGCGAGCGTCTACGTTCTGGTCACGGCGAACAAACTCGACCGGGCGAGCCAGCAGCACTGGACGCCGCTCGAGCGCATGTGGACGCTTGTCACCGACGCGCGGCGCGAGGATGCGGCGCTCGCCGGTTTCGTGGCACGCCCGGAGATCACCATCGAATCGGTGGGTTGATCCGGCCTCGATCCGGCCTGGGTCCCGCCCTGACCGGCTGTCGACATCACCGGACGCCCGTCGCGCGCCCGGTATGATGGCGACGGTGCCGCCCATGCTTCGCACCCATTTCCCCCCGACTTCGCCTCATCCACTTCGACGACAGCCATGACACAAGACGCCTCGCTCATTGCCGCATTCGCGCCAACCGGCGTACTGCGCGCGTGCATCAATCTCGGCAACCCGGTGCTCGCCGGACGCGACGCGCAATCGCGACCGATCGGCATCTCGGTGGATCTGGCCGCCGCGCTGGCGCAGCGTCTTGGCGTCGCGCTCGAACCGATCGTCGTCGACACCGCCGCCCGAGCCGTGGAGACCGTCTCCGCCGGCGACGCGGACGTGGGGTTCTTCGCGGTCGATCCGCGCCGCGCCACTGCCATCGCGTTCACCGAACCGTACCTGCTCATCGAAGGCTATTACCTCGTGCCGAAGTGCTCGCCGGTGCAGACGAACGCGGACGTGGACCGCAGCGGCACACGGGTGGTCGTCGGCAAGGGCAGCGCATACGACCTGTTCCTGACCCGCGAGCTGCAACACGCGGAAATCGTGCGCGCACCAACGTCGCCCGCCGTCGTGAGAACGTTCCTCGACGGCGACTACGAAGTGGCCGCCGGCGTGAAGCAGCAGCTTGAGGCGGACATTCAGGGCACGCCCGGCTATCGACTGCTCGGCGAACGCTTCATGGTGATCCGGCAGGCGATGGGCTTGCCGATCGGGCGCGGCGAAGCGGCGGCGAAGTATCTCGCGACGTTCGTCGACGAAATGAAAACGTCGGGCTACGTCGCACAGGCGCTGCAGCGCCACCGTATCTCCGGCGTATCGGTCGCGCCGTAAGCTGCGTTCGGCCGCGTTCAGCCGCGTTCAGCCGCATTCAGCCCATTCAGCCATTCGGACTTCGCCAGGCTGCATACGGACTCATGCCATTCGCCGCCTGCGCTCCTACTTCCGTCAGGCTTCGCGCAAGGCCGGGTGGGAGCCCTTGCCCAGCACGACATTCGCCGCTACGGCAACGACGATGTTTGCCGCCAGCGCAATGAGACCGGTGTAGAGGGAAACCTTGTCGCCACCGAGCGTGAACGTGTGTACCGGCTTGATGCCATCCACGAACGCGAGCCAGCTTCCGCACACGATGCCGACCGCCCATCCGCACAACAGCGCGCGCGCACCGAACCAGCTCACGAACACGCCGAAGACGAGCGCCGGGAACGTCTGCAGGATCCACACGCCGCCAAGCAATTGCAGATCCAGCGCGAATTGCGTCGGCAGAAACAGGATGAACACCAGTGCACCGAACTTCACGACGAGCGAGACGATCTTGGCGACCTTCGCCTCTCCTTCATGCGAGATGTCGGGGTTGACGTAAGGCTTCCAGAAGTTGCGCGTGAACAGGTTCGATGCGCCAATGGACATCACCGCCGCCGGCACCAGCGCGCCGATCGCGATGGCGGCAAACGCAAAGCCCGCGAACCAGCTCGGGAACAAGCCGTTGAACAGTGCCGGGACAACGTCGTTGTTCGTCTGCACTTTCACGCCCGCGGCGTATGCCATGAAGCCGAGCAGCGCGATCAGCCCGAGCAGCACCGTGTAGGCCGGCAGGAACACCGCGTTCTTGCGAATCGTATTGGCGTTCTTCGCAGCGAACACGCCCGTCAGCGTGTGGGGATACATGAACGCGGCAAGCGCGGAGCCGATCGCCAACGTCGCAAAGGGCAGGAATTGCGCAGGTTGGAGCGTCAGCCCCGTCGCGCCGCCCTTCTTCGCGAAGACATCGCGCGCCGTATCGAACACGACGCCGTAACCGCCCAGCTTGGCCGGCACCACGATCACCGCGACGAGCACGACGATGTAGATCATCAGATCCTTGACGAACGCGATCAGCGCCGGCGCACGCAGCCCGGCGGTGTACGTGTACAGCGCCAGGATGACGAATGCCGCGAGCAGCGGGATCTCGCCCGCCAGGCCAAGCGCCTTGATGACGACCTCCATCCCGATCAGTTGCAGCGCGATGTAGGGCATCGTCGCCACGACGCCGGTGAGTGCCACGGCGAATTCCAGCGGACGCGACTGATAGCGCCCGTACACGACGTCCGCCGCGGTGACGTGCCCCGCTTTGTGCGCCGCGTGCCACAGCTTCGGCATGATCAGGAAGACGATCGGGTAGACGAGAATCGTGTAGGGCAGCGCGAAGAATCCGTAGGCGCCAACCGCGTAGACCAGTGCCGGCACGGCAATCACGGTGTACGCGGTGTAAAAGTCGCCGCCGACGAGAAACCAGGTAATCCACGTGCCGAAGTTGCGCCCGCCCAGCCCCCATTCATTGAGATTGGCGCCCTTGGGTCCGCCACCCGCCATCCAGCGCGAGGCCCAGAAACCCATCACGGTCACGAGGACAAAGAAAAACACGAAGACCGACAACGCGGTCCAGTTGATCGCGGAGGCGGCCATTTATTCCTCTCCCTTCCTCAGACCGTCGCGAAACACGATCCAGATGATCAGCGACGTGAGCGGCACCCAGGCAAACTGATACCAGTAGAAGAACGGAAAACCCCACAGCGACGGCAACTCCCGGTTGTAGAAAGGGACCCACAACAGGCCGATGAACGGCAGCAATAGCAATAACCGCATTTGAGCGTCTCTCCTCGCTTTCTGGTTGGACTCGTGCGTATCGACTCGCCACTGTTTTTCACTCTAGTCCAACGGCATGGAGTTTGCTCAGCACCCCGCAAAGCCCCGACGCACGGGGGCTGGCGGGATCTTGCCGGTGTTGCGCGTGTTGAAACGATCGGGTAGGTCCGGCCCGGTCCTGCGCCTCGCTTTTGCAGCGCGATCAGGCCGGTCGGTCTGCGTCAGGACAACGTCTGCGGCGCCTTGCGTTTTCGCCGGCCGTCTCCGGGCGTCGCCGCGCTCGCCATTGCCTTGCTCCCGGCGCGGTGTCTCGCGGCGCAGGCTTCGCCAAGGGCGACCATGGCGTCGGTGAGCTGCGCCATGCGGCATCCAGTCGCCCAACATGTTCGGTATCCGCGGTGATGAGGACCTGGGTGGCGGCACGCACCTCAGCTTCGATCTCGTGAATCAGTTTTCGGTGGGGACTGGCGCCGTACAGCCGCCCACCAAAGGGCTATTCGGCCGCAATGCGTGGATCGGCATGAACAACGAGCGGTATGGATCGCTCAGGCTCGGAAATCAGTACGACTTCATGATCGACGCGCTCTTCTTCGGGCGAACCGACGCCGCACTGGCCGTGGGCGGCCTGTACAACTTTCGGGCCGGCCCGTTCCAGAAGCTCGCGCTGCCTTACAACCCGCCGTATGCCAGCCAGTTCGACTGGGACCGCATGTCGGGGCAGACGGTGACGAATTCGGTCAAGTATCTATCGCCGTCGCTCAGGGGACTTCGCTTCGGCGCTACGATCTCGGCTCGGTGGGCCTCAATGCCCTGGTGACAACGGTCCGCAACACCGCCAACGGAGCGGCCGTCGCACAGGGACAGGTCGGCGTGACCTACCAGTGGGACCCGCAGATGCAGGCTGGCGTGGATTACATGTACATGAAAGGCAACGGCTATCTGGACAACAACCACGCCCACCAGATTTCCGCCATCCTCAATTACTTCTTGTCCAAACGCACGAAGGCTTATACGGAAGTGGTGTATCAACGCACGAACGCCAGCGCACAAGCCCTGGTGAGCGGCATCGTCGAGCCGAACGGCACGTCCGGCGGCCCCACCCAGCTCGTCGCCCGGGTGGGCGTGTTGACGAGGTTCTGAGCATCGAAAGCCGGCGTAACGCCTCCCTCGCGAATGGCTGAAGGATCCTCGCGCGGGCTGTCAATACGGAGCTCACCTACCGTGTCGGCGCCGCCTCGGCGGCCGCCCGCGTCCGTTCGGGCTTGGTAAAATTCGCGTCGGCGGCCGGCGCAACATTGAGGACTGGCCGTTTATCACGGGTCCGATCGCGCGTGCGATCCCGCATCCGATCGCGCGTCCGATCCCGCATCCGAGCTAGTATTGAGGTGAGTGCCCTTCAGAGGACCGAACGTGTCAAGCCGCCCGCTCTCCCGACACAGTCTGCGCCGTGCTCGCGACGCCGCCCTCGCCTTCGGCGCGGGCGAAGCGAGCTGGAACGACGTCATCCGCACGGCGCGCGACTTCTTCGGGGCGGACGCCGCCGCCTACGTCTCGACCGACAAGGACACCCGCACGCTGCGCGCATTCGAGCAGATCGGCCACGACGACAAGGCCAGCCGGGATTACACCGAGCACTATCATCAGTACGACGACTCGCGACGCCGGCATTGGGAGGCGGGCGCCGGGTCCTGGTTCGAGTCGTCCGTGCGCGAGCGCCACGAGACCACGAACGACCGCTTGTTCTGGGCGGATTTCATGGCGCCGAACCACATCGGTCAAATCACCGGGATCATCCTCGCCAACGACGACGAACTCGCCGCGCTCAGCGTCCAGCGCATCACGCCCGCCACGTCCAGCTTCACCCATGCGGCGGCCGTAGCCGACTACGGCCGCCTGATGAGACGAGCCTTCCTCGCACGGCGCTCGGCCACGCGAGAGCGCATGGACGTCCTCGGACAAGTCCTCGATCCATCCCGGGAAGGGTATCTGGTCGCAGCGGGCGACGCCCGCGTGATCATCGCGGCGCCCGGCACGCAAGCGCTGCTCGGCGGCGATCACCAACTCGTCATCGACCGCAGGCAGCTCACGCACCGCGTTCCCGCCTGGCAGGCACGGCTGCTCGCAAAGCTTCGCGAGACGGCCGTTACCGGGCAACCGTGCCGCATGGTCCTTCCCGACGGCTGGGGTCGCGCATGGCGGCTCGGGCTGCGCCGCACCGACGCGGGACTCAATCTGGGCCTGGGCGTAAGCGTCGGCGTGCGCATCGAACGCCGGGACATCTTCGACCTGCCCGACATCGCCGCCTTCGCCGAACTGTTTCGCCTGAGCGCGGCCGAGGCGCGCCTTTGCCACTATCTCGTGGCGGGCCTCACCATCGACGACTGCGCCGAAGTCGTCGGCGTCAGCGCCCACACCCTGCGCAAGCAGCTTGGCTCGGCCCTGCGCAAGACCGGCTGCACCCGCCAGCCCGAGCTCATACGCCTGCTGTCCGGCCTGTGAGCCCCGGCCGCCGTCAATGGCAGATTTGAAGTATTGATCGCTTGTTTCCCCAGGAGAAACACTCGCCCTCATGAACGAGCGAGGAGAAAGCCAGATCATGCCCCCGAGATTGAGCCACCCGCGCGTCGCCGCCGCTGCCGCCGTCGCCGGGATTGCCCTGTGCGCGAGCAGTGCGGCCGATGCCGAGATGCGCATGTGGAAGCGCGGCGCCAGCGCCTTCAATGCCGTGATCTTCCTGCAGAACAACGGCAGCCAGGTGCAGCACTGCGACGTGTCGTGGGGCAACGCGAACGGCGGCTTCGGCAACAGCCGGAACGTATTCGTCAAACCCGGCGAAACCGTACAGATCGAGACTCAGGTCGTTGCCGTCAACGAGCAGTACCAATGCTGGCCGTACACCGACCCCTTCGCCAAACGACGAGACGACGAGCGCCGCCGCCAGGAGATCGAAGCGCAGAAGCGGCAGAAGGAGGAAGAAGCCAAACGCCGACAGGCGGCGATCTGGCAGAACCGGCCGAACGGTAACGCGCTCACGCAAGGCAATTCGCAGCCGGCGACCGCGGCTCCCATGGCCGCTCCGCAAGTCATGCCGGCACCGGCTTACACCCCCGCGCCCGTCTATCAGACCGCACCGGTCGTCGCGGCGCCGGCGGCGTCCGGCAATGCCTCGACGCTGGGCGCGGCCATGGCCGTGCTCGGCACGGTCGGACAAACGCTGGACTCCATGAGCCGCGCCGCCGAAGCGGAAGAAATGCAGCGTTCGCGCGATGCCGCGCTGCGCTCGCAGATCGAGGCACAGGCGCGGCGCTCGGCCGCCGGCGCGGCAGAGACCGATCCGTGGAAGGTGTCGCAATGACTCGCCGAATCCGCCTGATGCACGCCGGCGCGATCGGCCTCGTGGTTCTTGCGATCGGCGGCTGTGCGTCGCCGTACTCGCGCGGACTGGACGCCGAAAAGTGGGTCCGATCCGACGTCATCCCTCTGGAGAAGAGCCAGCCCGAACGCGCCCTCGCCCTGCTTCGCCAGCGGTTCGACGATGAATGCGTGCCGACCGAACGCTTGGGCAAGAGCTCTTTCCGGGCTGCGCTGCGCGGCACGAGTCGCGAGAACAACAACCTGGCCTGTCAGGCCTACAACGAGGAAATTGCCTGGCTGCTGTACAGCACCGGCCAATATCAGAAGGCCATCCCGCACCTCACTCAGGTGTGGTGGAGCCGGGAGACCGCACGAACCTACAACGAGACCGACTGCCTCAAGCTCAGCTACCTCGGCGTCTACGACAGCGTGCGGACAACCGTGCCGTTCTCAAAAGCCTATTTCGATACGCTGGACCGGGCGCAGAATGCCAGCGCCGGAAAGTTCCTGCACAAGGCCTACTTGTGCGAACTCAAAATGTATACCAGCCCGGAAAACCCGAGCACGCGCGACGCCTTCGCCGCTGCCGCGCGAAAGTATTTCGGCGAGCAGGCCGAGCGCGACGTGCGGACGTATGTGGATGTCATTCACGTAAAGATGGCGGCTGCCTCATACAACCTTGTCGTGGGTAACGGCGCGCTGGGGCAAGGCTATCGCGAAAGCGCCGGACGCTATGCCAAGGCAGCCGAGCTCTACCGCAATGCGATCGTCGCCTCCCAGCGACTCGGGCTCGACCGGCCCCTGAACGGCCAGCCGTCTCCCTATGTTGCCCATCTGGGCACGCTGGTGGCGGAGGCCGACAGGAGCGTTCAGGTCAATTCGTCGCTGGCGGTGCAATACAACGAATAAGCGATCGCTGCCTAGCGCGTCGCGATGAAGCTCTTGCGCTCGGCCATCACCCGGTGCCCGCGTTGCACGTTCGGATATTTCTTCAGCAACGCGGCGCCCTCGGGAAACATACCGACGTAGGCGAGAATTGGCGCCAGGAAAAGATCAGCCATCGTGACGTCGTTCTCCACCAGGTAGTCCCGGTCGCCATAGGCCTTGTCGAAGGCCGCCAGTTGCGCATCGATCTCCGGCAGCGCGGCCTCGATCACCGCGCGCTCGGGTCCGCCGTCGCCGCCTTTCGGGAAAAGGTATGGCATGACGTAGCGGCGCACCATCGCGTCGTAGGCGTGGCAGTTGATCAGACTGATCCATTGCGCCACGCGCGCCGGTGCGCTCGCTCCGCCCTTCGGCGTCAGGCTCGGACCATCGAAAGCGCCGTCGATGTATGTCACGATGCCGTGGGTTTCGTAGAACTCGAGCGGACCGTCGGTGAATGCCGGCACGCGGCCGAACGGCTGGTGCGCCAGCAACTCCGGCGTGTGAGGCGCCATTTCCGCGAGCGTGTAAGCAACGCCCTTTTCCTCCAGCGCCATGCGCACCGTGCGCACATACGTGCTGCGCGCGTCGCCGTAGACCGTTACCGTGCCCGCGCTTGCCCGCGGGTCCAGATAGTCGTTCAGGCGATTGAACACGGACTGCCACCCCCCCATGTGCGAGTCGCGCGTGCGCTCGTCGGGGAACCCCGTGTGCAGCATGTGCAGTCGCGTGCCCTGGTTTTCGTCGGTCAACGTGACTTCGATCAACGTCGTGATCCGTGCCGGCATTTCGCCCGTCTCCCACGACCAGGTGTAGGCGAGGAAGTCCGCGCGCTCGAGCTTCTGGTATTCGCCGGTCGCGGCATGCCGCTCGCCGTCGCGCGTGCCCATCACCACGCGGTACCGTCCGCCGACGCGAGCGTCCGCGCTTGCCTCCACCACGCTCAAGCCGCGCGGACAATGCCACGCGGCCAGAGCCGTCTCGTCCGTGAACGCGTCGAAGACTTTCTCGCGCGGCGCGCGAATGAAGCGGCTCAACTCCAGTTGAAACGTCGCTGCTCGATTCATGATCCTGTCCCTCGATCGTTTGTCTTGCCACGCGCCTCGGCGCCCGCGGCATGCGTGCGTTCGACGAATTCCACGAGCCGGTCGAGATTGCCTTCCCAATGCCGGCGGTACGCCTCGAGCCACGCGTGGGCATCATGCAAGCCTTCGGCGCGCAGATGACATATGCGCCAGCGCGCGCTCACTTGCCGCTCGATCAACCCCGCCGCCGCCAGAACCCGAAGGTGCTTAGAAATCGCGGCGCCGGACATGGCGAACGGGCGTGCCAATTCCCCCACTGGCGCCTCCCCCTGCGCCAGCCGCGCCAGAATGGCGCGCCGCGTAGGGTCGGCCAGTGCCGCGAATATCGTCGAGAGGGTGTCGGTGGTGGGTGGCATGGCTTCATTTAACTTAATGGTTAAATGAAAGTCAAGGTGAAATTTGACTCCGCGTGGTAGCGTCGAGCGAGTTGGCTCGCCCCCCCGTACTGCGTGCTCCGTACCCCGTCTCCTGGCCTCAGCCCGGCCCCTCGCTGCCTGCGGCCAGCAGCGGCACGAGTACGTCGCTAATCGGCGTGGGAATACCCCGAAGGCGGCCATAGCGCTGTATCACGCCGTTGCGGATGTCCCACTCCATCGGGCGGTTCGCTTGTCGGTCGGCAAGGATCGACGTGCCCAAATCGGCCGGAGCACGCTGCAGGCCGTCGACGATCTGCTGCGAAACATCATCGCCCAGCGACGCCCCGTTTGCGCGCGCCACGCTCAGGCACTCGCCCAGATAAGCCAGGGCCAGCGCAGCCACATCGCTGCGCGAGAACATTCCGGCACGGCGATTGGCAAGGACCATCAGCCCGGCAACGGCGTTCTGCAGGAGTTTTCGCCATGCGACGGAGACAAAATCCGGGGACAGTTCCACCGCACAGCGTGTGCCGTCGAGCGCCTGCGCTACCCGTCTTGCCTGGGGCAGATCGGGCAGGGTGAGGCGGGGCGAGGCACGCAGCCACACCGAAGCATCCGGCTCGCGCTGCGCGGGAAACCACACGACCGACGGTAGCACCGTTGCGCCGTTGGCATAGGGCGCGAGCCGGGCCTCCTGCTCGACACCGTTTTGCAGCGCGCACACCAGCGTGTTGTCATTGCAAAGCGCTGCCAGCCAATCGGCGCAGTCGGCTACCTGCGTGGTTTTCACCGCGATGAACACCAGATCGAACGGGCGATGAATCGTTGCGGGGTCGGTCAATACAGGACCGGGCACCACGATTTCACCGCCGTCGTGACGCAATCGCAATCGCGGGTGTGCGGTGCGACCGCAAAGCACGGGCGTGCGGCCGACTTCATGGAGTGCGGCGGCAATCGTGGTGCCGATGGCACCCGGCCCAATGAGCGCAACGGCGGCGTGCTCAGACATTGGCATTCCCCAGATTTGATCAACCGATCATCAGCGTGCCGAGGGCAATCACCGCGCACGCCAGCATCTTCCTCGGCGTCAGCGTTTCGCCCAGAAAGCAATAGCCCAGCACCGCGGCGAAGAGCACGCTGGTCTCTCTGAGCGCCGAAACGGCGCCCATGGGCGCCGCTGTCATGGCATAGATGACGATGCCGTAGGCGAGCAGCGATATCAGCCCGCCGGCCGCCGCGTGCCATACACCGGCACGCCAACGCAGCAGCGTCCTGCCACCACGCAGCACGACATAGAGCGCCGGCATCAATGCGCCCCACAACGCGCTCATCCATACAATATAGGCGAGCGCGTTGCCGGACATGCGCACGCCCATGCCGTCCACCACGCTGTAAGCCGCGATAAAGGCGCCGGTGGCCAGGGTATATCGCAGCCCCGACATCGCCACCTTTCCGCCTTTCAGGGCGAGCATCAAAATCCCGCCTGAAACCAGCGCAATGCCGCCGGCGGTACTGAATCCGATTTTCTCTCCGGCGAAGACGGCCGCCGCGCATGTCACCATCAGCGGCGACGAACCACGCGCGATCGGATAGGTTTGCCCGAGATCCCCGGACCGATAGCTGCGCACCAGGCACAGGTTGTAGCCGACATGCAGCAACGCGGAGAGCAACGCGTAAGGCCAACTGGCGCGGGCGGGCACCGGCAAAAACAGTGCGACGCCCGCGCAGGTGACGGCGATCGTCAGGCACATGATGGTCATGGACCACAACCGGTCGGCGCCCCCGCGCAGCAACGTATTCCAGCCGGCATGCAGCAGCGCGGCGAACAGGGTGAGGAAAATGACGTATCCGGGCATGTGCCGATACTAGACAGCACCTTTGCGGATGAAAAGTGAAGTGTCGTCATCCCGGCATGAGCAACGACTCATGCCTGAGCGTACCTGAGCTGCGCCTGCTGCGATTGCGCCAATAGCCAGCTTCGGAATTTCACGATGTGCGGCTGCGTCTCGATGCCTCGCGGGCAAACGAAGTAGTAGGCGGCCGGGGATGGAAACGGGATGTCAAAGAGCCGGATCAGACTGCGCTCAGCGATCTCCTTTTCCACATGGCCGCTGCGCGCCAGGGCGACGCCGTGCCCCAGTAGCGCGGCCTCGATCGTCATATTCGTGTCCGCGAAACGTACACTTTCGTGCAATACGTCCGTATGGATGCCTACCCGCTCGAACCATACGTCCCATTTCGGCACGAGGTCGGCGCCGTCGCGTGTCAGAAGCGGGTAACGCAACAGTTCGGCCGGTTCGGACGGCGCCCCGAAGCGCCTTAACAATGCGGGGCTGGCCACCGGAAAAAGCTGCTCCCGGAACATGAACTCGGTGTGCAACGCGGGGTAATTGCCGTGGCCGAAGCGGATCGCCACATCGGAATCCGTGCTGGCGAAGTTGATGGCTTCGTCCGAGCTCTCCAGCGTCACGAGAATCTCGGGGTGCAGGCGCGCCAGACCGGGCAGGCGCGGCAGCAGCCATTTCAGTGCAAAGGAATAGGTGGTATTGACGCGCAGGCGCACTCGCCCGTTTTGCTCGCGAAGGTCCGCAAGCGTTGCTTCCAGCTTGCTGAAGAACTCGCGCACGAGGGGGGCGAGCGCGGCGCCCGCGGGCGTGAGCCTGAGCGTTTTACCGCGCTCGAAAAGTTGCAGCCCCCAGATTTCCTCCAGGTTCTTCAACTGATGGCTGACCGCGCTTTGCGTAATGAACAGCTCCGCGGCGGCGGAGGTAAACGTGGCGTGGCGAGTCGCGACTTCAAAAGTACGCAGCGTCGCCGTCGGGGGAAGATCACGCATCTTTGCGCTCCTGTCGATGAGCCAACACTCATGACACGATATGCCGGAATCTGCCGAAAAGATATGGCCAACGATGTTCCGGGGTGTACCCCGGGTATTGCGGATTGCGGATTGCGGATTGATTGTCACTTCTTACGAATCAGCTCCAACCCCTCTCGATAGGTCGTCACTTCGAACCCGCTAAATCGACGCTTGAACTTCGTGGAATCAAAAAGGTTGTCCTGCTCGTAGCGGGGCAGCAATTCCCTGATCTCGCGCACCTGCTTCGAGAACAGCCCGGCAGCGGTCAAAGCGCACTTGCTGATAACCGAATAACGGGGGTCGCGCCCGAAGACCTGACTGGCCATCACGACGAGTTCCTTGTAGGTCGGCCGATCGTCGCTGCATGGCAGATGCCAGGTTTGGCCAAAGGCATCGGGAGTATTTCCCAAGGTCGCCAGGGCCCGGCTCGCGTCGGGAGTCCAGATCAGCGTGCGCAGCGTATCGTCGCGCACGGGCACGCGAGGCTTCTTGCCGGCCTGGAGTTTTTCGATGATCAGCGCATTCGTGAAGCTCTGCGTCTTACCGGGACCATAGAACTCGGGGGCCCGGCCAATGAGCACCGGAATCTCGCCGCGCGCCATTTCTTCGAGCACCATCGTGGCCATCGCCGCGCGTACCTTACCCTTGCGGCCCACCGGGGCGAAGGGCGCTTCCTCCGTCAGTAGCCGCGCATCCTGCGGATACATGTAGGTGTTATCGAAATAGGCGAAGCTCGCGCCCGCCACGCGGCAGGCGTCCAGGGCATTCTTCAGCATCGTGGGAATCGTGTGTTCGACGAACAGATCCACCATGCCCTGCGCCATCCCGATGATGGCCGCCGAGATGACGTTATTGAACGTCTGAATAAAGGGCATCTGATAGCAGGTGTCGGCATCGATGACCCGGTAGTCGACCATGCTGTGCGCGCGATAGTCGGGGATGAATGCCTCCCCTTCGATCAACAGACTCTTACTCGCCGTGCCGGCCAGTCCGACCACATGCCAGTCGTCTATCAACACGTAGTCCTCGTGTTTGACGAGAAACGATTTCAGATCGAGAAAATTGCCCTGATCGTCAAACACGCGCGCGCCGAGAAATGCACCCCAGTCGGCGAAATCGCAACCGCTCGATGTCGGCCACCGACCCGAGAGCATCCAGCCGCCGTCGACCTTGCGAGCTTTTCCCAATGGCGCGTAGGACGAACTGACCAGAATCTCGGGATCGTCGCGCCATACCTCATCACATGCACGCGGGTCCAGTTTTCCGAATTCCCACTGATGGATCCCGAGAATCGCCATGATCCATCCGCTCGACGGGCAGGCGCGCGACAGCTCCATCACGACGCGATACAGCACCTCCGGGCTCATTCCGTAGCCACCCCAGCGAGGCGGCTGCAAAATTTTGAAAAAACCACCGGCGCGAAACGCGTCGACGGTCTCCTGCGGCACCGCGCGGTTCTCTTCGACGCTTTGCGCCAACGCACGCAGGCGCGGTTGCATGTCGCGGGCGCGCTGCACCAACGTTTCGCAACTCGGGGTGACAAGCTTCTTTTCGTTTTCGATAGCGACAGCCATGTTGTCTCCTCTCATGTCCGTCATCGCTCAGCAGCGTCCCGTCGACAGGAACTTGAGCATCACGTCGTTGAACTCTTCCGGCGCTTCGTACTGCGGCCAATGCGCCGCCTGAGCCTTCATTACGAACAATTGCCCCTTGGGCGTTCGCGCGCACGCGGCCTCGGCGGCCGGCACATCGTGTACCGGGTTGTCGTTCGTCCAGAGATAGAGGGTTTCGCACTGGATCGCTTCGGGCTTCATCGTCTCGGCGTGCGCCTCCGTCGAATTTCCTAAGAATTTTCGAACGCCGAAGGTCGATAAGACATCGGTCGACTCGATAACCGCCGACGGCAAAGAAAAAGCCCGGCAGACATTCGTCTGCCGGGCTTCCGATGACGGCGTAAATCAAGTGCGTTGAGGGTGAGGGGTTCTCGACCGGATCCCCGTTAACGCAACTGCACTGCGTCTGCGCTGCTATGGAGCGCTGCCGGCAATTATTCTTTGTTCCAGCGTTCTGTTGTGCAACGATCGCCACGGCTTGAGCGAGTCGCACCATGTACTGCCGCATCGAACGCTGCTCACCGGTCTGGTTCGAAACGAAGATGCCGTCAAACCGCACATGCGGAAATGCGCAAGCTCGTTGGCCACGTGCAATGCCAACGCATCGCCCCATAGGCAGTCGTTCCCCGAGACACCGAGGAACGACTGCGGTGATGCCTTCAACCCGGAGACTCCGCCCCCTCGTCCATCTTCTTGATGCGATACGCTAGTTGGGCACGCGTCACGCCAAGGAGGCTCGCCGCCCGAGTGAAATTGCCTTCCGATGCCTTGAACGCCGCTTTCACCAACGTGTTTTCGATCAGTTCGAGTGAGAGATTCGAATTTGAAACCACACCTTCGGCCCACGCGTTCAATGCGTCGTGCTCGCGCGATGTGGCCGCGGATTCGGCGTGCAGCGCCGCCGAATCGATCAGCAGCCCCACCTCGTTGAGCACCATCGAACCATGCGATGTCATCCCACTGTCGACAGTGACAAGTTGGTGATAGCCAAGAGGCTGATCGTTCTCGCCCAAGATGACACCACGCTCAATGACGTTTTCGAACTCGCGTACATTGCCCGGCCAACGATAGTTCATCAAGATCTGCAAGGCTTGGCCGGTCACACCGGGGATTCGGCGCGAGTGTCGCCGACTGTACTTGTTCAACAGATGTTCGAGCAGCAGCGGAATGTCGTCCCGGCGGTCCCGCAAGGGTGGGATCTGGATCGGAAATACGTTCAGGCGATAGAACAAATCCTCGCGAAAGCGCGTCTCACTGACCGCGCTCCACAAGTTCTCGTTGGTCGCTGCGATGATTCGCACGTCGGCCTTTCGCGTTACTGTACTTCCCAAGGCTTCGAATTCACCGGTCTGTATCACTCGCAGCAGTTTTCCTTGTGCCGTCATCGGGAGACTGCCGATCTCGTCGAGAAAGAGCGTGCCGCCGTCGGCAACCTGGAAACGGCCGGGGCGCGACTCACCCGCGCCGGTGAAAGCGCCGCGCTCGACGCCGAAGAGTTCGGCCTCCATCAACTGCTCGGGGATTGCCGCGCAGTTCACCTCGATAAACGGTTTGTCGGCGCGTGAGCTCTTGCGTTGAATTTCGCGTGCGAACAGGCTTTTGCCCACACCGCTTTCGCCGAGCAACAGAACATTCGCCGTGGTCGGCGCCACACGCTGAATCTTGTGCATGACGTGTGTGAACGCGACCGACGCACCGAGCACGCCGTCCACTTCCTCGGTGGTCTGTCCGATTGACTTGACATCTTTGTAAGAGGGCGTCGGATCCGCCGACGCCAGCGCCCCCGTCGTCCTGGCCGGCGTAAGCAACTGGAATGGCCTGGGCTCGTAGTAGACGAGATCGAGATGGGCGTCGGGCCAGGCATCTGCTGGCCGACCGACGCAGCGACACATGTCCGTCCCCATTGCACGGCATTCGACCTCCCGCACGAGAATTCGCTTGCCGACGCATGTACTCAGGAAGCCGGATGCGTACCCCATCTCCATCCAGCATGCCGGCGAGCCGCCAATGCCGAAAGACTCGATATGAATCTGGTCCTCATACGAGTTCTTCCAAAGAAACTCGATGTTGCAAATGCCCTTTTCGACATCGACTTCCTGATGCAGGATCACCGGCAGGCCGACGATCCCCTGAAGCGCATGAAAGAAGCTACCACTGATCATGACACGCTCGATCGGTGTCTCGGGATGATGAATCTTCATCGCGATCTGCGCGTCGCGACAGCCTGCGGAATAACCGATGCGTGTCATCAGACCGCGCGTCGCCTCCAGACCGATGCTGAGAATCAGCTCCTGGCGCAAGGCTCTGAGCGACTCGACATGCATCAAGACCATACGGTCGTCGTTAAGCCAGATTAGTCCCTCTTCGGGATTGAAATGCAAATGCTGCAGAATCTCCGCCGCATCGAGCGTTGGGTCAAGTTCGATGCCTCCCACCGATTTGCGATGCATGGTATTGCCCACGACTCTTCTCCTCGACCTGCCGACGCGCCCGTCCGCGGTCGTGCAGAAACACGTCTGCGGGGCTCCTCATCCGCGCAGAGCCCCTCCGGTCATCCTACGAAATTAATAACGTCCTTCCAAATTGGAATTACGTATGATGTAATCTAACTAATCATACAACACCAAAATTCCAACACACAGTCGTACATAGGGGGACAAACCCATGAGTGAGGCAATTCCGGAGGTCGGATATGCCGTCGTCGTCGGCAACATGATCGTCAATTATCACGACCACGGACAAGGCGAGCCGATTCTGTTAATCCACGGTTCGGGGCCCGGCGTCACGGCTTGGGCGAACTGGCGTCTGGTCATTCCCGAGCTGGCCAAGACGCATCGTGTGATTGCACTCGATATGGCCGGCTTCGGCTATACGTACACACCCCCCTCTTTTGAAGCCACCCCGGAGAACTGGGCGGCACAGGTGGTTGGCCTGATGGACGAGTTGCGCATCGAGAAATGCGCAATCCTCGGGAATTCGTTTGGCGGTGCTATCGCTCTGCGAGTCGCGAGCGACTACCCGGAGCGAGTCACGAGACTTGTACTGATGGGATCCGTCGGCACGAGTTTTCCGATTAGCGACGGGCTCGAGAAAGTTTGGGGATATGAACCCTCGCACGAGGCGATGCGCGAGTTGATCGGCGTTTTCGCGTACGACAACGCCTTCGTCACAGACGATCTGGTGGACATGCGGTATCGCGCCAGCATACGCGACGATGTGCAGGAACGGTTCTCGAAACTCTTTCCTCCACCGCGTCAGAACGGTATCGAGATGCTATCGCTCAGCGACGAGGCGCTGCGTCGGATCGCCGCTCCCACGATCCTCATTCATGGACGCGACGATCGCGTCATCCCCTTCGCGGTGTCGGAGATGCTTGCGAAAAAGTTGCCGCAGGCCACGCTGTATCCCATTGATCGGTGCGGGCACTGGGTCCAGATCGAGAAAAAGGCTGAGTTCCTCGATATCGTCACCCGCTTCATGGAGCAACGCGTATGAAGAGTCGTGTCCTATCATTGGGCTATGTGGGTATCAGCACTAGCCGACTGGCCGACTGGGCGGATTTCGGAACGCAATTCCTGGGATTCGAAATTGCCGACAAATCCACCGGAACGCTGTCGTTTCGTATGGACGAAGCGGCTCAGCGGTTTCAACTCGAAGCCGGACAGAACGGCACAATTCAGCATCTGGGCTGGCAAGTCGAAGACGCCCACGCGCTGCAAGAGATCGCCGCACGTCTGGATGCGGCCGGCATCCATGTGCGACAGGGGGACGCCGTGCTCGCGGCGCAACGCGGGGTACGCGAGCTCATCTGGATGCTCGACCCCGCGGGCAATCGCGTTGAACTGTTTTGGGGACAAGAGATGGCCAGCACCCCATTCGTCCCGGGACGAAACATTGCGGGGTTTCGCACTGGCAATCTCGGCATCGGCCACGCCGTTCTGACGTGTCGGAACGTCGAGCAGGTGCTTCCGTTCTACACGGAGCTTCTCGGCTTCGGCATTTCCGACTACGTACTCAGGCCATTCAAGGCTTACTTCATGCACGTCAATGCCCGGCATCACAGCTTCGCGCTGATCGAATCCGAGAAGCGCGGTGTCCATCATCTGATGATGGAATTGATGCAGTTCGACGACATCGGCCACGCGCACGACCTCGCGCAAATGCGAAACGAAGACATCGCTGTGACGTTGGGCAGGCACAGCAACGACTTCATGACGTCGTTTTACGTGAAGACACCCTCTGACTTCATGATCGAGTACGGATGGGGCGGTCGCGCGATCGATCCACAGACCTGGCAGGCGTTCGAGCTGACGGACGGCCCTAGCATTTGGGGACACAACCGTAGCTGGTTGAGCGCAGAAGCCAACGCCGTCTTGCGTGCTCAGCTCGCAGACAATGCAGCTAGTGGGCTGCGCCAGCCCGTGCAGGTCCAACCGGGAAATCATGTTCTAATAAAGGATCGCCAAAATTGAAACAGAAGGAAAAGGAATGACGTCGAATCATGAGCTCGGCGGCGTGGCTTCGCTGACGACGAAGTTCACGGCCGACCTGCGCGAACAGATTCTGTTTGGTCAGAAGAAGCCGAACGAACGGCTGAACCTGACGAGTCTTCGCGACGAGTTCGGCGTCAGTCTGAGCCCGATTCGGGAGGGGCTGGCGCACCTGGCATCGGAAGGCTTCATCGTGCCGGTGGGCCAGCGCGGCTACCGCGTGGCACCGGTATCTGTAGAGCAGGTGAAGGAAATTCGCGACCTGCGTGTCGATCTTGAGCTCAAAGGCTTGCGACAATCGATCGAACAGGGAGGCGAAGCGTGGGAGCTGGCCGTGATGCGCAATTACCGGCGCTTGCGCAACTTCGAGAACCAGCCCTGGGACAATGCAGCCGTCAGCACCTACGAGGAACTGAACCGGTTGTTTCACCGCTCGCTGCTCTCAGGCTGCAACTCCCCTCTCCTGCTGCGTTTTACCGAGACGCTTGCCGGCATGGCGGATCGCTATCGCCGCATTTTTCTGAAGTCGTTCCCGCCGGATGTCAACGCTCCCCGCGAGCATAACGCCATCTACGAAGCTGCGCTTGATCACGACGTGCGAACCGCTTGTGCCATGCTTGAGAAGCACATTTCCCACATCTCGGACAATGTGCTTCTGGCGTTGGAAAAACAGCCCGACGCAGTCACAAAGCGGGCCTGAACGGCTACCGCGCCACCGTCCTGCCGCCGCGAGATGCGGCGGCTGCCCAAAGGCCATCAGGCATGGTTTGCCAAAAAGCGCTCGATGACCGTCGCAAGCATCACCGGGGTTTCATGCGCCGGGTAGTGACCGGCATTCGCGATCACCTCCAGTTCTGCATTTGGATAGAGCGACAGAAATGTCTGCTCCATCACGTCACGGGTCAGGCTCGGATCGTATTCCCCGATGACCACTTTGACCGGGACTTCGATGCCCTGGGCAAGCGCCGAAAAGTCATGTTTCGCCCACGGCAGCAGGTACTTGCCGAACGCCTCTGAGTCACTGGTCCGCCGCAGCACGTCGATCATCGTCGCCCCCCACGTCGGCGTAAGGCGGTTCGAGGTACTGAAGTCTACGATCGCACGTCGTAGCGTGTCGTCGTTCACGCACCCGCTGAATAGCTCCCAGATCGCCGGTTCGAATGGCACGCCGGAAGCCGGTACGGGCGCGATCGCAATAAGACTCTTGACGCGTTCGCGTGCGTCGACCATGACCCGCTGCACGGCCTTCCCTCCCATGGAGTGGCCGATCAGATGGAAGCGTTTCCATCCAAAGCTGTCGGCTAGGTCGAGCACATCCCGTGCGATCTCTTCCATCGTGCAGTCGCCCTTCATCTCCACCGATTTGCCGAAGCCTCGGAAATCGACGAAGGCATAGGTGTAGGCTTTCGCATCCAGATAGGGAAACATGCCGGAAAAGGTGGAGACGCCATCGCCGAACCAGCCATGGCAAACGATGACGCCCTCCGGACCATCCCCAAGGCGCGTGTGTCCAATTGTCATATGTGTGTTCCCTGCTTTCATGCTCAGTGATGAAGGACAGCATCGCGGTTTGCGTCCGCAGATCGCAACTCGCCGACGGCTGCCCGGATAAACTCGCCTGCTTCCGCAATGGCCTCGCCCGCACACGGCTCGTCTCCGGAAAACAAGACGAAGGCATGCGTCGACGTGGGGTAACACGTGAGTCTGGCGTTAGTGCCGGCGTCCTTTGCATGCTTCACGATGCGAATCGCATCGCTGGCCACCGCCTCGTCTTGCGCCACCTGCACCAAGAGTGGCGGCAGGTCAGTGAAGTCGCCAAAGACAGGCGAGATGCATGAATGCCTCGGGTCCTGCAACTGGTAGTACGACGTTGCGGCAACCGTCAGGAAATCCTTGTTGACGAACTCGTCGCCGAAACCGTTCGTCAGCAACGATTCGCCGCTCAGGCACATGTCGGCAAACGGCGACGTGGCGATCAGACCCGCCGGCAATGGCGTCGCGGAGTCTCTGAGCGACATCAATGCCGCTAGCGCCAGGCTCCCGCCTGACGACTCACCGCTGAAGATGATGCGCGAGTTCGCAACACCGGCGTCGAGCAATCCGCGGTAGGCGACAATCACATCCTCCAGTGCCGCCGGATAGGGATGCTCAGGTGCCAGCCGGTAGTCCACCACGACGACGCGCGCGCCAGCAGCTTCGGCCAGTGCCGCCGCATGGCCAAGCGATGCCTGGGCCGATCCCATCACGTAGCACCCGCCATGAACGTGCAGCACCACCGGCGCGTCGGCCGCAGTTGTCCCAGTCTCGAGACACGGCATGCCATTGAGTTCGCTTCGCCGGGATGGAATCGACGATGCGAAGCGACGCTCATATGCCGCGCGCAAGCCATCGTTGCTGTGAATCCGATCGTCGAATCCGAACATCGACTCCCAGAGCTGACGCGGATGAAAGCGCGGCGGTATCACCTGATTTCGCGCACGGGAAAACGGCATCATGACCGGATAGCCGAGGGGGGCATCCGCCTCTTTTTCCGCGTCGTAGGTGTAGACCCAGCTCCATTGACTATCGCCATACGGATCGAGCTTTCCCTGTGCCTGCATGCGCCGCATGTTGCCCGCCCGCTTCAACGGATCGGACGCAAACCAGAAATCTCGGAGTGCCAGCACATTCGTCTGCACGCGCGTCGTGCGCGGGCGGCGGCGATGTTCGTAGTCGAGCAGTGCGTCTTCGATGCTCACACGCCCCTCACGTGCGCGTTGCAGACAACGTCCGAGTACGACGGCGTCTTCCAGCGATTGCACAGCGCCTTGCGCCATGTAAGGTAACATCGCGTGTGCGGCGTCGCCCATCAGCGTGACGCGTCCAACGGTCCACCGTTCCAGCGGCTTGCGATAGTTCAGCGCACTCAGAAAATTGTCGTCAACAGCCTTGATAAGCTCACCCAATTGCGGAGCGCATCCGGACAAGGAGCGCTCCAGAAGTTGCTTGTCTCCCTTGTGACTCCAAGACTCCCCCACCTCCAGATCGCTTGCCGGCACGATTGCGACGAAGTTGAATAGCTTGCCGGGACGTAGCCAGTACGCAATCGCAATGCGATTCGGGCCACGCCAGCCGTAGAAACGCTCTTCGAAGCCGAGATGTTCAATCTTGTCGGCGGAAATCGTCGAGCGCCACGCCACCATGCCGGACGGAATAGCCGGCTGATCTCCAAACATACCCTTGCGTACATTGGAGTGAATACCGTCCGCGCCGATCACGGCATCTGCCGTCAGCGTGTCGCCCGACTCAAGTGTCACAGTCACCACACCGTCGTTTTCACTCACGTGCATGCATCGCTGGTTCAGATGCACCACGCCCTCGGGCAAAGCCGAGACAATAATATCCATCAGGTCGGCGCGGTGCGCTTCGAAAGCATCGTCCCCGAAGTGTCGGGAAGCAATAGCGCCCAGCGGAAGGTCGTTGATCAACTCCCCGCTCTCGAAATCCAGAATGCGATAGGAATGTGCAGAGACCGCCTTGGCGCGAAATGCGTCCAGAAGTCCCAGCGCACGCAGCGCTCGCGTGCCGTTACTGCCAATCTGAATGCCGGCACCGACTTCGGAGAGCACCTTTGCCTGCTCCAGCAAAGTCACCTCGATGCCCGCACGGGACAATGCCACGGCTGCCGCCGCTCCACCAATACCGCCCCCAACAACAATGACATGCATAGCTACTCCAATGTCTTCTCAATCGATTTCGCGAATCGCGTTCCAGCCTAACTAAATGTGCAGCGGCTTTCTCAGGCGCCATACCATCGGTACCGCAATGGCACCGACAAGCAGGCAGATAAATTGGTAGTGTGCGGGTGCGAGGCGGTCATGCACCGTCAGCCAGCCGAGCAGCACAGGTGTCACACCACCGAGCAGGGAGTTCGGGATGTTGTAGGCAAGTGATATACCCGAATAACGCACCGGTGCATCGAAGCTGTAGATCAGCGCGTAATAGGGCAGGCAGATCGCCCCAGCAAAGAAGCCCACCACCGGATAGAGATATTGCAGACCTTCCGGCCCTGATTGCATTGTCAGGTAGAAGGCATAGGTGGAAACTGTGCCGCCGATGCAATAAGCCACGGTCACTTTTTTGGGGCCAAAGCGGTCGATCAGGCATCCACCGACAATACAGCCGATGGTCAGCCCCAGCACAGCGAGCATCGCGATATGACCGACGAACTGATTGCTCATGCCCATGTACGTCCGCATGTAGACGGGTGCGTACAAAATGGCGTTGGGAACGATCGTTGCGCTGATGACGCAGAGCATGACGCAAAGGAGAACTTCCTTGCGATAGTCACGCAATAGCCGCTTGATCGGCATTTCACGCGCGACTCCCTGCTTTGCCTTGAGCTCTTGAAAAACCGGCGTCTCATGCACATAGCGACGCAAATAGCCTGCGATCAGGCCGAAAGCGCCGCCAACGATAAATGGAATGCGCCAGCCGTATTCGGCGACGTCCGCTTTTTCCATCGATCCCATGATGAGATTGATGGTCACCACGCCTAGGAAAATACCGAACGCCATGCCGCCTCCGATCAGGCCGACGGCGAGTCCGACGCGCCGCTCTGCCACGTGTTCTCCGACAAAGACGCACGCACCTGGCACCTCGCCACCGAAGGCAATGCCTTGCAACAACCGCATCAGAATCAGCAGAACGGGAGCCCAGACGCCAACCGTCGCGTAGCCCGGCAACAATCCGATCACGACGGTGGGAAGCGCCATCAGAGTCAGCGTGAAGGCAAAAACCCGCTTGCGTCCGATCATGTCACCGATGTTCGCGATGACGATGCCACCCAGCGGGCGGGCGAGATAGCCGACAGCGAAAACGGCCAGCACCTGCATCTGAAGCACCCACGCCTCGACACCGGCAGGAAACATGGTGCTACTTATCCATGGCGCAAGAAAAATAAATACCGTGAATTCATAGGTTTCCAAAATGCTCCCCGCGGCGACCAGCGAAATGACTCGCAATGGCTCGCTAGCAATCGCCTGCGAATGCTGCCCTGGCACAACCAACGCCTGTTGTTGCTCCACGATGTCTCCTCCTCACACCCGCGCTTCTTGATGGATTTGTGCGTGCGTCGCGGGCGATTGTTGCCTTTATAGGGGACATTTCGTATGATGTCAAACAAACAAAATCAATTACATCATATGTAATCAACTTCTTCACACGAACAGGCGGCGCGAATGCGACCGTCGCAGTCTGGGTGAATTGACGACGTTTCAGGAGAACGACAATGACGGCCAATGCAGCACTTGTGGGACGCTGGAAGATCGTAGCGTGGGAGCAGATTTACGACGACGGACGGCATACCTTCCCCCTGGGCCAGGCGCTCGAAGGGTTTATTCAATATGACGGCGACGGTCGGATGATGTGCATGCTGTTTCGCGCCGATCGTCCGAACTTCACGACCGGCGGCCAATGGAACGCCTCGCAGGAGGAAAAGGCGCTCGCCTATGGTTCGATGCTGGCGTATGCAGGAACTTACACAGTCGATGGCGACATCGTCAGTCATCGAGTCGAGCTGAGCGCCTTCCCTAACTGGAAGGGCGGCACGCAAACTCGCAAAATCGAAACGCTGGAAGGGGATCGGCTGGTGCTCGCCGCGCGTCTGGAGGAAGGAACGTCAGAAGCCCGGACGGCGAGACTCGTGTGGGAAATGCCCCACCGGGGGCTATGAAACGTAGGCTCGAGGTTTTCACGACAGAATGGTTACGGGCAAACGGCTGGGCGATATGCTGAACCGAGTCGCCTTTGCGCCAGCGCCCCCACATCAGGGCCTTCTGGGTTTCCGAACGGTAGCTCAGTCGTCCCCGCTTCATGGCAATACTCCCGCTGCTCAGGCGCATCCCGTGTCTTGTATCGAACGGGTTGAATCCACAAGCCCGAAGCGGACATCACCGCTCAGTCCAGGTATGGCAGTTTTAGGCAGAGCACAGACTTGCGAGCCCCTGTCAGTTAAGCAATAACCGACTTGAGCTCGCGTTCCGACGCATCGAACTCAAGCCGCAGTCACTCGAGAAGATGCCACTTTCGGTTCTGAAACCAGCACCCCCGATGCAATCTGTTCCCGCAACTTGAATTTTTGAATCTTTCCTGACGAGGTCGTCGGGAATTCATCGACGAAAAACCACAGCGCCGGCGTCTTGTACGCCGCCAACCGCGCACGACAAAACGCGTGAAGCTCCTCCGCCGAAGGTCTAGCTACGCCGGACTTGAACCGAACCAGCGCTGCAACGATCTCTCCCCACTTCGGATCTGGCGCGGCAACGACGGCGACCTGCGAAACCGCTTCGTGGGTCCACAGGACATCTTCAATTTCACGCGGATAGATGTTCTCCCCACCACGAATGATCGCGTCCTTCAAACGCCCGGTGATCCGCATGTAGCCGTGCTCATCCATAGCCGCCTGATCGCCCGTACGCAACCAGCCATCGTCCCGCAGCGTGGTTTTGGATGCTTCCGCCAGATCGAAATACCCCAGCATGGCCTGATACCCACGGGCCCAGATCTCACCCGGCTGTCCTAACGGCAAGATATCTCCAGTCTCCGGGTCCGCGATCTTCACCTCCATCATAGGCGCGGGGCGCCCAATCGTCGTAGCCTGACGCTCCGGCGTGTCGCTGGGCAATGTCTGGCTGATGATGCCATTGAGTTCGGTCTGGCCAAACGTGATCGTGAGCAGGCTATTGAAGGCTTCCTTGACCTTGACGACCAGCGGTGCGGGCACAGGCGTGCCACCGCTCATGATGACTTTCAGGCTACTCAGGTCACGACTGAGTCGCTCCGGGTGCTCCATGAGCGCAATGACCATGGTCGGAACGGCGTGAATCAGATTCGCACGCTCGGACTCCATCAAGTCGAGCATAAACGTTGCATCGAACTGCGTCGGCATGACGAACGTGCCGAGACGCGTGTACGCGCCAAACTGGCTGCATGCGCAGCCGCCTACGTGGAACAGGGGCATCGCGCTGACCCACACGCCGCCCTCCGGAAAGTCCGCGCGCAACGACGCGAAGCGTGCCGCATTGATCAGCCCGCGGTGATGCAGGCAGGCACCTTTCGGTGTGCCTGTCGTTCCCGAAGTGAACTGGATCTGCACCATGTCGGTCGGCCCGACGTGAGGCAGCGGCACGGCAACATCCCCCGCCGTGCAGAATTCACTCCAGCCGTCGAAACAGATCCGCTCACGCAGGTGAGGCAGCCCCGGCGCAATGGCGTCGACGATGGCGCACTGATCCGTCCCGCGATAGCTGGCCGTGAAGAACACCCCAGCGGCGCGAGCGCTTCTCAAAACGTGCCGCACTTCATCGGCCAGATAGGCCGGATTCACGGTGACCAGTACCAGGCCGGCCAATGCCGCCCCCTGCTGGAGCAGGATCCATTCTGCGGAGTTCGGCGACCAGACGGCCACACGCTCCCCGGGCACAAAGCGTTTCAGCAAAGCGAACGCGACTCGCTCGGCGTCGCCCAAGAGTTCGCGATAAGTCCAGCGCCGTGTCGTGCGCGTTTGCACGTCGCCAGCCACGAATGCGATACGGTCGGGCACCTTGCGTGCGGCCTCGCGCAACACGTCACCGAGCGTGACGTCAAGCAGCGTCGAGCCCCGGTCGGCGGGCCAATACGACGTTTCAAGCTTCACTTCAGAATGCATTTCCTCGTCCCCTCCTGTTTGCTGCCGGCGGTTCCACCGTCGAGCGCATCCGAAACTTCAGATCACTGCTGTGCCAGTGCCGCGAACAACGGCGCGCGCCCTTCCTGTAGCGCTTTGACGCCTTCGAGATAATCCGGCGCCTTCATCAATTGGCCGATCAACCGCTTCGAATCCTCCACAGCGGCCCCCACGTTCACGCTAAGCAATTCGGCATAGACCTGACGCTTGGCGGTCTTGACCGCAAGCGGCGAGGTAGTTTTGGCCAGTTCCCTGGCAATCGACATCACCTTGGATTCGAACGATTCCGCATCGAAAACGCCGTTGAGCCACCCCATCCGGTCAGCCTCCTCGGCCCTCAATACGCGCCCTGACACCAGGATGTCCATCGCATGGGTCAAGCCAACGATGCGAGGCAGGATCCAGGCAAGTCCATACTCGGCCGGTAGTCCCAGACGCGGCGTCGATGTCGTGATCTTGGCACCTTCGACGCAGTAGCGCAGGTCACAGAACGACGCCAGCGCCACGGCGATACCGGCACACGCACCGTTGATCGCGGCAATCACGGGCTTCTGAAGTCCCCAATGCCACACCATTTCGTGATCGAACTCCTCCCTGACGCCATGCCCCGGTTCCGGCAATGCCTGCGCATTGATGCTTTCGACGTAATCCTGCTTGGCATCGACGTAATGATCCAGCGCCTTGAAGTCGGCGCCGACGCAGAACTGACGGCCCGCCCCTGTCACCACGATCACGCGCACTGCGGGGTCCGCATCGTGCGACGCCATCAGCCATCGATACTCCTCGTTCATCCGCTTCGTCCACGAGTTGCCACGCCCGGGGCGACTCAGTCGAACGACCGCCACGCCATCCTCGATACTGGATTCGGTTACATGCAGTTCCATGGTTTGTCTCCGTTGCTCTTTGATTGACGAGCGCATGGGCGCCCGGCCTGTCCGATGGCCCAATGTCTTGTCGAATCCGGACTTATTCGAAAGCCTTGTTGCGCGTCTTGAAAGCCTCAGTCGTGCCCTTGTCTCGTCGCTCGCGCAAGAAGTTGTACTCGTCCTCCTCCAGTCGCAGGTTGGTACCAAGCGTGTGGCCCACGTAACCGCGATGGAACTGCTGAGACCCGCCAAGACTGTCGAGCGCCATCTGGAACATGGCTTTCCCGGTGACCAGCGCGTCACGCGGGTGCTGGGCGATGCGCCGGGCCCATGCCTCGACGGTCGCCTCGAGTTCGTCGGCAGGTACGGTCTGATTCACCAGTCCCAGGCGTTCCGCGTCGCGACCATCGAAGTTGTCGCCAAGCAGCAGCAACTCGCGCGCCTTCTTCGGTCCGTAGGTCAGGATCTGGCTGTTCAGGTGCCACGTGTTGCCGGCAAGCCCCAACCGCTGCTCGGAATGGCTGAAGCGTGCATCGTGCGCGGCAATGGCCAGATCCACCAGCTCGACCAGATAGAGACCGGCGCCGGTGCACCACCCCTGCACCTGTGCGATGACCGGCTTGAGCGAATACTGAAACGCCATGTAGTTCTCGCCGAGCTTGCGGTCACGCAGCAGGCGAGTGCGCTGACTCGGGCGACGCGGCTTAACGCCCGGCACCGTCGGCTCTAGCCCATACGAGCGCACCGCGTCGTTGTAGTCGTGTCCGGAGCAAAACGACGCCCCTCGCCCCTTCAGGATGATGACCTTGATGTCGTCGTCACCCTCTGCCTCGTGCAATGCCTCGACCAGGGTGTCGAGGTCATCGAACTTCAATGCGTTGTGTTTCTCTGGACGGTTGAGAATCAGGCGTGCAATCGGACCATCCTTCTCGACCAGGATCGCTGGTTCCATACGTAACTCCGTGCAAAAAGGTTGCCAACCCACGAGGACGGGGGCCTCCGACCGTCAGATCCAGGGCCACTGCCAACGCTTGATTAAATGCTACATTGTTTGACTATAAGTATCAATATGTGTAGCATTTTATCGAGATCGGCCGCTGATGAGCCGCTATTGGATACCCATGGAGATAGAGATGAGCGAGACATTGCGTGACATCCCGTCGTCGCCGGACAGTCAAGGTGCCCAGCCGCTGGTCGGCATGCGGGTGATCGAATTCGCACACTGGATGGCAGGTCCACTGGCGGGTGGTTTGCTGGCGGATTGGGGGGCAGACGTCATCAAGATCGAACCGCCCGGCGGGGAGCCGATGCGCGCCCTCTTCTCGTCGCTCGGCGCGCGCAGCGACGCGCCCAACGGCGCCTTTGTCGCCGCGAATCGCGGCAAGCGTTCCATCGAGCTGGAGATCAAGTCCGAGGACGGTGCCCGCGCCTTCGATGCGCTGCTCGCCAATGCCGACGTCCTGCTGACGAACCTCCGGCCGGATGCACTAACTCGCCTCGGCCTGACGCCGGACGCCATTCGCAAGCGCTTTCCGCGCCTGGTGTACTGCTCGGTCAGTGCTTATGGCTGGGGCGGCCCGGATCAGAATCGGCCCGGCTACGACGTCGCGGCGTTCTTCGCCCGCACGGGCATCTCCCACGAAATCACCCAGCAGGACAGCGCGCCTCTCGCGCTGATGCAAGGCATCGGAGACAGCTTCACCGCCATGACGGCGGCGACGGGCACGCTTGCCGCGCTGCTCGAGCGCGAACGCACCGGGCGCGGGCAGTTCGTCGAAGCGTCGCTGTTGCGTACCGGCATGTGGGCGCTGTGTGGCGAACTGGGCGTGCAAGCCATGGGGGGCAATCCGAAACCGCCCTACCCGCGCGGCGAGTCGCGCACGCCGCTCTACAACTCCTACCGTACGAAAGATGGCCGGTGGTTCTTTCTTGTCGGCGTCGAAGCACGTCGCCATGTGCCATCGGTGCTTGCGGCCATCGGCCGAAGTGACCTGCTCGCGGACGAGCGCTTTGCCAGTGCCCGTGCCATTGCCAAGCATCGTGCCGAGATCATTCCGATCCTCGACGCAGCGTTCGCGACGCAACCAATGGTGCACTGGGCCAAGGTCTTCGACGAACACGATGTGTGGTGGGCTCCCGTGCAGACACCGGCAGACCTGCTGGATGATCCACAGGCAGCGGCGTCCGGCGCATGGATTTCTGTGGAGGTGGGTGACGCATCGTTCAAGTCGGTTGAGGCCCCCATCCGCTTCGACGGCAAGGCCCGTCGCAGCGCCATGTCGGCACCCATGTCCGGCCAGCATACGGACGAAGTACTGACGTCGCTCGGCATGCCGAAGCCTGCAAGCGCCGACGCCTGATCGCGCGCCTCTTTCTGTTCACCAGGAGCAAGACGATGTCGCAAGTGAATACCGAAGCGGGCCAAACCCGACGTTGGGGACGCGAAGTGGAATTGGTCCCCGTGGCGCAGCATACGTGTCGTGTGTATCGCAATCGCCCGCGCTCGCTCGCTGAGCTTGTGCTCGACAGTTTGCGGTGGGGCAATCGCACGTTTCTCGTCGAAGGATCTCGCCGGATCAGCTTTGCGGCCCATGCAAAGGCCGTCGAGCGGGTTGCCGCCCACCTGCATGCGCAAGGCATCAACGCCGGCGACCGGGTAATGCTGCTCGGGTTCAATCGCGTAGAGTGGCTGCTCGCCTTCTGGGCCATTCAACGTCTCGGCGCGGTGGCTGCGCTGGGCAATGCCTGGTGGAGCGACACCGAGACGATGCATGCGATTGCACTCGTAAAACCTGCCGTGATCGTGACCGACCGGGCGCTTGAGCGGATGTCCTCGGTCGACGCGACCGTGATGAGCTTCGACACCCTGCAAGACGCTGCCACGCAGCGGGATGCCAGCACCGAGCCGCTGCCGGACGTCACCATCGCAGAGGATGCGCCGGCCATCCTGATGTTCAGTTCAGGGACCACCGGTGCCGCCAAGGCGGTCGAGATGTCGCATCGCGCCGTCATCGCCAACATTCAGAACCTGCTGGTGTTGACCGGCCGCCTGCCCGACGAGCTGGGGCCGGAACACGTCGCGACTGTCAGCCTGCTGACCGTGCCGTTGTTCCATCTGTCGGGCATCCAGATCAGTTTTTCCACGCTGTTGTCCGGTGGCTCGCTCGTCTTCCTGGAGGGACGCTTCTCGCCTGAGAAAGTCTTGCGCCTGATCGCACAGGAGCATGTGCGGGTGTGGGGCGGCATTCCGACGATGGTGTCGCGCGTGGTCGAGTTTGAACATTTCGGCGGCTACGACACGTCCAGCATCAAATCGATTCCGATGGGTGGTGCGGCCGTGTCGCCGGAACTGCGCGCAAAAATTCAGGCGGCATTCCCCCAGATCAAGAAGCGCGTGAACAGCCTGTACGGGCTGACGGAGGCCGGTGGCGTATTGGCTGCGGCGTCGGGCGAACAGTTGCAGGGACGGCCGGGCTGCGTCGGCAGACCACTGCCGGTGGTGGAAATTCGCATCGACAAGCCTGACGCGCAAGGCGTTGGCGAAATCTGTGCGCGCACGCCGACGGCGGCGACCCGCTATTGGGGCGAAACGGCCCCGATCGCCGATGATGAGGGATGGATTCGGACCGGCGATCTCGGCAAGCTCGACGACGACAACCTGCTTTACGTGGTGGGCCGATCAAAGGACATCATCATTCGTGGCGGGGAGAACATCGCCTCGGCCCATGTCGAGCGGTGCCTGGCGACGCATCCGGAGGTGCTCGAAGTCGCTGTCGTCGCCTTGCCGCACGATGATCTCGGAGAAGAAGTTGCGGCTGCCGTGGTACTCAGGCCCGGCGCGATCGTCAGCCCTGATGACCTCATCGCCCACGCCAGCGCCGAGCTAGGACGCTTCGAAATTCCGTCGCGGTGGTGGCTGCGTACCGAGGAATTGCCAACCAATGCCTCGGGCAAGGTACTCAAGCGGGAACTGATCGGGCAGTGGCCGGCGGAGGATGCGGTGCTCGACCTTGACGCGCCCAAACCGCCGACACCGTCAGTGAACGCGCCGTTTGGTCACTGACCTGCGCCCGTCGGACAGCGCCTCAGTTATCGTGCGGGCGCTGTACCGATCAGGGCGGTCCATCGCGCGTGAGCGGCATCCTGCCAGCGCTCGCGAATGGTGGCCAGTTTCGCGGCGTCCTGCCGCCCCTGCCATCCCGTGGGAAGCAGGACATCCGGCAAACCCGGATCGACATAGGGCAGGCGTTGCAACTGATTCACCAGTTGTACGTGGGCGAACAGGATCGCATCGTCGGATCGCGGACGCATCTTCTGGAACGTTGCTGCCAACTCGCGATAGTGCGCAGAGACGGCATCGAGATCCCACGCGCGCGTGGCCAGCTCGGTATCGTTCAAACCGAGGTCGAACGACTTGCCGACAAAGCCTAACGCCACACCGGACAGCCCCAGATCCACAATCGCAGACTTGGTTTCTGCCTGACGATCGACGTGTGGATTGACCCAGAGCGCCGGCGAAGGATTGCCGAAGCCGAGCCAGCTCAGTGCGCGATACGCCTTCACCCGCTGGGTGCGATGCGTCTCGGGAAGCGACAGGTGCAAGATTAGCCATTGTCCGTTCCAGGCCTCTCCGGCCAGCGATCGGACCCTCAGCGAGCCGGCCGTGATCAGTTCCCGCCCGTACTCGGTCAGCGTCCAACTGGCGCGGCGGCCGTCGCGGGCGTTCTCGATCCAGCCCGCTGCCGAGGCACGCGCAATCGCCTGCCGCGCTGCCTTCTCCGCAATACCCACGCCCTCCAGCACATGCAGCAGCGTGGCCGTCCAGACAGGGCGATTCTCGCGCATCACGAATTCGCCAAGCAACGTGAGCAGCAATGACCTGGCGCTGCCAGGGCTGACACGTTCCGAAGCGTCGGCGTCGTCGCCGAATTGGAGAGCGGTATGAGACGAGTCTGGCATGCAGCGATCCTGAATAGCGACGGTGGGGTGAATGAGTTGGGAGGGGCGCAAAAACGCTCGATGGTAGGCAGGTTGCCCCGCAGGCGTCAAGCCGAGGGGCTCGCACAGATGCCGCCTCACGCCGGCAACGTGGCGTGACTGAAGACGCCCTGCGCGGTCGCAATGAGAATGCCGCTTTCTGTCCACACCTCACCGCGGCTGAAGAAGACTGAACGGCCCTGGCGCTGCATAAAGCCTTTGCCGGTCATGCGCTCCCCCACGCCCTTGTCCAGATACGAGATCGTCAGCGACAGCGTCGATCCCACGCGTTGCCGGCTCTCATCGCGGTTATACAAACCGGCCATGCCACACACGGTGTCGAGCAAGGCCGCGGTCACACCACCGTGCAGCACCATTGCCGTATTCAGGAAGTCCGGCGACACCGGCAGACACACCTCAACATAGCCCTCCTTCCATACCTCGAGCTTGGCGCCGAGCAGATCAAAAAACGGATTGCGTTTCACAGCTTCCTCCGTGCGGACAGCAAAAAATGGGCGCGCGATGTCATGCGCCCCTGTTGTTAAGGGTAAACGTGCCGCTGCATAAATGCTACGTCACGAGTAAATTTATATTCGTCAATGTAGCATATTGACGGAGCACTTGACGATTGCCATCCTCGCAATGACCGACAGGCCGGCCAATGCAAGCGCTCTTGCTCTTACAAAACGATAAATGTTTGGAGACGCTGATGAAGAAGGTCGCACTTGGAATTACCTGTCTTGCACTGACTGGCGCAGCTCACGCGGATGTCACGCTATATGGCTTGATCGATGCCGGCATTACGTACACGAACAATCAGAAGGGCGCCTCGAACTGGCAGACTGCAAGCAGCGTCTTGCAGGGCGATGCCTGGGGATTGCGCTCTGTCGAAGATCTGGGTGGTGGGCTCAAGAGCATTGCGGTGCTCGAGAGCGGTTTCACGCTGTTTGACGGCACCTTTATGCAAGGTGGCCGACTTTTTGGACGGCAAGCCTATGTCGGCCTGTCCAACGAATGGGGCACGCTGACCGTTGGCCGGCAGTACGACCTGATCGCCGACTTCGTCATTCCCGTAAGCTCGGTGCCGTATCTCGGTGTCTATTCCGGCCACATTCAGGACAACGACAATCTGCAGCACACGTTCCGGCTGAACAATGCAGTGAAGTACATCAGCCCGGACTACGCGGGCTTCAAGTTCGGCGGCATCTACGCGTTTGGCAATCAGGCTGGCGCCTTCGCCACCAATCGGGTGTGGAACGTGGCCGCGGGTTACAAGCACGGACCGTTCTCGATTGCTGCGTCGTACGAGTACCTGGGTCGACCGGCCGGCAATACGACGGGCGCGGTCGGCATGTCGGGTGCCGCCGGGTCCGACTACCCGCCCCTGCCTGCCCTCTACGAGACGGGCACCATCGAGCGACAGCAGATCGCCGCGATCTCCGGCAACTACGTCATCGGCAAGCTTACGCTGGGCGCCACATACAGCCACGTGCGTTACGACGTGACGACGTCGCCCGTCAACGTCGACAACTACGAACTCTTCAGCAGCTATGCCTTCAACCCCGCCCTTTACCTCACGGGCGCGGTTTCAGAGAGCACCGTCAAGCTAGTCAACACGAATCAGCGCCCCCGCTATCTGACCTTGAGCGCTACGCTCGATTACTACCTGTCCAAGCGCACCGATGTGTACACGTCCGCGTCATGGCAGCGCGCGGGCGGGGACGCACCGAATGCCGTGCTCTACTCGTTAGCCGCCTCGTCGACGACCAACCAGCTCGCCGTACGTATCGGCATACGTCATCACTTCTGACGCGATACGGCGGTGTGGCGACGGCCGGCTGCGTTCGCCGGCCGTCGCCCTCCCGTTGCGCAACCCTTGAAGGAAATCTCATGCAACCGTCCTATGAAGTCCCGGGCGTGCACCTGCCCTCGCCCACTGCTGCATCGACCTACCGAAAGATCACCTGGCGTCTGATCCCATTTCTCTGCCTGTGCTACCTGGCGGCCTATTTGGATCGCATCAACATCGGATTGGCCAAGTTACAGATGTCTGTTGACCTGAACTTCAGCGAGACCGTCTATGGCCTCGGTGCCGGCCTGTTCTTTGTCGGATACGTGTTTCTCGAAGTACCGAGCAACCTGCTGCTACATCGCTTCGGCGCACGACTCTGGATCAGCCGGATCATGGTCACATGGGGCGCGCTCTCGATGTGCACGATGCTGGTAACGACGCCGACCCAGTTCTACGTTGTGCGGTTTCTGCTGGGCGCTGCGGAGGCGGGCTTCCTGCCCGGCGTGCTGCTTTACCTCACGCAGTGGTATCCGCCAAAGCTGCGTGCGAGGGCCGTCGGATTGTTCATGATGGGCCTGCCGCTTGCCAGTCTGGTCGGCAATCCGCTGTCGGGCTGGATCATGGATGCCTTTGCGGGGCGTCACGGCTGGGCAGGCTGGCAGTGGTTATTCTTTCTCGAAGGCATTCCCTCGATCGCGCTGGGCGTATTGGTGTTGCTCCTGATGCCCCGCGATGCACAATCCGCCACTTGGCTCTCAACGCACGAGAAGGCCGCTCTTCGCGATGAACTGGCACGCCATCCGCCGGCCATCGAACACGAAGGCGTCGGTGCGGCATTGCGCAACCGTCACGTGTGGGTGCTGTCGATCGTGAACATGACGCTCGCCATCATCATCTACGTGATCGGCTTCTGGCTGCCGACCATCATCCGGGAGTCGGGCGTACATGGCAGTCTGCACATTGGCCTGCTGACCGCCATTCCAAGTGTTGCCGCCATTGGGCTCATGATGGTACTCGCCGCCCACTCCGACAAACGACATGAACGGCGCTGGCATCTGATCGTGCCGTTGTTCGTCGCGGGCGTCTGTATTGCGGTGGCTGCCGGCCATTTGTCCAGCACCGTGATCACGCTGACCTTGCTCACCGTCGCCAACGCCTGCATTTTCGCGGCCTTCCCCGTGTTCTGGGCCATTCCGGGCAGCCTGCTCAAGGGACGCGCCGCCGCCGCAGGGATCGCGTTGATCAATTCCGTCGCGAACCTGGGCGGGTTCTTCGCGACTTTCCTGATCGGCTGGATCAAGGACATGACGCACAGCGTGGGTACAGGCCTGGTGGTGTTTGCCGGTCTGGCCATGGTCGGATGCGTGCTGACTTGGATGCTTCCCGCGTCCGTGATCAATCGCGACAAGGCCGATTGAAACGCCGCTACACGACCGGCACGACGCCAGCCATCGCACGCCAGTGCGCATGGGCAGCGTCGTGCCAGTGTTCTCGCAGGGCTTCGAGTCTTGCTGCGATCGCGCGCCCACGCCAATGCGGCGGTAGCAGCGGTATCGGCAGCGCGGGATCGATAAATGGCAGGCGCTGCCAGGCGTTGACGAGGCGGACGTGGGTTGCCAGCACGGCGTCACCCGAGCGCGGACGGTTCCGGCCAAACTGGTCGAGCAGGCCATCGTAGTGCGACGCGACCGCTTCAAGATCCCATGCGCGCTCGACCAGTTGTCTGTCGGACATGCCAAAGCGCGAACCGCTGCCCACAAAGGCACAGGTAAACGGCGCCAACGCCAGATGCTCGATGACCCGGCGGGTTTCGTCTTCTCGCTGCGTGTGCGGTGTGACCCACATGCCCGGCAGCGGATTGCCGAAGCCGGCCCACGAAAGCGCCTTGTAGAGTCGGGTGCGTTCCGCGCGGTATGAATCGGGCAACGAGATCGCCACGACCAGCCATCGCCCATCCCATTGCGCGTTGCGACTCATGGATTGGACGCGCAGCGCGCCATCGTCGATGATGCGGCAGCCGCGCCCTGTCAACGACCAGTATGTTTCCCGCCCCAGCCGTTGCCCGGTGATCCAACCCGATGCGCCCACCCGGGCAATCGTCTGACGCGCCGACTTCTCGGCAATCCCGGCGATCGCCATCGCCCGCACCAGGGTCGCCGTCCACACGGGACGTTCCTCGGGACGAACGAACTCGCCGAGCAGGGTGAGTAATGTGGAGCGGGCGCTGCCGGCGTTCATCCGGAGCGCCGTGTTCGGTGATGGCACTGTGGAGGACATGACGCGCCCTCGCCTATGCCGTGCCTCGCGGAGGCAGTTTGGTCGCGACGTAGGCCGGATAGCATCCGCCGACGATCTGCTCGCGCAGGACGTGCCGGCGAACCTTGCCGCTTGCGGTCAGTGGCCATTCGTCAATGAAGTACCAGACAGCGGGCGTCTTGTACGCCGCGAGCCGCTCCCGGCACCAGGCGTGCAATACGTCGACAGTTTCGGCGTCAGCCTGTCGCTCCACCGATCCGGCAAGCTTCACCACGGCGGCAACCACTTCCCCCCATTTGTCATCGGGCAGGCCGATGATGCAGGCGTTGGAGATCGCCGGATGCTCGAACAGCGCCTCTTCGATCTCGCGCGGGTAGATGTTTTCGCCGCCCCGGATAATCATGTCCTTTAACCGGCCGGTCACGCGGACATAGCCACGATCATTCATTGCGCCCAGATCGCCGGTGTGAAGCCATCCTTCGTCACGAAGGGTTGCACCCGTGGCGTCCACCGCGTTGAAGTAGCCCAGCATCGTCTGATAGCCGCGCGCGCATATCTCACCCTGGACGTCCAGCGGTAGCACTTCGCCCGTTACCGGATCGGCGATCTTCACCTCCATTTGCGGCAACGGACGGCCGACGGTCTCGGACTGATCCTCTGGTGAATCGTCGCCGCCAGTCTGGGTGATCACCCCGTTCAGCTCGGTTTGCCCGAACAGGATCGAGAACTTGCAATCGAACGCCGCAATGGTACGTCGGACCAGCGCGGCAGGCACTGCCGATGCGCCGGAAAGAATTAGTTTGAGCGATGAGACGTCACGTTTGGCTCGGTCCGGATGGTCGAGCAACGCAACGAGCATCGTCGGCACCACGAGCGTCGCGGTGCCGCGCTCGCTCTCCAGGATCTCCAGCATGGCTGCCGCATCAAAGCCCGGCATCAGCACAAACGTACCCCGCTGCGACATCGCACCGATTGCCGACACGGCACATCCGCCGACGTGGAACAGCGGCATGGCGTTGACCCATACGCCCCCCTCCGGGAAGCCCGCACGCAGCGCCGAAAAACGTGACGCATTGACGATGCCGCGTTGGTGAAGGCACGCCCCCTTGGGGAATCCCGTCGTGCCCGAGGTGTACTGAATCTGCACCATGTCGCAGGGCGAAATTGTCGGAAGTTCGACGCGTTCGTATGGCGTCGCCATGAACTGTTCCCAATCGTCCAGGCAAATCTCGTCGCGCAGATGCGGCAGGCGAGTACGGGCCGACGCCAGGATGGCTCGCATGTCGCTGTTGCGGTATTGCGAAGGGAAAAAGATGCCACTGACCTGGGACGTGCCCAGCACGTGCGTCAGCTCGTCGGCAAGAAAGGCCGGATTAACGGGAACGACGACCAACCCTGCGAAGCTTGCGCCGTGCTGCAACAGGATCCACTCGGGGCAGTTGGGGGCCCACACGGCGATTCGCTCGCCGGACGTGAACCGGGTAAGGAGCACCTGAGCGACATCAAGCGCGGTGTTGAGCAACTGGCGGTAGGTCCAACGGCGTCGCGTCTCGAATGCGCCAGCGCCCTCGACCAACGCCAGGCGGTCCGGCACCTCGGACGCCACGCGCCGCAAGAGGTCGCCGACCGTGCAGTCGAGTACTGCCTCCGATGTGTCTATGCCCCAATACGCGTTGGTCAACGCCACCGCTTCAGCCATTGTCTCGCTCCATCGATTGTTAGTGTGAGGCGCGGCACACGATCGGTATCGCTCGCGAAGTACTCGTCGCCGCACATTTTATGTCTACCAAATTAAACATAAAAACAATATTTATGTAGAACGTAGTGAAGTCTAGTTCATCGATATCCCGCTCTCGATAGGTGTAAACGCGACGATATCATCGCGACGACAATTGATTTTTCCCATAAAAATCAATTCAAACCGATCGTTTTTCTGCGTGCTTCATCGAAACAATAATAATCTACATGTTTTGACATTTTGTATTTGCTTGAGTAGCATGAAATCACCGTAACGGCTGATATCGTGGAGGCGAGCATGACGGATGTGACCAACGTGAAGGACGGATACGATCTGTTCTCAGGTGAGTATGCAGAGGACCCGGACGCCCTCTGGGCCAAGATGCGACAAGGCGGATGCCCGGTCGCGCACAGCGAAAAGTGGGGCGGCTCGTGGGTCGTCACCCGCTACGACGATGTTCGTGACATTGCGCTCGACAGCGCGCGATTCTCGTCGCGGGCGGTCGAAGTCGCAGGCCCCATTCCGGAGGTTGGGCATGAGTTGTTCTTGCCGCCCCTCACTTCGAACCCCGAGGACCACAAGGCCCACCGCGAATTGCTGGCGCCCTTCTTCACGCCCGCCAAGATCGCCGAGCTTGAGCCCTTCGTCAGGGAGGAGGCCCGACGCCTGGCTGAGGCCATTGCTGAGCGCGGGTCTGGCGACGCGGTCGGTGATTTCGCGCGACCACTCGCGCTGTCCGTGATTTCGCACATCCTCAAGGTGCCGGTCGATGCGCAAAACCGCTTCGTCGACTGGGTTGTCCGACTCGTCCGGCTCGGCCCGCTGGATCAGAGCGTGCGTAGCGCGGTGGTACGGGAGAAGCTTGAATACCTGGAGGGGCTGCTCGAGCAGCGTGCCGCCGAACCCGGCGACGATCTGATCACCTACCTCGCGCATGCGACGCTCGACGGCGAACCGCTATCGCGCAAGCACAAGCTCGGCAGCCTATTTCTGCTGGTGCTTGCCGGGGCTGACACGACCTGGAGCGCCATGGGCGCGAGTCTCTGGCACCTCGCGTCTCACCCGCAGGATCGGGCGCAACTGATCGAACATCCGGAGATCATGCGGACGACGGCCGTCGAAGAGTTGCTGCGTGCCTATGCGCCAGTGTCGATTGCGCGGCTTACGTCCGAGCCCGTCGAGTTGCACGGGCGCTGCATTGCAGCGCAGCAACGCGTCATCCTGCCGCTCGCGGCGGCCAACCGGGACCCAGCTGTTTTTGACGATCCGGACGAGGTCAAGCTCGATCGCAAGCGCAATCGCCATCTGACATTTTCGTCGGGCGAACATCGGTGCCTGGGTTCGAACGTCGCCCGCCTTGAATTGCGCGTCGCACTCGAGGAGTGGCTGCGCGTCATGCCGAACTTTCATCTAAGCGCGCCCGATGCCGTCGAATGGACGGCCGGCCAGACACGCGGCCCCGAACAGGTGCTGGTCGTCGTCGACCGATAAGACGCCGGATGTTCATTCGATCCCTCCCCATTCTTCTGCTAAACCAACGACTTCCATGAAAACGCAAGCCGCCGTACTGACCCGCCCCGGAGAGCCTGTCCGGATTCTCGAAATCGATCTCGAACCGCCGCGCGCCGGGGAAATTCTTGTCGCAATCGGCGCCTCGGGCGTGTGCCATTCCGACCTGTCCGTCTTCACCGGCAGGTTGCCGAATCCCCTGCCAGTGGTGCTCGGCCATGAGGGCGCGGGCACGGTAGTGGAGGTTGGTGAAGGTGTCACCGATCTCGTGCCCGGCGATCGCGTCGTGCTGAGCTGGTTGACTCAATGTGGAAAGTGTTTCTTCTGCGAACACGAGCAGCCGTCGTTGTGCGACTCCGGAACTGCGGCGATGGCGCGCGGCACCATGCCTGACGGCACCACCCGCTATCGCATGGATGGCGCGCCGGTCTACCACATGGCAGGCCTGGGCACCTTTTCGCAGCATTGCGTCGTGCCGGCACGCGCCGCCGTCAAGCTCCCCGCCGCCATGGATCTCGCGCCGGCCTCGTTAATCGGGTGCGGCGTGCTCACAGGCTTCGGTGCGGCCGTCAACACGGCCAAGGTCGCGCTTGGCGAGTCCATCGCGGTCATCGGCTGTGGCGGCGTGGGGCTGAATGCCATCCAGGGCGCCCGCATCAGCGGTGCCAGCCAGATCATCGCCATCGATCCGAGCGAAGAGCGTCTGGCGTTCGCACGCAGCGTTGGCGCCACGCTGACGTTGCAGCCCGGAGCGGAACTGATCCGTCAGGTACGTAAGGCGACCGAAGGTCGCGGGGTCGACGCAGCCATCGAGGTTGTGGGCCGCCAGGAAACCGTGAACGATGCGATCCGCATGACCCGGCGCGGCGGACGCGCCGTGCTTGTAGGGGCGGGCCCCGAAGACGTTGTCGTCAACGTGCCGGCCTTCACCGGCATCGTGATGACGGAAAAGACGATTCGCGGATCGCTGTACGGCTCCGCGCATGTGCACCGCGAAGTGAAGCGCCTGATCGGCCTGTACGAGCAGAAGCTGCTCAAGCTCGACGAGCTGGTCACCGAGACGTTCGCCTTCCCCGCCATCAACGAAGCTCTGGACTACTGCGCCTCCGGGCGCGGCGCGCGCGCCGTTGTCCGCTTCTGATGGCCGACTGAATCCTCACTTCGATCTTGGAGTCTTCATGACCCAGTACCTCATGACCATCGATGGCCGCGACGTCAGCCCGGCCGATCTGTTTGACGTGATCAACCCGGCGACAGAGCAGCCGTTTGCGCAGGCGCCCCAGTGCAATCGGGCGCAGCTGGACGAGGCGATGGAGAGCGCATCGCGCGCGTTCCTTGCCTGGGGCACAAGCGAGCTCGACACGCGGCGAAATGCCCTGCAAGCCATTGCGAATGCCCTGACGTCAGCGCAGTACACGCTGGCCGAACTCGTGACCAAAGAGCAAGGCAAACCGCTTGGCGCTGCCGCCTTCGAAGTGGCGGAAACCGCCCGCTGGTTCAGCTACTTCGCGAAGCTGCCTTTGCCAGAGGAGACCTTGCAGGACGATGCTGCCGGCCACGGGGTGGTCGTCCGGCGTCCGCTCGGCGTAGTCGCCGCCATCACGCCGTGGAATTTCCCTCTCCTGCTGCTGGGGATGAAGCTGGCGCCGGCCCTGCTCGCCGGCAACACGATCGTGCTCAAGCCGTCGCCCTACACGCCGGTGTCGACACTGGTGGCGGGACGCATCATTGCCGAGCACTTGCCCCCCGGTGTCCTCAATGTCGTGAGCGGCGGCGACGAGTTGGGTGCGTGGATGACGAGCCACCCGGCCGTGAGAAAGATCAGCTTCACCGGTTCGGTCGCGACGGGCAAGGCGGTTGCAGGCGCCGCCGCCCCGGACCTGAAACGCATGACGCTGGAGCTTGGGGGCAACGATGCTGCGATCGTGCTTGACGATGCGGATCCAGCGCGGGTTGCTGCGGGCATCTTCTGGGGCGCGTTTACCAACAACGGACAGATCTGCGCCGGCATCAAGCGCGTGTTCGTGCCGGACAGCCTGCACGATGCAGTTGTCGATGCACTAGCGCAGCGGGCCCGCCGCGTGCGCGTTGGAGACGGCATGGAAGACGGCATGCAGATCGGGCCGATCAACAACAAACCCCAGTTCGAGCGCGTGAAGGGCCTGGTGTCGGACGCCTTGGCCGAGGGCGCGATTGCGGCGGCCGGGGGCAAGCCGATCGACCGACCGGGTTACTTCTTCGAACCCACTATCCTTCATAACGTGCGCGAAGGCATGCGCATCGTCGACGAAGAGCAGTTTGGCCCGGCACTCCCCGTGATGCGTTACGGCGATTTGGACGAGGCCATCGCGCGCGCCAACGCGACGCCTTATGGATTGTCGGGCTCGGTGTGGAGTTCGAATGAGGATCGGGCCGCTGACGTCGCTGCGAAGCTCGACTGTGGCAGTGCGTACGTCAACACACATCTCGTGGTGCAGCCGCATTTGCCGTTCGGTGGCTGGAAGTGGAGCGGCATTGGCATCGAGAATGGCCCATGGGGCCTCGATGCGTTCTGTTCCCTGCAAGTGCGATATCGCCCACGTTGATAGCGCTTCGGGCCTCATCCTGGCTGCCGAGTCCGGTTAGCGAGACGAGGTCCACGCCTGAAGAATGCCAACCTATGAGGTGTCCCCATGAAAATAAGCATTACGCCTGGCATGTGTCAGGGGCATAACAATTGCAGCCGGCTTGCGCCGGAACTGTTCGCTTTGGACGAGAACGGCTATGCCATGGTCCGGATTCATGACACGTTACCATCCGAGCTGGAGGATCTGGCTGAAATGACGGCGAACAGCTGTCCGGAGTGCGCGATCAATATCGAGTATGCGGAAGACGCCTGCATTCACCTGATGGACGGCAAAGCGATGTGACGCGGTGATCGCTATGCACGACATGCCCGAGAGCCAACTGAATTCGCCCGACAGTTGGCGCTTTTTACCCGCGCCAACTTGACCCGATACGCCGCCCCTACAGATTTGATATGGAAAACCCAAGCAGATCTCAGTCCTCACGCGACCATACGTTGCAGAGGAATGCTGACATCCGCGAGCCGCGTGACATCGACAGGCGCCCCGCGGACAATTAGCTGCTGGGCAAAACGCATCTCACGACCTTGATTCACCGTAATAGCGAACGACGGCGTGTCACCGGTCAGGCCGAATACGGTGAAACAGGTGTCATCTGGCGTTCCACGCCAGACCAGTTCCTCACCACCTCGAGGCATCCCGGCCAGTTGAAAATTGAGGTCATACTGGTCGCTCCACAACCAAGGTAGTTCGGCGTAAGCCGAAGGTTGACCGGCAATCGACTTCGCGACCGCAATAGCCTGGTTCTGCGCGTTTTTCCATGACTCAAGCCGAATATAGCGCCCCAACAGGGGGTTGAAATGACGTGTAACGTCGCCAGCCGCCCAAATGCGTTCATCTTCCGTTCGTCCGAACTCATCGACCAACACCCCATCATCAATCGACAGACCTGCAGTTGCGGCGAGTTCCGTGTTCGGAATGGAACCTATGCCTACAGCGACCACATCGGCTTCTATTGGACCGATGCTCGTCTGAGCAATAAGGCCACCGTCTGGTCGATGCTCAAAACTATGCAACGCAACGCCGGTATGGAGCATGACTCCTCGTCCAGCGTGAATACCGGCAAGGTGCGAGGCTACGTGAGGCGGCAGTACCCGCCCCATCAGCGTCGGAGCCTGCTCTATCAAATCCACTGATAAGCCAAGTGCTCGGGCGCTAGCCGCAATTTCTAACCCAATAAACCCTCCGCCAACAATCAACAGACGCTCCGATTTAGCAAGCGCCGAACGCAGCGCAAGTGCGTGTCCGATATCACGCAACACATGGACGCGCGGATGATCTGCGCCCGGGATATTCAGGCGTCTGGCGCGTGCACCGGTAGCAATAACAAGCGACTCATAGCCCCGCCGATCGCCATCGTCCAGTTGCAGCAGTCGTTGACTGCGGTTGACTTCAAGGACCTGACGTCCCGTAATCAGCTCGATGTCCTGCTCTGCATAAAATGCAGGAGGCCTGATATAGGTCCTTTCGGTTTCGATCTTGCCTTGCAGAAGCGTTTTCGAAAGCGGCGGTCGTTCATAGGGCGGCCAATCTTCAGCGCCGATGACGGTAATTTCCCCGTCGTATCCGAGCTGCCTCAAATTGGCAGCGACGGTCCCGCCCGCCTGACCGGCGCCAATAATCACGGTGCGTTGCTTACTCATATTAATTAAATCTTGAAGTCTGTCATTGACTGGGACAAGACAATGCGTCAATGACATAGTCAGGACGGCAACTAGCGCCCGCAAAGTCCAAATGTTCCAAAGCGGTTCTGCCAGCACACATCCCTCGTCGGGACGAACCGGTGTCCCTGCCATAGAGACTTCGCCCTTCCATCGCAGAGGCCAGCATCAGAAAAACTCCTTAGTGAAGCGCGGGCTACACCAGCCCCGACAGGATGGCTACAAACACGCCGAAGTGAATTGATAACGCCGCAGCATCCCGAGCACACGTTGCGACACTTCGCATTCCGATTTCGATAGCCCACTTTCCGATACGACGCGCGTAGAAAGTGCGCTGAAAAGCCGCGAGATTTGCGACAGCACGAAGCGAATCGCTTGCCACGGCATCTCGACGAATGCACTCGGAAAAATCTGCTGCTGCGGCATGTCTGGTTCAAGCACTAGCCGGAATACGGTCTTCCCCAGCTGCGGCCGCATTCCGGTTCAGGTGCCCCGTAACGATCAGCAACCCAAGCGCGGCAACAATCACGACCGGGATGCTTGAGACGACTAGCATCGATGCACTGGAACCAGCCGAAAACAGCAAGCCCGCGATCAGTGGTCCAAGTATTGAACCCAGACGGCCGACCGCGACTGCCGCGCCGATCCCGGTGCCCCTCACGTGTGTCGGATAGACTTGCCCTGCCAATGCAAAGAGTACCGACTGGACGCCGCCGAGAAATACGCCACAGAGGAACCCACCGGCTATCGTTTGCAATGCACCGGTGGCCATTGCCAGCGTGGCAAGAGCAAGGACCATTCCCGCATACATGAAAATCACGGTACGGTTGCGGCCCATGCGATCCATCAGATTACTGATGCCAAGGGAGCCAGAACCCGCGCCAATGTGGAAAGCCATTAGCACCAAGCCGCTCTGCTCGAGAGAAAGGCCGCGGCCAATCATCATGGATGGCAGCCAGTTCATCAGGAAGTACAGCACGATCACCGTACCGAGGCAGCTAGTCCAAAGTGCGGAAGTCATTAGCGCGCGTCCGTCGCGCCAGAGCGCTTCAACGAAGCCGACCTTCGCGTCGGGCGCGACGGTGCGGCTCGATTCAAATTGCGTTGACTCAGTGAGAAGAAAGGCCAGAAGCAGAGCAACCGCGATTGGCCCGAAGCCGCCGACATAAAACACCATGCGCCATTGCCCCGGCCCGTTGGCCAGAACGCCGATCAAGGCGCCAATGGCTGCTCCCAACGGCATGCCGCAGTACATCGCGCCAACGGCCGCAGTGCGTCGATCTGGGGCCGCGGCTTCTGAGCACAGTGCCAGCAGGATCGGCATTGCTGCGCCGAGGCCAAGCCCCGTCAGAATACGTGCGACGAGCAAGCTGCCGAAATCCCAGACATGCGCGGTCGCCAAAGAGAAGAGACCAAACAAGACCACCGAGGTGATCAAAACGCTCTTGCGGCCCAACAAGTCGGCAAGGCGTCCCCCAATCAGCGCACCCGGCATCAGACCAATAGCGCCAGCGCTGAGTGCCCAGCCCAGTTGCGCCACGGAAAGAGAAAACTCCTGGGCGATGCGAGGGCCAGTGATACCGACAGATTGCACATCGATGCCTTCGAGCAACGCCACGCTAAGGCACAGCACTACGGTGATCCGCGCTCGCATCGCGCGGGAGAGGGATGAATTCACAAGTGTCTCCAATAATAGTTATTTGTCTGGCGCGCGCATATGCGTCTGATTCGAAGGAGCTCGCCCTTCCCATCGGGCGGGGCCAGTCTCCCTCCGTCACTCGGAATTTGGCACCGCGTACGCGCCCACCCATCCGGCAGTCGTACCCCACACAGGCCGAGCTGGCGACGGACAATTTCAGTTGGCGAACACAGCGATTTAGCCGTGAGAGCTTTTGTGCTGAAGCGTCAAGTCCGCCCAATCGCCTGTCCGGCAAGCGCCAAGCGTCAGGTGCATTTCCGCGACATTTCAGTGCACGCAGGGAATGCCTACCAGGACGCCCTCCCCTTCCACGCGGACCGGGTATAAGCGGCGATTTCCGTTCGAATCTCTTCCGAGGCCGATAGTTGAGCACGGTGTTCGCCGATCGCGTAAATATCTGCCGACGTTTGAGGGCCAAATTTGACAAAAATGCTCTCGTGGTCGTATGAGTAGTCGAGCAGCTTCTGTTGAACCGAGGAAGCCCACCGGCACGACACTTGCGCACTTGTCCCAGTTTCACGACACCACCGATCGAAAGATTCGAGTTGGCGCAGTAAATATGCGCTCGCCTGTTTCACCTCAGTAGACGTTGCTTGCAACTCTGTCGCGTGACGAGAGACTTGCGAGTCCGCCACAAAGAAGATGCCCGCAAGCAACCCGGCAATAACCCAGAAGTGATCATAGAGATGCCAGAATCTATCCCTGATGCGAACCAAATCAGTAAAGATTATCGCAATACACCAACCGCCGAGTACGCCCAGCAACATGAGGCAGGCCATCCCATAGCCCGCACCTAAAACACCAGTTCCGCCCAACACGAACGAGTCAGGAACCGCCGAAAAGGATGGCCATATGCCGAGCACATTGAGCACCGCTGGCACCAACAGCAAGCCCAACGATATCGCGGCTCCAGTCTTCCGTGAAATCACGTAGCCTGCGACTAAGAATGCACAGGCAAAGACAACAAACGCGATAAAAAGCAGGCCGAGAATGACGGCGACTGACTGTGCAGGAGACCAATACGAGGACACGATCATCCCCCTTGGATCACGCACTATGTAGTTTGAGGAGATCACCCCGAGCCCCTCAAGGCTTTGCTGTAGATTCCACGCTGCCCCTTGCAAAACGACGATGTAGGGCGATAGCAATGTAGTGAGCATTTACTTCGAATGTAGTCCGATCATGTTTATCGGATTCTCGATAAGAACGAATTTTGCGGGACGCTCACCAACTTATTTAATTTCCCCAAGCTCAAGCTTCAGCGACACTGTGAGCCTTTGGCGTTCGACGCGCGTCTACGGACGACTTGCGGCGATACGGCCAAGCAGCCAGTCATTCACTTCATGTTCCAGCCAGCCCACGCTATGGCGCGAGAGACGAATCTGCTTAGGAAACGTGGGGTCGTAACGAGGAGACTTGGGATTGAGCCAATCGTAGATCGTGGTTCGAGCAGCACCGAGCCGCAGTTGGAGCTGCTTGAGTCGGAGGATGACCAGCGGCGATTGCATCGGTATGTTCATGATTCGTCCTATTGAGTGTTGTTGGGAACACGGGACGAATGGTGCCGATACGCGACTATTCAGAATAGAGAAAGGGTTACACCCTTCCGGGTGTAACCCTTTCTAAAGCCTCGCCGTGTGGCGAGATTGGGGAGTCTCACTTTTCGGCGGGTGGACGCCCATTTCCGGCCCATGAGGGCCGAATGATCGATGCGCCCTTGCGAGCTAGACTTTGGGAAAAGCCACGATCAGCTAGCCACATAGTGACTTTATCATTGGTCGGCTGCGCGTCACGATCTTCGCGACTGGCATTTGCCCAGAATTTCTCCGAGGCTTGGATCAGCCGCATCAGTTGATCTGAGCGGTGGTCTCGTGCCGACGCTGAAGTGTCGCTCATTTCATCGTCGACAACGGCTGTGTCACCTGCCTGAAGTTTTTCAAGGTCATCACGGGTGATTACCAGGCGCTCCGAAATGATCCGAACCTTGCGCTTTCGATCCCCCTTGTACAGTTTCCAGACTGCGAACTGCCCCGTGAACGGCCCGGTACCACAGCTCGCTGGCGTTGTCTTATGAAGCATTTCATCCCGATAGAAGCAATATCCAGACTTGAATGTTGCGCGCTCAACTGTCTCTCCGCACTCAAGCCTGCGACAGTCGTTGCGCCAAATCGTGAGCAACACGGGCGGCGCAAAGGAAATTCCCTTGAACTTCGTTTCTGCATCGTACGGGCAGACAGTTAGCTCTGACGGCACTGTTACATTGACATTTATGATTCCCACGCTTCCGTAGTACAGCAAGTCAGACACTGTACATCCAAGCATGTCGCACGCGTCGGGCAGCGTGTAATAGTGGCGCGGTGGGAGCCCACATTGTTCCAATCTATTTAGACGAGTTGTCGTGGCAGAATCTTTGGCATGGCTACGCGACTTTCCGTTCGAAGTCATGATGAATAAATGTAATCGGACCACGCCACATGCTAGTAGACTTGGCGCCAGCGTCAAGCCCTCCTCGCACGTCTAACTACTAAGCGCATTTGAATTCTGAATAGTTGCGCTTGCGCGCACCTATAGGTCGGGCGCTTCCACTTCTTTCCCAGTAGCGGCCGTTTTACGCACAGAAAGGTCCGCTCGCGTAGTGGCTGCAAGGGTATACATTTCACGTTAGTGCATTTCGAAGAATGCTCGCGGCCCTCCACCAAGGCGACAAAGGCAGCGGGACCATCCATCCCATGCACGACGCCCTCGCAGGTTTCTTGAAATCGATTGAGTGCAGGGATGGCGACACTTGAGGGGCACCAGCACCGGCCCATCAAAATGCGATTGATCAACCCAATCCAACTAGGGCGGATTGCAGCCAAAGTCCCAAGGCACACCAAATGGCACACCTAGATCCCAAAAAACAAAAAAGCCCTTGAAACTCAAGGGCTTAATTGTTTGCTTGGCGGAGAGGGTGGGATTCGAACCCACGATACGGTATAACCGTATACCGGATTTCGAGTCCGGCGCATTCGACCACTCTGCCACCTCTCCAAGCGTTCTTGCTGCTTTGGCTCGCTGCCTGAGTGGCCTCAAGTAGCGAGAAAGAGATTATAGCGGAATTTCTTTCGCTGCCAACCCCTTTTTTAAGATTTTTTTACGCAGCCGGCTCGAGACGTTCGATACCGCCCATGTAGGGGCGCAGCACGTCGGGCACGGTCACCGAACCGTCGGCGTTCTGATAGTTCTCCAGCACGGCGACCAGGGCACGTCCCACCGCCAGGCCCGAGCCGTTGAGCGTATGCACCAGCTCCGGCTTGCCCTGCGCATTGCGATAACGCGCCTGCATCCGGCGCGCCTGGAAGCTCTCCATGTTCGAGCACGACGAAATCTCGCGGTATGTGTTCTGCGCCGGAATCCACACTTCCATGTCGTATGTCTTCGCGCTGCCGAAACCCATGTCGCCCGTGCACAGCACGATCGTGCGATACGGCAACTCCAGCTTCTGCAGAATCGCTTCCGCATGGCCGACGAGCATCTCCAGCGTGTCGTAGGATTCCTCCGGACGCACCACATGCACCAGCTCGACCTTGTCGAACTGATGCTGGCGAATCATGCCGCGCGTGTCCTTGCCGTAACTGCCTGCCTCCGAGCGGAAGCAAGGTGTGTGCGCCACCATGCGCAGCGGCACCTCGTCGGCGCTCAGCAGTTCGTCGCGCACCAGGTTCGTCAGCGACACCTCCGCCGTGGGGATCAGATAGAAGTTCTCGGTACGCTCACCGTCTTCACCGCCCACCTTGCGCGGCACCTTGAACAGGTCGTCCTCGAACTTCGGCAACTGTCCCGTGCCACGCATCGACGCCGCATTCACGATGTACGGCACGTACATTTCCGTGTAGCCATGCTCCGACGTATGCGTGTCGATCATGAACTGCGCCAGCGCACGATGCAGTCGCGCAATCCCGCCCTTCATCACCGAGAAGCGCGCGCCGGCAAGCTTGACCGCCGCATCGAAATCCAGGCCGAGCCTCGCGCCGAGATCCACGTGGTCGCGCGGCGTGAAATCGAATTCGCGCGGCGTGCCCCAGCGACGCACTTCAACGTTGTGCGTCTCGTCCTTGCCGACCGGTACGCTCTCGTGCGGCAGGTTCGGCACGCCGAGCAGCAGCTCCGACAGTCGCGTCTGAATCTCCTCCAGGCGCACCGACGATGCCTTGAGCGTGTCGGCAATGCCGCCCACCTCGGCAATCTCGGCCGAGGCGTCCTCGCCCTTGCCCTTTTTCATGCCGACCTGCTTCGAGAGCGCATTGCGGCGCGCCTGCAGTTCCTCGGTTTGCGTCTGGATCTGCTTGCGCTCCGCCTCGAGCGCGGCGAACGTCGCCACGTCCAGCGTGTAGCCGCGCGTCTGCAGTCGCGCCGCAACGCCGTCGAGATCCTTGCGAAGAAGTTGAATGTCGAGCATGGTGGGATGTCTGTCGTTAGCGGCCCACACGCGTGGACCATGGAGTTCGTTGTGGCCGAGCTGGCGCGCGCCTTGCACGGCGCCAGCGCTGCACCAAAGCGGCGATTTTACCAAACACGCACCGGGATTCCGTCTGATTTCACTCGCCGGGCGCCAGCGTCATCGTTCAACACCGCCGCAATGCCATGGGGCGCAGGCTTACGCGGCTTACGTGACTTATGCCGACTCGTCGTCGGACGATTCGGCCGGCGGTGTCTTTTCGGAGGGCGCCGCGCCCGCCGTGGCGGACTTTCCGGCCGGCTCGGGCTTGCGCCCCCTGGTATTCGCGCGGCGCCATTCGGCGTCGAGCGACTTCAGCCAATTGAGCTTCTCGCCGATCTTCCCCTCCAGGCCGCGCGGCACCGGGCGATACCAGTTCTGCGCGCGCAGGTCGTCGGGGAAATAGGTTTCGCCCGCGGCGTAAGCCTCCGGTTCGTCATGAGCATAACGATACGCGTGGCCGTAGCCGAGCTCCTTCATCAGCTTGGTCGGCGCATTCCGGAGATGGATCGGCACCGCGCGCGACTTGTCCTTGCTGACAAACGCCCTCGCCTGGTTATAGGCGTTGTAACCGGCGTTCGATTTCGGCGCCGCGGCGAGATAGAGAATCGCCTGGGCCAACGCCAGCTCGCCTTCCGGCGTGCCGAGGCGCTCATAGGTCTCCGCCGCATCCAGCGCAATGCGCGCGGCGCGCGGATCCGCCAGCCCGATGTCCTCCCAGGCCATGCGCACAATGCGACGCGCGAGATAGCGCGGATCGGCCCCGCCGTCGAGCATGCGACAGAACCAGTACAGCGCGCCGTCCGGCGAGCTGCCGCGCACCGACTTGTGCAGCGCGCTGATCTGATCGTAAAACGCATCGCCGCCCTTGTCGAAGCGCCGCAGATTCTCGGCCAGCACGCTCGCCAGCAACGCTTCGTCGATCGTGTCGAGCCCCTGTGACATTGCGGCCTGCGCAACGATCTCGACGTTGTTGAGCAGCTTGCGCCCGTCTCCGTCCGCCGAATCGATGAGCCCCTGACGCGCCTCGTCCGTGAATGCAATGCCGCCCAGCTCATGCGCCGCGCGCGTGACCATTTCACCGAGCTCTTCGTCGTTCAGACTCTTGAGCACATAGACGGCCGCCCGCGAAAGCAATGCGCCATTCACCTCGAATGACGGGTTCTCCGTCGTCGCGCCGACGAAAATGAACAGGCCCGATTCGACGTGCGGCAGGAAAGCGTCCTGCTGCGCCTTGTTGAAACGATGCACCTCGTCGACGAACACCACCGTCTGCTTGCCTTGCGAGCGTTGGATCTGCGCGGCTTCGACGGCGTCGCGAATGTCCTTCACGCCCGAGAGCACGGCGGACAGCGCGATGAAGTACGCCTTGAAAGCGTCGGCCATGAGGCGCGCGAGCGTGGTCTTGCCCACGCCCGGCGGGCCCCAGAGGATCATCGAGTGCGGACGCCCCGACTCGAACGCCACGCGCAGGGGTTTGCCCTTGCCCAGCAAGTGGCGCTGGCCAATCACGTCGTCGATGGTATGTGGGCGCAGGCGCTCGGCCAATGGCACCGAAGCCGACAGGGGTGCGTCGTCTGGCATGTCTTCAAGCAGTGCGGCCGGGAAGTCCCCGGCCGCATACGGATCATCAGATGCCTCATTATGCCAGCCCGGCGGCCGTGCGGCCGGCGGGGGCCGCCAAATGAGCGCCGGCGTCGCTCAGCCCTTGATCAGGTCCGCCCCCCTGGGCGGGGTGAACTTGAAGTGATCCGGCGACATTGGCGGGTTCTTCTGGATCTTGTCGAAGGTCAGCAGCGTCACGTTGCCAAATGCATCATAGAGCTCCATGGCTGCCAGCGCGCCGTCGCGAAAACCGATGCCGACGCGCTGGAACTGCGTGTCCTGCGACTTCGGACGCAGCTCGACCCAGTCGATGCCGTTCTTCACCCCGGCGTCCTTGAGCGTGAAGTTCTTCTCGATGTCGTTGCTGCCGAACAGGATCGCCGCCGGGCTCGCGCCGAGCGAGGCGCCCAGCTTGCGCTCGGTCACCTGATTCAAATCCTTGTCGTAGATGTAGAGCGTTTCGCCGTCCGCCTGCAGCAACTGATCGTATGGCTTCACGTAGCGCCAGATGAAGCGGCCCGGACGCGAGAACTCGAACGTGCCGGAAGACGTGTTCGTCACCGACACGTTGCCGTCCTTCTGCGCCTTCACCTGCTTTTGCTCGAACTCGCCGCGCGCGGACTTCACCTGCGCTGCGAACGCCTTGAGCTGTGCCGTGCCGCTCGCGTATGCGGGCGCGACGAGCGCCGCCATCGTCACGCCGACAACCCCCGCCACGAGCGGCAAGCCGCGCTTGAATCCCAGCATGTTCCTTACTCTCCTTCGCGATTCGGCACCAGAATCTCCCGGTTGCCGTTGCTCGCCATCGCCGACACCACGCCGGACTGTTCCATCTGCTCGAGCAGCCGGGCCGCCCGGTTGTAGCCGATGCGCAGATGCCGCTGCACCAGCGAAATCGACGCGCGACGCTGCTTGAGCACCACGGCCACCGCCTGATCGTACAGCGGATCGGACTCGCCGCCGCCCTCGCCGGTTCCGCCGGCGGCGCCGTCGAGGCCACCGTCTTCACCCTCGACAGTGCCTTCCAGAATGCCCTCGACGTAGTTCGCCTCGCCCTGCTCCTTGAGGCGCTCCACCACGCGATGCACTTCGTCATCGGCCACGAACGCCCCGTGCACCCGCAACGGCAAACCGGTGCCCGGCGGCATGTAGAGCATGTCGCCCATGCCGAGGAGCGTCTCGGCGCCCTGCTGGTCGAGGATGGTCCGCGAATCGATCTTGGACGACACCTGGAACGCCACGCGCGTCGGCACGTTCGCCTTGATCAGGCCGGTGATGACGTCCACCGACGGACGCTGCGTCGCCAGAATCAGGTGGATGCCCGCCGCACGCGCCTTTTGCGCAATGCGCGCGATCAGCTCTTCGACCTTCTTGCCCACGACCATCATCAGGTCGGCCAGTTCGTCGATCACGACCACGATGTATGGCAGGCGCGAAAGCGGCTCGGGCTCCTCGGGCGTGAGCGAGAACGGATTCGGGATGTGCTCGTCGCGCTTGGCGGCGTCGTCGATCTTGTTGTTGTAGCCCGCGAGGTTGCGCACGCCGAGCTTGCTCATGAGCTTGTAGCGGCGCTCCATCTCGGCCACCACCCAGTTCAGCGCATGACCGGCCTGACGCATGTCCGTCACCACCGGGCAGAGCAGATGCTGAATCCCCTCGTACATGCTCATTTCGAGCATCTTCGGATCGATCAGGATCAGGCGGACCTGCTCGGCCGTCGCCTTGTAGAGCAGCGACAGGATCATCGCGTTGATGCCGACCGACTTGCCCGAGCCGGTCGTGCCGGCCACCAGCAGGTGGGGCATCTTCGCCAGATCGGCGACCACCGGCTTGCCGCCGATGTCCTTGCCCAGCGCCAGCGTGAGCAGCGACGACGAATCGTTGTAGATTTCCGAGCCGAGAATCTCTGTCAGCCGCACCGTCTGGCGACGCGGATTCGGCAGCTCCAGCCCCATGTAGTTCTTGCCGGGAATGGTTTCGACCACGCGGATCGACACCAGCGAGAGCGAACGCGCCAGGTCCTTGGCCAGATTCACGATCTGGCTGCCCTTGACGCCCGTGGCCGGCTCGATCTCGTAGCGGGTGATGACCGGTCCCGGATAGGCCGCCACCACGCTCACCTCGACGCCAAAGTCCTTGAGTTTCTTCTCGATCAGACGCGAGGTGAATTCGAGCGTCTCGGCCGACACGGTTTCCTGCGCGGCCGGCGCCGGGTCGAGCAACGCCAGCGGCGGCAGCATCGAGTCGGGCAGATCGGCAAACAGCGGCGCCTGCTTCTCCTTCTCCACACGCTCGCTCTTGGGGACGACCTTGACCGGCGGCACGATCTGCACCGGCTCGTGAACTTCGGCGCGCACGCGGTTCTGCACCACGGCGCCCTCTCGCGCGATCGCGGCTTCCTCGCCCAGGCGCCGGTCCTGGCGTGCCTCGCGACGGCGACGGATCACGGTGCCCGTGTCGAGGATCAGCGCACCGAGCTTTTCAGCGGCCGAAAGCCAGGAAAAATGGAACAGCAGCGACAGACCGAACGCGAAGATGAGCAGCAACGCGAGCGTGCCGCCCGTAAAGCCGAGCGCATGCTGGAAAAAGCTGCCGACGGTCTCGCCGATCACTCCGCCGGACGCACGCGGCAACTGCGCCTTGAAACGGTACAGGCGCAGCGACTCGATGCCGGCGCTCGAGAGCAGCACCATCAGCGAGGAGACGATCTCCACCCACCCGCCGCTGACGAGCCGTTCGCGCAGCGGGGGCGCTTCGCGTCGGGCCGAGATGCGCCGGTAGCCCGACACCACGCGCCGGGCAATGAACACGACCAGCCAGTACGCGGACAGGCCGAGCATGAGCAGCAGCATGTCGGCCACCCACGCGCCGACGCGCCCCGCCCAGTTGGCGATTCGCTCCACGTGCGCCGCGTGCGTCCAACTGGGGTCCAGACGGCTGTACGAGAACAGCGCCATCAACAGGAACACCATCAGCGCGACTTGCGCCATCCAGCGGATTTCATGGAATAGGTGCGTCACCCGGTTGGGCAACGACGATCCGGCACCAGCAGAGAAGGAAGATTTCGTCGTCATCAAGCCATGAGGTTGGGCGGGCAGACGGGCGGCCTGCCGCGCGGCAAGGCTCCATTGTAAACAACTATTACAACGCTCAACGCACGAAAAGGTGACAAGCAGTAACGCCAAAGAGCGACGCCGCGTCCCCCATCGGCCGCCGTCCGCCGCCATCGGCCCTGCCGCCCCGCCGCCCCGCCGATCCACCACTGCGCCGCACTTGGGTTTTGGCGCCTGCGCCCCCATCTGCGGGCCGTGTGCCGGCGCGCCATTGCACACCCGAAGGGCGGGCGCGCAGGCTATCGGCCCAATTGCGAGGCTCGATCAACGAAACCACGTCGCCCCTTTATAATGTCGGTTTGCGCCGGTCCCCGGCGTCAGCTTTCATCCCCCTTTCCGGTGAGTCCGTCCATGTCCGCTCCCAAGCACGCCAAAGTCCTGATTCTCGGTTCCGGCCCCGCCGGCTACAGCGCTGCTGTCTATGCCGCGCGCGCCAACCTCAACCCCGTGCTGATCACCGGGCTCGCCCAGGGCGGCCAACTGATGACCACCACCGACGTCGAGAACTGGCCCGGCGACCCGACCGGCGTGCAAGGCCCCGAGCTGATGGAGCGCATGCGCGCGCATGCCGAGGCGTTCAAGACTGAGATGATCTTCGACCACATCCATACGGCGCACCTCAACGAACGCCCGCTGCGCCTGGTCGGCGACTCCGGCGAATACACGGCAGACGCCCTGATCATTGCCACCGGCGCCTCGGCGCAGTATCTCGGCCTGCCGTCGGAAGACGCCTTTTCGGGCCGCGGCGTGTCCGCCTGCGCCACCTGCGACGGCTTCTTCTACAAGGGTAAGGAAGTCTGCGTCGTCGGCGGGGGCAACACGGCCGTCGAAGAAGCGCTCTATCTGTCGAACATCGCCAGCAAGGTCACCGTGATCCACCGCCGCGACAAGTTCCGCGCCGAGCCGATTCTCGTCGACCGCCTGCTCGAGAAGGCCAAGCAAGGTGTCGTCGAGCTCAAGTACGACCATGTGCTCGAGGAAGTGCTCGGCGACGACTCCGGCGTGACCGGCGTGCGCATCAAGAACGTGAAGACCGGCGCTCATGAAGACGTGGCGCTGCATGGCGTGTTCATCGCCATCGGCCACAAGCCGAACACGGACATCTTCGAGGGCCAGCTCGAGATGAAGAACGGCTACATCGTCACGCACAGCGGCCTGAACGGCAACGCCACGGCCACCAGCGTGCCGGGCGTTTTCGCCGCCGGCGACGTGCAGGACCACATCTACCGCCAGGCCATCACCAGCGCCGGCACGGGCTGCATGGCCGCACTCGACGCCCAGCGCTACCTCGAGAACCTCGACCAGTAAGCCGGCGCGCGGGCCCGCGGCCGACGCCTCGCGGCAGCGCCCGTCTCGTGTGAGCCCCACGCGAGGCCGGCGCCGCCCACACATCCCGTCCTTGTTCCGCACGATCATGAGCAAGAAGCCCCCCAAACTCAGCCTCGAGGACCTGGCCGGTCTGCGCGATTCGCTCGCCAGGCAAACGGCACGGCGCGACGCCGAGCGCGTGGCCGCCGCCAGGCGCGCTGCGCAGGCCGCGCGTGACGCCAGCGTCTTTCGCGACAGCATCGGCGACATCGCTCCGCTCTCCGGCAAGGGCGCGGCCAACCGCGTCGAGCATCCGCGCCGCCCGCCGGCGCCGGTGGCGCGCCTGACGCAGGCGGACGAAGCGGCCGTGCTGTTCGAATCGCTCTCCGACGAGTTCGACCCCGAAGCACTCTTCGATACGGACGACCGCCTGTCTTATCGGCGTCCGGGCATCAGCCGTGATACCGTCGTCAAACTGCAACGCGGCGACTGGGTGGTGCAGGCGCAGATCGATCTGCATGGCATGCGCCGCGACGAAGCGCGCGAGGCGCTGTCGGCCTTCCTGCACGACGTCGTCAAGCGCGGGCTGCGCTGCGTGCGCGTCATCCACGGCAAGGGATTGGGCTCGGTCAACCGCGAACCGGTGCTCAGGGACAAGGTCCGCAGCTGGCTCGCGCAGAAGAACGAAGTGCTCGCCTGGGTGCAGGCGCAGGGACGCGACGGCGGCAGCGGCGCGCTGGTAGTATTGCTCCAGGCCGGGCAGACGAAGGCGGCTCGCGCCGGCGCCTGACGCTCTCACGGGTGCGCCCGGCAGCGCGCCATACGGGGGTATCGCTGCGGATATCGTCCCCATGCCGCTACCCATGCCGCCGCAGATCACGACGTATCACCGACAGGATTCGCCGATGATTCACGAGATGAGCGCCCAACTGCTTACGATTCTGGCCATCATGGAGGCCATTGCCGTATTCTCGTGCGCCATCTCCGGTTTTGCCGAAGCCCGCAAGCAGCATCTCGACCCGGTCGGCGCGTTCGTGCTGGCCTTCGCGACCGCCTTCGGCGGCGGCACGTTGCGCGACGTGCTGCTCGATCACCGTCCCTTCTATTGGGTGCAGCACCAGTGGTACACCGTGCTCATCCTCGTGCTCTCGCTCTCGACCTCCGGCGTGCTGCGCCTCGTCTCGCGCGTGGCGACCGAGCGCGTGCTGCTTATCACCGACGCCGTGGGGCTCGGCTTCTTCAGCGCGTCGGGCACCTCGCTCGCGCTGCAGACGGACATGTCCGCGTTCATGTCCGTGATGATGGGCGTGATCACCGGCGTGGGCGGCGGTGTCATGCGCGACATTCTCTGCAACGAGGTGCCGCTCGTGCTGCGCGACACGCGCCCCTACGCGGTGTGCGCCTTCATTGGCGGATGGATCTACATCGCCCTCACCTACGCCGACATCGACCCGGTCTACTCGCTCTCGATCAGCGCGCTGTCCGTCATCGTGGTGCGCCTGCTCACGGTAGCTTTCGACGTCAGACTCACGTCCTAGCGGGACTGGCCCGGCAGCGCGGCCAGCGCAGTTCTGCCCGATTCTGCGCGATGCGATGAATGACGGTTGATGGTCAGTTTGATGGTCATTTACGTGGATCAACGACGATTGGGGGACGATCGGCGACCATCCACCGACCTCCATCGGCTGTCCATCGAACGTCCATCGACTGTCCATCGACTGTCCATCGAAGGTCCATCGTTAACGCCGAAGGGCGACGCCGCTCGCGCAGCCGTCGCCCTCCGTCATGCCCTCTTCGTCCTGTGCGCCTTCCCTGTGAGCGCGCCGCGGCAACGACGGCGGCGCGCCTGATCTCAGACCGCCTGCTCGCCCTCTTCGCCGGTCCGGATGCGGATCACGCGCTCCACGTCCGTCACGAAGATCTTGCCGTCGCCGATCTTGCCGGTGCGAGCCGCGCCGAGCACAGCGTCGATGACCTGCTCGGCCTGCGCGGCGCTCACCACGACTTCGATCTTGATCTTGGGCAGGAAGTCGACGACGTACTCGGCGCCGCGATACAGCTCGGTGTGCCCCTTCTGGCGGCCGAAGCCCTTCACTTCCGTGACGGTCAGGCCCGTGACGCCGACTTCGGCCAGCGCCTCGCGGACTTCGTCGAGCTTGAACGGTTTGATGATGGCAGTTACGCGTTTCATTGTCGCCTCAATATCTTGGTTGGAGTGTTCTGAAAATTCGCCGGGCTATTGTACCGGTCCGGCGGCGGCACCCCGATGACAGTGCGCCGGGCGCGACAGTCACGGCTCAGGCGTGCGGGTCGTCGGGCACCGTCTCGAGATCCGCGAGCCACACCACCGACTCCGAATCGCTGGGCGCTCGCCAGTCGCCGCGCGGCGAGAGCGAACCGCCCGTGCCAACCTTCGGTGCGTTCGGCACGCACGAGCGCTTGAACTGGCTGGTGCGGAAGAACCGGTCCAGGAAGATGCGCAGGTTGCGCTTGATCGCGGCCAGATCGTATGCGTGCCGGGCGAGATGGCCTTCGTCGGGCCAGCGGCCGGCCGACGCGTCGTGCCACGCGCTCCAGGCGAGGAACGCGACCTTGCTCGGCGCGTAGCCGAAGCGCAGCGTGTAGTACAGATGGAAGTCCTGCAGCTCGTAGGGGCCGATGAAGTGCTCCGTGCGCTGCTCCGGAGCGCCGTTCGCCTTGCCGGGCACCAGCTCAGGGCTGATTTCCGTCTCGAGGATGTCGATGAGCACGTTGCGGCGGTGCACGGCGCCCCCCGCGTCTTTGGCATCCTTGGCATCCGCGGCGCCCTTCGCATGCTTGCCGCCGGTCATCTGCGCCGACGACGCACCGCCCAACTGCCCCGTCTCGGCAACCCAGCGCACGAGGTGCATGATGAGCGTCTTCGGCACGCTCGCGTTCACGTTGTAGTGGGACATGTGGTCACCCACGCCGTAGGTACACCAGCCCAGCGCCAGCTCGCTCAGATCGCCGGTGCCGATGACGATCGCACCGAGATGGTTCGCCAGACGGAACAGATGATTGGTGCGCTCGCCCGCCTGCACGTTCTCGAAGGTGACGTCGTAGACCTCCTTGCCCTGCGCGAACGGATGGCCGAGATCCTTGAGCATCTGCATGCAGCTCGGGCGGATGTCGATTTCGCGCGCGGTGCAGCCGACGGCCTCCATCAGTTCGCGCGCCTGACGCAGCGTGCGCTCGCTCGTGGCGAAGCCCGGCATGGTGTACGCGAGGATATTGGTGCGCGGCAGCCCGAGCCGGTCCATGACCTTCGCGCAGACGAGCAGCGCGTGCGTGGAATCGAGACCGCCGGACACGCCGATCACGACCCTCTGGATCTTCGACGACGACAGGCGCTGCATGAGCGCCTGCACCTGGATGTTGTAGACCTCGTGGCAGCGCTCGTCGCGGCGGCGCGGATCGGCCGGCACGTAGGGGAAGCGCTCGATGGCGCGCGCGAGCGGCAGCTCGGCATCGCGCGGTACGGCGACATCGACCCTGACCGTGCGAAAGCGCGCGACCTCCCCGGCGTGGCGCCGCACCGACACGCCGAACGTCGTCTGGTGCATGCGCTCGCGCGCGAGCCGCTCGAGATCGATGTCGGCATAGATCAGATGCGACTCGCTCGCGAAGCGCGCCGACTCGGCCAGCATGTCCCCGTTCTCGTAGATGAGCGCCTGACCATCCCAGGCCAGATCGGTCGTGGACTCGCCCTGTCCGGCCGAGGTGTAGAGATACGCGGCCAGGCAGCGCGCCGACTGTTGCGCGACCAACTGATGGCGGTACGCCGACTTGCCGACAACGATGTTCGACGCCGACAGGTTGACGAGCACCGTCGCGCCGGCGAGCGCGGCAAACGACGACGGCGGCACCGGCACCCAGACGTCTTCGCAGATTTCGCAGTGAAAGCGCAGCAGCGGCTGATCGGCCGCTTCGAAGATCAACGAGCCGAACGGCACGTCGTGGCCGAGCAGCGCCACGGTGTCGACGCCCGCATCGTCCGCCGCATTGAACTGGCGAGCTTCGTAGAACTCGCTGTAGTTCGGCAGATACGTCTTGGGCACCACGCCGTGCACGCGACCGCGCGCGACCACCACGGCGCAGTTAAAGAGCCGCTGCTGCACGCGCACCGGCATGCCCACGATGAGTGCGGCGCCGATTTCGCGGCTGGCCTCGACGATCGAGGCGAGCGCCGTGTTGCACGCATCGAGCAGGGCGCGTTGCTGAAACAGGTCTTCGCAGGAATAGGCCGGAATGCCCAGTTCGGGGAAGGCGACGAGCACGGCGCCGGCGGCATCGGCCTCGCGCGCGAGCGCAATCGTCTGCGCGGCGTTGTATGCGGGATCGGCCACGCGGCATTGCGGCACTCCGACGGCCACACGCGCGAAATCGTGGTTGTAGAGATTGAGGAATCGGTTGGTCATGTCGGCGGCTACCAGGCATCGCCCATGTGCCGGAGCCCCGGCAGGCCGCGCAGCCGCTGCGGCCGGCGCGCCCGCCCGGCGCGCTCGGCGGACGGTGGGAATCGCCAGTATATTACGTGAGCCCCCGTTTTGCCGGGCCCCGCCATGCCCGCGAGAGGTCAGGACGCCACGCGTTTGAACGGCGTATGCCCCTCCAACTCGCCGATGTGCTCGTCCATCGCGGACGTCTCCGCGTCGAGGAACTCCGCGATGGCATCGGCAAAGCGCGCATCGGCGATCCAGTGCGCCGACCACGTCGGCGTGGGCAGCAGGCCGCGCGACATCTTGTGCACACCCTGCGCGCCCCCTTCGAAGCTGCGCAGCCCATGTGCGATGCAGTATTCGATGCCCTGCGCGTAGCACGTCTCGAAATGCATGCCGGAGACGAAATCGGTGGTCCCCCAATAGCGTCCGTACATCGTGTCGCCGCTCACCACGTTGAGCGCACAGGCAAGCGGCTGGTCGTCGCGCTCGGCCAGCACGATCAGGAACGCGTCGGGCATCGCCGCGTGTACCTGTGCGAAGAATTCGCGGCTCAGATACGGCGCATTCCAGTGTTCGCGATACGTGTTTTCGTAGCAACGGTAGAAGAAGTCGAGCGCCGCATCGTCGATCCCGGCGCCGCGCAGCCACCGGTAGGTCACCCCGGCGTCGCGCACCCGGCGGCGATCCTGCTTCAGCTTCTTGCGCTTTTCCTGGTTCATCTGCGCGAGAAAGTCGTCGAACGTTGCGAAGCCCGCGTTCTCCCAATGGAACTGCACCCCCTCGCGCAGCATATATCCCGCCTCGGTGAGCGCGGCCAGATCGTCGTCGTGGGTGAACAGCACATGGATCGAGGAGAGGTCCATCTGCCTGGCAAACGCAATGGCGCCGCGCGCGAGCGCGACCCGATCGGCGTGCGTGCGGGCGAGCAGACGCGGTCCCGTGACCGGCGAGAAAGGCACCGCGCACAACAGCTTGGGGTAATAGCGCAGGCCGTGGCGAGCGAAGGCGTCCGCCCACGCGTGGTCGAACACATACTCGCCGCGCGAATGCGACTTCACATAGAGCGGCATGGCGCCCGCGAGCATGTCGCCCGCGTGCATGAGCAGATAGGCCGGCTGCCAGCCGGTGCGCCTCGACGCACAGCCGCTCTCATGCATGGCGTGCAAAAACGCGTGCTGCACGAAAGGGTTGCCGCCTGCGAGCGCATTCCACGCGTCGGCAGGCACGTCCTCGATCGATTGCACTACACGGATGACGACTTCGCTACTCACCGCTCACCTCACTCCGAACCGGTCTCCCGGCATGAACGCCGACAGACATTGTCGCCGAACTCGGCGTCGCTTTCACGGCGACCCCGGCGCGGCGCCCTGTTGCGGCCCGCGCCGGCTCGCGCGATGCCCGGAAACGGCCGCCGGAAAACAAGAAACCCGGCGCGGGGCCGGGTTCCTCGGACGCCGCCGCAGCGGCATGACAGGCGAAAATCGCTTACTTCTTGGCGTTGGCCACGCCGTCGACGATTTCCTTGTGGGCGGCCTCGACGCCCTCCCAGCCTTCGACCTTGACCCACTTGCCCTTCTCGAGCGCCTTGTACTGCTCGAAGAAGTGCTTGATCTGGTCCTTCAGGTAACCCGGCACGTCGTCGATCGACTTCATGTGCGCCGTCATCGGGCAGATCTTGTCGACCGGCACGACGACCAGCTTGGCGTCCACCCCCGACTCGTCGGTCATGTTGAGCATGCCCAGCGCGCGGCAACGCACGACCGATCCGGCCAGCAGCGGGAACGGGGTGACGACCAGTGCGTCGACGGGGTCACCGTCGCCGGCGAGCGTCTGCGGAATGAAGCCGTAGTTGGCCGGATAGCGCATGCCCGTGCCGATGAAGCGGTCAACGACCAGCAGGCCCAGATCCTTGTCGGCTTCGTACTTCACCGGGTCGCTTTGCGCGGGGATCTCGATGATGACGTTGAAATCGTTGGGGATGTCCTTACCGGCAGGCACGTGGTTGAAGCTCATGATGGCATTCCTGTAGATGAAAAATGGCGTGCCGCCGCGCGGCGTGCGCGTCCGGCGGCCTGCCGGATGCCACGCCGCCCGACGGCAACCGGGCGCCGGACATTATAGCGGGTTTGCCTGATTGGCCCGTATTGCCGGCAGCCGGGCCAGGCGCCGCGGCGTGAGCTCGTCCACGCGCGCGCAGCCCGCCAGCTGCATCGTGATGCGCAGCTCGGCGAGCAGCAGCGCGAGCACGCCTGCGGCGCCCTCGCCGCCTCGGGCCGCCACGCCATAGAGCGGCGCGCGCCCGAGGAGCACGCCGCTGGCCCCGAGCGCGACCGCTTTGGCCACGTCGGCGCCGCGCCGCACGCCGCCGTCGACGAAAACGGTCATCGGCGGACCGCTCGCGTGGAGCGCCTCGACGATCGGCGGCAGCGCCTCGAGCGGCGCGAGCGTGCTGCCCAACTGACGTCCGCCGTGATTGGAGACGACGATGCCGTCGGCGCCGTGCGCCTGCGCGAGCCGCGCGTCTTCGACCGTCTGAACGCCCTTGACCAGCACTTCTCCCGGCCAGTGCCGGCGCACCCAGTCGAGGTCGTGCCAGCCCAGCGACAGATCCATCTGGCGGCTCAGCATGGCGGCGTGGCGCGCGAGATCGGCCCGCTCGCCGACGCTGCGCGCGATGTTGCGCAGTTGCGGCGCGCCGTGCGCCAGCATCTGCCAGCTCCAGTGCGGATGGCGCAGGCAGTCCGCGATCAGGCGCGGCGTGAACTTCAGCGGCAGCTTGAAGCCATTGCGCGTGTCGTGATCGCGCTTGCCGTGCACCGGCGTGTCGACGGTGAGCAGCAGCGTGCGAAAGCCCGCCTCGCGCGCGCGCTGCATCATGTTCTGCGCGATGCGGCGATCCTGCTGCACGTAGAGTTGGAGCCACAGCTCACCGTCGGGCACGGCAGCGCGCACGTCTTCGAGCAATGAGGTCGACGCCGTCGACAGCACGAACGGCAGCCCCGCGTCGGCCGCCGCGCGCGCGAGCAACTCGTCCGCACGCGGCCAGAACAGGCCGTTGAGCCCGGTAGGTCCCACGGCCATGGGTGCCGCGGCTTTGCGTCCCCAGAACGCCGTCTCGCTCGTCGTGCGCGACGTGTCGGTCAGCACCCGCGGCGAAAAGCCCCACTGCGCGAACGCATCGCGATTGCGGCGCAACGCGTCGCCATCTTCGGCCCCGCCCTCCAGATAATCGAACGCCAGTTTCGTCAGCCGCCGCCGCGCCGCCTGGCGGTAGTCCTCCACGCACGAAAACGCGTGCATTGCTCCCCCTGTCTTCATGCGGCATCGCGACGAGCGTCGCGCATGCCAATCGTTCGCCCCGGCCCTTGACTCAGGGATAAATCGTTAGTCGCACACAAGCAATTGCATTACAATCACAATCGTTACAATCCGAACATACCGGTCCCTACCATGCCGCGCTCGTCCGCTCGGTCTTCCCGCCGTGGTGAAAACGCTCCGGCCTCCGCCCCCGCCAAGGCCGCCGCAGCGGCGAACACGGCGCAACCGGCCGCGCGCTCATCCCTGTTCGTCGGTTCCACGGAAAAGACGTTTCAGGTGTTGCACGCCTTCGACGGCCCCGCGCGCTACATGACGCTCGGCGATATCGCGAAAGCCGCCGGGCTCGATCGCAGCGCCACGCAGCGACTGGTACACACGCTCGAGGCGCTCGGGTATTTGTTCCGCGTGCCCGAAACGCGCACTTACGGTCTCACGACCAAGGTGCTTCAGTTCTCGTACAACTACATTCGTGCCAACGATCTCGTCGAGAAGGCCGCGCCGTATCTGCTCGACATCTTCCGCCGGGTGGGCGAGACGACCAACCTGCAGGAGCTCGACGGCCACGAGATCGTCTATATCGCGCGCTTTCCCGGCCAGCACCTCGTGAACATCGGCATCGTCGTGGGCGCGCGCCTTCCGGCCATGTTCACCGCCTCGGGCATTGCCATGCTGTCGCGCCTGTCCGAGACTCGCGTGCGCGAGATTCTCGCGAACACGCCGCTCGAGCCGATGACGCCATACACCGTGCTCGACGAGAAAAAGCTGCTCGAACGCATCCAGACGGCGGCGCGGCGCGGCTACGCGATCGTCGAGAGCGAAACCGTCATGGGCGACATTTCGGTCGCCGCGCCGATCACCGACCACGACGGACAGGCCGTCGCGGCCATCAACATCTCCGTACCGACCTCCCGCTGGACGCGCGAGCGCGTCGAAGCGGAACTCGCGCCGCACGTTCAGGTGGCCGCGACCTCGATCTCGAAGTCGCGGCTGTCGACGTTCCGGCGTTGATCCGGCATTGATCCAGCATTGATCCGGCATTCGGACGACGGCCATCGCCGAACGTCCGCCACCGGGGCGAGGCGGCCTCGCCTGCCGCCCCGGCGCCAACCCCCTTCGCCAACCCTCCCGCTCGCCGCGAATCAGAATCAGCGTCCTTCGAAGATCGCCAACTGGCGGCGCAGCTCTTCGCGCAGTTGCGCCGACAGCGCGGGCGCGGGGGGCACGAGCGGGGCGAGCATGGCCGGCGCATTCACGCCGATCAGATCCATCACCGACTTCATCGGCCCGGGGTTCGTCTCGGCAAACGCCAGGTTCATCAGCGGAATGAGCGAACGGTGCAGCGCCAGCGCATCGGCCGTCTTGCCTTCGGCGGCCAGCGCGAAGATGCGCTGCCAGGCCGTGGGCAGCAGCGAGGCCGTCACCACGATGCCGCCGCGCGCTCCGGCGGCCACATGCAGCGGGAACAGCGTGTCCTCGCCGCTCAGCACGGCAAAGGAGTCGTCCACACCGGCCACGGTGCGCAGGAAGTGCCACATGTCGGTATTGCACGCCTTCATGCCGACGATGTTCTCGTGGCGCGACAGCTCGTGCAGCACCTCCGGCGCGATGGCGATACGCGTGCGGTACGGAATCTCGTAGATCAGAATGGGCAGCGGCGACTCGTCGGCATAGCGCACGAAGTAGTCGCGAATGCCGGCTTGCGTCGGATTGGTGTAGTACGGCGTGAGCACGAGCAGACCGTCGGCGCCGGCCGCGGCAAAGTCACGGCCGGCCTCGATGGCGTCGTGATACCCCGGATCGAGCACGCCGGCGATCACCGGCACGTCGCGCCCGTGATCGCGCACTTCACGCACCGTGATTTCGGCCATGCGAATGCGCTCGGCGCGCGAGAGCGCGCCATACTCGCCGGTGCCGCCCAGCGGCACCACGCCGTCGATGCCCTGCCCCAGCAAGTAGCGCAGCAGCGCGCGCGTGGCTTCGGTGTGAATCGTGTCGTCGGCATTCACCGGCGTGGGAATTGCCGGCAGAATGCCCTTCAGTTGTGCAGAGCGAAGCATGTGTCAAACGTCCGTGAGTCTTGAGTCGGATGAATCGGATGAATCGGAGATGCCGCTTCAGATGGCCAGGCTGCGCCGGCGCAGGCGCTCGGCCACCCAGATCAGTGCGGCGATGAACAGGAACAGGCACGTGGAGACCGCCGCGATCACCGGCGAGATCTGCATCGTAATCTCGTCCCAGAATTGCTTGGGCAAGGTGGTCGACAGGCCGCCCGACGTGAACAGCGCGATCGTGAGCTCGTCGAACGACGTGGCGAACGCGAACAGGAACGACGACAGCAGGCCCGCGCCGAGAATCGGGAAAGTCACGCGGCGCAACGTCGCCCACGGCCGGGCGCCCAGGCTGTAGGCGGCCAGATCGAGACGCGTGTCGTAGTTGCGCAGCACCGCCATCATGGTGATGACGACGTAAGGCACGGCCACCACGGTGTGCGCGATGGTCAGCCCCACGCTCGAGCCCACGAGCCCGACCTTGGCGAAGAAATAAAACACGCCGACGGCCAGGATCATGCGCGGCACGACAATCGGCGCGAGCACGAAGGCGAGCATTGCCGACTTGCCGCGCATGCCGCCGCGCACCAGCAGGAATGCCGCGGGCGTGCCGATCAGCATCGAGAGCAGGCCGGCGCCGATGCCGACGAGCATCGAGCGCGTGATCGCCTGCATCCACAGCGGCGAGTCCCAGACCTGCTGGTACCACTGCAGCGAGACGCCCTTGGGCGGCCACGCCAGCCCCGACGCCGAATCGAACGAGATCGGAATCATCAGCAGCGCGGGCGCCGCGAGGAACAGCACGAGCACAAGGACGAGCACGCGCAATACCGGGCCGTCGCCCTGTTCGCGCTTGCTGCGCGGCAGCGCGCGCAGCAGTACGTCCGTGGCGGCGCCCAGCGCGCCGAGCACCGCCTCGCCGAGCGCGCGCGTCCAGCCGCCGCGACGCTTGCCGGTCTTCACGTCCCCGCCGCCGCCGGCCATCGTGGAGAGCCCCACCATGCGGTCGTAGACGAAGAACACCACGAGCACCACGGCGAGCAGCAGCACGGAGATCGCACCGGCGAAGCCCCAGTTGAGCGCCTGCATGACCTGATCGATGATGAGCTGCGTGATCATCGTCTCGTGGCGGCCGCCGAGCAGCGTCGGCGTGATGAAGAAACCGATCGACGTGACGAACACCATCAGCGCGCCCGCCGCCACGCCGGGTAGCGACAGCGGAAAATACACGCGCCAGAACACCGTGCCGGGACGCGCGCCCAGCGTCGACGCCGCGCTCGGCAAACGGCGGTCGATGTTCTCCATCACGGAGAGCATGGTGAGCACGGCCAGTGGCATGAGCGCGTGCACCATGCCGAGCACGACGGCCGGGAAGCTGTAGAGCAGCGAGAGCGGCGCGTCGATCAGCCCGAGGTCCATCAGCGTGCGATTGACCACGCCGTTGCGCCCGAGCAGCACCACCCATGCGAACGTGCGCACGAGAAAGCTCGTCCAGAACGAGAGCAGCACCCAGAACAGCAGGCGTTGCTTGCGCGCGCCGGTGAGCGTCGAGAGCCGGTAGGCGATCGGGTAGCCCGTGAGCACGGCGAAGAACGTCGTGTAGAGCGAGACCTTGAGTGTGATGAGCAACACCTCGACGTACACCGACGAGGCGAACAGACGCTGGTATTCGGCCAGCGTGAAGCCGCCCTTGTCGCGAATGCTCAGCAGCAGCAGTTGCCCGACCGGATAGATCAGCATCACCGCCAGCAAGATGACGATGGGCGCGGCCATGAGCAGCGGTCGCACGCGCGCACGCCAGCGGGCGCGGCGCGGTGCGGGCTGCGCCGGATGCGAGGAAGAGGACGAGGGACGAACCACGGCGGATACACTCATCGCTTACCCCGCGATCGCCACGGCGTCGTCGGCGCGCCACGCAAGGCCGAGCGTCTGCCCGATCTCGAAGCGGTTGCCCTGGCGATGCGTCGGGAACGCCGCCACGAGCGGCTTGTCCGCATCGGCGCCCGTCGCCTGCGACTGCAGATACAGCTTCGTCATGCCGCCCGTGACCATGATGTCGGTGAGCCTTGCCGAGATGGTGGCCACGCCGTCGGCGTGGGCGGCCGGCGCCGCGCCGGCGACATCGCGCACGTGCAGGTTCTGCGGACGCAGCATGAGCTTGACCGGCCGGCCGCACTCGACCTGCGGGTCGTAGACCATCGCGGCGGCGCCTTCCACTCCGGGCATTGCCACGCGCACCTGATCGCCGGCGCGCTCGAGCACGGTCGCGTCGAGCAGGTTCGACTCGCCGAGAAAGTCCGCGACGAAAACGCTCTTTGGCCGGAAGTACAGGTCGTCCGGCGTACCGAGCTGGGCGATCTCGCCGGCATTCATCAGGCAGATGCGATCGGACATCGTCATCGCCTCTTCCTGATCGTGCGTCACGTACACGATGGTGGTGCCCAGCTCGCGGTGAATGCGCTTGATCTCGAGCTGCATGTGATCGCGCAGCTTCTTGTCGAGCGCGCCCAGCGGCTCGTCCATCAGAATGATCGACGGCCGGTAGACCATGCAGCGCGCGAGCGCGATGCGTTGCTGCTGGCCGCCCGAGAGCTCGCGCGGAAAGCGCTCCGCGACGTGCGGCAGATGCACCATTTCGAGCGCGTTCATGACCAGCTTGCGAGCCGTGGCCGCGTCCGTGCGGCGCATCTGCAACGGGAACGCGATGTTCTGCGCGACGGTCATGTGCGGGAACAGCGCGTAGTTCTGGAACACCATGCCGATGTCGCGCTCGTAGGGCGCCCCGTAGGTGACATCGGTCCCATTGATACGGATCGCGCCCGCATCGGGCTGCGCCAGACCGGCGATGAGCGAGAGCAACGTGGTCTTGCCCGAGCCGCTGGGCCCGAGCAGGGTCAGGAATTCGCCCTGAGCGACATCGAGGTCGGTCGGCGCCAGCGCGACGAAATCGCCGTAGCGCTTGGACAGGCCCGAGACTTGAAGATTGGCAACGGTCATGAGATCAGCACCCCATAAAGCATGAAACGAGACGGCAGGTGAGGATCAGGTCAGGATCCAGCGGTTGAAGCGCTCGAGCGCCACGCTCTGGTTCTGTTGCCAGAACTTCGCGTTGATCTGCACGCCGCTCTTGATGTTCTCGGGGAACGTCGGGCAGTTCCTGGCCACCTCCGGCTTCACGTAGTTGAACGCTTCGGGCTGCGTCATGCCGGCCGGGAAGTACTTGACCAGTTCGGCCTGGCGCTTCGGATCGCTCGCGAACTTGATGAACTCGCGGCAGGCCGCGGCGTTCGGCGTGCCCTTGAGAATCGACCAGTTGTCGCAGCCCCAGATGTTCTGCTGCCACACGATCTGCACGGGCACGCCATTCGCCTGCGCCGATTGCGCGCGCGAGGCCCAGGTGGCGACCATGTCGACTTCGCCCGAACCGAGCATCTGTTCGACCTGCGCGCCGGTGGTCCACCACACGTCGACGTGCCTGGCGACCTTGTCCAGGCTCCTGAACGCGCGATCGAAGTCGCACGGATAGACCGAACCGGCGGCAACGCCGTCGGCGAGCAGCGCTTCCTCGATGGTGTCGAACGGATACTTGCGGATCGAGCGGCGGCCCGGGAAGTCCTTCACGTTCCACAGATCGGCCCACGAAGCGGGCGCCTTGCGGCCCTTGAACGCGTCGGTGCGATACGCGAGCACGGTCGAGTAGACGTTGGTGCCCACGCCGAACGGCGACATGTATTGCTGCGGAATCTTCGAGACGACCGGATCGGACTCCAGACCGTGGCGCTCCAGATACTCCTTGCCGCCGGAGGTGAGCAGCAAGATCGCGGGCTGGCTGATCTTGGCCATGTCCCACGTGTAGCTGCCCGCCTCGACCATGCTCTTGATCTGCGCGGTCGGCTCCGCGTTGGCCTGCACGCCCACGACTTCGATGCCGGTCGCCTTGGCGAACGGCTTGTAGTACACCGCGTCGTATGCCTTGGTGTAGATGCCGCCGTCGTCGCGCACGACGATGCGCTTGCCGGCCGCGCGCGAGGGGGTCCACACGAACGGGAACGCCACGGCAGCAGCGCCGGCGAGCGCCGTCTTCATGGCCGTGCGGCGGCCCGGTTGCGCGGGCGACGCCGCGGTGTTGTCGATGATGTCGAGCGGGCTTGCGGAGGTCTTGCGTTTCATCATGGTCTCCGGTCAGGGAACGAGGCGCCCCGGGTTGAACAACTGGTTGGGATCCAACGCGGCTTTGAGCGTGCGCATGAGCGCGAGCTCGGCCGTCGATTTGTAGCGTTGCATGAGGGGCAGACCCGTCTGCCCGACGCCATGCTCGGCGCTGAACGTGCCGGCCAGGCGCGCCGCCACGTCGTTCACGCAGGCGCGCATGGCGTCGCCCGTCGCGGCGCTGTCGGCAAGCGCCGCCCAGGCCTCGAACGAGAACATCGGAATGAAATGGACGTTGCCGTCGCCCATGTGGCCGACAATCGCGATGTCGAGCCCGGGCACGATGGCGTGGACCGCGCGCGTGGCGGCTTCGATGAATTCGGGCACGCTCGAGACCGGCACGGCACAGTCCGTCGTCAGGCCGACGGCCGCCTTCTTGTTGGCCTCGCTCACGCTGTGACGCACTTCCCAGAGGTCCGCGCGCTGCGTCTCGTTCGCGGCGATGACGGCGTCGTCGACGAGACCCTGCTCGACCGCTTCGCCCAGTGTTTCAGTGAGTACGGCCTCGAGCGCGTGCGCGTCGCGCGTGTCGCCCAGCTCGACGAGCACGTGCCAGGCATGCGTGCCGCCCAGCGGGTTGCGGCGGTTCGGCACGTGCGCGAGCACCAGTTCGAGCTGGTGACGGTTCATGATCTCGAACGCCGACAGGCGCGAGGCGCACGCCCGCTGGAACATGCCGAGGATCCGCAGCGCGGCGGCCGGGTCGCGCGGCGCGAACCACGCAAGCGCATGGTGCGTGGGCAGCGCATGGAGCTTGAGCGCCGCCGCCGTGATGACGCCCAGCGTGCCTTCGGCGCCGATGAACAGGTGCTTCAGATCGATGCCGGTGTTGTCCTTGCGCAGCGCGCGAAGGCCGTCCCACACGGTGCCGTCGGCCAGCACGACCTCGAGGCCGAGCACGTTCTCGCGCGTGTTGCCATAACGCAGCACGCTCGTGCCGCCGGCATTCGTCGAGAGCGTGCCGCCGATCTGGCACGAACCTTCCGCGCCGAGACTGACCGGATACAGGCGGCCGACCCCGGCCGCCGTCTCCTGCACGGTCTTCAGAATGCAGCCGGCCTCGACGATCATCGACCCGTTGGCCGCGTCCACCTGGCGAATGCGGCGCATGCGCGCAAGGTTGAGAAGCACGGGTGTCGGGCCGCCCGAGGGCGGCACCGCGCCGCCGCACAGGCTCGTGTTGCCGCCTTGCGGCAGGATCGGCACGCCAGCGGCCGCGCACAGCTTCACCACCGTGCTGACCTGCTCGGTAGTGGACGGCAGCACGACGCACAGCGCGTCGCCACGATAGCGGCCGCGCCAGTCCTGCGTGTACCCGGCGGTGTCGGACTCGCCGCTCAACACGGCCGCCGCGCCGAGCGCGTCCTGCAAGCGCGCCATCAGCGTCTCGCGCGTCACTGCATCGTTCATTGCCTGCCTGCTCCTCGATAGCCTGGCCCGTATGGCCTCAATGCGCGTTCGGACCATCACGCCGCGCGACTTCGCCATGGAGATGCGCAGGCAACGGTGCCTGCCAGACGTCCATCTGGCGATTCAATGTGATCAAGGATAGGCGAGAAAAAATTGCAATAAAATATCTTTAATTGCAATGCGATCGTTTTAGGTGTTTATGCGGATGTGCCTCATCGGACGGTCAACGCGCTCGCGAGTTAAGTGATAATGGGCGGCGACGCCACGGTGACCACGCCAGCGGCGTTCCTCATCGCTCAACCCGAGTCCAACCCGACACGAGGTGCAGTCGACATGCCCGAAGCAACACACTTCATCGGCAATCAATGGGTCGCGCCCGCGAAAAGCCCAGCCATCTCCCCCATCGCCGTTCTCGACCCTTCCGACGGACAGCCGTTCAGCCGCATCGCTCGCGGCGACGCCGAAGACATCGACCGTGCCGTGAAGGCCGCACGCGCGGCCTTCGAAGGCGACTGGGGGCGCCTGGCCGCCGCCGAGCGCGGCCGCCTGCTCTATGCGCTCGCCAACACGCTGGCCAGGCATCATGAGGAACTGGCGCAGATCGAAGCGCGCGACACCGGCAAGCCGCTCAAGCAGGCGCGCGCCGATGCGGCCGCGATCGTGCGCTACTTCGAGTTCTACGCCGGGGCGGCCGACAAGCTGCACGGCGAGACGATTCCCTATCAGCAAGGCTTCACGGTCTTCACGGTGCGCGAGCCGCACGGTGTGACCGGCCACATCATTCCGTGGAACTACCCGCTGCAGATCTTCGGCCGCAGCGTGGCCGCGGCGCTCGCGACCGGCAACGCCTGCGTCGTCAAGCCGGCCGAAGACGCGTGCCTGTCGCTGCTGCGCGTGGCCGAGCTGTCGCTCGAGGCCGGCTTGCCGCCCGGCGCGCTCAACATCGTGACCGGTTATGGCGCGGAAGCCGGCGCGGCGCTCGCCCGCCATCCGGGCATCGATCACATTTCGTTTACCGGCTCGCCCGCGACCGGCACGCTCATCTCGCAGATGGCTGCCGAGAACCACACGCCGGTCACGCTGGAGCTCGGCGGCAAGTCGCCGCAGATCATCTTCGCCGACGCCGACATGCAGGCCGTGCTGCCCGTGGTCGTGAACGCCATCGTGCAGAACGCCGGGCAGACATGCTCGGCTGGCAGCCGCCTGCTCGTGCAGCGCGACGCCTACGAATCGGTGCTCGCGCATCTGGCCGAGGCGTTCGCGGCGCTGCGCGTGGGACCGTCGCAGGACGATCTCGACCTCGGGCCGCTCATCAGCGCACGTCAGCAGCAGCGCGTATGGGATTTCCTCTCGGAAGCGCAGCACGACGGCGTCGCCGTGATGTCGCAGGGCGAAGTCGTCGGTAGCGCCCCGGAGTCGGGTTTTTATCAGGCGCCCACCCTGCTGCGCGACGTGCCCGAATCGCACCGCCTCGCGCGCGAGGAAGTCTTCGGGCCGGTGCTCGCCGCCATGCCGTTCACCGACGAGGCGCACGCCGTGCGGCTCGCGAACGGCACGCCCTACGGGCTGGCGGCCGGGGTCTGGACGTGCGACGGCGCGCGCCAGATGCGCCTGGCCCGTTCGATTCGCGCCGGTCAGGTGTTCATCAACAACTATGGCGCCGGTGGCGGCGTGGAGCTTCCTTTCGGTGGCATGAAGCATTCCGGCCACGGACGCGAGAAGGGCTTCGAAGCCCTGTACGGGTTCACTACGCTCAAGACGGTGGCGATCCGGCATGGCTGAGCGTGAGCCGGCAGAGCGGTAGATGACGAGGTAGCGGCGGTTGACGAGGTAGCGCAGTAGAGGCGAAAGAGCGAATGAGCGAAAGAGCAGGAGTCGGGAAGCAGAAATAACGACACAGGAGACAAGGCATGCGTTTGCAAGGGAAAGTCGCCATCGTCACGGGCGCCGGCTCGGGCTTCGGCGAAGGCATTGCCAGGACGTTCGCGCGCGAGGGCGCGGCCGTCATCGTGAACGATCTGAACCGGGCCGCCGGCGAACGCGTGGCGGCACAGATCGCCGAAACCGGAGGGCGCGCCGCGTTCGTCTACGGCGACGTGTCGCGCGAGGAAGATCACGTCACGCTGCTCGACGAAGCCGTCAGCCGCTTCGGCCATCTCGACATCGTGGTGAACAACGCCGGCACCACCCACCGCAACAAGCCGCTGCTCGAAGTGACCGAGGCCGAGTTCGATCGCGTCTACGCGGTCAACGTGAAGGGCATCTTCTGGAGCGCACGCACCGTCATGCCGTACTTTGTGCAGCGCGGCGCCGGCGTGATGATCAACATCGCCTCGACGGCCGGCGTGCGCCCGCGCCCGGGTCTCGTCTGGTACAACGGCAGCAAGGGCGCGGTGATCACCGCCAGCAAGGCCATGGCCGCGGAGTTCGGGCCGCACAACATTCGCGTGAACTGCGTGAATCCGGTCATTGGCGACACGGGCCTCACGGCCGAATTCATGGGCGTGCCCAACACGCCGGAGAACCGTGCCAAGTTCCTCGCGGGCATTCCGCTCGGGCGCTTTTCCACACCGCAGGACATCGCCAACGCGTGCCTTTATCTCGCAAGCGACGAGGCCGCCTTCATCACTGGCGTCTGCCTGGAAGTCGATGGCGGGCGCTGCATCTGAGACAGTCGCCCCCGTAGTTGTCGTACCCCACCATAACGAAAGACAACACAACACGTCATTCCGGAGGAGATCCGTATGAACAGCGTTCCGACGCCCCCCTCGTCCATGCCCGGCGCGGCCCCGGCCGACTTCGAGGCATCCACCTACCGCAAGGTCGGCTGGCGGCTGATTCCGTTCCTGCTGCTTTGCTATGTGGTCGCGTATCTCGACCGCGTCAACGTGGGCTTCGCCAAGCTGCAGATGGTCGGCGACCTGAAGTTCTCCGAAACGGTGTTCGGCCTTGGCGCCGGCATCTTCTTCATTGGCTACTTCATCTTCGAGGTGCCCAGCAACGTGATCCTCCACCGCGTGGGCGCCCGCGTGTGGATCGCGCGCATCATGATCTCGTGGGGCATCATCTCCGGCGCGACGATGTTCGTCACCACGCCGTCGATGTTCTACGTGATGCGCTTCCTGCTCGGGGTGGCCGAGGCGGGATTCTTCCCCGGCATCATCCTGTACATCACCTACTGGTATCCGGCTTCTCGGCGCGGGCGCATGACGGCGTGGTTCATGACGGCCGTGGCCCTCTCGGGGCTCATCGGCGGGCCGATCTCCGGCTGGATTCTCAAGGACATGAGCGGCGTGAGCGGCCTGGCCGGCTGGCAATGGATGTTCCTGCTCGAGGCGATTCCGTCCGTGCTCATCGGCATTGCCGTGCTGTTCGTGCTCGACGACCGCATCCGCGATGCGAAGTGGCTCAACGACGACGAGAAGGCGCTGCTCGAGCGCAATATCGCCAGCGACGTGCTCACCAAGGAAGACCTGCCGCTCGCGAGAGTCTTCGCCAGCCCGCGCGTGTGGATGATGAGCCTCATCTACTTCTCGTTCGTGATCGGACTGTATGGCGTGGGCTTCTGGCTGCCGACGATCATCAAGGGCACGGGCGTGACCGATCCGCTGCAGATCGGCCTGCTCACCGCGATTCCGTACTTCTTCGCGGTGATCGCGATGGTCGCCGTCGGACGCCGCTCGGACCTGCGCGGCGAGCGCCGCTGGCACATCGCGATTCCGGCGTTCATCGGCGCGCTCGGCCTGTTCCTGTCCACCACGTGGAGCCATAACACGCCGCTCGCCATGTTCGCGCTCACGCTCGCGACGATGGGCATCATGATCGTGCTGCCGCTGTTCTGGAGTCTGCCGACGGCCTTTCTCGGCGGCACCGCCGCCGCGGCCGGCATCGCGATGATCAATTCGCTGGGCAACCTGGCGGGGTTCGTCGGGCCGTATCTGATCGGCTTTCTGAAGGACGCCACGCAGAGCACGAACAGCGGCATGTTCCTGCTCACGGTCTTCATGGTCCTCGGGGGACTGCTCACGCTGGCCGTGCCGGCACGGCTCGTCGACAAGTGAGCGCACGGCAGATCGCCTGACGAAACGGCGTCTCGGCGGCCAAGACCGAGACCGAGACGCCACGGGGCCGCTGGCCTGTGCCGCATCCAGGGAGTAACATGCATTGGGCCGTCCTCGCCGGGCGGTCCGTTTTTTTGCCCCCTAGTGTTTTGCCTGAACATGCTGCGCGATATGCCGCCAATGATCGGTTTCGCCACGAACCGATGACGCTCCCGACCCACATGCCTGCCACCGACTCACAGAAGACGCCTGCAGGCGTCTCGCTCACGCCCGCCGAGATCAAGTCGATCCTCACCGGTCTGCTGCTGATCATGTTTCTCGGCTCGCTGGATCAAACCATCGTCGCCCCCGCCCTGCCGACCATTGCCCGCGATCTGGGCAGCTTCGACGCGGTGTCGTGGGTCGTCACCGCGTACCTGCTGTCGTCCACGGCGATCACGCCGATCGTCGGCAAGCTCTCCGATCTGCTCGGGCGCCGGGTGGTCATTGCCGTGAGCGTGACGGTCTTTCTCGTCGGCTCCGTGCTGTGCGCGCTCGCACCGACGATGCTCGCGCTGATTCTCGCGCGCGGCGTGCAAGGTCTGGGCGGGGGCGGCCTCATCGCGCTGTCGAACACGGTGATCGCCGACATCGTGTCGCCGCGCGAGCGCGGTCGCTACCAGGGCTACATCTCCGGCATGTTCGCGGTCTCGGGCGTGGCCGGCCCCGTCACCGGGGGCGTCTTCGCGCAGTACCTGAGCTGGACGCTCATCTTCTGGATCAACCTGCCGCTCGGCGTGCTCGCGATCTATCTGAGCGACCGTGCACTGCGCCGTCTGCCTCGCCGCACGGGCAAGCCGAACATCGACTACGTCGGCTCGCTGCTGCTAATCGCGGCCACGGTCTGTCTGCTGCTCGCGCTCACGTGGGGCGGGCACCGCTATGCGTGGCGCTCGCCCGAAATCCTCGGCCTGCTGGCCGCGACGGTCATCGTCGGCGCCGTGTTCCTGCGCCATCAGCGCGTGGCGCGCGAGCCGCTGCTGCCGCTCTCGCTGCTGGGCAATCCGGTGTTTCGCATGACCTCGACGATGGCCGTGCTCGTGATGATGGTCAACATCAGCATCGGGATCTACGTGCCGCTGTATTTGCAACTGCAGCGCGGCCAGTCGGCGAGCAGCTCGGGCCTGATGCTCATCCTGCCGTTGCTCGGCATCGTCGCCGGCGCCCTGAGCTCCGGCTCGTACATGCGCAAGACGGGCCACTACAAGCGCCCGCCGCAAATCGGCCTGCCCGTGGCCTTCGTGGGGCTGACGGTGATCGCGCTGGGCGTGCAATCGCTGCCGCTCGTGGCGATCGGCGCGTGCCTCGGTCTCATCGGCGTGGGCTTCGGCTCGGCAATGCCGGTCATGACGGTGGCCACGCAGAACGCTGTCGCGCCGCGCGACATCGGCATCGCCACGGCCGCGCACGCCTTCTTCCGCGCGCTCGGCGGCATGATCGGCGTGGCGGTGTTCGGCGCGCTCATCGTGGGCGAAGACGGCGCCGCCCCGCGCGAGCTCACCGACTTCCTGCGCCCCGGGGGGGCGCCGGCCGGCATGGCGTCGCATCTGCGCCTGGCGTTCGGCGCATTCTTCGGCGGCAGTGCGCTCATCGCAGCCCTCGCCATGCTGGCCCTCGGCCGCCTGCGGGAAATTCCGCTGCGCCAGAGTTCGGGCAACGAGGCGACCGCCATCGAGTAGGTCGGCGACGTTCGCGAACTGGCGGCAACGCCGCTCAGGCAGCGTCCGCACGAACACATCCACAATGCCGCCACGCACGCCATGAAACCGTGCGGGCGATGGCTCGCCGGGTCCCCGGACGTGGCGGGACGCCAACACGGCCACGGCGAACACGGGCAACACGGGTAACACGGCAAATAGGCAAATAGGGCGATCAAGCCATCAGACGGTGGGACGGCGCGATATGCGAAGCGCGGCGGCGCAATGCAAAAGGCGCCGGGCGACGTCGTGCCAAAGTGCGGGCTCCGGCGGACGGCTCCTATGCCCTGTCCGTTCCCGTCGGTTCCCGTCCGACCCCATCCGGTCCCTTTACCCCTCACCAACGCGAGGCGCCTACCTTGTTTCCCTCCCCGACCCTGCCCGCCGCGACGGAACCGGCCTCCGTCGCCACGACCACCCCGCCGTCTCCGAGTGCGCGACCGTCGTTCGCGAACGACCCGTTCGCCGTGGACTTCGAGCGCCTCGCGCAGATCGCAAGCCCCGTCCACACCGGGCATCCCGCCTCGTGCGCGGTGACGCGACACCCCGCCACCTCGCCCTGTACGTTGCGCGCGCCGATCGTCAGCGCGCGCGAAACACCTTCCGGCGCTGCGGCGAGCGGGCGCGAACAGGTTTTCGTGGCGTTGCCCGGCGACGGCGCGATAGCCACGAGCTTGCTCGCGTGCTCGCACCCGTCGTCGCGCGACGCCTTCACCGCGTTCGGCCCCGAGGCCGAAGCCATGGCGGGCGAATGGAAGCGACGGCGAACGATGGCCGAGCTTGCCGCGCAACCGCGCGATTCGCGCTTCGTCGCAAGCGCCGACGGCCTGCCCGCCCACCCACCCCACGCCGTTCTGCACAAAGTGCTGGTCATGCTCTCGGGCGGCCCGCAGGCCATCGCCGCCGCGGCAAACACGCTGGAGTGGCAGGCGTTCGACACCACGCTCGCCGAGGGCAGCTTCGCCGAAGCCAGGCAGTTGCTCGAAGCGCTCGCCCGGCGGCTGGAAGCGGACCATACGCTGGAACACTGGGGCACGGCGTTCGAGCAATTGCTGGCGCTCAGCCATCGCTTCGAGTCGCGCATGTCGCGCGCGATCGGGCAAACGTTGATGCTGCCCGACTGCACATGCGACGAGGCCGTGAGCGCGCTCGCGGCCAGGGTCACGCGCGCCCGGTTCGATCGCCTGATGTCGCATCGTCTGAATGCCGCGGCGTCGTTCCCCGATCAAGCGAGGGAAAGCGCTTGGCGGGACCTGCTCGGTACGCTGCCGCGCTGCACGACGCTCTTCAATGCCGAGCGTCTTGCCACGCTCGCGAAGTTCATCGTGCTGCTGCCCGAGGCGCACCGGCCGCAGGCCGCGCTCGACGTGGCCGACGCGAGCGCGCGGCTTCGTGAGCCCGGCGGCCGTGCGACGCTCGTGGGGCAGTTGTGCGATACGCTCGACGGCGAGGTGCGCCTGGGCGTGATTCAGCGGCTGCTCCAGGCGGCAGTGCCGGGGGCGGTCGACGATCTGCGCGAGACGGTCGAGGCGCTCGCGCAGGAACTGCACCGTCTGCCCGAGCGCGACGCGGCCGAGCTGCTCCATCACCTGACGCGACTGGCGGCCATGGAAGGCGAGTATGAGACGCTGCTGTTCGACGACGCGCAGTCCATCGAGTTGCTGTCCATGCTGCGCCACATCAGCGACTGCGACAAACGCGGCTACCCGCGGCCCGAACTGAGGGCTCTCGTGCGCCACCGGGCCTTCGTGTACGCCGACGCCATCGCGGACTGATCTTGCCGGCCCGCCAATGAAAACGGGGGCTTGCGCCCCCGTCTCTGTTTGCCCTGCGTCGTTCAGGCCAACGCGCTGGCCCGGTAATGCCGGTTCGCCTGCTCCATCTGCCCCAACCCCTCGAACAGTTGCGCAAGCGACAAATGCACGCGCTGCTGCAAGTGGCGATCGTCGCTATGGCGCAACGCGCCTTCGAGGAACGTCTGCGCCTTGCCCCACAGCCGCTGGTGCTGGCACAGCTTGCCCAGGGCATACAGCAGGTCCGGATCGTCGGGGTGGCGTTGTTGCCACGCTTCGGCCTTCTGGATGAGCGGCAGCGCGTCGCCGCCCGCGCATTCGGCATAGCGGCGCAGCAGCCGCGCATCCCAATGTTCGGCGAGCGCCGCCTCGACGATGTCGCGCGCCTCGCGCGGGCGGTCGAGGCCGATCAGCAACTCGGCAGCCACGTCCGCGATGCGCGAGGACGTGCGGGCGTCGGCCGGCAACTCCTGCCAGCACTTGAGCAATGCGTCGGCATCGTGGCGATGGTCGCGCAGGATGCCCTCGCTCGCCGTCTGCTTGAGCTTGGCGGCAAGCGCCGGATGCAGCGCCTCGCGCTTCTCGAGCATCTTGAGCAGGTTCAGCACTTCGGGCCAGTGCTTGAGGTGCTGGTGCGCGCGCAGGGCCACGAGCTGCGCCTGCATGCGACGTGCGCCCTGCGCTCGCATTTCGGTCAGCGCGTCGAGCGCGCCTTGCGCATCCCGCGCGTCGACGCGCAGCTCGGCCGTCTGCAGCAGGCGCGCCTCTTCGAGGTTCGCGCCCTGCGCCTCGGCAAGCCAGGTGTCGCGCCGCGCAAACTCGCGCATGCGATGTGCCGCGCGCGCCCCGATGATCGCGGCCACGCCACGATTGTCGTCCTGCTCGGCGGCTTCGCGCGCGGCCTTCTCCGCGCGCGTGTAGCGGCCGGCGAAGAGGTTGGCCACGGCGTCGCGCAACGCGATGTTCGCGCGACGGCTGCGCTGGCGATTGCGATACGCCGCCACGCGCTCCGGCATCTTGTAGATGTTGCGCAGAATGCGAATGATCACGTACAGCGCAACGAACAACGCCAGCAGCGCCAGCACGAACAGGTTCAGCGACACGTCCACCCGGTAGGGCGGCACCAGCATCACCACCTGGCCGTGATTGAACGTGGCCAGCACCGCGAAACCGGCCGCCACCGCGAACAGGAGCGTCAACCAGATCAGTCCTCGCATGCGCGGCTCCTTACGGCTTGTCCTTGACGTCCTTGACCTGACCGATAGCGGTCAGGCTGGCGTCAAGTGTCGGCAGCTCGATGGTGCGCGAGCCGGCATCGACCTGGTCGAGCAAGGTCTTCACGGCGGCGATGCGTCGCGACTTGCCGTCGAAATACTTGTCGAGCGCCGCCTGGGCCACGAGCACGTCGCTGTGCACGGCCGGCGCGTTGCGGGCAAGCAGGGCCAGGCGCGCGTTGAGCAGACGCAGCTTGAGGTTCGCGCGCAGGAACGCGCCTTGTTCGGGCGCGACGAGCATCACGTCCGGATCGTCGAGACGGCGCACCTGCACCAGCTGCTTCAGGCTGCCGAGCATCTCTGAGGACAGGCGATGCCACGCGGCCGCCCAGCCCGTTTCGCCGGCGCCGCTCGGGCCGCTTGCGTCCGACCTGGGCGCGGCGCGCTGCTCTTCCGCCTGCAACGGCAGCGTATCGATCATGGCGATGGCCTGGTCGAGCTTGCCGGTCAGTTGCGGCAAGTCCGCAGCCGGTACGGCCTTGAGGCGGTCGATGTCCTTTTTCAGCGCGTCGCGCACACCCGCCAGTTGCGGTGCCCCGGTGCGGGCCAGACGCGCGTCGGCCCCCTCCAGGGCGATGAGCGCGCCGCGCACGTTGCCGGTGAGCTGCAACTGCTGGTTCGCGCTCGTGACGATCTGTTCGGTTTCCGCGAGCACCCACTCGTCGCGGTTATGGGCGAGCTCCTGATAGAGCTGTTCGAGCGCGGCCTGCTGGCTGCGCGAATCGGCCACCCGGCCTTCGAGCGCCGTGAGGCGATTCTGCAGATCGCGCTGATTGTCGAGCGCCTGCGCCGTGCGCACCTGTGCCTGCATGAGCTGTGTGTCGCCGGCCTGCTGACGGCGAGCCATCTCCTGCTGCACGCGATCGAGCTTCTGATTAAGCGACCAGCCGCCGATACCCGCCCCCGCGGCCACGAGTACGAAGAGCAGCCACGGCAGGGCGGCGCCCGAGCCGCGCCGCTTCTGCGGCGGCTCGGGCGGTTGCCAGGCTGGCGGCACCCCCGGGTTGCCGTAGGCCGTCGACGAACTCGACGCGGCGGGTGAATTCGACGCCGCCGGACCGGCTGGCGCCGACGGGTTCTGGGAAGACTCTGGAACGCGATTATCTGTCGTCATGCTTGACTTGAATGGGATCCGCCCATGTTTTGAGTGCCGCCAGCAGGTTCTCGTCCCCGGCCGCGCACTGCGTAATCCTATCAAACCCCGCCGCCCGCGCGGCATCGGCGATGCGCGCGTGCGACGTGAAGCACGGCGCAGCGAGGATCCGGGCCAGCACTTGCGGGGCTCCGGGCGTCTGCACGCCGTCGCGGGCGCCGTAGCGCGCGGCGAGCAACGTGGCCAGATGACGCACCGCTTCGGAGCTCGTGAGCACCCACGCGCAACGCCCCGGCGCGCACACCCGGGCTTCGAGCGCGGCCCACGCGGCGGCGTCCGGTGCGGGCGCGCGACGCGTATAGGCGCTCACGATGTCGACCTGCGCGCCATGCGCGCGCAACGTGTCGGCAAGCAACTCCCGGCCGCCATCGCCGCGCACGAGCAATACACGGCGGCCGGCCAGCGCGGCGAGGTCCAGCTCCGCGAGCAACGCCTCCGAATCGAAGCGCGCGGCGGGCCCCCCGGGCGGCACGATCACGCGATGGCGGGGAGCGGCAATGCCGGCCTCGGCCAATGCCTGCGCGCTGCCCGGCCCCACCACGGCCGCCGGTAACGTTTCGGGCCAGACGTCGCCGACCTGCGCGGCACCAGCCCGGCCGGCGCCCGGTTCGGAGGGCCTGCGCCGGCGGTGCGCCAGGCGCGCGAGCGCATGTGCGACGGCATTGGGCGACACGAACACCGCCAGCGCGTAGGACGACAGCCGACCCATCGCGCCGTCGAGCGCCGCCAGGGCACCGTCGTCGGCCTGTGCCGAGATGTGAAGCAGCGGGAATGCCAGCGTGTCGATGCCGTGCGCGTGGAGTGCGCTGGCGAGCGCGTCGGCTTGCCCGTCAGGGCGCGTCAGGATGGCGCAGGGCGCGGACGCGGCGCAAGCGGCGGGACCGGCGGGACCGGCGGAAGCGCCCGAAGTGCCCGAAGTACCCGAAGTGCCCGAAGCTGACGGCGCGCGCGGGGACAATCCGGTCAATCCTTGGCGTCGGGCGGCGGCACCAGCGCCAGTCCCCCCGCATCGATGAGTTCCTGCGCGACGCGCTGTCCCAGCGCCTCGGCTCCGGCCACGTCGCCATCGGCTACCTTGGCGGCGCCTTGCGAGCGCAGCACCGTGGCGCCGTCCGTCGACGCGATGAACGCCCGCAGCGAGAGCTCGCCTTGCGGCGTGAACTGCGCGAAGGCGGCCAGCGGCACCTGGCAGGAGCCGCCCAGGGCACGCGAGACCGCGCGCTCGGCGCTCACCGCGAGCGTGGTGCGGGCGTCATGGAGCGGTGCGAGCCATTGCAGGATTTCGGGACGGCCCGCGCGCACCTCGATGCCGAGCGCGCCCTGACCGGCGGCGGGCAGGCTCGCCTCGGGCGCGAGCGTGGCGCGAATGCGCGAGGCCAACCCCAGGCGCTTGAGCCCGGCCGCGGCCAGAATGATCGCGGCGTAGTCGCCGCGGTCCAGCTTGCCCAGGCGCGTATCGAGATTGCCGCGCAGCGGCATGACCTTCAGATGCGGGTACGTCGTGCGCAGCGAGACCTCGCGGCGCAGGCTCGAGGTGCCGACCACCGCGCCGGCGGGCAAGGCCTCGAGGCTGTCGTAGTCGTTGCTCACGAATGCGTCGCGCGGATCCTCGCGCTCGAGCACGGCAGCGAGCGTGAAGCCGTCGGGCAACTGCATCGGCACGTCCTTGAGCGAGTGCACGGCCAGATCGGCCCGGCCATCGGCCAGCGCGAGCTCCAGCTCCTTGACGAACAACCCCTTGCCGCCGACCTTCGCGAGCGAGCGATCGAGAATCTGATCGCCGCGCGTGGTCATGCCGAGAATACTCACGCGGCACTGCGGATATAATTTGTGCAGCGCGTCACGCACGTGTTCGGCCTGCCACATGGCGAGGCGGCTCTCGCGCGACGCGATCACCAGGGTTTCAGGAGCAGCGAAGTTCATTCAGCAACCGCGTGAAGACCAAAAGAAAAAATGGTAACACGCCTGACGGGCCGTAACGGCCGGTCTCGAGAGGAGCGTCATGAAGAGCAGCGCAAAGGCAAAAGCCCCGCAAGAGGGCCTGGCCACGTCGGTCGGCAACACTCCCCCCGCGAAGGCAGCAGCCGCGGCCCCCTCCACTTCCGGTGCGGCCTCGCCAGCATCGCCGAGCCCGCGCACTTCACGCGCATCCCGCACGGCGGGGCTGTCCGGCACGCCCGCCGCCTCCGCCGCCACGCCTGCGCAGATCCCTTCAAAATCGCGCCGCTCGCGCGAAGACAAGGACGCCCCGCTGCGTGAGGACATCCGCTTCCTCGGCCGCCTGCTCGGCGACGTGCTGCGCGAGCAGCAGGGCAGCGACGCGTTCGACCTCGTCGAGACCATCCGCCAGAACGCCGTGCGCTTTCACCGCGAGGGCGACCGCAGCGCGGCAAAGGCGCTCGACACGCTCCTCAACGGCCTCACCAACGAGCAGGCCATTCAGGTGGTGCGCGCGTTCAGCTACTTCTCGCATCTGGCCAACATCGCCGAGGACCGCCATCACAATCGCCGCCGCCGCGTGCATGCGCTCGCCGGCAGCCGTGCGCAGCCGGGCAGTCTGAGCGCCGCGCTGCAAAGCCTCAAGGACGCCGGTCGCGCCGATCCCGCCACGCTGCAGGCCTTCTTCGCCAGCGCGCTCATCGTGCCGGTGCTCACCGCGCACCCGACCGAAGTGCAGCGCAAGAGCATTCTCGACGCCGAGCGCGAAATCGCCCGCTTGCTCGCGCATCGCGACGATGCGCTCACCGAGCGCGAGCGCGAGCGCAATACCGAGTCGATCCTCGCGTGCGTGACCACGCTGTGGCAGACGCGCATGCTGCGCAGCTCGCGTCTGACCGTCGCCGACGAAATCGAGAACGCGCTGTCGTACTACCGCAGCACGTTCCTGTCCGAAATTCCCGCGCTCTATGCGGACGTCAGTGCCGAGCTGCACGACGCCGTGCCAGACGTGCGCGCCGAAGGGCTCGGCCGCTTCCTGCAGATGGGCAGCTGGATCGGCGGCGATCGCGACGGCAATCCGAACGTCACCGCGCAGACGCTGCAACTGGCGATCACCCGCCAGGCCACGGAAATCTTCGCGCATTACCTGGAGCAGGTGCACCTGCTCGGCGCGGAACTTTCCGTCTCGCAGTTGCTGGCCGGCGCGAGCGATGCGCTGCTCACGCTCGCGCGCCGCTCGCCCGACGATTCGCCGCACCGCACCGACGAGCCGTATCGACGTGCGCTCATCGGCGTGTACGCCCGCCTGGCGGCCACCGCGCGCGAATGGGTCGGCCACGTGCCGCACCGCGGCGCCGTCGGTCAGGCGCGACCCTATCTCGACGCCAGCGAATTCATCTCCGATCTGAACACCATCGTCGCGTCGCTCGTGGCGCATCACGGCGGCGCGCTCATCACGCAACGGCTCGGCCCGCTCGTTCGCGCCGCCGAAGTCTTCGGCTTCCATCTGGCGAGCATCGACCTGCGTCAGAGCTCGGACGTTCACGAGGCAGTGATCGCCGAGCTGCTCGCCAAGGCTGGCGTCGAAGCGAACTACGCGAAGCTCGACGAGCAGGAAAAGCTCGCGTTGTTGCTGCGCGAGCTGCGCGACCCGCGCCCGCTCTTCTCGCCGTATCTCGAGTACTCGCAGCGCACGCGCGACGAGCTCGCCGTGTTCGCCGCCGCCCGCGACATCCGCGCCCGGTTCGGCGCGCGCGCGGTGCGCAACTACATCATTTCGCACACGGAGACGGTGAGCGATCTGGTGGAAGTGATGCTGCTGCAAAAGGAGACGGGCCTGTTCCAGGGCGCGCTCGGCGGCACGGGTGCCCCGGCCGCGGAGCCGAAGGTCGGCGCCATGGTCATTCCCCTGTTCGAGACGATCGCCGACTTGCGCCACGCGCCGGTCATCATGCGCGAGTTCTTCGACATCCCGGGCATGTCGGAGGTCGTGGTGCAGCAAGGCGGCGAGCAGGAAGTCATGCTCGGCTACTCCGACAGCAACAAGGACGGCGGCTTCCTCACGTCGAACTGGGAACTGTACAAGGCCGAGCTGGCGCTGGTGCGCCTGTTCGAGGAGAAAGGCATCCGTCTGCGTCTGTTCCACGGCCGCGGCGGCACCGTCGGTCGAGGCGGCGGCCCGACCTATCAGGCCATCCTGTCGCAGCCGCCGGGCACGGTCAACGGGCAGATCCGCCTTACCGAACAGGGCGAGATCATCGCCAGCAAGTTCGCCAATCCGGAGATCGGGCGGCGCAATCTGGAGACGATCGTCGCGGCCACGCTCGAGGCCACGCTGCTGCCGAGCCGCAACCAGCCGGCGCGCCTGGCCGCGTTCGAGGCCGTCATGCAGACGCTCTCCGACACGGCCTTCGCGGCCTATCGCGACCTGGTCTACGAGACGCCGGGGTTCACCGACTACTTCTTCTCGGCCACGCCGATTGCGGAGATCGCCGAGCTCAACATCGGCTCACGCCCCGCGTCGCGCAAGTTCTCCGATCCGAAGAACCGCCGCATCGAAGACCTGCGTGCGATTCCGTGGGGTTTCTCCTGGGGCCAGTGCCGCCTGCTGCTCACGGGCTGGTACGGCTTCGGCAGCGCCGTACACGCGTATCTGGATGGCGGCGGCGAGGCCGGGCGCGACAAGCGTCTCGACACGCTGCGCCAGATGGTCAAGCGCTGGCCGTTCTTCGCGAATCTGCTCTCGAACATGGACATGGTGCTCGCCAAGACCGATCTGGCCGTGGCCTCGCGCTACGCAGAGCTCGTGCCCGACGAGAAACTGCGCAAGCGCGTGTTCGATCGCATCGTCGCCGAATGGCAAAGCACCTCGCGGGCGCTCGCGCTGATCACCGGACACGAGGAGCGGCTGGCCGACAACCCGCTGCTCGCGCGCTCGATCAAGAACCGCTTCCCGTACCTCGATCCGCTCAACCACTTGCAGGTCGAGCTGCTGCGCCGTCACCGGGCGGGCGAGTCGGACGAACGCGCACGGCGCGGCATCCATCTGTCCATCAACGGCATTGCCGCCGGCCTGCGCAATACCGGCTGACCGCCCGCGGGCCCCGGCGGGCGTGCGGCCCGTCGGGAACCCGGCGCTTCGGTGCAGTGCCGGCGCGCCGGGCGCCCTGTCGGCGTCATGCCAAAGTCATGTCGCGGTCGTGCCGGCTTCGTTCGCGACGTCCGGCCTCTTGGGAATCTCCCCAACGACAGTCGACCGATAGGGCGGTATATTTCGTCGAATTCGACACGATGGCTGCCGGGGGGCCCATCCATCATGCATTCCGATTCCAACTCTCGTTCACACGTCCGGCCGGGCCGGACGGCGCGGCGCATTGCCGCGCTCGCGGCGGCAGCGGTGTTCGTCTCGGTCAGCGCGGGGGCGCGGGCCGACGCTTCGGACGTCCACGAACCGGGGGTGAGCCTCGCCCACGCACCGGTGGGCACTGCGCCGATGGGCGCGGCCCCGCATGGCGTGCGCGGTCTGGCCGCGCAGCTCGTGTCGCAGACGCTCGCCACGGCGCCGGGCGCCGCGGCCAAGCCGCCCCGGATCATCGATCCCGTGCTCGATCCGCTCATGCACGGCATTCTGGAGCGGCTCGCGATCAGCGAAGCCGTGGCGCGCAACAAGTTCTCGTCGGGCAAACCGGTGCAGGACACGCCGCGTGAGCAGGCGCTGCTCGACAGCGCGGCCGAGCGCGCCGCGCAGTTCGGCCTGACGCCGGCGCAGGCGCGCACCTTCTTCCGCATGCAGATCGAAGCCGGCAAGCTCGTGCAGACGGCGCTGCTGGCCCGCTGGGCGCGCGAGGGCCGGGCGCCGGGAGAGCCGGTCGATCTGTCCACGCGTCTGCGCCCGGCGCTCGACCGCCTGAGCACGTCGCTCATGCGCGATCTGGGCCGCCTGTGCGCGCTGCCCGACGATCCGTCGCGCATGGCGCGCATCCATCAGGCGCGCGAGCGCATCGCGAAGGCCGCGAAGCTCGAGGCGCTGCAACGCGCCGCGTTCGACGAAGCCACCTCGGGCCTCTGCCTGTCGGCGCCGCCGCGCATCTGGACGCTCTCGCTGGCACGCTGAACGGCGTGCCTCCCGGGCGCCGCGCGCCGCCGGGCAAAGCCCCCGGGGGCTGTATAATCGCGGTTTGCCGTGCTTCGCCACGGTCCGCTTCATTCAGCCTCGATGGGCCTCGATTAGCCACGCTACGACAATGACCTCCCAACTCCACAAGAAAGGCGAAGCCTGGTCGGCCCGCTTTTCCGAACCCGTTTCCGAACTCGTCAAGCGCTACACCGCGTCGGTGTTCTTCGACAAGCGACTTGCGCTGTTCGACATCGAGGGCTCGCTCGCCCATGCCGACATGCTGGCCGCGCAAGGCATCATCAGCGCCCAGGACCTGGCCGACATCCAGCGCGGCATGGCGCAGATCCGCGGCGAGATCGAGCGCGGCGAGTTCGAGTGGCAACTCGATCTCGAGGACGTTCACCTGAACATCGAGGCGCGCCTGACGGCGCTCATCGGCGACGCCGGCAAGCGCCTGCACACGGGCCGCTCGCGCAACGACCAGGTGGCGACCGACATCCGCCTGTGGCTGCGCAGCGAAATCGATCGCATCGGCGCGCATCTCGGCGATCTGCGCCGCGCGCTGCTGGATCTGGCCGAGCAGCACAGCGCCACGATCCTGCCGGGTTTCACCCACCTGCAAGTCGCGCAGCCGGTAACGTTCGGCCACCACCTCATGGCTTACTTCGAGATGTTCAGCCGCGACGCCGAGCGCATGCTCGACGTGCGCCGCCGCGTGAACCGCCTGCCGCTGGGCGCCGCCGCACTCGCCGGCACGAGCTACCCGATCGACCGGGAGCGCGTGGCCGCCACGCTCGGCTTCGAAGAGGTCTGCACGAACTCGCTCGACGCGGTCTCGGATCGTGACTTCGCCATCGAATTCACCGCTGCCGCCGCGCTCGTGATGACGCACGTCTCGCGCTTCTCGGAAGAGCTGGTGCTGTGGATGAGCCCGCGCGTGGGCTTCATCGATCTGGCCGACCGTTTCTGCACGGGCAGCTCGATCATGCCGCAGAAGAAGAACCCGGACGTGCCCGAGCTGGCGCGCGGCAAGACCGGCCGGGTCAACGGTCACCTGATCGCCCTGCTCACGCTGATGAAGGGCCAGCCGCTCGCATACAACAAGGACAACCAGGAAGACAAGGAACCGCTGTTCGACACGGTCGACACCGTGATCGACACGCTGCGCATCTTCGCGGACATGGTGCCGGGCATCAAGGTGCGCGAGGGCAACATGCGCAATGCGGCGCTGCAAGGCTTCTCGACCGCGACCGACCTGGCCGACTATCTGGTGAAGAAGGGTCTGCCGTTCCGCGACGCGCACGAAATCGTGGCCCACGCCGTGAAGATCTGTTCGGATCGCGAGATCGATCTGGCCGATCTGTCGCTCGCCGAATTGCAGAAGTTCTCGCCGCTCGTGGGCGAAGACGTCTTCGACTACCTCACGCTCGAAGGCTCGGTGGCCAGTCGCAACCACATCGGCGGCACGGCGCCCGCACAGGTGCAACGCGCCATCGCCGCCGCCCGCGCCAAGCTCGCCAAGTAAGCCGCCACCGCTTCCGGCGTCAGCAACGAGTCGCCCTGTCGCGAATTGCACCCCGAAAGTTGGACGTGAATCCAACCTTCGGGGTGTTTTTCATGACGAAGCGCCCTGCGCGACCATGCACGCCGGAACACGCGTCAGAAGATTGGCAACCACAGGAAACCCTTGATGATCAGCGCGTTGAGGATGTCGATGAAGAACGCGCCCACCATCGGCACGATGAGAAACGCCAGATGCGATGGCCCGAAGCGCTCGGTCACGGCCTGCATGTTCGCGATGGCAGTCGGCGTCGCGCCAAGGCCGAAGCCGCAATGGCCGGCCGCGAGCACCGCGGCATCGTAATTGCGGCCCATGAGCCGGAACGTGACGAAGATGGCATACGCGGCCATGGTTGCGGCCTGCACCACGAGGATCACGACCATCGGCACGGCCAGCGTCGACAGATCCCACAGCCGCAGCGCCATGAGCGCCATTGCGAGGAACAGCGACAGACTCACGTTGCCGAGCACCGACAGCGAACGCTCGAACACCTCGTAGCCGACGAGCGCCAGCAGGTTGCGCACCATCACGCCCACGAACAGCACACACACGAAGGTGGGGAGTTCGAACGCCGTCCCCGAGAGCCGCTGCGCGATCCATTCGCCGCCGAGCAGACAGATCGCGATCATGGCGACCGTCTCGATGAGCGCCTGCGCCGTGATCAGGCGCACCGTATGCGGCTGCTCGAACCCTTCCGGCGCGGCGTCCCTCGCAGCGTCCACGCCCGGCACCTTGCCGCCCAGACGCCCGACCAGGTAACGCGCCACCGGCCCGCCCAGCAGACCGCCGAACACCAGGCCGAACGTGGCGCAGGCCATGGCGATCTCGAGCGCCGATTGCACGCCGTAGCGCGTGGTGAGCGTCTCGCCCCACGCAGCGCCCGTACCGTGGCCGCCCGCCAGCGTGATCGAGCCGCCCAGCAGGCCGACGCCCGGCGCCAGCCCCATGGCCATCGCCAGTCCCACGCCGATGGCGTTCTGCGTGACGAGCATGCCCGCCACGATCGCGAGAAACAGCGCCAGCCGCTTGCCGCCGGCGCGCAGGCTGGCGAGATTGGCCGACAGGCCGATGGTCGCGAAGAACGCCAGCATGAGCGGCGCTTGCAACGAGGTGTCGAAACGCAGTTCGACCTGCCCGAACTGGCGAAGCGCGAGCGTGCCGAGCGCCACGAGCAGGCCGGCGGCCACCGGCTCCGGAATGCTGTACGTGCGCAGCGGCCTGATCCACTCGACCAGCTTGCGCCCGAGCAACAACACCAAAGTCGCGCACACCAGCGTGCCGTAGGTGGTGAAGACCAGTTCCCGGGTGACGTTCATGACCCCTCCTGCGCGAAAAAATGCGTCGAGTGTAGCAACGCGATCCGCTCAATCTTTTAGGAAAACGCCCAAAACCGTCAAACTGGAGTCAAACCACAAACGCGACACTCGCGGAATGTCCGGCCGACGCTTGCACGCGATTGTCATGAATTTCGCGACATTTCACAGCCAATTCGCGTTTTTGCCGATTTCCCCCCGAGACGCCGCCTTCGAGCGCCGCCGGATTGAGAAAGCAGCATCGCGGGAAACGGCGTATGGCGCCAGCGCAAAGCAAAACGGCCCCGTGCTTTCACACGGGGCCGTGGGGTGTCACGGGCCGGGGCGGCAACACACCGTCCTGCGCCCTCCTGCGCTCTCCTGCGCTCTCCTGCGCTCTCCCACGCCGGCGCACCGGCGCCGGGCGCTACTGACGCACGCAGTCCACGAAGTACTCCGGACGACCGTCCACTTCCTCGACCACCAGTCCGTGAATGTCGGTATGGAAGCCCGGGAAGCGCTCGTTGAAGTCGCGAGCGAAGCGCAGGTACTCGATGATCGCGGCGTTGAAGCGTTCGCCCGGGATCAGCAGCGGAATGCCCGGCGGGTACGGCGTGAGCAGCACGCTCGTCACGCGACCTTCGAGCTCGTCGATGGGCACGCGATCGATCTGGCGGTGCGCCAGCTTCGAGAACGCGTCGGTCGGCTTCATTGCCGGCTGCATGTCCGAGAGGTACATCTCGGTCGTCACGCGCGCCACGTCGTTCGCCTTGTACACGCTATGGATCTGGTCGCACAGGTCGCGCAGGCCGATGCGCTCGTAGCGCGGGAACTGCGCCACGAACTCGGGCAGCACGCGCCACAGCGGCCGGTTGTGATCGTAGTCGTCCTTGAACTGTTGCAGCTCGGTCACCATCGAGTTCCAGCGCCCCTTGGTGATGCCGATGGTAAACATGATGAAGAACGAGTACAGGCCTGTCTTCTCGACGATGATGCCGTGCTCGGCCAGGTACTTGGTGACGATGGCCGCGGGAATGCCGCTCTCGCCGAACTCGCCGTCCACGTCCAGCCCCGGCGTGATGATCGTCGCCTTGATCGGGTCGAGCATGTTGAAACCGTCGGCCAGATCGCCGAAGCCGTGCCAGCGATCGTTGGCGCGCAGCACCCAGTCCTCGCGCTGGATCGTGCCCTCGTCGCCGAGATTCTCCGGCCCCCACACCGAGAACCACCACGAATCGCCATACTCCGAGGCCACCTTGCGCATGGCGCGGCGAAAATCGAGCGCCTCGACGATCGACTCCTCCACGAGCGCGGTGCCCCCCGGCGGCTCCATCATCGCGGCGGCCACGTCGCACGACGCGATGATGGCGTACTGCGGCGAAGTGGACGTATGCATGAGATACGCCTCGTTGAAGCGATACGTGTCGAACGTGCGCGCTTCCGAATCCTGCACGACGATCTGCGAGGCCTGGGAGATGCCCGCGAGCAGCTTGTGCGTCGAGTGCGTGGCATAGATGGTCGCTTCGGACGAACGCGGACGTCCCTCGCCGATGGCGTGCATGTCGCGATAGAACTCGTGGAACGCCGCATGCGGCAGCCACGCCTCGTCGAAATGCAGCGTGTCGATGTTGTTGCCGAGCAGTTCCTTGATCATCTCGACGTTGTAGATCACGCCGTCGTAAGTGCTTTGCGTGATCGTCAGAATACGCGGCTTGGCGTTCGGATCGCGCTCGAGCACTTCGCGCGCGAACGGGTTCGCCTCGATCTTCGCGCGAATGACTTCCGGCTCGAACTGCGACTTCGGAATCGGGCCGATGATGCCCAGGTGGTTGCGCGTGGGCGTGAGAAACACCGGCACGGCGCCGGTCATCGTGATCGCGTGCAGGATCGACTTGTGGCAGTTGCGATCGACCACGACGATGTCGCCCGGCGCCACCGTCGCGTGCCACACGATCTTGTTCGAGGTCGACGTGCCGTTGGTCACGAAAAACAGGTGATCGGCGTTGAAGATGCGCGCCGCATTGCGCTCCGAGGCGCCCACCGGGCCGTTGTGATCGAGCAGCTGGCCGAGTTCTTCCACCGCGTTGCAGACATCCGCGCGCAGCATGTTCTCGCCGAAGAACTGGTGGAACATCTGGCCCACCGGGCTCTTCAGGAACGCCACGCCGCCCGAGTGGCCGGGGCAGTGCCACGAGTACGAGCCATCGGCAGCATAATGCGTAAGCGAGCGGAAGAACGGCGGCGGCAGCGAGTCGAGATACGACTTGGCTTCACGGATGATGTGGCGCGCCACGAACTCCGGCGTGTCCTCGAACATGTGAATGAAGCCATGCAACTCGCGCAGGATGTCGTTCGGGATGTGGCGCGACGTGCGCGTCTCGCCGTAGAGGAAAATCGGAATGTCAGGATTGCGGCGACGCACTTCCTGCACGAACGCCCGCAGGTTGATGATCGCCAGCGCCAGTTCGCCCTCGCCTTCGCCGCCCGCCTCGCTCGAGAAGGTGCCGAACTCGTCGTCGTCGATGGACAGGATGAAACTCGACGCGCGGCTCGCCTGCTGCGCGAACGAGGTCAGGTCGCCATAGCTCGTGAGGCCGTTGACTTCCATGCCTTCGGCTTCGATGGCCTCCGCCAGGGAACGAATTCCGGATCCGGAGATATTTTCAGAGCGGAAGTCCTCGTCGATGATGACGATCGGGAAACGGAATTTCATTGGCGTTCCTTCGACAAAAGAACGAGCCACGGTCCGACATGGCCGTGGCTCTTGGGCATTGCAATGGAGAGGATGCTCACCGGCGGCGAGTCAAGCCCGATCGAGCGTAACGGGCTAGGTTTTCGGCAGCGTGACACCGCGCTGTCCCTGATACTTGCCGCCGCGATCCTTGTACGAAGTCTCGCAGACTTCGTCGGATTCGAAGAACAGCACCTGCGCCACGCCTTCGTTGGCGTAGATCTTCGCCGGCAGCGGCGTCGTGTTGGAGAACTCCAGCGTCACGTAGCCCTCCCATTCGGGTTCGAACGGCGTCACGTTCACGATGATGCCGCAGCGCGCATACGTCGATTTGCCCAGGCACACCGTGAGCACGTTGCGGGGAATGCGGAAATACTCCACGGTGCGCGCCAGCGCGAACGAGTTCGGCGGAATGATGCACACGTCGCCCGAGAAATCGACGAACGACTTCTCGTCGAAGTTCTTCGGATCGACGATCGTCGAATTGATGTTCGTGAAGATCTTGAATTCAGCCGCACAACGGATATCGTAGCCGTAACTCGACGTGCCGTAGCTGACGATCTTCTGCCCGTCCTGGGAATACCGGATCTGCGACGGCTCGAAGGGCTCGATCATGCCGTGCTCTTCGGCCATACGCCGGATCCATTTGTCGGACTTGATGCTCATGTGTGGGCCTGAATGGGCGTGGTACGTGAAAAAGTGGGCGTATTTTACGCGATTGTTGCGCTGCGGTGAGGTTTTCGGTCCTCCCGTGCCCCGCGGGGCTTCCCGTGCCGCTCCTCGCGCGCTCCAGGCCCGGACGGCCCGCCCGTTACGTGTTCTGGACGACGATCGACGGGAACTTGCTCGTCATGTCCTTCTGCCTGGCCGCGATCTTCACCGCGACCTTGCGCGCGATGGCCTTGTAACGCGCCGCCACCGGGCCGTCGGGGTCGCCGACCACGCTCGGCATGCCGGCGTCGGCGTGCACGCGAATGCTCATCTCGAGCGGCAGCTTGCCGAGCAGATCCACGTCGAAGTCATGGCTCATGCGCTCGCCGCCGCCCACACCGAAGATCGGCTCCTCGTGACCGCAGTTCGAGCAGATATGCACGCTCATGTTCTCGATGAGGCCCAGGATCGGCACGCCGACCTTCTCGAACATCTTGAGCCCCTTGCGCGCGTCGAGCAGCGCCAGGTCCTGCGGCGTGGTCACGATGACCGCGCCCGTGACCGGCACCTTCTGCGCGAGCGTGAGCTGAATGTCTCCCGTGCCCGGCGGCATGTCGACGATGAGGTAGTCGAGGTCCTTCCAGTTCGTCTGGTTGAGGAGCTGTTCGAGCGCCTGCGTGACCATCGGGCCGCGCCACACCATCGGGTTGTCCGGCTCGATCAGAAAACCGATGGAGCTTGCCTGCAGGCCGTGCCCGATCATCGGCTCGAGCGTCTTGCCGTCCTTCGATTCCGGTTTGCCGTGAATGCCCAGCAGCGTGGGCAGCGACGGGCCGTAGATGTCGGCATCGAGAATGCCGACGTTGGCGCCTTCGGCCGCGAGCGCGAGCGCCAGGTTCACGGCCGTGGTGCTCTTGCCCACGCCGCCCTTGCCGGAGGCCACCGCGACAACGTTCTTTACGTTGGGTAGCAGCTTCACGCCGCGCTGCACCGCGTGCGAGACGATCTTCTGGCTGATTTCGACGGCCACGCGCTCGACGCCGGGCAGCTTGCCGACGGCCTCGGTAACGCGCGCGCGCATGGCGTCGAACTGGCTCTTCGCGGGATAGCCGTATTCGATCTGGATGCCGACGTGGCCGTGCTCCGCCGCGACTTGCTTCACATACTTTCCGGCGATCAGATCGAGCCCCGTATCGGGGTCGACGATGCCACGCAGCACTTCATTGATCTGGGCAACTTCCATGTGTCTCTCTCGCTCTGTCGAGGCGCGCCGGAGAACGCCCGGCACGGCGCTAACAACTTGTAACATCCGTGGCGCGCGCTCTCGATTAGCATGCGAGGCGCGCGTGTCATGGGGACCAGCCGTCGCGGCAAACTGCGCTTGCCTGCGGTTGACACTCGGCGCTATTGTAAGAGACGGCGCGCCTGCCGGTTTAAAACCCCTGCGGGCTGCGCGTGCTTCGACGAAGTGCTCGCGCGTGTCTCATCACTGCTTAGCTAATCGATAAGGAGCCTCAAATGAACAAGAACACTCTGCACGCTTCCGCACTGGTTCTGGCCGCCGCCGCATTGCTGGCCGGCTGCCAGACGCAGCAGGGCACCAACACGGCTGTGGGCACCGGTGTCGGCGCCGCGGTCGGGGCAGGTCTTGGCAACCTCATCGGTGGCAACACCACCGGCACGCTGATCGGCGCCGCCGTGGGCGCCGCTGCAGGCGGTGCGGCCGGGTACAACTGGCAATCCATCAAGAATACGCTGGGCGGGCACACCGCCGGCACCGGCACCACGATCTCCGAACAGCCGGACGGCTCGCTCAAGGTCGCCGTGCCGAGCGACGTCACGTTCGACACGGGCCGCGCCGACATCAAGCCGAACTTCCGTGCCGTGCTCGACGACGTTGCCACGTCGCTCAATCAGAACCCCGGCATCACGGCCAGCATCGTGGGCCACACCGACAGCACGGGCGGCGATCGCATCAATGTGCCCCTGTCGCAACAGCGCGCAGCCAACGTCGCGCAGTATCTGACGAGCCGCGGCGTGGCCGCCAACCGCCTGAGCGCGACCGGCGTGGCGTCGAGCCAACCGATCGCATCGGACGCCACGGCCGAGGGCCGCGCCCAGAATCGCCGCGTGGAAATCCTGCTGCACGCGCCGAATCAGCAAGCACCGCGCGGCTGACGATCTTTCGGCGCGTTTGCGCCAACAATCGCTCTGCGCTCGTCTCACGCACATGCCCGGCTCGCCGGGCATGTTGCTTTTCGGCGCGCGTAATAGGCGAGTCTCGCATGCTGCAATGCACCATCGAAAGTCAGCGCTTGTGTTGAACTAAACCCGTGCGGCGGGGCTCAGACTCTGCGGAAGTGCCTACCGTGGGCGCTTCCATCTCCTCTTTGTTATTGACGTTACGTGTGCCTAGTTCTGCCGGAACCTTTCGTTCCGGCTTTTTTTTGGCCGCGCGATCCGCCGGGTGCGCCGCCCCAACGATGTCCCGGCGCGCGCCGGGATGCCCGGCACATCCGCACGGCAGCCCCACGGCACTCGGCGACGCCCGACGACACCATTTGGGCGGCAACTTCGCCCGCCTGCTAGAATCGACCCTTCCCGGTTTTTCTCAACAGCAGACTCCATCCCCATGTCCCGCCGCATTCTCGTCACCTCCGCCCTGCCGTACGCCAATGGCCAGATTCACATCGGTCACCTGGTCGAGTACATCCAGACCGACATCTGGGTGCGGCACATGCGAATGCAAGGGCACGAGGTGTACTACGTGGGCGCGGACGACACGCACGGCACGCCGGTCATGTTGCGCGCCGAGAAGGAAGGGCTCACGCCCCGGCAACTGATCGAGCGCGTCTGGAAGGAGCACAAGCGCGACTTCGACAGCTTCGGCATCTCGTTCGACAACTACTATTCGACCGACTCCGAAGAGAACCGCGAGTTGTCCGAGAGCGTGTACCTCGCACTCAAGGAGCAGGGCCTCATCGAGGCGCGCGACATCGAACAGGCCTACGACCCGGTCAAGGAAATGTTCCTGCCGGACCGCTTCATCAAGGGCGAGTGTCCGAAGTGCGGCGCGAAGGACCAGTACGGCGACTCGTGCGAAGTCTGCGGCTCGACCTACGCGCCGACCGACCTGATCAATCCGTATTCGGTCGTCTCGGGCGCCACGCCGGTGCGCAAGACGTCCACGCATTACTTCTTCAAGCTCTCGGACAAGCGCTGCGAGCAGTTCCTGCGCAAGTGGGTGGCCGGCCTCGCACAGCCCGAGGCGGCCAACAAGATGAAGGAGTGGCTCGGCGAAGACGGCGAATCCACGCTGGCCGACTGGGACATCTCGCGCGACGCGCCCTACTTCGGTTTCGAGATTCCGGGCGCGCCGGGCAAGTACTTCTACGTCTGGCTGGACGCCCCGGTCGGCTACTACGCGAGCTTCAAAAACCTGTGCGCGAAGCGCGGGCTGAACTTCGAGGAATGGGTCAGGCCCGGCTCGACCACCGAGCAATACCATTTCATCGGCAAGGACATCCTGTACTTCCACACGCTGTTCTGGCCCGCGATGCTCGAATTCTCGGGTCATCGCACGCCGACCAACGTGTACGCCCACGGCTTCCTGACGGTGGACGGACAGAAGATGTCGAAGTCGCGCGGCACGTTCATTACGGCGCAAAGCTTCATCGACACCGGTCTGAACCCGGAGTGGCTGCGTTACTACATCGGCGCGAAGCTCGGCAACACGATGGAAGACATCGACCTGAACCTCGATGACTTCATCGCGCGCGTGAACAGCGATCTGGTGGGCAAGTACGTCAACATCGCGAGCCGCGCGGCCGGGTTCCTGATCAAGCGCTTCGACGGCCGCGTGTCGGCGCACGCCATGCAGCACGCGCTGCTCGCACAGGTGCGCGGTGCAGCGGCACAGATCGCCGCTCACTACGAGGCGCGTGAGTTCGGCAAGGCGCTGCGGCTGGTGATGGAGCAGGCCGACGCGGTCAACGGCTACGTCGACACGGTCAAGCCCTGGGATCTGGCGAAGGACCCGGCGCAGGCCGCCGCGCTGCACGAGGCATGCTCGGTGTGCCTGGAAGCGTTCCGCCTGCTCACGCTGTATCTCAAGCCGGTGCTGCCGGTCACCGCGGAGGCCGTGGAGCGCTTCCTGAACATCGCCCCGCAAACGTGGCAGGACGTGGAGCGCCCGCTCACCGCCGACACCGCGATCACGGCATACAAGCATCTGATGACGCGCGTCGAAGGCAAGCAGATCGAAGCGCTGCTCGCCGCCAACCGCGACTCGCTGCAGGCGGGCGCGCCGGCAGCCGATGCGGCGGCCGCCAAGGGCAAGGCCGCGAAGGCGGGCGCCGGTGCAAAGGAGGCCCCGAAGGCCGACAAAGCGGTCGGCGGCGACAGTGGCGACAGCGGTGTCATTACCATCGACCACTTCGCGAAGATCGATCTGCGCATTGCGCGCATTGTCGATTGCAAGGCGGTGGAAGGCTCGGACAAGCTCTTGCAGCTCACGCTCGACGTGGGCGAGACGAAGACCCGCAACGTCTTCTCCGGCATCAAGTCGGCCTATCCGCAGCCCGAGGCGCTCGTCGGCAAGCTCACGGTGATGGTGGCCAACCTCGCGCCGCGCAAGATGAAGTTCGGCCTGTCCGAAGGCATGGTGCTCGCCGCGTCGGCCGCCGACGAGAAGGCGGAGCCCGGCATCTACATCCTCGAGCCGCACAACGGCGCGAAGCCGGGCATGCGCGTGAAGTAAGGGGCGCGCCCGTTGGCCGGCCACGTCTTGCGGCCGGCCTCGCCGGTGGTCTGGTGGGCGCGACCGCCAACGTCCATGACGCGGGCGGCGACAGCGCCTAGCGCAGATGGTCCACCGGCAGCGCGGTGGTGAACTTGACCGTCTCCATCGAGAAGCTCGCGCTGATGTCCTGGAGATCGGCCACGCGGATGAGCTTCTTGTAGAAGCGGTCATACGCCGCAATGTCGGGCAGATAGACCTTGAGCAGATAGTCGATTTCGCCGGCCATGCGGTGAATCTCGACGATCTCGGGCAGCTCGCGCGCACCTTCCACGAAGCGCAGCATCCAGTCCTCGCTGTGCGTTGCGGCCTTGATGAAGACGAACGCGGTCACGCGCAGATCGAGTTGCTGGGGGTCGCACAGCGTCACCTGCCCCGTGATCACGCCGCTCTCGCGCAGACGCTGCACACGCCGCCAGCACGGCGTAGGCGACAGATGCACGGCCTCGGCCAATTCCCCGAGCGAGCGCGAGGCGTCTTCTTGCAGATTTTCCAGAATCGCGAGATCGGTTTTGTCCACGACAGCCACTCCGAGGAAAAATTTTCCAAATCGTACCCGATTCGCCGGTGCTTTTGAAAGCCTTTACCTTATCGAGGCAGGTAGACTTCAAAAACATTCCGAAAATAGAGGTCGACATGAAAATTTTCACTCAACATCCAGCCTCTGTCGGCGAAAACTACCTCCAACACATGGGTTCGGCGTTCTCCTTCGCGCTGCCGCTGTTGGGGGCATGCCTGGCCTGCCTCGTACACGCGCTGCTACCGTTCGCGTTCGAGAAAACCGGCAGTCGCATCATCGCGCGTCTGCACGAGCGCATGGTGACGAATCGCCACCGTCATGCGTCGGCCAGCGCCGCCGCTCGTGCGGGTGCGGCCGACGGCGCCAGCTCACGGTAATGCGGCTCAGGGGCGCTCCGAGGCCGGGTCGGGCGAGCGCGAAGTCACGCTCACGCGGCCGTCAGGCCCGAAGTGCGCGTTGAACAGGCCCGGCGTGTTCACGCCGTCCTCGAGCCAGCGCCAGCTCCACACCGTCTCCTTCTTCAGGCGGTAGTCCGCCACGCTCGTCGGCTTGCCGAGCAGGCGCCGGACTTCGTCCTGCGTCATGCCCGGGCGCACCTGCTCGAAGTTCTCCGCCACGAGCGCCTGCGTCACGCTGCGCAGCCTGCCATCGGGCGCAATGTCGACCATGTACGTTCGCAAGCCGCCCGGCGCGCGCGGATACTCCAGACGACGCGAGCCGTCGTCGTTCTCCCAGACGATTTCGGGCTTGCCCATTTGCCCGCGCACCTGCGCTTCGGTGCTCACGCCGGGCTTCAAGTCGCGCAACAGCATATCGTCCGGCTTGACGGCATTGAACGTGTCGCGCGCCTTCTCGCGCACCTTGTCGATCTGCTGCTGGTCACAGCCGAACAGGCCCAACAGACTCGCAAACAATCCCATGGCGACTCCCCAACGAAGGCCACGGCGCGCACAGGGCGCCGCATGAACGAAACGAAGTGACGCTCTCATCGATACTCCCTCCTTGCTCTCGGGCGCGCGCCTCGCGACGCGCGTCTTGCCGCTGCCGCGTCAATCGAAGCGGCGGTTGAACAGCACGTCGAAGCCCGACAGCGACCCGGTGCGCAGCACGAGCTGCCAGCGGCGCGAGACTTGCCAGGTCACCTTCACGATGCTCGCCGCGCTCGTCAGGCTCTGTTCGTAGCCGAGCGCGAAGTTGTCCGAAATCGCCTTGCCGATCTTCACCACCTGCTCGTCGTCCGAGAGGCCCGAGTCGCTGGTGCCAATGCTGAATTCGTCGATGCCCAGATCCTTGATGATGCGCTTGCCGCCCGCGGCGCCCAGCAGCGCCGTGGCCGCACCGGCCATTGCCTGGCGCTGGCCGAGGCCCGCGCCGTCCGGGCCGTGGCCGAACAGCAGCCACGACAGCTTCTCCTCGTCCGACACGTTCGGCTCGGACACGAGCGACACGCGCGGCTGACGCACGGTCCCCGTCACCAGCACCCCGGCCGCCACTTCCTGATTGCGCCGCATGGCCTGGATGTAGATGTCGGGGTTGTCGAGCGGGCCGACGAAGTTGATCTGGCCGCGCTCGATGGCGAGCTTGCGATCGAACGCTTCGTAAGTGCCCTCGGCCACCGTGATGGTGCCGCTCGCGCGCATCGGCGAGAGCGGATCGCTCTGCACGCGCATGCTACCGCGCAGGAGCAGGTCGGCGCCTGCCCCGATGAAGCGGAAGTCGCGCCCGAGATTGACTTCGACGTTGATGTGCGGCGAGAAGCGGCTCGTCGGCTTTTCGCTGATGCGCGCGGCCTCCTCCTTCGGGTCGAGCGGCTTGGTGCGCGCCTGCGCCCCGCCGCGCACGACCACCACGTCGTCGCCGAGCCTGGGCGCCGAAGTCGGCGGCAGCGCAAAGCGCGCGCGGTCCACCGTGAATTTGCCGGTGACGGACATCGCGTCGCCGCTGCCAGTGGCCTTCGCGTCGCCGGTGAGCGAGAGCTGCCGGTCCGGCGCGGCGAACAATTGCAGCTTGTCCGCCGTGATCGTGATGCCGAGCGCCGGCTCCGGCGTGTCGAGCCGGACGTTGCCGGTCGCGCGGGCCGTGCCGCCCCCGCCGCCGGTCACGACAACGTCGCGCAACACGATCTCGGTCGGCGTGAGCGCGATGCGCACGCGACCGTCCTTCACGCTGATACCGGTGTCGAACATCTGCACGGCAAGATCGTCGGCCGTCAGTTCGCCGGTCGGGCGCGGCTTGCCAACGGTACCGGCGAGCGCCAGTTGCAGACTCGCCCGGCCCTTGAAGGCGTATTGCGCCCCCGCGAGATTCTCGAATTTCGAGAGATTCGGGATGACGACGGCCACGCGACCGGCCAGCGGCGCGTCGTCCGGCAGCTCGGGAATGCCGTTGGCCACGCGCAAGCCGGTCTGCACGTCGGCGTCGAGCGTGCCGACGAGCGAGGACACGGCCTTCACGCTCGTGCGCGCCGACTGGCCCGACAGGTCGATGCGCGCGCGCAGCTCGGAGAGGCCCAGCGGCACTCGCGCGCCTACGCCGCCCTTCTCCGGGCTCAGGTCGGGAATGCCCGTCACGGTGACCTTCACATGATCGTTCACGCCGGCCCGGCGCAGCGTCACGTCGCCGCTGCGGCGCACGATCTCGACAAAGCCGTCGGCACGCGACCCGGTGCGCAAGTCCCACTTGCCGTCGAGCACGAGATCGCTCGCCACGGGCGGCATCTCGCCGGTCACCGACTGCACGACACGCAGCACCTGCGCGATGTCGAGCGTATCGACCGTACCCGTCGTTTTCAACTGGCCCCCGCCGTAGTCGAGATTCGCGAGCGACAGCGCGCCGGCGCCCGTGACGAGCTTCGCCGCGCCGAGATGCACGCTCGCCGCACTCGCTTCGACGCGCCATGGCGCCGCAAGGTGAATCTTCGGAATCCCCTGGTTTTCGAGCGTCTGGATCGTGCCTCGCCAGCCGGGCTTGCCCGCGGTGTTCGTCACGGCGCCCGCGGCATCGAGACCGAGGTCGAGCGGCGCTTCGCGCAGCTTGCCTGCCGCCCGCAGACGAAGCGCATGCGCGCCGCGCGTGCCGGCCAGCGCCAGACTCAGGCGGTCCAGACGCGCGACGCCGCTGCGCAGCCCCTGCGCGTCGAGCGTCACGTTCAGCCGGTCGCCGGGCGCGCCCGGCAGCGCGCCGCTAACGTCGATCTTGCCGGCGAGGTGCTCGAACGTGTGCTCGCCGAACGCCAGCCGGTCGGCCGCGAGCGTGGCCGCCACGACCGGGCGCTCCATCGTTCCCGACACCTGCCCGTCAACCTGCATGCGGCCGGCCAGCCCGAAGCCGAGCTTGTCGAGCGCCGGGGCGTCGACGTTGACCGCCATTCGGTCGCCCGGCGCGCCGAAGCTGCCCCGCAGGACGATCTTGTTGCCCGCGACGAGCAGATTCGCATCGCTGGGCAGCAAACGCGCGCCCGCCAGCTTCACCGTCCCGGCGCCGCTCATCGGCAGATCCGCGTAGACGCTGTCCTGCAGCGCGAACCTGAGCGTCAGTGCAAGCTCGGGACGCAGCGCGCCTTGCGCTTCGAGCTGTCCGGTGACGCTCGCCGCGGGGTTCTTCCGCCCGCGTGTGGCCGTGCCGTACAGGTCGTACCAGGTCGCCGGGTCGAAGCGCGAGAGCTTGACCTGCGCCCGGTACGCGCCGGCGTCGTCGTTCGCCAGCGCGCCGGTGGCCGAGATACGGCCATTGCCGGCGTCGAGCGACAGTGCATGAATCGTGGTGCCCTTCGAATCGAGCGCCACATCGGCCGAGACGCGACGAGTGGCGTCGCGCCAGTCGAGCACAATGCGCTGTCCAGCCGGCTCGAGCTTCACGTCGAGCGGACCGCCGAGCTTCGTCGGCGGCAGCTTGCCGTGAAGCGCACGCAGATCGAGATCGTGCATCGTGAAGGCGAAGCCGCCGACCGTTGCTTCGGTTGCCTGCGCCGTGGCGGGCGGGACGGGCGCGGGCGACGCGTCACCTTGCGCCAGCGCGGGAACCGGGGCCCCCGCCGCGCCGCCTGCGGACGCCGGCGTGGCCGCTGCCGCGGTCGCCACCTTCTCGCGACGCAACGCTCCGCTGCCGGTCAACACCGCGCGCCCGGTCAATTTCAGCTCGATGCCGGTCAACGCCTGACGCGTGGCGTCGAGCAGCACCTCGGCACGCAGGTGCTCCACGGGCAACCGTCCGTCGTCGATCGCCCCCGGCTTCGCGTTGACGACCGATACCGGCCCGAGCACACGCAATTCCTTCGCGCCCGGGGCAGGGCGCAAGTCGGCCTGCACGGCAAGGTCCGCCTGCGGCGCGCCCGGGCTGAAGTCGCGCGGGTTGACGTGATCGAGCGCGATCTGCGCACGCGAGAGGGGCACGGCGCCAAACGGCGATGCCGCGATGTGGGCCGTACCCGCGAGCTTTTCGCCGCTCGCGGCAAGATCGACCACGAGCGCGTCAAGCGAGCCTGAGAGCTTCGCCTGCAGCGCGACCGGCACGTCGCCTGCACGCGCGCGCAGGCCAACGTTGCCGCCAAGCGCAAACGGGCGTTGGCCGTTGAGCTGCACGTCGGCCTGCGCTTGGCCGTATGGCGTGCCGACGTGCTCGAGCACCATCGAATGCTGCGTGCCGTCGCTGCGCGCGGCAAGACGGATGTCCTCGAGCACCAGCTCGGGCGAGTGCAGCGCGAGCCTGGCGACGCGAACGTCACCCAGCGTCAGGCCAAGCGGCAGACGCAGACTGGTCGGCAGCGCCGCGGGCGCGGCGGACGGCGGCGAAGGGGCGAACGCAAGATCGATCTGGCCGGCGTGCAGCTTGTCCACGGTGAAGTGCAGCGGGCGCAGCCGCAGGGCCCAGCGGCTCTCCAGACGGCTCGCCGTGATGCGCGTGGCGCCGTCCACGTAACGCACGTCGTTCACGGTGAAGCCATGGGCGAAGGTGCCGCCGCGCCAGTCGCCGGCGAGCTTGCCGCCGAGCGTCGCGACGGCCGCCTGCCAAAGCCAGCGGCTGCCGCGCTCGCTGGACATTGCCCAGAGCAGCGCGCCGAGCGCCAGCACGACGCCGAGCAGCACGGCCAGCCATGCGGCCGCGAGCGCGCGGCCCCAGCGACGACGCTTCGGCGGCGGGGGTGGCGCGGGTGGAACGTCGCCCGGCCCGGGCGGCGGATTGGCATGACCGGGTGAGGTGAGCACGGGCTCGCGCGTCCGCCGCCCGGCGTCGCGGACATCGCCTGCCGCGCTCGCGTGCGGGGCTGGCGTCGAAGGCGCGGCCGGCGTGGGGCGGCCCGGTGTGACGGCATGGAGCGGCATCGTCGTCATCAGAACGCCACCCCCAGCGAGATGGCCGGACGCAAGCGCCGGTCGTGCACGCCGTAGCCGAGGTCCACGTTTACCGGCCCGACGGGACTGCGCCAGCGCAGGCCGACGCCCACGCCGTGATACAGCGGCGTGGGACGACGGTAATCGTCGGTGGCCGTGCCGACGTCCCAGAACACCGCCCCGCCCCAGTCGCGCGTGACCCAGCGCTGATATTCGAGGCTTGCCGTGCCGAGGTACTTCGTCGGGTACGTGGTGCCGTTCTGCTGCCGCCCGATGCTCTGATACGTGTAGCCGCGAATGGACGACGTGCCGCCCGCGAAGAACAGCAGCGACGACGGAATCCGGTTGCTGTTGCCGTTCGTGAGCACCGCGCCGAGTTCGAGGCGGGCCAGCACGAGGTCGCGCTCGGCCACCGGGAAATACTGGCGGATGCGGCCGTACAGGCGCACGAAGCTCTGGTCGGTGAGTACGGGCTTGGCGGCAAACCCGATCTGCGTGTTGATGATGTTGCCCTTGCGCGGAAAGATCAGGTCGTCCACGTCGCGACGATTCCACGAAAACGCCGGCACGAGCGCCTTGTTGAGAAAGCGCGCGCCGCCGTCGGGACGCTCGTCGGTGCGATAAAGATCGAGCGTGTAAGCCCAGTCGTAGCGCTCGCGCGAGCGCGCACGCTTGACGCCCACTTGCGCCGAGCGCTGGTCGAGCCCGTTCAGATAGGTGCGATCGAACGACCCGCGCAGGCTGTTGGTATAGGCGCTCGTGTCGGGCGGCATGGCAATCTCGGCATAGCCGCCCTGCCGATACTGCTCCAGACGCGCCTGCGTGTCGAACGTCCACGCGCGGCCGAACAGGTTGTAGTACGAATAGCGGCCGTTCACGCTCGCGCCGGTGTCGGTCGTATAGCCCACGCCGCTTTGCACGCGATGCTCGGGAAATTCGCGCACCTTCACTTCCACCGGCGCGTTCTCGGCCTTCGACGGGTCTTCCGTCACCGAGATGATCACGTTGGAAAAGTACGGCGTGGCCTGGATCTGGCGCTGCAGTTCCTGCAGACGGTCGGCGTCGAACGCCTCGCCCTCGGACAGCGGATTGACGTTGCGGATGATTTGGGCCGGATAGCGGCGCGTGCCGGTGATCACGAGCGGCCCGAGTGTGAACGGCGGGCCGCTGTCGTAGGTGGCCGCAAGCGAGGCGGCTTCGCGATCGGCGTCGACGACCGCGCGCGAGAACGTCATCCTGGCCGCGTGATAGCGCTTTTGCCCGAGCTGGAACAGCGTATCGTTCTTCGCCTTGTCCCAGTCGGCCTGGCGAAACGGCGCGTCGACCGGCAGTTCCCAGGCGTGGCGCAACTGCGCGACGCGCTGCGGATCGCTCTCGGCCACCGGGCCGGTGAATTTCAGGTCGACGTCCTTGATGTGCGTGCGCGGGCCGGACTCGACGGTGACGCGCACATCGCGCTTGCCGTTGATGGTGGCCACATCCACATGCGTGACCGGCGTGAAGTACCCCTCGGTCGACGTGAGCTCCTGCACCTGCTCGCCGACGGTGGCGATGAGGTGCTCGAACTGGGCGTCCCCAATGTCGTCGCGCCCGGCGTAGCGCGCCAGGTCGAGATTGGTCTCGAGGAGTTTCTCGAGGCCCTTGGGCGCCTCGATGCGAACGCGATAGTCGGCAAGCGCCGCGCGGGGAGCCGCCAGGCCGCCCGCGAGCGTGGCGACGGCGGCAAGCGCGGCCAGGCCGCTCAGTCGGGTCCATGTGGCCGGCAGGGCGCACGCACGGGAGGACGCACGAACGCACGCACGAACGCACGCACGAAAGCGACGCCAGGCGTCGTGTCCGGGTTTGATCTGCGAGACGGTCAAAACCTTCCTTGGAGTCTTAAATATCGCCGCCGGTGGTCCGGCGTGCGTGCAATGATGCCCGATCGCACGGCCGGTGCAAGCATGGCACGACGAAGCAACGTGCGAAGCGTTCGTGGTGCGTATTTGACCATAACCGTGCGTCCCGTTGACCGGCGCGTCCCAAAAGCGTCGAAACCGCGACTCGGCACGCGTTTGCGGTAAAATCGGCAGCGACTGGCGCCATTGCGATGGCGCCGCTTTCGTTTTCGCCGAATCTGCCTAATTTTTACGCAAGCCGATCATGTACGAGTCCGACATCACTCAATTCCTCAAGCAACTGAAGGCGGAAAAGCCGACGCTCGAAGCCGAGCAACGCCAGGGCCGTGCGCTGCTGTGGGACAAGCAGCCGATCGACCTGGACGAGCGCCGCCGCGCTCAGCAGTCGCGTGTGGCTCAGCAGCCCTACGTCTATCAGAGCGAATAACGCTCCCGCCACGCCACCGCTGCAGGCCCGCATTGAATCCCTCGACGCCTGACGATCCGTCGCACGCCCCCGAGCCGATGCCCGAGCCATCTCCCGAGCCGATCGCCGAGATCGGGCCGGCGGCGACGCACGCCGATGCGGCGGGCGTCGCGGACGATGCGCCGCAGGTGGCTCATGTGCCTCACGCGCTGGCGGCGAGCGCCGGCAACGGCGCCGCGACGGAATTGCCGGCCCCGCAAGACGGCCACGACTCCACGCCGGACACGGTCGACGGCGTCGCGCGGGCGCGCCTCTACGGCGAGCCGCTCTTCGCGCTGCCCAACGACCTGTACATTCCGCCGGACGCGCTTGAAGTCTTCCTCGAAGCGTTTGAAGGCCCGCTCGACCTGTTGCTGTATCTGATCCGCAAGCAGAACTTCAACGTGCTCGACATCCCGATGGCGCAGGTCACGAAGCAATACCTGCTCTACGTGGACCAGATCCGCCGGACCAACCTCGAGCTCGCCTCGGAGTATCTGCTCATGGCCGCGATGCTCATCGAGATCAAGTCGCGCATGCTGCTGCCGGTCAAGAAGGCCGACACCGGCGAAGAAGCCGAGGATCCGCGCGCCGAACTGGTGCGCCGCCTGCTCGAGTACGAGCAGATGAAGCTCGCGGCGCAGAAGCTCGACACGCTGCCGGTGCTCGGGCGCGACTTCCTGCGCGCGCAGGTCTACATCGAACAAAGCCTCCAGCCGCGCTTTCCCGACGTGGACGCCGAGGATCTGCGCGCAGCCTGGGCGGAAGTGCTGCGCCGGGCCAAGCTCGTGCAGCACCACAAGATCTCGCGCGAAGAGCTGTCGGTGCGCGAGCACATGAGCCAGATTCTGCGGCGGCTGCAGGGCGCGCGCTTCATGGAGTTCACCGAGCTCTTCGACGTCACGCGCGGCGTGCCGGTCGTGGTGGTGAACTTCATCGCCATGCTCGAGCTCTCGCGCGAATCGCTGCTGGAAATCACGCAGGCCGAGCCGTTTGCGCCGATCTATGTCCGCCTGACCTATTCGCCGAACTGAGCGCCGGCCGGGCGCCCCATCCGGCCGCGTTCGGGCCTGAAACCCCGAGTCCGCCTCGTCAGCGCGGTTTTGCGCACGCCCGCTGTGATTTCCTCTACAATCCCCCGGACATTTTGGCGGCCCCGCCCCTTGCCCGGCAAGGCGCAAGCCACTCCCGCACGCTAGCCGCGTGCGCCACGCACGGAACCTCAATGAAAGTCATCCCCTCGATTCCCGAACTGCGCGACCAGTTGCGCGGGCAGAATCGCATCGCCTTCGTGCCCACGATGGGCAACCTGCATGAAGGGCATCTGTCGCTGATGCGACTGGCGCGCCAGCATGGCGATCCGGTCGTCGCCAGCATCTTCGTGAACCGCCTGCAATTCGGGCCGAACGAAGACTTCGACAAGTACCCCCGCACCATGCAGGAGGACATCGAGAAGCTCACGCGCGAGAACGTCTACGTATTGTTTGCGCCGGACGAGAAGGAGATGTATCCGGAGCCGCAGGAGTATCGCGTCGAGCCGCCGCACGACCTGGGCGACATTCTGGAAGGCGAATTCCGACCGGGATTCTTCAAGGGCGTGTGCACGGTGGTCACCAAGCTGTTCTCGTGCGTGCAGCCGCGCGTGGCCGTGTTCGGTAAAAAGGACTACCAGCAGTTGATGATCGTGCGCAGCATGTGCCGCCAGTTCGCGCTGCCCATCGAGATCATCGCCGCCGAGACGGTGCGCGCCGACGACGGTCTGGCGCTGTCCTCGCGCAACCGCTATCTGTCCGAGGCCGAGCGCGCCGAAGCGCCGCAGCTCTATCGTCTGCTGAACCAGATCCGCGACGAGGTGAACGGCGGCAAGACCGATTACGCGGGGCTCGAAGCAGCCGCAATGCAAACGCTCGTCGAGCGCGGCTGGAAGCCCGATTACGTGTCGATCCGTCAGCGCGCGAACCTGCGCGTGCCCGCGCCGGGGGCGGCGCCGGCCGAGAGTCTGGTCGTGCTCGCCGCCGCGAAGCTCGGCACGACGCGCCTGATCGACAATCTCGAAATCTGAGCGCCGCAGGCGCGCCGCCGGTCGAGCGACCGGCGCCGCGCCCGGGCGCAAGCCGCGCGCGTATCGATCCTGTCGATCACGCGCGCATCTCTCGTCGCGCGGCATGCGCGACATCGCAACACAAGAGGCACGCCATGTACCGCACCATGCTCAAGTCGAAGATCCACCGCGCCACCGTAACGCATTGCGAACTGCATTACGAAGGCTCGTGCGCGATCGACGAGAACCTGCTCGAAGCCTCGGGCCTTGTCGAAAATGAGCAAATCGACATCTTCAACGTCAACAACGGTGAGCGCTTCACGACCTATGCCATCCGCGGCGAGCGCGGCAGCGGCATGATCTCGCTCAATGGCGCGGCCGCCCGCCGTGCGCAGCTCGGCGACATCGTGATCATCGTGTCGTATGCGCAGGTCGAGGAAAAGGAAGTGCAGGCCGGCTTCAAGCCGAAGCTGGTGTTCGTCGACGAGAAGAACGTGCAAAAAGGCGAGCGTGATCACGTGCCGCTGCAAGCGTGGGAAGAGACGCGCGCGTTCGAGGCGGCCGCCGCGAAGTAACCGGCATCGCATCGCGCGCATCGCACGGGGCGCCGCTATTGCCCCCCCCTGGCATCATCTTGCGCCACCTAGCGCCACCTTGCGCACGCACTGACGAAGGGGCCCGCGGGGCCCCTTTTTGGCGTTTGGCGTTTGGCGTTTGGCGTTTGTCGTTTGGCGTTTGACGACGGCGGCTATCGGTACGCCGGACGCAGCCCGCGCGATGCGCTTACTTCGACACGAATGCCGTAATGCCGTCCCACTGCGGCAGGTCGCGCTCCACCCGTCCGGGCGCGACGTCCCACAGCGTGAGGCCATGGGCGGCCAGTTGCACGTAGTTCTGCGTGTCGCGCAGCATGCCCAGCACCGGCAGGCCCGCCTCGTCGCAGTAGCGCGCGAGCTGGTCGGCAGCCCGGGTGCGCGCGTCCACGCGCATGCCCACCACGCCGATGCGCACGTCGCCCTGTCGCACGGCCTTCTCCTCGCCGAGCTTGTGCAGGAAGTCGCGCGTGGCCAGAATGTCGAAGATGGAGGGCTGCAGCGGCACCAGCACGTAGTTGGCGAGCCGCAGAATGGTGTCGAGCCGCTTGCCGTGCAGGCCTGCCGGCGTATCGAGCACCGCATGCGTGGTGCCCTTGGGCGGCCGGGCGACGTCGTTGTGATCCACCTCCCACGCGGCAATCGGCCGCAAGCCGGGGGGCCGCAGACCGAGCCACGCCCGCGAGGACTGTTGGCGGTCCGTATCGCCGAGCATCACGGCATGGCCTTGCGCCGCCAGATACCCGGCCAGGTTCGTTGCCAGCGTGCTTTTGCCCACGCCGCCTTTTGGATTCGCTACCACGATCACCGGCATTACGGACTCCCCGAGGTCATTTGCCGCCAATCTTACAACGGCCGGATGACAACCCGCCGCGAGACCCTGGCACCCGCCGCCCACCTGCGCTCAGCGCAGGCAGGCCCAAACGCGGTCCAGGTCCAGATGCGCGGCCATCGAATCGGCGAGCCGCTCGAGCGACGCCTCGCGCAATGCATCGTAGTCCTGCATGGCGAGATCGGGCGCCCCGGCCCATGCGAGAAGCGCGTGGAGCGCCTGCGGCGTATCGAACAGCCCATGCAGGTACGTGCCCATCACCTGGCCGTCGGCCGAGCGCGCCCCGTCCGCCGCGCCGGCGTCCAGCCACACGGCCGGACGCGCCAGTGCCGCGCCGCGCGTCACGCCCATGTGAATTTCGTACCCCTTGACCGGCACCTTCGCCGCCCCGCCCCCGAGCCCGTCCACGGCAAGGTGCCCGCTCGCCAGGCGCAACTGCTTGTGCGGCGCCATCGTCGTTTCGATGTCGAGCCATCCCAGCCCGGGCGTGGTGCCGGCCTCGCCCTCGAGCCCGAGCGGATCGTGAATCGCCTCGCCGAGCATCTGCAGCCCGCCGCATATGCCAAGTAGCTTGCCGCCGTAGCGAAGGTGTCGCGCGATCGCCGTCTCCCACCCCTGCGCGCGCAGCCACGCGAGGTCGGCGCGGACGTGCTTGCTGCCGGGCAGGACCACGAGATCGGACGCCGGCCATGCCTGCCCCGCCGCAACATAACGAAAATCGACCTGCGGATGGGCGCGCAATGCGTCGAAGTCGGTGTGATTGCTAATGCGTGGCAGCGCCGGCACCGCCACGCGCAGGCGCGCCTCGCCGCTTGCTGCCGCCGCATGGCGCTCGCGGGGCAGCATGTCTTCGCCGTCCAGATGCAGGCCATGCAGATAAGGCAGCACGCCGAGCACGGGAATGCCCGTGCGCGCTTCGAGCCATTCGAGGCCGCTCGTGAGCAGCGACGGGTCGCCGCGAAAGCGATTGATGACGAAGCCCTCGATACGGGCGCGCTCGCTGTGCGAAAGACATGCGAGCGTGCCCACGAGTTGCGCGAAGACACCGCCGCGGTCGATGTCGGCCACGAGCAGCACGGGCGCGTCGACCGCTTCGGCGAAACCCATGTTCGCGATGTCGCGCGCCCGCAGGTTCACCTCCGCCGGGCTGCCCGCGCCTTCGACAAGCACGGCGTCGTAGCTCGCGCGCAGACGCTCGTAGGCCGCGAGCACGGCGGCCATCGCCCGCGGCTTGTACTCGTGATAGGCGCGTGCGTCGAGATCGGCCACGACCTTGCCGCCAATGATGACCTGCGCGCCGCGATCGCTGCTCGGCTTGAGCAGCACCGGATTGAAGTCGGTGTGCGGCGCGATGCCGGCCGCCTGGGCCTGCAACGCCTGCGCACGTCCGATCTCGCCGCCGTCCGCCGTCACCGCGCTGTTGAGCGCCATGTTCTGCGGCTTGAACGGCGCCACGCGAACGCCCTCGCGATGGAGCAACCGGCACAGACCGGCGACTAGCGTGCTCTTGCCGGCGTCCGAGGACGTGCCCTGGATCATCAGGGCGCCGCGACGCGCGCGCGAGGACGTTGCGAAATTGACAGGGATTTCACTCATGGCGCGGATTATCGCATCGGGCGCTCGTACAATATCGCCCATGAGTGTCCCCGACCTGACCTTCGTGCTGGGCGGCGCCCGCTCGGGCAAGAGCGCGTTTGCCGAGCGCCTCGCCGAGCAAAGCGGCCTGCCCGTTACCTATCTCGCCACGGCAGCCGTGAGCGACGAGCCCGAGATGCGTGCGCGCATTGCCCACCATCGCGCGCGCCGCCCGGCGCACTGGACGAGTGTCGAGGTGGGCCGCGACCTGGCCGGCGCCCTGCGCGAGCTCGCCCGCGACGGCCGCTGCGTGCTCGTCGACTGTCTGCCGCTGTGGCTCGCGGGTTGGCTTTGCCCGCCGGACGATCAACCGGACGGCCCCGCCGACGATGCGCAATGGCAGGCGGCTGTCGAATCGCTCGCGCAAACGCTCGCGGCCCTGCCCGGCAAGACCGTCGTCGTCAGCAACGAGATCGGCATGGGGGTGATCCCGATGGGGGCGCTCACGCGCCGCTACGTGGACGAACTCGGGCGCCTGAACCAGCGCGTCGCCGCGCTCGCCCCGCGGGTGCGCCTGGTCGTCGCCGGCCTGCCGATGGCCATCAAAGGATAATCGCCGATGCTCACCGGACTCGCTCCCGAATCGCTCTGGCTCGCCGCGCTGATCGGCGTGCTGCTCGACGCCTGGCTCGGCGAGCCGCGCCGCTGGCATCCGCTCGTGGGCTTCGGTCATGTCGCCAACGGCGTGGAGGCATGGCTCAACACCGAGTCGACGCGCGACAAGCCGTTCAGCGCGATGGTGCGCGGCGCCTGGGCGTGGGCCATCATGCTCCTGGCGCCCGTACTGCTGGCCTGGGCGCTGACGTGGCTGCCGGGCTGGAGCGGCATCATCTGGCAGGCGCTCGCGCTGTATGCGGCGCTCGGCGCGCGCAGCCTGCGCGAGCACGTGATGCCCATCGCGCGCGCGTTGCGCGACGGCGACCTGCCGCAAGCGCGTGCGCTCACCGCGCGCATCGTCTCGCGCGACACCGAGGACGCGAGTGCGTCCGACATTGCCCGCGCGGCTGTCGAGTCGACGCTCGAGAACGGCAACGACGCGATCTTCGGCGCGCTGTTCTGGTTCGCGATCGCGGGCGCGCCGGGCGTGGTGCTCTTTCGTCTGGCCAATACGCTCGACGCCATGTGGGGCTATCGCACCGACAAGTTCCTGTATTTCGGCCGGCCCGCCGCCCGCATCGACGATCTGCTCAACTGGGTTCCGGCGCGTCTGACGGCGGCGAGCTACGCGGTCTTCGGCGACGTGCCGCGCGCCATCGCGTGCTGGCGCACGCAGGCCAAGGCCTGGTCCAGCCCGAACGCCGGCCCGGTCATGGCGGCCGGCGCCGGCAGTCTCGGCGTGCAACTGGGCGGCCCGGCGCGCTATCAGGGGGAATGGGAGACGCGGCCCGAACTGGGGTGCGGCACGCAACCTTCGGCGCAACACATCAGGGCGGCGTGGTGCCTCGTCTCGCGTTCGATGTGGATGTGGCTCGTCGTCTGCGGCGCGCTTGCGCTGTTCGCCGCGTCGCAGGCCGACGCCCTGCCCGTCGGCATGGTGTGAGTGTGAGCGCAATGACCGGGGCTTCCATCGTGCCGGCCGCGCCGCTGGCCGATGACGTCTTGCGACCGACCGCTGCGCGCCACGGCGGCAACCTCGGCGAGGCCGTCATTCGCTACGGTCGCGCTCGCGAGGACTGGCTCGACCTGTCGACCGGCATCAATCCGAACGGCTATCCCGTGCCGATGCCGCCCGCGAGCGTCTGGCGCGACCTGCCCGACGCCTGCGACGACCTCGTGGACGTTGCCGCTCGCCATTACGGGGTACCCGCCAGCACGGTCGTACCTTGCGCAGGCTCGCAGGCCGTTATCCGGGCGCTGCCCGCCTTGCTGCGGCCGGGGCGGGTCGCCATCGCTGCGCTCACCTACAGTGAATACGCCCCGGCCTTCGCGCGCGCGGGCCACACGCTGGTGTCGTGGCAGGGCCCCGAGGCAGGGTTGCCGGACGCGGACTATCTGGTGTGGGTCAATCCGGACAATCCGACGACGCGGCATGTGCCGCGCGAGACCTTGTCACAATGGCGGGCCGCGCTGGCCGACCGCGACGGGCTGTTGATCGTCGACGAGGCGTTCGCCGACGTCTCGCCGCAAGCGAGCATGGCGCCGCGCGTCGGCGAGCCGGGACTTTGCGTGCTGCGCTCCGTCGGGAAGTTCTTCGGTCTGGCGGGTGTGCGCGCCGGTTTCGCGCTGTGCCCGGCGGGGATGGCCGCGCGCCTGGGGGCGAGCCTCGGTGCGTGGACGGTCAGCGGTCCGGCGCGGTTCGCCGTCCGAACGGCATTGCTCGACACCGCGTGGCAGACCCTCGCCCGGGAACGGCTCGTTCGGGACGGACAGCGACTGCTGACGCTGCTGCGCGCGGCCGGATGGCCCGCCGTGGGCACGCCGCTCTTCGCCTGGACACCGCACGCCGCGGCGGCGCAATGGCACGAAGCGCTGGCTCGGCAAGGCATCTGGACGCGGCTTTTCGACGACAGGCCGCTCACACAGCCGGGTGGCGGGACGCAGCGCCTGCCCAGCCTACGGCTCGGCCTGCCGGGCAACGAGGTCGACTGGCAGCGATTGACGGTCGCACTGCGCGCCTGCCAAACCGCATGATGCGTTTGGGAACCGGCACACGCGCACGTCATCCAACGAGTTCGTCGTGCCGACGTCCACGGAGGCCGGCATGTCGACACCGGTCGCTTACCCGGTATTAGGAAACGAGCGTTTAGCACCATTTTCGTTACAAATTGAAGCATTTTTGCAACAACTGCACACAGTCATCACGGAAGCGCACCGTTAGACTGAAGGTTCTTCGCACGGCTTTTCCTACATAAAAGGACGACCAAATGAAAAAACTGCCTCTGATGCTTGCTACGCTTCTGACCGCCGCCGTCGTGACGGTGGGCTGCTCGAAGAAGGAAGACCAATCGGCCGCACCGGCCGCCGACTCGTCGGCGTCGGCACCGGCAGCCGGCGGCGCCATGAGCGCTCCGGCTTCCGACGCGGGCGCAACCACCCCGGCGGCACCGGCACCGGCCTCGAACTGACGCCGCCAAGCGGCGGAGCCGCGCCGCTGTGGACTTCGGTCCGCAACGCGCGTAGCGAGGTACGCGTCGAATCCCCGCATCGCCCTGCCGCGCGGTTCAAAAGGCGTGCTCCCGCCGCGCCTGAACGTGACTACGCCCCCTGCACTCGACGGAGTCAGGGGGCGCAGTCGTTTACGGTGGACTCACTACGGTGGACTCACTACGGTGGACTCGCTACGGTGGGCTCACCACGATGGGGCTCGCTTGCTGCGGACTCATACACGGGGCCCCGCTTCGGTCAGGACTCACTTCACCAGCGTGACGCCGCCGTCGATCACACCATAGGCCTGCACTTTGCTGCTGCCGGCGCCGGCTCCCGCGCTCGCACCGCCCCGGTCGTCGGGGGCGGCGCACGCGCCGAGCATTGTCACCAGCGCTAGCGCCAGCGCGCCCGCCATTGCGAATTTCTGCTTCACGAGTACGACTCCTTGGTTTTCGTGGGGACGGCGCCGCCGTGAACCCGGTCCAACGGCATGTGCTCTCCGTCACGCAGCATTCGACACCCATGGCGCGGCATCGGTTCGTCGCCACGCACGGCACAGCCCCCTTGCCCGCACGACGCAAGCCATCGAGAATGGCGAGTCCGCGCGTCCATCGGCGGCCGCCTCGCTCATGCAGCGCGCGGGCGCCGTGGGTTTTGCCTTACTTTGCCTCGCATGACTTCGTCCATTCTCGTCCGCTGTTCCCCATCCGTGTCGACATCGCCCAAAATCCGTGCCCGGCCCTCCTTCCCGACCTTCCCCTCCCTTCGCGCTTGGCTCGGCGCCGGCCTGTTCACGCTTGCCGCCGCGGCCATCGCGCCGGGCGCCCAGGCGGCCATCGCCGTCACGGACGACACGGGCGCCACGGTCACGCTGGCGGCGCCTGCGCAGCGCATCGTGAGCCTCGCGCCGCACGCGACCGAGTTGCTGTTCGCGGCCGGCGCCGGCGATCGGGTCGTAGGCGCTGTGGCGTATTCCGACTACCCTGAGGCGGCGCGGCGCATCCCGCGCGTGGGCGACAACAGCGCGCTCGATCTGGAGCGCATTCTCGCGCTCAAGCCGGACCTGCTGGTCGTGTGGATGCATGGCAACTCGCACCGCCAGGTCGAAGCGCTGCGGCAGCTCAAGCTGCCGGTGTTCTACTCGGAGCCGAAGCATCTGACCGACCTGCCCGACGCCATCGAGCGCATCGGCACGCTGGCCGGCACGCCCGCGAAGGCGCACGCGTCGGCCGACGCGTTTCGCGCGCGCTATGAAGCGCTGCGCAGGCAATACGCGTCGCGGGCGCCCGTCACGGTGTTCTATCAGGTATGGACGCAGCCGCTCATGACGCTCAACGGCACGCACATGGTGAGCGACGTGATCCGCCTGTGCGGCGGCGTGAACGTGTTCGCAGACGAAGCGCCGCTCGTGCCGCGCGTGTCGGTCGAGGCCGTGCTCGCCAAGCGTCCCGAGGCCATGTTCACCGCAACGCCGGGCGCGACGCAGTCCGACAAGCCGCTCGCGACGCTCGACACCTGGCGCAAGTGGCCGCAACTGCCGGCCGTGGCGCACAACAACCTGTTCGGCATCGACGGCGATCTCATCAACCGTCCGGGACCGCGTATTCTCGACGGCGCCCGCGTAATGTGCGAAGACCTCGACGTGGCGCGCTCGCGGCGTACACCAGCCGCCGCGCGCTGAACTCGCGCCCGGCAACGCGCGTGGCGCCTCAGGCGTTCCAGTGAATCAGCCGCGCGCGGCCGTCGCGGGCGACATGCAGATGACAGATGCCACCGAAGTCGAGCGTCCATGGCAGGCACGCGGTGCTCGGCATTTGCAGCGCCGTGGCGACGTGCAAACGGATCGGGCCCGCGTGCGTCACGGCAACGTGCACTGCTTCGTCGCTCACGACACTCATGGCACTCATGGCACCCATGGCACTCGCGGCGCTCGCGGTACGCGCGATCGCCCTCGCCCACGCATCCATGCGCAGCACGACGTCGCGCGCCGACTCGCCGCCCGGCGGCGCAAACGTCGCGACGTTGCGCGCCCAGTCTTCCAGGGCATTACGGTCGATGGCCGCCCACGGTTGCATCTCCCACGCCCCGAAGTGCATTTCGGCCAGCCGCGCGTCCTCGGTCACCGGCAGCGCGAACGATGCCGCGATACCTTCGGCCGCGCGTCGCGCACGCCGCAGCGGGCTGCTGTGAACCGCCGTCGGGCGACGGCCGTCGAGCAACGCCGTCAGCCGCGCCTGCATGGAGGCGACGGCGGCGTCGAAGCGCGAGGGGTCGACATCGAGGTCCGTGCGGCCGTAGCAGACGTTCGGCGCGACGCTCGGCGGCGGATGCCGCATCAGGATCAGATCCACGCGCACACCGTGAGATACAACGCGAGCTCGCCGAGCTGTTGCGCGAAGCCGAGCGTGTCGCCGGTGTAGCCGCCCAGCCGGCGGTGCAGGTAACGGACGAAACCGGCGCGCACCGCGATCAGCACGAGCGCGCCCGTCACGCCCGCGCGCCAGTCCGGCCACACGCCCCACGGCACACTGCACGCCACGCCGAAGACCAGGTCTTGCATGCCGAGCCGTTGCGCGATCGGCTTGGCCTTGCCCTCGCCGCGCACGTAGTCGAGCGTGCGCAACAGACTGATCGCCATGCAGCGGCTCGCCGCATGGGCGCCGATCAGCACGACGGCGAAGCCGCTCCAGCCGGCGGCGCGCTGAATGTCGACGAGCGCCTGCCACTTGATCGCGAGCGCGAGCCAGAGCGCGACAGCGCCATACGTGCCGATGCGCGAGTCGTGCATGATCTCCAGCACGCGCTCGCGCGCGAACGCACCGCCGAACGCATCGACCGAATCGGCCAATCCGTCCTCGTGGAAAGCACCGGTCAGCAAAACGCTGGCGGCAAGGCCCAGCGCGATGGCGAGCGCGGGCGACCACAGGCAGCCCATGGCGACGGTGAGCAGCGCTGCGACGGCCCCGACGAAGACGCCCACGAGCGGGAAATAGCGCGTCGCGGCGCTCAGTTGCTCGGGCGAGTAGCCCACCCACGCCGGAATCGGCACGCGAGTGAAAAAGCCGAGCGCCGTCAGGAAGAGGCGCCACTGCCCCCGGCATCCGGTGAATCGCTTGAATGCCGGGTCTTGCGCGCAGGGCGTGGACAACACCTCCGGGCGCGCGGCATCGCCATGCGTCGTCGGCGTGTGCGACGGTGCGTGCATGCCGGGGCAGGCGCGGGGGCAGACGTCGGAGTCGCCGCGGCGGGAGGCGTGCGGAGGCGTCTCGCTCATGATGCCGGCGCCTCGCGCTCGCTCACACCCGCGCCTTCGAACGTCGCCATCTCGCGCAGGAACGCGGCGGCGGCCTGGACCAACGGCATGGCCAGTGCGGCGCCGGTGCCCTCGCCCAGCCGCAGGCCGAGCGCCAGGAGCGGCTTCGCGTTCAGGGCGTCGAGCATGGCGCGATGGCCGGTCTCGTCGGACGCATGCGCGAACACGCAGTACTCGGGCACGGCGGGCGCCAGGCGCGACGCAACGAGCAGCGCGGCCGTGCTGATGAACCCGTCCACCACGATGACGAGCCCGAGCTTCGCCGCCGCGAGATAAGCGCCCGTCATCATCGCGATCTCGAAGCCGCCGAAGGTCGCGAGCGTGGCGAGCGGATCCGCGCGCTCGCCCGTGGCGGGGTGCGCGGCCAGGGCGCGCTCGAGCACCCGCGTCTTGTGCGCAAGGCCGGCGTCGTCCACACCGGTGCCGCGCCCGACACAGGCGGCGAGCGGCAGCCCGGTGAGCCGCTGCATCAGGCAGGCGGCCGACGAGGTGTTGCCAATGCCCATCTCGCCGAAGCCGATCATGCGCGTGCCGCGCGAGGCGTGCAGCGCGACCCGCGCGGCGCCGGCCGAGAGCGCGGCCTCCAGTTGTTCGCGCGTCATCGCCGGGCCGTCGAGGAAGTTCCGGGTGCCGCGCGCGATCGGCATGTCGACGAGCGCCGGGTGCGGCGGAAAATCGGCCGCCACGCCTGCGTTGACGACTTCGAGTTCGATGCCGTGCGTGCGGCAGAAGACGTTGATCGCCGCCCCGCCACGCAGGAAATTGAGCACCATTTGGGCGGTCACCGCCTGCGGATACGGACTCACGCCCGCCGCGACGATGCCGTGGTCGCCCGCGAAAACGAGCATGGCGGGACGCGCGAGCCCGGGTGTCGCGCTCTGCTGAATGCGACCGACCTGGTGCGCCACGCGCTCGAGTGCGCCCAGGCTGCCGGGCGGCTTGGTCTTGATGTCGATGGCGTGCTGCAGCGCGCCGTCCATCGATGGGCACGGTGCGGCCACGTCGAACAGCTCGGCGAGCAGGGGGCGCAGCGAGTCGGTGAATGCGGGGCGCGGCGTTGCGCTGGATGCCGTCATGCTGAAACTTCCTGAATCGGTGGATCGGTGGATCGGTCGATCGATTGACCGACGCCAGGCCCATGGGAACGATCGGGCATTACATTTCCACGCCGTTCTGCGCGCGGATACCCTGCGCGAACGCGTGCTTGACCGGCGTCATGTCGGTCACGGTGTTGGCCGCGTCGATGAGCGCCTGCGGGGCGCCGCGCCCGGTGATCACCACGTGCTGCATCCCGGGCCGCGCCCGCAGATCGGCCACGACCGCGTCCACGTCGAGATAGCCGAGCTTGAGCGCGATGTTGAGCTCGTCGAACAACACCAGTCCGAACGACGGATCGCGCAGCATGCGGCGCGCCTGCTCCCAGGCGGCCTGCGCCTTGGCGATGTCGCGCGAGCGGTCCTGCGTCTCCCAGGTGTAGCCTTCGCCCATCACGTGAAATTCGCATTCTTCGGGAAAGCGCCGCAGGAATTTCTCCTCGCCCGTAGGGATCGCGCCCTTGATGAACTGTACGACGCCGGTCTTCATGCCATGCCCCATCGCGCGGATCACCATGCCGAAGCCCGAGCTGGACTTGCCCTTGCCGTTGCCGGTGGTGACGACGATCACGCCGCAGTCGCGTTGCGCCTGGGCGATCCTGTCGTCGATGATCGTCTTCTTGCGCGCCATGCGCGCGCGGTGGCGCTCGTTGCGGCCGTCCTCGTCGGCGTCGTTCGGAGATGGCGGGAGGTCTTGGGTCATCGACAGTACCTGTGAAGAGAAAGAGGGGCCGCGCGCGGCCCGACGCGCAGCGGCGTCCGTGAAAGGGAGACGACGTGGGCGCGTGCGGCGTGCATACGGTCAGCCCCGGCGCACGGGCACGAGGGCCTCGTCGTCACCGTCGCGAATGAGGCGCAGCGGGTAACCGAGCGCTTCGCTGCAATGCTCGGCCGAGAGGACGTCGTGCGCAGGCCCGGCACGCCAGCCGCCCCGGCCGTCGAGCAATAGCGCGTGCGTGGCGAAACGCCGCGCGAGATTCAGGTCGTGGCACGAGAAGACGACGGCGGCATCGGGCTGGCCGCCGTGGCCGGAATGGCTCGCGTAGTTCGCGAGCAGCGCCAGCGCGTCGATCTGGTGGTGGAGATCGAGGTGCGACACCGGCTCGTCGAGCAGCAGCAGCGGCGTGGCCTGCGCCAGCACGGCGGCAAGCGACACGCGCTGACGCTCGCCGCCAGAGAGCGTGGTCACGTCGCGCTGTGCGAAATCCTCGAGCCCGACGTGCGCCAGCGCTGCGAGCGCGGCCGCGACGTCGCCATCGGACTCCCAGGCGCCCCAGCGCCCGCGCGTCAGATACGGATGCCGGCCCGCGAGCACGACTTCGAGCGCCGTGGCGCCAAACGCGTCGCGCGACTGTTGCGGCATCAGCGCGCGCACGCGAGCGAGCGGCGCCGGGCGCCATTGCGCCAGCGGCTTGCCGCCGATCTCCACGCGCCCGCTGCCGGCGATGCCTTCGGCGCCGGCCGCCCCGCTCGCGCCGGCCGCCCGCTGGCCGTCGAGCGCGCGCAGCCCGGCGAGCGTGCCGAGCAGCGTCGTCTTGCCCGCGCCGTTCGGTCCGGCCAGACACCAGCACTCGCCCGGCGCGACGCGCAGATCGAGCCAGTCGACGAGCACACGCTCGCCTGCGTGCAGCGTGAGCGCATGCGTCTGCAGCAATGGCGCGCTCATCGGATCACCCGCCGCGACAGGAGCCACAGGAACACCGGCACGCCGAGCATCGCCGTGATCACGCCTACCGGCAATTGCGTGGGGGCGATCACGGTGCGCGCCACCAGATCGGCCAGCATCAGCAGCGCGCCGCCCGCCAGCGCCGCGGCGGGCAGCAGCATGCGCTGGTCGTTGCCAAAGCGCAGGCGCAGGATGTGCGGCACGACGAGGCCGACGAAGCCGATACTGCCGGCCGTGGTGACGGCGACCGCCGTGGCCAGCGAGGCCGCCAGATACACGCGCGAGCGCAACGGGCCGACGGCCACGCCGACGGCCTGCGCGACCGCCTCGCCGCGCAGCAGCACGTTCAGGCGATGCGCCACCGGGCAGACGATGAGCAGCGTGACGGCCAGTACGGCAAGCGGCGCCCACGCGCGGTCGGCGCCGTTCAGATCGCCCGTGAGCCAGAACAGCATGCCACGCAGGCTCGCATCGGGTGCGAGCGTCAGGATGAGCGTGGCGAGCGCGCCGAAGCCGGCGGCCATCATCACGCCGGTGAGAAGCAGCCGCGCGCTGCTGTCGTGCTCGCCGGGGCGCAGGAAGCTGCGGTGGGAAAGCGCCATGACGAGTGCAATGGCGGCGAGCGCGCCCACGAAGGCGCTCGCCTGCACCCAGAAGAACGGCAACATCAGGGCCAGCGCGGCGAGCGCTGCGACGGCCGCGCCGCCCGAAATGCCGAGCACGTAGGGATCGGCCAGCGGATTGCGCAGAAGCGTCTGCATCAGCGTGCCCGCCACCGCCAGCAGGCCGCCGCAGGCAAACGCGGCGAGCGCACGCGGCAGGCGCAGACGCCAGACGACGTCGCCCGCGAGGCCGGCGTCGCGGCCCAGCATCAGCGTGCCCAGTTCGTGCAGCGAGACGGGCACGCTGCCGAGCATGAGCGACGCCGCGAGCACGGCCAGCACCGCGCAGGCGAGTCCCGTCCAGATGGCGAGGGCGCGGCGCAGCGTCATGCGGCGCCGCCTGCGCTCATGGCGCCGTCAGAACTGCGTCCAGCCGAGCGACACGTAGATCGCGCGCCCGAGAGTGTTGTAGCCATAGGCCGTCTGGTAGTTCTTGTTGAAGACGTTGTCCAGATGCGTCGAGACGTACCAGGACTTGTCGATTTTGTAACGCGCCTGCAGATTCACAAGCGTGTAGGCGCCGAGATGCTGGCCACCCGTATCGTAACGCTCGCCGCTGTAGAACACATCGCCGCCCACGGTCAGCCGGTCGAAAAACGTCTTCGACAGCGCGATCGAGCCGAATTGCCTGGCGCGGCGTGCGAGCTGCTTGTCCGCGTCGAGATCGGTCGGATTCTGGCGCGTGAACGACGCTCGCACATCGACGCCGAAGACCGGCCGGCCGGTGTAGGTCAGCTCCAGCCCTTCGACGCGCGCCTTCGCCACGTTGGAGGCCGTGTACGGCGAGACCGGCAGGGACTGGATCAGGTTCGTGTAGTTCGTCTGGAAGCCCACGAGCTTGACAAGGCCGAGATCGCCCCCGCCGTTGAACTGCACGCCGAGCTCCTTGGAGATCGAACGCTCCGGTTGCAGGTTCGGATTGCCGTAGCCCGGGTAGAACAGCTCGTTGAAGGTCGGCGCGCGGAAGCCGTCCGACGCGTTGGCGAGGAACTTCCAGCGCTCGGTCAGGTTGTAGCCATAACCGACCCAATAGCTGTTCGCCCCGCCAAAGTCGGAGTACTGGTCGCGGCGCACGTTGGCCTGGAACTGATGCTTGCCGAACGTGCCTTCGTAGCCGAGGTAGCCCGAGTCGAGATGCCGGTTGTTCCGGTTGTACCGGGTGTTGCTGTCGACCGTCTGCTCGAGCCGTGTGTAGCCGGCGATCAGTTTCTGGTCCGGCATGAAGGCGTATTCGTTGGCCCAGTCGATCTGGTTGCTCGACGTGTGGAAGTTGCCGTTGCCCTTGCCGTTCAGGTAGTTGTAGCTGTAGTCGTCGCCCTGCGTCACCGCAAAGCGCGTGCTCCACTTGTCCGTGACGTTGCCCTTCGCGTAGGCCGAGACCTGCCGCACGCGCGTGTCGGTGTCGTTCAGATCGGTCGGCTTGCCGAAGTTGCTGTCATAGCTGTAGCTGCCGTCGCTCTGGAGCAGACGCGCGCCCACTTCCCAGGTGTCGCCGAGCTTGCGCGAGAGCGAGGCCGTGACGCTCGTGTTGTCGTCGCCGTTGCGGTTGGGGTTGGCGTTCCGGTTCTGGCGCGGGTCCATGGCCGAGATGCCATTGGTGTGAAAGCGCGAGACGTCCAGCGAGAAGCGCGTCTTGCCGTCGTCGAACGATCCGGCCACGCCGGCATTCGCCTGTGTGGTGTTGTTCGTGCCGTAGCCCACCTCGGCGTGGGCCCGCGGCGGACCGCCGTCGCCCTTGCGCGTGAAGATCTGGATCACGCCGCCCACGGCCTGCGAGCCGTAGAGCGCCGAGACGTTGCCGCGCACGATTTCGATGTGGTCGATCTGCGAGGTCGGGATCTGCGAAATATTGGTGGTGCCCAACGTGGCAGAGTTGACCGGCACCCCGTCGATCAGCACCAGCGACGAGTTCGAGGCCGCGCCGCGCATGGAAATCGTGGCCGCCGTGCCGAAGCCGCCGTTCTGCACCAGTTCCACGCCTGCCTGGCCGCGCAGCAGCGTGGGCAGGTCCGGCGCCTGGCTTTGCTCGATGTCCTCGCGCGTGATGACCGACGTGGCGGCCAGCGTGTCGGCGAGTTTCTGCTCGGTGCGCGAAGCCGTCACGACGGTGGCGTTCAGTTGGGCCGATGTGGTGTTGTCGGCGAGCACGAGCGGGCCGGCGGCAGTGACGGCGGCGGCCGCCGGCGCGGTCTGGGCCGCCTGTGCCTGGGCACCCGCGCTTGCGAGCAGCATGGCGCAGGCCAGGGCGAGACGATGGGGCAAGGGAGCGAAGCGCGTCGCAGCGGGGCGAGCAAAGGCAGGCGCGAGCGGCGCCGTCGCACGAACGTGGGTGCGCATGGTCTGGTGTGACTTCCGTAGTTTTCTTATTGCCCAGGCCCGTTCCCCCGCGGGCCGCCGGCGCAAGGGGAGCGCCGGTGACACGTCACGGATGCGAAGCATCGACCCATGAAAACGACGACAGACGCCGGGCGGCTGCGCCGGGCGGCATGGCTTTCCCCACTCACTTGCGGCCGGTATCCGGGCTGGTCATCGTCGCGCCTGACCGGCCTTCCCACAGGCGATAGCCTGCAGTGGCGATGGAGGCGAAGCGCGTTTTCGGAAACCTTTCGGACCGAAAGGATGACTTACCGTTGCGGGGGCAGCACAGGTTGGCCAGCCCGTGTGGGGGACGCGGCTCCCTGTTTCCCGTTTAACTGCGCACACCGGGGGGGCGTGCGCGAGCACCGAAGTGCCGCAAGTGTAGGGGCCATTCGAACGAGCGTCAATGCTCGTTCGTCGGGCATTGGCCGCCGATTCCGTTAGAATGTAGGGCAATCAAGAGGACGCAGCCCGATGCTCACCGATCTCGACAATATCACCGACAAAATCGAACAGTTGGTTGTGATAAGCCAACGTTTCCATCAACACAATCAGGCCCTGCTCGCCGAACTCGAGCGCACCCGTGCGGAATGCGACGAGACGCGCGCCTCGCTCGAGCAGTTGCGCGCGGAGCGCGACGCCCTGCGTGTGCAGCGCGACCAGCTCGCGGCCAAGATCGACGAGGCCCAGGTCCGCCTGAACGCCATTCTGGAAAAGCTCCCGACCCAGAATCCCGCTGAGGGACAGATGGACCTGCTCGGCACCCCCGGTGGAGAAAACGCATGACCATCAAGCAGCTCGAAGTCAACATCCTGGAACAGTCCTATCGCCTCGCCTGCCCGCCGGAACACGAGGCCGATCTGCTCGCCGCGGTCTCGCGCGTCGATGCCGAAATGAGCAAGGTGCGCGCGCAAAGCAGCGTGCGCGGCACGGACCGGATTGCCGTCATGGCAGCGTTGAGCCTGGCATCCGAATTGCTTGCGCTGGAAAAGAGTATTGCCGCCGGACAAGCATTCCCCGCCGAGGAAATTCAGAGTAGAATGCAACGCATGAACGAACGGCTGAGCGCAGTGATCGATCAGTATCAAAGCTGAAAGCCCACGCCGCCGTCCGGTTCGAAAGGTTAGTTTTCCCTGCCTGGTTCGCGAAAGTCATAGATTCCTTGAACCAATGATCTGTTGCAGGTTGCGGAAGTTTGTAGTGCTGGCGTGAGCGTCACTTTGTCTGATGAACCCGATGCGCTACTAACCGCGACCACCTTGAACCTCACGGTTCAGGATGCCGGCTTAGCGGCTGAGGCGGGGATCCAATACACGGCACTGCACACGCAGTGCCGTTTTTTTTCGTCCACGATTTCATCGGCGGTGTGCGCCGTTGTCTCTCACACGCAAACGAAAAAGCAGCCCGAAGGCTGCTTTTTTCTTCGTGCCGGCGAAACGGCTCCACGCCGCTCAGAACTGCGCCTCGCTCAGCGACAGCGCCGAATCGGCGCCCTCGCTGATGGACTGCGCGAGGCCCGGCGCCTGCGTGAGGATATGGTCGGCGAAAAAGCGCGCCGTGCCGATCTTTGCGTCGTAGAACGACGGATCCTGATCGCGCAGTTTCTGCGCGGCCAGCAGCGCGCGGCCCATCTGCCAGCCGCAGAGCACGATGCCCGCAAGCTTGAGGTACGGCACACTGCCCGCGAATACCGCATTCGCATTGTCCTGTGTGTTCGCCACGACGTAGTCGACCACGCCCGACAACGCTTCGCGCCCCTTCGCGAGACGATCGGCCACCGACTGCGCGACACCGCCCGCCGCGCGCAGCTCGCTTTCCGTCGCGGCAATCTGTTCGCACAGCGCGCGCGCTACCGCACCGCCGTCACGCAGCGTCTTGCGGCCGATCAGATCGTTGGCCTGAATGGCCGTGGTGCCTTCGTAGATCGGCAGAATGCGTGCGTCGCGATAGTACTGCGCGGCGCCCGTCTCCTCGATGAAGCCCATGCCGCCGTGCACTTGCACGCCAAGGCTCGTGACCTCCAGCGACATCTCCGTGCTCCAGCCCTTGACGATCGGCACGAGAAATTCGTAGACCGCCTGCGCGCGCTTGGCTGCGGCCGCATCCGTCGCGTGGTGTGCGATGTCGGCTTGCGCGGCCGCGACGTAGGCGAGCGCGCGGGCGCCTTCGGTGAGTGCGCGCATCGTCATGAGCATGCGCTTGACGTCGGGGTGATGGATGATCGTGACGGCGTCGCGCGAGGAACCATCGACCGGCCGGCTCTGCACGCGATCGCGCGCATATGCCACGGCATGCTGATAGGCGCGCTCGGCCACCGCCACGCCTTGCATGCCCACCGCGAACCGCGCGGCGTTCATCATGATGAACATGTACTCGAGACCGCGATTCTCTTCGCCGACGAGATAGCCCGTCGCGCCGCCGTTGTCGCCGAATTGCAGCACCGCCGTCGGGCTCGCCTTGATGCCGAGCTTGTGTTCGATCGAAACGCAATGCACGTCGTTGCGTGCACCGAGCTTGCCGTCGGCGTCCACATTGAACTTCGGCACGATGAACAGCGAAATGCCCTTCACGCCCGGCGGCGCATCGGGGGTGCGCGCCAGCACGAGGTGGACGATGTTCTCCGCCATGTCGTGCTCACCGAACGTGATGAAGATCTTCGTGCCGAAGATACGATACGTGCCGTCGGCCGCGCGCTCGGCGCGTGTGCGCACCAGAGCGAGGTCCGAGCCGGCCTGCGGCTCGGTGAGGTTCATCGTGCCGGTCCACTCGCCCGAGAGCAGCCTGGGGACGTACAGCGCGCGTTGCGCCTCGCTGCCCGCGGTGAGCAGCGCTTCGACGGCGCCATCGGTCAGCAGCGGGCACAGGGCGAACGAGAGGTTCGCGGCGTTGAGCATCTCGGTGCACGGCGTGGCGACCAGCTTGGGCAGCCCCTGCCCGCCGAACTCCTGCGGATGCAGCACGCCTTGCCAGCCGGCTTCCGAAAACTGGCGAAACGCCTCCTTGAAGCCTGGCGTGGTGGTGACGACACCGTCCTTCCACGTGCTCGGCTGCTGATCGCCGACAACGTTCAGCGGCGCGAGCACTTCCTGATTGAAGCGGGCCGCCTCTTCGAGCACGGCCTGCGCGAGCTCGGGCGAGGCGTCCTCGTAACCCGGCAGCTTCGAGATATTCGACAGGTCCGCCAGTTCGTTCATGACGAACTGCATGTCCTTGATCGGGGCCTGATAACTCATGTCATTCCTCCAAGGGGATTCCGCATGCGGATTCCGATTGCCTGCGGATGGCGGCGAATGCCGGGATTCTTGTTGTTCTGGTCGACCGATTCGCATGAGGACATCGAGCGCACCCGGCTGCCGGGCGCGCATCTCCCCATGCGGATCGGCTGCGGAGGGAACGCCCCCGCAGCGTCACTTCAATACGGCGCAATGTGGCGCAATGTGGCGCAATGTGGCGCAACACCGCGCCTGCCGAACGCTTACAGCGCGCTCGTCAGCTCCGGCACCACG
>NZ_CABPSC010000012.1 GCF_902459585.1 Pandoraea nosoerga
CTGGCTCGCGGCTGGCCCGTCGCGCCGACTGACGCCCGCGGGCGCGGGGGTGCAGGCAGCGTGGCGACGCCCCGCGCCCGCCCGAACTCCGTGGCGCACCACGCTCGTTCGCATCCCGGGCATTTACGCGGCGGACCGCCTGCCGGTGGCGCGCCTGCAACGAGGCACGCCCGCCCTTCGCCCGGAAGACGACGTCTTCACCAACCATATTCACGCTGACGATCTCGCCGCGATCCTGATCCGCGCGATGTGGCGTGGCAAGCCGCAGCGCGTCGTACACGCGAGCGACGACACGCAATGGCGCATGGGAGAGTATTTCGATCGCGTGGCCGACGCATTCGGGCTGCCGCGCCCGCCGCGCGTCTCGCGCGAGGCGGCCGTGCGCGTGTTGGAGCCGACGTTGCTCTCGTTCATGTCGGAGTCGCGACGGCTCTCGAATGCGCGCCTCAAACGCGAGCTTGGCTACCGGTTGAAGTACCCCGATGTCGCCGCGCTGCTCGCCGCCCTTCCTCCGCAACGTCCATGACCGCTCGCGCCGCGCCTCACGGCGAGCTATCGAACGTCTCGCCCAATGTCCCGCCCAGCGCCTTGACGAGCGTGAGCGTGGCGTCGATCTGATCGAGCCGCGACTGCGCGGCGTTGCGCCGGGCTTGGCGCGCGAGGCGCTGCGCGTCGAGCCAGCTCTGCAGGTCGATGTCACCGGCGCGGTAACGCGCGCCCGAGAGTTCGGCCGCGCGTTGCGCAAGCGTGGCGGCCCTGGCGAGCGACGCGTATTGCGACGCCGTGGCCCCGCGCGCCGTCAACGCATCCTCCACTTCGTTCAACGCGCTCAGCAGCGCGTTGCGAAACGACGCCACCGACTGCTCGTAATCATTGCGCGCGATGGCCGTCGTGAAGCGCGCCGTCTGGACCTGGAGGAATGGCAGCGCGATCGTGGCGGCGAGCGTGCCCACGGGATTGGCGAGCAGCCGCGAGAGCGAATCGCTGGTCGTGCCGGCCGTGCCCGTGAGCGTGAACGTCGGATAGAAGGACAGCCTGGCCGCGTCCACGTCGGCGAGCCGTGCGCGCACCCGCGTCTCGGCGGCGGCCAGATCGGGGCGCCGCGCGAGCAGCGACGCCGGCAGCCCGGGCGAGACTTCCGGCAGGTACGCCTGTGCCAGCGACACGTTCTCGGCGAACCGCGTTTGCGGCGGCAGCCCGAGCGCCACGGCAAGCGAGTGCCGCGCCGCATCGCGCAGCCGCTCCCAATTGGCGAGCGCGCCTGCCACCGCGTCGCGATCCTGATGCGCCTGCACCGGGTCGATGCCCGACACCGCACCGGCGCGGCGCTTCGCCTCGACGAGCGCCACGACGTGTTCGGCGGCGCGCAGGTCCTCCTGTGCGCTCGACACGTTCTCGTTCAGATACGCCACGCGCCAGTACAGCGACGCGACCTGGCTCGATAGCGAGAGCGCGGCGGCACGCCGGTCCCATGCGCTCGCCGCGGCCTGCCAGTGGGCGGCGTCGCGCTGCGCCGCGAGCTTGTTCCAGACGTCGACCTCATACGTGATGCTGACGCTCGCGCCCGACACCGTCTGCGTCTGCCCGTTGTAGGGGGCGCGATTGCCATCGAGCGCGCGCGACTTCGATCCGGTCACGGACGCCGAAAACTGCGGCCATCGATTCGCGCCGGCGAGACCGGCCTGCAGCGCGTCGCGATCGGCTTGCAGCGCCTTGATGGCGAGGGCCGGATTGGCAGCCAGCGCCTGGGAAATGAGCGTGTCGAGCTCCGGATCGCGAAACGCATGCCACCACGGGTCGATGTCGGCGGCCTCGGGCGCGCCGGCAACGGATCGGGACGCGGCAACGGCCGCCGCGCCGTCGAGCGTCGCTTGATACTGCGCGGGAATGTCGAGGGCGGGGCGCTCGTATGTCGCGCGCGTGAGACTGCATCCGCACACGAGTGCCGCGGCGGCGAACGCGCCCGCCGTGGGCAGCGTCGCCGCCGCGCGTGCGACGAGGGCATGGCGAGCGCGCCGAAGGCGATGAAGGTGGTGAAGCGGGCGAGGCAATCCTGTCGAGCGAATCATCAGATCTGTCAAAAAGACCCCCGCGCGCGACACCGAATCGCGCGCGGGGTTTGAAAAACCACCCCGGGCTGTACAGGGGGGAGCCACGGGACGGTTGGGGGGCAAAATCACTCACGAGCCAGCGCGTCGACGGGATCGAGCCGTGCCGCGCTGCGCGCGGGCCACCAGCCGCTTGCCATACCGATGGCGCTCGCGCACGCCACGGCCGCGACAAACGTGCTCACGGAAAACACCACGGCGATCTGCGGCACGAACAGCGTCACGAGCCGGCCGATGACATACGACAGCGCCACGCCGACGGCGCCGCCCATCAGGCATACGAGCACCGCTTCGATGAGGAACTGTCGCAGGATGTCCTGACGGCGTGCGCCGATTGCCCGCCGGATGCCGATCTCGCGCGTGCGCTCGGTGACCGACACCAGCATGATGTTCATGACGCCGATGCCGCCGACGACCAGCGAGATGAGCGCCACGAACGAGAGCAGCAGCGTGAGCATCTGGCTCGTGCGGGAGATCGACTTCACGATCGTGTCCATGTTGAACGTGAAGAAGTCCTTCTGGCCGTGCGCGTGTGTGAGCACGCGGATGATCCCGGCTTCGGCGGCGGCCGGCGGATGGCCGTCGACCACGCGCACGGTGATCGATTCGAGATGCTGCTGCCCCGACAGGCGGCTGGCGACCGTCGTCCACGGCACATACACGTTGAGCGAGCGGCTCACGAACATCGACGACTTGTCGCGTATCACGCCGATGATGCGCAGCGGCAGCGATCCCGCGAGCACGATCTGTCCGATGGGATCGCCGCCGTTGGGCATGAGCTTTCTGAGCGCGTTCTCGCCGATTACGGCGACTTGTGCCTGACGCTCGATCTCCTTGGCGTCGAAACTGCGGCCGCGCGCGAGCTTGAGCCCGTTCGCGCGCAGGAAGTCGGCGCCTTCGCCATGCACCTGCGCGTCCGTGTCGAGCCGCCCGAAGCGCACACGTATCGTGCGCGGGCCGATCTGCGGCGACACGCTGTCGGTGTAGGGCTGCGCGGCGAGCAGCGCGGCGTCGCGCGGCAGCAGCGTGCGAATCTCGGCGGCCTTGTCGTCGTTGAAATCCTTGCCGCGCAGCACCGTGATGGTGTTCGGCGCGATGCTGCCGATGTCGTCGATCACGCGCCGCTTCGTGCCTTCGCCGATCGCCGAGAGCGATACGACGGACGTGATGCCGATGACGATACCGAGCATCGTGAGCCCGGTGCGCAGCCGGTGCGACGCGAGCGCGTGCCACGCCATCGCCAGGCTCTCCGAGAAAGTGGGCCAGCCGGCCAGCCAGGGCCGCCGCCGCGGCTGCTGCTGCGGCTGCTGCTGCTGCTGCTGCTGCGGCTGGCCGGCGCGCGGCGCGGTGACGACGTCGCGGTTCACGTCACCGCTCACGTCGCGGTTCACGTCACCGCTCATGCCGCCGCCTACGTCACCCGATCCGACGCCCCACGCCTCCTCTGCGGCGCGGCCCGGCTTGCGATCGCGACGCGCGGCGCCGTCGGCCTCGCTCACGGGCGGTGTCTCGTTGATGCGATCGCGCACGATGCGCCCGTCCGCGATATCGATGACGCGCTGCGCCCACGCCGCCACGCCCGGGTCGTGCGTCACGAGAATGATCGTGTGCCCGCGCGCATGGAGCTCGCGCAGGATCTGCATGACTTCGAGGCCGCTGCGGCTGTCGAGCGCGCCGGTGGGCTCGTCCGCGAGGATGATGTCGCCGCCGTTCATCAGTGCACGGGCAATGCTCACGCGCTGCTGCTGGCCGCCCGACATCTGCGCCGGGCGGTGCGACACATGCGCGCCGAGGCCCAGACGCTCGAGCAGCGCTGCCGCGCGCGCCGCGCGCGAGGGCTTCGGCGTGCCGGCGTACACGGCCGGCACTTCGACATTGCCCTGCGCCGTGAGATGCCCCATCAGGTGATAGCGCTGGAAGATGAAACCGAAATACTCGCGGCGCAGGCGGGCGAGGGCGTCGTCGGCGAGCGAGGCCACGTCGCGCCCGTCGATCTCGTAGCGGCCCGCGCTCGCGCGGTCGAGGCAACCGAGCACGTTCATCAGCGTCGACTTGCCGGAGCCGGACGGCCCCATGATCGCGACCATCTCCGCGCGGCGAATCACAAGGTCGACGTCGCGCAAGACCGTGACCGCGCTCGCGCCCTCGCCGAAGGTGCGGCAGACGCCTGCGAGACGCAGCAGCGGTTCGCCGGCGCGCGTCACAGAATGCCTCCCGAGTCGGGGGTGGCGCCTGGCGGCGGCGCGTCGGTCGGATCGGCCGTCACCACGCGCTCGCCTTCGGTCAGGCCGTCGAGCGCCTGCGCCATGAGACGGTTGTCGAGCCCCACCTTCACCCAGCGCACGTGTGCGTTGCCCCTCGCATCGAGCACCCGAACGCGATAGCGGCCGTCGGCGCGCTTCTCGCCGAGCGCCACCGACGGGAACGCGAGCGCCTTTTCGATGCGCGCCCGCACGATCGACACCTGCGCCGTCATGTCGGGGCGCAGCACGCCATGCGGGTTCGGCACATCGAACAAGGCGTTGAAGAAGATGGCGTTGTTGATTTTCTCGGGCGAGGGCTGGATCACGCGCAGCTTGCCTTCGTAGCGCGTCTCGGGGGCGCCGAGGATCGTGAAGTACACGTGCTGGCCCTCGCGCACGCGCACGACGTCCGCCTCGGAGACCTGCGCGCGGACCGTCATCATCGAGAGGTCGGCGATCTTGAGAATCGTCGGAATCTGATAGATCGCCGTGACCGTCTGCCCTTCCTGCGTGGTGATGGCGGTGACCGTGCCATTGAGCGGTGCGGTAATGCGTGTGTACGACAGGTTCGTGCGCGCCTTGTCGACCTTCACGTTCTGTTGGCGAATCTGCGAGTCGAGCGACTCGAGCTCGGCCGCAAGCGCATCGCGTTCGGTGCGCGCCTTCTCCAGCTCGCGCGGCGAGGTGGCGTCGTCGTGCGCGAGCAGGCGTTGACGCGCGAGCTCGCGCTCTGCCTGCGCGAAGCGAAGCGATTTGGCACGGCGGTCGGCCGCGAGCGTCGAGAGTCCGGCGGTCGCTTCGCGCAGGTCGTTGTCGCTGGAGGTCGGATCGATCTCGGCCAGCAACTGGCCTTTGGCCACGCGATCGCCGAGCACCACCTTGAGCGAGCGCAACTGGCCGTTCGCCTGCGAGCCGACTTCCACCTGCTTGATCGGCTGGAGCACGCCCGTGGCGAGGACCGCATCTTCCAGATCGGCGCGCACGACCCTGGCGCTCAGATATGCGGGCGGCTTCGGGCGCGGCCATTGCCAGACGGCAATACCGCAGAGCACGACGAGAATGGCCGCGCCAATCTTGCGGCGGCGCGTGAGGCGAAACAGCGGGAGAGGCGTCATCGATCGCGAAAAAACGGGATACCGCAAGGTGCGGACGTGTTGGCGATCCTAATCAAAGAGGGGGCGGCAAACTGTTTTTTGTTGTTGTGACTTTGTGAACGGACGTGAATGGACGTGGGCGGACATGGGCGGACATGGGCGCACATGGGCGGCGTGTGGCGGCCCATTCGGTCTTCTTGTTCCGTTCGATTCCTTGGGGGCGTTTTCCCGTCAGATCCTTCCGGCGTGTCTGGCGTGTTAGGCGTGTTTGGCGTGTTAGGCGTGTTTGGCGCGGCAGCGCCGAAGCGAGACTCGCCCGCGCGCGCTGCCGTCAGGGCAGCGGCTTTGCGCCGGCCGGCAGTTCGGGATGCGCCGGCGTGGGGTAGGTCAGGCGCGGCAGCGGCGTGCCGGGTCGATGCACCACCAGTTGGTCGACCACGGCTTCTACGTCGGCCGTCTCGCCCAGCGCCTTGAGGAACTTCGCGACGGCAAAGCTCGGTGCGACGCAGCCCTGGACGACGATGATCCGACGCTCGAACGTGAGCCAGAGCGACGTCTGCGCGGCCCATGGAATCTCGGCAGCAATGCTCGAGAGCCGCCGTTGCGCGGCTTCGGCGATCTCCGCGTCGTATCGATAGCTGTTGGACAGCCGGCAGCGCCCTTCGAGCCAGCAGTGATTGCCTTTCTCGATGCGGTGATGGGCGTTGGCAAGCCAGTCCGATTCACGCATGGCGGGCCCGAGCGGTGCGGGGCAATCGGCGATCGCCATGGAAATGTGGAGAAAGGGATCGTGGCCGAAATTGCGTAATTCGTCCGGGGCGGGCGCGGCGAAAGCCGACGTGGGCGGCGCCGAGGCCCCGCCGGGCAAGGCGTTCGGCGCGCCCTGGGCAGTTGCCGTCATGCCCAGGCTCGCGGCCGCGGCGGCGGCCAGCCGGCTGCACAGTGTGAAGATTGCACCGCGCCTATGACGCACATGGCCTCCCATGGTCTGGACGGTCGGCGCCCACGGCGCGGTGACGCCGAGGGGGCGGCGCGAAAATGGCTATAATTGCGCGCTATATCCGCCAACGTCGCCGAAATTTCGGTTTCGCGAACGCTGATGACTCCCGGTGCGGGCAGGGCAGGCATCGGCGCACCTTACCGATCCTTTCTGAAATAAGGATTGGACGCCATTCTATAAGATGCTTCGGTCAACGCCCGAGCGGACGCGGGGGCAGACTCCGGTGTACTTCGACACCAAGGGAGCACGAACCATGTCTTCAGGCATTGGTGCGCCGGGTTCGGCGCTGCATCGGGCCTGGCGTTTGCCGGGTCAGGGAAAGGCCGCGACGGTGGGCACTCGGCGTGCCGCGTCGTCGCCCGATAGATATACGAACGCGCTGCGTGCGCTTTCGACCGCGCCGGCGCCTGCCGGCCTCACTCAGGACAGCGCCGTGAAGCTGTCGCAGGGGCCGCGCGAACCTCGCCAAACGTAAATTACCGAGAGAGCTTCATGAGTCTGCATGTTCTTCTGGTCGACGACGATCCCGTCGTGCGCGACCTGCTGCGCGAATTGCTGCATGCCAACGGCATGCAGGTCTCGGTGCTGCACAACGGGGCTTCGCTGCTGCGCCGGCTCGAGCTCGAGCGTCCGTCGGTGATTCTGCTCGACATCATGATGCCGGAGCGCGACGGGCTGCGCGCGCTGCAGGATCTGCGCGCCGCCGGCGAAGACATTCCGGTGATCATGCTGTCCGCACGCGGCGGCCCGCTTGACCGGGCGCTCGGGCTGGAACTGGGCGCCGACGACTATCTCGTCAAGCCGTTCGACACGCGCGAGCTGCTCGCGCGCATCCACGCGGTGCTGCGCCGCCGCGGACCGGTGGCGGCCAGCGCGCCCGACGCCCGCGCACCCTACCGCTTCGGCCCGTTCGAGCTCGACTACACGCTGCGCACGCTGCAGCGCGAGGGCGAGCGTCTGCCGCTGCGCGACACGGAGTTCGCCATGCTCAAGGCATTCACGCAGCACCCGATGCAGGTGCTCCCGCGTGTGAAGCTGCACGCCATGCTGTACGGCGATGGCATCACGTTCCGCGATCGCAGCCTCGACGTGCCGGTGTGGCGGCTGCGGCGTCTCATCGAAGCCGATCCGTCCGAGCCGCGCTACATCCAGACGATTCGCGGCAAGGGCTACGTTTTCGTGCCGGGCGGCGAGCTGTCCGGGGATGCGAGCGCCGACGCGCGGGAGCCGTCCGGCAGTCTCGGTGGCATGGGCGGCATGGGGGGCACGGGTGGCATGGGGGGCACGGGCGGCGTGGGGCAGGACGGCGACGACGGCATGGCCCTTGCGGCCCCTGCCGCGGCGGGCAAGCGCGCGGCGCGCGGCTGGCGGGAGTCTGCTGCGTGAGACTGCGTTGGCTGCTGCGCGATACGTTGTTCGCGCGCATGGCGGGTCTGGGCATTGCCGTTTTGCTCGTCATGCACCTCGTGTGGAGCGCGCTGGTGTTCTACCAGCGCCCACGTCAGCAAGTCGACGGCTTCGCGCGCGGCCTGCTCGTCGCCATTCAGAGCGTGGACCAGCGCGCCGTGGATCCCGGCAGCCTCGCGCCGCCGCACGGCCTGCGCCGGGTGCCGCTGGCCGAGGCGCCGACATTCGCCGACAAGCCCAACGATGCGCGCGGCGACCGGCTGCGCAACGAGCTGCGCTCGCACTTGCCGCCGGGCACGCAACTGCATCTGCGCGAGCAAGGCAAGCGCGGCACCCTGTGGGTCTTGCTGCCGCAGCACGACGAGTGGATCGTGATCGGGATGGAGTTGCCGCCGATGCCGCCGTTCGTGCGTGAGACGGCGGGCATTCTGCTCGGCGCCGTGCTGCTCGCCGTGCTCGTCGCCTGGCAGATGCAGCGGCCCATCTCGCGCGTGGCGCAGGCCGCGCGGGCGATCGCGCGGGGACGCCGCCCGGCGTCGCTGCCCGAGCAGGGACCGCATGAACTGCGCGATCTCGCACATGCGTTCAACGACATGGCCAGGCGGCTCGCGCAAGCCGAAGACAATCAGGCGATCATGCTCGCGGGCATTGCTCACGATCTGAAGTCGCCGCTCACGCGGCTGCGCCTGCGCGCCGATCTCATCGAAAACGACGTGTCGCGCGATGGCTTCGCGCGCGACATCGCGTCCATCGATCACATTGTCCAGCAGTTCCTCGCCTATGCACGGGACGAGCACGACACCAGCCCGCTCGTGAGCGTCGACGCCTTCCTGGAGGCGCAATTTCCCGCCGACGACACGGCCGCCGACAGGGCCACGGCCACGGCGTCGCCCACGGGTGACGGCGCCTCGCTCTTCGTGCGCGATCTGCGCGCGGGGCCCGATTTCATGCTGCCGCGCACGCTGCTCGACCGTGTGATGTCCAACCTCGTGGACAACGCGCTCGAGCATGGCGAGCCGCCGGTGCGTCTGGCAACGTGGCGTGAAGCGGACATGGGGTGCATCGAAGTGAGCGATTGCGGCGCGGGCATTCCGGACGATCAGGTGGCGCTTGCCATGCGGCCGTTCGTGCGGCTCGATGCGTCGCGCGGCGGCGAGGGCCATTGCGGCCTCGGCCTCGCGCTGGTCGTGCGGCTGGTGGAAGGGCTGGGCGGCGCGGTCCGCGTGGGGCGCGCGCCGCAGGGCGGGCTGCGCGTCGTGTTGCGCGTGCCCACTGCAACGCCCACGGCCACCACCGTCGCCACAGTCGCCACCGCCACCACGGCCTCCGTGGCGTCGGCCCGGACGACGGCGGTGTAATCCGCGTGCGGCGCGCGAAGCGTTGGACGCTTCGTCCCGATATCGTCAGCGATATCGTTGGCGATACCGTCAGTAGATCTCCGGCACGATCATCGTGTCGGGCACGGGCTGGCGCATGTAGTCTTCGCTGCGGGCGCGCTCGGGCAATACCACGGGGGGGCGCTCCACGTCGTGATACGGCACCTGTGCGAGCAGATGGTGGATGCAGTTCAGCCGCGCGCGCTTCTTGTCGTCGGCCTGCACGACCCACCACGGCGCTTCCGGGATGTGCGTGCGCTCGAGCATCACTTCCTTGGCGCGCGTGTAGCTCTCCCAGCGGCGCCGGCTCTCCAGATCCATCGGGCTCAGCTTCCATTGCTTGAGCGGGTCCTGGATGCGCGCGAGAAAGCGCGCTTCCTGTTCTTCGTCCGAAATCGAGAACCAGTACTTGACGATCTGGATACCGCTTCGCACGAGCATCTTTTCGAATTCGGGCACCGAGCGGAAGAACTCCTCGTACTCGTCCTCGGTGCAGAAGCCCATCACATGTTCCACGCCGGCGCGGTTGTACCAACTGCGGTCGAACAGCACCATCTCGCCGGCCGCGGGCAGGTGCTGGACGTAGCGCTGGAAGTACCACTGCGTGCGTTCGCGATCGTTGGGCGCGGGCAGTGCGGCCACGCGGCATACGCGCGGATTCAGGCGCTGCGTGATTCGCTTGATGGCACCGCCCTTGCCGGCGGCGTCGCGGCCTTCGAAGATCACCACGATCCGGTGGCGGCTGCGAATCACCCAGTCCTGCAGTTTGACGAGCTCGCCCTGCAGGCGGAAGAGTTCGCGGAAGTAGTGCAGACGGTCGTTGCGGGCGCTATCGCCCAGATCGTTCAGGCCGGGCAGGCGGAGATCGTCGATCTCCATCTCGATTTCCTCGTCGTAGCTGTCGATGAGGTCGTCCTGCAAGCGGCGCGCGATCGAGGCGTCGTGGTCGGCGTCGGAATCGAATGGGGTCATGGCGACGGTCTCTTGCGGCCAGAAATCACAATGGGCGCCCGCGGGCGGCGGACAACGAAAGGTGCGCTCGGCGAGGCACCCCAAGTATGCGACGTTTTTATGACAATCGCATGGCGTTGCGGCACATCCGGCGGCACATCCGGCGGCGCAGTCCCGGGGCCGGGCCCCGCCGGGCGGACGCCCGCGCCGATCCGGCGGCTGCGGGCAAGCGGCGTGAATTGTCACGAAAGTGAAATATGACATTGCCATGATGCCAAATCCCATCACCGCCATGCAGGCGATTTCCGCCATCTCCCCTCGTTTCGCCAGGACGCCGCGCGCATGTTCGCTGATCTGATCCATAACGCTTACGGCTGCGACCAGGCGGGCCTGATCTATGGCTATCGCTTTACCGAAGGCGCGGCGCCCGAGCCGGTCGACTCCGGCGATGCGCTCGCCTGGCTGGCGCAAGGCGAGCGGGCCGACGGTTTCCTGTGGCTGCATTTCAACTTCGCGCACGCCGCATGCGAGAAGTGGCTGCAGCAGCATCTCGCGTTGCCCGGCGAATTCTACGAGAGTCTCGGCGAAGGCTCGCGCTCCACGCGCATCGAGCACTCCGACGACTGGCTGCTCGCGGTCATCAACGATGTGATCTTCGCGTTCGACATCGCGCAGTCCGAGATTTCGACGCTTCGCGTGGCCGCCAACGCGCGGCTGCTCGTGACCGGGCGCGTGAAGCCGTTGCGGTCGATCGACAAGCTGCGCGCGTCGGTCAAGCGCGGCGATGCGTTTCGCTCGCCGTTGGCGCTGCTCGTGCATTTGCTGCGCGACCAGGCGGACGTGCTCGAGCGCATCGTGCGAGAGACGAGCGGGCGCGTCGACACGGTCGAGGACCGGCTGTTGCAGCAACGCGTGGAGAGCAACCGCGCGGACCTGGGCTCGTTGCGGCGGGTGCTCGTGCGCCTGCAGCGGCTGCTCGCGCCCGAGCCGGCGGCGCTATTCCGGCTGCTGAGCCGACCTCCGGCATGGGGGCATGCGGAAGACGTGCAGGAGTTTCGCCAGGCGACCGAAGAATTCGCGGTGGTGCTCAACGACCTGTCGGCGCTGCTCGAACGCATCAAGCTGCTGCAGGAGGAAATCGCGGCCATGGTGAGCGAGCGCACGGACCGCACCATCTACACGCTGACGGTCGTCACCGTTCTCGCCTTGCCGATCAATATCGTGGCGGGCTTCTTCGGCATGAACGTGGGCGGCATTCCGCTGGCCGATCACCCGCATGGGTTCTGGGTACTGGTGGCGCTTGTCGCGACCGGTACGGCGGCGGCGGGATGGTGGGCGTTTCGCCGCCGGCCCGACTGAGCGCCGTCGCGCGCGCGTCGGGCGAGCTGCCGCGCCCGTCCCGTCATCGCACCCCCGGTATCCGATCGAAGGCGGCGAGCACCTGGGCGGGATGAATGGCGCGCGTGCACTCGAACGCGCGCGGCGTGCCCTTGTGGCGCGGGCACCAGTGGAAATCGTCGTGGTTGTAGCGCAGCGCCGGATCGTGCCAGCAGCCCGTGCATACGCCCTCGGAGATCACGCGGTACGGCGTTGCAAATTCGTTGTGCGGCAGCGTGAAGCCCGAAATCAGCACGGTCGGCGTGCCCATCGTCCACGCCAGCCATGACAGGCCGCTCGACAAGCCGACGAAGGCGCTCGCGTGCCTGAGCCAGCGCGCGCGCTCGGTGAGCGGCAAGTCCCCCGTCGCGTCGATGGCCCCTTCCGGAATCGCCTGCCAGAAGTCGCCTTTGCCGTGCCGCGCCTTCTGGTCGATGCACACGACCTGCAGGCCGCGCTCGCGCAGCCCCGCCACGACGGCGTCCCAGCCGCCCGGATGGTTCCAGTACTTGCACTGCGCCGTGCTTTGCACCGCAATGCAAACGTAACGGGCCGCCATTGGCCGGGACGCGTCTGGCAGCGCGGTTCTCGCCGGCGCCTCGGCGTCGTCGACGCCCAGGATGTGAGCCGCCGTGCGATGCAGTCCCGTTTCGCGAAAGTCGCGCGGCTGCTCGACGAGCGCCTTGTCGTCGAAGAACAGGCCCACGTTGTACGTGGCGTAGTACTTGCGGCGCTCCACGTCCTCCTGCGCCACGAAGTCCACTTCGGGATAGGCATCGCGAAAGAGCGCGGCCACCGCCGGCGTGACCACGCACGCGAGGCGGCAGCCGTGCACGCTCGCAAACCGCAGCGCATACGGCAGCCAGCCGAGCACGTCGCCGAGCGCGGCGAGCGGGAACTGGACGAGCACGTCCCGGTCGCGGGCATCGTAGCGGTGCTCGAACACCACGACGTCGTTGAGCCAGATGGTGATGCCATACGGCACGAAGTACTTCGCCGGGCTGCGCACGACGCCGCAGGACAGCGACACGTCGGCAACCGTGGTGTCGTCGCGCAGATCGCTCAGGCGCACGCGCCACGGCAGGGGCTGGCCGAAGTCGGGAATGACGACGCGAGCGCCGTCGTTGAAGTCGTAGCGCAGGCCCGCCGGGCCAACCTGCGTGGGCAGCAGCGCGGGCGAGAGGAAGATCTGGCCCGGCGAGCGCGCGAATGGCGTGGGCGCCGGACGAGGCGCGGCGCTCGGGACATCGGCGGACATCGGGACGGGGGCGGCTTCATTCATGGATGACACCTTACCCTCCGGCGCACGGGAGCAATCGCCGGGCAAGCGCGCCGAAAAGGGCTCAATTCAGGAAATTGGGCGACGTGGGGGACGGTGGGGGCGCCGTGGTCGCGGCAGACGACCTCTCCCGATCTTTCCCGACCTTTCCGTCCCCTTCCGGACCTTTCCATGCAGGCCGCCGCCCGTCCCGGATCGATCCGGGACCGGCGGCTCGCGCGGCGCGGGGCCGATTCAGGCGCCCGCGCCGTCGGCCATCCCCTGATACTGGGCGCGCAGCGCCTGCGTGAACCGGCGGTGAATGTCGCGCGGATTCTCGCGGCGCGTGAACATGGCCACAGGCGGCAGCGTCCATGTGAGCGACCACGGCACGATGGCCACGCCGGCGATGCGCACGAGCTCTTCGGCAATGTCGGCGGGCAACAGCGACACGGCCCGCTCGCTGCTTGCCAGCAATTCGCCGGTGAGCCGCGACGAAAAACTCTCGACGATGGGCACCGGCGGCACCACCCCCGCATGCAGGAACAGATCCGAGAGCTGGTCGCGCATGGGGGTGTGGGGCGCGCCCATCACCCAGTCGAGCTCGGCCAATTGCGACCAGACCGGGGCGCTGCGCCCGAGCCGGGCGGCCAGCCGCCGGCTGGCGACCACGCGCGGCATCTGGTGGTGAAGTACTTCGAACTGCACTTGCGCGAGGTCGACGCTGGCCGCTGCGCGACCGATCACGACGTCGAGCGTGTGATCACGCAATTGCGCCATGAGCGCGTCGCTGGTCCCTTCGTGGAGGGTGACGGTCAGCCGCTGCGGGATCTGGGCGAGCGTTTGTTGGATGGCGGCGGCGAGCGTCTTGCCGGAGATGTAGGGGATCACGCCAACGTGCAGCCGCGCCGCATGCCCGGCCATCACGGCCTCGATGTCGCGTGTGAGGTGGTCCAGGTCGTGCACCATGGCCTGCGCGCGGGCGAGGACGACTTCGCCCAGCGGGGTCGGCGTCATGCCGCGCGGGGTGCGGTCGAAGAGCGGGCCGCCGAGCATGCTCTCGAGTTCGGCCAGGGCGCTCGTGACGGCGGGCTGGCTCGTCGCCATGTGCTCAGCGACCCGTGTCAGCGACCCGTGCTGCTGGATCTGCAGCAACAGCACGAGATGGCGCATCTTGAGCCGAGTCGTCAGCCGCCGGACCACTTCCCCCGTATCGAAAGGCACCGCGCCCATCTGTCCCCAATCCTCTGAAACCCCCGATGCACGGGGCTTATAACAAAAACATGATGCCCCCATAGTAATTCAGAATCGCCCCCCGCTGGGGGCTGCCTAGAATGGCCTCACCTCCGATGCGCCAGCGCGACAGCCGTCGCCAGAACGGCCGCAGCGCATGCCGGAGCCGAGACATTCAACGAGGACGACACGCCATGAGCACCACCAACGACCAACAGGCCGCCCTGGAGTACCACCAGTTCCCGACGCCGGGCAAGATCTCGGTGACGGCCAGCAAGCCGCTCGTCACCCAGCGCGATCTGGCGCTCGCCTACACCCCGGGCGTCGCGCTGCCGTGCCAGGAGATTGCGAGCGATCCGTCGGCGTCGTTCAAGTACACCGGCCGCGGCAACCTCGTCGGCGTGATCACCAACGGCTCGGCCGTGCTGGGGCTGGGCAACATCGGCGCGCTCGCCTCCAAGCCCGTCATGGAAGGCAAGGCCGTCCTCTTCAAGAAGTTCGCCGGGATCGACGTGTTCGACATCGAGATCACCGAGAGCGACCCGGACAAGCTCGTCGACATCATTGCCAGCCTCGAAGCGACCTTTGGCGGCATCAACCTCGAAGACATCAAGGCGCCGGAGTGCTTCACCGTCGAGCGCAAGCTGCGCGAACGGATGAAGATCCCCGTCTTCCACGACGACCAGCACGGCACCGCCATCACCGTGAGCGCCGCGTTCATCAACGGCCTGAAGGTCGTGGGCAAGGACATCCGCGAGGTCAAGGTGGTGACCTCGGGCGCCGGCGCGGCCGCGCTCGCCTGTCTTGAGCTGATGCTCGAGCTCGGTCTGCCGATCGAGAACGTGTGGGTCACCGATATCGACGGCGTGGTGTACGAGGGCCGCACCGTCGGCATGGACCCGGACAAGGCCCGCTTCGCGCAGAAGACCGACAAGCGCACGCTCGCCGAGGTGATCGAAGGCGCCGACGTGTTCCTCGGTCTGTCGGCCGGCGGCGTGCTCAAGCCGGAAATGCTGTTGACCATGGCGGCTCGTCCGCTGATCCTGGCGCTGGCCAACCCGACCCCGGAGATCTTCCCGCAGGACGCCCGCGCCGCGCGCGAGGACGTGGTGCTCGCCACCGGCCGTTCGGATTTCCCGAACCAGGTCAACAACGTGCTGTGTTTCCCGTACATCTTCCGCGGCGCGCTCGACGTGGGCGCGACCACGATCACGCGCAACATGGAAATTGCCGCGGTGCACGCGATCGCCGGCCTGGCGCAGGAAGAGCCGAACGATTCCGTGGCGAGCGCCTACGGCGCCTACGATCTGTCGTTCGGGCCGGAGTACCTGATTCCGAAGCCGTTCGATTCGCGCCTGATCGTGCGTATCGCGCCGGCCGTGGCGCGGGCCGCGATGGAAGACGGCGTCGCCACGCGCCCGATCGCCGACTTCGACGCCTACGCCGATCAGCTGCAGCAGTTCGTGTATCACTCGGGCGCGTTCATGAAGCCGATCTTCTCGGCGGCCAAGCAGCTCGTGCGCGACGGCGGCAAGGCGCGCATCGTGTTCGCCGAAGGCGAGGAAGAGCGCGTGCTGCGCGCCGTGCAGGTGATCGTCGACGAGAAGCTGGCGCGCCCGATCCTCGTGGGCCGCCCTGAAGTGCTGCTCGCCCGCATCGAGAAATTCGGTCTGCGCCTGCGTCTGGGCGAAGACGTCGAAGTCACGAATCCGTACTACGACGAGCGCTTCCATCAATACTGGACGAGCTACTGGGAGCTGCGCTGCCGCGACGGCATCACCAAGGAAATGGCGCGCGTGGAGATGCGCCGCCGACTCACGCTCATCGGCGCGATGATGGTTCGCCTGGGCGACGCCGACGGGATGATCTGCGGCACCGTGGGTGCGTACCACGATCATTTGCGCTTCGTGGACGAAGTGATCGGCAAGCAGCCGGGCGCCAACACGTATGCCGCGATGAACATCCTGCTGCTCGACAAGCGCACCGTGGCGCTGGTGGACACGCACGTCAACGACGATCCGAGCGCCGAGCAGATCGCCGAGTTCACGCTGGCGGCCGCCAGGCAGATGTCGTGGCTCAACCTCAACCCGAAGGTCGCGCTGCTCTCGCGCTCGAACTTCGGCTCGGGCAGCGCGGCTTCGGGCACGAAGATGCGCCGCGTACTGGAGATGGTGACGGCGCAGGCGCCGGAGCTCGAGATCGACGGTGAAATGCACGGCGACTGCGCGCTCGACGAGGCGCTGCGCAGCCGCATCCTGCCGCAGTCGCGACTCAAGGGCGCCGCCAATCTGCTGGTGTGCCCGAACGTGGACTCGGGCAACATCGCCTACAACCTGCTCAAGACGGGCGCGGGCAGCAACGTGGCCGTGGGGCCGTTCCTGCTGGGAGTGGGCGCACCGGTCAACGTGCTGACGTCGAGCTCGACCGTGCGCCGCATCATCAACATGACCGCGCTTACCGTCATCCAGGCCAATCGTGACTGAAGTCCGGGCGCGGCTCGCGCTCGGCCAGCTCACCGGCGGCGCGGCGCGCCCGATGGCGTTTCGCGATTTCTTGCAGCCCCGGCAGGCCTGACGCGCGCGTCGCCACGAGGCGCCGCCAGCCTTGCCGGGGCCGTGTCCGGGGCCGTGTCGTTTGCGTCGCCGCGTCCTGCCGCGCATGCGGCCTTGGCGGCTTGCCGAGCAGCGTCGTGCAAAGCCACGCCAGCACGCTGCACATCACGAAATAGATCAGCGCCACGAACGCGAACACTTCCGCCGGATAGACCATCAGGCGGCTGTTGACCTGTGTCGCGACAAAGGAAAGCTCCGCCACGCCGACGATGTAGGCGAGCGAGGTGTCCTTCACCAGCGACACCCATTGATTGATAAACGACGGCGTCATGATACGCAGCGCCTGCGGCAGCACGACGTGGCGCAATGTTTGCACGCGCGTGAGCCCGAGCGACATGCCGGCCTGCCACTGGGCGACACCCACGCCGCGAATTCCGGCATGCACGGTGTGCGACAGATAGGCGCCACCGATCAGCGCCAGCGCGCAGGCGACGGTGGCAAGGCCCGGCACGTTCACGCCAAAGAGGATCGGCAGCAGAAAGTACGTCCAGAAAATCAGCATCAGGACCGGAATGGCGCGAAAGAAGCCGATGAGGAGCGTGAGCGCCCAGCGGGCCGGGCCCGCCAGCATGGCGAGCGCGATGCCGCCGGCCAGACCCAGCGCGCCGGAGGCGACGGCGCTCACGCTGGCGAGCACGAGCGTGAGTGCGGCGCCCGCGAGCGGGCCGTCGGGAAAGTCACCCCACAGCAGATAGGGCAGGTTGTCGAGTACGGCGCGGGCGTTCATGGGGGCGTCCTGAAGGGCGACGTCTGTCGTGCGGCGTCAGCGCGACGGTGCGACGGCGTGGCGGTGCGTGCTCGCCATGCTCACGGCCTCGATCATCGCGATGGTGCCGACGTAGAGCAGCGTGGCGATGCCGAAGGCCTGGAACGTCCTGAAGGTTTCTGTCTCGACCTGGCGCGACGCGTAGGACAGCTCCGCGAGTCCGATCGCCATCGTGAGCGACGAGTTCTTCACCGCGTTCATGTACTGCCCGAAGAGCGGCGGCAGCGCGATACGCACGGCCTGTGGCAGCACCACGTGGCGGAAGACGGCGAAGCGGCTCAGCCCCAGCGCGGCGGCCGCATGCGTCTGAGCGGCGGGCACGCCGCGCAGTCCGGCGCGGATTTCCTCGCCGATGAAGGCGGTGGTGTAGACCGTCAGCCCGACGAAGCCCGAGAGCGTCTCCAGGGTCGGCCAGCGAATGTCGAACAGCGTCCAATGCCATGCATGCGGCTGCGAGAGCCACTGCACCGCGCCGGGCGGCAGCAGCGCGGCCACGCCGAAGTACCAGAAGAACAATTGCACCAGCAGCGGCGTGTTGCGCATGGCGGCGACGAACACGGCGGCGGGGCCCGAGAAGAAGGCGCTGCGCGAGTCGCGGGCGAGAGCGAGACCGAAGCCGAGCCAGGTCGCCGTGGCACTTGCGGCGGCGGCGAGCGCGAGCGTCACGCCGAAGCCGTGCAAGAGCCACGCGAGATATTTCGGGGCGAGCCAGTCGATCATGATCGGGCGTTCCAATGCCAGAGGCCGGGCCCGCGTGGCGCGCGTGCGCCATGCGCTCCCGGCCGGCCGACGGGCGAGCGTCAGACCTTGTCGCCGATCTTGAACAGGCGCGGCAGCGGCTGCGTGGTGTTCGGGCCGAACCAGCGGTCGTAGATGGTGGCGGCGGTGCCGTCTTTCTCGAGCGCACGCAGCGTGTCGTTGACGAAAGCGGTCAGTCGCGCCTCGCCCTTGGGCACCCCTACGCCCATGTAGTCGTTCGAGATCGTGAAGGCGGGAATTTCGTAGTTCTGCTTGTCGGGCACGTTCGCGAGCAGGCCGACGAGCTTGGGACCGTCTTGCGTGATGGCTTGAACCGTGCCCGTGCGCAGCGCGGCGAAGGCAAACGGCGTGTCGTCGAAGGCCACGATCGTCGCCTTCGGGAATTTCTCGCGCAGCGTGATTTCGTTGGTCGTGCCCTTGTCGGCGCCGATGCGCAGCGCGTTCAACTGGTCCGGCGACGAGAGCGTGCCCTTTTTCGCGAGGAACTGCTGGCCCGACGAGAAGTATGGAATGCTGAAGTCGATCTGTTTGGCGCGCTCTTCCGTGATCGTGAAGTTCGCCAGTACGAGGTCGACTTTCTTCGACGTGAGGAACGGGATGCGATTGGCAGGGTTCGTCGGCTGGAGCTCGAGCTTCACCCCGAGCTTGTCGGCGAGCGCCTTGGCGTAGTCGACATCGAGGCCGACGATCTTGTGCGACTTCGCGTCGACGTAGCCGAACGGCGGGTTGCTGTCGAACGTGGCGACGCGCAGCACGCCGGCTTTCTTGATGTCGTCGAGCTTGTCGGCGTGAGCGGCAAGCGGCGCGAGAGCCGCGATCGAGAACAGCGATGCCGCGAGGGCGGAAACAGCGAGGCTGGCGCGTGGTTTGCGAGTGTGGTTTTGCATGGCCTGTTGGGCTCCGTTTTGCGTAGATCCGTCACTCGTCCCGCCATCGTTCGATGGCGCCGGCGAGCAGCATGGACAGACGCCGGCGGGGGACGCGGCTGCGGGTAGCAGCGAGTGGGCCTCTACGATAACGGCGCATTGCGACGCGCCCAACCAATCGATTTTCCTTAGCAAAACGCCGGCGCTGATAAGCGCCGGCGTGCCTGCCGCCAAACCGGGTTGCCGCGATACGGCGCGATCAGTGGCGATGACCGTAGCCGTGGCCGCGACCGTGGTCGTGATCATCGTGGTGATCGGGGCCGCGCGGGTCCCAGCCGCCGCGACTGAGCTCCCAGCCGTGCGGGCCCTGGTGCCAGGCCGGCGCACGATAGGCGTAGCCGGGGCGGGCGCGTTCCCAGTGACCGCCGCGCCACATGTGGCGATGGCCGTCCCAATCCCAGAACCCCGGCGCCCACACGTAGCCGGCGCGCGGCGGCGGCACCGGTTCGTAGCGCGGCGGCGGCGGTGCGCCAATGCTGATCGACACGCCGACTTGGGCGTGGGCCGGTGCCGTGGCGATGCCGCCGAGCGTGGCGGCGACGAGCGCGATGGTCAGCGTCAGTTTTTTCATGTTCGCCCCCTTTGAAAGCGATGTCTTGGTACGCCTTCATGGTACGGGCTGAATGTCTCCAAGGCGAAACGAATAGTCGTAAGAAAATGTTGGAAATGTTTCGTTCCATTCCCCGAAAACCCGCGTGGGCGAACGATCGTGACGAACCCGTCACCCGTGCGCATGCTGATGCCGATACTCCTGCGTGCGTCCGCCGTATCCATAAGCTGCACCGCGTGCGTCGATCACATGGATGTACGAGCACTCGTGGACATTGCCGAGCAGTTCCGAGAGCGTTTCGAACACCTGGGCGATGAACCGCGCCTTTTCGGCTTTCGTGTTGGTTTCGTCGGTCACGCTGATGTCGAGGTGAAACGCATTCTTGCCTTGCTCCGAGAGCGGCGCGCCACCGATGAACCAGCGCTCGTGCGCAATGTAGTCGACCGTGACGGCGATGACCTCGGGCGCCTTGTGCAGCGTGTCGACGGTGAACTGCGAGACGGCGCGTACCGCGTTGCGCGTGAGGGTGTCGTCTGGCGTGCCCGAGAGCTGGAGGACGATGTGCGGCATGGTGTGGCTCCTGAAGGTTGAAGATCCAACGTGTTGTCGAAGACGACGGCTTCAGTCTAGGGAGCCGATTTACATCGGAAAAGCGGGAATTTACGATCTCATCCATCGATTTTTCGAATAGGTGAGATCATGGTGCCCGGGTTCGATTTCGATCAGCTGCGAACCTTCGTGGCGGTGGCCGAGGCGGGCAGCCTGTCGGCCGCGGCGCCCCGCGTATTCCTCTCGCAGTCTTCCGTGAGCGAGCAGATGCGCAAGCTCGAGGAGCGCATTGGCGTCACACTGTTCACGCGCGGCAAGCACGGCGTGGCCACCACGCCCGCCGGCGAACGCCTGCTCGGCCACGCGCGTCAATTGCTGGCGCAGTCCGAACACGCCTGGCACGACGTGCGCGGCCACTCGATCGCGGGCGAGCTGCGACTGGCGATCACCGATTACTTTCGTCCGGGCGAAGTGGCGCGCATGCTGCGCCACCTCGGCGTGGCATATCCGTCGCTGCGCATCCACGTGACGATTCTCAAGAGCGGCGTGATCGAGGCGGGCTACGACGACGGCGAGTTCGACATCGGCGTGTCGATGCGTGTGCTCGGCAAAGGGCTGGGGCGCGACACCGTGGCCGGTGCGCGGCCGCTCGTGCGCGAATCGCTGGACTGGGTGGCGTCGCCCGATTTCGTGCGCGGCAGCGGCGAGCCGGTGCCGCTACTCGTGCTGCCGGACACGTGCGCACTGCACCGCTTCACCACGCAGTGGCTCGACGCGCATCGCGTGCCGTACACGATTGCCCATGTGGCCTCCGGCGTGGCGGGATTGCAATTGGCGTTGAGCGCGGGGCTTGGGGTGGCTTGTCTGAACGCGTCGGCGGCGGGGCCTTCGCTCGTGCGCGTGGAGCCGCTCGTGCCGGGGCGGCGCTTGCCCGCGCTGCCGGAGGCGGAGTTCCACCTGCTGCCCGCTCGCCGTGGCGAGCCCGAATGGGTCACGCAGGCGCGCGATGCACTGGCTGCTCAGCTTACAGCGCGTTGAGCGGAATCTTCAGGTAGCGGGTGCCGTTGGCTTCCGGTGCCGGCATGTCGCCGGCGCGGATGTTGACCTGCACGGCCGGCAGGATCAGCGTCGGCATGTCGAGCGTGCGGTCGCGCGCTTCGCGCATCGCGACGAACGTCGCTTCGTCGATGCCGTCGTGTACGTGGATGTTGGCGCGGCGCTGCTCGCCGACGGTCGTCTCCCACTTCGGCGCGCGCCCGGCCGGCGGATAGTCGTGACACATGAACAGACGCGTCGAGGGCGGCATCGAGAGCAGCCGGCGAATCGAGCGAAACAGCGTGTGAGCGTTGCCGCCGGGGAAATCGCAGCGGGCGGTGCCGACGTCCGGCATAAACAACGTGTCGCCGACGAAGACCGCGTCTCCCACGCGGTAGGCCATGTCGGCCGGCGTGTGTCCGGGCACGAACATCGCCTGTGCCTGCAGCGCGCCGATCGCGAACGTCTCGCCGTCCTCGAACAGATGGTCGAACTGCGAGCCGTCGGGCGGCACGTCGGCGCCGAGATGGAAGAGCTTCTTGAATACGTGCTGCACGTCGCGGATATGGGCCCCGATGGCGATGCGCCCGCCCACGCGCTCCTTGAGCCAGCGCGCCGCCGACAGATGGTCCGCGTGGGCGTGCGTCTCGAGAATCCAGTCGACGGTGAGCTTCTGCGCGGCCACGAAGTCGAGTACCCGCTGGGCCGAGCCCGTGTGCGTGCGGCCGGCCTTCGGATCGTAATCGAGGACCGGATCGATGATCGCCGCGTGAGCGCCCGGCGCATCGAACACGACATACGTCACCGTGGCGGTGGCGGTGTCGAAAAATGCCTCGATGTGGGCTGGCGTGGCTGACATGTCCGACTCCTGCAAAAGTTTATCGATTCATATATTATAAATCAGCAAAGTGTACGCATTGGGCGTAACGCCGCGCGACATCTTGCCGCGCCCCCACTTTTCCGATCAGGTTTCGATCCTGCCATGCCACGAGGCACTGCGCCATCCCCGGACGACCGGACGGCACCCGCTGCGGGCGCCGCCACCGGCACTTTCGCCCCTACCGTCACGGCACTCCATGAGGCCGCCGCCAACGATACGGCGGGTGTGCCGCTGGACGCCGCGCACCTGCGCTCGGCCGCGCGCGAGGCCGCCGCGCTGCTGCGCGCGCTCGCCAACGAAGACCGGCTGCTGATTCTGTGTCAGCTCACCCAGGGCGAACTGTCCGTGGGCGAGATCGAGGCGCAACTCGACATTCGCCAGCCCACGCTCTCGCAACAACTCGCGGTGCTGCGCGCGCAGGCGCTCGTGACGACCCGCCGCGACGGCAAGCGCATCTTCTATTCGGTTGCCGACGGTGCCGTGCTCGCCGTGCTTGCGTGCCTCTACGAGCAGTTCTGTCCGAGGCCCTGACGGGCGATCTCGCCGACAGCCCGTTCCCTGACGTCGTTGCCCCATCATTGCCAGGTCACTGAAAATCGCCCCATGACAATCGACACCTTCCATTTCACACCCTGGACATCGCTTGCCGGCGGGGTCCTGATTGGCGTCGCCGCCGTCTGGCTGATGCTCGCGAACGGGCGCATCGCCGGCATCTCCGGCATCCTCGGCGGCCTGTTGCGACCGCGCTCGGGCGACGTCGGCTGGCGCGTGGCATTCGTCCTCGGGCTCATGGCGGCGCCCTGGGTGTATCAGGCCGTGGCGCTGGTGCCGGAGGCGCAGATCGAGGCGAGCACCGCCATGCTCGCGGCGGCCGGTCTTACCGTGGGCTTCGGCACGCGGCTCGGCTCGGGCTGCACCAGCGGCCACGGGGTGTGCGGCTTGTCGCGACTGTCGTGGCGATCGCTGGTGGCCACGCTGTGTTTCATGGCCACGGGCTTTCTGACCGTGTTCGTGGTGCGTCACGTCCTCGACTTCCGGGGCGTCGTATGAAGAAGCTGCTTTTCGCGTTCACCGGCGGTCTCGTGTTCGGCCTCGGACTGATGCTCGCGGGCATGGCCAATCCCGCGAAAGTTCTGGGCTTTCTCGATCTCGCCGGGCGTTGGGATCCGTCGCTCGCGTTCGTGATGGGCGGGGCGGTCGCCGTCGCCTTCGCAGGGTTTGGGCTCGCGCGCGGGCAGGTCATGGCATGGACCGGCGAGCCACGCATGTGGCCGGCGTTGCGCGGGCTCGACAAACGGCTCGTCATCGGCGCCCTGCTGTTTGGCGTGGGCTGGGGGCTCGCCGGCATTTGCCCCGGACCCGCGCTGGTGCTGCTCGGCGCGGGCTCGGCCAAGGCGCTGGTGTTCGTCGCTGCCATGGTCGTGGGCATGGCGGTTCATGCGCTCGCCACCCGGGGAGCGGCCAGACGCTGAGGGGCTGGCGCCGGCGTCAGGCATCAGCGCCCGACGTCAGCGCCGATGTCAACGCCCACCGCCGATCCCCGACCGTCAGTGCTGGCGCGCCAGTTCCGTGCCGGCGTCGGCCGGCAGCCGGCGGGTCACCGGAATCGACAGCCACGAGAAAAGGCCGATCACGAGAAACGCCGGCAGGAAGTCGCCTGCCGTCAACTGCTCGTGTCCGGCAAGGCGGCTGCTCGCCTGCAGCACCATCCCCGCAATCGTCACGCCCAGACCGAGCGAGAGCTGTTGCACCACGCTCGCGAGACTCGTTGCGCGGCTCGCGTCCGCGCTGGCAATGTCGGCGTAGACGATCGAATTCAGACACGTGAATTGCAGCGACGGGAAGAAGCCGCCGAACGCCACCACGGCGAGCATGAGCGCGACCGGCGTGTCGTGCGTGAACAGCCCATACGACGAGAGCGCGAGCCCGGCGAGCCCCGCGTTGACGATCAGCACGCGACGGAACCCGAAACGCGCGAGCACGCGCTGCGCGATCGCCTTCATGAAAATGGCGCCGAATGCCGATGCGCACGTGATCATGCCCGACTTGAACGGGTCCATGTGCAAGCCCTCCTGCAGCGCCAGCGGCAGCAGGAACGGCACCGCGCCCAGACCGATGCGAAAGAGCGAGCCGCCGATCACGCTCGCGTGAAACGTCGGAATGCGCAGCAGGCGCAAGTCGAGCAATGGAGCCTGCGCGCGGTTGGCGTGGCGCCAGTAGGCAAGCAGGAACAGCGCGCCGAGCACGCACATGGTCGCGACGACGCCGTCGTCGACCTGACGCTCGCCGATCATCGCCAGACCGAGCATGAGCAGCCCGCTGCCGAGTGCCGAGAGGATGAAGCCGACAGTGTCGAGGCGTCCCGCGTCGCCGCCGCGTTCGTTGTCGATGTACTTGCCGGCCAGATAAATGCCGAGCAGGCTCACGGGGATGTTGATGAAGAAAATCCAGCGCCAATGCAAATAGGCCGTGATCGCGCCGCCGAGCGGGGGGCCGATGACCGGGCCGAGCAGCGCCGGCATGGTCAGGTAGCCGATGGCCTTGACCAGTTCATGCTTGGGCACGGCGCGGAAGATCACGAGCCGGCCGACAGGCACCATCATCGCGCCGCCCACGCCCTGCAGAAAGCGGGCGAAGACGAACGTCGGCAGCGAGAAGGACAGGGCGCACAGGATCGAGCCGGCCATGAAAATGCCAATGGCGGTGCGAAACACGTTGCGCGCGCCGAAACGGTCGGAGACCCAACCGCAAATCGGAATGAAGATGCCCAGCCCGACCACGTAGGCGGTCAGCGCCATCTTGAGCGAAATCGGATCCTGGTGCAGGTCTCGTGCCATGGCAGGCAGCGAGGTGGTGATCACCGTCGCGTCGATGTTCTCCATGAACAGGGCGCAGGCGATGATGAGCGGAATAATGACGGCGCGCGACACGATTGGGGGGAACGGCAGGCGCAAAGATTCGAATTCTCCCACGAGTGCGCCGCACGCTTCAATCGCGAAGGCGCGGCGCGGCCGCCATCGGCGCACGCGGGGTTCCCGGCGCACGGGAAAGCAAGCGCTTGCGCGCGGGCCGAACGGCCACCCCGCCGTCGGTTCGGGGCGCGTGTCCCGTGCTGTCCCGCACTTATTGCGCGCCTACGCCGGACCCCGCCCCTCCACGCCCCTCCACGCCCCTCCACGCCCCTCCGCGCCTATCCGCCCGACGTCGATGCACGCCAATCGCTCGCCGCCAGCCGGTAGAGCACGTGACGGCGCATGCGATGTCCCGGGGGGACCAGGGGATGCAGAAAGTCCTCGTCCGGGCAGTGGTGCATGCCGAGCCGCGCCATGACCGCGCGTGAGCGCGCGTTGGCCGTGACGGTAAAGGACACCAGAGCGTCGAGGCCGAGCGTGTCGAACGCGAAGGCGACGGCCGCCTGCGCGGCTTCCGTGGCGTATCCGTTCGACCACCACGCGCGCGCCAGCCGCCAGCCGATCTCGACAGCCGGTGCGAACGGCGCATCGAAACTCACGTTCATGAGGCCGACGAAGCCGGCAAACGGCGTCACGCCCGGAATCTCGAGCGCCCACGGGCCGTAGCCGTGCGCCTCGATATGCTGCGCGAGCCGGTGCGCGACGGCGTCGCTTTGCGCCCGGTCGAGCGTCGTCGGAAAGTGACGCATGACTTCGCGATCGGCGTTGAGTGCCGCGAAAGGCGCCAGGTCCTCGGCTCGCCAGGGACGCAATACCGTGCGCGCCGTGGTGAGCGTCGCCGCGGGCAACGCGGGGGCGCAGGGGGGGAGGAAGGTCGTCATGCGTTCAAACCCGAATTTGATTCGGTGGTCAAATGAGTCATCACGATAAATCAGGATTTACTTAATTTACGTAAATCGCTCCGATTCACTTTTTGAAAGGCCACGCGGGGCGGGCGCTTGCGCCGGGCTGCCGGGCCAGCCGGTCGCACGGCGCATTGCCCTATCTTACGGAATCGCGCGCCAATCCGGGGTGAGATTGACGCGCGAATTTGACGTATACGTCAATCGATCGGAAATATCCGGCATTCGCTGCCATTCATCATCATTGGCCAGGCGCCAGGCAGGGATTACCCGCGCCTCGCCCATATTGCACGCAATGCCCGGAATATCGCGAGGGCGCGCAGGGTTCCGGCGCCGGCTCGCGTCTGACCAGACAGTTAATGGCGAGCCGTATGAAATCGGGCGAATCGAACGCATGAAACGGCTGTCGCGCTTATCCGTAAATTGCGTCACCTCGACGCCAATCGAGGGCGAATGTCTTGCGAAGCATCCGAATCAGTTCGCTGTTTCGGATCACAGAATAATCGGATAGCGCTTAAATATTTGTAATCGTATATTTTCGTGCGTCGAAGAATGCGTGTCGCGATGGCGCAAGGCGAGGCCGGCAAGCGCGCGAAATGCTTACCAAGTCTTGCGGAGCGTGATGAGCGACGACATGGCCGCGTGGAGTCCTGATCACTTTGGGCGCTGATTGGCGGATATCAGACGCCAATCAAGTGGTACACGCGTTGAGTTGCGAAGCGCCGGGCGAGGCGATATTCCCGGATTTTTGCCCTCATTCCGTGCATTTTGTGAAGTATCACCGGGACGATTCAATGCGATTTTGGCGTGCAATGCCTCATTCCCTGGAAATGCGGTTTTCAATTTATTAAAACTCGTGCTATTTTAAGTGGCGATCCATTTTAACAACGTAAGGACACGCCAGATGGCAAGCTATAAGGAACTCGTCGCGCAACGCGAAAAGATCGAAAAGCAGATCGAGGAAGCCCGGGCCCGCGAAGTCGCCCAGGTGATCGCCGAAGTGAAACAGAAGATCCAGGAATATGAGCTGACTGCAAAGGATCTGGGTCTTGCAACGACGGACGGCCGTCGCCGTGCCGCGCGCGCGCAGATCGCACCGAAGTACATGAATCCGGCAACCGGTGAAACGTGGTCGGGCCGCGGCCGCGCGCCGAAGTGGGTCGGCAAGAACAAAGAGAAATTTCTGATCAAGTAATTCGCCGGCGAAAGCCGGACGGGCATTGCCGGTCACATGTCAGGGAGATGGGGCGCAAACGATCGCCATGCCGCACCGACGCGCAAGGCACCGCCAGCCCATCCACCGTGTCCATTCAACGTGTGCTACGTGTCCCTGTAAGCAGTAGAGCAGCAGCCCAGTAGTCGCATTGCCCCCTAACCCCGGATCGCCTGGCTGTGGCTTGATGTGATGCAATGCCGTAAAAGTCGAAACCCGCCGCTCGTGGATCGAGGGCGGGTTTTTTCATGGGGCGTGCTTCAGGGCAATCGTGCGCTGGCGGCCGTCATGGCCGGCGTGTCGCTTTTCACGCCGCACCGGGATCGTCCGGCGGGAACATGAGCGTCACCTGCAGGCCGCCGGTGGGCCGGTTGGCAAACGACACGCGCCCGCCCAGTTGCTGCGTCAGCTTGTCGACAATGGCCAGTCCGAGTCCGCAGTGCGCGTTGCCGCCGCGCGCGGGATCGAGCCGGACGAAGGGACGCACCACGCGATTGATGTCCTCGTTCGGAATGCCGGGCCCGCTGTCTTCGATGACCAGTCGCCAGCCGCTCGCGTCGTGCGAGGTCCGGATCGCAAGCGGCGCGCGCCCATACGTCACGGCGTTGTCGAGCAGGTTGTTCACGATGCGCTCGAGATAGGTCTGACGCAGTTTGAAGCCCGGCCCGGCCTGCAGATCGAGTTCGATGGCGTAGCCCTGGTCGAGAAAAGGCTGGACAAGCGCCGGGATCCGCGCTTCGACCGGCGAGGCCGCGCTGTCCATTTCGATGCCGCGCGCAAACAGCAGGAACTGGTCGACGATGCGGGTCATCGATTCGGCATCGCGTGCGATGCCTTCGCTCATCTGCGCGTCCTCGAGCATTTCGGCGCGCAGCCGCAGCCGCGCGAGCGGCGTCTTCAGATCGTGCGCGATGCCGGCGAGCATGGTGTTGCGCTCGCGATCGGTCTGCACGATATCGTGGCTCATGCGATTGAAGCGCTCGGTAAGCTGACGCAACTCGAACGGGCCGCGCTCCTTGACCTGGGTGCGCACGCGGTGGGTGGCCAATTGCTCGGCGGCCGCCGCCATGTCGCGGACCGGACGTTGCAGCTGCCACGCGGCGAACAGCGCAAAGATGACCGTAATGCCGAGCACCGCGGCCAGGCCGGGCAGCACTGCGGCCGTGCCGGGCGGATTGCGCACGGAGAGGATCGGCGTGGCGATCCAGTAGTCGCGTCCCGGCAGGCGCGCCCAGATGCGCGGCGGCGGCGTGCGCTCCACGCGCAGTTGCGTGCCCGGCGGCAGACGGCGCGCGAGCTCGGTCGTGAGGCGCGCACTGCGCGAGGCCGGCTCGAACACGTCGCCGTGCGCGAACGTGACCGGCACGACCTGCACGAGATCGGGCAGCGTGAGCGTGGAGTTGCCGTCGTGCACGTCGGCGGCGGCCTTGATGATGAACGCCATCTGCTCGGCGGCGTTCTGCACGCGCGTGTCGTCGTGATCGCTGCGCAGGATCGTGAGGTAGGAAAAATGACTGATGACCAGCGCGGCGATGATCAGCACCGCGAGCCGGCCGAACAGCGTATCGAACCGGCCTTTCATGCGGCGCTCCGCAGGCGGTCCGGGAAAAACATTGGCAGCATGCCGGAGTCCTTGTCAGGCCGGAAGACGGCGTCGCGCGACGCCCCCGGCGTTTCGACGGCGAATCGGTCGTCCGCCTTTGCCGGATCGTCCGTACTGGCGGAGTCGGGTAGGCGCGAGACGGGGAGCGGATGACCGCGCCGGGTCATCAGGCGCTCGCCATGTCGGCGCGCTGGCCGTCGGGAACGAAGATGTAGCCGCGACCGCGCACGGTCTGGATGAAGCGCGGACTTTGTGCGTCTTCGTCGAGCAGGCGGCGCAGGCGCCAGATCTGCACGTCGATGCCGCGATCGTTGACGTCGCTGTCCGCGCCGTAGAGCAATTCGATGATGCGCTCGCGCGAGAGCACCTGCATGGCGTGATTGACCAGCAGGCGCAGCAGCCCGTATTCGCCGTCCGAGAGCGTGAGCAGCTGCGCGTCGCGCGTGAGCGTGCGGCTGCGGAAGTCCAGCACGAACGGCCCGAACGTGTAGTTCTCGCGCTGCTCGGGTACGGCGGCGTCCGGCGTCTTGCGACGGCGCAGCACGGCGTTGATGCGAGCGAGCAGCTCGCGCGGGCTGAACGGCTTGCCCAGGTAATCGTCGGCGCCGATCTCGAGGCCGACGATACGGTCGATTTCGTCGCTGCGCGCGGTGAGCAGAATCACCGGCACGTCGTCGTTGCGCGCGCGCAGGTCGCGCAGCGCGGTGAGCCCGTCGACCTTGGGCATCATCAGGTCGAGCACGATCAGGGCCGGGCGCTCGCGTTCGAGGCGTGCGGCCAGCCCGTCGCCGTCGTGCATCACGGCGACCGAGAAGCCGTGGCGGCTCAGGTACTCGCGCAGCAGGTCGCGCAGGTCGGGATCGTCGTCGACAACAAGAATCTTCATATTGGATCGGACAGGTGGTGTCGTCATGATAGTGGCCTCCCCGCGCAGCTAGACACGCGTTTTGTTTCCAGACATTACAGTGTTGCCGACCTGTAACGATGCGTAATAATAGTGCGAGCTTCGATGCCGCCAAAATTTCATGCGCTTCACGTAAGCTTCGCTCTGCTCGGCAGGCGGCCCGTCCGGCCTCCTTGCCCCCCGTGTCTCCTTGCCCTCGTGCCTCCTTGCCTCCCGGTCCCGCCGGCAGCCCTGGCAGTTCTCGACGATCCGTCTGGCTGCCGTCGCGCACGCCCGGACGCGCGTCTCATGCCATGAGAGTGGGGCGACGGCATGATTCCGGGCGCCTTGGCAGCACGCACTGGCGAAGCGAACCAATGCGCGCGCCGCCGGTCTGTCACCAGCAACGGCATTCTGCCGCGCGCCGGTGAAGCTGCGGTAAGTGACCCGGTGCGCCGGGCCTGCACGTCGGTCTGCTATGCTGATCGCCCAAGGTCGGCGCGAGACACCCCCGGGCGTCCGGGCAGTTCGCCGCGCCGCAGCAATCCGACAAGAATGAATGTCGTCCGTATCGTCGTTGCCGTCGTCGTCGCTGTCGTCGCTGTCGCCGCTGTCGTCGCCGTCTAGGCTGCCAAAGCCGGTCTGAGCGCCTGACGCCTTGACGCGCTCGCCGCTCTCGCCGGTGCCGGACGAATCCGCCAACCACTGCGCTGTTACGAGGAAGTCATGACCGAGCACGGTCCCCACGGTTCCGAACAACCGAACGGTTCTGATCGTTCGTCTGTGCCGCCGGCGCCGCCCAACGGGCCGGCGCCGCGCGACACGGGAACACGCACGCGCCGCTGGCTCGTGCCCGGCGTGATCGGGCTCATCGTGGTGCTCATCGCGGGGGGCGTCTATTACCGCCTGCACACGCAAGGCGCGCAGGGGCCAGCGCAAAGCGGCGGGCGCCGCGGCGGGCCGCCGGGCGGCATGGCCGGCGGCGCGGCGACCCCGGTGAGCGCCGTCGAAGCGAAGACGGGCGATCTGCCCGTCTTCCTCAACGGCCTGGGCACGGTAACGCCCACGCGCAGCGTCACCGTGCACTCGCGCGTGGACGGGCAGTTGATGAAGGTGCATTTCAAGGAGGGCGACATGGTCAAGGAAGGCCAGTTGCTCGCCGAGATCGACCCCCGGCCGTTCCAGGTGCAGGTCACGCAAATGGAAGGCCAGCTCGCGCGCGATCAGGCGCTGCTCAGAAACGCGCAGCTCGACCTCGCCCGCTACGAAACGCTGCTCAAGCAGGACTCGATTGCCACGCAGACGGTCGACACCCAGCGCGCCCTCGTCAAGCAGTACGAAGGAACGGTCAAGTCCGACCAGGGCCAGCTCGACAACGCCCGCCTGCAATTGACCTACGCGAACGTGACCGCGCCGGTCTCGGGACTCGTGGGGCTGCGGCAGGTCGACCCGGGCAACATCGTTCACGCCTCGGATACCAACGGCATCGTGATCATCAACGAAGTCACGCCGATCACGGTCGTCTACACGATTGCCGAGGACAATCTCGCGCGCGTGCTCAAACGCTCCCGCGGCGGCGAGACGCTGCCCGTGGAGGCGTTCGACCGGGCGGGCAAGATCAAGCTCGCCACGGGCAAGCTGGCATCGATCGACAACCAGATCGACGTGAGCACCGGCACGGTCAAGCTCAAGGCCGAGTTCCCCAATGGCGACGGCCTGCTGTTCCCGAACCAGTTCGTCAACGTGAAGATGCTCGTCGACACGCTCAGGGGCGCCACGCTCATCCCGAGCGCCGCCGTGCAGCGCGGCACCCAAGGCAGCTTCGTGTACACGGTGCAGCCGGACCAGACCGTCAAGCTCAAGACCGTGAAGCTCGGCCCGACCGACGGCACGAACGTGGCCGTGGAGTCGGGCATTGCGCCGGGCGAGAAACTCGTCATCGACGGCATGGACAAGCTTCGCGACGGCGCCAGGGTCGAAGTGATCACGGCCGAGAGCCGCGCCGCGGCAGTCGCGCCGCGCGCCGCCGGCGAGAAGCGCAACGGCAACGGCGGGCAGCGCCGTCAGGCGCAATAAGGTGGCGTCGCGCGAAGCCACGCGACGCGGCCCCGCCCGCCGCGCCGCAGACGCCCCGGCACAAGCCGCTCACGCCTTCCCACGCAGCCAATGAATCCGTCACGCCCGTTTATTCTCCGACCGGTCGCCACATCGTTGCTGATGCTGGCGATCCTGCTCGCCGGTTTCGTCGCGTACCGGCTGCTGCCGCTCTCGGCGCTGCCGGAGGTCGACTATCCGACCATCCAGGTGGTCACGCTCTACCCGGGCGCGAGTCCGGACGTGATGACCTCGTCGGTCACCGCGCCGCTCGAGCGGCAGTTCGGCCAGATGCCGGGGCTCAATCAGATGTCGTCGACCAGTTCGGGCGGCGCCTCGGTGATCACGCTGCAGTTCTCGCTCGATCTCGGGCTCGACGTTGCCGAACAGGAGGTACAGGCCGCCATCAACAGCGCGAGCAATCTGCTGCCGAGCGACCTGCCCATGCCGCCGATCTACAGCAAGGTCAACCCGGCCGACACGCCGATCCTGACGCTGGCGGTCATGTCGAAGACCATGCCGCTGCCCAAGCTGGAGGACCTCGTCGACACGCGCGTCGCGCAGAAAATCTCACAGTTGCCCGGCATCGGCCTGGTGAGCATCTCGGGCGGCCAGCGCCCCGCCGTGCGCATTCAGGTCAACCCGCGCGCGATAACGTCCTACGGGCTCAATATCGAAGACGTGCGCACGTCCATCGCGGCGGCCAACGTCAACCAGGCAAAGGGCAGCTTCGACGGTCCGCTGCGCGCGTCCACCATCGACGCCAACGATCAACTCGCCTCGGCCGACGAGTACCGCAATCTGGTCATCGCCTACAAGAACGGCGGCCCGATCCGTCTGTCGGACATCGCGGACGTGATCGACGGCGCGGAGAATACCAAGCTCGCGGCTTGGGCCGACACCACGCCGGCCATCGTCGTGAACGTGCAGCGCCAGCCGGGCGCGAACGTCATCGAGACGGTCAACAAGGTCAAGGCGCTGCTGCCACAGTTGCAGGCGTCGCTGCCGGGCAGCATCGACGTGAAGCTGCTCACCGATCGCACGACGACGATTCGCGCGTCCGTCTCCGACGTGCAGTTCGAGCTCATTCTCGCCGTCGCGCTGGTGGTGATGGTGATCTTCCTGTTCCTGCGCAACGTCTCGGCCACCCTCATCCCGAGCGTGGCCGTGCCGCTCTCGCTCATAGGCACGTTCGGCGTGATGTACCTCGCGGGCTTCTCGATCAACAACCTCACGCTCATGGCGCTGACCATCGCGACGGGCTTCGTGGTGGACGACGCCATCGTGATGATCGAGAACATCGCGCGCTACATGGAGCAGGGCGAGAAGCCGCTGCAGGCGGCGCTCAAGGGCGCGGAGCAGATCGGCTTCACGATCATTTCGCTCACGTTCTCGCTGATCGCCGTGCTCATCCCGCTGCTGTTCATGGGCGACGTGGTCGGGCGGCTGTTTCGCGAGTTCGCGATCACGCTGGCGGTGTCGATCCTGATCTCGGCGGTCGTCTCGCTCACGCTCACGCCGATGATGTGCGCGAAGCTGCTGCGCCATGTGCCGGAAGACAAGCAGGGCAAGTTCTACCGCAAGACCGGCGAGATGTTCGATCGCATCATCGCCAGGTACGGCGAGTGGCTCACGTGGGTGCTCGATCGCCAGCCGGCCACGCTGCTCGTGGCGCTCGGCACGCTCGTGCTCACCGTGCTGCTGTACCTCTGGGTGCCCAAGGGCTTCTTCCCGGTGCAGGACACCGGCGTGATCCAGGGCATCTCCGAGGCGCCGCAGTCGATTTCGTTCACGGCGATGGGCGAGCGGCAGCAGGCGCTGGTGGCCGAAGTGCTGAAGGACCCGGCGGTCGAGTCGGTGTCGTCGTTCATCGGGGTGGACGGCGTGAATGCCACGCTCAACAGCGGCCGTCTGCTCATCAACCTGAAGGACAAGGGCGAGCGCGGCGTGGACGCCTCCGAAGTCATCCGGCGCCTGCAGCCGGCCGTCGCGAAGGTTCCCGGCATTGCGCTGCACATGCAGCCGGTGCAGGACCTGACGATCGAAGACCGGATCAGCCGCACGCAATATCAGTTCACGCTGCAGGACCCGAGCCTCGACACGCTGAGCGCCTGGGTGCCCAGGCTCGTCGAGAAGCTGCAGCACGTGCCGCAGCTCGCCGACGTGACGAGCGATCTGCAGGTCAACGGCTTGCAGGCCTACGTGGAGATCGATCGCGATACGGCGAGCCGTCTGGGCGTGACGCCCGCGTCGGTCGACCAGACGCTCTACAGCGCCTTCGGCCAGCGGCTGATTTCGACGATCTACACGCAGGCGTCGCAGTACCGCGTGGTGCTCGAGGTGGCCGAAGACTTCCAGCGCGGCCCCGACGCGCTCAAGGGCATTTACGTGGCGTCGAGCTCGGGCGTGCAGGTGCCACTCACGTCGTTCGCGAAGGTCATCGAGAAACCCACGCCGCTCGCGATTAACCATCAGGGCCAGTTCCCGGCCGCGACGATTTCGTTCAACCTCGCCAAGGGCGCGTCGCTGGGCGACGCCGTCAAGGCGATCACCGAGGCCGAGCAGTCGATCGGTCTGCCGGTGAGCACGCAGACGACCTTCCAGGGCGCCGCGCAGGCGTTCCAGGCGTCGCTCTCGAACACGCTGTGGCTGATCCTGGCCGCCGTGGTGACGATGTACATCGTGCTGGGCGTGCTCTACGAGAGCTACATCCATCCGGTCACGATCCTGTCGACGCTGCCCTCGGCCGGCGTGGGGGCGCTGCTCGCGCTCATGGTGACGGGCAACGACATCAGCATCATCGCGATCATCGGCATCATCCTGCTCATCGGTATCGTCAAGAAGAACGCGATCATGATGATCGACTTCGCGCTCGAAGCCGAGCGCGAGCACGGCATGGCGCCGCGCGAGGCGATCTATCAGGCGTGTCTGCTGCGTTTTAGGCCGATTCTGATGACGACGATGGCGGCGGTGCTGGGCGCGCTGCCGCTGATGCTCGGCTCGGGCGTCGGCTCCGAGCTGCGCCAGCCGCTCGGCATCACGATGGTGGGCGGGCTGATGGTGAGCCAGGTGCTCACGCTGTTCACCACGCCGGTGATCTACCTGTGGTTCGACCGCTGGGCGATGCGTGCACGGGCATGGCGCGAGCGGCGCTTCGGGCCGTCGGACGGGCAAGGCGGGGGCGAGCACGGCGGCGGTGGCGGCGATGGCGGCGATGGCGGCCAGGCCGGCGCCGGTCCGGCAATCACGGACGGTCCCGCGCGATGAACCTGTCGGCCGTCTTCATCAGGCGCTCGGTCGCGACGGTCCTGCTCACCATCGGGGTGACGCTCGCGGGCATCGTCGCGTTCGGCCTGCTGCCGGTCTCGCCGCTGCCGCAAGTCGACTTTCCGACGATTTCCGTGTCGGCGTCGCTGCCCGGCGCGAGTCCCGAGACGATGGCCGCGAGCGTGGCCACGCCGCTGGAGCGCGCGCTGGGTCGTATCGCCGGCGTGACCGAGATGACGTCGAACAGCACGCTGGGCTCCACGCGCATCACACTGCAATTCGACCTCTCGCGCGACATCAACGGTGCGGCCCGCGACGTGCAGGCCGCGATCAACGCCGCGCGCAGCCTGCTGCCCACGGGCCTGCCGAGCAACCCGACCTATCGCAAGGTGAACCCGGCAAGTGCGCCGGTGATGATCATCGCGCTTACCTCCGAGAGCATGACGCGCGGGCAGATGTACGACGCGGCGTCGACCATTCTCGCGCAGAAGATCTCGCAGCTCGAGGGCGTGGGCGACGTGACGGTGGGCGGCAGCTCGCTGCCGGCGGTGCGCGTCGAACTCAATCCCACGGCGCTCAACAAGTACCAGATTCCGCTGGAGACGGTGCGCACCGCCATCCAGTCGGTCAACGCGAACCGCCCGAAGGGGGCGCTCGAGGACGGTGAGCGGCGCTGGCAGATTCTCGCCAATGATCAGGCGAAGACAGCCAGGGAGTATCTGCCGGTCATCGTCAGCTATCAGGACGGGCGCCCCGTGCGCCTGTCCGACATCGCCGACGTGGTCGATTCGGTACAGGACGTGCGCAACGCGGGCTCGGCCAACGGCAAGCCTTCGGTGCTGCTGATCATCACGACGCAGCCCGGCGCGAACATCATCCAGACCGTCGACGGCATCAACCGCATTTTGCCGAACCTGCGCGCGTCGATTCCCGCCGCGATCAACCTGGACGTGGTGATGGACCGCACGCCCACGATTCGTGCGTCGCTCAGGGAAGTCGAGCGCACGCTGCTGATCTCGATCGCGCTGGTGATCATGGTGGTGTTCGTCTTCCTGCGCAACTGGCGCGCGACGCTGATCCCGAGCGTGGCCGTGCCGGTCTCGCTGATCGGCACCTTCGGGGTCATGTATCTGTGCGGCTTCAGCCTCGACAACCTGTCGCTCATGGCGCTCACCATCGCGACGGGCTTCGTGGTCGACGACGCCATCGTGGTGCTCGAGAACATCTCGCGGCATATCGAGCAGGGGCTGAGTCCGTTTGCCGCGGCTCTCAAGGGCACGCGCGAAGTGGGTTTCACGGTGCTGTCGATGAGTATTTCGCTGGTGGCGGTGTTCATTCCGCTGCTGCTCATGGGCGGCATCGTCGGACGGCTGTTCCGGGAGTTCGCCGTGACGCTCTCGGCGGCCATCATGGTCTCGCTGGTCGTCTCGCTCACGACCACCCCGATGATGTGCGCCCGCCTGCTCAAGGGCAGACCCGCGCCGGGCGTGCCTGTCGGGACGGCGCCGCTCGCGCCCGAGCCGCCGCCGCGCCGCACCGTGTGGACGCGTATGGGCGAGTGGACCGAACGTCTGTTCGCGGCCATGCTGCGCGAGTACGAACGCTCGCTCGCCTGGGCGCTGCGGCATGGGCCGCTGATGCTCATCATCCTGTTCGCGACCATTTGCCTGAACGTCTGGCTGTACGCCGTCGTGCCGAAAGGGTTCTTCCCGCAGCAGGACACGGGCCGCATGATCGGCTTCATTCAGGCCGACCAGGCGATTTCTTTCCAGGCGATGGAAAAGAAGCTCGCCGACTTCATCCGGATCGTGCAGGCCGACCCGGATGTCGCGTCCGTCACCGGCTTTACGGGCGGCTCGAACCGCAACGGCGGCTCGATGTTCGTCACGCTCAAGCCGCTGGGGCAGCGCAAGGCGAGCGCCGATCAGGTGATCGCGCGGTTGCGCGGCAAGCTGGCCAGGGAGCCGGGCGCGGTGCTGTACCTGCAATCGGTGCAGGACATTCGCGTGGGCGGGCGCTCGAGCAACGCGCAGTACCAATACACGCTGCAGGCCGACGACCTGCAGCAACTGCGCGAGTGGGAGCCGAAGGTGCGCAACGCGATCTCGCGTCTGCCCAATCTCGTCGACGTCAATACCGATCAGCAGGACAAGGGGCTGCAGACGACGCTGGAGATCGACCGCGATCAGGCCTCGCGCCTCGGGCTGACGATGAGCCAGATCGACAACGTGCTCAACGACGCGTTCGGGCAGCGGCAGGTCTCGACCATCTACAATCCGCTCAACCAGTACAAGGTGGTGATGGAGGTCGCGCCGCAGTGGTGGCAGAGTCCGGAGTCGCTCAAGGACATCTACGTGGTGACGTCCGCCGGCGCGCAGGTGCCGCTCTCGGCGTTCGCGCGCTACCGGCCGACGAACACCGCGCTGGGCGTGTCGCACCAGGGACAGTTCGCCGCGAGCACGATTTCGTTCAACCTGCCGCCGGGCGTGTCGCTCTCGCAGGCGCAGGCGTCGATCAGCGACGCCGTGAGCCGCCTGGGCATGCCGACGTCGGTGCACGGCAGCTTCCAGGGCACGGCGCAGGCGTTCCAGTCGGCGCTCTCCTCGCAGCCGATCCTGATCCTGACGGCGCTGCTCACGGTGTACATCGTGCTGGGCGTGCTCTACGAGAGCTACATCCACCCGCTGACCATTCTGTCGACGCTGCCCTCGGCGGGCGTGGGCGCGCTGCTCGCGCTGCTGCTCTTCAATACGGAGTTCAGCATCATCGCGCTCATTGGCGTGATTCTGCTCATCGGCATCGTCAAGAAGAACGCGATCATGATGATCGACTTCGCCCTGGAGGCCGAGCGGCGTCAGAACATGGCGCCGCGCGAGGCGATCTATCACGCGTGCGTGCTGCGCTTTCGACCGATCATGATGACGACGATGGCGGCCATGCTCGGCGCGATTCCGCTCGCGCTCGGCACCGGCGACGGCGCGGAGCTGCGTCAGCCGCTCGGCATCTCGATCGTGGGCGGTCTGTTCGTCAGCCAGGTGCTCACGCTTTACACGACGCCCGTGGTGTATCTGTATCTCGATCGCTTGCGCCTGCGCTGGGCGCGTTGGCGTGCGCGTGGCCAGACGGGCCATGGCGACGTCGGGGAGATCGGCCATGGCTGATGCCGCTCGTCGTTGGCGCGATGCTCGCGTCGTCGAATTCGTCCGCGGGGTCGTTGCCGCCCGCGTCGGCGCATTCCCTGCAACTCCTGTCCCGGCCAGTGGGCCGATGTGTGCCATGTTCCCTACCCTGAATCGCCAAGTCCTGCCCGATCGTGCTTGCGCCACCGTCCCTTCGGGGCGTCGGCAGAAGGCGGGAGCGTCGCCGCGAGAAGTACCGCGAGAGGCACCGAGAGAGGCACCGCGAGAGGCGCCGCGAGAGGCGCCGCGTGTGGGCCGCGCGGCGGTGTTTCTCGCGGCGAGCGCCGCGTTGTGGCTGGCGGGCTGCGCCGTGGGGCCGGACTACGTGCGCCCGGACATCGACACGCCGGCCGCGTTCAAGGAGACGGGCGACTGGAAGATCGCCGAGCCGGCCGACGCGGTGGCCAAGGGCGAGTGGTGGTCGATCTATCAGGACCCGGTGCTCGCCGATCTGATGCGGCAGGTCGACGTCAATAACCAGAACATCAAGGTGGCCGAGGCCAACTATCGGCAGGCGCTGGCGGTGGCGGCACAGGCGCGCTCGGCGTTCTTTCCGACCATCGGCGCCGATTCGAGCCTCACGCGCAGCAGCTCGCGCGTGAGCAACACGGCCGTGAGCGGGGCCGGGGCAGGGGGCATTTCGAACAGCTACAGCCTGTCGGCCACGGCGAGCTGGGAACCGGACATCTGGGGCAGCGTGCGCCGCTCTGTCGAAGCCGGCAACGCCAGTGCCGAGGCGAGTGCGGCGGATCTGGCCAACGCGCGGCTCTCGGCGCAGGCGCTGCTCGCGCAGAACTACTTCGATCTGCGGGTCACGGACGCGCAGAAAGCGTTGCTCGATCGCACGGTGACCGCCTACGAACAGACGCTCAAGCTCACGCAGAATCAGTACGCGGTAGGCGTCGCGCAGCGCTCGGACGTGATCCAGGCGCAGACGCAGTTGCAGTCGGCACAGGCGGCTGCCATCGATATCGAGGTGACGCGCGCGCAACTGGAGCATGCGATCGCGCTGCTCGTGGGCAAGGCGCCCGCGGCGTTTTCGCTTGCGCCGGCGCCGCTGCGTGCGGCGCTGCCGCCGGTGCCGGTGAGTCTGCCGTCGCAACTGTTGGAGCGTCGCCCGGACATCGCATCGGCCGAACGCGCGGTGGCCGCGGCGAACGCCAGGATCGGCGTGGCCAAGGCGGCGTTCTTCCCGTCGCTGTCGCTCTCGGCCTCGGGCGGTTTCCAGAGCAGCAGCTTCGCGAACTGGCTGACGCTGCCGAGCCGGTTCTGGTCGGTCGGGCCGGCCCTGGCGGCGACGCTCTTCGACGGCGGCCTGCGCCGCGCGCAGACCGACGCGGCCATCGCGGCCTACGACGCGCAGGTGGCGACCTACCGCCAGACGGTGCTCACGGCCTTCCAGTCGGTCGAGGACAACCTCGCGGCGTTGAACTACCTGGGACGCGAAGCGGCTGTACAGAATCAGGCCGTGCAATCCGCACGAGATGCGTTGCAACTCATCCTCAACCAGTACAAGGCCGGGACCGTCAGTTTCCAGAATGTGCTGACGGCACAGACGACGGCGTACACCGCCGAGCGTACCTCGCTCACGATTCTCGGTCGTCAGTTCACCGCGAACGTGCTGCTCGTGACCGCGCTTGGCGGCGGCTGGCATGGCTTGACGGGTGCTGCGGCGAATGCAACGAGTGCGGCGAATGCCGCCAGCGTGGCGGCTGCGGGCAATCCCGGCGCGGCAGGGCGTGGCGCGGGCGGCACGGGCGCCGTCCCCGCCGGCGCAACGGGCCCGACGGAAGCAACGGGAGCAACGGGTGCGACAGGCACGGCCGGCGTGGCCCGCGCACAGGAATAACGCACTGTGCGGTCGGTCCGCGCCCCAACGTTTAAGGTATTTCCGAACTTCCCAATCGGACAGCCGGAAGTCGGCCTGAAGAATCGTCTGAACCCCGGTGACGCGAGTAGCACAGACGGCGGGATCGTGCCATTGTGCAATTTCACGTCGATGCGCGACCAGACAAGCTTTCAGGTCGCAGTCGCCGCTCTATCGGGCGGCATGCGGGGCGCGAGCCGGCCGACCACACCGCGTGGCAACGACATTCTCGCGTCCCGGCAATGTGACGATTCCCAGCCAGTTTGCCCGTTTCCTTTTTGCCAGAATGGATCCGCTTTGCTGCAACGACCGGGCGAAGCGCGGCGCGACGAGCGCCGTCCACGAGATGCCAGATGACGAAGGGGAGGGGCAACGATGACGATCAACGTCGTGGTCGCGGACGACCATCCGATAGTGCGTTATGGAATACGGCGACTGCTCGAGGAGCGGGAGATGATTCAACTGGTGGGCGAGGCGGCCAATTCGTCCGAACTCGTGAGTCTGCTCGCGAAGGCGCCATGCGACATCCTCGTGACCGACTTCTCGATGCCGGGCGGCCAATTCAAGGATGGCCTGTTCCTCATCGGATACGTTCGCAGGTACTTCCCGAACATCAAGATCATCGTCGTGACGATGCTGGAGAACCTCGCGATTCTGCGCGGCATGCTCAAGCTCGGCGTACACTCGATTCTCTCGAAACTCGACGAGCAGAGCTCGATCGCGGACATCGTGTGCGTGGTGGCCGACGGCAGTCGTTACATTCCGGCCGGGCTTGCCACGCGCCTGCACGATTCCATTGCCGACGATGCCGAGATCGACGCGTCCAAGCTCTCGAATCGCGAAGTGGAGGTGGTGCGGCTGTTCGTGTCGGGCCTGACCATCAGCGAGATTGCGGTCAAGCTCAGCCGCAGCGTGAAGACCGTCAGCTCGCAAAAGACGAACGCCATGCGCAAGCTCGGGCTGGATCGCGACGTCGACCTCTATCACTACGCCACGCGCACGGGCATCGCATGAAGGACGGCCGCCGGCGCGCCCCGCGCCGCCCGCGCCACCGTCAATCCGAGACGGGCGTCACGCCGGCAGGCGGATGGCCCGCATGTCGCGCAGGATCAGTTCCCCCGCCCGCAGCATCTGCTTGAGTTGATGCGCCACCTGTTTCATTTCCTGCACATGGGTCTCGGAGGCGTCGGGTTGCTGCTCCTGCGCCACGACGAGTGCATCGAGCCGTCGCGTGTAGTCGCGCATCGCTTCGCTGGCCGCCTGCGCATCGGTCGGCACCGATGCCGCCGGCGCCGCTACCGCCTGCGAGAGCAGGTCGCTGATCGCCGAGACCACCTGCCCCAACTCCCCGCTCTTGTCCGCCGCGATCTGACGTGGCAAAACGTCTGCCAGGCCCGTGATGTATGACGCCATCACATGGTTCTGCACGAGCAGATCGTTGAGCTCGCCCACACAGACCTGCTTGGACTTCGGTTCGAGCATCATCCGCTTGAACGCCGCCCCGAAATTACCGAAGGCGATGTGCATGTCCTTGCGCGCCATGCGATAGGCGAAGTCGTCGCGCTTGCCGTCGCGGCCGGCGCAAGACTCGAGGTAGGCGCGCGTCGACTGCACCGCGTTGCGGATGAGCGGTCCCATGAGCCGGTATTCCCAGTAGGGGAACAGGTACGAGCACACCAGCGCCACGGCCGAGCCGATCAGCGTGTCGATGGCCCGCTCCCCGACCACCGACAGCGATCCGGGCAACAGGAAGTGGAACAGCAGCAGCACGTATGACGACATGAACACGACCGACAGCCCGTAGTTGAACAGCGACAGGCTGTTGCCCATGACCATGCAGAAGAACATCAGCGCGAGCAGCACCCACGGTTTGTGCACGAACGCCAGGATCACCAGCACGCTCACGCAGCCCACGAGCGTGCCGGTCAGCCGCTGTGCGTTCTTCTGCTTCGTGAGGCTGAAGCCGGGCTTGAGAATCACGATGATCGTGAGCAGCACCCAGTAACTGTGGGCCTGCCCGGCCAGTAACGACCAGTTCTCGCAGATGATCAGTCCCGCTGTGATGGCGATCGTCACGCGCAGGGCATGGCGAAAGCTCGGCGAGGAGAAAGTCAGATTTTTCCAGAGCAGTTTCGGCGAATAGCTCTGCCGCGACGTGAAGCGCACGAGCGCCTGGTCGATCTGCATTTCGGTGGCCGCTCCGGCCGTGGCGAGATTGGTGTTGCGATGCATGCGCTCGACCACGCGCGTGCTGCTCCAGACGCGGCGGAATGTGCTGGTGACCGCCTGATAGGCTTCGGGCTCACGCTGCGGCAGCCCTTGCTTGCGCATGAGTTCGATCTCGTACTCGATGGCGCGAAACTCGGCACGCCAACTGCGCTGCGCCCGCGAGGGCTCGTTGGTCGCGATGGCGTAGCCGATGGCATCGACCTCGGTCGCGATCTTGCGGATCATGTCGCGGAAGAACAGCAGCACGTCGTTGTTGGCGAACTCGCGGCGCAGCATCGGGTAATCCGTGTGCACCGACACCACGACCTCGTGCAGGTCCACGATGTTGATGAACAGGTTGAAAAGCATCGTGCGGCGCGGCTCGAGCGTGCCGGTGCGCAGCCGCGGCAGGTTGCGCAGGATGATCTCTCGCGCGGCCTGCTGTTTTTCCACGACATTGACCTGCGCGGCGATGAGCCGCCGGTAGCATTCGTCGATGTCGGTCGAAGTGTCGTAGAACGCGGCCTTGGCCTCCAGATACTTGGCGGTGACGAAGAAGCACTCGGCGAGGGTCTGCTGTTCGATGCGAAACCACCAGACGCGGCACACGACCAGACTGAAATAGGTGTACCACAGCCCGCCGGCGAGTACGGCGCCCGCGTCCAGCACAGCCTGATGCCGGGTGAGATCGGCCTCGACGTTGAGCACCATCATCATCAGGCACGCGAAGCTCACGAGCGAGGCGCGATAGCCGTAGATCACGAGCATCGACAGCCCGAAGGTGAGAATCAGCGTGGTGAGCCAGAGCTGCCACGGCTGCGCGGCGGTGGCCATGCCGGTGATGAGCACCGTGAGCGCGCCAAGCAACGTGCAACTGAGCAGTTCCGTGTGCTTGTGACGCAGTGGACCGTTGATGTCGACCACACTCGCGCACAGCGCGCCCGAGGCGACTTCGATGCCAAGCAGATGCTGGTCCATCCCCCAGAACAATACGAGCGCGGGCATGACGACGCCCACGGCTTGCCGGGTGCCGCTGAAAAAGTAATGGCTGTACAGGAACTTCTTGATGTCGGTCTGGTAGTCCATGCGTCGGGGGCGAGGGGTTCCGCAGCAAAGCCGGCCGCGCGATGGGGTAGGCGCGGCGCAGACAGAGTCTAGCCGATGCCCCGCGCGCCGCGAAGAGGGGAGACTGCCGGTGACTAGCGGCTTATCGTGGAGTCAACGTCGGGCGACCGTCGGGCCGCTGCCGGGTCGCTGCCGGCCGCTGTCGCGGTGGCGCCGCAGTGGCGTGGCGTTCGCGGCATTCGCGGCACTGGCCGCATCTGCGCGGTATTGGCGTGGTATTGGCAAGGTGTCGGCAAGGTGTTGGCAAGGTGTTGGCGGTGAGACGGCGCTACGGCGCCGCGCACGCCGTCACGCATGATGGGGCAGGTTTTCGGAACTGCCCGATCTGCCGCGCCGCGGGGCATTTGCTATCCTTGCGGACAGACTCGCTAAGCCGCCACACCGCATGCTCCATCTTTTCTTTTCCAACCGGTTTACCACGCTCGAAGCCGCGCTGCTGCGCGATCTCGCGCGCACGCCCGGCGACCCGCTGCATGTGGAGACCATCGTCGTGCCAAGCGTGGCGGTGCGCCGCCGGCTGGAACTCGACTATGCGGACGTCTTCGGCGTGTGCGCCAACGTGCGCCTGACCTATCTGGCGCAGTGGCTGTGGGACATGGCGGGCAAGCTGCTGACGGTGCCCGAGAGCTCGCCGTTTGCGCCGGACCGGCTTGTCTGGCCGCTGTATCAATGCCTGGCCCAGCCGTGGGCGGAGGTATCGCCGCGGCTCGCCGGCTATCTTTCCGAAGCCGACGACGTCATGCGCTTCGAACTCGCCGAGCGGCTCGCACACATCTACGACCAATACCTGACGTATCGGCCGGACTGGCTGGAGCGCTGGCAGTCCGGGGCGAGGATCGACCCGGGGACGGCCGCCGGCTGGGGCGACGTGCAACGCGCCGACGAGGCATGGCAGAGCGAACTGTGGCGACAGGTGCTGGCGCATCTGGATATCCGCGAGCGTCATCCGACGCTGCGTGCGATCGAGCGCATCGGGCAGTTGACGCCGGAGACCGTACCGCCGGGGTGGCCGCCGCGCGTGTCGGTCTTCGCGCTGTCGTCGATGCCACCGCTCTCCATGGCGCTGCTCAAGGCGATGTCGCGCCTCATCGACGTGCACCTGTACGTGCTCAATCCGTGCGAGAGCTACTGGTTCGACATCGTGCCGCCGTCGCGGCTATCGTATCTCGCGCAGCGCGGCGCCGCGGCGCATCGGGAAGTCGGTCACCCGCTGCTGGCGGAGTGGGGCCGCCAGACGCAGTCGCACATCGATGCGCTTTACGCCGATCTCGCACCGCAGGCGGTGGAGGACCACGCGCTGTTCCAACCGAATCCCGCCCCGACGCTGCTCGCCGCGCTTCAGAACGGCATTCTCACGCTCGACGATGGCCGTCACGGCGCGCCCGAGGGCGTGAGCGCGGACGGCTCGGTGCAGGTGCACGTCTGTCATAGCCTGGCGCGGCAGATAGAAGTGCTGCACGATCGCCTGCTGGCATGCTTCGACGAGATTCCCGATCTGCGCCCCGACGACGTACTGGTCACCGTGCCGGACCTGGGCCGCGCCGCGCCGCTCATCGATGCCGTGTTCGGTACGGCGACTCCGCGCATTCCTTATCTCGTCACCGGCTTGCCACCCACGCGGACCAACCCGGTGGCGCGTGCGTTCTCGGCGATTCTGGCGTTGCCGCAGCAGCGCGTGGCAGCGTCGAGCCTGATCGAGCTGGCCCGCACGGAGGCGATCGCCCAGCGCTACGATCTCGGCGGCAACGCGCTCGATTCGATTCAGAACTGGCTGCACGCCGCGGGGGCGCGGCGCGGCTGGCGCGGCGACGCACTGTCGCGGCTGGAAGGGCGGGGCACACCGGGCGACGAGGCGCCGGGCGAGAGGGACGCGGTGGACGTGCCCCATGCGCTGGAGCGTCACACGCTCGGAGACGCGATGATGCGACTCTTCCTCGGCTACGCGCTGCCCGACGACGCCCTGCCCGTGGACGACTGGCTTCCGGTCGGCGGCATCGAAGGCGGGCGCGCCGAGCTGCTGGGCCAACTGGCGCGGCTCGTCGACGATCTGGACGCCACGGCCGTTGCGCTGCAAACCGAACGCACCGGTCTCGCCTGGCGCGACCAGCTTCTCGCGATGCTCGAGCAGTTCTTTTCCGACGAGCCGCGCTTTGCCGACGACGTTGCCGAAGTGCGGCTGGCCATCGAGCAGATCGGTTCGGCCATCGCCGACGGCGCACCCGAGGTCCGCGTGCCCGTGGCCGTGGTCGCCCGGGTGCTCGCCGACGCGCTCGACGACCCGACGCGCGGCGGCGTTCCGTCCGGACGCGTGACCTTTGCCGCGATCCCGAGCCTGCGCCTGCTGCCGTATCGCGTGGTGTGCATGCTCGGCATGGACGACGGGGTGTTGCCGGGCCGGGTGCGTGCCGACGAGTTCGATCTGATGCGAGCGTTGCCGCAACGCGGCGATCGTCAGCGCCGCGACGACGAGCGCAACCTTTTTCTCGATCTGATGCTGAGCGCGCAGGACCGGTTTCTCCTGGCTTACACCGGGCGCAGCGTGCGCGACAACGCGCCGCTGCCGCCGTCGACCGCGGTTGACGAGTTGCTCGACTTCACCGGCCAGTTGCTCGCGCCGATGTCGCGAGGCCATACGCTCGAAGCGCAGCGTGCGGCGCGCGACCGGCTGGTCGTGCTGCATCCTCTCCAGCCGTTTTCCCCTGCTTATTTCGATGGACGCGACGCGTCGCTGTACAGCTACGACGTGTCCAACGGCGAGGCCGCACGGAAGCTCGCGGAGCAGCTTGCGTGCCCGACGCCGGACGCACCGGCAGGGCCGTTCGTGCGCGAAGCGCTGCCGGCCCTCGCCCAGACGCATCTCACGCTCGACGACCTTCTGCGCTTCTGGCGCCATCCCGGGCGGGCGTGGGCGCGCGATCGACTCGGCCTTTCGCTGGGCGACGTACTCACCGAGGTGGAGGACGAGGAACCGTTCGTGCTCGACTGGTCAGGGCGCGACGCGCTGGCCGCGCGGCTGTTGCCGCGTCTGCTGCGCCACGATGGCATTGACGTTGACTCGCGCGCCCACGCCGAGCTCGTCGAGCGCATCGCCAGCGTAAGCCACGAGTTGCCGGGCGGCGCCACGGGGGCCGTCTGGCGCCGTCGCGAGCTGGGTGGGCTGCGGGCGCTGGCCTCACAGGTCCGCCAGGCGCAGGCGGAGGGCACCCAGGAGCTGCTGGTCACACTCGCGCTGGAGCCGACCCTGCCACCCGCATGGTGCGAGTCGACCGAAGCGATGTGGCACGCAGACGCAACGCTGTCGGCACAATGCCTGCTGCAGGGACGCCTCGCACCGGTATCGCGGTATGGTCTCGTGATGTATCGGTACGGCAGCATGCTCGCGAGCGACTTGCTCGCCGCGTGGCTCTCGCACCTGGCGTTGTGTGCGCATCTTCAGCAACCGGAGCACGCGGGCGCGGACATTGCGGCGCGCACGCTCTGGTATGGCGAAGACGAAACGTTCGCATTGAAGCCCGTCGACGACGCCGTAACGTTGCTCGGGCAATGGGTGGCGCTGTATCGACTGGGGCAGACGCGTCCGCTGCCGTTCTTCGCGCGCAGTGCGTGGAAGCTCGCGAGCACTGGCAAGCCGACGGAGGCGCAGAGCGCCTGGCACGGCTCGGCCTTCGCGCGGGGCGATGCCGACGATCCGTACACGCGTCTGCTCTGGCGGGGCGTGGAAGACCCACTGGCATCGCCGTTCGATTTGCTGGCTGCCGCCACCTTCGGCCCGCTCATGCAACATCTCGAACGCGTGGAGGGCGCATGACGCAGCTCATCGACCTTGACGTGTTCCATTGCGACCTCGATGGCGTTTGCCTCATCGAGGCGTCTGCGGGGACGGGCAAGACCTGGAACATCTGCGCGCTGTACGTGCGGCTGCTGCTGGAGAAGCGCTTGACGGTCGAGCAGATCCTCGTCGTCACCTTTACCAACGCGGCGACGGCCGAGTTGCGCGAGCGCATTCGCGCCCGTCTGGCGGGGCTGGTCGCTGCGTTGACCCCCGTCTTCGATGATGAGCATGGCGCAGAGGGATCGGGCAGCGGCGAAGGGGACGACGAATTCCTGGACTTCGATCCCGACGCGAGCGACGATCCGCTGTTTACGGTGATGATCGCCGGACTCGTCGAGCGAGCCGACATGACGCCCAAGGCGATTCGTTCGTGCCTGCAAACGGCGCTGCGCGGGTTCGATCAGGCGTCGATCCACACGATCCACGGTTTCTGTCAGCGTGCGTTGGCCGAGGTGCCCTTCGCGGCCGGCTTGCCATTCGCCTATGAGCTGGTGCCCGACGACAACGGCGTGCGGCACGATCTGGCGATTGAGTTCTGGCGCCGGGTAGTCGAGCCGCTCGCCGCCCGGGACGACGGTTTTGCCGCATGGCTGGTCGACCGAAAGCGCTCACCGGGCACGCTCACCGATCAATTGGCGCGTCGTCTGAAAAAGCCGATGTCGGCGCTGCGCTGGCCGCCGACGGTGGAAGCGGACGCACAGACGCTGCAAGACGAGACGCTCCTCGCCACCTATCGCGAGGCGTCCGCATGCTGGGAAGCCGAGGCGGCCTCGATCGCCGAACGGTTGCGCACGGCGCTGCCGGCGTACAAGAAGAACATCTATCACGAGACGTCGCTTGCCCAGGCGATAGCCGCGTGGCAGCGCTATCTGGGCGCGGGCGACTTCGGCGCGCCGTTGAGCCCGAAGGCCGAGCTGCTCACTACCACGCGCCTCGCCAAGGACATCAGGAAGGGCGAGACGCCCCCTGCGCATCGCTTCTTCGAGATGGCCGACGTGCTCGTGCGCGCCCGCGCCGACGCGGACGAGCGCCATGCCATCCAATGGCTGCGCATCCTGAGAGAGTGGCTGACACAGGCGCCCGGGCAACTCGCGCTGCGCAAGCGCGAGTTGCGTGTGGTGTCGTTCGACGACTTGCTCGGCAATATCGCGCGAGCGCTTGCGCAGCATCCCGACCTCGCGCAGGCGCTGCGCGCGCGCTATCCGTGCGCGTTGATCGATGAATTCCAGGATACCGATCCGCTGCAATTCGCGATTTTCAGTGCGGTGTACGGACAACGCAATGTCATGGCACCCGCAGACGAGGGGCGCGGACCGATGTTCATGGTGGGCGACCCCAAACAGGCCATCTACAGTTTCCGGGCGGCGGACCTCCATACCTATCTGGCGGCCCGCGAGAACGCCGACGCGGCGTATACGCTTGCCGTCAATCAGCGCTCGACGCCGGCCATCATCGAAGCGGGCAACCGCCTGTTCGGCGCCAACGACAAGGCCTTCGTGCTGGACGGACTCGAGTATCCGCCCGTGCGTCCGGGGTCACGGCACCGCGCGCCGCTATCGGATGTGCGCGACGTTGCCGATTTGACGGTCTGGTGGCTGCCGGACGACGAACCGCTGCCGAAAGACGAGGCGCAGCAAGCCTGTGCCAAGGCGACGGCCGCGGAGGTGGCGCGCTTGCTGGCGGGGGCGTCGCGCGCTGACGTGTGCATCGGCGAACGTCCGCTGGCGCCGGGTGACATCGCCGTGATCGTTCAGACGCATCGGCAGGGCGCTCTGATGAAAGCGATGCTGGCCGAGCATGGCGTGGGCAGCGTGGAACTCACACAGGATTCCGTGTTCGCCAGCGAGGAGGCCGAAACGCTGCTGCGCGTGCTTCGTGCCGTCGAGTCGCCGGGCGACGTGCGCGCACTGCGCGCGGCGCTGGCCACCGAGCTGTTCGGCCTGGACGCCACGGCGCTCTATCGCATGCAGACGAGCGAAGCGTCCGACGCCGAAGCGATTGCGTGGATCGAGCGACTGCAACGGTATCGTCAGCTCTGGATCGAACGTGGCTTCGCCGCGATGTGGCGCACGCTGATGCGCGAACTGGGGCTGGCCGCGCGGCTGGTCGCCCAGGCGGGCGGCGAGCGGCGCCTGACGAACTTCATGCATCTCGCGGAACTGGCCCAGGCGCGCTGGGCCGAGCAGCCCGGCATGCCAGCGCTGTTGCGCTGGCTGGCTTCGCAGCGCAATGCGAGCGGTGGGGAAGAGGCGCAACTGCGTCTCGAGTCGGACCAGAACCTGGTGCAGATCGTCACCGTCCACAAGTCCAAGGGACTCGAGTACGGCGTGGTCTTTTGCCCGTTTCTCTGGGATGGCGCCGTGCGCGATGGCGGCGGCCTCGACGGGCTCGAATACCACGACGGCCCGACAGCCGTGATCGATTTCACCGACGCTGCGGCCAAGGGCTCGCCGGCCGCAGTTGCGCTGCGGCGAGAGCAATCGGCGGAGCAGGCGCGTTTGCTGTACGTGGCGCTCACGCGCGCCGTCTACCGCTGCTATCTGGCGGCGGGCATCTATTCATCGCGAAGGAGTGTGAAGGAAGCTTGCGCCGGGATGCTCAACTGGCTTGCCGCCGGACGCGGCATGACCTTCGACGCATGGATCTCGCCGACCCTCGACACCGACGAGCGCATTGCGACGATCCGTGCGGCGTGGCAAGCGCTCGCCGGCGGCCCGATCGGGATCACCGCGCTGCCAATGGGCGACGCGCTCGATACCGATACGCGCGTCGCGCACGACGCACCGCCTGCACTGACGACGCGCGCGAGTACGCGCGCATTGCGCGAAGTCTGGCGCATCGGCAGCTTCTCCGGTCTGCTGGCCGCGGCGCACACGGGGCCGCAGTTGGGAGGCGCTCAGCTAAGCGCGCCGGAACGCACGCGCCCCGACTACGATGCCCAGGCCAATGCGGGGCCCACGTTTGCGCTGCCCCCGGCGGCAGACGATGCGTGGCCCCCAGCCGACGACATCCTGCGTTTTCCGCGCGGCCCTGCCGCTGGTGAAAGCCTGCACCGCGTGTTCGAACTGGCCGACTTCCAAGCGCCCGCGCAATGGCCGCATGCCGTGGCGCGGGCGCTGCGCGAGCGGCCGCCGGGCCGTGGCGCGGAGCACAACGACAGCTGGCGCGCGATGATGATGAACATGCTTGCCGATACGGTCTTGACACCGCTGCGTCCCGGATTGCGACTGGCAGACGTCGCGATGTCCGAGCGGCTCACCGAAATGGAGTTCACGTATCCGGCCGACGCGGTCTCGCTCGACGCGCTGCGTGGTGTACTGCGCCAATTCGGCTACCCGGACCTCCCGCTCGATGCCACGGTACTGCGCGGCTATCTGAAGGGCTTCATCGACCTCGTATTCCGCCACGACGGAAAGTGGTGGATCCTGGACTGGAAGTCGAACTATCTCGGCACGGCGCCCGAGAATTACGGTGAAGACGGCTTGCGCGAAGCCATGGCCGAGCACGGCTATCACCTGCAGTACCTGCTGTACACGCTGGCGTTGCATCGCTATTTGCGTCGCCGCCTGCCTGACTACGACTACGACCGCGACATGGCGGGCAGCCTCTATCTCTTCGTGCGTGGCGTCCGGCCGGATTGGGCGAGAGCTCATCTGGCCGGTGACGCAGTGCCAGGCGTGTTCTTCGACAAGCCGACGCACGAAATGATCGACGCGCTCGACCGCCTGTTCGCCGCCGGCGAGAACCACGCCCTGGCCGAAGCGTTGTCGCTCGACGCGCAGGGCGGCAAGAGCGACGTGCTCGGGGAGGATGCATGAGTGACGCGCGCGGCGGAAATGCCACGGGCACCGAGAATTCAAGGACCCCCATGAGCGATGCCTCTCTCACGGGCCACGGCGGTTGGGGCGGCCGGAGCGATCAAAGCAGCCGGAGCGATCAAAGCAGCCAGAGCGCCCGGAGCCGCCAGAACACCGAGAGCAGCCGGACCGGTCCCGGCGGCGGCGCCGGGGCGTCACCGCTTGCTGACAGCGGCGTCGTCCGGCTCGCGCAGGGCTTCGCGCGGCGCATGGCGTTGCTCGCACGCGGGCGCGGCGCGGACGACGCCACGTGCCAACATGTCTGGCGTGCAGCGCTCGCCGTCAGCCTTGCCACGGCCGAAGGCCACGTATGCGTGCCGCTCGGCAATCTGCTCGACGCGCAGTCCAGCGGCGAACTGTTTCCCGGCGATGCGCCTGCGCTCTCCGTCTGGCGCGACGCGCTGTTGAGCAGCGGCCTCTGCGCCCCGGCGAACCTCGCTTTCGCGCTCGCGAGCGACGCGCAGCTCGACGCGTTCCCTTTGCTGCTCGACGAGCGTGATCGTCTTTACCTGGCGCGCTATTACAGTTACGAGGCGCGTCTTGCGGCGGCGCTCGGGCGCAAGCTGACGGCCGGCGGGCAGCTTCCGCTCACGCGGGAAGACCGCACCCGCCTGCGTCGCTATTTCGGTGACGGCATGCTCGTCGGTCCCGACGGCCAGCGCGAACCGAATTGGCAGATGGCCGCGGCAGCGCTGGCGTTGCAGCGCGCATTGGTGGTGCTCAGCGGCGGTCCGGGTACAGGCAAGACGACGACGGTGGTCGGGCTGCTTGCGTGCCTGCTGGAACGGGACGCGAATTTGCGCGTCGCGCTGACCGCCCCGACCGGCAAGGCGGCGCAGCGCATGCAGGAGGCGCTCGCGGCGCGTCAGGACCTGCCCGAGACGGTGCGCCGGGCCTTGCCCGAAGCGGCCGTGACGCTGCACCGCTTGCTCGGCGTGCTGCCGGAGTCGGCGCAGCGGGTCGGCAGACGTTTTCGCCACCATGCGGGCAATCCGCTGCCGTATGACCTGATCGTGGTGGACGAGGCGTCCATGATCGATCTTTCGATGGCGACGCAATTGCTCGAAGCCGTGCCGGACGGCGCGCGTTTGATTCTGCTCGGCGACAAGGATCAACTGGCCGCCGTGGAGGCGGGGGCGGTGTTCGGGGAACTCAGTGCACACCGCTCGTTCTCGCCCGAGATGCGCGCGCGGCTGCTCGAAGCGCTCGATTGGCCGCAGGGCGAACCGCCACCGCCGGGACCGTTGGCGGGCGGTGAGGCATCGCCCTCGGCGCGAGGACTCGAAGATACGGTGGTCTGGCTCGAGCGCAACTATCGCTTCGGCTCGCACTCCGCCATCGGGCGGCTCGCCACGGCGATCAAGGCCGGCAAGGTCATCGAGGCGCGCAAGGAATTCACGGTGGCCGAGGCGTCAGCGCCCGCGTTCGCGTCCGCGCGCCTGTCGGCATCGCTTGCGCCGCCTGCCGTTTCGCCACCGCCCGCAGCAGGGGACCGCGTACTGCTGAGCGAGGATGGCGGCGTCCAATTGTCGGCGGCCAATCTGAATGCACTGGCCGACGGATACGCCGCGTATCTCGATGCGCTGGCGCAGGCCGTCACGACGATCGGCCAACTGGGAGACCCGGCCGCCGCCACGGCGGCCGACGTCGCGATGGTCGCGCAGCCGGTGTTCGCGGCATTCGGCCAGTTCCGCGTGCTGTGCGCGACGCGGGGCGGGCGGCGCGGTGTCGAGTTTCTCGGCGCGCAACTCACTTCGCTGCTCGCGCGACGTGCGGGCGTGGCTCTCGGCGCCGGCGCGGGCGCCTGGTTCGCGGGGCGGCCTGTCCTGATCACGCAGAACGAGTACGCACTGAATCTGTTCAACGGCGACATCGGCATTGCGTTGCCGCTCGGCCCGTCCGGGGCGCTGCGCGTGGCGTTCGCAACGCCGGATGGGGGCTATCGTCTCTATTCGCCGGCCAGTCTGCCGGCGCACGAAACGGCGTTCGCGATGACGATCCACAAGTCTCAGGGTTCGGAGTTCGAGCGCGTGGCGATCGTGCTGCCGGAGCAGGCGAGCCGCGTGCTGTCGCGTGAGCTCGTCTATACCGGCGTGACGCGGGCGCGCACTCAGGCGTGGGTCTGCGCGCCCTGGCAAGTGATCGCGTCGGCCATCGCACGGCCGACGCAGCGCGATGGCGGGCTGACCGACCGGCTCGCGCAGGTGCTGGCTACGACGCCTCGTCCGCCGCAGGCGTGATGACGGCCTCGGCGACGGAGCCCAGCCGCGTGACAAGCAACTGGTCGATCTTGTAATTATCGATGTCGACCACTTCGAACTTGTAGCCGGCCGCCTCGGTGGCCTCCGACTTTTTCGGAATTCGCTTGAGCTGGTAGATCATGAAGCCGGCGATGGTTTCGTACTCGCCTTCGCCGGGCAACTCGTCGATATCGAGCGCCTTCTTCACATCCTCTACCGATGTCACCCCGTCGACGAGCCACGAATGCTCGTCGCGCTGCACGATCTGGTCTTCGTCGGCAGGGTGGACCACGTCGCCCATGAGCGCGCCGACGATGTCGTTGAGCGTGACCACGCCGACCACGAGGCCGTACTCGTTGATGATCACGGCAAAGCTCTCACGGGTTTCCTTGAAGCGCGCCAGCGCCTCGGAGAGATTGAGCGTGTCCGGAATCACGAGCAGCTTTTTCGCATACAGACGATCGAGGTTCCGGATCACGCTCGAAAGGTCTTCGCTCGCAATGCGCTGGAGCAGGTCCTTCGAGTCGACATAGCCGAGCACGTTGTCGATTTCGTCGCGGCACACCAGGTACTTCGAATGCGGACTCTCGGTGATCTTCTGGCGAATGCTGCGCTCGTCCTCGGAAATAGTGAAGTACACCACGTCGTCACGGAAGGTCATGACCGAGCTGACCGTGCGTGACTCCAGCTCGAAAACGTTCTCGATCAGATGCAGTTCCTGCTTGCGCAGCACGCCGGCCTGGGCGCCTGCCCCGACCATGGCCGCGATGTCTTCGGAGGTGATGTTCTCGATGGCATGCGTCGGCAGTTTGAAGATGCGCAGGAACAGGTTCGCCACGCCGTTGAAGACGTAGACGAGCGGGCGCAGCACCTTCAGGCAGAGCAGCATTGGGTCGATGATCGCCATCGCGACGCGCTCCGGATTGACCATCGCGAGCCGCTTCGGAATCAGGTCGGCGAACTGGATGAACGCGATCGTGATGAAGAGGAACGAGCCGATGCCCGCGAGTCGCAGCGCGAGCGCCTGGTCGGCCACCGGCGAGAGCCACGTGAACAGATAACCCGTGAGGAAACTCTCCCCGAGCACCCCGCCCAGCACGGCGACCGCATTCACGCCGATCTGCACGACGGTGAAGAAGTTGCCGGGCTGCTCCTTGAGTGCGAGCACCTTGACCGCTTGCGCGTCGCCTTTTTCCATGAGCACCTGAAGCTTGGTGCGCTTGGCGGCCGTGAGAGAGATTTCGGAGGCGGAAAAGAAAGCGCTCGCCAACACGAGCAAAAAGATACTGAAAAGAAAGCCGTAACCACTCATATCGATGTCCCTGTATGTACGAAAGCGGGCGCACAGCAGCGACGTAGGCCGGCGCCGCCCGAATGACGGAAGGGCCGGTGACAGGAGACATTTCAAAACAAGGCCGGCGAGGCCATCATTTTGAGATGCCTTCGGGCTGGGGACCGGAAAGATCGTCCGGGCCCGGCGTGTGCGGCGAGCAAGCTCTGCCGCCTACGCCTTCCGCGGGGATCGCGGGGTGCGTCAGCCGTCGGCTGTATCGCTTGTCCGATAGCATGCCATAACTTCAGGGCACGCCGATATGCCCTCCCTGCGCCGCCGTTGCGTTGCCGCACGTCTGTGGCATGACCGGGCGGACGACCTGTCTACTTCCGGGCGGTGGCGCGTACCTGCCGCGCATTCGGTCGCGCAGAACCGATAATCGCCGCATCGGCGCTCAGGCATCGTGAACCCGCTTCGACATGCGGTCGAAGCCGCGGCAATCGCCGCGCCACACGGCTTCCCGAGGAGGAACTCATGAACGGCGTACACAACTATCCGATCGGTCCGGTCAACATGACCAAGCCCGATCTGGGCGGTCTCGATCATGCTCGCGACAAGGTGCAGTGGGAGCGCTTTGCGCTGCTACGGTTGACCAACAGCATGGCAGGCTGCGCGAGAACGCCGCTCGCGCGGCAGATGTGCAAGCCGCGGACATGCCTTCCGAGCGCCGAGCTTTGCGAGGATTTGTGCAAAGTCTCGTCCCAAAAGACGCCGGAGCGCACGCCGGTGAACCGCGCCGGGGCTTCCGCGGCGCTTGCCGAAACGGGCGATCTGCTTCCCGTCCTGATGGCGGAACTCGATCCCGAGGGCCGCGCGCGAGCCAAAGCGGTGTTGTGCCCGTCGGCGCTGCAAACCCTCTTCGTCTGCGCAGGCGAGCGACATGGCAACGCCCGCGGCAATGGCGGCGACTTCGCCCATCACCCCGTCGCCATGCCCGATTCGCGCAGCGAAGGCGCGCAGATCTGCGCGTCGGTCATTGAGGGGGCGCTGCTCGGCATGGGTGGGCGCAACGCCACGGTGCCGTTCGAGGTCGGTCTGAACGATGTCACGCGCGCGGTGGCGGACACGGCGCGGCGCTGGACGGGCAAGTCGGGGCTGGTCGGCAAGAAAGCGTGGACGCACGCGTGTCAGGTGCACCAGAGCGCGCAGGATTTTCTTCGCGATGTGAACGCACGGCTACAGGCGAGCCAGCGGGAACTGCCGTCGTCGGCGGCGACCGCGTGGATGTTGCGCGTCGCCTTCTCCGACGCCATGCCGATGCACCAGGCGAGCGTGCGCGACGACCTGCCGGCATCAGCCGGCCTCGGCACCGACGAATGGGTGCGGTGCGCGCTCGGCATCGAGCAGTTGGGAGACCAGCACTGGGGCATGCGGCATCGTGATGTGGTTAGCGCCGCCAAGCTGCCGGCGACCGACACGCCGGCGTTTACGGCATTGGCGACGTCGATCTCGTCGCTGCGGCCCAGCCTGGCCACGCTTCGGCTGCGCAACCGGCTCACCGCGCGTGGCGTGCCGACGGCCGAGGCCGCCACGACGCCCGATGCGCAAAGGCCTGCGTGAGTCGTCCCACCGCCGGCCAGGCCCGTGCCTTCGTGCAGGGCGCGCCCGAACCGGCTTGAGCTGAAACAACAACGCCCGCACAGACGCGGGCGTTGCTTCATGCGCACGCGGCGAACCGGCCGCGCCTTGCTCCCGTCAGGTGCGGCGATAGATCTCGGCGCCGCTCTTGACGAACTCGACGGCCTTCACTTCCATGCCCTGCTTGAGCGCGGCCTCGTCGCTGATGCCTTGCTTGGCGGCGTAGTCGCGCACGTCCTGCGTGATCTTCATCGAGCAGAAGTGCGGCCCGCACATCGAGCAGAAGTGCGCCACCTTGGCGGAGTCCTTCGGCAGTGTCTCGTCGTGGAATTCACGCGCCTTGTCCGGATCGAGACCGAGGTTGAACTGATCTTCCCAGCGGAATTCGAAGCGTGCCTTCGACAGCGCGTTGTCGCGAATCTGCGCGCCCGGGTGCCCCTTGGCGAGGTCGGCGGCGTGCGCTGCGAGCTTGTACGTGATGATGCCTTCCTTCACGTCGTCCTTGTTCGGCAAGCCGAGGTGCTCCTTCGGCGTGACGTAGCACAGCATGGCCGTCCCGTACCACCCGATGGTCGCCGCACCGATGCCCGACGTGATGTGGTCGTAGCCGGGAGCGATGTCGGTCGTCAGCGGGCCAAGGGTATAAAACGGGGCTTCGTCGCAGTACTCGAGCTGGAGATCCATGTTCTCCTTGATGAGCTGCATCGGCACGTGGCCCGGGCCTTCGATCATCACCTGCACGTCGTGCTTCCAGGCGATCTGCGTGAGCTCGCCGAGCGTCTTGAGCTCGGAGAGCTGCGCTTCGTCGTTGGCGTCGTAGATCGAGCCGGGACGCAGGCCGTCGCCGAGCGAGAACGCGACGTCATAAGCCTTCATGATTTCGCAGATCTCTTCGAAGTGCGTGTACAGGAAGCTCTCCTTGTGATGCGCGAGGCACCACTTCGCCATGATCGAGCCGCCGCGGCTGACGATGCCGGTCATGCGGTTGGCCGTCATCGGCACGTAGGCCAGACGCACGCCGGCGTGGATCGTGAAGTAATCGACGCCCTGTTCCGCCTGCTCGATGAGCGTGTCGCGGAACATTTCCCACGTCAGCTCTTCGGCCTTGCCGTTGACCTTTTCGAGCGCCTGGTAGATCGGCACCGTGCCGATGGGCACCGGGCTGTTGCGCAGAATCCACTCGCGCGTTTCATGGATGTGCTTGCCGGTCGACAGGTCCATCACCGTGTCGCCGCCCCAGCGGATGGCCCACGTCATCTTGTCGACTTCTTCGCCGATCGACGACGTCACGGCCGAGTTGCCGATGTTCGCGTTGATCTTCACGAGGAAGTTGCGGCCGATGATCATCGGCTCCGATTCCGGATGGTTGATGTTGTTCGGGATGATGGCGCGGCCGCGCGCGACTTCGCTGCGCACGAACTCCGGCGTGATCTCGGCGGGAATGCTCGCGCCGAAGTGCTGGCCCGGATGCTGGCGCGAGAGCAAATTGGCGAGACGCTCGCCCTGCGGGCCGGCGCGGCGCACGCTCTCGATGTATTCCTGACGACGCAGGTTTTCGCGAATCGCGATGAATTCCATCTCGGGCGTGATGATGCCCTGGCGCGCGTAGTGCATCTGCGTCACGTTCTTGCCAGCCTTGGCGCGGCGCGGCGTGCGGTGCAGGCCGGGGAAGCGCAGATCTGCCGTGGCGGCGTCCGCGGCGCGCTCGCGGCCGTAGGCCGAGGTGAGCCCCGGCAGGGCTTCGGTGTCGCCGCGTTCCTCGATCCACGCGGCGCGCAGGGCGGGCAGACCGGAGCGGATGTCGATTTTCGCGTTCGGATCGGTGTACGGCCCCGACGTGTCGTAGACGAAGATCGGCGGGTTCTTCTCGCCGCCAAAGCTCGTCGGCGTGTCGGCTTGCGAGATTTCGCGCATCGGCACGCGGATGTCGGGACGCGAGCCGCTCACGTAGATCTTGCGGGAATTGGGCAGCGGCGCGATCGCGGCTTCGTCCACGCGCGCGTTGGCTGAGAGGAACTTCGGATTGGCGTTCATGCAATGTCTCCTGGCGGGGCACGTGTTGACGCCGACAAATTCGGCGCAAAGCGGCTCAGGGGCATGAACGGGGGCGAGTAACTTCTACGCTCCCTGCGCTGGCATTATCCAGATCAGGTTCTAAGGGTATTTCTCACCCACAACTCACGTTGCAGGACCCCTGCGCTAGCTTTGCGGCAACGATACACCGACTCGGCCGGCCAGCACAAGCGCGATGTGTCCCGAAAAACGTGAACGGGGCCATGGTGCGCCGCGGCATGACATGCTCGTCCGGCGGGCTGCCAACGAGGGGAATGTCTCGGCGGCTGTCCGTCCCGCCGCCGTGTTCGCGCGGCATGCTCGCGGCATGCTGGCGGCCTGCGTGCGGCGTGCGTGCGGCGTCACCGGGCGGGCCGACGGCGATCGTCGTCGTCGAAGGCTCGCGCGAGGCGCTGCGCCACGTCGGCGGCGCTCGATTCGCTCACGTTGGTGAAGCTCATCACGAGCGCTGGTGGCATCGTCCGTGCGACGCGGAAAAACGACAGCGCCCCGGGGGCGAGACCGTGCCGCAGGGCGGCGCGGCAGATGTCCCGGTCCCCGCGTGTGGGGTCCAGCCAGCCGAGCAGGTGCATGCCGCCGGCCTGCTGCGCGAGTTCGATGCGACCGGCCAGGTGCGTGCGCAACGCGCCGGCGAGCGCCGCGCGGCGCTCACCGTAGAGCTGACGCATGCGCCTGATGTGGCGGCTGAAGTGCCCCTGCGTGATGAAATCCGTCACCGTGGCCTGCTCGATCCAGCCCTGGGCCGGCGCGGCGAGCGCCGCATTGGCGGCAAACGCATCGCACAACGCCGGCGGCACCACCAGATAGCCGAGCCGCAGTCCGGGAAACAATACCTTGCTGAACGAGCCCGCGTAGAGCACGCGCTCGCCGCCATCCAGGCTCTTGAGTGCCGGCAGCGGTGCGCCGGTGTAGCGGAATTCGCTGTCGTAATCGTCCTCGATGATCCACGCGTCGCGCGCCTGTGCCCAGGCGAGCAGCGCGAGGCGGCGTGCCAGCGGCAACGTGACGGACAGCGGCGACTGGTGCGACGGCGTCACGACCGCGAGCCGCGCGTGCGGGGCAATCGCCTCGCCGGCCGCAACGTCGAGGCCCTGCTGATCGACCGGCACGGGCACGAGCGTCGCGCCTGCCATGCGCAGCGCCTCGTGCGCGCGAAAATAGCCGGGGTCTTCGCACCATACGGCGTCGCCGGGGCGTAGCAGCACGCGCGCGATCAGCGTCAGCGCTCCCTGGTAGCCGGCGGTGACGACGATCTGCCCGGGCTCGCAGCGAATGCCGCGCGCAATGGCCAGATAGCCCGCGATGGCTTCGCGCAGCGGCGCCCAGCCGGTGGCGTCCTGATAGTGCAGGCCTTCGGGCGCGAGATGACGGGCGTGACGTGCCGCGAGGCGCGCCCACAGCTTGCGCGGGAACTCGTCGAGCGCGGGCATGCCGTTTTGCAGCGGGAGCGGCATGCCGGACGCGTTCAGCGGAAGATGATTCGGGTTCTCGGCGGGGTGTGGCGCACGCGGTGCGTTTTCGACGATGGCGGGCGTGCCAGCCGCGCCGTTCACCGCCTGGCCCGGGGGCGCTGGGAGCGCCTTGGCGGCGCCGCCGAGCCGGGCAGCGTCGAGTTGCGGATTGACGCGACTGCCGGCCGCGCCGCGTCCGATCACGAAGCCTTCGGCCACCAGCCGCTCGTATGCGGCTTCCACGGTGCCGCGCGCCACGCCCAATTCGCTCGCGAGCGCACGCGTCGAGGGCAGTCGCGCCGCCGGGGCGAGCTTGCCGGAGAGGATGCCGTCGCGTATCCGCTCGTAGAGCGCGCGATACGTCGGCACACCGGCCGTATGCGCGGCCTGCGCCAGATGCAGTGCGGCAACGGCGGGCGAGTGGGTATGACTGGCGTGATCGGACATGGCGCAATGCCTGGCTGGATGGCCCGCGCGGGGAGCATCCCGGCATGGCTCGGTTGGCCTGGCGATTTTATTCGATTTTGGCTCTTCCAGATAGGACAAGACGACCGTATCGTTGTCCTCGTCCCGCGCTCGCACGCTCACGCAATCACGCGGTGATCGCGGCGAGGCGTCCCGACAAGGTGCCCCGGCGAGGAGTCCTGGCGAGGCGGCACCACGCCTTCGCGCCCCACCGGCGGCATGGCGGCATGCCGGAACCCGATGGAAAACCGAATGGAGAACCGACTGATGATGCGTCTGAACTACACCACGGCGTCCCCGCAACCTTACGAAGCGTTGCACGCTCTGAGTGCGTACTTCCACGACTGTGGTCTGCCCGGCGGGCTGGTCGAACTGGTCTGGCTGCGGGCCTCGCAGCTCAACGGCTGTGCGTTCTGCATCGACATGCACGTCACGGACGCGCTGAAGCTGGGCGTCGAGCCGCGCCGGCTGCATTTGCTCGACGCCTGGCGCGAGACGACACTCTATTCGCCGGCCGAGCGCGCGGCGCTCGCATGGACCGAGGCCGTCACGAACGTGCAGGACGCTCACGTGCCGGACGCCCTGTTCGAGAATCTGCGCGCGCACTACGACGACAGGCAGATTGCCGACCTCACGTATGCCATCGCCACGATCAACGCGTGGAACCGCCTGGCCATTTCGTTCCGTACCCCGTTGCCGAAAACGCCGCGGGGCGTGCGCTGACCCGCCAGAGGCAGGTGGACGCAAGGGGCTTGCCGTCTCGCCAGCGGCCCTCAAGCGCGAGCGCCGAGCGCCTGTGGCCGCATTCTCTCGAACGTCGGCCGTTGGCCTTCGCCGCCGATTGGCGACAAGTCAATGCGGCCGCAATGCATCCATCGACAGCTTCCCGACATCCGCCGCCAGCTGCAAACGCGCCGTCTGTAACGCTGTGTATGCTGCGACGTCCTGCTGTTCGGCATCCGCCAGGTCGTTTTGGGCCTTGAGCAGCTCCAGCAAGGTTCCCACGCCGGCCTTGTATCGCCCGAGCGCGACGTCGGTGGTCTCCCGTGCACGCGTGAGCAGCGTTGCGCTCAATTGCAATGCGTCGGCGCTGGATGAAAACACCTCGTAATGACGCCAGACCTCCGCTGCAATACGGCGCTTGACCAGGTTGAGCGTCTCGCGGCGGCGATCGACTTCCGCCTGGGCGTCGCGCACGCGATATTGGCGCGCAAAGCCATCGAACAGCGGAATCGAAATCTGAATCCCAACGCTCCGGTTGTTGATCACCTGACGCGCGGTGACCTGCGTGATTGGCGTGTCGCCCCGGTCCGCCCATGCGGCCAGCGAGATCGTGGGGCGCCCCTGGCTTCGCACCACGTCGACGTTGGCTCGAGCGGCCTCGAGCTCGGCCTGCGCGGCGAGCACATCCGGATGGTGGGACAGCGCCTCGTCGAGCATTGGGCCGATGGCGCGCCGCTCGTCACGGACCCCAGCGCCCAGCGGCGGCAGTGGGGCCAGTGTGAGGGGGGTGTCCGCACGCGCGCCGATGGCCAGGGCCAGGTCTCCCAGCGCCAGTCGTGCCGCGCTCTCGGCCTGCAGCGTAGCCAAGCGAGTACGCGACCACGTCGTCTCCGCCTGAAGCCGGTCCGCGCGAGCACCGATGCCCGCCGCCAGGCGCGCGGCGGCGGCGTCGAAACTCTCCCGGGCAATCCGCTCGGCTTCGCGCGCCGAGCGCAACGCGCGATGACGCCCCTGCGCTTCGTAGTACGCCTTCACGGTGTCGAGAAATACCGTCTGCAAGCTCGCATTGCGCGAAGAGACGGCGGCGTCGACCAGCGCCGTATCGCGCGCAACGCTCGCCGATCGCTGGCCGAAGTCGTACAGCACCCATGTGAGGTTCAGCGCAATGTCGGTACTGCGGCTATAGAGCGACGAGTCGTATTCCGGCGAATCGTCGTAACTCACACGCTGGCCGACCCGCGCGATGCTGCCGGCGGCCGTCACATTGGGCAGGTAGGCCGAGCGCGCCACACCCAGGCGCGCCTGCCGCGCGCGCAATTCCGCCCAGGTCTGACGCGTTCGCGGGTCCGTGGCGAGGGCCATGCTCACGGCTTCGGGCAATGACAGCGGCGCGTCGGCGGCAGCCGAGGCGGGGGGCGGCGGCGGTGCGCCCGCGCCCTGCGCGTAGTCGAGTGCCACCGGGGGCGGTGGCGTCATCGCGTGCAGCGGGTCGTTCCAGCCCTGGCCGAGTGCCGTCAGGGGGAAGAGGGCCGCTGCCCACGCGACCAGAGCAGGCACCAGGCGCGATGCAAGCGAGCCGGAAGTGGCCGGGCGCATACGATCATCTGCCATACGCCGGGGGCGGCTCATACCGGCGCGGCATCCGCCGCGCCCGCCGTGCAGACGTGGGCAGGACATGGCGCGTCGGCGTGCCGGACATCGCGCACGATGCGCCCGGCGTCAAGCATCAGTTCGCGTGAAGCGGTGACGACCGTCTCCGGGCGGTGCGCAACGATCACGCGAGTAATGGGCAGCCTGGCGATAGCCGCGTTCACTTCCCGTTCGCGCGTGACGTCCAGATGGCTGGTCGCCTCGTCGAGAAACAGTACGCTCGGGCGCTTGTACAGCGCACGTGCGAGCAGCACACGCTGCTTCTGCCCGCCGGAGAGCACGGTGCCCATGTCGCCCACGAGCGTGTTGTAGCCCATCGGCATCGCCGATATGTCGTCATGTATTGCGGCCATGTGCGCGCACTCGCCCACCCAGGCGAGATCGGCGTGCGGGTCGAAAAAACTGATGTTCTCGGCGATGGTGCCGGCGAACAGCGTATCGTCCTGCAATACGGTCCCCGCGAGCCGGCGAAGTTTGTCCAGTCCCACATGCCCTACCGGTACACCATCGAGTAGAACCTCTCCCTCGGTCGGCGGCAGAATGCCGAGCAGCACGTTGATCAGCGTGGATTTACCGCCCCCGGATGCCCCGGTGATCGCCACCGATTCGCCCGCCTCGATGCGCAAGTTCACGCCGTCGAGCACATACGGTTCATGCTCGCTGTAGCGAAAACGAAGGTTGCGCACCTCGATGACCGGCACCGAGGGCGTGTCGCTCAGCTCGGCAGCCTCTCGCCATGTGGCGGGCGACGCCGGTTCGGGCGCATGAAGCACGATATCGGCCAGACGCTCGCCCTGCAATTGCATCATCTTCACGTCCACCCATTTGTCGAGCAGCGCGCTCACGCGCGTGTCGAACATCAGCTTGAACGCCATGAACGCGATCAGCGCGCCAACCGTGAGCGTGCCGCCGAGCACGAACCGGGCGCCGAGCCAGACGATGACGATCGTCTCGAGGCCGAACAGCACACCACTGAGCGCGCGGTAGCCGAGCGCCATCTTCTGTATCGTCAGGTCCGCGTTGATCTGGTTGACGAGCAGCGTGAGCCAGCGCGAGCGGCGTTCGTCCTGTTGGCGGAACAGCTTGATGGTCTTCACGCCGCGCACGGTCTCGAGAAAGTGTGTCTGCTGCTTGGCGGTATGCACGATCTGCGCCTCGGTCGCGTCGCGCAGCGGCACGAACCACAGCCATCGACCGAACGCGTAGAGCGCCATCGCGCCCACGGCGATCCACGCGAGCGGCGCGCTGAAGACGAACATCATGGCGAGCGTGATACTCATGACCAGTCCGTCGAGCACGGCCTCGAGAAACGACGTCGTCAGTGTGCGCTGAATCGCGTCGATGGCGCCGAAGCGCGAGACCACGTCGCCGAGATGCCGCTTTTCGAAATAGGTCACCGGCAGGCGCAGCAGATGCATGAACACGTTGCTGCGCCATTGCAGATTCAGCGTGGTGCCCAGAAACATCAGCACCCAGCCGCGCGCCACGGTGGTCACCTGCTGCATCAGCAGTAGCAGTGTGAAGCCGACGGCGAGCGTGGTGAGCAGGTCCAGGTCCGCACTGGGCAGGACGTGGTCGATCACCCACTGCATGAAGAACGGTTGCAACACCATCAGGATTTCGAGCACAAGCGCCAGCGTGACCACGTGCGCGATGGAGGCGCCTAGCCCCGTGATGCGACCGATGAGGCGTTGCAGGCGGACCGGGCGCCGTTCTCGCAGCGGAGAGAACTGAGCCGTCGGCCATAGTTCGAGCGCCACGCCGGTGAAGCTTCTCGAGATCTCGTCGATCGAACATTTCCGGATGCCCATGGCCGGATCGAAGATCGTGACCGTGCGGCTGCCGACTTCGCGCAGGACGACGAAGTGATTGAACTCCCAATGCAGGATGCACGGCAGGCGCAATTTGGACAGCGCGTCGATGTCGAGCTTGACCGGGCGCGACGCCAGTTCCAGGCGCGCAGCGAGTTGCACGAGCGCGCCGAGGGTGAGCCCCTTGAGCGAGACCGGGAAGCGTCCGCGCAGCGTCGCTAAGTCCGTCTCGTGACCGTGATAACCGGCGATCATGCCCAGACACGCAAGTCCGCACTCGGCGGCCTCGGTCTGGAGCATGAGAGGCATGCGTTGGCGAAAGCCCAAGGCCAGACGTTCAAGCATGATTACAGTCTCCCCGACAGGCTCTGCACAGGATCGAACGCCCATTGATACAGACGCCGGCGCTGTTGCAGCAAATCGGCTTCGACCTGCATGCCCGAGCGCAATACCCAGGGCTGGCCAAGGGGCGATGTCGGTGTGGCGTCGATCGAGACGGTGATGCGGTACAGCGGCTCGCCGGCGCCCTCGCGCTGGGCCCGGGCGGCGTCGCCGAGCTGGTCGGCGGGTAGCGCCGTTTGGGCGACGGCCGCAACCACGCCGGGCTGTTGTCCGAAGCGTTCATATGGGTAGGCCTGATAGCGCAACAGGACTCGGTCGCCCGGCTTGACGGCGCCCACGGACCGGCTCGGCGCGTAGAGCTCCGCCTGAAGCCGGGAGCCGGCCGGCACGATCGCGGCGAGCGGGCGACGCTCGTCGACCGCCTGACCGACTTCGGCAAGCGCCGCGGTGACGGTGCCGGCCTGCGGCGCCGTGATCACGGTGCTGCGCCTGGCTTCGCTCTGGCTCAGCGCTTCGGCATTGCTCGAGATTTCCCGATCGATCTCCGCCAGTTGTTTCTCGTGCTTCGCCGTGAGTTCGGCCAACGCGTTTCGCTGCGCGGCCAGATCGGCGCCCACGCGAAGGCGCTCGCGCATGAGCGTCTGGAGTTGACTGCGTTGGTCGAGCGCATCCGCCTGCTTCTGGTCGGCTTGCTCCTGCGAGATGTAACCTTGGCCGACCAGTCCGCGATAGCGTGCGGCGGTCTGCGCCGCGAGCGACACCCGCTCGCGTTGACCGGCGATCTGCGCGTCCAGTGCGTCCGCCTGGCCGCGCAGACTCTTGACGGCAGCTTCGAGACTGCCGCGCTCGCCCGCTTGCATCGCGCGCGCCTTGTCGCGCGAGTCGCGCAGGCTCGCATCGCGCTGGCGCGCCTGCGCGCTGATGGCCGCCTGTGTTGCGCCCAGCGCGCTCTGGCGTTCGCCGGACACCACGTAGAGCACGTCGCCCGCATTCACGAACTGCTCGTCGCGCACGCGCCGCTCGACCACAATGCCGCTCTCGGGGGCGTAAAGCTTGATCAGGCCTCGTGCCGGCATCAGCTGGCCGCGAACCGTGGCGCGTTGCGTGTAGCCGCCAAACGTCAGAAAGAGGACCACTGCCACGGCAAACGCCGTGAGCACGGCACTCAGCAGGCGCATGGACAACGGCTGGACGAGAACGATCTCCCCGAGGGATGTCGTCTTCTGCGCAGCAAGCGCTTCTTTACGGAATAGGGGCACGATGCGAGAGGACGGAGGCGCGCGATGGATCGCGTCGGGCGATGTGACGCGGTGTGATGCGGTGGGGGGAGGCGTCTGGGATTGCGCCGTACTCGAGGACGGGCGCCCGCAGCGGCTACTGCCGGCGCGAGTGCCCCGCCCGCGATGTCAGGACGCCACGCTCCGGCCGCTAGGGACGGACTTCACCGCGCCCATTGTGGTGGTTTGCTGCACCGTCGCCCCGACGTTGTAACGGTTCGGGCCCCAGCCCCCGCCGACCTGCGCGATTTCTTCCGCCGAGAGTTCGGCGGGCTGTCGCGGCTCGTCGTGTTGCGTGGTCGTTTCAGTGTTGGTTGTCATGGCAAAACCCTCATTGACCGAAGGCGTTCGACCGCCACATCGGGTTGGATGGCATTCGTTCATTGCGTTTCATATTGACGCCTTGCAGTGACGCCTTGCATTGACGCCTTGCATTGACGCCTTGTCCCGACCGGGCCGTCGCGCGATATCGCACGAAAACGATGTCGCGTGACGGACCCCGGCCAGTGTGGCCGGTAGATCAGCGGGAGAAGGGGGTGGTCTTCTGGATGCGGGTGGGCGTCGCAGCCGGGACGGTCGCCGAGGGCTTCAGATAGCCCACGCCACCGCTTACCTGATCGACTTCCTGCGCGCTCAGTTCGGTGACGCTGCGCCGAGCGTCGGCGCCCGACACAGGGGTGGCCTGCGTCCGTTGCCTGGTCTTCATCTTCATAGAGGTCTCCTGCGAGTCATGCAAAGCGGCATGACATGGCCGGCTTCGCATGGAATTGACGTACGATCCGCGTCAACAACGGCACAGCCCCCGGGTTTGGACGGGCGCTGCACCGGCGACGATGTGAAGGCAGGGGACTCACCTCGCCCAATGCCTGCGCACGACCAAAACGTGATCTTTGGACGGCATCGTAACAACCGGGTCGGGCGCACGCATTGGACTTTAGTCCTATACGCGCTGCGGTTGGGCGCCAATGCGGCAAGGCAAGCGGAGCACATCCGGGAGCCGCCCCGGGCGCGTGGACAGCGCCTAGCGGGCGAGCCGGACCTCGCGCTGGAACTCGCGTGGCATCAGACGCAGCGCGTCGCGGAAGAAGCGCCGGTCGGGCGGCGGCAGCATCGGCAGCACGCGGCCCAGCGAGCGGGCCGCGTGACGCGCCTGCGGCGAATCGCCATCCTGGTGCAGCGCGAACCACAACATCTCGAACCAGAGATTGGCGAGCTGCAAGGGCTCGAAGCGAACGCGCCCTTCTTCGTGGTCGGCGAGCGTCGTCGCCACCACATCGGTCCACTGCCGGAATCCCTTGGCGCGCGAGAAGGGGGCGCCGAATGGCTGCACGGCGTCGAGAAAGGCCTCGACGGCCAGCGGCGTGCTCGCGCGCAATGTCGCGAGATCGGGGTCGCGCCGCGCAGGCACGGCGCCGCGCGCGATGCGCAGCAGAAACACCGTGTTCCACACCGAGTTGCCGCCCACGCCGAAGCGATCGCAAATCCATTCCGACAGACCGATCCAGCGCAACGACTGTCGCTGCACGTCGGCCACGGACAGGCGCCGGCCCGGGTCGATCAGCGTCTCCTGCCAGAACAGCCACAACGACAGCCCGATATTGGCCGCGACGTGTTGTGCGAGCTCGATCGAGTCGGCTTCGAATGCGGCTTGCAGTGCATCGGAAAACGCGGCGAGGGCGTCGGCGGCCGACTGCGCTCGCGTGGGCATCGGCCCGGGACGCGCCGCACGGGACTTGTACAGCAGCGCCTGCAGGTTGCGGCTCTCGAAACGGATGCGCGGGTTGTAGACGAGGCACGGTGCAAGCGCCGCGTCGTCGCCGATGCGCTGCAAATGCGCGAAGGCCCCCGCTTCATCGCGCAGCGCATACGCCTGCCATGCCTGCACGATCCAGTGCATGGCGCGCAGGGTCGGCGAGCCCGGCTCATTCGCGTGGAAGGTGGCCGCGAGCGTGGCGAGCGACTGCTTCGTGCGCGTGGCGTCGCCCATGCGGCGCCACACGAGCGTCTCGGCAAGCAGCGCAATGCCGCGCTGCACGTCGTCGACGGCGCACACCTGCGCGGCGTGAAACGATGGGATGGCGCCGGTGCGCTGACGACGCGCTTCCCCCGACGACGGCGCCTGGGGAGCGAAGAACACGCCGTCCTGCATGTCGCGCTTGCCGAGCGTGAGGTGATGCCAGAACGCGATGTCCTGCATGACGTAATCGAGCGCCGGCGACTGCGGGCCTTGCGCGGCATGCCGCGGCAGGCCGAGGAACGCGGCGATGGCGTGGCGCGGCTCGGCTGGCTGCGTGTCGCCCACCATGACCACGATGCGCGAGCTCTCGTGCGCGGCAAGCCAGAACGGCCCCTTGCTGCGCCCGCGCGTGGGCAGCAGACGCACGTCCGCCTGCCGGTCGTCTCCCCAGCCCACGGCCACGCCCCAGCGCGCGAAATCGGCGAACGCGCGACTGATCAGCATGCGCAGGTCCCCGCCGGCGCCGGACTGTCCGAAGCGAATCCTGAGCGACGCCAGCGAGACGGGCGTGTTCTCGTAATGCGCGGCAAAGTACACGCGCATGAGCAGCCACAGACTCTGGTAGCGCACCGGCTCGCCGTTGACTTTTTGCGGCGCATCGAGGCGCACCCGTACCCGTGTGCGATCGCGGGCGTCGTCGGACGGTGTGACCTCTATGGGCGGATCGATCATGGCGGTACGTGGCGCGGACGGTGGGGAAGGTCGCGATCGATGATACGGCGGTTACGAAAGTTACGGTAGCGTCGCTTTGCGCTTGCCCAAACGCGAACTATGCTGCAAACGCTTTCGAGAGAGGTGCCCGGCCAGCACCACCGACAACGTTTCCGCCAGTCCGCTGGCACCCATGAACTCAGGACAACGAAATGAAAAAGACACTCTCTCGCTGGCGGCGCGGCGCGCTCGCGCTGCGCCTCCTCGGTGCGCTGGCCTCGCCCGTGGTCTTCGCAATGCCCGGACACGCCGCCGAACCCGCGCATTCTTCCGCGGTGCGCATCGCCGAGCGGGCCGACTGGGGCAAGTACTTTGCCGACGAAGGCGTCAAAGGCACGGTCATCGTGCTGGACGGCCGGACCCAGACCTATCAGGCTTACGATGCCGCACGCGCCGAGCGCCGCATGTCGCCCGCATCGACCTACAAGATATTCAACAGCCTGCTCGCGCTGGAGTCCGGCGCGCTCGACAACGAGCGCGAGATCATCCCGTGGGACGGCAAGCCGCGTCGCGTCAAGGCGTGGAACGCCGCGCTCGACCTGCGCAATGCGTTTCGCGTGTCGTGCCTGCCTTGCTATCAGGTCGTCTCGCACAAGATCCCGCGCCAGTACGCGCAGGCCAAGCTCAACGAGGCGGGCTACGGCAATCGCACGATCGGCCGCGCCGCGCACGCCTACTGGATCGACGACAGCCTGCAGATTTCGGCGCGCGAGCAAGTCGACTTCCTGCAGCGTCTGGCCACGGGCACGCTGCCGTTCTCGGCGCGCTCGCAGGACATCGTGCGCAACATATCGATCGTCGAAGCGAACGTCGACTACGTGCTGCACGGCAAGACGGGCTGGTTTACCGAAAAGAAACCCGACATCGGGTGGTGGGTCGGCTGGCTCGAGCGTGACGGCAACCTCACCATGATCGCGTTGAACATCGACATTCAAACCGATGCCGACGCGCCAAAGCGCGCGCGCATCGTTCGCAACGTGCTCAAGGATCTGAAGCTGATCTGAGGCGCGAAGTCGAAGCCGCCGAATGGAAAGCCCGCCGCGAGGGCGGGCCTTTTCCACGGGGCCCGCAAACGGCCGGTCCGGGGCCTGATCCGGCGCTCAGCGCAGTCGCGAGCCGATCAGGCAGCCGAGGGCAAGCGCGGCCATGAGAATCGTGACGCTCACCGACAGCCCGCCCGCGAGCGCGAGGCCCGCCGCCGCCAGGCCGTGCGCCAGGAGCGCGGCCGGCACGAGCAGGGCGGCGCTCACCGCGCACCACCGCATGACATACCGCCACAGGAAACGACTCACGATTCGCATGCGCGCGTCGAGTTGATGCCGCTGCCAGAATGACAGATCGGCCGCCGCGTGGAAGAGCCACAGCGGGCTGAAGTATTTGATGAACAAGTCCATGACGCTGCACCGGAAACACAATGCCCGCAAGTTGCGGGCATGGCGTCGACGCGCGACCGCGGCAACTCAGGGTCGCGCCGCCTCTCATCAGAGCGTCGACGCAGACCTCATTGTAGCAGGTGACCACTTACTTCGAGTGGCGATGACTCGCGTGTTGCCCGCGAAATTGCATTGAATTTCGTGCAATGGGGCGGGAAATGCTGGTATCCGCTGGCATTTCCATGGTGTCAATCTTCGCGGGACGCGCCCTTTGGCGTGGCGGCAAGAGGAGGGGGCGTGTTGGCCGTGACTTGCTGGATGAGCTCCCATACGGATTGCGCCGCCGGGGAAAGTGTCCGGTTCTTGCGGCGCACCAGCGCGATTGTGCGCTCGAGCTGCGGCACGAGGGGCAGGGCGACCAGGCGCCCGGCGCGCTCCGGCATGCCGGGCATGGTCGGCAGCGCGAGCGCCGGCATGATGCTGATGCCGATGCCCGCTTCGATCATGCGGAAGACGGTAATCGCATGCCCGACCTCCTGCGCCACCTGGCAATAGGCGCCGTGCTGGGCCAGCGCCCGGTCGATGAGCGGACGGCTGCCCGAGGCGTAGTCGAGCAGCACCAGTCTTTCGCCATTGAGCTCTTTCCACGTTACCTGCGTCTGCTTTGCGAAGCGGTGTGAGCGGTCGCACACCACGAGGAACGGCTCGACCAGGATCGGCTCGCCGACGAGATCGTCGATGCCTTCGGAGGCGACGATCACGCCGAAATCCACTTCGCCGTGGCGCACGCTGTCCGTGGCGAGCGTCTGCACCTGGTCGCGCAGCATGAAGGTGATGTCCGGATAGCGGGCGGCGCAGGCCGAGATGCACTCGGGCATCAGATTGGCCGAGATGGTCGGCGCGCTCGCCACGCGGACCCGGCCGCGCCGCTCTTCGGCCAGACCGTGCGTATCGCGCAGGGCGCTTTCCAGATCGTCGAGCACGCGGGCGAGCGTGGCAGAGAGGCTAGCGCCCACTTCGGTGAGCGTGACTTCGCGCGTGGTCCGGTCCACCAGCTTGAGACCGAGTTCTTGTTCCAGTTCGCGGATACAACGGCTGACGGCCGGCTGGGTAAGGCCGATGTCCTCCCCGGCACGGCTGAAACTGCCGTGCGCGGCCACTGCGAGGAACACCTTGAGCTGGCGCAGCGAGATATTCATGCGTAATTTGTATGAATAAATTTTTTAAATGAATTTGTATTTTAACTGTCCTTGCGCTCTAATACGTGAAAACCCGTATCGCGAGCGCACACTTCCGCGTCCGATCGACCGTCTGCCGGTCGGTCGACGGTGATGCCGGCGGCTCCCACGCCGTGGCGTCGAGCGGCTTGCGGACGGGCTTTGTCTTTTCTATTGCATTCGACTGCAGCATTCGAGATCGACGATGGCCAGACCGCGTTTCCTTCCCGACAATTTCACGTTGATGCTGGTGGCGACCGTCGTGCTCGCCAGCTTCCTGCCGGCGCACGGCGAGGGCGAAGTTGCCTTCAACCTGCTCACCAACGTGGCGATTGCCGCCCTGTTCTTCCTGCACGGCGCGAAGCTCTCGCGAGAGGCCGTGCTCGCCGGCGCCACGCACTGGCGCCTGCATCTGCTGGTCTTCGCCAGCACGTTCGCCGTGTTCCCGATCGTGGGCGTGGCGCTCAAGCCCGTGCTCTCGTGGATGGTCACGCCCGAGCTGTATCTGGGCATCCTGTTCCTGTGCACGCTGCCCGCCACGGTGCAGTCGGCCATCGCCTTCACGTCGATCGCGCGCGGCAACGTGCCGGCGGCCGTGTGCAGCGCGTCGGCGTCGAGCCTCTTCGGCATCTTCATCACGCCGGTGCTCGTGGGCCTGATCGTGGTGCATCACGACGGCAATACCGGCGCGTCGCCGTTCGATTCCATTGGCAACATCATGCTGCAACTGCTCGTGCCGTTCATTGCGGGGCAACTGGCCCGCAAGGCCATTGGCGGCTGGGTCGAGCGCAACCGGGCGCTGCTCAAGTTCGTCGACCAGGGCTCGATCCTGCTGGTCGTCTACACCGCGTTCAGCGAAGCGGTGAACACGGGGCTGTGGCGTCAGATCCCGCCGCTCGCGCTGCTCGGCCTCCTGGGCTGCTGCGCGGTGATCCTCGCGCTCATGCTGGCTTTCACCACGTATTCGGCGCGCTGGCTCGGTTTTTCGCGCGAAGACGAGATCACCATTGTCTTCTGCGGCTCGAAGAAGAGCCTGGCGAGCGGCATTCCGATGGCGAAGGTGCTGTTCGCGAGCGGCCCGCTGGGCGCCATCGTGCTGCCGCTCATGCTGTTTCATCAGATGCAGCTCATGGTGTGCGCGGTGCTGGCGCAGCGCTATGCCAACCGCCAGCGCGCCGCGCAGGCGGCTCAGTCTGCCAAATCTGCCAAATCGGCCTCGGCCGGCGCACCCAAGCTGACCGGGCGCGGCAAATCGCGAGAGTCCGACAAGCGCGCCAACGCCGGCGTGGGACGCTGAGCCGGCTATCCGGGAGCCGCTGTCACACGTCGGTCTCGCGCAAGTGCTAGAATTGCGGTTGTTTCGCTTCTTGACGACCACCCTGGTCCGGCGGCGCCCGACGCTTCTGTCTCCTGACAGGCCCCTCTTGCGCCAGCCCCGAGCATGGCGCGCAGCGCCCCTTGAATCTTCGCGAGTGAGCTTTGATGCGGAATCCTTCCGCGTGGCGGCCCCCGTTTTTTTAAAAGAGATGTCCCTTCATCATGGCTGATGTAAATGCTGTTCCGACCCCCGGCTTCGATAGCTTTGGGCTGCATGCGGACATCTTGCGGGCCATTGCCGAGCAGGGCTACACCCAGCCGACGCCGATTCAGGCGCAGGCCATTCCGGTGGTGTTGTCCGGTCGCGATGTGATGGGCGCCGCGCAAACGGGAACGGGCAAGACCGCGAGCTTCTCGCTGCCGATCATCCAGCGCCTGCTGCCCGACGCCAACACGAGCGCTTCGCCCGCGCGCCATCCGGTGCGTGCGCTGATTCTCACGCCCACGCGCGAGCTCGCCGACCAGGTGGCAGACAACGTGCGGCTGTACGCCGCGCACACGCCGCTGCGCAATACGGTGGTGTTCGGCGGCGTCGACATGAATCCGCAGAAGGACGTGCTGCGCCGCGGCGTCGAGATCCTGATCGCCACGCCGGGCCGCCTGCTCGATCACGTCGAGCAGAAGACAGTGAACCTGAGCCAGGTCAAGATGCTCGTGCTCGACGAAGCCGACCGCATGCTGGACATGGGCTTCCTGCCCGATCTTCAGCGCATTCTGAATCTGCTGCCCAAGCAGCGCCAGACGCTGCTGTTCTCGGCAACGTTCTCGAACGAGATCAAGAAGCTCGCTTCGAGCTACCTGACCAACCCGGTCACCATCGAAGTCGCGCGTCGCAACGCCACGGCGGACACGGTGGAGCAGGTCGTCTACGAAGTCGACGAAGACGACAAGCGCGCGGCCGTGGTGCAAATCCTCAACGAGCGCGACCTCAAGCAGGTGATCGTGTTCGTCAACAGCAAGATCGGCGCGAGCCGTCTGGCGCGTCAGCTCGAGCGCGACGGCATCGTGACGGCCGCCATTCACGGCGACAAGTCGCAGAACGAGCGCATGCAGGCGCTCGAAGCGTTCAAGCAGGGCGGCATTCGCGCGCTCGTGGCCACCGACGTGGCCGCGCGCGGTCTGGATATCTCGGATCTGCCAGGCGTGATCAACTACGACCTGCCATACAACCCGGAAGACTACGTGCACCGCATTGGCCGCACGGGCCGCGCGGGTGCGTCTGGCGAGGCGCTGTCGCTGTGCGCGCCGGACGAGCGCAAGCAACTCGTGGAAATCGAAAAGCTGATCAAGCGCGAGCTCAAGCGCGGCGAACTGGTGCTCGAGCGCCGCAGCCGCTCGCGCGACGATCGCGGCGATCGCTACGAACGCAGCGAGCGCCACGCTCGCCACGAGGGCCTGCGCGCGAGCCGTGGCGGCAGCGCCGCGCCGCGTCGCGTGCGCCCGGAGGACGAGTTCTTCTACAAGCCCTACGAACCGTCGCCGTCGGCGGGGCAGTCGCAGCGCGAGGCGCAGCCCGATGCCGGCGCACCGGCCGCATTCGGCGCGATCCCCGAGAAGGCGCCCAAGCGTCAGGTCGCTGCGCTGCTTGCCGGCTTTCCCCGCAAGGCGGGCAACTGACGAAACTCACCGGCCGATCCGGCCTGTTGAAACGAAAAAGCCAGCGCGATCGCGCTGGCTTTTTTATTTTCGATGGCGAGGACCGCTCAGCGGCCGTGCTGCTCGCGCCATGCGGCCGTGGCGGCGGCAAAGAAGTCGTCGCGATGTGCAATGTCGGCCAGTGCCGCGGGCAAGCCCAGGTGCAGGGCGGCCGCCTTCAGCGCGCCCAGCACGGCTTCTGGCGTACCCAGCGCTAGGGGCGCCGCGCCATTTTGCTTGCTGAGTTTCCCGCCGTCGTCGGCCATCACGAGCGGCACGTGGAGATAGCGGGGCGCCGGGGCGTCGAGGCACTCCTGAAGATAGATCTGGCGCGCCGTCGAATCGAGCAGGTCCGCGCCGCGCACGATGTCCGTGATGCCCTGATCCTCGTCGTCCACCACCACGGCCAACTGGTAAGCCCACTGTCCGTCCGCGCGCTTGAGCACGAAGTCGCCGACTTGCGTTGCCAGGTCCTGCGTTTGCGTGCCCATCCAGCGATCGTCGAAAGTCACGCGCGCCGCTTCGCCGTCCGGCACGCGCAGACGCCACGCTCGCGCGGGCTTGCCGTGCAGCCCGTTGCGGCAGGTGCCAGGATAGGCGAGCGTGCTGTGGCGGGCGTGGACGCGCGTGAGCGAATCGGCGATTTCGCGGCGCGTGCAGCCGCATGGGTAGACGAGTCCGCGCGCGGTGAGCGAGGCGAGTGCCGACGCGTACAGGGCGTGGCGCCGGCTTTGCCACACGATGGGCTCGTCCGAGTGCAGGCCCAGTCGCCCGAGGGTGGCGAGAATGTCGTCGGCCGCGCCCGGGACGCTGCGCGGCTCGTCAAGGTCTTCCATGCGCACGATCCAGACGCCGCCGTGGGCGCGTGCATCGAGCCAACTGGCCAGCGCGGTGACGAGCGAGCCGCGGTGCAGCGGCCCGGTGGGCGACGGGGCGAAGCGTCCCCGGTACGCGCGCGAGCCGGCCGTGCGCGTCGCGGGGGCTCGCGTCTGGCTGGACGCCGACGATGCCGCCACGTCGTCAGGGCCCCGTTGTCAGGCCGTCACCGCAGGAGCGGAGGGAGCGGCGGCCTCGCCTGCAGGCGGCGCGCCACGCCGGGCGCCGACGCATGCCGGGCAATGCTCCCCTTCGACATAATCGGGGCTGCGCTGGTCCTCGACGCTCACCACGGCACGGCAGGCAAAGCACTGCCGGGTCGCAGCAGGCGTCAGTTCGGGCGTGAGCGCCGTGCGGTAGTCGAAGACGAAGCAGTCGCCGCGATAGTGCGCCCCGCCCACGTCCTCGAAATACTTCAGAATGCCGCCATCGAGCTGATAAGTGTGTTCGAGGCCGATGTCGCGCATATAGATGGCGGCCTTCTCGCAGCGAATGCCGCCGGTGCAGAACGAGACGATGGTCTTGCCCTCGAAGTCGGCGCGATGCGCGGCAATGACTTCCGGGAACTCCGAGAACTTCGTCAGGCGATAGTCGACCGCATTGTCGAACGTGCCGACGTCCACTTCGAAGTCGTTGCGCGTGTCGAGCATCACGACCGGGCGGCCCTCGTCGTCATGGCCCGCGTCGAGCCAGCGCTTGAGCGTGGCGGGGTCGACGCCCGGTGCGCGCCCGTCGGCGGGCTTGATCACCGGCATCTTCATCGTGATGATTTCTTTCTTCTGGCGCACCAGCATGCGGCGGAACGGCTGCGTGTCCGAGAGGCTTTCCTTGACTTCGAGGTCGGCGAAGCGGGCGTCGGCGCGCAGGCTCGCGAGGAAGGCGTCGATGGCCGCGCGCGAGCCGGCGAGGAACAGGTTGATGCCCTCGGGCGCGAGCAGGATCGTGCCCTTCAGGGCGAGCGCCTGGCAGCGTTCGAGCAGTGCCGGACGCAGGGTCGCGATGTCGTCGAGCGTGACGAACTTGTACGCAGCGATATTGACGATGGACATGGCAACGGGCAAACGCAAAAGCGTGAAACGATAATCCGCCATTATCGCCGAAATTGCCGATACCGCGCCGGCTCGCCCCCGCGCGGCGCCGGTGGGCTTCGGTCCGGCGCCCAACCGTCATGGGGGGCGGGCGTCGCCTGTTCGGGTTCCGGCCCGGCTCACGCCGCGGGGCGGCGCACGTTGGCCTCCTTCCCGGGGCCCCGGCGTTCGTCAGGTATTCCGAACCTCCCGACACGGTCAATGCGAGGGCGTCGCGGTACAATACCGGCCATGTCAGAACCCCGCTTCGTCCACCTCCGTCTCCACTCCGAATACTCGATCGCCGATGGCATCGTGCGGCTCGACGACGTCGTCAAGGCCGCCGCCCGGGACGGTCAGGGTGCGCTCGCGCTCACCGACCTCGCGAACATGTTCGGCGCCATCCGTTTCTACAAGGAAGCTCGCGGCAAGGGCGTCAAGCCGATCATCGGCTGCGACGCCTGGATCACGAACCCGGCCGATCGCGACAAGCCGTCGCGGCTGCTGCTGCTCGCGCGCAACAGGCAGGGCTATCTGAATCTGTGCCAGTTGCTCTCCCGGGCGTGGCTGGGCAATCAGTGGCGGGGGCGCGCGGAGATCGAGGCGTCGTGGCTGCAGGCGGACGGTCTTGCCGCCGGCCTGCTGGCGCTGTCGGGCGCGCAGATGGGCGACATCGGCGCGGCGCTGGCCGCCGGCAATCCGGAACTGGCGCTGCAATGCGCCAGGCACTGGGCAGGCGTGTTTCCCGGCGCGTTCTACATCGAGTTGCAGCGAACCAGCCAGCCGGGCATGGAAGCGTATGTGCAGCAGGCCGTGCAACTGGCCGCGAAGGCGGGCCTGCCGGTCGTCGCCACGCACCCGATCCAGTTCATGAGCGCCGACGACTTCACCGCCCACGAAGCGCGCGTGTGCATTTCGGAGGGCGAGATCCTGGGCAATGCGCGACGCGTGCGTCGCTTCACGCCGGACCAGTGCTTCCGCACGCAGGACGAGATGATCGCCGCGTTCGAGGACGTGCCGTCGGCCATTGCCAACAGCGTGGAGATCGCCAAGCGCTGCAACCTCACGCTGGAGCTCGGCAAGCCGAAGCTGCCGTTGTTCCCCACACCGGACGGCATGTCGCTCGACGACTACCTCGTGCATCTGTCCAAGCAAGGACTGGAGACGCGCCTCGCGCAGCTCTATCCCGACGAGGCGGAGCGTGACAAGCAGCGTCCCGACTATTACAAGCGACTCGACTTCGAGACGGGCACCATCATCAAGATGGGCTTCCCGGGCTACTTCCTGATCGTGGCCGACTTCATCCAGTGGGCCAAGAACAACGGCGTGCCGGTCGGTCCGGGCCGCGGCTCGGGGGCCGGTTCGCTCGTCGCCTACGCGCTCGGCATCACCGATCTCGATCCGCTCAAGTACAACCTGCTGTTCGAGCGCTTCCTGAACCCGGAACGCGTGTCGATGCCCGACTTCGACATCGACTTCTGCCAGGACGGACGCGACCGCGTCATTCAGTACGTCAAGGAGAAGTACGGCGCGGACGCCGTGTCGCAGATCGCGACCTTCGGTTCGATGGCGGCCAAGGCGGCCGTGCGTGACGTGGGCCGCGTGCTCGACCTCGGCTACAACTTCGTCGACGGCATCTCCAAGCTGATCCCGTTCAAGCCGGGCAAGCACGTCACGATCGACGACGCGCTCAAGGAGGAGCCGCAGCTCGCCGAGCGTTACCAGACCGAGGACGAGGTCAGGCAACTGATCGAGCTGGCGCAGCGCGTGGAGGGCCTCACGCGTAACGTCGGCATGCACGCGGGCGGCGTGCTGATCGCCCCGGGCAAGCTCACCGACTTCTGTCCGCTCTACACGCAGGGCACCGGCGAGGACGCCAGCGGCGTGGTGAGCCAGTACGACAAGGACGACGTGGAAGCCGTCGGTCTGGTGAAATTCGACTTTCTGGGCCTGACCACGCTCACGATCCTGAACTGGGCCGAGCGCTACATCAAGCGGCTGCATCCGGAAATGGCGGACTGGTCGCTCGATCAGGTCTCGCTCACCGATCCGGCCGCCTTCAACATCCTCAAGAAAGCCAATACGGTGGCGGTGTTCCAGCTCGAAAGCCGCGGCATGCAGGGCATGCTCAAGGACGCGCAGCCCGACCGCTTCGAGGACATCATCGCGCTGGTGGCGCTGTATCGTCCGGGCCCGATGGACCTGATCCCGAGCTTCTGCGCGCGCAAGCACGGGCGCGAGAAGGTCGAATATCCGGACCCTCGCGTGGAGCCGGTGCTCCAGGAGACCTACGGCATCATGGTCTACCAGGAGCAGGTGATGCAGATGGCGCAGATCATCGGCGGATACTCGCTCGGCGGCGCCGACTTGCTGCGTCGCGCCATGGGCAAGAAGAAGGCCGAGGAAATGGCGCAGCACCGCGAGATTTTCGCGCAGGGCGCGGCCAAGAACGGTCTCTCGCGCGAGAAGTCCGACGAAATCTTCGACTTGATGGAGAAGTTCGCGGGCTACGGCTTCAACAAGTCGCACGCTGCCGCGTATGCCTTGCTGGCGTACTACACCGCGTGGCTCAAGGCGCACCATCCCGCCGCGTTCATGGCCGCCAACATGAGCTTGGCCATGGACGACACGGACAAGGTCAAGATTCTGTACGACGACTGTCTCGCCAACGGCCTGGGCGTGCTGCCGCCGGACGTGAACGTCTCGGCTTACCGCTTCGAGCCGGCCGACACGAAGACCGTGCGCTACGGTCTGGGCGCGATCAAGGGCAGCGGCCAGTCGGCCATCGAGGAGATCCTGCGCGCGCGCGAGGAAAAGCCGTTCACCGACCTGTTCGACTTCTGCGCGCGCATCGACCGGCGCGTGGTCAACCGCCGCACCATCGAAGCGCTGATTCGCGCCGGTGCGTTCGACGCCATCCACGACAACCGCGCGCAGCTCATGGCGTCGGTGCCGCTCGCAATGGAAGCGGCCGAACAGGCGAGCGCGGCGGCCAACCAGGTAAGCCTGTTCGATCTCGGCGACGAGAGCCTGCAGGCGCCGCTGGAGCTGGCCGACGAACCGGCATGGTCCGACAAGCGCAAGCTCCAGGAGGAGAAGCAGGCGCTCGGCTTCTATCTGTCGGGCCACATGTTCGACGCCTATGCGGAGGAAGTGCGGCGCTTCGTGCGCACGCGTATCCGGGACCTGGGGGAAGGGCGCGACAAGCTCGTGGCAGGCGTGATCTCCAGCTTGCGAACGATGATGACGCAACGCGGCAAGATGGTCATCGTGCAGCTCGACGACGGCACCGGCACGCTCGAGGCCACCATCTTCAACGAGCAGTTCGAGGCAAACAAGCATCTCTTCAAGGAAGACGAACTGCTGATCGTGCAGGGCAATGCGCGCCCCGACAGTTTCACGGGCGGCCTGCGCTTCACGACCGAAAGCGTGATGGACCTGGGCCGTGCGCGCGCGCGCTTCGCCCGCGCGCTCAAGCTCTCGTTCAATGGCAACGCCGACTGGACGCGTCTTCGCGCCACGTTGCAGCCGCACTGCACGATGTATCGCGTGGCTGCCGCGGCGAACCCGAGCGGCGGGTTCAATGGCGGAGGCGGAGGCGGGGGCTACGGCGGCAATGGGGGCAACAGCAACGGCGGCGGTTTCGGGCGCCGCAACGGTGGCAACGGCAACGAAGGCGGCGACAAGCAAAACGGCCTGCCGGTGCATATCGTGTATCGTCGCCCCGACGCGGAGTGCGAATCGCGTCTGGGCGACGACTGGAAGGTGCAGCCCGGCGACGAGTTGCTCGGCGAGCTGCGCCAGTGGCTCACGCCCGATTCGGTGCAAGTGGTCTACTGAGCCCATGGCGCGGCGAGCAGGCATGCCGCGGCGTGCCGACGGCGCGGCCAGCGTCATGTCATAACCCCGGCGTGGCGGACAGAAGCCGTCCACCGGACGATCCAACAAGAAGGAAACCCGGATGTTTTCCATCATTGTTCCGACGTGGAACAACCTCGCGTTGCTGCAACTGTGCGTGCGCAGCATCCGCCAGAACTCGAGCCGGCCGCATCAGATCATCGTTCACGTCAACGACGGCTCGGACGGCACGCTCGAGTGGCTGCGCGCCGAGGGGATCGAGCACACGGCGTCGCCGGATAATATCGGGATCTGCTATGCGGTGAATCAGGCGGCGGCGCTCGCGCGCGAAAAGTACATCGTCTACCTGAACGACGACATGTACTGCTGCCCCGGCTGGGACACCGCGCTCATCGAGCGGGCCGAGGCGATGCCGGACAAGGCGTTCATGCTCTCGGGCACGATGATCGAGCCGGTCGACACGGGCAACCCGTGCGTGCTGGTGCAGGACTTCGGGCGCGATGTCGATACTTTCGACGAGCAGGCGCTGCTTGCCGCCGTGCCGACCTACCGCAAGCCGGACTGGTTCGGCGCGACGTGGCCGCCCACGCTCGTTCACCGCGACTGGTGGTTCCTCGTGGGCGGCTACAGCACCGAACTGAGCCCGGGCATGAGCAGCGACAACGATTTCTCCATGAAGATGTGGGGCGCCGGCGCACGCCGGTTCATCGGCGTCGGCGCGAGCCTCGTGTATCACTTCCAGTGCAAGAGCACGGGCAAGGTCGTGAAGAACGACGGCCGCACGCAGTTCCTGCGCAAGTGGGGCATGACGCAGTCGATTTTCGATCGCTACTACCTGCGTCGCGGTGTGCCGATCCCGGCCGGCAGCGACGGTCGCCTGGCCGAGCCGGTCGACGACGGCAAGCTGCGCTGGGCGCTGTTGCGCTCGCGGGTGAAGCGGGCGCTGGCGAAATAAGCGCGGCGGTACGTGCCTGCGCCCTGTCGGCCCCGTCGGCCGTCTCGACCCTGCCTGCCAAGCTGGCCAAGCCGGCCAAGCCGACCATCGGGCGCAGCGAGCGCCGGACACGAAAAAACGGACGCGTGGCGCGTCCGGTTTTGCATCCGAAGAAGGCGCAGGAAGGCAAGCGGTGCCGGCGTCAAACCTCGCCGCGTCGCAGCAGCGCGTACTTCAGAAAGGCGCTGCGAGCGTTCATGCGTGCGATGGCGGCGCCCGTGCCGCCATCGAGAAACCCACCGCGCAGCACGTAGGTGCGAATGAACGCCCACCCGCCGTTGATCCACGGCTTGAGCGGCGAGACGCGCTTGCCGCGCAGCGCCATTTCCTTCGCGCCGGCGCGCGCATAGCGCTGTACCTTGTCCTCGACCTGCCGAGCCTCGGTATAGCTGTAGTGCAGGAGGTGGTGCGCGAGCGTGCCCAGTTCGCCGTCGACGATCACGCGCTCGTGCACGAGGTTGTCCGAAAAGCGCCCGGCCTCGCGGCGAAACAGCCGCACCACGTAGTCGGGATACCAGCCGCAGTGCCGCACCCAGTGGCCGAGGAACTGCGACAGGCGTGGCATGCGATAGCCCGCATGAGCGCCCTGGGCGAGCGCCGCGGCGATATCGGCGGCGAGCTCCGGCGTGACGCGCTCGTCGGCGTCGAGCGAGAGAACCCACGGCTGCGTCGCGTGAGACAGCGCGCGATTCTTTTGCGGGCCGAAGCCCGGCCAGTCGGGCGTGACGTGGACCTGCGCGCCGGCCGCCCGGGCGATGTCGGCCGTACCGTCGGTACTCGCGTTGTCGACCACCACGATCTGCGACGCGAACGCACGCACCGACGCGATGCACTCGGCGATGTTATGCCGCTCGTTGCGCGTGAGGATCGTCACGGTGAGCGGCAGTTGCGGCGCCTGCGGCGCAGGCGAAGTAGCTTCGGTCATGAATACTCGCGAAATGACGGCGTCGGCCTGGCGCTGAGGCGCTCGCCACATGCCTGCCCGTGCCGGCTAGGCGTTGAGCAACGCCACGAGCGCTTCGCCGTAGCGTTCGATCTTCGCCTCGCCCAGTCCGGTGATGTCGGCGAGACCTTCGCGGTGCCGGGGGCGGCGCTGGGCCAGCTCGCGCAGCGTCCGGTCATGAAGGATAACGTAAGCGGGCACCTGTTGCGCCTTGGCAATGTCCTGGCGCCATGCGCGCAGCTTGTCGAACAGTTGCTGATCGGCGGGATCGAGTTCTATGGCCGGCGACGACGCATAGCCGGCAAAGCGGCCTTTCTTGCCCGTTGCCGCGCGCTGGCGCCGCAACGACAGCGTGGTCTCGCCCTTGAGCACGGGGCGCGCCGCGGCATTGAGCGTCAGCGCGCCGTACTGGCTGCTGTCGGGCTCGATGATGCCGTGTGCGATCAGTTGGCGAAACACCGAACGCCAGCCCTGATCGTCGAGTTCGCCGCCGACACCGAAGGTCGGCAGATTCTCGTGGCCGAACTGACGCACCTTGTCCGTGCTGCGCCCGCGCAGGACGTCGACCAGGTGCCCGGCGCCGAAGCGCTGCCCGGTGCGCAGGATGGCCGAGAGCGCTTTTTGCGCGGCGACGGTGCCGTCGTAGACTTCGGGCGGATTGAGGCAGACGTCGCAGTTGCCGCACGGCTCGCTGGCCTCGCCGAAGTACGAGAGCAACACGGTGCGGCGGCAGCGCGCCGCTTCGCAGTAGCCGAGCAGGGCGTCGAGCTTCTGGCGCTCGATGCGCTTTTGCAGCTCCGAGGCGTTCGATTCGTCGATCCGGCTGCGATGGACCACGACGTCGTTGAGTCCGTAAGTCATCCAGGCTTCGGCGGGTTCGCCGTCGCGCCCGGCGCGGCCCGTCTCCTGGTAATAGGCCTCGAGGCTCTTGGGCAGATCCAGATGCGCGACAAAACGCACGTCCGGCTTGTCGATGCCCATGCCGAACGCCACCGTGGCGGCCATGACGAGTCCTTCCTCGCGCAGGAACCGCTGCTGGTGAGCGCGCCGCACTTCGGCGTCGAGTCCGGCGTGGTACGGCAGCGCCGCAATGCCCTGCGTCTGGAGCCACGCGGCCGTTTCTTCCACTTTCTTGCGCGACAGGCAGTAGACGATGCCCGCCTCGCCGCGATGCCGTGCGAGAAAGGCCAGCAGTTGCCTGCGCGGATTGTCGCGATCGACGATCTCGTAGCGAATGTTCGGCCGATCGAAGCTCGAGACGAACACACGCGCTTCGGTCAGGCCCAGCCGTGTCTGGATTTCGTCGCGCGTGGCGGCGTCGGCCGTGGCCGTGAGCGCGATGCGCGGCACCTGCGGATAACGCTCGTGCAGCGCCGAGAGCTGGATGTATTCGGGACGGAAATCATGCCCCCACTGCGATACGCAATGCGCTTCGTCGATGGCAAAGAGCGCGAGCTGTGCGCGCTCGTCGAGGCGGTCGAGCAGATCGAGGAAACGATCGGTCAGCAAGCGCTCGGGCGCGACGTAGAGCAAGTCTAGCTCGCCGCGTGCGGCCCGGCGCTCGGTGTCGAGCGCCTCGTCGAAACCGAGACTGGAATTGAGGTAGGCGGCGCGCACGCCCGCCTGCAGCAGGGCGTCGACCTGGTCCTGCATGAGCGCGATGAGCGGCGAGACCACGATGCCGATACCAGGGCGCAGCAGGGCGGGAATCTGGTAGCAGAGCGACTTGCCGCCGCCCGTGGGCATGAGGACGAGGGCGTCGCCCCCGCCGGCCACATGGTCGACGATGGCGGCCTGATCGCCACGGAATGCGTTATAGCCGAATACGGTACGGAGGACTTCGAGTGCGCTTGCCATGGCCGGGAGTATACCGGTTCCCCCGGCGCTCCGGCGCGCCGGAATCCCCGAAAAGCCCGAGGCTCGCGGCGATGGCGGAGAATTTCGCGGCGGCCTCCGAGCCGTGCCCGGGCGCGTCCCGACGCGGGCGTCCGGTACGTTAGAATAGCGGTTTTTCCGCCGTCCCCCATCTCCATGAGCGCACCGCACAAGCCCGCCGGACCGATTCTGCGACGTCTGCTGGGCTATCTTCAGCCGTACTGGCACATGGGCCTGCTGGCCGTCATCGCCATGGCGCTCGTCGCGGGGACCGAAGCGGCCATTCCGGCGGTCCTCAAGCCAGTGCTGGACAAGGGCTTCTCGGGCGGCGATCCGTGGAAGCTGTGGTACGTGCCGGCCGCGGTGATCGGCCTTGCCATCGTGCGCGGGCTGGCGCAGTACGCCGCCAACTACATGCTCTCGTGGGTCTCCAACCGCGTGCTGCTGGATCTGCGCGTGCGAATGTTCGAGCGTCTGCTGCACGCGCCCGCGGCCTACTATCAACGCGAGACGACCAGCACCCTCATCAACGCCATCGTCTACGAAGTCAACCAGGTGCTGGGCGTGCTGACCACGGTGCTGATCACGCTCGTGCGCGACTCGCTCACCGTCGTCGGCCTGCTGGGTTACCTCTTTTACCTGAACTGGCGCCTCACGCTTGTCGTCGCCGTCATTCTGCCGCTCATCGGCTGGCTCGTCGGCAAGATCAACCGGCGCCTGCGTCGCCTGAACCGCGAGCAGCAAACGCTCACCAATGCGCTGTCGTATGTCGTCGAAGAAGCGGTCGGCGGCTACAAGGTCGTGAAGATCCACAATGGCGAAGAGTATGAGAAGACGCGCTTCGACAGGATGACCAGCCGGCTGCGCGGCTACGCCATGCGCGTGACGGTCTCCGGCGGCCTGGCGCAACCGGTCACGCAGGCGCTGGCGTCGCTCGCGCTGGCCGTCGTGATCACGGTGGCGATGATCGAATCGTCCTCGGGCGAGATGACCGTGGGCGGCTTCACGGCGTTCGTCACCGCGCTGCTGCTCGTGGTCTCGCCGCTCAAGCACCTGATGGACGTCAACCAGCCGCTGCAGCGCGGCGTGACGGCTGCCGAGCTGATTTTCGACGTGATGGACGTCGAGCTCGAGCCTGCCGGCGGCGAGCGCACACTCGAGCGGGCGAAGGGCCGCGTGACGTTCGATCAGGTGAGCTTCCACTACGGCGCAAGCGAGCGTCCGACGCTCGACAGGATTTCACTGAACGTGGCACCCGGGGAGATGGTCGCGCTCGTCGGCCCGTCGGGCAGCGGCAAGACAACGCTCGTCAACCTGGTGCCGCGGTTCTTCGATCCGAGCGCCGGCCGCATCCTGCTCGACGACATTCCGCTCACGGAGCTTCGCCTGGCGGACCTGCGCCGTCAGATCGCCTTCGTGAGCCAGGACGTGGTGCTGTTCAACGACACCGTGGCGGCGAACGTGGCGTATGGCCAGGAAATCGACCTCGCGCGCGTGCATGCGGCGCTGCGTGCGGCCAATCTGACCGATGCGGTCGAAGCCATGCCCGAGGGCGTGCAGACGCTCGTGGGCGATAATGGCATGCGCCTGTCGGGCGGTCAGCGTCAGCGCCTGGCCATTGCGCGCGCCATCTACAAGGACGCCCCGATCCTGATTCTCGACGAGGCCACGTCGGCGCTGGACTCGGAGTCGGAGCGCCATGTGCAGGCGGCGCTCGAAGTGCTGATGGAGGGACGCACCACGCTCGTGATCGCGCACCGTCTGTCCACCATCGAGCGAGCGGACCGTATCGTCGTGCTGGAGCACGGCCGGATCGTGGAGCAGGGGTCTCACCAGGAACTGGTGGCGCACAATGGCCTTTACGCCCATCTGCACCGCATCCAGTATGCGCAGCAAGCGCAGGAAGCCTGACGCGCGACGCGCTGCCGCGCCCCGGCACGTTGTGTCGAGACGTCGGCCCGGTCAGCGTCCTGTCACCGCCATAGAAGGAGATCGCAATGCGCCAGTCGCCAATCAGTCGTTTCCCCGTGCCGGATCTGGCCACGTTGCCAGCCGATATTCGCGCGCGTATCGAGCAGGTGCAGGAGAAGGCCGGCTTCATTCCGAACGTGTTCCTTGCGCTGGCGCACCGTCCCGACGAATTCCGGGCGTTTTTCGCGTATCACGACGCGTTGATGCTCAAGGAGGGTAACCTCAGCAAGGGCGAGCGCGAGATGATCGTGGTGGCCACGAGCGCTGCGAACCAATGTCTGTATTGCGTGGTCGCGCACGGTGCGCTGGTGCGCATCTACGAGAAGCAGCCGCTGCTGGCCGACCAGGTGGCCGTCAACTATCTGAAGGCCGATCTGACAGCGCGTCAGAAGGCGATTCTCGCGTATGCCATGAAAGTGTGCGAACGCTCCCACGAAGTGGGCGACGACGATTACGCCGCGCTGCGCGAGCACGGCCTGGACGACGAGGACATCTGGGACATCGCCGCGATCACGGCGTTTTTCGGCATGTCCAACCGCATTGCGAATGCCATTTCAATGCGGCCTAACGACGAATTTTTCCTGATGGGGCGCGTGCCGCGCAGTCCGTAACAGTCTACTTTTGACCCAAGCTCGATACCTATGATCTTCGTGACTGGCGGCGCCGGCTTCATCGGTGCAAATTTCGTACTCGACTGGTTCGCGCAAAGCGACGAACCGGTCCTGACCGTCGACAAGCTGACCTACGCGGGCAACCTGACGAACCTGGCGAGTCTGGAACGGGATCCCCGTCACCATTTCGCGCAGGTCGACATCTGCGATCGTGAGGCGCTCGATCGCCTGTATGCGAAGCATCAGCCCCGCGCAGTCATCCACTTTGCCGCCGAAAGCCACGTCGATCGCTCGATTCACGGTCCGGGCGACTTCGTGCAGACGAACGTCGTCGGCACGTTCACGATGCTCGAGGCCGCGCGCGCCTACTGGGGCACGCTGACGGGCGAAGCGCGTGAGGCATTCCGCTTCCTGCACGTCTCGACGGACGAGGTCTACGGCTCGTTGGGCCCGACCGATCCCGCGTTCTCCGAGACCACGCCGTATGCACCGAACAGCCCGTATTCGGCGTCGAAGGCGGGCTCGGATCATCTGGTGCGCGCCTATCATCATACGTATGGCCTGCCCACGCTGACGACCAACTGCTCGAACAACTACGGCCCGTATCAATTCCCGGAGAAGCTGATTCCGCTGGTGATCGCCAACGCGCTCGCCGGCAAACCGCTGCCGATCTACGGCGACGGCAGCAACGTGCGCGACTGGCTCTACGTAGGCGACCATTGCTCGGCGATTCGCGAAGTGCTCGCACGCGGCGCACCCGGCGAGGTGTACAACGTCGGCGGCTGGAACGAACAGAGCAACCTGTCGGTGGTGAAGCACCTGTGCACGCTGCTCGACGAACTGTCGCCGCGCGCGGACGGCAAGTCATACGCCGACCAGATCACGTTCGTGACCGACCGTCCTGGTCACGATCGCCGTTATGCCATCGATGCGCGCAAGCTCGAGCGCGAGCTGGGCTGGCGCCCGGCGCAGACCTTCGAGACCGGCATGCGCAAGACGGTGCAGTGGTATCTGGCCAACGGCGAATGGGTGCGCCAGGTGCAGTCGGGCGAATACCAGCGCTGGATCGAAACGCACTATCAGAAAAAAGACTGAGGCAACGTATGGGCGTCAGACGCAAAGGCATTATTCTCGCCGGAGGATCCGGCACGCGCTTGTATCCGGCGACGCTGGCGGTCTCCAAGCAACTGCTGCCGGTCTACGACAAGCCGATGATCTACTACCCGCTCACCACGCTGATGCTGGCGGGAATTCGCGACGTGCTGATTATCTCTACGCCGCAAGATACCCCCCGTTTCGAGCAACTCCTCGGCGACGGCAGGCAGTGGGGCCTGAATCTGCAATACGCGGTGCAGCCGTCGCCGGACGGTCTCGCACAAGCGTTCCTGATCGGTGCGAACTTCATCGGCAACGATCCGTGCGCGCTGGTGCTTGGCGACAATCTGTTCTATGGCCATGATTTCGCGGCGTTGCTTGGCGCGGCCAACGCGCAGACGAGCGGCGCGACGGTCTTCGCCTATCCGGTACACGATCCGGAGCGTTATGGCGTGGTGACGTTCGACGAGAACGGCAAGGCCATCGATCTCGTGGAAAAGCCGAAGGAGCCCAAGTCGCGCTACGCGGTCACCGGACTGTACTTCTGCGACAACGACGTGATCGAGATTGCACGCGCCATCAAACCGTCGGCGCGCGGCGAGTTGGAGATTACGGACGTCAACAACGAGTACCTGAAGCGCGGCAAGCTCAACGTCCAGATCATGGGCCGCGGCTACGCGTGGCTCGATACGGGGACGCACGAATCGATGCTCGAGGCGAGCACGTTCATTCAGACCATCGAAAGCCGCCAGGGCCTGAAGGTGGCATGTCCGGAAGAAATTGCTTATCGACGCGGCTGGATCGACGCCGCTGCCATCGAAGCGTTGGCCCAACCGCTGGTGAAGACCGGCTACGGCCAGTACCTGCTCGCCATGCTCAACGAGCGCGTATTCTGATCGCTCCGTCTAAGGTCAACTCATGCAACTGATTGCCACCGCCATTGCCGACGTCAAAGTGGTCGAGCCGAAAGTGTTCGGCGACTCGCGCGGCTACTTTTTTGAAAGCTTCAACCAGCGCCAGTTCGACGATGCTCTCGGCAAGCGTCTCACCTTCGTGCAGGACAACCAGTCGCGCTCGGCGCGCGGCGTGCTGCGTGGCCTGCACTATCAGGTGAAGCAACCGCAGGGCAAGCTCGTGCGTGTGCTGCAGGGCGAGATCTACGACGTGGCCGTCGATATCCGCCAGGGCTCACCGACGTTCGGCAAGTGGGTGGCCGAGGTGCTGAGCGCGCAGAACAAGAAACAGTTGTGGATTCCGGCAGGCTTCGCGCACGGTTTCGTGGTGACTTCGGAGACTGCGGAAGTGCTCTACAAGACGACCGACTACTGGGCGCCGCAGTACGAGCGTTGCATCCGCTGGGACGACCCGACACTTGCGATCCCCTGGCCGCTCGACGGCATCACCCCCATCGTCTCGGACAAGGACAAGGTCGGCATGCTGTTCGCGGATTACCGCCACGAGGATTGATCGGATCGCTTCCGAGCACAGTCGGGCAAGGCCGCGATTGCCCGAACCCGTCGACGTCACCTTGTCACCACGTTTCGCCGCATTCCATTCCGCCGCGGCCGCCGCGAGCCTCGCGTCCGTCAGTCGACGGGGCGCCCGGCGGCCGTCGAAACGCCTTCGCCGTTCGCCGTCGCGCGCACCTCTTCGGCCGCCGGCGTTTCCCCGGTAATGCACAGCACTCGCACGCGGCGCAGGCCGAAGCGGGCGGCGAGCGCATCCGCCACCGCCTGCGACGCCGGCTCGATGCCGCCGTGCATGCCGGCCCCCGACGCGTCTCCCAGCCCCTCGACCAGCACGTCCGCTTCCAACCCGTTGTCGAGGTAGTGCAGCTTCACGCCGTGCAGCGCCAGCGCGTTGGCTCGACAGAGCACTTCGGCCGCGCCGACGACGACCGCGCGCGCCGGCCACTGCTGCAAGGCGGTGCCCTTGGTGTCGCTCTCCGCGTCGACATGAACCAGCACGTCGAGAATCTCCGGCTCGCGCATGACTGCCGCGCGCGCCTGCTCGGCGATGTAATGGCCCTCGGAGACGGACAGCCGGCCGTCGACGAGGATATGCACGTCCACGACGATCTGGTCGCCCATGCGGCGGGTACGCAGCATGTCGATGGCGCGCACACCCGGCGTGTCGGTGAGCCGCGTGCGGATGTTGACGGTGGTGCCGTCGTCCACACCGCGATCGATCAGGTCCTGCAGCGCGTTCCAGCCGAATTTCCAGCCGGTGCGGCCGATCATCAGGCCCACGAGCGCGGCGGCGAGCGGATCGAGAATGCGATAGCCCGCGAGGTTGCCGAGAATGCCGCAAGCCACGACGAGCGAGGAAAGGGCGTCCGAGCGCGCGTGCCAGGCGTTGGCCACCAGCATGGCCGAGCGCACGCGCTGCGCGGCGCGCAGCATGTAGCGAAAGAGTCCTTCCTTGGATACCAGCACGAACACGGCGACAGCGAGCGCGACCGTGTGCACTTCCGGAATCGCTTCGGGATGCAGCAGGCGCTCCACGCCGCGCCACAACATGCCCGCGCCGACGGCCACCAGAATCACGCCGAGGAACAGCGACGCCGCATTTTCGTAGCGGCTGTGCCCGTAGGGGTGGTCGGCGTCGGGCGCCCGCGCGCTGCCGCGCGCAGCGGCCAGCACCACGAAGTCGGAGACGATGTCCGAGAGCGAATGAATGCCGTCGGCGATCAACGCCTGAGAACGGGCGAAAACGCCGACGGCGATCTGCGCCGTGGTGAGCACGATATTGACCCAGATGCTGACCCAGGTCGAATGGCGCGCGACGGCGTGCTTGTCGAGCGCCTCGCTCGATGCCGCCAGGTTGTCGTAGTTCGTGTAAGGCATGGGGTCGAGGCGCTTGATCGCCGCAGTGTTACATCAGAATGATGTCGTACTGTTCCTGATGGAACGTCGATTCGACTTGCAGAGAAATCGGCTTGCCGATGAAGTCGATGAGCATCGCCAGATGCTGCGACTCTTCTTCGAGGAACAGGTCCACGACTTCCTGCGAGGCGATCAGACGGAATTCGCGCGGGTTGAACTGACGCGACTCGCGCAGGATCTCGCGCAGGATGTCGTAGCACAGCGTGCGCGGCGTCTTCACCTGCCCCTTGCCCTGGCACACGGCGCACGGCTCGCACAGCACATGGGCGAGCGACTCGCGCGTGCGCTTGCGGGTCATCTCCACGAGCCCCAGTTGCGAGAAACCGTTCACGGTAATGCGTGTGCGATCGCGTGCGAGCGCCTTCTTGAGCTCGGCCAGCACCGAGTCGCGATGCTCGGCGCTTTCCATGTCGATGAAATCGATGATGATGATGCCGCCGAGATTGCGCAGCCGCAGCTGGCGCGCGATCATCAACGCCGCTTCGAGGTTCGTCTTGAAGATCGTGTCGTCGAAGTTGCGCGCCCCGACGTAGCCGCCCGTATTCACGTCGATGGTCGTCATGGCCTCGGTCTGGTCGATCATCAGATAGCCGCCGGACTTCAGATCGACGCGGCGCGACAACGCGCGCTCGATCTCCGTCTCCACGTTGTACAGGTCGAACAGCGGCCGCTCGCCGGTGTAATGCGTGAGCTTGCCGAGCACCGCCGGCGTGTAGGTCGTGGCGAATTCCGCGAGCTTCTGGAACGTTTCACGCGAATCGACGAGGATCTTGCCCGTGTCCTCGTGCACGAAATCGCGCAGCACGCGCTGCGCGAGGTTCAGGTCCTGATACAGCAATGCAGGCGCCGGCATGCGCGTGCTCTGCTCGCCGATGGTCTGCCACGACTTGCGCAGGTAGGCGATGTCATTGGCGAGCTCCGCGTCCGCGGCGTCCTCGGCAATGGTGCGCACGATGAAGCCGCCTTTTTCGTCGCCCGGCACCAGCGCCTGAATCTTGCTGCGCAGCGCCTCGCGCTCGGCTTCGCTCTCGATGCGCTGCGAGATGCCGATATGCGGCTCCTGCGGCAGGTAGACGAGCGTGCGCCCCGCAATGCTGATCTGCGTGGACAGGCGTGCGCCCTTCGTGCCGATCGGATCCTTGATGACCTGCACCATGAGCGTCTGGCCTTCGAAGACGGTCTTCTCGATCGGCGGCTGCGGATGCGGCACCGACGTATCGTTGCTCACGCGCGGATGCCAGATGTCCGCCACGTGCAGGAACGCCGCGCGCTCCAGGCCGATGTCGATGAAGGCCGACTGCATGCCGGGCAGCACGCGCACGACCTTGCCCAGATAGATGTTGCCGACGAGGCCGCGCGAGAGCGTGCGCTCGATGTGCAGCTCCTGCACGGCGCCGAGCTGCATGAGCGCCACACGGGTTTCCTGCGGTGTGATGTTGACCAGAATGTCTTCGTTCATAAAGTGTCGACCAGACTCGAAATGCTTGGCAGATTCGGTTCGCGTCAGAAGTCGACGCCCGCTTGGCGCAAGAGCGCGGCGGTCTCGCACAGCGGCAGACCCATGATGCCCGAGTAGCTGCCGTCGATACGCATGACGAACTCGGCCGCCTTGCCCTGGATGCCGTAGGCGCCCGCCTTGCCGCGCGGCTCGCCCGAGGCGACGTAGCGCTCGATTTCCTCGCGGCGCAGCGGGCGGAACCACACGTGCGAGATGTTTACCGCCTGATGGATCTGCCCGTCGGCGCAGACGGCGACCGCGGTCAGTACGCGATGGCGCGTGCCTGACAGGCGCGCGAGGACGGCGCGTGCGTCGGCGTCGTCGAACGGCTTGCCGAGGATGGTGCCATCGAGACACACCGTGGTGTCGGCCGCGAGGATCGGCGCAGCGGGCAGGCCGGCGCGCGACAGACGCGCCAGCGCCGCTTCGGCCTTCGCGCGTGTGACGCGCTGTACGTAGTCGTCGGGCGGCTCGCCGGGCAGTACGGCTTCGAGCGCTTCGGCGTCCTCGTCGGCCTGGGGCAGCAGCAGCTCGAAACGAACGCCGAGCTGGTGCAACAATTCCTGACGGCGGGGGCTTTGCGAAGCGAGATAGATGTACGGCATGGCGGCTTGGCTTGAATTCGTCCAGCCCGGCACACCGAAAACGCTTCGTGGGCCGGGCCGCTGGATAGGCTGGGCGAGGGGAACGCCTTATTATGCCGCCTTGCGCCCACGCCCGCCAGCAGGGCACGTGGGGTGCGCACGCGGCCGGGAAAGCCCCGGAACCCGCGATACGGCGGGCTCGGAGACGGGCGAAATCGAAGGCGCGCCGGCGCAAAAGCCGGCCGAAGGTTGGCGCAAAGTCGGCCGGAGGTCAGGGCAAGGCCGGCGAGACGCCGCCCGCCGCCCATGAATGTCCGCGCCGTCGCTTAGCCGGCGGCAAGAAAATCGTCGCCGATGAGGTCGATGCGGTCGGTGCAGATGGCGTCCACGCCCCACGCCGCGAGCTCGCGCGCGCGGGCCGGGTCGTTGACCGTGTAGACGAGCATCTGCAGACCGTAGGCCTTGATTTCAGCGACCTGCGGACCGTCCAGATGCCGATGACTCGCGTGCAGCGAGACGGTGCCGAGCTTGCGCGCATCGTCGCGCCAGTGGGCCGGCACGGCTTCGTACAGCATGCCGCGCGGCAGTTCGGGCGCCGCCGCGGCAGCCGCTTCCAGCGCCTCGTAAGAGAACGACGAGAGCAGCGGCCGCACGGCCTGCCCAGCCCACAATTGTCTGACCGCTTCGGCGACGAGCCGCCCTGTCTCGAGCTCGCGGCCCGGGCACGGCTTGATCTCGACGTTGGCCGCGAGCCCCAGCGCGTGGCAGCGCTCGGCGACCTGCGCGAGCGTAGGCATCTTCTGCCCGGCGAAGCGCGCGTCGAACCAACTGCCGGCGTCGAGTCGCTCGATCTCGGCGTAGGTCATGCCGGCGGCCGCGCCGTGGCCGTCGCTCGTGCGATCGACCGTGTCGTCGTGCAGCAGGAAGACGACGTTGTCAGCCGAGAGCTTGGCGTCGAATTCGACCATGTGCAGGCCGAGCGAAGCGCCCATCTCGAGGGCCGCGAGCGTGTTCTCGGGCGCGAGCTTGCCGCCGCCGCGGTGCGAGACGATGCGCGGATATGGCCAGGTGCGCCACACAGGCGAGGACGAGGTATCGCTCATGCTTCCACCCGTTTGCCGGTCGAAGGATCGAACAGATGCAGCGAGCGCGCCGAGATGGCCAGCGGCACGATCGCCCCGGCGGCCGGTCGCAACTCGTGCGGCAGACGCACCGTCACGGGTTGATCGCCCCAGCGGCCGTGCGCGAGGTTGTCCGCGCCCAGCAGCTCGAGCTGATCGACGACGATGTTGGTCTGCGCGGCGAACGCGCCGATGCCGTCGCGCTGCTCGGCCGGCACGAGATGCTCCGGCCGCACGCCCAGCACGAGCTCACGGTTGGCATGGGCCTGGCTCGTCGGGGGCAGGCGCAGCGAGGGACCGCCGCCGTCCACCTGGAACGTGCGGCCTTCCGGATCGACGCGGCCCTTGAGCAGGTTCATCGCGGGCGAGCCCATGAAGCTCGCCACGAACAGCGACGCGGGGCGTTCGTACACGTCTGAGGGCGTGCCGATCTGCTCGGCGTAGCCCTTGTTCATGACGATCACGCGATCGGCGAGCGTCATGGCTTCGACCTGATCGTGCGTCACGTACAGGCTCGTCGTCTTCAGACGCTTGTGCAGGCGCTGGATTTCCAGACGCATTTGCACGCGCAGCTTTGCGTCGAGGTTCGAGAGCGGTTCGTCAAACAGGAATACGGCCGGCTCGCGCACGATCGCGCGGCCCATCGCCACGCGCTGACGCTGGCCGCCGGAGAGCTCGCGCGGCTTGCGGCCGAGCAGCGGCTCGAGCTCGAGAATGCGCGCCGCGGCGAGCACGCGCTCTTCGATGGCCTTCTTGTCGATGCCGCGGATCTTCAGACCATACGACATGTTCTCGCGCACGTTCATGTGCGGATACAGCGCGTAGTTCTGGAACACCATCGCGATGTTGCGATCCTTCGGCTCCAACTGGTTGACGACCTGCGAGCCGATGAGGATGCTGCCCTCGCTGACCGATTCCAGGCCGGCGACCATGCGCAGCAGCGTCGACTTGCCGCAGCCCGACGGTCCCACGATCACCACGAACTCGCCGTCCTGGATGTCGATGTCCACGCCGTGCAGGACGTAGTTCTTCTGGTCGTAGGTTTTCTTGACGCTATGGAGTTTAAGGTTTGCCATGATTACTTTTCCGAATCGACCAGACCACGCACGAACCAGCGCTGCATGAGCAGAACCACCGCGAGCGGCGGCAGCATGGCGAGCAGGGTGGCGCTCATGACGAGCTGCCATTGCGTGGCGGTGTCGCCACTGCCGATCATGCTCTTGATGCCGACGACCGCCGTCGTCATCGACGGGGCGTTGGTCACCAGAATCGGCCACAGATACTGATTCCAGCCGTAAATGAACGTGATCACGAACAGCGCCGCGATGTTCGTCTTCGACAGCGGCAGCACCACGTCCAAGAAAAAGCGCATCGGGCCCGCGCCGTCGATGCGCGCCGCTTCCACGAGTTCGTCGGGCAGCGTCATGAAGAACTGCCGGAACAGGAACGTGGCCGTGGCCGAGGCGATGAGCGGCACGGTGAGGCCCACGTAGCTGTTGATGAGCCCGAGGCTCGAGATGACCTGCACGGTCGGGAAGATGCGCACTTCGACCGGCAGCATCAGCGTGACGAAGATCAGCCAGAAGAACAGGTTGCGCAGCGGGAAGCGGAAATACACGATGGCGAATGCCGAGAGGATCGACACCGAGATCTTGCCGATCGTGATGACCAGCGCCATGAGCAGGCTGTTGCCGAGCATCAGCCCAAACGGCATGGCCGAGTCGCCCGTCCCCTGGTTCCACACGGTGGACAGGTTCTGGAACAGGTGCGTGCTCGGCACGAGCGACAGGGGCACGTCGAAAATTTCGCGCTCGTTCATGGTGGCGGCGACGAACGCCACATAGAGCGGAAAGACCACCAGCAGCACGCCGATCACCAGCATGACGTGGCAGAAGATATCCAGGCCGCGACGATTCTCGATCATGCGTATTGCACCTTGCGTTCGATAAAGCGGAACTGCACGACGGTGAGCACGATGACGATGGCCATGAGCACCACCGACTGCGCCGCCGAGCTGCCGAGGTCGAGCCCCTTGAAGCCTTCCGAGTAGATCTTGTAGATCAGCGTCATGGTCGACTGGCCGGGGCCGCCGCCGGTGGCCGCGTCGATCACCGGGAAGGTGTCGAAGAACGAGTACACGAGATTGACCACGAGCAGGAAGAACGTTGTGGGCGAGATCAGCGGCAGTACCAGCCCGAAGAAGCGGCGCACCGGACCCGCGCCGTCGATGGCGGCGGCTTCCACGAGCGAGCGCGGAATGGCCTGCAGCCCGGCGTAGAAGAACAGGAAGTTGTAGCTGATCTGCTTCCAGATCGAGGCGAGCACCACGAGGAACATGGCCTGGCCGCCGTTGAGCGCGTGGTTCCACTCGATGCCGAGCTTCGCGAGGCCATAGGTGACGAGGCCGATGCTCGGGTTGAACAGGAATGCCCACAGCACGGCGGCGATCGCCGGCGCCACGGCGTAGGGCCAGATCAGCAGCGTCTGGTAGGTGCGCTTGCCGCGCGTCACGCGATCGGCCATGGCGGCGAGCAGCAGCGAAATGACGAGCCCGCAGACCGTGACCAGGCCACTGAAGATCATCGTGGTGCGAAACGAGGCGAGATAGAGCGCGTCGCTCCATAGCGCCGTGAAGTTGTCGATGCCGACGAACTGGCTGGACAGCCCGAAGGCGTCCTGCGCCGACGTCGACTGCCACAGGGCTTCACCCGCGGGCCAAAGGAAGAACACGACCGTGATGAGCAGCTGCGGCGCTACGAGCGCGTAGGGCAGCCAGCCGGTTCCGAAGCGAGGGCGTTCTCTGGTGTTATGCGCCATAACGTGTTGCCGGAAAAAAAGCGAAACCGGCCCGCTCGGAGGGCGGGCCGGGTGGCGTCATTGTAGCGTCGTCGCGCGGGCGGCCGGCAGCAGGAAAAGCCGGCATCTGGCGCCCCGCGGCAACGAGGGCGACAACGAGGGCGACTTAGCTGCCCGACTTCTCGAAGCGGCGCAGCAGGTCGTCGCCACGCGAGACAGCCTTGTCGAGGGCGGCCTTGGGGGCTTGCTTGCCGCTCCACACGCCTTCGAGCTCCTCGTCGATCACCGTGCGGATCTGCGGCATGTTGCCCAGACGCAGGCCACGCGTGAACGGCAGGGGCGGCTTGTTGAGCATCTGCTTGATGGCCATGTCGGCGCCCGGGTGCTTCGCGTAGAAGCCCTGCTTCTCGGTCAGCTCGTAGGCGGCCTTCGTGACCGGCAGGTAGCCCGTGTCCTGATGCCACTTCGCGGCCACGGCCGGCGAGGCGAGGTAGTTCAGGAACTTGGCCACGCCCTTGTACTCGGCGGGCGACTTGCCGGCGAGCACCCACAGGCTGGCGCCGCCGATGATGGCGTTTTGCGGTGCGCCCTTCACGTCGGCGTCGTATGGCATCATGCCCACGCCGTAGCTGAACTTGGCGTACTTGGCGATGTTGGCGAGCGCGCCCGAGGTGGTCATGGCGATACCGCAGTCGCCGCTGTAGAACTTCGAGGTCACTTCATCCTTGCGGCCCACATACGTGAATGTGCCTTCCTTGGCCATGTCGGCCAGGAACTGGATGTGCTTGACCTGCTGCGGACCGTTGAATTCGAGCTTGGCGTCGAGACCGTCGAAACCGTTGTTCCTCGTCGCGAACGGCAGGGCGTGCCACGCGCTGTAGTTCTCGAGCTGCGTCCAGCTCTGCCAGCCCATGGTGAAGCCGCATGCCAGACCGGCGGCCTTGAGCTTCTGCGCGTCGGCCTTCACGTCGGCCCAGGTCTTCGGCGGGGTGTTCGGATCGAGCCCGGCTTTCTTGAAGGCGTCCTTGTTGTAGTACAGCACCGGGGTCGAGCTGTTGAACGGCATCGACACGAGGTGGTTCGTCTTGCTGTCGGCGTAGTAGCTCGCGATGGTCGGCACGAAGGCCTTCTCGTCGAACGGCTCGCCGGCGTCCTTCATCACTTCCCACACCGGCTTCACGGCCTTCCTGGCCTGCATCATCGTGGCGGTGCCGACCTCGTAGACCTGCAGAATCGCCGGCGCATTGCCGGCGCGGAAGGCGGCGATACCGGCGGCCAGACCCTGCTCGTAGTTGCCCTTGTAGATGGGAACGATCTTGTAGTCGCTCTGCGACGCGTTGAAGTCGTTGGCGATCTGGTTCACGCGCTCGCCGAGGGCCGATTCCATCGAGTGCCAGAACTGGATCTCGGTCGCGGCCAGGGCCGGGGCGCTCATGCCGAGCGCCAATGCCGCGGCGGCGCCGACCAGGGCGAATTTACGCAGGGAAGGTTGCTTCATGCCAATCTCCGGTGGTTCACGAGAAGTCTGTTGTTCGCGGTGCGAACGATATAGCGCCGCGTAGACTAACACGTCGTCATGTTTTTTCCACTGGCGGTGCACAACGTGTGTTGTATGACGACGTCTGGCGGGGATTGACAGCACACGACACCGCCAGTCGGCCTGGGCCGGCGGGCGCGAGCGCCGTGCAACGCGGCATGGCACCGTACAAAGCGTGCTGACTGGATTTGATACCGACGTAGTCGTGGCCGGCGCCCGGCGTGCCGCTGACTTGGGGCGGAACCGGCTCAGGCCGGGGCTCGTCGAGGGGTCGAGGGCGCAGGCCGCGCCCGGGGGCAGCCCGGGAGGGCAACCTCACACGCGATGGTAAGGGTGATTGGCGTTGATGCTCCAGGCGCGGTAGAGCTGCTCGGCGAGCAGCACGCGTACCATGCCGTGGGGCAGCGTCAGGCTGGACAGGCGGATGAGCGTGTCGGCGCGCGATTTGAGGGCGGGGTCTAATCCGTCGGCGCCGCCGATCACGAAGGCCACGTCGCGTCCGTCCTGCTGCCAGCCGGTGAGCGACTGGGCCAGGCGCATCGTGGTGAGATCCAGCCCACGCTCGTCCAGGCAGACGAGGCGGCAGCCGCGCGGCAGGGCCGCCTCGATGCGCTGCGCCTCGGCGGCCATGACCGTCTCCGCCGTGCGGGAGTTGGAACGTTGCTCCGGCTTGATTTCCCTGAGCTCGATGCGCAGCTCGGGCGGCATGCGCTTGGCGTACTCGGCAAACGCCGTCTCGATCCAGCCGGGCATCTTGTGCCCGACTGCGAGGATGAACAGACGCATGGTGTGCGATGTGCCGGCTTACCTGGCCTTGCGGCGTGCCGGGGAGGGTGTGGCCGCCGCGTCGCCGTCGTCTTCCTCGTCGTCGTCCGCTTCCGCGCTTGCCTTGGCGCCGGCCCGGGTGCCCGCGGCCTTCAGGCGCACCGGCTTCTCGCCCCAGATTTCTTCGAGGTTGTAGTACTGGCGCAGTGCCGGTTGCATGATGTGCACGATGGCGTCGCCGGTGTCGACCAGCACCCATTCGCCCACGTCCTCGCCCTCCATGCTCACGATGTCGCCGCCGCCGGCCTTGACCTTGTCGCGCACGCTCGCGGCGAGCGCCTTGGTTTGGCGGTTGGAAGTGCCGCTCGCGATGATCACGCGGTCGAACAGTGCGGTCAGGTGCGAGGTGTTGAACACCTTGATGTCCTGGGCCTTGACGTCTTCGAGAGCGTCGACGATGAGGCGCTGAAGTTTGCGAATATCCATAGTGCGTCTTTTGGGTGAAACGGGGTGCGCGTGGCGGGGCCCGGGAAGAGCCGGGGATTGTCAGGCGCGATACAGGTGCTGCGCGCGGATGTACTGCCACACGGATTCGGGCAGGTTCGCCGGGGGCGTGGCCGCGTCTCGCGCGTGCGCCAGCGTGGCGCGCAACTCGGTGGCGGAAATGTCGACGGCCAGTGAGTCGTCGATCAGGATGCCGCCGCATGGCGTGGATTGTACCCCGAGCGCGGACTTCTCCCGCTCGGCGAACATCTCGCGCAGCGTCGGCGATGCCGTCTCGCGGCTGAAACCGGGACGCGCCGCCGCACAGACGTGCGCGTAATCGAACAACTCACGCCAGGCGTGCCACGTGTCGAGCCGCACCAACTGGTCCGAGCCGATCAGCAGCGAGAGCGAGGCGTCGGGGCCGGCGTCGGCGCGCAGCTCGCGCAGCGTGTCGACGGTGTAGCTCGGCCCCGCGCGCTCGATCTCGCGCGTGCTGACGATCAACTGCGTGGCCGGTTGTGTGCGGGCGAGTTCTGCCGCGAGCCCTTCGGCGGCCAGCCGCGTCATGGCCAGACGATGCTCGGCCGCGGTGCTGCCGTGCTTTTGCGGCTGCTGGCCGGCGGGCATGAGTACCAGTTCGTCGAGCGCCAGGGTGCGGGCGAACAGGGCGCCGAGCGCGAGATGGCCGGTGTGGATGGGGTCGAACGTGCCGCCCAGCACGCCGATGCGCCGCCGTGGGGCGATGGGTGCCGTGCCGGCGGCGGGGGAGAATACGGTCATGCGCAGCCCGCCCCTTACACCCACTCGCGGCGCACGAGGAAGTCCGTGTACAGCCTGGCTTCGGGCGTGCCCGGCTCCGGCTTCCAGTCGTAGTGCCACTTCACGATCGGTGGCATCGACATCAGGATCGACTCGGTGCGCCCGCCCGATTGCAGGCCGAAGTGCGTGCCGCGGTCCCACACCAGATTGAATTCGACGTACCGGCCGCGCCGATGCGCCTGGAAGTCGCGCTCGCGCTCGCCGTATGGCATGCCGCGTCGGCGCTCGATGATCGGCACGTAGGCGTCGAGAAACGCGTCGCCCACGCTTTGCATGACGCCGAAGCCCGTCTCGAAGCCCCCGCCCGAGAAGTCGTCGAAGAAGATGCCGCCTATGCCGCGCGGCTCCTGACGATGCTTCAGATAGAAGTACTCGTCGCACCACGCCTTGAAGCGCGGATACCACTCGGCGCCGAACGGATCGAGCGCGTTCTTGCACGTCTGATGGAAATGCCGGCAGTCGTCCTCGAACGGGTAGTAGGGCGTGAGGTCCATGCCGCCGCCGAACCAGAACGCCGGCGCCTCGCCGGGCGCGGTGGCGATCAGGATGCGCACGTTGAAATGCACGGTCGGGCAGTACGGATTGCGCGGGTGCAGTACCAGCGAGACGCCGAGCGCCTCGAAGCCGCGGCCGGCCAGTTCGGGACGCGACGCGCTCGCCGAGCCCGGCAGCTTGTCGCCAACCACGTGGGAGAAGTTCACGCCGCCGCGCTCGAAGAAGTCGCCGTCGTCGAGCACGCGGGTGCGGCCGTCACCGCGCAGGGCGCTGTCGGCCGGGCGTTGCCAGTCGTCAGCGAAGAAGCGTTTGCCGTCCAGGCGCTCGAGCGTCTCGACGATGCGCTCCTGAAGCCCGAGAAGATAAGTGCGAACGGCTGCCGTATCCGGCGCCGAGGCAGCGTCCTGCGCTGTCATTCTGTGACGTCCCCATGCGTGTTCATTACCGCGATTGTACCGGCAGCCACGCATTCGGGGGCGGGCGCCGGCGACAGACGGGAGTGCTCCGTGCCGCCGGCATGACTTGCATCAAGGCGCCGGGGCGTTGGGCAGCGTGCCGGCGGGGGCGGCGGCGCCTGTTGCCGGCACGGCTCGCACCGCACCGGCGCCCAGCTCGCCCGGCGGCGGCATGAGGATCTGACGCGGCGCGGGCACCGGCCACTGCGCCGTGCCGCCCACTTCCGAGATCGCCCGGTTGGTGTCGAAGTACACCTGCCAGTAATCGCGATTGTGGCAGTAGGGCCGCACGGCGAGCACCGGGCCGGCCGGGTTGAACTCGAGAATCGCGACGTCGACCGCAGGCGTGCTCATCACGTTCGGAATTTGCGCAATACGCGCCTTCAGACGCGCGATGGCGTCCTGCACGTCCACCGTATGGGCCAGTTGCGCGGTCAGATCGACGCGCCGGAACGCGTTCGCGTCGTACACCGTGATGTTGTCGCTGAAGACCTTCGTGTTACCGACGTACACGCGCAGATTGTCGGCGGTGGTGAGGGTGGTGACGAAAAGGCCGATTTCATCGACGACGCCGGTCACGCCGCCGGCGCTGATCATGTCGCCGGTCTTGAATGGGCGCAGGACGATCAGGAAGATGCCCGAGGCGAAGTTCGACAGCAGCCCCGACCACGCCGCGCCGATAGCGACGCCGGCGGCGGCGAGCAGTGCGGCGAAGGACGTCGTTTCGATGCCGCAGACGCTGAGGATCGACAGAATGAGGGCGATGCGCAACGCGATGCGCAGCGTCGATTCGGTGTAGCGAACGAGGGTCGGATCGATGGCGCGGCGAGACATTGCGCTTCGCACGAGCCGTGCCACGAGGTTGATGACGATGCCGCCGACGATCCAGATGACGACGGCCATGACGATCTTCAGGCCGAACGGCACGAGATAGTCGTTGACCAGCTTGTTGAGGTCGAACATGTGAGTCTCCATCGAGCGAGAGATCCGTCAGGAAAACTGCATGAGTTGCGCCGGGCCGGCCGCAGCCGCGATGCTCGGGGCATCACGTCGCGCCAGCGTGCCAACTTGGCTTGCGCTTGTCAATCGCGGCCCGGCACTCTCTCGGGGCTGAAACTTCGGCGCCCGGAGGTCCGCGTGCCGGACTTCGGGCGCCAAACGACAACGGCCCGGGGGACTCGACGTCCTCCGGGCCGCGGCAGAGCGGGGCGGTGGCGTTGGCGCTGGCCGTCGCCGCCTCCCCGGACGGTGACTTACTCGGGCTTGCGCGTGAGCGCGCGGTTGCCGATGTCGTGGCGATACTGCATGCCGTCGAAGTTGATCTGATTGACGGTCTGATACGCCACGCTTTGCGCGCCGCGCACCGTGTCGGACAGGCCGACCACGCACAGCACGCGCCCGCCAGTGACCGACAGCACGTCGTTCTCGAACTGCGTGCCGGCATGGAACGTCACGCAATCGGCCGTCTCCGCCGGAATCTCCGAGATGCGATCGCCCTTGCGCGGATTGTCGGGATAGCCGTGCGCGGCGAGCACCACGCCCAGCGCGTAACGGCGGTCCCAGTCGAGCTCGACCTTGTCGAGCGTGCCGGCGATCGCGTGCTCGACCACCACCGAGAAGTCGCCCTTCAGGCGCGCCATGATCGGTTGCGTCTCGGGGTCGCCCATGCGGCAGTTGAACTCGAGCGTCTTGATGTTGCCTTGCGCGTCGATCATCAGACCGGCGTACAGGAAACCGGTGTAGCGAATGCCGTCGGTCTCCATGCCGCGCACCGTCGGCAGGATGATTTCGCGCATTACGCGGGCATGGATCTGCGGCGTCACGATCGGCGCGGGCGAGTAGGCGCCCATGCCGCCCGTGTTGGGGCCCTGATCGTTGTCGAGCAGGCGCTTGTGGTCCTGCGACGTGGCCAGCGGCAGCACGTTCTTGCCATCGACCATCACGATGAAGCTCGCTTCCTCGCCCTCGAGGAACTCCTCGATGACCACGCGGGCGCCGGCGTCGCCGAGCTTGTTGTCGGCGAGCATGGCGTCCACGGCGCTGTGCGCTTCCTCGAGCGACATCGCCACCACGACGCCCTTGCCGGCGGCCAGGCCGTCGGCCTTGATGACGATCGGCGCGCCCTTGGCGTCGATGTAGGCGTGCGCCCTGGCGGCGTCGGAGAACGTTTCGTAATCGGCGGTCGGAATGCCGTGGCGTTTCATGAACGCCTTGGCGAAGTCCTTCGACGATTCGAGCTGCGCCGCTTCCCTGGTCGGTCCGAAGACTTTCAGGCCGCGGGCGCGGAAGATATTGACGATACCGGCGGCGAGCGGCGCTTCCGGCCCGACCACCGTAAGGGCGATGCCTTCGCGTGCGGCGAACTCGGCCAGCACGTTCGGATCGCTGATCGGCACGTTGCGCAGGCGCTCGTCGAGCGCCGTGCCGCCGTTGCCCGGAGCAACGTACACGATTTGAATGCGCGGCGATTGGGCAAGCTTCCACGCCAGCGCGTGTTCGCGGCCGCCCGAGCCGACAACCATGATCTTCATCTTATTCCTCGATGACGGCGTTGGTGAACACTTCCTGCACGTCGTCGAGATTTTCGAGCGCGTCGAGCAGCTTCTGCATCTTCACGGCGTCTTCGCCGGTGAAGACCACTTCGGTTTGCGGCTTCATCGTGACTTCGGCGACCTCGGCCTTCAGTCCGGCCGCTTCGAGCTTGGCCTTGACGGCCTGGAAGTCGTTGGGCGGGCAGATCACTTCGAAGCTGCCGTCGTCGTTGGTGATGACGTCGTCCGCGCCCGCGTCGAGTGCGACTTCCATCAGCTTGTCTTCCGGTGTTTCGGGCGAGAACAGGAACTGACCGCAGTGCGTGAACAGAAACGACACCGAGCCGTCGGTGCCCATGTTGCCGCCGAACTTCGAGAACGCGTGGCGCACTTCCGCGACCGTGCGGGTGCGGTTGTCCGTCATCGTGTCGACGATCACGGCCGCGCCGTTCAGGCCATAGCCTTCGTAGCGGATTTCCTCGTAGTTGGCGCCGTCCAGACCGCCGATGCCGCGGTCGATGGCGCGCTTGACGTTGTCCTTGGGCATGTTCGCGTCGGCCGCTTTTTCGATGGCCAGACGCAGGCGCGGGTTGCTGTCGGCGTCGCCGCCGCCGAGGCGCGCCGCCACGGTGATTTCCTTGATCAGGCGTGTCCAGACCTTACCGCGCTTGGCATCGGCTGCCGCTTTCTTGTGTTTGATGTTGGCCCATTTGCTATGACCCGCCATGAATTTCTCCGTCGTGCCGCGCAGTGCGGCAAAGTATGCGCTGTGGCCGCCAGAATCCGGCGCGACCAGCCGTTGAAACGGGAGCGCCCGCCACCACCGGGGTCGCGGGCGCCCGAAAACCAGTTGCCCTCATTTGCCCAATTGTCCCGTGGCGCCCGAGGCGCACCGCGTGCGAATCGGGCCGGGACGGGCCAAGCGGCGACGTGCCGCTATAATCGAAGGCAATTTTATCATGCCGCCGCGCCGTGCCACGGGTGTTTGCTGCGCCGTGTCACGGGGCAGGCAGGCGTCTACCGCCGAGGTCGCTCATGCCCCGCAAGTCCGTGCCGCCGCAAGTGCCGTCCGCCGCTTCCCCTGCCGCCGCCGCGCCTGCGGCCGTCGCCAGCGCTGCCGACGCCGCTGCCGCGGCCCCCATCGCACCCACTGTCCCCACGCCTTCGCCCGCTGCGTCAGCGGCGCCCGCTCCGGCGCCCGGCGGCGCGAGCGCCGCGCAGGAGGCGGGCGACCGGCTCGTCATTGCCCGCAACGCCCAGCATGTGCTCGGCCTGCTGCCGGCCATGGGCAACCGCCACGGCCTGATCACCGGCGCGACGGGCACCGGCAAGACCGTCACGCTGCAGGTGATGGCGCAGGCCTTTTCGGACATCGGCGTGCCGGTGTTCCTCGCCGACGTGAAGGGTGACCTGACGGGTATCACGCAGCCCGGCACGCAGACGCCCAAGCTCCAGGAGCGCATCGCCAATCTCGGCTTCGACACGCCGCACTGGCACGGCAGCCCCGCCACGCTGTGGGATGTGTTCGGCGAGCAGGGGCACCCGGTGCGCGCGACCGTCTCCGATCTCGGCCCGCTGCTGCTCGCTCGCCTGCTCGGTCTGAACGAGACGCAGAGCGGCGTGCTCAATCTCGTGTTCAAGATTGCCGACGACAACGGTCTGCTGTTGCTCGACAGCAAGGATCTGCGTGCCATGCTGCAGCACGTGGGCGACAACGCCTCCGCGTTCACCACGCAGTACGGCAATATTTCGGCCGCCTCGGTCGGCGCGATCCAGCGCGGGCTGCTCACGCTCGAGCAGCAGGGCGCCGACAAGTTCTTCGGTGAGCCGATGCTCAACATCGAGGACTTCATGCAAACCGACGCGCAGGGGCGCGGCGTCGTCAATATCCTCGCGGCGGACAAGCTGCTCGGCGCACCGCGCATCTACGCGACCTTCCTGCTGTGGCTGCTCGCCGAACTGTTCGAGCGGCTGCCGGAGGTGGGCGATCCCGAGAAGCCGAAGCTCGTCTTCTTCTTCGACGAAGCGCACCTGTTGTTCAACGAAGCGCCCAAGCCATTGCTCGAGCGCATCGAGCAGATGGTGCGGCTCATCCGTTCGAAAGGCGTGGGCGTGTACTTCGTCACGCAAAACCCGGTCGATGTGCCCGACACCGTGCTGGGGCAGCTCGGCAACCGAGTGCAGCACGCGTTGCGCGCCTATTCGCCGCGCGACCAGAAGGCCGTGAAAGTGGCCGCGCAGACCATGCGCGCCAACCCCGCGCTCGACATCGAAACGGTGATCGGCGAGCTCGGCGTGGGCGAGGCGCTGGTCTCGCTGCTCGACGAGAAGGGGCGTCCTGCCGTGACCGAACGCGCGTTTATCGCGCCGCCGGCGTCGCGCATCGGGCCCATCACGGCGCAGGAGCGTGCGGCGCTCATGGCGGCCTCGCTCGTCGCCGGCGTCTATGAGAACGCAGTGGATCGCGAGTCGGCCTACGAAAAGCTGGTTGGACGCACGCAGTCGCGCCAGCCGGAGACGCCGGCCGGCGGCGAGGCACGCGACGGCGCTTCGGGCGGCGGTCTGCTCGACACGGTGAAAGACTCGCTCGGCGGACTGCTGGGCGGCGCCGGCAGCTCGCGGCGCAAGGACACGGCCATCGAAGCGATGGTTAAGAGCACGGCGCGCACCGTGGGCAGCCAGTTGGGGCGCGAGATCGTGCGCGGCGTGCTCGGCAGCATTTTCGGCGGCAGCCGACGCCGTTGAGATAACCGCGAAACCGCGGTCCCGCCAAGCGTCAGCCGCGCCCGGGATTGCCGGTTTCGCCAGGCCTGCGTCAATCCATGTCGCTGAAATCTTCACTGGAGCCGGTACGCACCGGTGTCGCCCACGATCCGTTGTGGCTGCGCGCCGCGCCGCTCATCTTCCTGTTTCTGTGGTCGGTCGGCTTCACCGTCGCCAAGATCGGTCTGGCGTATGCCGACGCCCTGACGTTCCTCGCACTGCGCTATGGCCTGGTGCTGGTGCTGCTCGCCCCGCTGGCGCTCGTCATGCGCCCGCCGTTGCCCAGGAGCGCGGCGGCGTGGGGGCATCTCGTCGTCATCGGCCTGCTCATTCAGGCGCTGTACTTCAGCATGACGTATCTCGCGCTGCGCATGGGCGTCTCGGCGGGCAGCGTTGCGCTGATCACGTCGCTGCAGCCCATTCTCGTGGCGCTGGCCGCGCCGTATCTGGTGGGCGAGCGCGTGAGCGGGCTGAACTGGGTCGGCCTCGGGCTGGGGCTGGCCGGGGCGGCGCTCGTCATCGTGGCGCGCTCGGCCGTGGAGGCCACTTCCGTGCCGGGACTCGTGCTGACCTTCGTGGCGCTGGGCGCGATCACCGGCGGCACGCTGTATGAGAAGCGCTTCGGCGTGGGGCAGCATCCGATCACGTCGAACCTCGTGCAATACGCCGTCGGGTTTGCCGCGACGCTGCCGCTCGCGTGGTGGCTCGAGCCGATGCACATCGAATGGACGTGGCAGCTCGGCCTGTCCCTAGTCTATCTGGTGATCGGCAATTCGATCGTCGCGATCTCGCTGTTGCTGGCGATGATCCGGCGCGGCGAGGCCTCGCGCGTATCGGCGCTGTTTTTCCTGGTGCCGCCGGCCGCGGCGCTCGCGGCATGGGCCATGGTCGGCGAACACATGCCGCCGCTGGCATGGGGCGGCATGGTGTTGGCAGCCGTGGGCGTGGCCATGGCCACGCGCCGCAAAGCCCGAAATGGATGATCGCCGCCCGCCCCATCCCCAGCCGCAGAAAAAAAGCCCCGGACCGGGGCTTTTTTGCGATAGCGCCGCGCGTTCAGTTCTTGGTGCCGAACAGGCGGTCGCCGGCGTCTCCCAGGCCCGGGATGATGTAGGCGTGATCGTCGAGACGCTCGTCGAGCGAGGCCACGTACAGCTTCACGCCCGGATGCGCATCGTGGAACACCTTCACGCCCTCGGGCGCGGCCACCAGTGCGAGGAACGCGATGTTCTCTTCTTCCACGCCGCGCTTGCGCAGTACGTCCACGGCATGCACGGCCGAATAGCCCGTGGCGACCATCGGGTCGCACAGAATGAAGCGGCGATCGGCAACGTCGGGCAGACGCACGAGGTATTCGACCGGACGATGCTGCTCGTCGCGATACACGCCGATATGGCCGACGCGCGCCGAGGGCACCAGGTCGAGCAGGCCGTCGCTCATGCCGACGCCGGCACGCAGCACCGGCACGATGGCGAGCTTCTTGCCCGCGATGACGGGAGCGTCCATGTCGACCATGGGCGTGCTGATGTGCTCGGTCGTGAGCGGCAGATCGCGCGTGATCTCGTAGCCCATGAGCAGGGTGATCTCGCGCAGCAGGCCGCGGAACGTGCGCGTCGAGGTTTCCTTGTCGCGCATGTGCGAGAGCTTGTGCTGGATCAGCGGGTGATCGCAGATGTAGAGGTTCGGAAAGCGTGTGTCTTGTTTCATGGCTGGCGATCTGGGGCTGGGCTGATGAGCGGGGCCGCCTTTGGGCCCGCCTTCGGCCGACATTGAGCCGACATTGAGCCCAAATTGGGGCGATATGGGGCGATATGGGGCGATATGGGGCGGTACATAACCGGCATGGGCCGCATGGCCGCGATTTTAGCCGATGCGGGCGCGCCGGGGCCGGTTTCCGCGCGCCGGCACGAGAAAATACCCGGCGCCGGGTGCGGCGTGTCGCACAGGTCGGGCGCGGCAATCTGCCGGCGGGCGGCGATAGACGAGAGACACAGCGGCGCGCGCACGATTCCCTTAGAATCGTTGCAAGACGGCGGCACGGCCGCACTTGTCCAATGCATTATCTGTCTCGAAGGCTGAACATGGATCTGGGTATCAAAGGGCGCACGGCACTGGTGTGCGGCGCCAGCAAGGGGCTGGGGCGCGCTTGCGCGCAGGCGCTCGCCGAAGCGGGCGTGAATGTCGTGATCGTCGCGCGTACCGCAGATGCGCTCGCGGCGGCGGCCGACGACATCCGCGCCTCGACAGGCGTGCAGGTCACCGCAGTGGCCGCCGACATCACCACGCCGCCCGGCCGCGAGCGGGCCCTGGCGGCATGCCCGTCGCCCGACATCCTGGTGACCAACGCGGGCGGCCCGCCGCCGGGTGACTTCCGCGACTGGCAGCGCGACGACTGGATTCGCGCGCTCGACGCCAACATGCTCACGCCCATCGAACTGATCAAGGCGAGCGTGGACGGCATGATCGCGCGCCGCTTCGGACGCATCGTGAACATCACGTCGTCCGCGGTGAAGGCGCCCATCGACATTCTTGGGCTGTCCAATGGTGCGCGCTCGGGCCTGACGGGCTTCGTCGCCGGACTGGCGCGCACCACGGTCGCGCACAACGTCACCATCAACAACCTGCTGCCGGGCGCATTCGACACCGATCGGCTGGCCGGCACGATGAAAGCCTGGGCCGACAAGAGCGGGCAGACGGTGGACGAAGCGCGCAGCAAGCGCGCCAACGCGATTCCGGCGCGTCGCTTCGGCCGGCCGGACGAGTTCGGCGCCGCCTGTGCCTTCCTGTGCAGCGCGCAAGCCGGCTACATCACCGGCCAGAACATGCTGATCGACGGCGGCGCCTATCCGGGCACCTTTTGATCCTCCTGCGACCCTTTCCAGACAGCCCCGCGCGGGGCTGCGACATCTTCGATGACCGTCTCCCACGAATCCCGCGACCCGGGTGTTCCGAACGTTCCCATGGTCCGCATTGCGCTCATCGCGCACGACAAGAAAAAGGACGAAATTCTCGCCGTGGCACGCGACTACGTCGACGTGCTGCGCAAATGCCGGCTCCTGGCAACGGGGACGACCGGCGGGCGCATCGCCAATGAACTGGGGCTGGAAGTCGAGCGCATGCTCTCCGGCCCCCACGGCGGCGACCTGCAGATCGGCGCGCAACTGGCCGAGGGGCGCGTGGACATGGTGCTCTTCCTGCGCGACCCGATGACGCCGCAGCCGCACGAGCCCGACATCAACGCCCTCGTGCGCGCCTGCGACGTGCACAACGTGCCTTGCGCGACCAACAGCGCGACGGCGCGCCTGCTGCTCGAACAACTGATCGTGCGCCTGGCGGCAATGCCGCCGGCGATCCGCACATAACCCTGAAGGAAAGGAGCGAGGATGACCAAGGCAATCCGCATTGAACAGAACGGCGGCCCCGAGGTGATGCAGTACGTCGACGTCGAAGTCGGCGAACCAGGCCCCGGCGAGGCGCGTGTGCGCCATCAGGCCGTCGGACTGAACTACATCGACGTCTATTTCCGCACCGGTCTCTACCCGCAGCCACTGCCTGCCGGACTCGGCATGGAAGCAGCCGGCGTGGTGGAAGCGGTCGGCGAGGGGGTGACGCACGTGAAACCGGGCGATCGTGTGGCTTACGCGAGCCGACCGTGCGGCGCCTACTCGCAGGCGCGCGTCATGCCGGCCGCGCCGCTCGTGCGCCTGCCCGACACCATCAGTGACGAGCAGGCCGCCGCGATGATGCTGCAGGGCATGACGGCCCAGTATCTGCTGCGTCGCACATACCCGGTGAAGGCCGGCGACACCATCCTCATTCACGCGGCGGCAGGCGGGGTGGGCCTGATCGTGTGCCAATGGGCGAAGGCGCTCGGCGCCACGGTGATCGGCACGGTGGGCTCCGACGAAAAAGCGGCGCTCGTGCGCCAGTACGGCTGCGACCATCCGATCGTCTACACGCGCGAGAATTTCGTGGAGCGCGTCAAGGAGATCACGGGCGGCGAGGGCGTGCCGGTGGTCTACGATTCGATCGGCAAGGACACCTTCATGGGTTCGCTCGACTGCCTGCGCCCGCTGGGCACGATGGTCAACTTCGGCAATGCGTCGGGGCCTGTCACGCAGATCAACACCGCGGACCTCGTCTCGCGCGGCTCGCTGTTCTTCACGCGTCCGACGCTTTTCAATTACACCGCGAAGCGCGCCGATCTCGAGGCCACGGCGAACGAGTTGTTCGATGTCGTTGCGAGCGGCAAGATCAGGATCGAAGTCAATCAGCGCTATGCGCTGGCCGACGTGGCGCAGGCGCATCGCGATCTCGAAGCGCGCAAGACCACTGGCTCGACGCTGCTCATGCCTTGAGCTCACCCGGGCATCGGAAACGCAGAAAAGGGACGCCTTGGCGTCCCTTTTTGCATGGCCGGCGCCCGTGAAGGCGGTGCGGCTCAGGCGCGCTGCGTGAACACGTGAGCCCGCGCGTCCTCGCGAACGTCGGTCGGCAAACGCCCGATCAGCCAGTGCAACACCATGCCGATCACCACCGCGTCGTCGAGCAGACCGAACACCGGCACGAAGTCGGGGATCAGGTCGAACGGGCTGAGGAGGTATGCCGCGAGCAGCGCGACTGCCGGCAACAGCCAGCGTGGGCGGCGGGGATCACGGACCGCATGCCAGAGGATGCGGAAATCGTGGCGGGCAATCTGCCACAGACGGAGGAAACGCTTCACTTGCAGACTCCTGGGACGGATGAACCCACCGACAAGGCGGGCGATGTGCGCCATCGACATGAAAATGGCAGAAATGTCGGCTAACATCGCGCAACGTGCTCTGATTGTACGCGTGTGTCACCCGGTTTGCCGAAGCCCGGTGTGGTGCGCCCACATGGCGTTCAGCGTCGCGAAGTCGCGCACCGCAGTTGGACAGTCCTTACGTGATGCGGTTCATCGAGGCTTTTCGGACACGACTGACAGCCTCGTCGCGCTTTGCCGTGCTTGCCACCCCTTGCCGCCCCTTGCCGCCCCTTGCCGCCCCATAACGCTCCCTAACGCCCCTTGCCGCCCCTTAACGCCCCCTGGCTTCCCGGTTGCGGCGGGGTCGGGGCGGCGGGATAATTTCCCAGCCGCAATGGTCAATTCTTTTTTCCCCTTCGCGGACGCCATCAAAACGCCATCATGACCGACGCTCAAGATCCGAAATCGCCGCAGCAGCCCCCCGAGTCCCAGAAACCTGACAACGAGACGAGCAAGAGCGCGACCCCGCCGGAAAAGCGCCCGGCGACCGATTCCGGTTCCGCGTCGCCTGCGCATGAGGCTTCGCAGGAGCCCGCGCAAGGATCCGATTATGTCGAGCCCGCGTCGTCGAGCTCGGCGCATCCGACGGCCAAACCGGTCGCCGGCACGGCGGAGGGCTCCTCGGGCATGCCGCCGAACCCCGACACGCTCACACGGCCTGCCGCCTCGTCGGGCGCGGCGGCGGCCGGGGAGGCGAAGTCCGCTTCGCAGTCCGCCTCACAGCCCACTTCGCAGTCCGCGTCACAGCCCACTCGCTCAACACAGGCCACGACGAGAGGGCCGGCCGCCGAAGTGGCCTCCGACAGCAACCCCATCGGCAAGCCGGCACCCGCGTCGCGAGAAGACGTCAAGGCTGCCGGCACGGGTAGCGCGGGCGGCAGCATCGGTGGAACGGACGCCGTCGGCAGCGGTGCGGACGAAGCCGCCGGCGCCAGTCGCGGCACCGGGCAGGGCGCTGGCGGCGGCGGTGGCGAGCCGCCCCATCAGCCAGCATTTGGCACCACACCGCGGCCCGGCAGTCCGTCGTCGATGGGCGGCCAGCCGTCGTACCTGCAAGCGGGCGATTCGCCGTGGTCGGTCCTGCGCCGCATCATGTCCGCGCGTTTTCGCGCCTGGTACGACCGTGCCGGACAGCGCATCACGCAGCGCACGCTGAAGATCGGCATCTCGGCGCGCATCTTCCACCCGGAGCCCGGCTCGAAGGGGCTGCGCAGCAAGACGCTGCAATACCTCGAAGAGTCCATCGCGCACTGGGTAATGTCGCGCGACGTGCTGGTGTTCATGATCCCGACCGTCGACACGCAGGGTTTGCTCCACCCCAGCCACATCCGCCTGCACGATTACGCGAAGCACCTGGACGGACTGGTGCTGCAAGGGGGCGCCGACGTGTCGCCGCTCACCTACTCTGAAGTCGCGACGCGCCACGAGTGGCAGGGCGACCGCATGCGCGACATGTACGAGCTCGAGCTGCTGCACGAGTTCGTGGAGCAGGGCAAGCCGATCCTCGGCGTGTGCCGCGGCTGCCAGTTGATCAACGTGGCGTTCGGCGGCACGCTGCACCAGGACATTGCGACCGATCTGCCGGAAGCTATCCCGCATGTGACGGAAACATACGAGCACAATCGCCATACGTTGACGTTCCCCGAGGGGTCGTCGCTCGCGCAGATGCTCGGGCCGGTAGATGTGCCGATCGTGAACTCGATTCACCACCAGTCCGTGAAGACGTTGGGACGCGATCTGAGCGTAGAGGCGGTGTGTGCCGAAGATGGGGTGGTCGAAGCCATCCGCTATCGCAAGGCGCCGTTCGTGATGGGCTTGCAGTGGCACCCGGAATTCCACCGCGCGGGCGGCCCGGAATTCCTCGACTGCACGCCGGTGCTCGACAACTTCCTGCGCGCGGCGCGCGAGACGCGCTTCTGATCCTCGGCACGCCGCCGGCCGGCATTGCCGGCCAGCTCGCTAACGAGCATCGTGCAAATGAAAAAAGGCTGAGTTCCGGGGAACTCAGCCTTTCTTTCGTCAAGAACACCGGAAAACGGCCCCGGTGTTCACGCCGCCTGGATTAGAAGCGGTGACGGATACCCGTGCCCACAACGGTTTGCGAGTTGTTCGACGACATACCGCCGGCCGCGCCGATACCCGCTGCGAGGTTGGTACCTTCGTTGTCGGAGATGTGCTGGTACGAACCGGTCAGGTACACATCGGTGCGCTTCGACAGACGGTAGTCAGCTTGCAGCGTAACGGTGTGGAACTTCGGCTTCTTGTCGGTCGAGTCTTGCTTGGCCATCGTGTAGGTGTACGCGGCCGACAGCGAGACTGCCGGGGTCAGCATGTAGCGACCGTTGACTTCGAAGTTGTCGAACTTCAGACCGTCGTTGTTGAAGCCGACTGCGGTGCTGTTGTAGTTGATGCCGGACAGACCCTGGATTTGCGTGTGGGTGTACACCAGGCCGACGGTTGCCGGGCCGAAGGCGTAGTTACCACCAATACCCCAGACGCGTTGCTTCGATGCGTTGAACACCGAGTCGCCGCCAGCCGACGTGTCGACTGCACCGCTCGTGTTGTTGTTGCCCGGGTTGCCTTGACGCTCAAGGTAAGCGGCAGCCACCGTCAGCGGACCGTTTGCGTAGTTCACGCCGGCGCTGAATGCACGGTTGTTGGCGAAGTCGCCGGCCTTGTTCGAGAAGCCATACAGGCCGCCGAAGGTCAGGCCGTTGTAGTTGGCGCTCGAGTACTTGACCGAGTTGTTCACACGGAACGAGTTGTTCGTGTTGTCGTTATCGTACGGGTGCGATGCGATCGTGCCGCCGAACGACGAACCGTTCAGGGTGAGCGGTGCCAGGTAGTCGACGACCGAGTCATATTGACGGCCGAACGTCAGCGCGCCGAACTTGTCGTTCTGCAGGCCGACGAAGGCTTGACGACCGAACATGCGGTTGTTCTGGCCCAGGTTACCGTTGTTGATCGAGAAACCGTTTTCCAGCACGAAGATGGCCTTGTTGCCGCCACCCAGGTCTTCCGAGCCCTTCAGGCCCCAACGGCTGCCGTTGACCAGGCCGCTCGTTGCACGGAAGTTCTTCGAACCCGATGCGCCGATCGTGTTGGTCGAGTTGCTGGTGTACGAAACACCGGCGTCGATCAAGCCGTACAGGGTGACGCTGCTTTGTGCGTGCGCGCCCACCGAGAACGCGCCGATGGCGGCCGCGGCAAGAAGAGTTTTTTTCATGGTTTAAGCTCCAGTAACGTGACACGAATCGCAGAATTCGCGTGAAAACAGAACGCGGCGAAACAGAACATGTCGAGGTGACGGTTTGTCATTCGCGGACCCGATCAAGTATCGGCACTGCTCTGTTGACAGGGGGCAGTGTATGAGTGGGCGGTACTCCCGCCTATTTCAGAATCCGCAAGAATCTATTTCAGATATGAGAACAATCCCGCGCATGTGCCGCAAAGCGTTGCCGCACAAGGGGTTGGCTTAGTTAAGCCTAGGCGAGAAACGGCAATGCAAGTGCCGTGTGTTGCGCTTGGGACACAGTATGAAGTGCCTGTCGAAGCGCGTGAGAAGCGTTGCCGAGCGTGGTCTTGCGCGCGACAGGTCCCTTGGGAGATAGTTCCGGCGCTGCGTGATCGTGTCGCAGCCGAGCGGTGCGCGCAAGCCGCGGCGAACGGCATGTGGCGACCGGTGTCGCGCTCACGGCGTCCCCCTCGAGCACAGGTGGCGCAGGCCGTGGCAAAAAGGCCTTTGTTTATGGAGTGTTACGCGACTATTGCAAGTCCCCGAATAATGCATTGCGTCGAATGATGACAATGATTTCGGGCTGCGCACCTATACTACGTTCCGCGAGAAGTAGACTTTTGCGTTGAGTGAAAAGTCTCCAAACCTTGGCGCGGCCTGCGTGGCCGCGCTTTTTTTTTTGCCCGCGATTTCCGCGGCGCTTCCGGTGCTGCTTTCGGCCGAACTTCATCGCACCTTTCGTTGTACTTTCGGCCGACCCTGCGGCTACGCGCAATATCCCGCGCGCAACGCTTCGCCGCAATCGCGCACGTGCGGGATGCTCAACTGCTTGAGCTTGCGATAGAGCGATGCGCGGCATACCCCGAGCGATCGGGCAGCAGCGGAAATATTCCATCGATGTTGCGAGAGCGCCTGCAGGATGCGCTCACGCTCCTGCGTTCGAGGCGACGCCGGTCCACGCGCGCCGACGAACGCGCTGCCGTGGGCGGGACCGAAAGCATCGGCACGCCCGCCGCCGATCGGACTCGCGCTCGGCAGGCGAGGCGCCTCGTCGAGCCGGGAAAAAGACGGCGACACCGGTGAAGACGCCGAGCCACGCGACATCGACCCTTCGGTCAGTTCAGGTGGCAAATCGCTTGCCCGCAGCACGTTTGCGTTCATGACGGCACACGCATAGCGCAGCGCCGCGCGCATCTGGCGCAGGTTGCCCGGCCATGCATGCGAGAGCAGGCACGTCATGGCCTGCGGCGATACGCGCTCGAGCGCCTCGTCCACATGCACACCCGGCCACTCGTCGCATAGCATGCGGCCGATCAGCTCAACCTTGTCGTCACGGTCGCGCAGCGTCGGCAGCGTGAGCACGCCGACCGCGATGCGGTAATACAGATCCTCCCGAAACACGCCCTGCGCGACAGCGCCCGGAAGATCCTGGTGCGTCGCACAGATGAGCTGGACGTCCACGGGCACCGGCTGGCTTGCGCCCAGCGGCGTGACTTCGCGCTCGGAGAGCACGCGCAGCAGGCGTGTTTGCAGCGCGAGCGGCATGTCGCCGATCTCGTCGAGAAAGAGCGTACCGCCGTCGGCCTGCTGCAGCTTGCCCTTCATGCCGCCGGGCAGCGCGCCGGAGAACGCGCCGCGTTGATAGCCGAACAGCTCGCTCTCGACGAGATGCTCCGGCAGCGAAGCCGTATTGATGGCAACGAACGATTGGGCGCGGCGCTCGCTGTATTCGTGCAGGGCGCGGGCAAGAAACTCCTTGCCTGTGCCGGTCTCGCCGAGGATCAGAATCGGCAGGCCGCGATCGACGAAGCGCTTGCCGCGCGCGAGCAGCTCGCGCATGCGAGCGTCGGTGCCGCACAGGTCGTCGATGGCGAGGTAGTCGGGGCGCATCCGGCTGGCGGCCGCTTGCATTGCCGGCGTCGTGGGGGACGGCGCACGGGCGAGGCGTTCGGCGAGGGCGGCAATGTTGCCGAATGCGGTGTTGGCGCTGGCCGTGGCGCGTTGGCCTTGGCCGACAGGTCGAGCGGGGGCAGGCGCTACAGCAAGGTGAGCGGGCATGACTTGTCTCCTTCTCGTATCGGTACGAAAGGGCGCCGTCGGTGGCTTGTGGCCTGGCGATTCCTGACGTTTCTTTATGTTGCGGCCTGCTCGGGTAGCGACCGCCAATGCAGGATACGTCCGCTCAGTCATAACATCCAATACAATATAGATGCGCCATTAATACCTTCGGGGTATAAGATGATCGAACTGCGTCATTTGCAGTATTTCGTCGTGCTCGCCGAAACACTCCACTTCGGCCGTGCCGCCCAGCAATTGCACATCTCCCAGCCGCCGCTGTCGCGCCAAATCGCGCTCATGGAGGCGGAGCTCGGTGTGCAGCTCTTCGAGCGCACGCGCCGCAGCGTGAGACTCACGCGCGCCGGCACCCGCTTCTACCAGGACGCCGTCGAAATCCTCAACGCCGTCGATCGCGCGCGGCGCAACGTGGTGGCGGCCAGCCGCGGCGAAGACGGCGCGATTACGGTCGGCTTCATGATGTCCTCGGCCTACAACATCCTGCCCGCACTCACGCGCACCTACGCGGCGGCGTACTCGCGCGTGGACATGAAACTCGCGGAGACGCTGCCCAACCTGCTCGCCGAAGCCGTGCGGGCCGGCAAGACGGACGTCGGCATCATGTATCGCCCCGAGGACCTCACGGGGCTCGATACGGCAACGGTCTTTCGCGAGGAGATGGTGGCGGTGCTGCCGCGCACGCACCCGCTGGCCAAAGTGCGGGTGCTCGACGCCAGGCAGCTCGCCGACGAATCTTTCGTGAGCATTCCGCGCGAGATTGCGCCGCTGGTCTACGACCTGATCGTGGTGCATTGCCGGCGTGCGGGCTTCTCGCCGCATATCCGGCTCGAGACGAACCTGCAGCAGACGATCATCAACCTGGTGGGAGAAGGACTGGGCGTGGCGATGGTGCCCATGTCGATGAGCAGCGCGAGCGCGTCGGGCAATGCGGTGTTCAAACCGCTGCGCGACGCGCCGGTCGCGGAGGTGGCGCTGCTGTGGAGCCGCGACAATCACAATCCGTGTGTGGCGACCTTCGTGGAGAATGCGCGCAACGTATGGCGCGAGATGCAGCGCGCGCCGGGGGCGCGGCTGGTGCCGGACATGCCCGACACCGGCGGGGAGTGAAACCGCGCACGAGGCCCCGCCGGGCCTCGATGCCGGCCGATTTTCAGATTTCCAGAATCCCGGCGGCCACGAAACCGCCGTCGACCGGCAGGATGTGGCCCGTCACGTAGGACGCATCGTCCGACGCGAGGAAGCTCACCGCGCCGGCGATCTCACGCGGCTGCCCGTAGCGGGCAAGCGGCGTCGTTTCCGTATAGTTGCGACGCGAGACGTCCGAGTGCAGCACCTGCGTGAGCGGCGTATCGATGGGGCCGGGCGCGATGCCGTTGGCGGTAATGCCGTATGGGGCGAGCTCGATGGCCATCTGCCGCGTCAAGCCGATGACGGCCGCCTTCGACGTGCCGTAGGCCGTGCGCCCGGCGCTGGCCAGAATGCCGGCCACCGAGGCCATGTTGATGATCCGTCCCCAACGCTGCTCGCGCATGAGCCGCGCGGCGTGCTGAGCGCACAGCAGCGTGCCGGTCACATTTACCGCCATGACCTGGTGCCAGTGATCGATCGGATATTCGAGGAAGGGGAACGTCTTGGCAATGCCCGCGTTGTTGACGAGCACGTCGCAACACCCGTACTGCTGCGCAACCTTCGCGAACCCCTCGGCGATCGACGCCTCGTCGCCCACGTTCATCGCCAGGGCCAACGCCTTGCCGCCCGCTTGCCTGAGCGCGGCGACCGTCTCTTGCGCCGCGCTCTCGTTGAGATCGGCCACGACCACGGTCATGCCATCGCTGGCCAACCGTTCGCAGATCGCCGCGCCGATGCCCATGCCACCACCCGTCACTACTGCAACTTTCTCCGTCATGCTATGGACTCCTAAATTTGTTGACATCTACAGCACGGGCCCCGCCGCCAGCGATGCGGCGGAGCCCGTCGGTGAATCGAGAAACCGTTGGCGGTTTGTCCTACTTCAGAAAACCGATCGAGATCCAGGGAATGAAGACCACCACGAGCAGTGCCACGAGCAGGGCGCCCATGTAGGTCCACATCCGGTTGAATACCTTGTCGGGCGAGGTCTTGCCGATCGCGCAGGCGGCGTAGAAGCCGACGCCGAGCGGCGGCGCGAAGAGGCCCATGCCCATCGAGAGAATCACGACCATCGCATAGTGCACGTCGTGAATGCCCAGCGAGCGCGCCACGGGAAAGAGCAGCGGGCCGAACAGCACGATGGCCGGAATTCCTTCGAGCACGCTGCCCAGCACGATGAACACGACCACCGAGATGAGCAGGAAGCCAACCTGTCCGCCCGGCACGCCGTGCATCAGGCCGACGAGCTTGGCCGAGAAACCCGACTGCGTGAGTGCCCAGGCCATGGCCGTCGCCATCCCGATGATGAGCAGAATGGCGCCCGAGAGCGCGGCCGTCTCGGTGAGCAGCGGGTACAGGCGCTTGAAGTCCAGGTGTTTCCGGAACGCGTGAACGATCAGGCCGATCACGATCGTGTAGGCAATGCCCACCGTCGACACTTCAGTGGCGGTGGCGGCGCCCTCGATGACCGCCGTGCGGATCAGCACGGGCAGTGCGAGAGCGGGCAGCGCCACGACGAACGTCTTGGCGATCACGCTCCACGGCGCGCGACGCGCCGCGTTCGGCGCTTCCTTGCGCGAGCGGGCGAAGCAGACCACGACGATGGCCAGCGTGGCGATGACCGCCGGCAGCAGGCCGCCGACGAAAAGCGCCGTGATCGACACGCCGCACACGGCGCCGATGGTGATGAGCACGAGGCTCGGGGGAATCGTCTCCGTCATGGCGCCGGTCGACGAGAGCAGCGCCACGAGGTCTTCCGGCTTCGAGCCGCGTCGCTGCATCTCGGGAAAGAGCGCGGGCGCGACGGCCGCCATGTCGGCCGCCTTCGAGCCCGAGATGCCCGAGACCAGGAACATCGCGCCAAGCAGCACGTACTGCAGCCCGCCGCGCACGTGGCCGAGCAGCGACGCCATGAATTCGATCAGGCTGCGCGCCAGGCCGCTCATCTCGATGAGGGCGCCGAGCAGCACGAACAGCGGCACCGACAGCAGAATCAGGCCCGACATGCCCTCGTCCATGCGGCTCACGACGATTTGCAGCGGGGCGTCCGTGACGAGCGCCAGATAAGCGAGCGTCGCGGTGCCGAAGGCGAACGCGATCGGAATGCCGCCGGCCACGCACCCGCCCACGATCAGCACGAAGAAGATCAGCAGGTTGTAGTTGCCCATGGCGATGAGCGCCGGACGGCCAAGCCACAGCGCAGCGCCGAGCGCGGCCACGAAGAGCACCCCCAGGCCGAACTGGCGCATCGTCGAGCAGCGCGCCATGCGCGAAATCGCAGCGATGAGCATGAGCGCCGCGCCCACCGGCAGGGCGGCGGCGCGCAGCCCGTCCGGGATTTCCAGCGCGGGCGTGGTAATGTCCATCTGCTCGATGGCATGCGTGTAGGCGGGCATGATGATCAGCGCGACGAACACGCACACGGTGAGCGCGGCCATCGTCTGGAACCAGTCGCGCCACGCCACGGGGAGTTTGTTGACGATGGCGGACAGGCGCATGTGCTCACCGCGATCCAGGGCGAGCACGGCGCCGAGCATCGACAGCCAGATGAACAGAATCTGGGCGAGCTCGTCGGACCAGGTGAGCGGATTGTCGAACCCGTAACGCGAGACCACGCCCGCGAGCAGGATGAGAGTCTCCGCCACCACCAGCAGCACGGCAGCCGCCTCGGTGACTTTCATCACCGCGCGGTTGACGTGGCAGAAGAGGCGGGCGAGCGCGTGCGTCGGCTCGGCCGTCATCGTCAACGTTTCCATTTACGCGAGCTTCCCGGTGTACTTTTCCAACATGGCCCATGCCTCGTCGCCGAACTTCTTGTGCCATTCGGCATAGAAGCCGGCCGAGCGAAGCTTCTCGCGGAACTGCTCGTTGTTCGGTGCGTTGAACACGAGCCCCTTCTGCTTGAGTTCGGCCATCACGCCGTCGTTGAGCTTGCGCACGTCTTCGCGCTGAGCCACGGCGGCCGCGTTCACGTTGGCGGTCACGATCGCCTGCAGGTCCTTGGGCAGCTTGTCCCATTTCTGCTTGTTGGCGAGGAACCAGAAGCCGTCCCACATGTGATTCGTCATCGACACGTACTTCTGCACTTCGTAAAGCTTGGCCGTGGTGAGCAGCGCGAGCGGGTTTTCCTGCGCTTCGACGATGTGCGTCTGCAGGGCCGAATAGACTTCGGCGAAGTTGATCGACGTGGGCGAGGAGTCGAACGCGCGGAACATCGAGGTCCACAGCGGGCTCGTCGGCACGCGGATCTTCAGGCCTTTGAGGTCGGCCGGTGAATTGATCGGACGGCTGCTCGTGGTGATCTGGCGGTAGCCGTTCTCCCAGATCTTGTCGAACGCGAACACCGACGTCTTGGCAATCTGGCCGCGCACGTGCGCGCCGAGGTCGCCGTCCATGGCCGCCCACACCTGGCTGTAGTCCTTGAACGCGAAGCCCACGCCGGAGATCTGCGCCGCCGGCACGAGCGTGCCGAGAATCAGCGGCGAGAGCGTGAAGTAGTCGATGGCGCCCGAGCGAATCTGGCTGAGCATGTCGCTATCGGAGCCGAGCTGATTGTTCGGGTAGATCTGGAAGTCGATACGGCCTTTGGACTGCTCCGCGATCTTCTGCGCCATTTCCTTGGCGCGGATGTTCATCGGATGGCTGATCGGCAGGTTGTTGGCGAACTTCAGGGTGAATTCGGCGGCGCGGGCCTGCGTCTGATACAACCCCGTGGCGGCGGCAGCCGAAGTGGCGGCCACGACTTTGATGAAGTGGCGACGATCCATAGTGCTCATACTGCATGTCTCCTGTTATAGGTGTGGTGACTGCGTCTGAAGCGCGAAGCGATTGCGCGTGTTGCCTTGCAACGTTTCGGCCAACTCGGCATTCGCGCGCTGGGCGACTCGCAAGTGGCTTGGCTATCTTACGCAAATCGAATGCCAGATCGCAGGCTGGACGGGAAAACCCTTACGTTGTTAAGCATTAGTGAAATCCCGGGGCCGACGCCCCTCGGTCCGCGCCGACCGCGCGCCGCACGGGTATGTAGGGCGATGCGAGGCGAAAAGCGCTTCGTCCACCGAAACGGCCGGCGGCCCGCCGGCGGGGGCCGGCCATGCGACACCTGTCGCACTGGCGCGGCATGCTGCGACAGGTGTCGCCGCCCGGGCGCGACACCCGTGCGACAGGTGTCGCACGCAGGTGTCTCGTTCCTGCCGTGTTGCGGCACAGCAAATTCCTCTCACCACGTGCGCATCCGAATTCACTTGATGGTGTAGGGAAACCGGCTTTACGCTTACGTCAATTGCACGCGCGCCACCCGCGCGCGAGGTCGCCGTGGCGGCGCAATTCGCAGTCGATGACCACTACCCGTGCGTCGTTGTCGTGCCGCACGCATGTCTGGCATCGAAATTGCTCACCGGAGTCTGGATGACCCCACTTCCCGGAGACACTTCATGGTTGCTGCATGCCTTACCGGCTGGGCCCACTCCCAGTTCGGCAAACTCGATAACGTCGACGCCGAGGTTCTGCTGGCCGATGTCGCACAGGCCGCCCTCGACGACGCGGGCCTCGCGCCCGAGCAGATCGATTCCGTTCACGTCGGCACTTTCAACGGCGGTTTCCTGTATCAGGACTTCCCGTCGTCGCTCGTCTTCAATCGCATTCCCGGCCTGCGTTTCAAGCCCGCCACGCGCTATGAGAACGCGTGCGCCACGGGCTCGGCCGCAGTGCATGGCGGCCTGCAGTCCATCGAAGCGGGCAAGGCCACGCATGTGCTCGTCATCGGCTTCGAGAAGATGACCGAACTGGCCACGCCACAGGTCGGCGAAGTCCTGCTCAAATGCTCCTACGCGCGCGAGGAGGCCGGCATTCCGGGCGGCTTCGCCGGCGTGTTCGGCACCATCGCGCAGGCGTACTTCGATCGCTACGGCGATCAGTCCGACGCGCTCGCGCGCATCGCCGCGAAGAACCATCGCAACGGCTCGGTCAATCCGTATGCGCACATGCGCCGCGACTTCGGCTACGACTTCTGCCGCAACGTCTCCGACAAGAACCCATACGTGGCCGGCCCGCTCAAGCGCACCGACTGCTCGATGGTTTCCGACGGCGCCGCCGCGCTCGTGATCTCGAAGGCCGACGTGGCGCGCTCGATGCCCAAGGCCGTCGGCTTTCGCGCCGCGGTGCAGGTCAACGACTACCTGCCGCTCTCGCGCCGGGACCCTCTCGCGTTCGAAGGCGGCCAGCATGCCTGGCGTCAGGCGCTGGGCGTGGCGGGCGTGTCGCTAAAGGACCTCTCGCTCGTCGAGACGCACGACTGCTTCACCATCGCCGAACTCATCGAGTACGAAGCCATGGGGCTTGCCAAGCCCGGACAGGGGGCGAACGTGATTGCCGAGGGCATTACCGAGAAAGACGGGCTCCTGCCGGTCAACCCCTCGGGCGGCCTGAAGGCGAAGGGCCACCCGGTCGGGGCGACGGGCGTGTCCATGCACGTGATGGCCGCGATGCAGCTGACCGGCACGGCCGGCGAGATGCAGATCCCGGGCGCACGGCTCGCTGGCGTGTTCAACATGGGCGGCGCCGCCGTGGCGAACTACGTGAGCATTCTCGAAGCGCGCTGATTCGCGACAACGCGAGCCGGGCGTCCCGGCGGCGTTTCGAGAACGTCCTGCAAATGCCCGTGCGCGCGCCGCACGGCGGACGCACCGGGCGCAGGGCAGGCAGCAAGACTGAGCAATAAGAATTAGGAGACGAGCGAAATGCTCAAGAAGGTGATGAATCTCGGCCGTCTGCTGGCCGACGTTGCAAGGCGGCATCCCGACGAGCCCGGTGTGATCATCGGCGAGAAGGTACACACCTGGGGCGAAATCGACGCACGCGTGAACGCGGTCGTCGACGCGCTGCGCGAGCTGGGCGTGGGCAAGGGCGACAAGCTGCTGGTGCACTCGCGCAACAACCTGCAGATCTTCGAGAGCGCGTGGATCGCATTCCGGCTGGGCGCGGTCTGGGTGCCGACGAACTTTCGCATCACGGCGCCCGAGGCGGCGTACCTCGGTCAGTCGAGCGGGGCGTGCGCCATGATCTACGACGCGGGCTTCGAGGGCCACGTGGACGCCGTGCGCGCCGCCTCGCCCGCGCTGCGCCATGTGATCGCGCTGGGCGCGCCGCGCGCCGGCGAGCTGCACTACGAGACGCTGGTAACCGAGCATCACGGCGCACCGGCCTACGAGGCGGAAGTCGAGTACGAAGACCCGTTGTGGTTCTTCTACACGTCGGGCACGACCGGGCACCCGAAGGCCGGCGTGCTCTCGCACGGGCAAATGGCCTTCGTCGTGACGAACCATCTGGCCGACCTGATGCCCGGCATCACCTATCGCAGCCGTTCGATGGTCGTGGCACCGCTCTCGCACGGCGCGGGCATTCACGCGATCGTCAACACCGCGCGCGGCGCGGCGAGCGTGCTGCTGCCCGGCGAGAAGATGGACCCGGAGCAGGTCTGGCAGGCGATCGAGCGCCACCGTGTGGACAACATGTTTACGGTGCCGACCATCGTCAAGATGCTGGTCGAGGATCCTGCCGTGGATCGCCATGACCACAGTTCGCTGCGCTTCGTGATCTATGCCGGCGCGCCGATGTATCGCGCCGATCAGAGGTACGCGCTCCAGAAGCTGGGCCGCGTGCTCGTGCAGTACTACGGCCTGGGCGAGGTAACGGGCAACATCACCGTGCTGCCGCCGTGGCTGCACAGCGAGGACGACGACGCGCCCGATGCGCGCGTAGGCACCTGCGGCATGCCGCGCACCGGCATGGAGGTGGCGATTCTGGACGAGTCGGGACAGCGTCAGCCGCCGTTCGCCTCCGGCGAGATCTGCGTGCGCGGGCCGGCGGTGTTCATGGGGTATCACAACAATCCGGAGGCAAACGCCAAGGCGTTCAAGGACGACTGGTTCCATACCGGCGATCTGGGACACGTGGACGAGCAGGGCTTTTTGTACATCACGGGCCGTGCGTCGGACATGTACATCTCGGGCGGCTCGAACGTCTATCCTCGCGAGATCGAGGAAGCGCTGCTCACGCACCCGGCGGTTTCCGAGTGCGCGGTGCTGGGCGTGCCCGACCCCAAGTGGGGCGAGAGCGGGCTCGCAGTGGTGGTACCCCGGGAAGGCATGGCCGCTCAGGCCGATGAACTGCTCGGGCATCTCGAAGCGCGTATTGCCCGCTACAAGTGGCCGCGTCGCTTCGTCTTCTGGAATGCCATGCCCAAGTCGGGCTACGGCAAGATCGTGAAAAAGCAAATCAAGACGATGCTCGAAGAGCAAGGAGACTATCGACTATGAAACCTGCGCTTTCACGGATCTATCGACATGCAGGCGCCCCCACGTTACCCCGTGTGGAAGACTGCGTGTTGAGCGGGCAGCACGAACTGCGCGTGACGATCCGGTCTGGTGCGAATCTCGGCGAGTCGTTACGCGCGGCGTTATCCCGCTATGCGCATGGCGGCGGCGTCGGCCGTTTTTGCGCGGGCACCGCGCGAGGTCTGCGGTATCACATGATCGAGAACACCGCGGACAAGGAGCGCCCCTTCGGCTATGGGGCGCCGGTCGACGAAACCCGGGAAGTGGATCTGATCGGCGGCGCGATCACTGTAGGCCGGACGGCCGACGGTGCCACGTTGATGCATTGCCATGCAGGATTTTCCGATCCTGGCGGCGAACTGCATGGCGGGCACCTCATCCTCGATCACACATGGGCCGGCGACGAGCCCGTGGTCATCCGCCTGTGCCTGTTCGAGCATGGCGGCTATGTGACCGCCGAGGACGAGGAGACACGCTTCCATCTGCTCCATCCCGTTGCCGGAGATCTGTCATGAGCGCAGCAGCCGACGTAGCCGACATTCCCGTCGCCATCGAGAATGGCACGCTGGGCCGACTGGTGGTGGCCCGTCTCAAGCCAAATCAGGACCTCACCGAGAGCATCGAGGCGTTGTGCACCGAGCACGGCATTGCGCGGGCCATCGTGCGTGGCGCGGTCGGCAGCCTGATCGACGCGCGGCTCACGTTTCGCGCAGGCGACGGCTGGCGCGAGCAGATCGTCACCGGCCCGGGCGTGGAGATCCTCAACGTGTTCGGCGAGGTCGACGCGCGGGCCGACGCCTCGCGCGAATTGCCGATGCTCCACGGCATGGTCGCCGATACCGACGGACGCATGTTCGCAGGGCGTTTCGTGCGCGGCGGCAATCTCGCGTTCATCACCATCGAGGTGACGCTGCAGGAATGGTTGCCGGCGTGAGGCAGACGCCGCCGGCCGAGGGCGCCGCGTGACGTGAAAAAACGGGGAGACGCACGTCTCCCCGTTTTCGTGTCGGCGCGGCGATGCGCTCGCCGTTCAGGCGAGCGCGGGCTGCACGAGTCCGTCCTCGCGGAACATGTGTTTGATGCCGCGCACGGCCTGGCGAATGCGTGATTCGTTTTCGATCAGCGCGAAGCGCACGTATTCGTCGCCGTACTCGCCGAAACCGATACCGGGCGAGGCCGAGACTTTCGCCTGGGCGAGCAGCTTCTTTGCGAATTCGAGCGAGCCCAGGGCGCGATACGGCTCGGGAATGCGCGCCCAGATGTACATCGACGCACGCGGCAGATCCACGACCCAGCCCGCTTCCGTCAATCCCTTGTAGAGCACGTCGCGGCGACGCTGATATTGCGCGCGAATCTCCTCCACGCATTGCTGATCGCCTTCGAGCGCGGCGATGGCGGCGACCTGAACGGGCGTGAAGGTGCCGTAATCGTGATAACTCTTGATACGCGCGAGGGCGGCCACCAGTTCCGCGTTGCCGACCATGAAACCGATGCGCCAGCCGGCCATGTTGTAGCTTTTCGACAGCGTGAAGAACTCGACGGCGACGTCCTGCGCGCCGGGCACCTGCATGATCGAGGGTGCCTTGTAGCCGTCGTAGACGATGTCGGCGTAGGCCAGATCGTGTACGACGAGTATGTCGTGCCTGCGGGCGAGATCGACCACGCGCTCGAAGAACTCGAGCTCGACGCATTGCGCCGTCGGGTTCGACGGGAAGCCGAGAATCACCATCTTCGGCTTCGGATGGCTCTCGCGTATGCCGCGCTCCAGTTCAGTGAAGAAGTCGATGCCGGGCGTCATCGGCACCGAGCGGATATTGGCGCCGGCGATCACCGCGCCGTAGATGTGGATCGGATAGGACGGATTCGGCACGAGCACCGTGTCGCCCTGATCCAGCGTGGCGAGCATCAGGTGGGCGAGACCTTCCTTCGAGCCGATGGTGACGATGGCTTCGCGCTCCGGATCGAGCTCGACGTCGTAGCGGTCCTTGTACCAGCGCGTGATGGCGCGGCGCAGACGCGGGATGCCGCGCGAGGTCGAGTAGCCGTGCGTGTCGGGACGTTGCGCCACCTCGACGAGCTTGTTGACGATATGCGGCGGCGTGGCCCCGTCGGGGTTGCCCATCGAAAGATCGATGATGTCCTCGCCGCGTCGGCGCGCCGCCATCTTCAGTTCGGCGGTAATGTTGAAAACGTAGGGGGGAAGGCGATTGATGCGCGCAAAGCTGCGCGAGCTCTGGGAGCCTGACATGATGATCCTGGAACGTAAGCGCCCGGAACCGTCCGAGCGACGCCGGCGTGCTGGCCACACCGTGACGGGGACTGTAGCGCGGCGCGGCGCAAATGCGCAAGCGGTTTTTGCTTGAGGTGGCGAGGCCGTGCGCGGCCGATCCGGGGCGCCGGGTCGGCGCCTCCGGGCGTCGGGGCTGGACGCGGGCCCGGCGAGGCCGTCGGTTAAGATGAGCGATTCGCGAGTCCACAGGCAAAAGGAGAGGGGATGGCGTACATGTACTTGCTGGTCGCGATCGTGGCGGAGGTGATCGCCACGTCGGCGCTCAAGGCATCGGAAGGATTCACGCGCGTGGGGCCGGTGGCGATCGTCGTGGCCGGTTATGGTTCGGCGTTCTACATGTTGTCGCTCACGCTGCGCACGATTCCCGTGGGCGTCGCCTATGCCATGTGGTCGGGCCTGGGCATCGTGCTGATCTCGGTCGCCGCGCGCGTGCTGTTCGGCCAGAAGCTCGACGCGCCCGCCATGCTCGGCATGGCGCTCATCATCGCCGGCGTGCTCGTCATGAATCTCTGCTCGAAGTCGGCGGCGCATTGAGTCCGGCGCGGTGCGCCGATGCAAGGGGGCGCCACGGACTTCGCGCGCCGACGTGCAGCAAGAAACGCTTTCATCGATGCGCCGATCGGCGCCGTATCGAGCAGTTGCCGAGCGCGTGTGGAACGCGTGTGGACCTCATGTGGAGCCCATGTGGAGCCCGCGTGGAGCCCGTGTGGAGCCCATGGTGGCGCGGCGCCGCGGCGACTCAAGGGCGGTCTTCGGCTTCGGCCAATACTGCTTTGAGCGCGGCAATGCAAAGATCGATTTCGCTGCGCCCGATGACGAGCGGCGGCGCGAGTCGCAGCACCGTCGTGCGCGTCTCCTTGGCGAGAATGTGGCGCCGCAGCAGCTGCAATGACAGTTCATGTGCGCTGGCAAAGGATGGATCGATTTCGATGCCGGCCCATAGCCCGCGTCCGCGCACCTCCCGAATGACGGGGGAGTGGATCGCGTGCAGGCGCGAGAGCAGATACTCCCCCATCTCCGCACTTCGCCCGGGCAGGTCTTCGTCGGCCATGACGTCGAGCGCTTCGAGGGCGACGGCAGCCGCGAGCGCGTTGCCGCCGAACGTCGAGCCATGGCTGCCGGGTTCGAACAGGTCGATCACGTCGCGTCGCGCCACGAAGGCCGACACGGGTAGCAGGCCGCCGCCAAGCGCCTTGCCGAGCATGACACCGTCGGGCACGATGTTCTCGTGCTGATACGCAAACCACTTGCCGGTGCGGCCGAGCCCTGACTGGATTTCGTCGAGCAGCAGGAGCACGTTCTGTTCGGTGCATAGCTGGCGGAGTTCGCGCAGGAAGCCGCCGGGCGGTACGATGATGCCGCCTTCGCCCTGAATGGTCTCGAACAGCACGGCGCAGGTGTTGGGCGTGATGGCCGCGCGTACCGCGTCGATGTCGCCGAAAGGCACGCGCACGAAGCCGGGGGCGAACGGACCGAAGTCGGCGCGATAGGCGGGCTCGGACGAGAAGCCGACGATGGTGGTGGTGCGCCCGTGGAAATTGCCCTCGGCGACAATGATCTCGGCCCGCCCGGCCGGAATGCGTTTGACGCTGTAGCCCCAGCGGCGCGCGGCCTTGATGGCGGTCTCCACGGCTTCGGCGCCGGTGTTCATCGGCAGTGCGCCGCCCAGCGTGGTGAGGTCGCAGAGGCGTTCGAGGAAGGCGCCGAGCCGGTCGGAGTAGAAAGCACGGGAGACCACGGCGAGGCGCTGCGCCTGAGCAGTGAGCGCGGCGACGAGGCGGGGGTGCGCGTGACCGTGGCTGACGGCGGAGTAGGCGCTCATCATGTCGAGGTAGCGGGTGCCGTCGACGTCCCACACCCAGACCCCCTTGCCGTGCGAGAGCACGACGGGCAGCGGCGCGTAGTTGCGGGCGCCATATCGTTCTTCGCGTTCGATCTCGTTCATGATCGCGGCCCTCCACGCTTGCAGTCTAGATGCGAACGCCGGGGCGCGCCAAGAGGGCAACTCCCTGAGGGCGCGCCAATGAAATTGGCATGCGCGTGCGCTATAATCGCCGATTCCTCGGGCGCGGCGCGCATGATTGGCGCGTGATTGACGCGTGATTGACGCATGATTGGCGCGTGATGGCATGAAAGCACCAGCGGTGCAGAATGCTGGCGCATCGCTCTCCCGAGACATCTCCGGCAGCGACATCCGGTCGTTGCCGTCACGCACTGCCCATAGCTCAGTTGGATAGAGCATCGGCCTTCTAAGCCGACGGTCGGGGGTTCGAATCCCTCTGGGCAGGCCATCCAGTACAGGCCATCCCGTGCAGGCCATCCCGTGCAGCCCATCCGATGGATCGATTCGCCCAGCGCATTGGGCCCGCCGCATGCGCCGGCTGGGCCGGCCGGGTCCACCGGGGCGTAACGCGAACGGTCCAGACCCACAGGGGCGAGCCCGAGGCTTGTTGTGACCGTGGGGGTGCGGCAAAATGGGCTGCGTCTCATGCTGCCCCGGTGCCATTTTCCGATCCCTCGCGTTGCCGCCGACATGCCCGACTCCGTGGACCTCTTCGAACGTCACCGCCCGCGTCTGCACGCGATTGCGTACCGTATGCTCGGCACGGTCGCCGAAGCGGAGGACGTGGTGCAGGACGCATGGCTGCGCTGGCACGGCAGCGACCATCACGCCGTGGAGAATGCCGAGGCATGGCTCGTTACCGTCACCACGCGCCTGTCCATCGACCGCCTGCGTGCTGCCAAGGCAGAGCGCGAGACCTACACGGGCGTCTGGCTGCCGGAGCCGGTGCTGATGTCTGCGCCCAGCACACCGGAACAGGTCCATGAGTTCGCGGACGACGTCTCGGTCGCTTTCCTGTACACGCTGGAGCGCCTGTCGCCGGACGCTCGCGCCGCGTTTCTCATGCGTGACGTCTTCGACGCCGACTACGACGACATCGCCCTCACGCTGGAAAAGACGCCGGCCGCCGTCCGCCAACTCGTGCGGCGCGCCCGCCTGCAACTGCGCGAAGGCACGCCGCGCGAGCAAGTGCCGCGGGCGACGCTGCACCGCCTGCTGCTCGCCTTTGCGCAGGCCATGCAGCGTAGCGACTTTCATGGCCTGCACGCCTTGCTGAGCGACGACGCCGAACTCATCGGCGACGGCGGAGGCAAGGTGCCCAGCTTCCGCCGCCTCGTGGGCGGCAGGCGTCTGGCGCAACTGTTCTACGCAGGCAAGCGCCGCCATGGTGACGCCCTGCACGTCGAAGTGCTGCAGATCAATGGGCAGTGGGCGTTGCTGCGTTTCATCGCGGGCGAACTCGAGTCCGCGCAGTCTTACGAGACGGACGGTGAACGGCTCACCCGGGTGCTCGTGCAACGCAATCCCGACAAGCTCGCGCGGATCGCGCAGGCGCTTGCAGGGCCCGGATCCGGACGCCCGCAGCGGTACTGATTCCGGGCCGGCGCCACGTTGCCCCGCCAACCCGGGAGAGGCTTGGAGCAAGGCTTTTCAGCGCAAATGCGGATTCTTTTCGAGTCCGATGTCACAGATTCCCGGGGCGGGCCGTCTTAAGGGCAGGATCAACGAAATGGGGATCTGCCACCATGTCCACACCGCTATTCATTCCGCCTGCCATACCCGCGCCGGCCAGGCGAGCTGACTCCCTGGCCGACAGCTTTGCCACGAGCTACGCCGGCGTCGTGGCCTTTATCGCCGTGGCCGCCGAAGGCAATTTCGCGCGGGCCGGCGACCGTCTCGGCATTGGCCGATCGGCGATCAGCCGCAGCGTGCAGAAGCTCGAAGATCAACTTGGCACGCGGCTCTTCGTGCGCACCACGCGCAGCACCACGCTCACCGTCGAGGGCCAGCGTTTCTACGAGCAATGCCAGCCGGGCGTGGCACGGATCGTCCAGGCGCTCGACGACATGCGCGAGCTGCGCGAAGGCCCGCCGTCGGGGCGATTGCGGGTATGCTCGACCGTGGGCTTCGGCCGCAAGGTCGTGGCGCCGCTGCTGCGGGGCTTTCGCGACATCCATCCGAATATCTCGATCGAATTGCTGCTCGACGACGGGCCTACCGACTTCACGACCGACCGTGTCGACGTCTCTTTCCGCAACGGGCGCATGGAAGACAGCCGCGTGATCGCCAAGAAAGTGATTCCGATGCAGATGGTGTTGTGTGCCGCGCCGGCCTACGCCGCAAGGCATGGTCTGCCGGACAGCGTGGAGGAGCTCTCCAGGCACGATTGCGTGAACTTCCGGCTCGCGTCGGGCCGTGTGTACGAGTGGGAGTTCAACCTCGGCGGACAATTGCGCAAATTCGCGCCGGCCGGCTCGCTCACGTTCAACGACGCCGACCTGGTGCTGCAATCGGTGCTGGACGGCCACGGCATTGCGCAGATGGCCGCCTATCAGGTGTGCGATCACTTGCGAGCCGGCGCGCTCGTTGCATGCCTGTCGCCCTATGCGCCCGACGATCGCGGTCATTACCTGTGCTTCCTGAGCCGCGAGCATTTGCCCGCGCGAATGCGCGTGTTCATCGACTACATGACCGAGCGCATTCGTGCGTTGGACCTGCAGATATCGGACCGCCCGCTGTTGATGCGGGCGTAGGCGTCGCTTAGCCGAACCTGGCCTTGTCGAGCCCATACGCCTTGTCGGCCGAGCCCGGCACCGTGCGCAAGCCGACGTTCAGACGATTCCAACCATTGATCGCCATGATGGCGAAGCTCAGATCGGAGATTTCCTTCTCCGACAGTTCGGCGCGCACGTGCTCGTACACGTCGTCGGGCACGCCATGCACGCCCAGCGTGGTGAGCGCTTCGGTCCACGCCAGGCAGGCGCGCTCGCGTGCCGAGAACTGGTCGGACTCGCGCCAGATCGCGATGTGATGCAGGCGCAGCTCGCCTTCGCCGTGGATCTTGGCTTCCTTCACGTGCATGTCCAGGCAAAAGGCGCAACCGTTGATCTGCGACGCACGAATCTCGACGAGCGTCAGGATCGATTGTTCGATGGCGCCCGACTTCACGAGCGTGCTGAATTCGATGTACTTCTTGAAAAGTTCGGGGGATTGCGCAAAGGCGTTCAGACGTTGACTCATGGTGGTGACCTCGATGGGTTGGCGCGAACCGGCAGAACGGACCGGCGTCGCAGACTGGGACGACACGTCCATCGTAGGATCGCCCGCGGCGCAAGGGAAGCGCCGGTGGAGGGACCATGGTGTTGCGTCGACGGCAACAATTCGATCGCACCGGCTCCGGCTCGAGAGCCGCCGCCGTGGGGGTATTTCACGAGGGCGCCCGCTCGCGCGTGCTCGGCATGGCGTCTGCCTCCGGCGCGAGCCGGCGTCGAATCGCCGGCCGGATGAAGTCCACCCACGCGCGGATCTTTGCGTCGAGGTGCCGGCGCGAGGCATACAGCAGGTAGAGACTGAGCGACGCCGGGGGGAATTGCGGCAGAAGTTCGACGAGGCGTCCGTCCTCCAGATCGTCCTCGACGACGAACCATGGCAGCAGCGCGATACCGGTGCCTTGCCGTGTTGCGATCACGAGCGATGCCGAGGTGTCGACCGTGAGAAACGGGTCGATCTTCAGCGGCGCGTCCCGGGCGTCGCCGAAACACCACAGGCTGTTGTCGTATTCCGGGGCCATCAGTTGCAGGCACCGGTGTTGCAGGAGATCCGGCGGCTGCGCCGGCGTTCCGTGCCGTGCAATGTATTCGGGCGCGGCACACAGCACGTTGCGAATGCGTCCGAGTTCGATGCCGACGAGCTCGGAGCCGGCCAGGGAGCGCGCCGCGACGAACGCCACGTCGAAGGGTTCGCGGATGAGGTCGGGCGCACGCGGCCCGATCGTCAGGTCCAGCGCCACTTCCGGATGCGCGCGCCCGAACGGCTCCACCAGCGGGATCAGCAGACGGTTCGCGATACTCGCGCTGCAATGCACGCGCAGCCGACCACGCGCGTGTACGCCCGTGCCCCTGGCTTCGCGCTCGCTCTGGTCGATCGCCGCAATGACTTCACGTGTGCGACGCAGATACTGCTCGCCCGCCGGCGTGAGCGACATGGCGCGCGTCGTTCGGTGCAAAAGCCGGATGCCGAGATGCGCCTCGAGCGACGAAATCGCGCGGGTGATCTGAGACGGGGTCTGGTCCAGTTGCTCCGCGGTGCGGGCGAAGCTGCCCGCGTCCACGAGCAGGACGAACGTGCGCATGCATCGAAGAAGGTCCATCGGTTGCAGATTGGCGGGCGCAGGCGCCCGCCGCGGATTGCCGTGGTCTTCAGTCTATTGGAAAGCCCGTGCGATTCGCGCGCGCGATGTGCGCAACCGTCGTCGCGATCCGGACATCGCTCCTCGCCCTCGTTGTGCGCTGTCTCCTTCTTTGCCTCCCTCGCCTTTCTTCAGCGCGCGCGGAAGTACTCGCTCGGCGGCACGCCAAGCGTCTTGCGAAACATCGCCGCAAAGGCGCTAGGGCTGTCGTAGCCGAGTTCGAGCGCGAGCGCCAGGATCGGCGTGCCAGCCGCGAGCTTCGGCAAACTGAGCAGCACGCGGGCATGGCGGCACCAGGCGCCATGCGTCATGCCGGTTTCCCGCTTGAAGGCGCGCGCGAACGTGCGCTCGTTCATGTGGGCGCGCGCTGACCATTCGGCGAGCGTCGCGGGCACGCAAGGGTCTCGCAGCAAGGCGGTGCACAGGCTCGCGAGCGCCGGATGATGCGGCATCGGGACATGCAGCGACAGCTCGGGTGCGCGTTCGATTTCGTCGAGAATGAGGGCGAGCACGCGGCCGTCGCGATTGACGTCCTCGGGCCGCGAGTGTCGGTCGCCTGCTTCGTCCGCCGTCAGGATCAGCTCGCGCAGCAGCGGGCTTACGGGGATGACCCGACAGCGCTCGGGCAGCGTGGCGCGCGTGCCGGGCGCCACGAACACGGTGCGCATGGCGACGTCGACCGCCATTTCGATGGCATGCTCCGTGCCGCCTGGCACCCACACGGCGCGCCCCGTGGGCACGACCCAGTTGCCTGCGGCCGTGCGCACAATCATTACGCCGGCGATGGCGTGAATCAATTGTCCGTGACGATGCGCGTGTGTCGGGTAGGCCGTGCGCGAAGGGGAGTCGGTGGCGACTACGGCGACCGGGGCGCTCGCCTCACCGGCATGCAAGGCGTTGATGAAACTGTCCATTTTGCGACGATGATTGTGCAGTCTGCGTTCGATTGGTGCAGGCACATCACCATACCATCGAACTTCCTGATTTGTCAGACGAGCAAGTCCGCCATGGTTCATCCAACACGCCCGAAACACCCGGACCGCCTGGAGCGCGTGAAATGCCTGAAATACCCGGGAACGCCATCTCGCCGGCGGCGCTTGCCGGTCGTCTTCGCCGTCTGCGCGCTGAGCGCCTGCGGCGTCGGGCCGACGTACCACGCGCCGCAGCCGCCGGCAGCATTGCAGGGCGGCTTCGTCACCGAGAGCGCCGCGCCGACGAGTGCCGCGACGCCGCCGGACGAATGGTGGCGGCTCTATCGCGATCCCGTGCTCGACGCGCTGGTCGCGCGAGCCCTGACCGAGAACCGGGATCTCGCGGTGGCGGCCGCACACATCCGTCGCGCGCGCGCCGCGTTCGGAGAACAGGAGGCGCAACGGTTGCCGCAGACGTCCACATCGTTCGGACCGCGCTACGGCAAACCGGCGCCCGACCAGATCGTCGCCGCGAGCCGCGGCACCGACAGTCCGTCGGCTCGATGGGGATGGGCGCCATCGTTCGCGCTGTCCTGGGAGGTGGATCTCTGGGGGCGCGTCGACCGTCTTGGCGCGGCGGCGGGCGCCGATGCCGAGGCCGTGGCCGCCGAGCGCGATGCCATGCGAGTAAGCGTCGTTGCACAGACCGTTGCCGCCTACCTGCGGGTCTGCGGATTGGCCGAACAGGCACGCGTGACGCGGCGCACGCTCGACATTGCTACGCGCATTGCCGATCTCACGCGTCGACAACAGGCGGACGGGCTCGTTTCGGACCTCGAAGTCACGCGCTCCGAGGCGTTCGTCGAGGACACGCGAGCCAGCCTGCCCGCGCTCGAGGGCGATCGGCAGTCGGCGCTCTACGAACTTGCTGTGCTGACCGGGCGCGCGCCGGCCGAACTGCCGCGCGAGACCGCGCAATGCCGGACGGTGCCGACGCTGGCGCAACCGTTTCCCGTGGGCGACGGCGCACAACTGTTGCAGCGCCGCCCGGATCTGCGCGCGCTCGAGCGGCGCCTCGCGTCGGCTACGGCTCGGGTGGGCGTCGCCACGGCGGATCTGTATCCGCGCATCACGCTCGGCGGCTCCGTCGACTGGCTCTCGAGCGACAACCGCCTGTCGTCGCTTGGTGATCGCTACGCGGTGAGCTGGGGCGTCGGGCCGCTGATCCAGTGGCAATTCCCGAACCTGAGCGCCGCGCGGGCGCGGTTGCGAGCGGCGAGCGCCGACGGCGATGCGGCCCTGGCGGCTTTTGAGGGACGCTTGCTCGTCGCGGTGAAGGAGACCGAGCAGGCGCTGGCGCACTACGGCGCCGACTGGTCGAAGGGCCGCTCGCTCGAAGCGTCGCGCGCCAATCATCAACGCGCGCTCGTGCTGGCGGAGCGCAGTTACCAGGCGGGTGCCGCCGACTTTCTCGACCTGCTGGACGCGCAGCGCTCGCTCGCGCACGCCGACGCCGAGCTCGCCCGTAGCGCCCTGCAGATCGGAATCGACCAAGTCACGATATTTAAGGCGCTGGGCGGCGGATGGCGGCGCGCCGACGCAGCGGCTGCCTCTTCCGGCTCTTCTGCCTCATTGGCCGCATCCGCCCCCTCGGTCTCATCGGCCGCATGGGCTTCGCCGCTCGATACGTCCGTCGAGCCTTCGGTCGCACGCGACGAAACCCTATCCCACAGGACAGCCGCCCGCTGACGCACGCCGGTGCGGCGCAGTTCATCGCGCGGCTCTCCGCGGTTGCGCCTCAACACGCGTCGCTGTGCACGGTTGCGCGGCGTCGCATTCCTTTCCGTTATCTGACGAGAGATTGTTATGAGTACTGTTGCCTTGCCGAGCCGGCTGCGCTTTGCGAGTCGCAAGACGTGGATGGTCGCCGCGGGCGTCGCGCTGAGCGCGGCCGCTATCGCCGCTGCTGGCCACTGGTGGCTCGTCGGCCGCTTCATCGAGAGCACCGACGACGCTTACGTTCGAGCCGATGTCACGCGTGTCAGCCCGCGAATCGCAGGATACGTCAGTCGTGTCGAAGTCGACGACAATCAGCACGTGCGGGTGGGCGACGTGCTGGTGCGACTCGACGATCGCGACGCCCGGGCCGGCGTCTTGCACGCGAAGGCGACGGTGCAGTCCGCGGCCGCGGACGTGCAGGTGCAGATCGATGCGGCCGCGACACTCGACGCCGAATGGGTCCGCCAACGCAGCCTCATTGCACAGGCGCAAGCCGACGTGGATGGCGCGCAGGCGCAATACGCCCGGCACACCGCGGACGCGCAACGCTATCGCGCGCTACTGGGCGACGGGGCGGCGAGCCGCCAGCGCTTCGAGCAGGCCGAAGCCCAGGCGCTGCAAGCAAGCGCGTCGCTAGCGCACGCGAAGGCGGCAAGTCAGGCCCAGCGCGAACAGTTGACGGTGCTGCAGCGCCGGCGCGAGCAGAGCAAGGCCACCATCGCGCAGGCGAACGCCCGGCTCGCGGCAGCGCAGGCGGCGCTTACGCAGGCTGAGCTCACGCTCTCGCACACCGTGGTGCGAGCGGCGAGCGACGGCGTCGTCGGGCAGCGCAGCGTGCGCGTCGGACAGTACGTCGAGGCGGGCGACCCGCTGCTCGCCTTGGTGCCGCTCGCGGACGTCTACGTGATCGCCAACTTCAAGGAAACCCAGGTGCGCCGAATGCGCCAGGGCCAGTCGGTGAGCGTGGATATCGACGCCTACCCCGAGCACTCGCTGCGCGGCACGGTCAGCAGCTTCTCGCCCGGCTCGGGCGCCCAGTTCGCGCTGCTGCCGCCGGATAACGCGACGGGCAACTTCACCAAGATCGTACAGCGTATCCCGGTCAAGATCCGCATCGACCATGCGCCGGATCGCGGGCCCGTACTGCGCCCGGGAATGTCGGTGATCGCGCAGGTCGATACGCGCAATCGGCGCGATGGGAACGATGGGGGCGACGGGAACGATGGGCGCGAGGGAGCGCGGGAGGCAGGCCAATGAGCACCGCGGCTTCCTCGCCCGCCCACGCCCGCGAATCCGACGGCGTTTCGCTGCGCGCGTGGGTCGCCGTGCTCGGCGGCGTGTTCGGCTGCTTCATGGCCGGCATGAATGTGCATGTGACCAATGCCTCGCTGCCCGACATCCGAGGCTCGCTCGGGGCGAGCTTTGAGGAAGGGTCGTGGATCACGACAGCGTATCTTGTCGCGGAGATCATCGTGATCCCGCTCACGGGCTGGCTCGTCCAGGTGTTTTCCGCACGGCGCGTGCTGCTGGTCGGCACCGCGGGCTTTCTGGTGTTCTCGCTGGCATGCTCGCTCGCTCCGGACATCTCGACCATGATCGTGGCCCGGGCCCTGCAGGGCGCGTTCGGCGGGGTGCTGATTCCGTTGTCGTTTCAACTGATCGTCTCGGAGCTGCCGCCATCCCGGCACCCACTCGGGATGGCGCTCTTCGCCGTGGCAAACAACGTGGCGCAGGCCGCGGGGCCGTCGCTGGGCGGATGGCTCACGCAAATGTACTCGTGGCGCTGGATCTTTTATCTCCAGATTCCGCCCGGCGTCGTACTGCTCGCCGCCATCGGCTGGTCCATCAAGCCGACGCCGGTCCATCTGGAACAGTTCAAGCGCGCCGACTGGTTCGGCATCGGCGCGATGGCCATCGGGCTGAGCGCGCTGCAGATCGTGCTGGAAGAAGGCGGGCGAAAGGACTGGTTCGCCTCGACGGAAATCGTGCAACTGTCGATCGTCGCCGCCATCGGCCTGGCGGCATTTGCCTGGACGCAGTGGCGCCGCGCCGAGCCCTTCATCAACCTGCGCCTGCTTGCGCGCTACAACTTCGGTGTGGCGAGCCTCATGCAGTTCCTGTTCGGCGCCGTGGTGTTCGGCGTGGTGTTTCTGGTACCGAACTATTTCGCGGAGCTGCACGGCTTCAGCGCGCGCGACATCGGCCTGACGATGATTCCATACGGGGCGGTGCAGTTCGTGATGTCCTTCCTCACCCCGCCGCTGATGCGCCGCATCGGGCCACGCACCACGATCGTCGCCGGCTTTGCGCTGGTGGCGGCCGGGTGTCTCATGAACGTGCATCTGAACATCGACGCCGGCGTCAACGTGATCGAGCCCTCGCTGATCGTGCGCGGCGTCGGTCAGTCGCTGGTGGTGGTCGCGCTGTCGGTGATGGCCGTAGCGGGCATCGAAAAGACGCAGGTCGGCTCGGCTTCGGGGCTGTTCGCGATGGTACGCAACGTCGGCGGCGCCATCGGTATTGCGGTGGCCAGCCAGATCGTCGTAGAGCGCCAGAAGCTCCACGCCATGCGCATCGGCGAGGCAGTGACGCCGTATGCGGACGCATTTCGTGACCGGATGCACGCCATGGAGCACTGGATGGCGAAAATGGGCGTAGCCGGCGCCCAGGCGCGCGACGCCGCGCTCGGCCTCATCGAGCAGCGCGTGATGCGCGAGGCGCTTTTCATGGCGTACAGCGACACGTTCCTGATCGCCGGGGTCGCCATGCTCGGCTGCACGGCGGCGGCCTTGCTATTGCGCGCCAAGGCGAAACCCGCGGCGGCCTCGTGACGGCCGGGCAGCGGTGCCTGCGCACCACCCCCGGGGCCCCGCTCGCGCAAACGCGCAACGAGGGATCAGCCCGGCTCCGAACTCGCCCGCAGCAACTCTGCAAAGCGAGCCTCGCACCACCGCATGACATCGTTTGGTTCGCGTCCGAAGCGCCAGAGCATGCGCACCGGCAACTGCGGCAGGCCGAGGTCGTCACAGCGAAGCTCGTGCAGGTCTTCGTACTCCGCAATATCGATCGGCAGCACCGCCCAGCCCAGCTTGTCCACGACCATGCTGGCGATCACGTATGAACTGTCCGCCCGCCAGATCGACGGGCTCAGTTGCAGCGGCGTGATGTCGTCCATCTGCAGCAGAATCTGGCGGTACTTGGCCAGATCGCCGCGCGTGACCTGATCGCGAAAGGCCAGCGGATGGTCGCCGGCCACGAACACACCCTGCACGGCGGAGCCGACGTACTTCTGTCCGAACGCCGACGAGATCGGTCCGCGGTCCACATGAAAGCCGATGTCCGCGCGCTGCTTTTCCACGTATTCCGCCACTTCCGTCGACGTACCGTTGAGCAGTGTGAGCTCCAGATACGCGAATTGATAGGCCAGATCGCGCACGAGCTCGCTCACCGCCTGATACGGCAGCGCCTCGTCGAGCGCCAGCGAGAGCTGCGGCTGCTCGCCATAAGCCAGCGCGTTCGCCCGGTGATTCAACCCTTCCGCCTGACGCAGCAGCTCCTTCGCTTCGAGCAGCATCACCTCGCCCTGGTCGGTCAGCCGGGCGTTGCGGCGGCTTCGGTCGAATAGCTCAAAACCCAGATCGGCTTCGAGCAGCGAAATCGCCGTGCTCACCGCCGACTGGGCTTTTCCGAGGCGTCGGGCGGCAGCGGATATCGAGCCTTCCTCGGCCGCCGCCACAAAGTAGCGCAATTGTTCTATGGTCCAGTTCATCCATTCATTTTATAGATAGGTTCCAACTTTTTCTAACATGAATTTCGCGTCAGAATCGCGTTTCTCCAAATAAAACGCCGAATTGAAACGCCAGCATAGGCGAGGCAGCAGACGACCGGATCCCACCGGTGCGGCGGTCTCGGGCAAAGACCTCCTTCGCGCAACGCGCACCCTGCTACCCACGGCGCTCCCGGAGAGATGCGGACTCCCCGGTTCCCGCATCGCTGGCTCAGCCATAGGTCGTCGTCGCGCACCGAACGCGACCCGACGCTCTGACCGGATGTTGTCAATCCAACGCTAATACATGTCATCGAATATCGATTACCGAACCCGCTTCGGGGTGCTAACGGGTGTGACCGCCAGTCTGGTCGCCAGTGTGCTCGTCCTTGCCGCCTGCTCCGAGCGCGCAAAGGACGGGAAGGCCGATGCCGCGCCGGAGGCGGTCGTGCGCACCGTGGAGCGCCGCGCCGAGCCGATCACCACCCGTCAGCCGGGGCGTCTGGAGGCCTATCGCAGCGCCGACGTGCGCGCGCGCGCCGGTGGCGTCATCCTCGAGCGCCGTTATCAGGAAGGACAGACGGTGGCCCGAGGTGACGTGCTCTTTCGCATCGACCCGCAGCCGCTGTCGGCCGCCCTCGACGCCGCTCGCGGTGCGCTCGCCAAGGCCCAGGCCGAACACGACTCCGCTCGCGACAAGATCGAGCGTTATCGCGGACTGCTCGACGAGCGAGCCATCAGCGCGCGCGAGGACGCCGAGGCCCGTGCCGCCGAGGCGCGTACCCGCGCCGAAGTGCTGGCCGCTCGCGCCGAAGTCCGTCGCGCGGAACTCAATCTCGGCTACACCAGGGTGGTCGCACCGATTGCCGGCCGCGTGCGTCGCGCGGAAGTCACCGAAGGCGCCCTCGTGGGGCTCGACTCCCCCACGTTGCTTACGCGCGTGGAGCAGATTGACCCGATCTACGTGAACTTCTCGCAGCCGGCCGCCGAGGTCTATGCGATGACGCGCGACTTGCGCGCGGGCAAGCTGCGGCACGGCAACGAGGCGGCCGCCCCGAAGGTACACGTCACGCTGCCCGACGGGCGCGAGTACGCACTGCCCGGCAAGTTGCTCTTTACCGATCTGGCGGTCGATCCCGGCACGGACACCATCGCCATGCGCGCGCTCCTGCCGAACCCGGACGGCGTGCTGCTGCCCGGCGCGTTCGTGCAGGTTCGCATGCAGGGGGCGGTGAATCCGAACGTCGTTCGCGTGCCGCGCGAGGCGCTGACCCGAACGACCGAAGGCGCTGTCGTGCGCGTGGTCGATGCACAAGGCAAGGTGCATGACACCCAGGTGCGCGCCGAAGCCATCGAAGGCCACGACTGGCTCGTGACCGAAGGGCTCAAGGGCGGCGAGACGGTCATCGTGCAAAACGTCGCGCAGTTCTCCGACGGCATGCAGGTCAGGATCAAGGCCGACGCCGTCGCCCAACCCGGCAACCGGCCGGCCGAGCCCGCTCGCGCCGGCCCGGGCTCCAAAGCGGAGACGCAATAACAATGGCTCGTTTCTTTATCGATCGCCCGGTCTTCGCCTGGGTGATCTCCCTGTTGATCACGCTGGTCGGCGTACTCGCGATCCGGGCGCTGCCCGTGGCGCAGTACCCGGACATCGCCCCGCCGATGGTGAGCGTGTGGAGCACCTATCCGGGCGCGTCGGCCAAGGTCGTCGAGGACTCGGTCACGGCGATCATCGAGCGCCAGATGAACGGCGCTCCGGGCCTCATGTACACGTCGGCGACGAGCGGCAACGGCGAGTCGTCCGTCAACCTGACGTTCCGTCAGGGCACCAGCCTCGATCTGGCAGCCGTGGAAGTGCAGAACCGTCTGAAGACGGTCGAGTCGCGTCTGCCCGAAGTGGTGCGGCGCTACGGCGTGAAGGTCGAGCGCGCGGCGGACAACGTGCAGATGGTGGTCACGCTCTCGTCGCGCAACCCGGCCATCGGGGAGTTCGATCTCGGCGAGATCGCCGCCTCGCAGGTCATGAACCAGTTAAAACGCGTGCCCGGCGTCGGGCAGGTGCAGTTCTGGGGCACCGAGAAGGCCATTCGCATCTGGCCGGATCCCGCCAGACTGGTCGCCGTCGAGCTCACCGCCTCGGACATCGTCTCGAAGGTGCGCGCCTACAACGCCCGCGTGACCGTCGGCGACCTGGGCGCGGGCGGCACGCCCGCATCGGCTCCCATCAACGCCAACGTGGTCTCCGACAGCGCCCTGTCCACGCCTGAGGAGTTCGCCAACATCCCGTTGCGCGTGCGCGCCGACGGCTCGGCCATTCGATTGGGCGACGTCGCGCGCGTGGAACTCGGCGCGTCGGACTACAACTTCTCGTCGCGCGTCGACGGGCGCCCCGCCACGGCCATGGGCATCAAGCTCGCGGCCGGCTCGAACGCCGTGGAAGTGATGAAGGCGGTGCGCAAGACGATGGACGAGCAGGCCGCGCTGTTCCCGGCGGGCGTCGAATACCAGTTGCCCTACGAGACGGCGTCGTTCGTGAAAGTGTCGATCGAGAAGGTCATCAAGACGCTGCTCGAAGCCGTGGTGCTCGTGTTCCTCGTCATGTATCTGTTCATGCAGAACCTGCGCGCCACGCTCATCCCGACGCTCGTGGTGCCGGTCGCCCTGCTCGGTACGTTCGGCGTACTGCTGGGACTGGGCTATTCGATCAACACGCTCACGATGTTCGGCATGGTGCTCGCCATCGGCATTCTGGTGGACGACGCCATCGTGGTCGTGGAGAACACCGAGCGAATCATGGTGGAGGAGGGCCTCTCGCCCTATGCGGCCACGGTCAAGGCAATGCGGCAGATCAGCGGCGCCATCGTCGGTATTACGGTGGTGCTGGTCACGGTGTTCGTACCCATGGCGTTCTTCTCGGGCGCGGTGGGCAACATCTACCGGCAGTTCGCGATCACGCTGGCCGTGTCGATCGGTTTCTCGGCGTTCCTGGCGCTCTCGCTCACGCCGGCCCTATGCGCCACGCTGTTGCGCCCGATCGCGCATGATCATCACGACAAACGCGGCTTCTTCGGCTGGTTCAATCGCACGTTCGCGCTCGGCACGCAGCGTTACACGCGCACGGTCGGCAACACGCTGCGCCGTCCGTGGCGCGCGCTCGTCGTGTATGGCCTGGTGCTGATCGCGGTGCCGCTGGCGTTCATGCGTCTGCCCTCGGCGTTCATTCCCGAGGAAGACACGGGCAGCTTCATGGTAATGGCCTCGGAGCCGCAGGGCGCCACCTTGCCGGAGGCGATGACCGCGCTCAAGCGCATCGAGCGATATCTGGTGGAGAACGAGCCGGTCAAGCATGTGTTCGTGCTGGGCGGATGGAACGAGTTCGGTGCGGGGCCCGGCGGCGGCATGCTGTACGTCACGCTCAAGGACTGGCACACGCGCACTTCGAAGCATGACGGCGTGAACGCGATCGTCGATCGCGTGAACGAGAAGTTCGGCGGCCAGCCCGATCGCATGATGATCGCGATGAACAGCCCGGCGCTGCCGGAGCTCGGTTCGTCGAACGGTTTCAATCTGCGGCTGCAGGATCGCGCCGGCGTCGGCAAGGAAACGCTGATCGCCGCGCGCGACGAACTGCTGCGCAAGGCCGCCGGGGATCCGGTTCTCAGGAACGTGATCTTTGCCGGTCAGGGCGACGTGCCGCAGATCGACGTGAGCATCGACCGCCGCAAGATGGAAGCGCTCAAGGTCGGCATGGACGAAGTGAACACCACGCTCGCCACCATGTTCGGCTCCGACTACGTCGGCGACTTCATGCTTGGCTCGGAGAACCGCCGCGTGCTGGTGCAGGCCGACGGTCGCCATCGCGTCTCGCCCGAGAACATCGGCAACCTTCGGGTGCGCAACGCCGATGGCGACATGGTGCCGCTCTCGGCCTTCGTCTCGCTCAAATGGAAGCTCGGCTCGCCGCAACTCAAGCGCTATAACGGCTACCCGTCGTTCACCATCCAGGGCGAATCCGCGCCGGGTCGCAGCAGCGGCGAGGCGATGGCGCGCATGGAGCAGTTGATGGCGGATCTGCCCAAGGGTATCGGCCATGAGTGGAGCGGCCAGTCGCTCGAGGAGCGCATCTCGGGCGCGCAGGCGCCGATGCTGTTCGCGTTGTCGGTACTCGTGGTGTTCCTCGCGCTCGCCGCGCTGTACGAAAGCTGGGCGATTCCGGCGGCGGTGATCATGGTGGTGCCGCTTGGCGTCATCGGCGCGCTTGGCGCCGTCAGTCTGCTGGGCATGCCCAACGACATCTACTTCAAGGTCGGCCTGATCGCCACGATAGGCCTGTCGGCGAAGAACGCGATCCTGATCGTGGAAGTGGCCAACGATCTGGTGAAGCAGGGTATGGCGTGGTTCGACGCTGCCGTGGAGGCGGCTCGCCTGCGCCTGCGCCCGATCGTGATGACCTCGCTTGCGTTCGGCTTCGGCGTGGTGCCGCTCGCCATCGCTTCGGGGCCGGCCTCGGGGGCGCAGCGCGCCATCGGCGTGGCCGTGCTCGGCGGGATCGTGACGGCCACCGTGCTCGCGATCTTCCTGGTGCCGCTGTTCTTCGTGTTGGTCGGCCGCTTCGTGCGCCGGCCGTGTCCGGACAATAGGGACGCGTCGGGCGATGCCGCGCCGGCCGTCGAGGGGAAGGTATGACGATGTTTCGAGCCCGCTTGCGCGGGATGACGTTGGCGCTCGCGAGTGTCTTCGCGCTGGGTGCGTGCACGCTTGCGCCGACCTACGAGCGGCCGGCCGCGCCCATACCGACGAAGTTTGCGACGGCGTTCGAGGGCGCGCCGCAAAGCGGCGTGAATCTTGCGCTGGCCGAGCCGCTGGCGGCCGACGCCGACTGGGCCGAGGTGTTCACCGACCCGGAGCTGCAGGCGCTCATTCGCCGTGCACTGGAGCGCAATCGCGATTTGCGACTGGCCTCGCTGCGCGTGCAGGAAGCGCGTGCGTTATACGGCATCGAAGGAGCCAACCTGCTGCCCAGCGTGCAGGCCGGTGGTTCGTTTTCGCGCCAGCGCTACTCCGGTTCGTCTGGCACGTCCGGTCCAGCCGCGCAGCTCGACGGGCGCGGCAGCGCTCCCGGCGGCTATGTCGCCAACGAACTGCGCGCGACCGTCGGCGTGAGCGCGTTCGAGCTGGACTTCTTCGGGCGTGTGCGCAGCCTGCGCGACGCGGCGCTGGAGCAATACCTCGCGAGCGAGGAGGCGCAGCGCGCGGCGCAGGTGAGTCTGGTCGCGGAGGTGGCGACGTCCTACATCGGGCTCGTCGCCATCAACGAGCAGATCTCGTATGCGCGTGAAGTGCTGGCCGCGCGCGAGGAGGGCATACGCGTCATCCGCTTGCGGGCAGAGCGCGGGCTGGTCGACGACCTCGATCTCAATACGGAGACCACGCAGGTGGAAGTCGCGCGCGCGGCGCTCGCCGAGCGAGAGCGCCAGCGCAGCCAGATCCTGCACGCGCTGCAGCTGCTCACGGGCGAGGTCGGCGCCAAGCCGGTGGCCGCGGCCCGGCTCGACGACGCCTTCGTGGCGCCGGTGGCGGCGGGGTTGCCGTCGTCGCTGCTGATGCGACGCCCCGACATCCGTCGCGCGGAGGCGCAGTTGCGCGCGGCGAACGCCAATATCGGCGCGGCGCGCGCGGCATTCTTCCCGTCGATCAAGCTCACGACCGATATCGGCACCGCCAGTTCGCGCTTTGCCGATCTGTTCAGCGCAGGCACCGGCGTGTGGTCGTTCGTGCCGCAGATTACCGTGCCGATCTTCGAGGGGGGCCGTAACGTGCAGGGCCTGAATCTCGCGAATGTTCGCAAGGAGATGGCTGTGGTGACATACGAGCAGACCATTCAGACGGCGTTCGCCGAAGTGGACGACGCGCTCGTCGCGCAGCAGCAGCTCGCACGCCAGTTTCAGGCGCAAAGGCGCGTGTGGGAGGGCGAGCGCGAACGCCTTCGTCTGGCGCAGCGTCGTTACGCCAACGGCGTGGCGAGCTATCTCGAATTGCTCGATGCGCAGCGCAGTGAGTTTCATGCCGCACAGCAGCTGATCGACGTGAAGCAGCGGGTGCTCGTGAACCATGTCACCCTCTACCGCGCGCTCGGCGGGGGATGGCGGGGCCAGACGGACGCCACTTGACGCGACCTGGCGCCTCGCGATACGTGCGGCGTGTCGGCCCACGGGAAGCGCCGCGCGCCTCCTGAAACGCCAACCCCCGCCGGGCGTTGACCCGGCGGGGGTTGGTGCGTGGCGATGCCGCCGCGTGGACGGCCTCTCGCCGTCAGAACGCGAAGCGGCCTTCCGCGGCGATCTTCGGGAGCGGCTCGCGCGGACTCGGCGCTTCACGCGAACGCAGGCCGTCGGGCAGCGTTGCGGGGTCGCCGGGGCGGCCGATGGCGATGGCGGCTTCGATCGTGTACTTCGGCGGCAGATCGAGCGCGTCGCGGATCTTGTCGTGCTCGATGCCGGCCATGGCATGCGTGGCCCAGCCCGCGAGCGAGGCCTGCAGCGCCAGATAGCCCCACGCGGCGCCCGTGTCGAACGCGTGCGTCGGCGAGGGGGCTTCCTGATCGGCGCCCGGCGGCTTGAGCGTCGCCTTCGAGATCACGATCACGATGGCGGCCGCGTGTTTCGCCCAGCTTTGGTTGAATTCGTTGAGAAAGCCGAGGAACGGCTCCCAGTGCGGCGTGCCGCGGCGCGCATACACGAAGCGCCACGGTTGCGCGTTGTAGGCCGACGGCGCCCAGCGTGCCGCTTCGAAGAACGACAGCAAGGTGGCCTCGGGCAGCGTTTCGTCGGTGAACGCGCGCGGCGACCAGCGGGCGATGAACTGCGGGTCGATCGGATGATCGGCCTGGCGTGCGGTGGTATCGGTCATGCGGATGTCTCGTGCAATGGGGAACGTCAATGTGTCGGGCAATGGTGCTCGGGCCGCCAGGATACCGTGCCGGCAAGGCACGCCCAACCAATATCGCGGCACGGGCTTATATCACTGCCCGTCATGCGCGCCTTCGGGCGCCCGCCGCGCCAGGCGCTGCAGCGCGAGCGAGGCAGCCGCAATGAGTACGCCCACGCCGAGCGAAACCCACAGAATCGCCGTGTCGCCCCACTGTTGGCGCGCAAGCGAATAGCCCCACGGTGCGACGGCCGACACGGCGAACGCCGGCGTGAGCAGCGTGCCGAGCGCGCGGGCATAGGCGTCGTGCGGGAAGAGCTCCAGCGGCAGGCTGGCGCGCAGCAGCGTTGCCAGGCCATTGAGCGCGCCGTAAGCGAAGATGAAGATGCCGGCGGCCAGCGGCGACGACATGCCGGCAAGGGCCAGCCCGAAGCACAGCGGCAAACCGCATCCCACCACGACATTGAGCCGGATCGCACTGGCTTGGCGCGGCTGCAGCCATTCGAGCGTGCGAGCGCACACTTGTCCCAGTCCCCACAGCGCGGCCAGCGTGACCGGCAGGCCCTGCGCCCCGAGCCATGCCGTCAGGTGCGCGGCGAGCCCGGACGACAGGATGGACACGAGGGCCATGGTCGCGCCGTAGAGTCGTGCGGGCGCCTGCGGCGTGTTCGGCGTGTTCGGCGTCTTCGCCGCCGTCGCCGCCGTCGCCGCCGTCGTCGCGGTTTTCAGCGTACACGGTGTCTTCGGCGCCTTCGGCGCCTTCGGTGCCTTCGGTGTCTTCGGCGGGGTGGGCGGCAGCGTGCGCAACAGTGCCCATGCCAGCAGGCTGAAGGCGCCATAGACGAGCACGCCCGCGCGCCATCCCCATGTGTCGCCAAGCCAGTTGCCGAGCGGCCAGAAGACGGTCGTGGCCAGCCCGCCCATGAGCGTGATCTGCGTCATCGGCCGGCGTGCCGCGCCGCCATAGAGCGACGCCAGCGTGGCGAAAGCGGCGTCGTAGAGCGATAGCCGCATCCCGACGCCGAGCAGGCCCCACGCCGCATAGCACTGCGCGAGCGTCGTGCTCGTTGCGAGCAGCGCGCACCCCGCCGAACAGAGCAGCGTGCCGGTGCACATGACGCGCCGCCCGCCCATGCGATCGAGCCACTGGCCGGAGAGGGGGGAGATGGCAGCCATGACGAGCATGGCCAGCGACGGGCCGGCGAAGACCCACGACGGCGGCCAGCCGGTCGAGTGAACGATGCGCCAGGCGTAGGCCCCGGGCAGATAGAAGCTCACGCCCCAGTTGATCAGTTGCGCGAGGCCAAGCGTGAGGCTGGTGCGGAGTGTGGACATGTACGGGGGAGCGGCGCCAGGGGCGGCGCCGTGCGGCCGGGGCGAGACGCGATGACGGAACGGGAGCGTGCATGGTGCGCCGGCCGCATCTCTTGGTAAAGTCTTGACATCTTATCGCGTTCATAAGGAAAACTTTGAGATGAGGCGTCTGAATCTGGACCAGTTGCAGACGTTTACCGAGGTTGTCGATGCGGGCAGCTTTTCGGCGGCTGCCGCGCGGCTCGGCTTGTCCCAGCCCGCCGTGAGTCTGCAGGTGCGCCAATTGGAGCAGCGCCTGAACGTGCGCCTGATCGAGCGCGTGGGCAAGCGGCTCAAGCCCACGCCGGCGGGTTCGGCGCTGCTCGAGCACGCGGTGCGCATCGACGCCGCCGTCGAGGACGCCATGCAGGCGCTCTGCACGCATGCGCAGGGCGTTGCGGGCGAAGTCGCCATCGGCACCGGCGCCACGGCATGCATCCATTTGCTGCCGCCAATGCTGCGCACCATGCGCCGCCGCTACCCCGCGCTCGATATTCGGGTGAGCACCGGCAACACAGACGACGTCGTCGCGGCGGTGACGGAAAACCGACTGGACGTCGGGCTTGTGACGCTGCCGGCTGCCGGACGCAGCCTGCACATCACGCCCGTGCTGCAGGATGCGTTCGTCGCGATTGCGCCGGCGAGCGATACGCATTGGGCCGACGAACTCACGCCGCCCGGGCTGGCTGCCGCGCCCATGGTGGCGTTCGAGTCGGGCAGCAGTACGCGGCTTCTGATCGACGAGTGGTTTCTCCAGGCAGGATTGCGCGTGCGTCCCGTCATGGCGCTGGGCAGCATCGAGGCGATCAAGGAAATGGTCGCGGCAGGGCTGGGCTGCAGCATCGTGCCCCGCATGTCGGTGAGCGCGGCGCACCACCGGCGAGGTCTGCGCGTCTGCACGTTGGCCCCGGCGCTCTCGCGCACGCTGGCAGTGGTCGTCCGTCAGGACAAGCCGCTGACGCCGGGACTGCGCAAGGTGCTCACGGCGCTCGAGGCGTTGGGCCGAGGCGGGACGAGCCTTCCGAATCCGGGCACTCGCCGCGCAAATGATTGGCAGTCCACGTGAATGCAAGGCGCTGTTTCATCGGCAGAAATTACTGTCCGCAAAACGTAAAGCTAGGACTACAATGCGCGGATAACGGCCTTCCATCGGCAATCAACAAGAAAGTGCAACTCGCAATGCATCACAATCTTTACCGATATGAGGGGCTGCTCAATGCCCGCTCGGTCGAAGCGCTGGACGCCGAGTTCCGGAATTTGACGCAGACGCTCGGATACGACGCGCTGTTTTACGCCCCCTTGTTGCCGAGACGCGAACGTGAGGCCGCGGCGTTTCAGATCGACGACCAGCGCATTACGGCGCAGGGAATGCCGAGCCGCCACATCTTCACGACGTATCCGGCGTCATGGATCGAGCGCTATCAAAGCGCCGGATATGCCGACCACGATCCGGTATTGGTGGCGGCCAATCTGTCGCCGTTGCCCATTCGCTGGCGAACGTTTCTGGCGCAGAAGCGGCCGCATCCCATCTTCGCCGACGCCCGCGCCCATGGACTGGCCAGTGGCGTGTCGATTCCGATCTACGGGGCGGCAGGCGAGCGCGCGATCTTCTGTGCCGCGACGGGGAAGTCTCCCGAGGAATCGGCCGAGCATGAAACGCGAATGCTGGGCGAGATCTATCTGAGCGCCGTGTATTTTCATCAGGCGATTCAGCAACTCGACATGCAATGGGTCGCAAGCCGCAGTGCCGGCAAGCTCAGTCCTCGCGAGCTCGAGAGCCTGTTGTGGGCCGCGCGCGGCAAGACGGCGTGGGAGATCGGTTTGATCCTGAAGATTTCCGAGCATACCGTGACGTTTCACATCAATAACGCCAAGCGCAAGCTCGGCGCCGTGAATCGGCATCAGGCCATTGCGGCGGCCATCAGCACAGGACTGATTTCCCCGTGATCCGGTACTGACGCCCTGCTGATTGCGCTTGCGAATCCATAAGCGCGGGCGCGCCCGCCGCGCTTGCCCCTGCCGTTTCTGCTGTTTCCGCCGTTCCGAGCCCTTCCGGGCCATTCAGGGCCATTCAGGGCCATTCGCCCCCATATTCCGACGCTGCGTGGGCGCGATCTCCGGCCGATTTCACGACTTTCCGAAACAGTGTGTTGCCGCATTCGGTCTGGTTCAAAACTAAGGGAAAACTATAATTTACTCAGGGCGCGAAATCGAAATCTGCCGGTTTCGGCGCCTTCTGGCGACACATAAACGACAAAAGGAGTTTTCCATGAAAAAGAACCTGTTGAGCGCCGTTGCGCTCGTCGGCCTGACGATGGCTGCCGGCTCGGCATTCGCGGCTGATTCGCAAACGAGCGGCGTGAGCCGCGAGCATGTGCGCGCCGAGCTGCAAGCGGCGCGTGAGCTCGGCCTCTCGCCGGTGACGGAGTTCAACTTCCCGTATACCTTCGAGCAATCGGTGCAATTGCAAAAGCGCACGGCCGAAATCGAAGCAATGCAGCGCGGCGCAGCGCCGCAGGTGCCGAGCGCCAACTGAGTCGCAGCGACGATGGCCTCAGGGCTATCGACGCAGCACCCGCAGCACCCGACTTCCCGACGGCTCGCCCGATCTGCTGACGGAGCCGCCTACACCACCGAGTCCCGCTTTACCGACGCCTGTCACGCGTCACTTACCACAGCCCCGCCCGAGGATCGCGTCCCGACGGGGCTTGTGTGTTTCCGCAGGCGCGGCGCCTTCACGACTCGCGCCGCCGCGGACCCCGTCTTCCAATTTCAGCGAGCCGCGGTTTGAGCGGCTCCACCGGCCCTATTGGCTCTATCGGGCTCTATCGGGCCTTATCGGACCTTATCGGACCTTCCGGCCTCGGGCGGCGCATGCTGCGCGGCGCCCGTTGGGGCGAACGACGCCTTGTCGCTCGCGGCGCCCGATTGCCAGCCGCCGCCCAGCGCGAGGAAGAGGTTGATCTGATCCATCGCGACCTGTGTCTGCGAGGCGGCCAGCGCGGCTTCCGCGCTCGCGTGCGTGCGTTCGGCGTCGAGACTCGTCAGATACGGCGCCCGGCCTGCGCGATACAGCTTTTGGTTCTGTTGTGCCGCGGCGCGCGACTTGTCGCGCGCATCGCGCAGTGCGGCGTCGCGCTCCAGCGCTCGCGTATAGGCGGACAGTGACGTTTGCGTCTCCTGGAGCGCCTTGAGCACCACGCCGTCGAAATGCGCGAGCGCGGCGTCGGCCCCGGCTTCCATGCCCTTGATGTGAGCGCGCACGCCGTTGGTCGGCAGCGACCAGGTGATCATCGGCCCCACGCTCCATTGTTCCGTGCGAGCCTGACCGAAGTGCTCCAGCACGCCGCTCGCACCGACCGAGGCGCCGATGCGAATCGACGGGTACAGGTCGGCCGTCGCCACGCCAATCTTCGCCGTTGCCGCGGCGAGTTCGCGCTCGGCCTGGCGTATGTCGGGGCGGCGCTTGAGCAGCGCAGTGCCATCACCGACGGGAAGCGGCTGGCGCAGTTGCGGGATCCGGCGGCATTGCGCGGCGCTCGCGTCGAGCGTGCCGGGCACCTTGCCCAGCATTACCGCGAGCCGATAGGCCGCGGCTTCGTGCTGCGCCTGAAAGCGCGGCAGGGCGGCGCGCAGCGTGTCGGCCTGCGCCTGCGCGCGCAGCAGATCGGTCGGCTGATCGCGGCCCGCGTCGACGAGCTTGCGCGTAATGGCCACGCTCTTTTCCTGAAGCCTGAGCTGCTCGTTGGCGATGTCGTATTCGTGATTGGCGGCGCAGCTTTGCACGTATGCCCGCACGGTCTCGGCCGCCACACTCACGCGGGCCACGTCGAGCGCAGCCTGGCTCGCTTCGGCGGCCGCCAGCGCGGCTTCGTCCGCGCGCGCGAGCTTGCCGAAGAAGTCGATCTGGTACGAGACCGACAATGCGGCGGCGGCCAGATTGATCACCGGCAGCTTCTCTTCCTTCAGGAAACTCTCGCCGGAGAGCTGCGCGCGCGCGGCATTGGCTTCCACGCCGCCCTGCGGCAGGTTCTCCGACTCGACCTCGTGATATGTCGCGATGGCGCGCCGCACATTGGCCAGCGCCACGCGCACGTTCGTGTTGGCAGCGAGCGCCTGCTTCACGAGCGCATCGAGCTGCGGGTCGTCATAGCTTTGCCACCAGTCGTCGGGCACGGCGGCGGCGGAGACCGCGCGCTGGGCACCGTCGACGAGCGGCCCGTTCGCCTCGGGCGAACGCATGATGGACGCCTCGGGCAGATGGTAGTCCGGGCCGACGGTCGTGCACCCGGCGACCAGCGCCGCGGCGCTGGCCACGGCGCTCATCAGGAACAGTCGCGCTTTCACTGCCGTGCTCCGGACTGGGCGCCGGTCCGGCGCGCGAGGAGGGCGACGTGGGCGACCTGGGCGGCGGGCGCGGCGTGCGCCGCCCGGCCGGCATCCGCGGTCTTCTCGTGTCGGCCTTCGATGACGGTTACCGTGGCCGTGCGCCCGGCCACAAGCCGCATGTCCTTGGGCACGTCGTCGAGCGCGATGCGCACCGGAATGCGCTGCGCGAGGCGAACCCAGTTGAAGGTCGGGTTGACGTTGGGCAGCATCGACGCGCCGCTCGTGCGGTCGCGATCCTCGATGCCGGCGACGATGCTCTGCACGTGGCCGTGCAGCACGTCGCGCTCGCCCATCAGGCGCACTTCGACCTTGTCGCCGATGTGAATGCCGCGCATCTTCGTCTCTTCGAAATAGCCTTCCACGTGCAGCGAGTTCGCATCGACCATCGAGAGCACCGGGCGGCCGGTGCTGACATAGTCGCCCACGCGCGGCACGCGGTCGTTCAGATAGCCGTCGGCCGGCGCGAGCACACGCGTGCGTTCGAGATTGAGTTTCGCCAGCCGCACGGCGGCCTCGGCTTGCGCCACGGCGGCTTCGCCGGACTCGACCTTGGCCTGGCCGGCTTCCACCACTTCTCTGGCGACGACTTCCGTCAGTTGACGATTGCGGGCGTTCTCGCGACGGGCCTGTGCAAGCGTGGCGCGCAGGGCGGCGGCATTGGCTTCGGCCTGCTGCAGCGCAAGCGCGTAGCGATCGCGATCGATGACGAAGAGCAGGTCGCCGCGATGCACCGGCTGATTGTCCTTGACCTCGACGTCGGTGACGAGGCCGGAGACGTCGGGCGCGATCTGCACGATGTCGGCGCGAATGCGACCGTCACGCGTCCACGGGGCGACGGTGTAGTAATCCCACAGGTGCAGGAGCACGAAAATCGCGACGCACGATACCGCGAGCGTCAGGACGACGGAGCCGATGGAGCGAAGTTTCAGTTTCATGGTTGGCAGGCCCGCGCGATGGCGACGATGCCGCCCAGCGCGATGATGTACACAGCGAGGTTGAATAGCGAACGGTGCCAGACGAGCTTGTAGAAGCCCAGGCGCGCGAGCGCGAAGCGCAGCACGCCGGTCACCACGAAAGCAACGACCATCAGCGCCAGCAGCATCGGCACGAACACGCCATAGATATCGATCTCTGCGCTCATTGAGCACTCCGGGGTTGTGTGGTCGGGAACAGTGCGACGTGGATGTCCATGAGCGATGCGCGCGCACTGCGCGACGCCTGATCGCCGTGAGCCACCAGAGAGCGCACCGCGCCCAGCAGTTTGTCTTGCAGCGTGGCGTCAGGGCGGCTCACCGCTTCGTCGAGACGCGCCTGGTAGAAGCGCGCCACGTCGTTGAGCACCGCCTCGATGGCGCTGCGCTGCGAGGGATTCAGATGCGGCAGCTCGCGTTGCAAGGCGAGCGCGGAGAGTTCGACGCGCACTTCGGTGAAGCCGTCGCTCGACGTCTCGCTCTCGCTCGCGGCCAGGCGCGGCACGAGTTGGCCGAGCCGGTCGAGCAGGCGCGAGCGCAGGCGCCCGTGCTCGGCAACCGAACGCCCGCGCGCGTTCCTGGCGATGTCGCGCCAGCTCGCATGAATGAGGCGGCGCATCGCCACGCGCGTGCCGAAGGGGCGCGTCTGCAGGGTCCACAGCAGCGCGAACAGCACGCCGGCCAGCCCGGCAAGATTGCTGTTGAGGAACGCGCTGAAGTCGGCGTTGTAGCCGCCCTGAATGCCGACGAAGCTCGCCGTGTTGACGGCCACGAGCATGGCCACCATCGTGAAGCGCGGCTGCACGATGAGCGTGCCGAGCAACAGATACGGAACGGCGAAGAGCGCGACGAGCAGGCCGAAGTCGTGGGCGTTCGTCAGGATGAAGAAGACGTACACGGCGGCGAACACGACACACACGGCCGTCGCCCAGAAGAACGAACGGATGAAGGGCGCCGGTTCGTCCATCGCCGCGAAAAAGCAGCACGCCACGGCGCCGAGCGACACGCCGGCCGCACCGTCGTTCCACCCGGTGTAGATCCACGCCATGCCCATCAGGAACGTACACAGCGCGGCGGAGAGCGTCGAGAACAGCAGCAGGCCATGATCATAGTGACGCGCGCCGCCGAGCTCCCAGTGGGCAAACGCGGGCGACCATTCGGGAGCGTCGTCGGGCTGGCCGAAGCGCCGCTGCAGCGTCGCGCAGTCTTGCCAGAGCTGCACGAGCGAGCGCAGGCGGTCCTCGGTCGCGGCGACCAGCGCGCCGTACCAGTCGGACGCTTCGCCGGCGGCCTGCGGCGGGCTGAGCAGGTGCGCCGGTGCGGGCGAGGGGGCGCCGCGGCGCAGCCATGCGACCACGTCGGCCATCTTCGCCTCGAGCGCGCCGGGCACCCCTTGCGGATGCTGGCGCAGCGTCTGTACGAGCGACGCCACCGTGGAGAGCACGGGCATCATCATCGTCATGCGGCCGCGCAGCTCCTGTGCGTCGCTCACCCGTGCGGACGTGTCGGCGTCATACGAAAGCTGGCTGATCAACTGGTCGAGCGCCAGGATGTCGGCGGCCATGCGGTGCCGGCTCATGTGGCGCGTCGCCTTGCCGTCGGGGTCGGCCGAGAGCATGTCGGCCGTCCAGCGCGCGGCGTCGGCGAGCCAGCGCGCCGAACGGTCGTGCAGTACCTTGGCCACGCTCGTGGGCAGGACGACCGCACCGACCACGCTCGCACAGACGATGCCGAGAATGATCTCCTCGGCGCGCGCGATGGCGATGTCGAAGATGACGTCCGGCGTGTTCACGGCGGGCAGGGCGATGAGCGGCAGGGTGTACGAGGCGAGCAGGAATACATAGCTGCGCGGCGAGCGATGCAGCAGCGAGATATAGAGCAGCGTGCCGGTCCACAGCCCCACGGCCGCCATCAGCAGTTCCGGCGTGTTGACCAGCGCCGGGACGAAAGCGATGGAAGCGGCGGCGCCGAGCAGCGTGCCGAGCACACGGTACAGCGCCTTGGAGCGTGTCGCCCCGGTGAGCGGGTGCGACACGATGTAGACCGTAGCCATGGCCCAGTACGGGCGCGGCAGGCCGAGCGCGAGCGCGATGTAGAGCGCCAGCATGGAAGCGGCGAACGCCTTGATCGAGAAGATCCAGTCGCGGGAGGAAGGCCAGTTGAGCACGGTCTACTTCTTGGGAGGCTCCATCGCGAGGAGGGTCGCATCCGGACCGGCCGCGCTGGAGAGAGCTTCGAACACACGCAGCACCGCTTCGAAATCCTCGCGCGAGACGCTCGCGAAGACTTTCGCGCGCAACTGGCTGAGTTCGCTTTCGAGCTTTTCGGCGAGCGCCTCGCCGGCCTCGGTCAGCCGCAGGGCGTTGGCGCGCCGGTCGCTGGCGTCCACTTCGCGCCGCACGAGGCCGGCGGCGCACAACTGATCGAGCAGCCGCACCAGCGACGCCCCTTCCAGGCCGACGTATTCGGCGAGCTCGACCTGACGCACGCCCTGGCCGAGCCGGCGGATGAACAGCAGCGGGCCAGCGCTCGCCGCCGAAATGCCGTATTCACCGATGGCGCCCTGCGAGAGCTGGCGCCACTGTTTGCCCGCGAGCAGCAGATGACTGGTGAAGGCGAAGCGGAGGGATTCCAGGGAGGTCATGGAGAAAGATTATATGTTAACTAATAATTAGCATGCTAGTTAATGCCGTGTTGCACGAGACGGCGAGGTTCCGATAAGTCCTTGTCGTGATTGGGGTTTTGGGCCGAAAAACAGTCGCGCAAAGCGCTTTCGGATGCACGTTTGCGGCGGTCTTCGCCCGTTTTATTTTCGAATGGGGTGACATGGCCGGGCTCGGCGCGACCGGTCACGGGGCGTCGCGGGGCGCGGTAGTGTTGGCCGAAGTGCGCTGAGGTGCGCCGAGGTGCGTGACTCGCTGCCCGGTACACCCGCGGGTAAGATACAGAAATTCAAATTGCGCGAGACGCCGCAGTCGGGGGCGCGAACGAATGCGCCTCGCGCCTCGCCTCGGAAGTTCAAGGAATACAGAGATGACATCGAAGGGACTGGATAGCGAATCGTTCGACCTGCTGCTCGCGGCCGTGCAGCGCTTTATCCGCGAGCGGCTGGTGCCGGCCGAGAACGACGTCGAGGAGCAGGACGAAGTGCCGCCGGCCATCGTCGACGAGATGAAGGCGATGGGGCTCTTCGGCCTGTCGATTCCGGAAGCCTATGGCGGCATCGGGCTGTCGATGGCGCAGGAGGCGCGCGTTGCGTTCGAGTTCGGGCAGACCTCGCTCGCGTTTCGCTCCGTGTTCGGCACGAACGTCGGCATCGGCTCGCAGGGCATTCTGATGGACGGCACCGAAGCTCAGAAGCGCGAGCTGCTGCCCCGCGTGGCGAGCGGCGAGCTCATCATGTCGTTCGCGCTCACCGAGCCGGATGCCGGCTCGGACCCCGCGGCGCTCAAGACACGGGCCGTGCTCGACGGCGACGCCTATGTCATCGACGGCGTGAAACGCTTCATCACCAACGCTCCGCGCGCGGGGGCGTTCACGCTGATGGCGCGCACCGGCGGCGAAGGCGCGGGCGGCATCTCGGCGTTCATCGTCCCGGCCGACACGCCCGGTCTGTCGCTGGGCAAACCGGACAAGAAGATGGGCCAGCGCGGCACCAGGACCTGCGATGTCATTCTTGACGGCGCGCGCGTGCCGGCTGCGAACATCATCGGCGGCGAAGCGGGCAAGGGCTTCAAGACGGCCATGAAAGTGCTCGACCGTGGGCGCCTGCACGTGGCTGCACTGGCTTGCGGCATGGCGCAGCGCATTCTCGACGAGTCGGTCGCCTACGCGCGCGAGCGCAAGCAGTTCGGCCAGCGCATCGGCGACTTCCAGCTCGTGCAGGCGATGCTCGCCGACAGCCAGGCCGAGCTCTACGCCGGCTGGTCGATGGTGCAGGACTGTGCGCAGCGCTACGACGCGCGTCCCGCCGGCAGGCGCGACACCGACGTGAGCATGCGCGCCTCCTGCGCGAAGCTGTTTTGCACCGAGATGGTCGGGCGCGTGGCGGACCGCGGTGTGCAGATCCACGGCGGCGCGGGCTACATCAACGAGTACAAGGTCGAGCGGTTCTACCGCGACGTGCGTCTGCTGCGGCTGTATGAAGGCACCACGCAAATCCAGCAATTGATCATCGGCCGCGCGCTCATGCAGGACGACTGAGGCGGCGCCCGCGACGCCCATCGGGGGCGCATTTGCGCCCCGCCGGGCGCTTCATCGTGGTGCGCCCGCTGCGGCATGCAGAACATCTTGCACTGCTGCGGTGCGGAAAATTTCCGAGCAATTTCAGATTCTCCCTATGGGGGATGCGCCGCTCCAGCCTTGTCCTGTCGCGCTTTTCCCGATATTTCCCCCGGCCTGGCACGCTTGTTGCGTTAGCGTAAAGGCCAGCGGCAAAGGCGTCGCCGGCAACGAATTCGAAGGCGGCGTCGGGGCGCAATGGTCTGCGACGTCGCCACAGGACAACGGCGTCCCTCCGTGCTTCGGCGCGGACGGACGCCGTTTTGTTTTTCGGGCGCAGCAGGCATTGCAATGGGAGAAGAGAGCATGCGCAAACCTCGTCTGGTCGTTATCGGCAATGGCATGGCCGGCATCCGCACGCTAGAGGAATTGCTGGAGATCGCGCCGGATCAGTACGACATCACCGTATTTGGTGCCGAGCCGCATCCGAACTACAACCGCATCCTGCTCTCGCCGGTGCTTGCCGGGGAGCAGTCGTTCGCCGACATCGTGCTCAACCCGCTCGAGTGGTACGAGAGCAAGGGCATCACGCTGCATCTGGGCAAGGAAGTCACGCAGATCGACCGGCCCCGCCGCGTCGTGCGCTGCGCCGACGGCACCGAAGCGCCATACGATCGGCTGCTGATCGCCACCGGCTCGAGCCCGTTCATCTTGCCGGTGCCGGGCAACGACCTCGAGGGCGTGATCAGCTACCGCGACATTCGCGACACCGAGATCATGATCGAGACGGCGCGCGTGAAGCGCCACGCGGTGGTGATCGGCGGCGGCCTGCTGGGGCTGGAGGCGGCCAACGGTCTCAAGCTGCGCGGCATGGACGTGACCGTCGTGCACCTGGCCGACACGCTGCTCGAGCGTCAGCTCGACAGCACGGCCGGCAAGCTCCTGCAGCAGTCGCTCGAGGCGCGCGGTCTGGCGTTCCGCCTCTCGCATCAGACCTCGGCCATTCTCGACGACGGCCACGGGCGCGTGAGCGGCGTGCGTTTTAGCAACGGCGACGAGATCGCGGCCGAGCTCGTCGTGATGGCCGCGGGCATCCGCCCGAACACCGCGCTCGCCGAAGCGGCGGGCCTCCATTGCTCGCGCGGCATCGTCGTCTCCGACACGTTGCAGACCTACGATCCGCGCATCTACGCGGTAGGTGAGTGCGTGAGCCACCGCGGCGTGGCGTACGGTCTGGTCGCCCCGCTCTTCGAACAGGCGAAGGTCTGCGCGAACCATCTTGCGCTCATGGGCATTGGCAGCTATCGCGGCTCGGTGCTCTCGACCAAGCTCAAGGTCACGGGCATCGACCTGTTCTCCGCCGGCGACTTCCAGGGCGGAGAGGGCACCGAGGAAATCGTACTGTCCGACCCGGCCGGCGGCGTCTACAAGAAGCTGGTGATACGCGACGACAAGCTCGTCGGGGCTTGCCTTTACGGCGATACGGCCGACGGCGCGTGGTACTTCAAGCTGCTGCGCGAAGGGCGCGCACTGGGCGAGCTGCGCGAGCGCATCATGTTCGGCGAATCGAGCGTGGGCGACGTCGGCACGCAAGGGCAGAACCGCGCGGCGGCGATGGCCGACAGCGACGAGGTGTGCGGCTGCAACGGCGTGTGCAAGGGCACCATCGTCAAGGCGATCACCGAGAAGGGCCTGTTCACGCTCGACGAGGTGAAGAAGCACACCAAGGCCGCGAGTTCGTGCGGCTCGTGCGCGGGGCTGTGCGAGCAGATTCTGATGAGCACGCTCGGCTCGACCTACGACGCCGCACCCAAGGAAAAGGCGGTGTGCGGCTGTACCGATCTCTCGCATGCCGAGGTGCGTCGCGCCGTTCGCGAGCATCACCTGACCACGCACCGCGCCGCCTTCGACTTTCTCGAGTGGCGCACCCCCAACGGCTGCGCAACCTGTCGCCCGGCGCTCAATTACTACATGCTCAGCACCTGGCCGAAGGAGGCGGTGGACGATCCGCAGAGCCGCTTTGTCAACGAGCGCGTGCACGCCAACATCCAGAAGGACAACACGTTCTCCGTGGTGCCGCAGATGAAGGGCGGCGTGACGAACCCGAGCGAGCTGCGCCGCATTGCCGACGTGGCCGACAAATACCGGATTCCCATGGTCAAGGTCACCGGCGGCCAGCGCATCGATTTGCTCGGCGTGAAGAAGGAAGACCTCGTCAACGTGTGGCGCGATCTGGGCATGCCCTCGGGACACGCCTACGGCAAGTCGATCCGCACGGTGAAGACGTGCGTGGGCAGCGAGTTCTGCCGCTTCGGCACGCAAAACAGCACGCAGATGGGGATCGACCTGGAGACGATGCTCGCGAACATGTGGTCGCCGCACAAGGTGAAGCTCGCCGTGTCGGGGTGCCCGCGCAACTGTGCTGAAGCCGGCATCAAGGACGTGGGCGTGATTGCCGTGGACTCGGGCTGGGAGCTCTACGTTGGCGGAAACGGCGGGATCAAGACCGAAGTCGCGCAGTTTCTCGTGAAGGTGAAGACGGCCGAGGAAGTGAAGGAGTACACAGGCGCCTTCCTGCAGCTCTACCGCGAGGAGGCGTACTACCTCGATCGAACGGTGCATTACATCCACCGCGTGGGGCTCGACTACGTGAAGCAGCGCGTGGTGGCCGACGCCGCCAATCGTCGCGCGCTCTACGAACGGCTGCTCTATTCGCTCGACGGTCTGCCCGACCCGTGGCAGGCGCGCATCGACGGTGCGCAAGCCAATGAATACCGTCCGCTCGTGCCGCAGCGCGTCGAGCCGGCGACCGTGTGAAATCGACGGAACCGCCTGAAATTGCTGGAAATCGCCTGAAGGAAACTGCCATGACGCTATCCGAACCGATCTGGCTGCACGTGTGCGACATCGACGCGATCCCGCGACTGGGCTCGCGCGTCATGCCGCACGCCGGCGGCGACATTGCGCTGTTCCGCACCGAAGCGGACAAGGTCTTCGCGCTGCGTGACAAGTGTCCGCACAAGGGCGGCGCGCTCTCGCAGGGCATTGTCCACGGCGAGCGCGTGACGTGCCCGCTGCATGCCTGGAACATCGATCTGGCGACGGGGCAGGCGTGCGCGCCCGACGTGGGCTGTGCGCGGCGCTTTGCCGTGCGGATCGACGCGGACCAGGTGTACCTGTGCGTGGATGACGTGGACGACGCGGGTGACGAGGCGCCCGGAAAGACCACGGAACCGGCGGAACCGGCCGCCGCCTGACGTGCCGGTAACGCACTCGCAATGCCGCCAACGTCACCCTGCCGATCACGCCCTTGCTACAGCCGGAGCCGTCCATGAACACCATCACGCAAACCACCTGCTGCTACTGCGGCGTCGGTTGCGGCATGCTCGTCGAGAGCGACGGTGAGCGCATCGTCGGCGTAAGGGGCGACCCGGCGCACCCGGCCAACCAAGGGCGCCTGTGCAGCAAGGGCATGACGCTGCCGATGACGACACAGTCGTTGACCGGGCGCGTGCTAACCCCCGAACTGCGCACCGCGCGCGATGCCGCTCGCGCGCCCGTTGCATGGGACGAGGCGCTCGACACGGTCGCCTCGCGCTTTGCGGACGTCATTCGCCGCCACGGGCCCGACGCCGTGGCGTTCTATGTCTCGGGGCAACTGCTCACCGAGGACTATTACGTCTTCAACAAGCTCGCCAAAGGGCTGGTGCGCACCAACAACATCGATACCAACTCGCGGCTGTGCATGTCGAGCGCGGTGAGCGCCTACAAGATGGCGCTCGGCGCGGATGGTCCGCCCACGTGCTACGACGATCTCGAAGCCGCGCGCACGGTACTGTTCGCGGGCAGCAACATGGCGTATGCGCATCCGGTGCTGTTCCGGCGGCTGGAAGCGGCGAAGGCCGCCGATCCGTCGATTCGCTGGATCGTGGTGGACCCGCGCCGCACCGACACGGCCGCGATGGCCGATCTGCACCTGCCCATCGTGCCCGGCACCGACGTGGCGCTCTTTCACGGCATGCTGCACCACCTGATCTGGGAAGGGCGCATCGACCGGGAGTACATCGACGCGCATACCGAAGGGTTCGACGCGCTCAAGCAGACGTTGCGCGACTATCCGCCGCAACACGCGGCGGACATCTGCGGCATCGACGAAGCGGCGCTGCGCCAGGCGGCCGACTGGTTCGGCGAAAGTCCGGCCGCGCTCTCGCTTTACTGCATGGGGCTCAATCAATCGAGCCACGGCACCGAGAAGAACCTGGCGCTCATTCATCTGCATTTGGCCACCGGGCAGATCGGCCGCGCCGGCGCGGGTCCGTTTTCGCTGACCGGCCAGCCGAACGCCATGGGCGGGCGCGAGGTCGGCGGCCTCGCGACGATGCTCGCGGCGCATCGCGAGATCGGCAACGCCGCGCACCGCGCCGAGATCGAGCGCCTGTGGGGCGTGCAGGGACTGTCCGACCGGCCCGGCCTGCCGGCCGTCGAGATGTTCGATGCGGTGCGCGACGGCCGCATCAAGGCCATCTGGATCGCCTGCACGAACCCCGTGCACTCGATGCCCGACAGCGCACGGGTGCGCGAAGCGCTGGCGTCGGCGGAGTTCGTGGTGGTGCAAGAGGCGTTTCACCAGACCGACACCGTGCCGTATGCCGATGTCTTGCTGCCCGCGGCAAGCTGGGGCGAGAAGGCGGGCACCGTCACGAATTCGGAGCGGCGCATCTCGCGCGTGCGCGCGGCCGTGCCGCCGCCCGGTGCGGCGCGCGCGGACTGGTGGATTGCGAGCGAAGTCGCGCGCCGCCTTGCGCCGATGCTCGATGCGTCGCCCGAGCCGTTCGCCTTCTCGTCGCTCGAAGCGATTTTCGACGAGCATCGCGCGCTCACCGTCGGCCGCGATCTCGATATCGGCGGGCTCGACTATGCGCGACTGGAACAGCTCGGCCCGCAGCAGTGGCCGTTTCCGGCTGGCGCCTCGCAGGGGCTTGCGCGCCGTTATGAAGACGGCGTGTTCGCCACCGCCGACGGACGCGCCCGCTTTCATGCGTTCGAGTACCGGCCCGTGGCCGAGCCCATCCATGCGCGGCATCCACTGCGGCTCATCACGGGGCGACTGCGCGACCAGTGGCACGGCATGAGCCGCACGGGACGCGTCGGCCAGCTCTTCGACCACGCACCGGAGCCGACGCTCACGATGCATCCGGCCGACGCGGCGCGACGCGGTCTTCGGCCGGGCGACTTCGTGCGGCTTTCCAGTCGTCGCGGCGAACGGGTGCTGACGCTCGCGCTGAGCGACGACGTGGCCTCCGGCACGGTGTTCGCCGCGATGCACTGGAGCGGACAGTTTCTGAATGGCGGGGGCGTGAACGACGCCACGACGGGAGCGGTCGATCCGTACTCGAGGCAGCCGGAGCTCAAGCACGCGGCCGTGCGCGTCGATCCGCTTACGTTGCCGTGGCGCGTGGCGGCCGTGCGGCGCGGCGATGCGCTGCGCTTGCACGCGGCCGTGCAGCCGCTGCTCGCCGCGCGGCGTTTTGCGACGGTGCGCCTCGAAGGTGACGATCGCATCGTGGTGACGGCCGCCGACGATCAGCCCGATGCCGACTGGCTCGAGCGCCTGCACGCAGCGCTCGATCTGCCGCGCGACGAATCGCTGCTCGAGTATCGCGATGCGCGCCGTGTCATGACGAAGCGCGTGGCATGGCGCGAGACGCTGATCGACGGCGTGCTCGTCGCGGGCAGCGAGGCGGACGTGGCGGGCTCGGCGTCGCTGCTGGCGCGGGTGCGCGAAGGTTTGCCGTGGACGCGCCCGCGGCACGCCGTGTTCGTCGCCGACCGTGCTCCGGCGGCGCCACGCGACCTGACGGTGTGTCAGTGCAAGCAGATCAAGGCATCGCGTATTACGGCGGCGATCGCGGCGGGGGCGGACCTCGCCGGACTCAAGGCGACGCTCGGCTGCGGCACCGTGTGCGGATCGTGCGTGCCCGAGCTGCAGCGCATGTGCGCCGCGCCCGGGGTGAAGGCGGCCGTGCCGATGGCGAGCGGCGCCGCATGAGGGCTCGCCGCGCGCCGTCGCGGCTCACTGCCGCCCGTTGCGCTGCATCCGGACATTACGAACATTACGAACCTTACGAACATTACGGACGTTGCGCATGTTGCGCACACGAGTTGCAAGACACAAGGCGGGCAGTACGGGACTCGTCGCGCGAAGCGATATGCAGGATATCGGGGAACCAAGGGAGAACGATCATGAAGCCAGGCAAAGTCACCCTGCTCAGCGCCGGACCGGGCGCGCTGGACTTGCTCACGCTGCGCGCGGCGCGCGTACTGGGCGAAGCGGACGTGCTGCTCGTCGACGATCTGGCCAATCCGGAGATCGCCACGCTCGCGCCCCAGGCTCGCGTGATTGCCGTGGGCAAGCGGGGCGGCTGCCGGTCCACGCCGCAGGTGTTCATCGAGCGGCTGATGTGTCGCCTTGCCCGGCGCGGCGCGCATGTGGTGCGGGTGAAGGGCGGCGACGCGCTGATGTTCGGCCGTGCGGGCGAGGAGATGGCGGCCCTGCGCCGTGCGGGCGTGCCGGTCGAGATCGTGAACGGGGTCTCGGCGGCGTTCGCTGCCGCGGCCGGTCTTGGCATGTCGCTCACGCACCGCGATCACTGCGCCGGCGTGACTTTCGTTACCGCGCACCGTCAGGACGGCAGTGCGCCGAACTGGTCGGCGCTCGCGGCGACGGGAACGACGCTCGCGATCTACATGGGGCTGCAGCGCGTGGAGACGTTGACCGCGACGCTGCTCGGGCATCTGTCGCCTGCCACGCCGGCGGCGGCGGTGCAATGGGCTGGCACGCCGCAGGAGCGCCGCATGGTGACGTCGCTCGGGCGGCTGGCCGCGGACGTGCGCGCGGCCGGCTTCACGAGCCCGGCCATCCTGCTCGTGGGCGGCGCGGTCGGTGAGGCGGCGTGCGCGGACCGCGACGGACGCGATGCGCTTGGCGCGGCGGCGCCCGACCGGCTCGCGAGCGGCGTAATGGCGATGGCAGACAGTGTCATCGCCCAGGCCGCCTGAAGCGTTGTGTCGTAGCTGCCTATACTTGAATGGCCCGAAGTCGTGGCTTGAAGTTGCGGCTTGAGTTGTTCGAAGTCGTTGCTTGACCGGATTGCCTGACTTGCCTCGTTGGCTTGATTTGACCGCTTGACCCGACTGGACTCGATGCAGCCGCACTCGCGGCGCACCGGAACCCAACCTTACGACCGGCCTGCTGGCCCCCACGAACTTGCCGAAAAAAACGGACGCCGAGGACATCGATCTTTCGGCTGACCCATCCGTCCCGACGCCTTCGTCGCGTTTTCCCGCAGCGCCGGACGGCGCGCAGGGCATGTTGCGCGTGCTGCTCGTCACCGACACGGACAAGCCGATCGGCGAACTGCGCGCGGCGCTCGCTCGCCTGGGCTGCGAGATGCTCGCCGAAGTGGCCAAGCCGCAGGCGCTGCCGCGCGTGGTCGAGAGCGAGCGTCCTGACGTGGTCATCATCGACACGGAATCGCCCTCGCGCGACACGCTCGAGCAGCTCGCGGTGATGAATGCGGCCGCACCACGCCCCGTGCTGATGTTCTCGGCCGACGGCAATCAATCGCTCATCCGCGCGGCCGTCGATGCCGGCGTCACGGCGTACTCGGTCGAAGGGCTCGCGGCCGACCGCCTCGCGCCCATTCTCGAGGTCGCGCTCGCGCGCTTCGCGCATGAGGAGAAGTTGCGCGCACGGCTCGCCAAGGCGGAGAGCGAACTGGCCGATCGCAAGCTGATCGACCGCGCCAAGCGTCTGCTCATGGACCGGCGCCGGATTTCCGAGCAGGAGGCGTATGCCATCCTGCGCAAACGGGCAATGGATCAGGGCGAGAAGCTCGCCGAAGTGGCGCGCCAGCTCGTCTCGATCGCCGAATTACTGGGATAGACACTGCTCATGTCCACGTCATCATGGTTGACTCCCCAGGCGCCAACGACAGGCGGTGCGCCGGAGAAGCGTCATTTGCGGGTGGGGTTCGTCGCGCTGTCCGACGCCGCGCCGCTGATCGTGGCCAAGCGCCTCGAGCTGGGGCACGAACACGGCCTCACGCTGGAGCTGAGCCGCGAGTCGTCGTGGGCGGCGATTCGCGACAAGCTGCTCACCGGCGAGCTCGACGCCGCACATTCGCTCTACGGGCTGGTGTATGGCGTGCAACTGGGCATTGGCGGGCCGCGCGAGGCGATGGCCGTGCTGATGGTGCTCAACCGCAACGGGCAGGCGATTACGGTCACGCCTTCGCTGGCCGACGCGATGGCGCAGACGGGCGACGTGCGCAGCGCGCTCGCGTCGCTCGGGCGCAAGCCGGTCTTTGCGCAAACCTTCCCGACCGGCACGCACGCGATGTTCCTGAACTACTGGTTCGCGGCCCAGGGCGTCGATCCGCTCACGGAGATTTCGCGCATTGTGATTCCGCCCGCGCACATGGTCGCGGCGATGGACGAAGGCGGGCTCGACGGCTTTTGCTGCGGCGAACCGTGGCACGCCGTGGCGCAGGCGCGCGGGCTGGGGCGCACGGTCGTGGTGTCGAGCGACATCTGGCCGAATCATCCGGAGAAGGTGCTCGCCTGCCGGCATGATTTCGTGACTCGCTATCCGCGCACGGCTCAGGCGCTGGTGCGCACGCTGCTGAGTGCTTGCCGCTGGCTGGACATGCCGGGGCATCGGGCCGAGGCTGCCGGATGGCTCGCCGAACCGGCGTGGGTCGGCGCCCCGCGCGACCTGATCGCCGCCCGGCTGCTCGGCGACTTCGGACGTCTGCCCGGCAGGCATGCGCTGCTGCCCGTGAGCTTCTTCGACGACGGCGCCGTGAACTACCCGCATCCGCTCGACGGCATCTGGTTCATCGCGCAATATCGCCGCTGGGCGATGGTGGGGGACGAGGCGCTGGCGCAGGCGGCGCAAACGGCCGCGGCGATCAATCAGACGGCGCTGTTCGAGTCCGCCGCGCGTGCCGAGGGGTTGCCAGCAGCGGCCACACCCGCCGGCGACGTGCTGTGTGACGGTAGAGTCTGGGCGCCGGGGAGCGTGCACGACCTGCGTGCCTACGTCGACGGCTATGCGATTCGCGCACCGTGAGCGCGGCGACGGAGGTGGCGGTGGAGCGGTGGGGCGCGGCGGTGGGGCCTCAGCCCGCCAAGGCGTCGCAGTCGTGCAATTCCTCGAATTCCATCGGGGAGCCGAAGGCCGGCGTGCCGGTGATGCCCCTGATGCCTTCGATGGCACCGAGGGCATCGAGGGCATCGAGGGCATCGAGGGCATCGGCGTGCTTGCGGCAGGCGCGCAGCGCACGCGCGCCATGGCGGGGGTGCAGGTTCAGATGGTAGACGAGCGCGAGGAGCACGACGTGGCGAGAAAGATTGGCCAGCATCGGCTCTAGCCCGGCGGCGCTGGCCAGCGCGCGGCGCGCGCCGGGATGCAGGCATGCCAGGGCGAGGATCGCGAACGACCCGGGTACCGCGAGAAACGCTGCTAACGCAATCTTCTTTGTCATGACCGTCGGCTGTGGTGAGGGCGCGCCGCGTTCGGGGTTTGCTGCCGCGCCGGGGAGACGGTGGGGTTCGCAACGCAAACCGGCGCACGTCGTTGTGCGCCGGTGGCTTCAGGCGGGCGTCTCGTCCCGCCCCAGTGCATGCTCATGAGCATACGGATCGGCGCGGGACGGATAAAGCGTCGAAACGGAAAACGTCTGTTGCGCAAAGTGAGGAGAATGGCGAACGGCGCTCGCGCGGCGGGCGCCATGCTCGGACGTGCGTCGGCGCGAGCGACGCTGGCGACCAATTAGTGGCGATACCGGTTCAGTTTCAGGCGGGATTCGGCTATTTTCTTGGGGTGTCCGGGCCTGAAGCCCAGTGTGTCCCCAACTCCAGCGATGGCAGCAGCCGTTCCTTTCCCTATCCGTGTCGAATGTCCACCGGGCGCCTGCTCATGCGAGCGCGAGGCGCTTTTGCGCGAGCCGGGCGGCGACATCCGGGTATTGCGATTGACGCAGACCGAGGAGAAGCGGTTGATCGAGCGGATCGAAGCCATCGCGAGTTACGAGGAGCTCAAGCGCATCGCAGGTCTCATGCAGGCGCAGCTCGGCATCGTGCTGCAGATCGCGCCGGGGCCGAACGAGGTGCGCACGGTGCGCGGCATCGGCATCCAGCTCGCGCAACAGCCTGGCCTGTGCCGCAAGACCAGAAAGACCATTCCGGCGGCCGTGCGCCGCTGTCTCGATCGCAATCCCGACATTGCTTACGCCATTCTCGACGAGCACGACCTGCTCGGCGGTGGGGCCGCCTGAGCGCACGGCGCGTCTTACCCGAGCATCGTCACGGCGTCGTCGAGCGAGAGCAGGGGCGTGCGCGATTCGAACGATGTCGCGAACAGACGCTCGTGCGCGAGCTCGTCAGGGTCGTAGCAGCAATCCTTGACGGTGAACAGGCAGTAGTCGGCATCGCTGGCATGGGCGACGGTGGAGAACATGGCTCCCGTCGGACCGGGCTCGTGGTGCAAGCGCGTGGAACGCCGCCGCTCGCGCCAGAAAGACAAAAGCCCGTCGATCTTGCGATCGACGGGCTTTCCAATCTGGTTGCGGGGACAGGATTTGAACCTGTGACCTTCGGGTTATGAGCCCGACGAGCTGCCAGACTGCTCCACCCCGCGTCTGAGAAGAAGAATAATACGGGTATTCTGCGCATCGTGTCAAGCATTTATGACATTAACTTTATTGGGCGGATGAAAATCGTGCGGGCCGCGAGCGTTTTACGGGCGCGTCACGCGCACAAGGCCGGGGCGCATGCCCTCGGCGCCCAAGCAGGCCATCGGGCGCGATCAGCGAGACGCGTGGCGCTCGGGAATGAGGACTGGGGCCGTCATGGGACCGGTTGGACCGGCTGGACCGGCTGGCGTCGGGTTCCCTCGACGCGCCTGCCTGGCATGTACGCGGGCGCGGGTCGGTTGGCACACCGATGCAGTTGCCTTGTCACGATACCGCGCTTACCAGCGGAGGGTGACGCCGGCCTGCACGGAGTGATTCAGCGAGGCGGGGTTCAGGCCGCGCTTGTAGCCGACGTCGAAGTCGAGATCCTTTGTCGGGCTGTAGATGGCGCCGACCAGCGCGTAGGCCGGCTTCGTCTGCGTGGCGGTGTCGGGGTTGGTGGCCAGTCCCACGTCGGCGACCAGACGCACGGCGTCCGTCACGCTGAATAACGCTGCCGTTGACGCATTCCACAGACTCTGGCGGTTGCCGATGCTGTTGTTGTTCCATGTGTAGCCGACGTTGGCCAGGAACGTCCAGCGATCGAGGTTGTACTGCATCAGCAAGTTCGCGCCGGTCGTGGCCCGGCCATTGCCGAGCCCGCGGTCTTCGCTGGCCGTCGGCAGCGAAACGAACGGCTTGAGGCCGAGACTCCATGTCTCGCCTTCGAGGAAGCGCCATTTCGCCTGCAGTTGCAGATCGGTGAAGCCGCTGGTCCAGCCGTCGCCATCGGGGCGCATGCGCTGATAGGGCGCCTGGATGGCGACGTCGAGGTTGGGCAGCACGCCGTAGGTCAGCGTGTTCGTCCATTGTTGCTGACGTGCGCTCGGCAACGTGATCCATTCGCTGTTGAGTTCGAGTTGCCAGTTGCCCGTGTCCTGCGTGCCGGTGTCGTCGGTGACGAGCGGGTTTGTCGCGTGCGCGGCCAACGGCATGAGCGTGGCGGCGACCAGAAGCAGCATCCTCTTCATCGAAAAACTCCCTCGTGCAGTCCGAAAGCCGGAAAATCAGTGGGGCGGATCGTACGGGGCGCACATGACACCGTCAACCATGGCACGCGATGTGTCGTATTTCCGTGTTGGCCGGGCGGGGCGATGATAGACTTCGCCCCCCATTTTCGAAGTCTGACGAGGTGGGGCGATGCCCACGATGCCCACGACGCCCCATGGGCACTCCATAGCCACCTCATAGGCACCCCATAGGCACCCCATCGACGTCCGTCTGCCATGCAAGCCAGAAGTCATCTCGTTTTCGGTATCGGCGCCACCTGGTTGATGCATCGCACCGGCTGGGCCGCGAGCGTCCACGACTGGCCCTTGACGCTCGTTGGCGCGCTGCTGCCCGACATCGATCATCCCAAGAGTCTGCTGGGGCGACGTATCGCGCCACTGTCGCTCGCTATTTCGGGAGTGTTCGGGCATCGCGGCATGACGCATTCGCTTTTGCTGCCCGTGCTTGCCGCCCTCGCGTGCCTCTATGCCTGGGGCCGGGTGCCGCCGTGGATGCTCGCGCTATGCGCCGGCTACCTTTCTCACCTGCTGGCAGACTGGCTGACGCCAGCCGGCGTGCCGCTTTGCTGGCCGCTGCGCACGCGGTTTCGTTCGCCGCTGTATGTGACGACCGGATCGACCGCCGAGTGGTGCGTTGCCGCCGCGCTTGTCTTCGTCATGTGGCGATGGTGGTAAGCGGGGAAATTCAGCGCCACACGAGTGGCGGCTCGTCCATCAGCGCGACCTGCTCGCGCAGCTCCAGAATGCGATCCTGCCAATAGCGTTGCGTGTTGAACCACGGGAAGGCAGCGGGGAAGGCGGGGTCGTCCCACCGGCGTGCCAGCCAGGCGCTGTAATGCAACAGGCGCAGGGTGCGAAGCGCTTCGGTCAGGTGCAGTTCGCGCGGATTGAAGTCGGCAAAGTCCTCGTAGCCGGACAGGATCTCGTCGAGCTGGACGGTCATCTCGGCCCGCGTTCCCGAGAGCAACATCCACAGGTCCTGCATGGCGGGCGCCATGCAAGTGTCGTCGAAGTCGACGAAGTGCGGGCCGGCGTCGGTCCACAACACATTGCCGCCGTGGCAGTCGCCATGGACGCGCAGCAGTTTTACGTCTCCGGCTCGCTCGTATGAGCGGTCGATGCCTGCGAGCGCGAGATCCACGATGCTGCGCCAGGCGTCTCGCAGATCGGTCGGGATCAGACCGCTCTGCCAGAGGTACTCCACCGGCTGGCGGCCGTAGGTGCCGGCGTCGAGCGTCATACGGTGGCAAAAGGGCTGCGTGGCCCCGACGGCATGGATGCGTCCCAGGAAGCGTCCGAGCCAGTGCAGCGTGTCGGGGTCTTGCAGCTCGGGGGCGCGTCCGCCGCGTCGAGGAAAGAGCGCGAAGCGAAAGCCGTGGTAGTGATGGAGCGTCCGGCCATGGATGGCGAGCGGCGCGACCACCGGAATCTCGTGCTCGGCCAACGCCTGGGTGAAGGCGTGTTCTTCGAGAATGGCGTCGTCCGTCCAGCGATTCGGACGGTAGAACTTCGCGATCAATGGCGGGCCGTCTTCCATTCCGACCTGATAGACGCGGTTTTCGTAGCTGTTGAGCGCGAGCAGCCGCCCGTCGCTGTAGCTGCCGAGCTGTTCGACGGCGGTGACGACGGTATCGGGCAGCAAAGCCGAGAAGGGATGGGCTTGACCCGAGGGATCGGGAGAGAGGTCGGTGTTCATCGCGATATTTTGCCAAAGGCGGGGGCGCCGGCGCGCGTCCGTGATGCATCGTTCCTTATATATAGAAGAAAACGGCGCCGCAGCGAGAGGGGAGCGAGCGCTGGAAAATTGCGGGATTTCAAAATAGTTTCACAAACTCCTTGCATGTCGCGGCGATCCTGTCTAATATCTCGTCTCTCGCAACGACGGCGACGCGGCGCAAGCAGCGAAGCGACGGGGCGGGAGGGGCCGAGAGGCCCCGGTGGTTGGCGGTTTTTGAGCGGGCGAGTCGCTACGGCGGCGAGCGGGAGGTGCGAAAAAACTGTTGACGACGACGAGAAGCTGCGACAT